>NZ_JASIRC010000005.1:0-3015 GCF_030063565.1 Methylocystis sp. JR02 | reverse complement strand
CGATGCCGCCCTGGATGAAGGCGAGGAATGGACAGGGACTTAGCCTACCTATCAAAAGAAAACGCCCCAGGAACCTTTTGAGGGAAGCCTAGGGCGTATCTTTGAAGCGTTGCGTAGTTGCCAACCGTCAGCACCTATGCGATATTGGGGTGCCTGTTGAATCCGCCAAGATTCTTCAGGGACTCACACAGTGATTGCGCCACGTGTGCGGCCAGCTTGCGCCCACCTGAATCATCTCACATTTGTGAATGTCTTTGTACATTCCTGTATCTGTACCTGTGTAAGTCCCTAAGCACCCCTCATGCGTCCGTCTGTCTCGGTCTGGGGGTTCCTTGGGTAGTCGTCAAGATGGAAGTTCTAGAGCGACACTGAGCCATTCAGACCAGAGAACAATGGGATCACACCCATGAACTGATAAGCGTTGAACTGTGACTGTTTCAGCGCCCCTGACGAACACTGCGGCTCCGTCCGTAAGAACGATGGGAACGGTACTCGATGCCCTTCAATGGGTAGGGTAGCCGTTTCCCTTTCCTCTCCTGCTCACCATCCGTAAGGATGGGGATGCAGCTGTTTAGGTTCTTAGGTTTTCAAGGTTTTTTCTTTCCCGCCTTTCAAATGAAACCGGGCGTGCCGATGGGGTCATCATCGGTGCGCAAGCAAGCGATAGCGCGCCAAGGTGTCTAGTTAGCGTGTCCTAGGGTTTTGGTGGGGAGCACGAGGGGAGGCGCAAAGCCTTGTCTATATTTCAGCACATAGTGCCGGATGCCCCTCAAACCGGGTGCAATCCGCTTCACAAGGCGAACGCCGACGCCTGGTTGGTCAAAAGCCCTTACAAGCTCACAAATTCCTGAACATAGCGCCAGGTATCAGATTCCTGATTCAAGGCCTTGTAGGCCGTCTAAAGCCCCCCTATAGCCATATTCCTTTCATTGGTAGAGCGGCGAAGTGCTTAGCAATCGCACTTGCCTTTCTATTTAATTTTCAAAAATTGCTTATCTGATATTG
Source organism: Methylocystis sp. JR02 (assembly GCF_030063565.1). Taxonomy (NCBI): domain Bacteria; kingdom Pseudomonadati; phylum Pseudomonadota; class Alphaproteobacteria; order Hyphomicrobiales; family Methylocystaceae; genus Methylocystis; species Methylocystis sp. JR02. The sequence goes on along the minus strand of NZ_JASIRC010000005.1, from coordinate 2,010 downwards.
CAAGATTTGACAAATTGAAGTTCAAATGTTACTATCTTTGTTAGATAGCAATGCAGTTCCTCTCAAGCAGGTTTTCTCTTGCTTGCGCTTAGTCAGCAGTCATAAATACCTCAATTTCCCCTCTCGCAGCCGCCATAGGCGCACTTTTTTGCCCCCTTTTCGAGTGCAAGCGAGTTCTTCATTTTTCCGGGCCATGAAAAGGCCACAGCCCGGCGGTTAGTCATTCCATTTCAGCAGAGGCGCTCGCCTCCCTATCCGTTGAATGACCTCGTAGCTTTCACCCAATCAAACGAAAGCACCCTCTCCCGAAAACGTCGCATCCCTTCCTCAAACGTGGACAAAAACACCTTGAAGGCTAGCCACGTCGATAGGGGGAGGGGGAGTTGTATCTGCTGCATACGCATACACGGATAGGTACATACGAACAGGAGCTAAACAGTATGGATGGATTAAGTCAGTACGAAGGTAAGACAGTCGCCCAGGTCGTGAGCATGATCCGAAAAGAATCAATGACCATGAAGCAGAAGTGGCGAGCAATACAGGGCCGTGTAAAGCGAATTGTGCTGCCGAACGGACGACAAGCAAGCCTAGTCGAATGTCAGAGGTGCTTTGCCCTGGTACGAAGAGATGAAGCGGAATGCCATCACCTGAACGAAGTAGGCCAGCTCGCCTCTACAGCGCCAGCAGACATTGCAGCCTACAGAGAAAGAGTGTTCGTCCCTGCCAACGAACTAGAACCCTGGTGCAAAAAATGCCACCAACACCACCACAAAAACTAAATCAAGATTGGAGACACACATGAGCAACGAGAAAACCCACGACCAACGCCAAGCCGACCGCTCGATCCGCCGCATCAAAGAGATGATTGCTCAAGGCATGAGCCAAGATGAGATGGTCAAAATCTTGAATGAAGAAGGCTACAAAACGCTTCGTTTGCGCGACTGGAACACGAACAACCTTCGGCAAATCCTCTTTCGCATCCGACACTCTTTGAAGTCCTGGTACGGACTCAGCTCGTCCCGGTGCGGTCTTCAATCAAGCCAAGTCTGACCTATCACACGATCCTGGTTGAACAGTAGTAGCGCCAGCAAGCAAAAAAGACTATCAAAAATAGCTTGTATTGGCCCTAGTGATAGTTTATCATTGCATCAAGAGTTCAAAGATAGGATGTGATGATGATATACGGATACGCGAGAACTTCAACAGTCAGCCAAGTCGCAGGACTGGACGATCAAGTGGCTAAACTCAAGGCTGCTGGATGCACCGATCAAACGATCTTCCGGGAGCAAGTCAGCTCAGTGAAGATGGAAGAAAGAACCGAATTTGCTAAGGTTCTCAAGAAGATCAAGCAAGGCGATGTACTCGTGTTCACCAGTCTGTCTCGGGTAGCCCGCTCAATGGTTCACATGATGGAAATCGAAGCCGTTGTAGCTGCCGCTGGCGCTTCCATCCGTATCCTTGATATGAACGTGGACACGGGTACTCCACAAGGTCGCCTCACCTTCAATCTGTTTGGTTCAATAGCTCAATTTGAATTAGAAAACATGCTTGAAAGGCAGAAGGTAGGCATTGCTGCTGCCAAGGCCGCAGGCAAGTACAAAGGCCGCGCACCAACAGCAAAAGCTAAGGCCGATAAGGTGCTGGCGCTGGAAGCAAAAGGACTGACCAAGGATGAGATTGCCAAGGCACTAGACATCGGTGTTGCTTCGGTCTATCGCATTCTCAAGGAAGCCAAGCAAGCGGTATTGAAAACACAGGCCAACGTATGAAAACCCGTAGCTACAAGATCACGCCACGAGCGCCCGAGCTGGGCGGTGGATGGAAACTGACCTTGTTGGAAGATGACGAGGAAGCCGGTGGAGGCGTGTTTCCATTGCATGAGGAAAGCCCTCACGTGGGCATAGCCTGGTGGAATGCGTTGCCTATCGAAGAACGGGCATTTTGGCTAGTGAAAGCGGCGTCTGCTGTCCCAGCTGATACGCGCCACGCTTTCCTGCTCGCAGAGGCCTA
>NZ_JASIRC010000004.1:0-4565 GCF_030063565.1 Methylocystis sp. JR02 | reverse complement strand
ATCGGCCGCGCCCGCTCGCCAGACGGAAAAGACTAGGGCCCGGGCTCGTGCCAGCAGATGCGGTTACGGCCGGCCTGCTTGGCGCGATACAGCGCGCTGTCGGCGGCCTCGAACAGCGCCGCCTGCGTTTCCTGGCTGCCCGGCTCCAGGGTGGCGCCGCCCACGCTGACCGTCAGGACAGGCGCCACGCTGGATGCCTCGTGCGCGATGCCGAGCGCCGCCACGGCCTCCAGCAGCTGCGACACCACCTGTCCAGCCTCGAGCGCGCCGGTCTCGGGCAGCAGCAGGACCAGTTCCTCGCCGCCGTAGCGCGCCGCCAGGTCCGCCGGGCGCCGCATGGCGCCGGCGGCGGCCCGGGCCACCGAGCGCAGCGCGCGGTCGCCGGCCGGGTGGCCATAGCGGTCGTTGTACTGTTTGAATGCGTCGATGTCGAGCAGGGCCAGCGAGAGCGGACGCTTGCCGCGCCGGGCGCGCTGCCATTCGAGGCCGTAGACCTCGTCGAAGCGGCGCCGGTTGGCCAGTTCCGTCAGGCCGTCGATGTTCGCCAGGCGCTCCAGCATCCTGCGCTGGCGCACCACCTGCAGGTGCAGGGCCACGCGCGCCATCACCACGGTCTGGTTGAAGGGCTTGACGATGTAGTCGGCCGCGCCCATCTTGAGGCCGGCCGCCTCGTCTTCGGGCCGGTCCAGGCCCGAGATGAAGATCACCGAGATGTGCGCGAGCTGCGGATCGGCGCGCAGGCGCCGCAGCACCTCGTAGCCGTCCATGTCGGGCATCATCACGTCGAGCAGGATGAGGTCGGGCTGGTGGCGCGCGGCACGTTCCAGCGCCTGAACGCCGTTCTTCGCGAGCAGCACCGTGTATTCGGGCTTCAGGAGTTCGCCCAGCACTTCGCGGTTGACGGCGTCGTCGTCGGCGATGAGGACCTTCTGTGCTTCCGCGATCTTCATGCGCCAGCCTCCTGGCCGAGCGCGAGGCGTTCGCGCAGGGCCGCAAGTGGAGCGAGCGCCGCGCCGTACTCGATTTCACGCACGGCGCGCCGAACGGCGGACAGGAGCTCCGCGCAGGCTGCCGGAGAGGCGCCGCCATGGGCGCCGGCGGCGAGCAGGCTTTCCAGCTGGGCCAGGGCATCCTCGGCGCGCGCATCGTCGCTGCGCAGGAAGCGATCCAGGCGCGCGATCACGGCCGCGAGCGCGGCCGGATCGGGCTGTCCGGGCAGGACGCTCGATGCCAGGCGTCTCAGGCCCGCCAGCACCGTATCGAGCGCGGCGACCACCGCCGCGACGTCCACCCCGACCCGGTCCGGCTGCCCTTCGCGCAAGCCCTGTTCCAGGCGCGCGGCGGCGCCGGTCAGATCGAAGGCGCCGACATAGGCCGCGCTGGACTTGAGATTGTGCGCCAGGGTCTGCAGGCGCGCATGGTCGCCGGCCCCCAGCGCCTCGCGCAGCTGGCGCGGGGCCGGCGCGTATTCGCGCACGAAGCTGCCGGCACGCTTCTGCAGGCGATGGCGCTGGCCGTCGACGTTCTCGAGGGCCGCATGCCAGTCGATGCCGGGCACCGCCGGCAGCGGCGCCTGGGCCGCGGCGTCGGCGCCGCGCTCGAAGTGGGGCGCCGACGCCTGCGCGATGGCGCCGGGCGGCAGCGGCCGGCCTTTCAGGCGCGCCGGGTCGATCCACTTGAGCAGGGTGCAGAACAGCAGGTCGGGATCGATCGGCTTGGTCACGTGGTCGTTCATGCCGGCCTCGCGGCTCAGGGCCCGGTCGCTGGGCAGGGCGTGCGCCGTCATCGCGACGACCGGAAGGGTGCGCAGGCGCGGATGGTTGCGGATCTCGCGGGTGGCGGACAGTCCGTCCATCTCCGGCATCTGGATGTCCATCAGCACCAGGTCGTAATCGCCTTCGTTCGCCATGCGCACCGCCTCGCGGCCGTTGAAGGCGACGTCGACCTGCATGCGGGCGGCGGCCATGAAGTCCAAGGCAACCTCGCGGTTGTTGGCATTGTCCTCGACCAGCAGGATGCGGGCGCCATCCAGGCGCGGCAGCTCGTCCATCACGGCCGGATAGGGCTCGGGGCCCCTGGCGCCTGCCGACTGGGGATGCAGGGCTTGCAGCAGGCTGTGGTAGAGCAGGGCCGGGCCGACCGGCTTGTGGAGAAACGCGTCCACCGGCAGTTCTCCCTGTTCTTCCATCACCGTGTCGCGGCTGCAGGCGGAGATCATCAGGATGGCGGGCAGGGTGGCCGGGGTCGCGGCGCCTGGCGCGCGGGCACGCCGGCGCATGCGGCGGATGGTCTCGACCCCGTCCAGTCCCGGCATCAGATAGTCCATCAGGACCAGCTGGTAGGCTTCGCCATTCTCGTCGGCGCGCGCGAGCATGGCCAGGCATTCCTCGCCCGAGGCCGCGGTGTCGGCGCGCAGGCCGAGGGCGCCCAGCATCTCGGCCAGGGCCAGGCGCGCGCTGGCGCTGTCGTCGACTACCAGGGCGCGCATGTCTGCGAGCTGGGCCTTGCGCAGCGCGCCGCTGCCCAGGATGGCGGGCTCTCCGCCCGCCACGCCGAGTGGCACCGTGAAGCTGAAGCGGCTGCCCACGCCCGGCGTGCTCGTCACCGCGATCTCGCCGCCCATCAGCTCGACCAGCTGGCGCGAGATCGACAGGCCCAGGCCCGTGCCGCCGTACTTGCGGGTGGTCGAGCTGTCGGCCTGGGTGAAGGACTGGAACAGGCGCTTGAGCTGTTCCTGGCTCATGCCGATGCCGGTGTCGCTGACGGAAAACGCCAGCACCACCCCGTCCTGCACCGTCTTGCGCAGTTCGACCGCCACCACGATCTCGCCCAGTTCGGTGAACTTGACGGCGTTGCCGGTCAGGTTGATCAGGACCTGGCCGAGGCGCAGCGGATCGCCCACCAGGCCTTGCGGCACGCCGGGACCGACCCGGAATACCAGCTCGATCCCCTTGGACTCGCTCTTCACGTCGAGCAGGCTCGATAGCTGGCCGAGCAGCTCGCCGAGCTGGAAGGGCACCGATTCGAGCGCCAGTTTGCCCGCTTCGATGCGCGAGAAATCGAGGATGTCGTTGATGATGCCCATCAGGTGCTCGCTGGCCCCGAGGATCTTGCCGAGGTAGTTGCGCTGGACCGGCGAAGGTTCGCGCGTCAACGCAAGGCGGCTCATGCCGATGATGGCGTTCATCGGGGTGCGGATCTCGTGGCTCATATTGGCGAGAAATTCCGACTTCATGCGGGTGCTGGCCTCGGCCTGCAGCATGGCGGTCTGCATGGCCTTGGTGCGCAGGCCGAGGATGCGCATGAAGACCAGCATATCGAAGGTGCTGCCGAAGACCAGGGCGTGCATGGTCCAGAAGTTGGCCGGCAGCTTGCCGTTGATGAGCTGGGCCGTCACCAGCGAGCAGGCGAAGGCGACCGCCCAGCCGAGCAGGAAATAGGTGCCGACCACGTCGCCGGCACGGGCGCGGCGCCAGGCGCCGGGCAGGCCGAGCAGCATCGGCAGAATGCCCAGGGTGCCGACGATCAGCACCAGCTTTGCGTGACCGATCACGCCGGTGGCGAAGCCCAGCGCCGTGAGCAGGCACAGGGCGGCCAGGGTCTTCATCATGATGCTGAAGATGCGGTCGCGTCCCGGGCGGGCCAGCGACTGCTCGACGAACAGGTAGGCGCCGCAGGAGGCGACGATCGAGGCGATGCCGGCGCCGTGCTCGAGCAGCCAGGCATTGCCCGGCCACAGGTACTGGCCGGCGGTGCCGAACCAGGCCGCCGAGTAGACCGTCACGCCCGCCGCCAGCAGCGCATATTTTCCGAACAGCGGCTCGCGCAGGCTGAGCCACTGGCCGATCGCGTACAGGAAGAGCGTGATGCGCAGGCCCAGCAGCAGGCCCTGGATGATCTGTTCCTGCAGGGCGACCGGCAGCACGGCGCGCGGCTGCATAAAGCTGATCGGCAGGATCTTGGGGCCCACCGAGCGTACCCGCAGCAGCACCGTATAGGACTGGCCCGGTGCGAGCCGCAGCACGGTGCCCGGTACCCGGCTGCGCAGGTTGTCGCCGCTCGGCGCCTGCATGCGGCCCAGGCTGGCCACCTGGCGCAGGCCTGCGCGCGAGTCCAGGTGGACATCGACTTCGTCGAGCAGGGCGAAATCGATCTGCATCACCCAGCCGCCGGGCGCGTCGGCCGCGACCTCGATCGGGATGCGCACCCAGGTCGTGCCCGGCTGCATGCCGAGGGTCGCATGGGCGGTGCGCGGTTGTTCGAACTCGCTGGCGCGCGCGACGACGCTAGCGGCGTCGAGACGGCTGTCCGGGTCGCGCAGGATGGTCACGCCCGGCCAGGCCTCGACCACCGCGGCCGAGCGCGTGAGCTGGAGGGGCGCCGCCTGCGCGAAGGCGAAGCCCGGCAGCACGATGGCGAGCAGCGCCGCCATGCGCAGGAAGCAGGCGAGCGAGGCGGGGAAAACAGAGGAAAACCGGGTGAACGTCATTGTGTCGATGTGATAGGGATGTCCGCGGGTGTCCCGCGCCTGGTCTCGGTGCGAACGATTCTAGCGGAGCCGCGGG
>NZ_JASIRC010000003.1:0-158371 GCF_030063565.1 Methylocystis sp. JR02 | reverse complement strand
ATCGTGGAAGAGCAGAGCGTTTCTCCCGAAAATTCGTACCCTTTTGAGACATCCGCACGAATGTGCCGAAGCCCGCCCTCGGGCAGACTTCTAGGTTCCGTATCCGAGGGGTGATGCGAAAGGAGCCCTCAGCCTACACACATATTAAGTGTTGTATAAATCAAGATTTCTGCACCATGGCTTTCGGCAGAAAATCCGGGGCTTTTGAGAGATCTGCGCGAATGAGAAAAGCCGCCTGAAGGCGGCTTCTATTCAGACCGGCAGCTGCCCTGCAAGCTCCTCAAGTTGAGTTAGGCAGGTTCCCCACCCTTGGAAGAAGCCCATATCCTCATGCTTTTTCCGATCATTGGGGCTCTTGTGGCGCACAAGCGCCCGGTAGCGTGTCCCGCCCGGTACGGCTTCCATCGTGATTTCCGCCGTCATGAAGGCTTCCGCATTCGGCCGGAACAGCGGGCCGAGACCATCTGTCCAGACCAAGCGGCGCTGGGGCTCGACGACGAGGATGCAGCCCGGCCTTTCTGGAAAGGCATTCCCTTCCGGTGAAGTCATCACGATGTTGAACGCGCCGCCCGGCACGAGGTCGATTGCGGCCTTGACCACGCCATAGGGCTTTGGCGCGAACCATTGTTTCAGCAACTCCGGCTCCGTCCAAGCGCGCCAGAGCCGGGCCGGACTGGCCTTCACCGTGCGTTCGAGTAGAAGATCGAGATCGTCATTTTTTTCCATTGGTGTTTTCCTTCGCGGCTAGTATTTCGATGAAGGCGTCCAGCTGATCCAGCCGGGCTCCCCAAACTCGGCGTTCCTGTTCGAGCCAATCTTGCGCTGCCGCCAGCGCCTCCGAGCGCAATTCGCACATGCGGACACGCCCCATCTTGCGGGAGACGACGATTTCGCTCTCTTCCAGTACCCGGATGTGCTTCATGAAGCTAGGCAACGCCATGTGATGGCGTTGCGCGAGATCGCCGATGCTGGCTGGGCCATTCGCCAGTTGCGCTATCACGGCGCGGCGGGTGTTATCGGAGAGCGAATGGAAGACCTGATCTAAGTTAGCCATTCGGCTAACTAATACCGGCTGCCTCTTCGTGTCAAGACACTTAGCTTCTCGGCTAAGTGTTGGCTGGCGTGTGTGCGGATTCCGCCCGGAAAATCGCACCCTTTTTAGAGACGCGCCGGATTCGAAAAGCCAACCGGAGGGCGGGCTTCGGGGTTCAGTATCGGAGGGGGGACGCGAAAGGAGCGGCCTCTATTCCGGCTCTCGGCCTACACGCACAACTTCTCGATTGTTTCGAAATGCCATTCTGTGCCGCCGCACCGCATCTCGACGCCATCCTTCCCATCCATAAGGACGATTTGTTCTGTGTAGGACACGTGGGTCTTGCCGCCATCCGATTGAAGGTCGAGGCTGGACAAAGTGACAGAGTGAAGTTCGCCGGAAAGGTGGAGATCATAGACGTAGATTAGGCGGCGATTGGTCTCGATGACGTGATAGCGGGCCTTGAAAAGCGTCGTAATTCCGTTATCGAAGCGGCCTTCAGCCACTTCGAGGCCTCCCACTCGAAAATCCATCGAACAACGCACTTCAGCCCATTGTTCTGGGGGGCCATGAAACCACTGGTTTTCAGGGCAGGGTCAGGCCATGCCCTGAAAATGCGCTCGGGGACGCAGCCCAAAGTCGCTTTATCGAAAACGTTCCATGGAAAAAGGGAGTGCTAGTCATTTTTCACCTTTGTTGAATGCCGAACTTGTTTCTTCGCCTTCGAGCAACCTTTCGAGTCGGTCGAAACGGAATTCCCACAATTGACGGCGTTCACTTAGCCAACGTTCGACGCGCAGGATGGCGTCACCCGAGATGCGGCATTCACGAGTGCGGCCACGCTTTTCGGTGACTATTAAGTCGCTGGCTTCGAGGACTTGCACATGCTGTTGGATTGCCGCGAGCGATGAAGCGTAGGGCTTTGCCAACTCGCTAACAGACGCTGGCCCACGGGAAAGGCGCTCAAGAATTCCCCGACGCGTCGCATCCGCAAGCACATGGAATGCCTTGTCCAGTTCGGTCGAATGGTCAACCATGGGCTTAAGTATCGTGGCGGAAAGTCAAGTTCTCGCTTAAATGTTGCAGAACTCAACAATTTCGCAACGCGGATCTTAACCGAAAAATCGCGCCCTTTTGAGAGTCGACGCAAACCCGTTCTCCGCGTAGTCTGCACTCTATTCTATAGGGGGATAGCAATGAAGAGCATGGCAACCGCGCTGATGGGTTTCCTCTGTATCACAGCCGCATACGGTCAGGCCGTTCCAGAAACGCTTGCGCCACATCCGAATGCTCGCTCTCTCGACATTGAAGGAAGTGCAACCACTAAGGCGTTCACCGGCCAGAGCGCAGCAATCATTTACGACATTCAGACAGGTGCAAGCACACCCGTCACGTTGAGCGGCGATGATCCAACGCTCCCCGAATACGGCGAGCCACCAATGAATGGTGTGCGCTTCGACCTTCCCGACATGCCGCCGAATCCGTCATTTCCTCGGATCGAGTTCAATGATGGCGCGACGTTTTGTTCATCTACCGTAATAGGACCTCGCCACCTGCTCACTGCAGGCCACTGCGTCTTCGATGGAGGCAGTTTTAGGCAGAATGCCACGGCCTATCCCGGATACACGAACGGCGCGTCATCTCCGGAGTATGGAGCCTTCAGAGCCGTTCGCTTCATTGCCTTCAGCGGGTGGACCCAAGGGCACGACTTCGCCCACGACGTTGCTCTCGTTGAGATTGATCGCGATCTCCCGGCGACAATCACTCGCCATGTAATGGAGGCAGCCAAGCCAAATTGTCAGACGCCGAACGGCTTCGACCGCTACTTCTACGTTGAGGGTGACACTCGACTATTGAAGAACCTTGGCCTTGTTCACATAGGGTGCAAGCAGAATACGCTGTTCTTCTTCATTGGCGAGGGTCGCGGATCAAGTGGGTCGTCGGCTCTCAGGCAGGGTAGCGGTGGCATTTATGCCGTGCGATCAAATTTCCTCGGCCCAGTCGGTTACGATGCTTGGATCACCCCCGCCAAGCGATGCTTCCTGACAGGCCGTGCTGGAACACCGTCGTGCTAGACTAGCGGCTCCTCCGCGACAGGCCGGATGGTGCGCCGCGTCACAAAGCCCGATGCAGTGCCAAAACTAGCAATCGAATGGCTGGGAGATACGCGCGAAGGGCACCGTCACATTAACTTGGGTTTGAGGGCGGCAGGGTAGGAACGGTTATCATGACCAGCGCCCTGTCCCCCTCTCTTTATCGTCGTCATCGCTTTCCGCGTGAAGTGATTGCGCAGGCCGTCTGGCTCTACTTTCGCTTCCCCTTGAGCCTGCGTATGGTCGAAGAAATGCTTGCAGCACGGGGCGTCGACGTGACCTACGAAACAATACGGCGCTGGGCTGAAAAGTTCGGACGTGATTTCGCAGGCGCGATGCGGCGCCGGGCGCCACAACGCGGTGATAAATGGCATATGGACGAAGTCGTCGTCTCCATCGCTGGAACAAAGCACTGGCTATGGCGCGCCATCGACCAGGACGGCTTTGTCCTCGATGTTCTCTTGCAACGTCGTCGCGACAGGAAAGCCGCGAGACGCCTGATGCGCAAGCTGCTGAAGAAAACCGCTCGCACGCCGCGCGTCATCATCACGGACAAGCTCGCTTCCTACGGCGCGGCGAAAAAGGAATTGCGCTTGAATGTCGAGCATCGCTCGCACAAAGGGTTGAACAACCGGGCGGAGAATTCGCATCAACCGACGCGACGGCGAGAGCGGATTATGAAGCGGTTCAAATCCGCTCGACAGGCGCAACGGTTCTTATCCATCCACGATCAGCTCGCCAATCTTTTTCACCTTCCCCACCCCGAACACCAGACGGCCGCCACGCGCCGCTCTCGTCGCGCGGAGGCGATCGCCGTCTGGCGCGAAATCACGGCAGCCGGCGTCGGAGCCGCATGATCTCTGAGCCACACCTCTCGCTCGTAGTGCGACCGACAGTCGTTAAGTTGACGGTGCCGTATGCGCATCATCGGTCATAGGGATATGTGTCGCTTGCGAAAACGCCAGAACACGGTAGCAAAGAGCTGGTCGAGGTCGTTCGGCTACCCGAGCCGCGTCCTTCTTTCCGACTATCGCCACACAAGGACTCGTCATTGAAGCGGATTTCGACAGACCTGCAGGGCTTCAGGCGCCGCGGGGGCAGTTTTGCGGTTCAAGTTGTTCGCCTCCGGAGCGCAGAGCCACCCAAGCGTCCCGGAACTCAGGGGCGCGTTTCTCAATTTCCAGGGGCGGCGCCGTCAAGCAAGCCACTCGACCCCGAATCCACCGAAAAGGCTGACGGAATCACGGCGGCCCGCCCATGGCAGATGGCAGGCGCCAGAATCGTTGAGGCCCTTGACCAACCGCAACATCTCGAGAAGCAGCGCGAGCCGGGGCTGCGCCGCGGCCGCCAGAGCCGCGAAAAACTCCAGCTTCGTCCCGATACGAAAAATGGGGCTCATGTCGGGCCAGGAGCCGGCAAGCAACCGCCAAGCGCCGTCGTCCCAAGGCTCGAGTCCTTGACTGCGCCAAAAGCAGTCTCGGCGCCTCGTAAGGCGCGCCGCAGCGTCGAGGAATCCCTCGCGAGCGTCGCCGAGCCGACACCCGCGCCGATAGCCGAATCCCCGAAAGGCAAGGGTATGCGCCGCAGTAAGATTGAGGCCCTCGTTGCCAAGCTCGCCGAGGTATCCACGCCCAGCCGTGCGAAGCGAGAGGCCCGTAGGGCTATCAGCGAGGCTGGAGTTCGACTCACATTCCGCCGGCGCCGCGTCTTGCGCCAGGCGATATGATGTTCGATTGGCCTGACCGTTTCTAGAGAGTGAGAGGAGGGAAGGGGAGGCGGTGACGGGTTAGCGCGGAGAGAGAGTCTTTCGGCGACCCGGTCATGGAGATAATCCCATGAACATCCAGCTTCTCGATTCCCGCTGTGAATTCTCCAACGGCTACAAAGTCGACGTTTCTCGCGGGGAGCGCATCGGCCGCGTCTCTTCGGAGTGGTTCTCTCGGCCCGCCGACGAGCGATTTCTCTCGCTTGGCGAGCTGGCGCGCGCTGTGCGTGGCCGCGCCGATCGAAGCCGCACTCGCGTTGTTGAAACCGCGCAGATCCATGTCGAGGCGGATCGCGGAAACCCCGAGCGCCTGTCTCTTATCCTGCCTGACGCCGAAGCGCCTGTGGCTCCGACGCATTGGAGTTTTGGGCAGCTCGCGAGCCAGGTCGGCGCGCCGGCCTCCTATCTGCGCCAGCTGCCCGCCGCGATTGCCGGCATCAATCTCCAATACGGCCTGACGTCGCATCGCGCCGAGCAGATCAAGACGCTGGAGACGGACGATGGCCGGGTGGAACTGCGTGCCGTGACGGGCCCCGACTATGGCCGCATTTTCGATCACGAGCTCGTCGAAGCGGTGCAGCGCATCGCCGGCAATGGCACGGGGGACACGCGTTGGAAAGTCCCGGGCGTGCTCGACTGGTCGACCGGCGTCTACAATCCGCGTGTGGACATCACGAGAGACACCACGACGCTCTATGCGTCGGATCGCGACGTGTTCCTCTTCCTCGTCGACGACTTAAATCCGATTGAAGCAGGCCGGCTGCGAGACGGCTCGCCAGATCTCTACTTTCGTGGCTTCTATTGCTGGAACTCGGAAGTTGGGGCGAAGACGCTCGGCATCGCAAGCTTCTATCTTCGGGCGGTGTGCCAGAATCGCAATCTCTGGGGTGTGGAAAATTTCGAGGAAATCAGCATCCGCCACAGCAAATACGCCGCGTCTCGCTTCGCACATGAGGCGGCTCCCGCCCTGCTGAATTTCGCGAACTCGTCCCCGATGCCTTTCGTCAACGGCGTCAAGGCCGCGCGGGAGCGTATCGTGGCGAAGACCGACGAAGACCGCAACGAGTTTTTGCGGCGGCGTGGCTTCTCTAAAGCCGAGACGAGCAAGATCATCGACACCGTGTTGACCGAGGAGAGCCGCCCGCCAGAGTCGATTTTCGATTTCGTGCAGGGCATCGCCGCCGTTGCGCGCGACAAGCCGCATCAGGACGCACGGCTTGATCTGGAGGCGAAAGCCAAGAAGCTGCTCGACCGCGCGGCTTGAGCGGAAAGGAGCTGCCGACGCTGCTGTCCTATCGTCCGCTATCATGGCGCTGCCCGCTCCTAGAGTGAGAGGGCGGCGCCTCGCTCCGTGACGAGGAATTGGTCGAGAGAGAGGCTCTCGATCGCTCGTCGCGGAGTAATGACCATGGCGAAGGCAGCCCAGAAGATCACGCTCTCCTCCTCCCGCGATATCCCGTTCGACAAGCTCTTTTTGTCGCAATCGAATGTCCGGCGTGTGCAGGCGGGCGTCTCAATCGAAGAACTCGCCGCATCGATCGCCCGGCGGGGGCTGATCCAGAGCCTCTACGTTCGCGCCATCCTCGACGCCGAGGGAGTTGAAACCGGTAAATTCGAGGTGCCTGCAGGCGGTCGTCGCTATCGCGCGCTGGAATTGCTCGTGAAACAGAAACGTCTCGCGAAAAATGCTCCGGTGCCCTGCGTCGTCGGAGACGCAACGAGCGAGGTTCTGATCGACGAAGTATCGCTCGCCGAAAATGTCGACCGCGCGCCACTGCATCCGCTCGACCAGTTTCGGGCATTCAAGGCCATGATCGACAAGGGCATGACCGAAGAAGCCGTCGCCGCCGCTATGTTCGTCGACGTTCATGTCGTCAAGCAACGCCTGCGCCTCGTGTCCGTGTCGCCCGCACTGCTTGAGGTCTATGCGGCGGACGAGATGACGCTTGAGCAGCTCATGGCCTTCACGGTTTGCGAGGATCACACGCGTCAGGAGCAAGTCTGGGACGTTGTCCGCAACGGGTATCAGAACGAGCCCTGGCGTATCCGGAGAGCGCTCACTGAGACCTTGGTGAGCGCCACGGACAAGCGCGCCGTATTCATCGGCGTGACGGCGTATGAGGCCGCTGGCGGCGTTATGCTCCGCGACCTCTTCGAGAACGATCGCGGCGGATGGCTTCAGGATGTCGCCCTCCTCGATCGTCTCGTCGCCGAAAAGCTCCGGACCATCGCCGACGAAACTGCTGAGGAAGGCTGGAAATGGGTCGAAGCCGCGGTCAATCTTCCCTACGGGCTGACGAACGGCTTGCGTAAGCTGACCGGAACCCCCGTCGACCTGAGCGAAGACGAGCGTGCGACACGCGAGGCTCTTCGCGACGAAAACGACAAACTCGCCGACCAATATGAGCATGCCGACGAGATGCCCGATGAGGTCTACGACCGTCTCGAAGAGATCGAGGCGGCGCTCGAAGCCTTCGAGAGCCGCCCCGTTCGCTACGAGCCGACCGAGATCGCTCGAGCTGGAGTCTTCCTGAGTGTCGACGCCAATGGCGCGCTCAAAGTCGAGCGTGGCTATGTCCGCCGTCGAGACGAGCCGGTAGCCGAAGAGGGCGCCGCGCCCCTGCATGACGCCAGGGAATGCGCGACCGCACCGATCGCGCCGACCATCCAACGAGCCGTCATTACGATCGGCGAGCAGGCGGCCGAGCCGGCGGAGGAGCAGGAGGAAGACGGCGTCAGGCCACTCCCCGACCGACTGATCACGGAACTGACCGCCCACCGCACGCTCGCTCTGCGCGACGCCGTCGCGAACAATCCTCGCGTCGCCATGACGGCCCTCCTCCATAAGCTGGTCTCGGACATGTTCGAACGCCGTCCCGCAACCGGCGCCCTGGAGGCGCATATCCGTCAGGTCGCTTTCCCCGCGCAGTCGGAGGAACTGAACGACAGCCTTTCGGCTCGGTCGGTCGCGGATCGGCATGAGCGCTGGGGCGACCACATTCCCGGTGACGACGAAGCCCTGTGGAACTGGCTGATGGCGCTCGAAGACGACAGCCGGATGGAGCTGCTCGCGCATTGCGTCAGCTTCGGAGTCAACGCGCTTTATGAGCGCCCGAACCCCTATGGCGCATCGGGCGTGAGCGACCATGCGTTGAAAGTCCGCCTCTCCCAGGCTGATCGATTGGCCCGGGCAACCGGTCTCGACATGGCGCAGGTCGGCTGGCGACCGACCGTGGGCAATTATTTCGGCCGCGTCACAAAAGCGCGCATCGTCGAGGCCGTTCGAGAAGGCGCGGGCGGGCGTGCGGCGGAACTTATCGGCCATATGAAGAAAAGCGATATGGCCAAGGAAGCCGAACGTCTGCTGTTGGATGCTCACTGGCTGCCAGAGCCGCTGCGCCTCGAAGGCAATGGCGACGAAGCGAGCGCAGAACGTGCCGAAGACGATAGCGAGGAGGCGTTGCCCGCATTCCTAGCTGGCGACGATGACGAAGAGCACGCCGCCGACGACGAAGAAGACCACGAACAGCCGATAGCTGCCGAATAGCGAGCTGGTTCAGTTCCGGATGACGGAAAGCGCCCCGCCGTAAGGCCGGGCGCTTTTTTTATGCGTTGCGGCTAGAGCGAGAGGGCTGCCGCTGAAAGCGAGTTCGGCGGGGGCGAGAGAGAGCGCCCGCTGGGACTTTTCGCTTGCTCGCTCTCCTCGAGGCCGTTTCGATGAATATTCTCAGTCCTGCCGTTCAGCCCCTCACCCTGCAACAGTCTTTCGACCCTGCAGCTTTCGATGGCGCCGCCGCGATCCTTACCGCCGCGCATCTCCTCCTTGCCCGTCTCGAACGTGGCGAAAAGATCGACGCCGCCATCCTTCGCGGCGCCATGGAGCGCGCTTTCGGCGCTTCGGACGCGTCCGGCGCTTGGAACTGGAAAGCCGCCTATGAGGCGTGCGAGGTCGCGACGGTCCTGTTCCTCGCCAAATATGGCAAGGCGCTGTTTCGTAAAACGCCTACTTCGGCCAGCCGGCTTTCGGCGCTGACGAAAATTTCCCAGTTGCTGCCGACGCACACGCGCCGCTCGGAGGAGAGCCAGGCGCTCCAGCAATTCTCGACGCCCGTGCCGCTCGGTCTCGCAGCCCTCGCCGCCGCCGCAATCACGCCGGCCGACCGTGTGCTGGAGCCGTCCGCGGGAACGGGGCTCCTCGCAATTCTGGCGACGACGGCAGGCGGCGAACTCATTCTCAACGAGTTCGCCGAGACGCGCGCCAAATTGCTCGCCGCGCTCTTTCCCGCGATTTCCGTCACGGGTTTCGACGCCGCGCAGATCGACGATCACCTCGGCGCCTCCGCGATCCCGTCCGTAGTTCTCATGAATCCGCCCTTCTCCGCCTTGGCGCATGTCGCAGGCCGCGTGCAGGACGCCGGCTTTCGCCACATCGCCTCGGCGCTCAACCGTCTCGCGCCGGGTGGCCGCCTCGTCGTGATCACCGGCGCCAATGTGGGGCCTGATCTTCCCGACTGGCGCGAGGCATTCATGCGCTTGCAGGAGCGCGGCCGCGTCATTTTCACGGCCTCTATCGCTGGCTCGATCTACGCCAAACATGGCACGAGTTTTCCATCGCGGCTGACCGTCATCGACAAGCTGCCGGCGGATGATCCGACGCTGTTCCCGGCTTCGCCCGGCCTCGCGCCAGACATCGCGACGCTGCTCAAGTGGATCGAGGACTGCGTCCCGCCTCGGCTGCCTGTCGTGCTTCCCGCCAACTCGGCGCCGATCGCGGCTGTGGCCGGGGCGAGGACCGTGGGCAGCTATATCTCCCGCGGGGCCGAGGCTCGTCCGGCGCTCACGCCGTCGGCGGATCCGACGGGGGTTCCGCTGGCCTATGAGACGATCGACTGGACGCCGCCCGAAAGCGCCCGTCTCACCGACGCGATCTATGAAGAATACGGCTTGCAGTCGATCTGTATTCCAGGCTCTCGCCCGCACCCGACGAAGCTCGTCCAATCCGCGGCAATGGCGAGCGTCGCGCCGCCCAAGCCTGGCTACCGCCCCATGCTGCCGGCGAATATTCTCGGGCTTCTCTCGGATGCGCAGCTCGAAACAGTCATCTACGCCGGCGAGGCGCATAGCGACTATCTCGCCGGCGCGTGGACGGTCGATACAACCTTCGACCTCGTTCAGGCAGCCGCCGAGGGCGCGGAAAACGCTGTCCGCTTCCGCCGCGGCTTCATGCTCGGCGACGGCACGGGGGCCGGCAAGGGCCGCCAATCAGCCGGGATCATCCTCGACAATTGGATGCAGGGCCGTCGCAAGGCCCTCTGGATCAGCAAATCCGACAAGCTGATCGAGGACGCGCAACGCGACTGGTCCGCGCTCGGCATGGAGCGGCTGCTCATCACGCCTCTCTCGCGCTTTGCTCAAGGGAAGCCGATCACGCTTCGCGAAGGCGTCCTCTTCGCCACCTACGCCACGTTGCGGACGGATGACCGTGGGGAGAAGATGTCGCGCGTGCGCCAGATCGTAGAATGGCTCGGCTCGGAATTCGACGGGGTCGTCATTTTCGACGAAAGCCACGCCATGCAGAACGCCGGCGGCGGCAAAAGCGAGCGCGGCGACGTCGCTCCCTCGCGCCAGGGCCGCGCCGGCCTTCGCCTGCAGCATGCGCTCCCCAACGCCCGTATCGTCTATGTGTCCGCCACTGGCGCGACCACGGTTCATAATCTCGCCTACGCCCAGCGGCTCGGGCTCTGGGGCGGAGACGATTTCCCTTTCGCCACCCGCGCGGAATTCGTCGAGGCGATCGAGGACGGCGGCGTCGCGGCGATGGAGGTTCTCGCCCGCGATCTACGCTCCCTTGGGCTCTACACCGCCCGATCGCTCTCCTACGACGGCGTCGAATATGAGCTCGTCGAACACCGGCTCACCGAGGAGCAGCGTAGCATCTACGACGCCTACGCTGGCGCCTTTTCGATCATCCACCGCAATCTCGACGCGGCGATGGAGGCCGCTAATATCACGGGCGCCAGTGGCACGCTGAACCGCCAGGCGAAGGCCGCCGCGCGTTCCGCCTTCGAGAGCGCCAAGCAGCGCTTCTTTGGGCATTTGCTCACCAGCATGAAAACCCCGACGCTGATCCGCTCGATTGAGCGCGATCTCGAGGAAGGCCACACCGCCGTGGTACAGATCGTTTCTACGGGCGAAGCGCTGATGGAGCGCCGCCTCGCCGAAATCCCGACGCAGGAGTGGAACGATGTCCGGGTCGATATCACGCCGCGCGAATATGTTCTCGATTACCTCGCCCATTCCTTCCCGGTGCAGCTCTACGAGCCCTTTACCGACGCAGAGGGCAATCTCTCATCGCGTCCCGTCTATCGCGACGGCCAACCGGTCGAAAGCCGCGAAGCCGTCGCGCGCCGGAACGATCTGATCGAGAGGCTTGCGTCGCTCCCGCCGGTTCCCGGCGCGCTCGACCAGATCGTCCAACGCTTCGGCTCCGACATGGTCGCGGAGGTGACGGGCCGCTCGCGGCGCATTGTGCGGAAAGGCGAGCGTCTTGCCGTCGAGAACCGCGCCCCTTCGGCCAATCTCGCCGAGACCGCCGCCTTTATGGATGATTTGAAGCGCATCCTCGTCTTCTCCGATGCCGGGGGCACGGGCCGCAGCTATCACGCCGAACTCTCTGCGAAGAACCAGCGCCTGCGCGTCCATTACCTGCTCGAACCCGGCTGGAAAGCTGACGCCGCGATACAAGGGTTGGGGCGCACCAATCGCACCAACCAGGCGCAGCCGCCGCTTTTTCGGCCGATCGCGACCGACGTGAAGGCGGAAAAGCGCTTTCTGAGCACAATCGCCCGGCGCCTCGACACGCTCGGCGCGATCACCCGCGGGCAGCGCCAGACCGGCGGTCAGGGCCTGTTCCGGCCCGAGGACAATCTCGAAAGCGTCTATGCCCGCGATGCGTTGCGCCAGCTCTATCTTCTCATCCTGCGCGGCAAGATCGACGGCTGCTCTCTCCAATGTTTCGAGGACGCCACGGGGCTGACGCTGACCGACGACAATGGGATCAAGGACGACTTGCCGCCGATCACGACCTTTCTGAACCGCCTGCTGGCGCTCACCATCGATCTTCAGGGCGTCCTCTTCACGGCGTTCGAGCAGCTTCTCGACGCAAAGGTCTCGGGCGCGGTCGCGAGTGGGGTCTATGACATCGGCCTCGAGACTCTGACAGCGGAGAGTCTTGTCGTCGCAGATCGCAAGACGATTTACACCCATCCCGGGACCGGCGCGCAAACGACCTTGCTCACCATCGCGCAGCGCGAGCGAAATAAACCCCGGTTGCTCGCCGACGCGCTCGCCCTTTGCGAAGAGGCCGGCGGCAAGCTTCTCGTGAACCGCAAATCGGGCCGCGCCGCCGTGCAGCTGGCGGCGCCGTCGTTCATGCTCGACGACGGCGAAATCGAGCGCCGCGTCCGGCTGGTTCGCCCCGTGGAGCAGCAATACGCTTCCTTTAAGAGTATGGCCGAAAGCAGCTGGGAGGAAGCCGCTCGCGAGGCGTTCGCATCCGCCTGGACGAAAGAGGTAGCGGACGTCCCGCCCTTCACGGAAAGCACGATCCATGTCGTCGCCGGGCTTTTGCTCCCCGTCTGGAAGCGCCTGCCGGACGAGTCGACGCGCGTCTATCGACTTCAGACCGACGCTGGCGAGCGCATCATCGGCCGCCGGGTTTCTCCGGCGTGGGCCGCGAGCGCCGCTGTGACGGGCGCCATCACGCTTTCACCCGCCGACGCCCACGCCGCGCTGCTCGAAGGCTCTACGATCCTCAATCTTTCCGAAGGACTGAACCTGCGTCGCGTTCGCGTAATGGGCGCCAATCGCATCGAGCTATGCGGTTTCTCGGAGGGGATGCGTGAACGTCTGCGGGCCTATGGACTCTTCACCGAGATTATTTCCTGGAAGCTGCGCTTCTTCGTTCCCGTTGACGCATCTGGTCCCGTCGTGCTCGGGCGCCTCCTCGAGACCTATTCGATCGAGCGCATCGCCGAACGGGAGGCTGCGTGATGGCGTGGCTCGACCCTTCTGAAATCGCATACCGTCTCGGCCAGCGCGCCGAAACGGTGTGCCGCCGCTACCTCGACGCCGGCCGGCGTTGCGGGAATTATTGGCAGGTCGGCGATGTGCGAAACTCTCAGGGCCGCTCCATGTTTATGCGGCTAGAGGATTCGTCACGGGCGCCAGCCGGGAGATGGCGAGATGCAGCGACAGGAGAATTTGGCGATCTTCTCGACGTCATTCGCGAAAGTCGCAGCCTTTCGTCCTTCGGGGAAGTTTTAGACGAAGCGCGTCTGTTTCTCAGCCTGCCGCAAAAGGACCCCTCGCGTGCAGCGGCGTGCTCGCGGCCTTGTTCTTCCCACCTCGACTTACAGGAAGCTGCCCGCCGGCTGTTCATCATGTCTAGGCCGATCACAGGCACGCTTGCCGAGCGCTATCTGCGCAATCGCGGCGTGACCGCTTTGACCGATCTCCTCGCGCTTCGTTTCCACGCAGAATGCCGTTGGCGCGCCGACGCGCGTTCCCCGCCCGAAGAGCGGCCGGCGATGATCGCCGCCGTCACCGACCTTGCGGGGCGCTTGACCGGCGTCCAGCGCAGCTGGCTCGATCCGCAGGGCTTCTCCGAGACGACCTTTGGCAAGGCGCCGATCGAACCGCCGCGAAAGGCCATGGGCGAACTCTACGGCCACGCCGTCCGCTTTGGCGCGCCAGGCGAGGTCATGGCCGTCGGCGAAGGCGTTGAGACGGTATTGTCGCTTCATTCCGCCCTTCCAGCCATGCCGATGGCCGCGGCGCTTTCGGCGACGAATCTCGCCGCCACGCACATTCCAGAACGCGTGCGCCGCCTTTACATCGCGCAAGACAGGGATCCCGCCGGAGAGCGCGCGGCGATGACGCTGGCCGAGAGGGTGGCGGAGGGGGGCGTTGAGGCGATTATTCTTGCGCCGAGATATGGCGACTTCAACGATGATTTGCTGCTCCATGGCGTCGAAGACCTTCGGAACGCCTTGCGACGACAGCTTTTCTCGAGGGACGCCACGCGCTTCCTGGCGCCCGCACGATAGAGCCGGCAAGGTCAATGGTGGCGCAGACTCTCGTTAAACCGCGCAACCCGTGATCACGCATTACTCTCCCCGTCGGAGTGAGCCTCGCGCACGGCCTTCTTCAGAGGGCGATCGATCGGCGGGCGGTTCGGATCGGCAACGGCTGCGGCCGACTATTTTCCGGCGCGGCCTGAAGGCCGCTTTCCATCGCGAGGCAAAATGGCCGGCCTTCGCCGTCCTCCGCTGCGCTCCGGCCCTTCGCTTTGCTGCGGGTGCAGCTCCGCCCCGTCCGCCGCTTTCGTCGCCATGAAGGCCGCGGCGGGCGCGGCTGACCCGACGGAGAAAAGCGCAATGATCACGGACCGCGACGACAACGATCCCGAGCCCCCGCACGCCTCTTCCCCAACCGACCACCTTTTGCAGGAGCTCCAGCTCTATGGCTATCGCCCCTTCGAAGACGAACCCGACCGCAGGCCCTTGCCCGAAGGCAGCCTCGTCGCGGGAGCCGTCGCCGATATTTTCGACGCGCTGATCGCCTCATTGCAGGACACGCGCCTTGAACCCGACCTTCCCGACCTCCTCTGGTCGACGGTCAATCTCTTCCACCGCGCTACCGAACGGATCGAGCGCCAGCTCGATGACAATGAGCAGGCGCAACGGCGCTCGCAACGCGAACAGGACGGCAGCGAGGTCAAATCCGTCGAACTCGAGCGCCTCACCGCCGAAGGGCAGACGCTTCTCGAACGCCGCGACGCTTTCGAACTCATGCGCGATCAGGCCGCCGATCACTTCGAACGCCACACCGGATCGTCCTGGCGCCCGCGGAGCCGGTCCGTGGTCAACCACCGCAATCTAACCGCCGCCATGATCGACAGCCGCGACTTCCTCGCCGCCAAAAAGCGCGCAGACAATGAAGTGCTAATCCCCGCCGGCCCGAAAATCGCCGTCACCGGCGGCCTCGACTTCAACGACCACCATCTCATCTGGGCGAAGCTCGATCAGGCGCGCGCCAAGCACCCGGACATGGTGCTCCTCCACGGCGGCTCGCCCAAAGGCGCCGAACTGATTGCGGCCCGTTGGGCCGATCACCGGAAAGTGACGCAGATCGCCTTTAAGCCGGACTGGACGAAACACGCGAAGTCCGCACCCTTCAAACGCAATGACGCGATGCTCGAGGCTTTGCCGATCGGCGTCATGGTCTTCCCCGGAACCGGCATTCAAGAGAATCTCGCCGACAAGGCCCGCAAGCTTGGCATCCCGGTCTGGAAGGTTCCAGCGGGCGGCGCATAGGCGCCACTCGACACTCCAAACCCTTCGTAGTCTACTTTGTCCGGATCGGTTCGACCCCTAATAGCTCCCACATGCCGACGCTGAGACGCTTCGCGATCTCGATAACACCGAGGAGCGACGGGTTCGCATCACCTCTCAACATCAGGTAAAGCTGCGGTAGAGAAACACCGATTTCTTCCGCGAAAGCTTCCTTCTCCAACCCGCTTTCCTCATATTTTTTCTTCACAATCGCCGCGAGGCTCTTTGCCATCTGTTTTGCGGACAAATCACGACGACGTCCGAGCTCCGTGGCCTCGAGTAGTTCGTACAACGGCGTTTTTAGTTTGGCGGAAATCTTTGCGAGCATTTCGATCGACGGATTTGCCGCGCGGCTACGCACATAACGGAACTGAGAACCGGACATGCCGATTGACGCTGCGAAATCTGGCTTCGTCATGCCGCTTTCATCGAGATGCTCGATGAGATTTTTCGCCAGTCGCTCCAGGTGAGGGGATGCTAAACGGTCCTCGATCGAATGGACGATCAGCCGTTGATACTCCCCCTTCGGCGTCGCTGTCTTTCGACCGCGAGCCCCTCCTGTCACCGGCCTTTTATTCATGCGATCACATAAGGTTAGGTCTTAGCCGCTCTAGGATTATCATCCGGGATTCCTGCGCTGATTCCAAGTGGCAAAATCCGCTACCCGCCAACTTTTTAGAAGTGATTGCCAAAAAAGTATAATTGAAGTAGCATCACCACGCCTGATGCCAATTGCTTCGCAGGGCATTTGGCGCAACAGCCCATTGTCAAAGAAGATCTCTCCCTTCGGGTACGCTTAGGCGATCCGTGTTTCTCGCCGCTCGCGTTCAGTCGACATAAAGCTGATCCCATCGGCGGCAAGCATAATGTTCAGGGTTTGAATTTGCGTGAGAGGAAATCGAACTGAAAGGCATGGGTACCGCCATCCATTTGGCTTTTTGAGGAAATTGCGCTTTCGTTAGCCTCAATCGTCTTCATAAAAAATATCGGTCGATCGCAGCTCGCCCTCGACGCCAATCGACTTTTCCCAGATTTGCACTCCGAATTCGGAATCATCCTCAAAGAGGTCGGCGAGATAGAAGATCATGGGTCCGGGCCAGCTTTTCCGTGTCTCACATTTCGCCATCGTGAAGATTCCTTGCTCGGTCTCATAAATACCGCCGCAAATGTGACTGGGGTCCACATCCTCGACGCCCTGCAAATATGCGCTTGCAAGCGACAGCGACCAATGATGACGGATGATAAGTGAGCGATTGTCTGGCGGCGACAAGTGGCGCACGGGGATCGCGTTCGCGATTCCTTGCGTTTCGTCATCGATTTCGAGGAGTGCGAATTCAGAAGCAACTGCGGACTCGTTTATTTTGAACCCCGGAGCTGCTGACGAAAGCGCCACGTTCTTTTTGATAAGACGATAGATTTCGGGGAAATACAGCCCGAGTGGTTCGCACCAGACGTTTCCTCGCCGCGCAATATGGATCGGAAACTTTAACACCTGACCTTTCATAAATGGCTACCCCTGTCTTAAGGGAAAAACTTATTCGCGAATGCTTAGGGACCGCGTAAGGCGATTTCGCGGCGGCGGCCGCCGCCGGCGTCTTCGCCCCAGGGGTAACGACCACGGTCGCGAAGGCTTTACGTGGGCGCTTTCGCCTGAATCTTCCCAAAGAACATGCCACCTTGGCGACAGGGTAGGCCTCGTCCAGTCGGTGCGCGCCCGCCGATCTTCGTGACGGCATGGGCGCTTGACCTCATCGTAAACCGGCGCGTATATGATAAAATATAATAAAATGCGAGTCACCATTATGGCGTGGCCTTCGGCGACTAAATCGACGAGACGCCTTGCGTCGAGAAGGGAATGGAGAATCCCATGCGCAGCACCAATCTGTTCATCGCACGCGGCCACGTCGGCGCCGATCCGAAAGGGTTCGACAGCGGCAAAGTCGCGAAATTTACCGTCGCGACGAATCGTGTGTGGACGGATCGGGAGACCCGCGAAAAGAAGGAAGCGGTAGACTGGGTGACGCTCACAATATTAAACGAAAAAATCGCCAAATGGGCGATGGAAAACATCAAGAAGGGCGATCCGATTTACGCCGAGTGTCGTGTTACGGAGCGCAGCTACCAGAGAGACGAGCAAACGGTCTATACCACCGACATCATAGTCAATGTCATCGATCGGCTGGCTCCTTCGCTGCAAGCCGGAGAGGAATAGGTGAAAGGGTATTGCCGTTCGTGATTCCCGCCGCTGCTCCTCTGGCGGCGCCCTGGTCGAAGGCGAGCCCAAACCGATGCAGACGGCGCAGACGTTAAGGCGCGGAAAACCTCATCTTCGTCGCTCCGAAAATCCTCCTTTTCTGCGTTATGCTGGCGCGGGCGCGCCGAACCGCGGACGAGCTCCGACGTTATTCGCTGGATTTCCCTGTTTGGTTGCAGACGAGGCGCGGAACAGACGCTTTGGCGCCCCACTTCCTGAGGTCTTAAGGACGCCAGCGCCCGTGTGCCTTTTCAGAGTGTCGAACCCGCGTTGCGAGATTTGGGTCGGTTCTGGGGCGTTTGTGATCATGCGGTTCATCCGATCACACGCGTTGCGTCTTTGCGACGATCCCTATTCATTCGTTGAAATGCGCGGGGCTCTCTTTCATGCCTGGGCGCGCCCCGTTGCTTAAAATGGCCAGGTCTATCGACGGCGAATCCTGCTTCGGCGCCTACGTCGAAGAATTTTCCCCTTGCCGCTCGGCGAGCGGCAATTCCTCGCGCGGCAAAATTCGTCGGCGCGGGCGGCGCGCGGCGCTTCGCTTGCCCGCTTCGCGGCTCCGCAGGCTTCTTGGCCGTCGAATGACGACCGCCATCGCAACGGGGACGGCCCCAGACGATGGAGAGAGAAAATGGCGCATCTTTGTGAAATGAACCAGATCGGTCACGTCGCTTCGGTCAAGAGCGTCGGCAGGAACCTGATCGTCAGAATCGCCTCCAACGCCAACTACAAGAACGGCGAAGGCGCGTGGGTCGAGCGCACCCACTGGAACGACCACACCATCTTCGAGCGTCAGGACGGCCTGCTCAAATGGGCTTCCGAGAGCCTCAAGCCCGGCGACCTGGTTCTCGCCCGCTCCACCCCCTTCCAAACAGAATGGAAGAAGGACGGCGAGACCCACTACGGTCAGACCTTCGCGGTGAACGAGCTCTCTCTGCTGACAGCCAAGTCGGACAAGAAGGAGAGGCAGGACGACGCTTCGCAGACGCGCAGCCGGCGCAGCCGCTAAGACGGGCTTGCGAGGGGGCCGGTAGGCCCCCTCGCCTCCCCAAATTCGGGCATGGCGCTGATATAGACGGCCATGGTCAGTGGCCTTGCATCGATAAGCATTTTGACAACGAGCAGTGAAGAACGCATCTCACAGGACGGCTTGGCGTTTTTCGGCTAAACAATGCCAGCGGGGCGCCCATATTGACGCGAGGTAGCGGAGGCCCCCGGCTTGTTGGGACCTCCCCAACGCGATATACCTCTTCCGGGGTATATGTATATCCAATAGGGGGTATATAGTGGCGTATAGCATCAAAGACCCTGAAACCGACGAGATCATCCGCAAGCTCGCAAAGGCGAAGCGCAAGCCCATCGTCGAGGCGATCAAGGAAGCCTGCGCGAATGAGCTTGAGCGCGAGCGGGCGAAAATTCCTTTGTGGGAACGACTACAGCCGCTTCGCGCGCGCGTCGCGTCGCACCCCGCCCGGCCCAGACAAACGCACGCGAGCCACAAGGGTTTTTTCGATGACATGTGGGGCGACGAGAAATGATGATCGACGCATCCGCGTTTCTCGCGATCCTTCTGGAAGAGCCAGACGGCCCCGAGATGGCGCAGCGTATCGCGTTGGCGAAGGCCCCATATACGTCCCCTCTTGCGGTTTATGAGACCTGCGCGCGCCTCATGAACGCGCGCCAGATCGCCGCCAATGACGCGCAGGACATGCTGCGCGAATTGCTGGACGAGGCCGCCGTGCGCGTCGTTCCTATCACTGAAGGCATGACAAGCGTCGCGCTCGGCGCGTTCGAGAAATACGGGCGAAGCCGCCATCCCGCTGCTTTGAATTTCGGCGATTGCTTCGCTTACGCCTGTGCCCGCGCCTACCGCGCGCGCCTCTTGTTCAAAGGCAATGATTTTTCGCAGACCGATATCAATGATTCCGTGAGGCATTGACGCCCCGGGATGCGTTTTTGCGGCAGGCCCTCACACGTCCCCTCCCCCGCCTGCGCGTGACGATGGTTGGTTATCCCGACGGGCGCGCCGCCATCCGTCACAAAGCCGCGACCTACCCGATCGAATTTTCAGAAGGCCAATCAGGCAGCGATCATCACGAAGAAGTGGCTGGGGGGGAGACCTACCCTATGTCGCCGCGTGACCGGCGGAGAGGCAGATACTGCAAGTCTAATTGCCAATTCGGACGCCGATGTAGAAGCCTACGCTCAGGAGACCCGCGCCCAAAAGCATTCCAACGACAAGCCATTGGATCATTTGCCGCCGCGCCACTTCTTGAGCCACATCTCGGGCCGTCGTCGCGATCGCCTTGGCTAGGTCCGCCTTCGCCGATTCCGCGCTCGCCCGAATAGTCGCCTCGGCGGTCGTGCGCGTTTCCGACAGGATGCGCTGCGCTTCCGCTGCAATCGCTTTCGGAAATTGCCGATAGAGCCCTTCGTAGTACTGGAGAGCGAAGATCACGAGCCAAAGCGCGTCGTTTTCGCGCAGATCCAGCTCCGCTTGAACACGTCGCAGCTGGTCGCGCTCGCGCTCGGTCGCGGCGCGCCCCAGCATGCGCTCGAAGCTCGACAGCGGCGCAGTGGTCTCATTCATTATCGACGACTGGCGCGAATACCTTGCTGACCTCTTCGAGCCAGCGGCGCAACTCGGCGCGATTGCCGATCGGCATGGTTTGCCAGGCGCGCGCGATGCTCAAGCGATTGCTGTAGAGATCGTCGCTCACGCGGTCGGCCATGTCGGGAAACAGCAGCGAACGGCCACCTTGCTTCTCGACCGAGGATTTTACCTCAGAGCCATTATAGAGCTCGAACTTCGAATCGGCGCCGAAGTAGCCGTTCTTCAATACGTGCACCGTCGAGTTCGGAATCGCGTCGATGTAGTCCTGCAGCAGCTCGAGGCTGTCGCGCTGACGATTGATCACCCAGAGTGTCACCAGCTGGCGCTCGAGCTCGTCAAGGGACTGGCTGAGTGTTCGGCCGTAAGCGGCAACGCCCACGTTGTTGCGCGCCGCCGTGTTCACGACGACGTTGCTGCCCTTGTACTCGTCGCAGATGTTCACGAAGCGAATCCATCCGTCCGCCTCGTCCAAATTCACGAGCTCGCAGACGACCTCGTTCTCATATGACTTGAATACGTCAGGGTTCGAGGTGTCTGCGTCGATGACGAAAACGTCCTCGCCTCTTTGGGTGAGATTGTGGACGAGGCCCATGGTGACGAGCGATTTGCCCACCCCGCCCTTGCTGCCGCCCACCACGTAGATCGCCTTGCTCATCGCTCGCGCTCCTAAATTCGTTCTCGGTCCCGCCGGATTGGGAAGGATGACGCGCGCGGGACGGCCGCCTCCGGCGACTCCTTGGGCTTCGTCGCGTCATTCGTGGAGGGGAATGGGCTGGGCATAGGAGGCACCGGACGAGCTGCGCCGCCCACTGTTCGCTTTGCCGCGTTCGTCAGCGCGATCTCCGGCGGCATGGAAAGCCGTTCGCCTCCCGTCGGCGATGGCTCAACGCTCGCGTTCGTTGCGTTGGTCGCCGCCTTCCGATCCGTCTCTCTCCCCTTACGCTTCGCGCCGAGATGGCGGCTGAGGGTCGAGATGGAGACGGCCAGCCCATCGGCGGCGAGCATCTGTTGTATGTCCTTGTAAGAGAGGTTTTTTTCCTCAGCGACCTTCGCGATCTCGTCGCGCATGGAGCGCAGCAGCGGGGCGACTCGTGGGGCGCGTTCCCTTTTCGGGGCGGATTGCAGCCGCTGCTTCAGGCGCTCTTGAAGATCCTCGAAGTCCATACGCGCAGAATATTATAAAATGGCGATAGCCGCAACGCCGCGCGGTGGCTCGACGCACAGGGATCGAGGGGAATCGCATGCAATTGAGCGCAAAGCCCTGAAACTCGCAGAAACGCGAGTGAAAATAGCGTGCAAACGCGTGCAATGGGCGGAAATTGGGCGGGATTGCGCGGTTTTGGGTGGAGATCAGCGTGGATACGAATGAGAAGAGGCGCAAATTGAATGAAAAGAAGAGCAACCCGCTGCAATTGCGTGCATTCGTAATGCAGCATCGACGGTATCAGGTAAAATAAGATGAAAACAGATGAAAACAGATGGAAACAGTGTATCAAGTTGAAATGGCCTGAAAGCGAGAGATAAAGTATGCAATTTGGACGAATTGAGGTGACGTAAGCTTTTTCTCTATTGGCAGGATACCGAAAATGTAGCACATTTTCTTATGTGCCCTCGCCGGGCGGGCCTCATCGGGTCCGGCAGTTTGGCAAAGCCAAACCGAACCCTTGCGGCAGACAGCACATATGACGGACAAGCAGACGAGTTCCCGCCGTAAGGCAGTGACGCGCAGCGTCCGCATGAGCCCGGAAGAACACGCGCTCTTTGGGGAGTTTTGCGAGTCGTTGAACGTGACGCCGAGCGAAGCGTTGCGGCGCCTGGCGAGGTCCGCTGCACTTTTGGGGCCGACATTCACGGGCGAAGCGTGCGCCGAAGTCATTGCGCTCACCCGGCAAATGCGCGCCGTCGGCAATAATCTCAACCAGGCCGTCCATCACATGAACGCAGGACATGTGATCCAGAGCGAAGATATGAGGGGCCACCTGGAAGCGGTCAGCCGCGCGATCGGCGAACTCGATCGCTTGTATCGGTCGCTTTGCGTCAAATCCTATCGACGCGCCGAAGCTGCCGTCGCCGGGCGCTCGAAATGATCGATCTTGCCGGCTACGATCTACGTCCCCTGTCCGAGCGCTTGCGCGGAATCAGAACAGCAAAGGATTTCCGCGAACGACGGGCGCTACTCGAGGCGGTGACTTCCGGGGAGCCTCCGAAAGCGGCGGGCGCCTCTCCTGTCCGCGCGTCGCAATTGACTCGCCCCCCTGCAAACGGCCTGCCCTATTCGGGGCCGCGCGCTCCGTTGGGCGGCGCCGGCGAGAAACTCGAAGACGAATGGGCCCTGCGCCGGCCGGGAAGCGGGCGCGGCGGGGAACCGGCAATTCGCCCGGCGTCACGGTTTTCTCCGGGAGTGAAGCATTTATCAGCCGAGGCCGCTTCCTCTGGATCCTCAGGCCCCGCTGCATCGATCGCCGCCAAGGCCGGTCTCGCCGCCGGCTCGCAAGCCGCCGTCGTAAAGCTTGCGAGCTACGGCTCGGGGAGCGTGCGCGCCGCCTCGCTTCTTAACTATCAGAGCGATAAGGGCCAGCTCACCCTCGAACGCGAGGACGGGACTCTCGTGACCGGCAAGGCTGCCGTCGACGATCTCGCCGCGCACTGGCGCGAAGATGACGCGCGCGAGCCTTCGAACGATATTTTCCGCGTCACGTTCACATTCGAGGGCAGACTCGGTCCCGAGGAAGCACGGCTCGGCCTCGCGTTCGCCCTTGACGGCCATCGTTACGCCTGGAGGCTGAAGGAGCGCGCCGACTCCACGCTTGTGCATCTCGTCGCTGTCGCCGCCGGCGCCCGCAAAGATGAGCACGGAAAGAAGGAGCGGATTTACGCCAACGCGAAATCTCTTCTTTGCTTCCACGACAAGATCGAGGACGCCTTCGGCCGCGACGTCGATCTTTCGGCCCCCGTTTGGGCTCACGGCGTCGAGGGCGCGACGACCCAACTTGCCGCGCTCACCAAGGCGGGCGCGCTCCCTGCGGAGACAGACGCCGGCATAAGTCTGGAAGAGGCCGCCAACCGCCGTTTCGCAAAACAGCCGAGCAACGCGAATCGCCTGAAGCCTTCGAATTTCAATCCGGCGCTGGAGATCGCCAAGATCTGGCGCCCCGCCATGAGATCGAGCAGCCCGCGGGATTTCGCGCATGTGATCTTGAGCGCGAAGCCAGGGACCGACAAGGAGGCGTTTATGGACGCCGCGCGCGCGACGCTCGCGCGCGAGTTCAGGGGGCATGAATATGTATTCGTCATGCACACGAATAGGCGGCATATTCATGTCCACGCCGCCGTCAGGCTAACGAGCGCCACCGGCGAAAAGCTGCATCCCGGAATTCAGGACTTCAGCCGATGGCGTCAGACGCTCGCTAAGGAAGCGCGCGAACGTCAGATCCCCATGGAGGCTGTTCGGCGCTTCGATCAGGCTCACGCGCCTTCCTATCGGCTTAAGGACGCGAAGATGGTCGAGCGCGGCATTGCGCCCGAGAGCGTCCGGCGGCGCGTCGAGCGGGTGCAGAACCGCGAAATTCACCGACCCACGCGCGAGGAGGGTCGTCGTCGCGCCGCCGAGGCGGCCTCTGAATGGAAATCATTGGCCGCGCGTCGGGCGGCTGTTCTTCCGCCGCTTGCGGCAGGCGCAATGCGGCTGTATCGCGCCGAATCGATGAAAGACGGTTCACACCGCGCGCCCCTCTTTTCCATCGATCGCGCGCTTGCGGAGTTCTATGCCACGAAAAGTGGGCCCTCGCGGCTCGTCTATTTGGATGTTCCCGCAGAGCGAATTGCGGAATTGCTCCCGTCGCGCGAGCTACCCGCGAGAGTCTTCGTCGTGCCCCCTGCCCTAAACGCGCTCCGCAAGCCCGTCGACTGGATCGACGAAGCCGCCGTTTTGCCCTTCCAACGTCGCGTCGACGCCGCGCTGGTAACGCGACCGCAACGCCCAATTGTTTCCAAGGAGAACGAAGCCATGCGAACAGCCCAAACGATGGAGGCCGCCCGACGCAATATGGCCGACGCCATGGCGCGGCTGGGCGGCTACCTGCCCGAGGGCGCCGTCAAGGATGATCTGATGCGGCGGTCGCGCGACATCCTTGCTCGCGCCGAGGGGGCAACCAAAGAGCAAGAGCGGCTGGAACGAAACCCAGGACAGATCGAGGGCGACCGTTTCGTGGAGCCCCAGCCACGGAACGTCGGCGCTCTGTTCACCAATGAGAAGAAGGGAACGGAGATCCACTACAAGCGCCATGATCGAGAGACTGGCGCGTTCCAGACTCTTGCTTTCATAGACAGCGGCAAACAGCTCGACATTCGCGATTGGAGCAACGGCGAGAGCGTCAATGCGGCTCTGAAGCTCGCCTCTCAAAAATGGGAGACGCTGAGCGTCAGCGGAAGCGACGAATACAAGGAAACCGTCGCCAGACTTGCTGCGGAAAATGGCTACAAGATCACAAACCCCGAATTGCAGGACCGCATTCGTGAACTCCGCGCTAAGATCGAAACGCAGCGCGCGAGCATCAGCGAAGGAAAAGAACGAGCCGAAGCTAAAGAGACAGACGCGCCTGTGAAATCTGCCCCGCTTTCGGAGCCGGAACATCAAAGGCCCGCCGACCCGCCAGTCCTCAACACGACGCCAGCCGAGCGTGCGATCGAGCTCAACAGCATCCGCGAGCGCGTCGACGTCGAGGCGCAACGAGAAACCCGCCAGGCGGCACACGCCAGGGAAGTTCTCGAAACCAACGCCGCAGCCGGAACCGAAAGAGCGCCGTACCGCGCTCCGGAAGAAGCCCGCGCGGCTCGCGAGGCGGAGCGGGCCGTGGACAATAGTCCCGCTCGCGAAATCCCCGCGGACCCCCTGCAAAGCGAGGCCATCCAAGCCCTTCGCTTTGAACAGCGCCGCGTGCTCGATCAAGCCAATCGCGACGAGCAAAAACGCATCGACGCGGAGAACGCCGAGCGCTTCCGCCAAGACGAGCGTCGTGATCGCGACGAAGCGGAAGGCGAGTCGATGTAAAAAGGCCTCGTCTTTCGGCTGGCCGTCGCCATGGAGCGCTTAAGATTGAATCTCATTCTCCCGACCTCAGCTGTTGGCGGTGGTTCGAGTCAATGCCACTCCGCAAGTAGCGATGGAAACAGTAAGCGTACGAGGGCAGGATCGTGAGGCCGGTCGGCGCGCGCAAGGGCGCCCCGGCGTTGTTCCACATTTGCTCACGCCGCGGTGGCAGCCATGCTAATTCGACTTTTCCTCCAGACATCCGTCTGGCTCGCCGGCATAACTGCCCTCCTTTTCGTGCCGGCTGGCACGATCGCCTGGCCGGAGGCTTGGATCTTCTTGGGCATCATAGGAGCGGTCGGCGCGGCCGCGGGGCTGTGGTTCGCCCGTCACGATCCGGGTCTCTTGAGGGAGCGGCTGTCCTTGCCCTTCCAAACCGGTCAGCCCGCATGGGACAAGGCGATCCTGTCGCTATTCTTCGCGCTCTACTTGGCGTCCTTCGTTGTCACGGGTCTCGATGCCGTTCGTTGGCGAGCGACCGTCATGCCGGCGTGGGCCGAGGCTGTGGGCGCCGTCTGCATCTTGGCGTCCTACGCAATCATCTGGCGCGTCTTGGCGGAGAACTCCTTCGCCGCGCCGGTTGTCAGGATACAGGAGGAGCGCGGACAAAGGATCGTGACGACCGGTCCTTACGGCATCGTGCGCCATCCGATGTATGGCGGCGCGATCCTATTTCTGCTCGGGACGCCGCTGCTTCTCGGCTCGTCCTACGGGCTCGTCTTCGCGCCCCTGCTGGTGATCCTGCTCGCCGTCCGTTCGATCTTTGAGGAGCGCGTGCTCGCGGAGCGGTTCCCCGAATACGCCGCCTACGCGAAAAAGGTCAGATATCGCTTCGTGCCCTTCGTTTGGTAAGAGGCTACCAACTCGAGGCTTTCCGCCACCCGGCGGCGACCGCTTGTTCCTCGGTGCAGAACCAGCGCTTGTCCGGCCCCCTATCCATGCGCACGCGATCATATGTGCGATCCCCCGGCACGTGGTAGATGCGCTCACCATTGCGACTGACGTTGCCTTTGATCAGGCAACCCGCAGCGACCCAGTTATCTCTCTTCGACGCCGGGGATGGAGCGGGATTCTCGAACTGATTGCCGGGGGCCGGCAGTGGATTGGCGCCTGCCCACATCTGCTCGAAGCGGGCCTTGAAGGTGTGGGCGGCGGCGGACTCCCGCAATATGATGAGGTCGTTGTCCTGCTGCTTGAGGCCCGAGGCCGACAGGTTAGCGGAGCCCGAGCGCAGGATCCGGGCGTCAATCGCATAGGACTTCAGGTGCATGTAGGGCCCTGGCGCCTTCGTGCGGATGCTGCCCGCGATCTCGCGCAGGCGGTCGAGGGCATGCTGTTGGCTGGGGTCGAGCACGATGCGAACGACCACCCCACGCCGGTGGGCGTCAATCAGGGCGTCGATTACCGGCCAATCAGTCAGCGAATAGGCCGCTATGTCTATCTTTGTGTGGGCCGAACGCAGCAGGTCGACGTCCACGCGCTCGAGGTTCTCGGCAGGCGCGTAATGGATTTCGACGTCCGCGGCTCGGGCCGGCACCGCACAGACGGCAAGAAATCCGTGCAAGGCGAACGGCAGCGCGAGACAGTCGCAAACTCGTTTCCCTGCCCGCAATCCTATCCCCCGTCCTTCCGGAGGTCGCCCTCCTCATATAAGAACGAATATAGAACGAAAGAGGCTATGTCCATGCCCCGCAGATCAAACCGCCGATCGGATCGCTTTGTGGACCGCGAGCGCCTCTTGGCGGCGATGGGCGGCTGCCGGGAGACGATCACGCGCGAACAGGCGCGCATGGAGATCTCAGGCCCAATCTATTTCTCGTCGTCAACGGTGGTGGCCGCCATCGACGGGCTGGCCCTGATGCTCACCGGAAGGAGGGACTACTTCCATTTGACGGGCCACGGGGTTCATGAGGGGAATGCAGCCGCATGGAGGAAGCCGATGCTCGCCACCAGGAACTTGTTTGCGAATGTGCCCAAACGTTTGATCGACGAGGAGATCACAATCTTGGCCGAGTTTTCGGGCGCGAAGATCGAGCGGATCGTCTCCACCGGGCAAGCCAGCCAGCCTGGCTTCTGGTACGACCAAGAGCAGGTCGAATGGGTCGTGCTGCTGAGTGGGTCGGCGGGCTTGTTGTTCGACGGCGAGGCCGCGCCGCGCATTCTGCGTCCGGGCGACTACGTGGAGATCCCGGCCCATGCTCGGCATCGCGTCGAATGGACGGACGCCAACGAGCCGACGGTGTGGCTTGCTGTGCATGTGAGTGCCAAAGCTGGATGATGCAGGGCGGATGGCTCAGCGCCGTGGCCTGTGTTCTCAGGAAGCAAATTCGATACCTTTTATTCCAGCCGATTTCGCGGCGGCCGCGATTCGATCACGTTTCGTCTTTTAAATGCCTCCCCGTTCTCCGAGGAGCGCGCACAAAACCGTAGGCAACAGACCGGTTTTGACCCGAAGCGGTCTTTGGATCTTGCGCAGATAAATGGTCGGCCATGGGCGGAATGACACCGTTTGTGATTGAAGTGTCGACGGCCGCATGCGTCGATAGCTATTGATTTCAGTCTGCGTGAATGACGCGATTGCCGGACCGCTCCATGACCCTTGCGAGCTATTTCTTGTTCGTCGGTGCAAGCCTCATCCTGATCCTAACACCAGGGCCAGACATGCTCTACATGCTCGGCCGATCCATGGCGCAGGGCAGGCGAGCTGGTATCGTCGCTGCATTCGGCATCAACGCTGGAGCTTATGTCCATCTGGCTGCGGCGGTCACCGGACTGTCGGCGGTGCTGTTAACATCCGCGGTCGCTTTCACTGCGATTAAATGGATCGGTGCTGCATATCTGATCTACCTGGGCGTGAATGCGCTGCGGGACCGGCAAAGGCTGTCTATCGCCTACGATACACTAACTGGCAGAAGTCTCAGGGCCATCTTCTGGCAAGGGTTCCTGAGCGACGCGTTGAACCCGAAGGTCGCAATTTTCTTTCTGAGCTTCCTGCCGCAATTTGTGAACGTGGAGGCGGGCGAACCGGTTGTCCAGCTGCTGGCGCTCGGCCTGACCGTCAACATGCTTGCGATTGCAGTGAACGTCGTTATTGTCTCGTTGACAGCAGAGATAACTGCCACACTGCGACAAAATCCGGTCGCTGCGCGCTGGCTTCAAAAAGCAATGGGCGTGATCTTCGTCGGATTGGGTCTTCGCTTGGCGGCCGAAAAGGCTTGAAGGTCCGCAATTGGTCGGACCGAGAACAATACGCAAGTCCGACGCCGAAAGTCCGCAAATGGCGCATTTATGCCCTTCCGAGTCCCAAGCTGACAATCTCTGATATCACTAGCTTACGTGCGTTCAACCTCGAGAAGTTCGCGCAGATCATTCGGCGTGTCTTGGAAAAGGCCCGCTGCTGCTTCCAGACGCGCCACCTCGGCGTTGAAGTCCGCCCGCTCCTCGCCCCCCAGAGTAGATGCGATTGTGGTCTTCACCTCCTCCACCCATTCGGCGGCTTCGGCATTGACGCCCGCGACGAGCGCCATCAAGTCCGCTGGTTCCAGCGCCTTCTCCATTTCACCGCTGCCGGCGCCGACGCTCGCCACGGAGACGGGCCGCGGCAGTGGCGTCGTTTCAGCCGGAGGAAACACCCGCGCAGCGCCGCTTAAATCGTCAGACCCAGATCCGCCATGTGCGATGCCCGTACTTTCGGCGCGGTCCGCGTTGAGAAGATTTCGGGCGGCAACGATTTCCGCTCGCAGCGATTTGGTCAGAACGTCCGGCGGGTCCGCCCGTCGTATCGAGAAGCCGCTCGGCTTCTTCAGAACGGCGACCGACTGAGGCTCGGTTCGAAGCCGCTTGCAAAGCGTAGCTACCGGCTCATTGCTCGCTTCGTTCATCGCCGCGACGAAAGCCACGCGGAGAGGCTCAGCGTCATCGAAGATTTCCTCTGCGGCCGCCATCACGCGTGCAAACGCCGCGTCGTGCTTCGCTCCACGTACAGCAGATGCGATCGTCGCTCGCGCATCGGCCGACCAGTCGGACGCGGAGGCGACAGCCCCTACCTCCGGCACGCTCAGTTGAGCGCTGAAAGGCGCCGAGGCCGCGACCTTCCGCTTGTAGCTGCCATCCGTGAAGAAGTTTATCTTGTCCAAAACTACCGCGTACTGACCACGCACCAGCAGCACCGACTTTTTACCGTCCAATCGCCGTAGGGCTTCCGGCGCCATCAGGGGCTCAAGCTCCCATCGCCCTTGCGTCGTGCGGCTGGCGCGGGGCATGCCGCCGACGAGGCTGCCGCCGCCGATCGACGTCCCCCAGCCTTCGCGGCGAATGTAGTGCTTTCCGATCTCGTCGGAGCAATATTTCGCGGTTGTTTCGTCGCCGACGCCGATCAAAAGCTTCACATCCATATTTCCGACGAGCATGTCGCGCGTCGGCTTGCCGTAGCGGACGTCCAGCTGAGTCAGTCCCTGAGCGATGACCGCGATTTGGAACCCATAACCGGCAACGAGCGGCGCGCGATCGACGATTTCCGGCATGCGGCCGAACTGGTAGAATTCATCGAGCATGAGGAGGAGCTTGTGCGGCTCGTCGAGCCCCGGAAGGTTCCGCAGCAATACGTCATGAACCTGCTGCACGAGGAGGCGCACCACCGCTTCGACCGAGCCGAAATTGCCGACAGGCGTGCCGATCAGAATCGTGAAGGGCTTGCGCCTCAGATCCGAGATGTTGAAGTCGCTGCGGCTCGTCGCGTCGTCGACAAGCTTGTTGTTCCATCCGTCGAGCGCGGTGACGATATGCGCCTCGAAAGACATACGCTGCTTTTCTTCGCGGCCAATGTGCTGCCGAAATTTATCCGCCACAAACTCGTTCAGATTCGGCTCGGCCACGAGAATATCCGCCATCACGGCGGCGAGGCTGCGACCTCGGCTCATCATCCTGAGCGCAGATTTTACCGTGCGATGTCTGTGCATAGTGTCGCTGTCGAGCACATAGCCCAAGAGGCCGGCGAAGACCCCCCGAGCCGTTTCCGCCCAATAAGAATCTCCTGTCGCCGGCGTCGGAATGAGGCTTCGCGCGATATTCGCCACATCGGTCGCCCTTTCCGGCCAATCCGACACGAGATCGAGGGGATTCCAACAGTGCGATTCCGCCGAACCCGGCGAAAACAGAAATACCCGCTGGCCCATGGCTGCGCGCGCGGCGCCGATTTCGGTCCAAATCTCGCGCTTTATGTCCAAACCGATCAAAGAGCCGCGCCATTCAAGCGCGTTTGGGAGCACGAAGCCGACGCCCTTGCCGGCGCGCGTCGGACCGTTCACATAGATGTGACTCGCGCCGCTGTAGCGCACGTCCTTGCCGTTATGGCGACCGAGGAAAATGGAGTAGCCGGGCTCGCCGTTCAGCAAATCCGCTTTCCGCAAATCTTTGAGCGTCGCGAGTCTCGAGCCCCCGAACGGCGGCCTCATCGCTCGAACGCCTTGAACTATTTGCATGACGATGACGGCGACGACCACGACAGCGATCGTGGCGCCGAGCGTCGCTCGCGCGACCAAATTCTGGACGTCAGGATTTCCCCACTCGCTTTGAGCGGCGCGCAGGGGCAAGAGCAGCTCGAATCCTCGCGTACAGCGAATCCAGAGCAACCAGTTATGCGTGCGCCAGGCGACCGCGAGCGCGTAAGAGGCCTCCCAGAGAAGGAAGGCCGCCGCGAAGGCGCAGAGCGCGCCAAGGAGATAGATCGACCAGCGCATTGATCCTCTCACGCCTTCCCGCCGAAGCCCCGGAAATAGATTTCCGCGACGCCGCGCGTCGGCCGGCGGCGCAATTGAACGACCATCGGCACGACCGAGCGGACGTAGTCCATGATTTCCGCCTTGCTCAGCTTGAGGTCTGATTGCAGCGTCATCAGCGCCAGGCGCTCAAAGGCGCCGTAGGAGCTATCGGCGTGCAGCGTCGTGAGCGAGCCGGGATGGCCCGTGTTGATGGCCTGCAGGAAGGTCGCCGCCTCGGCGCCACGAATCTCGCCCAGAAACAGCCGGTCGGGCCTCAACCGTAGGCTCGATTCCAGCAGATCTTGAACCGTGACCTGGGCCAAGCCCTGCCCGCCTTTGGAAGCGAGCAAGGATAACCAGTTCGGCTGCGGCGGCTGGAGTTCGCGCGTATCCTCAATCGAGATCACGCGCTCGGCAGCTGGAACTTCTTTAAGGAGCGCGTTCAGAAAGGTCGTCTTGCCTGACGACGTGCCTCCCGAGATGATCATCGTCACGTGGTTCTTGATCGCGAAGGCGAGCGCCTTATGCACGCCCTCAGGCGTCACGTCCTGCAGCAACTCGGCAAGCTCGGTCTCGATCTCCGGATAGTGATTCAGGTCCGCCTTGAGCGGCCCTCTCACCTTTACGTCTTCGAAAGCGCCGATTCGCGCATAGTCATCAAGGCCGAGATTGGCGATAACCTGC
Source organism: Methylocystis sp. JR02 (assembly GCF_030063565.1). Taxonomy (NCBI): domain Bacteria; kingdom Pseudomonadati; phylum Pseudomonadota; class Alphaproteobacteria; order Hyphomicrobiales; family Methylocystaceae; genus Methylocystis; species Methylocystis sp. JR02. The sequence continues at coordinate 126,686 of NZ_JASIRC010000003.1, read as the reverse complement.
TTGCGGATCGAGAACGCGCCGCCAGAAGGCGCCGCCGGCGCAAGCACACCCTGAAATCTCTCCCCGTGAGGCATCGCCGCCGACAGCAGCGGCGTCGACGAGTTCACGGATTGCTGGGTGATCGAGGCCACATGTTCGGCAAGACGCCTCACTGCCGTCTCGTTCAATTCAGGAACTTCGAATCGCTCCATGTCGGGCTTGCCCAGCGCCTCGACCCACACTTCCCCTGGCCGGTTGACGCAGATCTCGATCACGTCAGGGTTTTGTAACCAGACCCGAATGGGCTCCGCCGCGTTCCGAAAGAACACCGGCAGGGTCTCCCAAAGCGGTATCTTGGTCGCGCCGTGAGCGCTTATTGGGGTGCTTGAGTTCATAGAGCGCCTCTTTCACAGGATCCGCATGGAGGTCGGAGAAGTCGAGGTCGCGCTTCACAAAGACGAGAATTCTCGTGCCCTGATCGACGTAGATGGTCGGCGGAATGTGAACCTCGTCTTTCAGCGCCTCTGCGGCCATGCGCGTGATCGCTTGCGAGGTCGACTGGGCCCCGATCTGCCGCGCGCTTAAGAGCACGGAGTTCTGATTGCCTACTATGGGCACGAGCTGGCCGGTCACTGGATCGAGCGCATATTGCTGGCTCGTCGCAAAATTTTGATTTTGACCGAGCGAGGCGACGAATTGCGCGACGCCGCCGGTGAGGGTCAACAGAGCAGCATTTCCGAACCTGTCGAGAAAATGCTTGTCCACCTCGCCTGCGAGACCCGATCGGCCAAGATTATCCGTCCCATAGGAGCCAAGCATCAGCGACACCCCGTCGGCGCGCAGCATGCGCGTCCAGATGATCATCACGCGCGACTGCCCTCGGACAATTCCGGAGCGGTATTCGCCGGTGAGCATCGTTCCCTTGGGGATGAGGACCCGACGTCCGTCGAAGGAATAGACGTCTTCGCTCACTGACGCTCTCACATTTCCGGGAAGGTCCGACTGAATGGCGGTTTCCAGGACGCCGTGGATCATGAAGCCCTGCGGCACCAGCGCATCGATCCGCGCGTGCTTGACGGCGCGGGCCCGCGTCACGTCATTTTCGGCGTTGCGAAGGAAGCGGCGATTGGGGTCTTCCTCGTCCCTCTCGGCGCCGACCCTTGCCGAGGGATCGACCGACGCCGTTCCTTCCCGGTCGTTGATCGCGAGCATGGGCGAACGAAGGCGAGCCTCCAGTTTCGCTTCAGCTTCTTTGCGCAGCCGTTCGAGCTCCGCCAGGCGTCGCGCTTCGCTATCGTCCGGCTTGGGCTCAGTCACGGGCGCAGGGCTGACCGCAGCGGCAGGCTGCGGAGCCGGAGGCGCGGGAATCACGAATTTAGCCGGTTCCACCTTCGGCGGCGGCCGGTCGAAAGACGCGCCGGGTTGTAGCCTCGCGGTCGCAAATGACTCGTCGCCGGCGTTTTGCGGTTTGCTCTGCTTACGACTCGACGCGTACCACATGAAGGCGATGATAGCGGCGGCGGCAAGAACCGCGACTCCGCCCAGCGCCACATTGGGGTTCGACGACTGGCGCGTGACCGTCTCGTTCGCGAGCCGGCCTTCTTCCTCGAAATCAGCAGCCATGATCCGGCGCTCCTGTTATTGCTGCAAGCTGGCGCTCGGCGCGAGGCCGTTTGAAAGAAAGTTCGTCAAGAAGCCGCCGTCGGGCGCATGGACGGCCTGGATTTCGGGTTGCACGTCCGTCTCTTGCGCCCTTGGCGGCGGATCAGGTTCGGCGCGCATGTTGAAGACGCAAGCGGTCGCGGCCCCGTTGCGCATCGTCCACTGGCGGGCTGTGCGATCGACGACAATCATGCCGCCCTCGCGCCGGTAGTTCACGAGTGTCTCGGACCGATCGGGATTGACCAGGAAGATGCCAGGAACGTCGCCCGAAAACCGAAAATAGGTCTTTGTTCCGTCGTCGAAGACGTGCTCGGGTTTGACGTACAGCGCGCCTTTGTAGCTGTAATCGAAGTTTCTGATCGACGAAATTTCAGCGTTCCGCTTGTTCGGAAAGGCCGCGAGCTCGCGCGCCTTCTCCAAAAGCCGCGCATCTGCTTCTTCGTCCGGGTAGGTAAAGCGGACTTTGAACACGACCCGGCGATCGTGTCCGCTGCTCGTTCGCAAGATGAAGGAATAGATTCGCTTCCTCGTCGTCACGACGGTCATGTTCGTGACCGCATCCGGCTCCAGGGGCTTGATAAAGAGAAATTGCTTCGATTGATCGGGCACCGCCTGCCAGCCTATCGTGTCTCCGAGCGCGACCGTCGCTATTTTCTCGTCGTCATGGAGAACGATGATCGTCGAAACGCCCCGCGTTCCCCAGATCGTGACGACGTTATCCTTCTCGAATGGCACCGTGCGCAGACGCGAATCTGCCGGAACCGGCAACGGCGCGCGCTCAGCGACGGCAGGCGATGAGAAAACGGTGGCGATAAGGAAGCTTGAAAGCAAAACTCTAATCATTGCGCGCCTCCCCCGCCAAGAGGAGCCACGGTTTCCTGGTCTTTGCGATACTCGACGACTTGAAACCCGAGCGGGTTGTCGAAGCGCCACTCGTTGCGCATCGGCTCCTGGGTGTAGCGGAACCTGACATTCGCGGCCCAATGTTCAATGACCTGCTCTCGCTCATTCGTGCGAGTCGTCATGAACCGTACCGCCGCCGTCGCGAGCGCCTTGGGGTTGCCCATCCAGCCATGCGTGAGAAAGTTCACGCTCTTGACATAGACTTTGACGCGTCCGGTTGGTCCCCAGAGTTTCATCGGGCTGTTTGGATTGGTCAGGGAAAATTGTTCCGCGAGTTCTTTGCTCGCGCTTCCACTTGAGAGCAGCGACGCGAGCTCAAAATTGTCCCTCAAGGCCGGCGGGTCGTAGGTCTCGCGCGCGCGGATGAAACGGACGATGTTAGCTTGCGTCACCGCCTCGCGCTCAGAAATCGGGCCCCCGCTCTCAAGCGGCCTAGCGACCTCGACATAGCCCGTCGCCTTGTCCACCAGGAGCGTCACGACTTCGGTGGATTTCAAGGGAATGAGCATGAACAGGGCGACGAGCGACGCCAGAAGCGCGAGGCCAATCAGGCTTGCGACGACGCGCCAGGCGTTTCTGGAGAGCTCGAGCCGGCGGTAGATGTCCCGCTCCCAGCGCGCGCCATCGTGATAATAGCTATCGCCCACCAGCGGCGACCGCCCGCCGGTCTCCACATCATCGGACATGATGGAGGTTCCTATCTCTATTCGCTGTGAAATTGAGCCGCGCGACTTTCAATAAGGGCGGCCGCCACCTGTTCGGCGCGCGGGTCGTAGCGCGCGCCGCGTTGCACGGTGGCGCCGCCCGGATGGATCGTGTATCCGCCGCCGCTTGGCGGCGGCAGCGCAGCTTGGCGGTAACCGCCGCCGCGCCAGCCCCGCCAAAGCCGCCAGGCGCCTTGCGCCCGGCCTTGAAGGTCGATGACATCGCGCAACGCGTAGCCGCCAGCGACCGAGGCTGCGATTTGGAGGGAAAGCGGCAGCAAGGCGCTTCCGACGCCGCAAAGGATCAAGAATGGAGCGATCACCGTCATTGCGGACGATGCGTCATTGATCGACTCCAGATTGGTGATGGTGGAGTTCATGAGCGTTAGCAGGAATCCAAGGATTCCGTAAACAACAACGGGGACGATCGCATATTGCGCGCAGGTGCGCAGCCACCCGGTGAAGAGGACAGAAGAGAAGTTGAAGAGGGCCATGGCGATGAACAGCGGCCCCAGCCCAAGCAAGACGAACAGAGCAATCTTGCCGACCAGCACGAGGCTCACGGCGATCGTGATGAAGACGACTGCGGCGATGAGGAGCACGATCGCGAGCAGCGAGAGGCCGATCGCGGCGCCCCAGCCGCCGGAAGCTGCCACGGTCTTGCCCGCCGTTAGCGCGTTAGAGAAGAGCGTCGAAAGCGTCGATGAAATCGAGGTCTCCGGCGTGCCGCAGTTCGTGCCGCCGACGCCTGAGCAAACCGCCGTCGCCACGCCGTCGGCTCCTTTCGTGAACACATCCACGACGATCGAGGAGAAATCGCCCCAGCTGAATGCCAATGTGTAGATGGCGCCGATGCGAAAGATGCGCCATAGGAACGCGCCGGCAGTCAGCGGCGCGCGCCCGTAGATCATCTCATATCCCCAATATGCGACGTAGATCGTCAACGCCACGGTGAATACCGGCGCAAGGCCAGAGGAGATGGACTGATAAATCTGCTGCACCGTCGATGCAGCGACGGCGTCCACCTTCTGGAAAAGCGCCGAGATAATGTCCACGGCGGTTCCTCCATAATTATCGATTTATCGGGAGAAGCGGCCCGCAATCACTTGCCGCCGCAAAGGCTCGTCCAAAAGACCAAAGAGAACTGTCGCGCATGCAAGGCGCCGTAAGGTCCTCGTGCGCGCAAGCCGAGAGAGCCATTAGCGCCATCCCGATTGTGACGACGAAGGCGCCTCTAGCAATTCTTCTTCTCATCGCGCCTTTTCTCCTACTGCCCAACGAGGGTGGCCTTCGAAGCGTCGTACGACCACATGTTCGCTAGCTTTGATTGCGCGGCGAGATCCTGCTGTTGCTGAGCGTTCAGGGCTGCGTTCGTCAGGTTAACCGTGCCGATCAATTCGTTGATGGTCTGACCCGTTTGAGTCTGGATCTGCGAGTTTTGATCGATCGATCCCTTGATGTCCGGCGCCGAGCCAATTTGTCCCGCCGCTCCTTTGAAGCCGGACGACCTCGTAACGGAGGCGGCCTGAGCGCCCGACACCGCGGCGGTGATGGCGGCGGAGGTGTTGACCGCGCCCGTGTAAGCGAGGTCGGTCGTCGACGTCGTTGAGTCCGCTCCAGTCAGCGTTTTTGCGAGATTGAGGCCATTGATGATCGAAGACGCTAAAGAACCATAGGAGCCCAGCGCCCCCATCGACAGGGACCCGCCGCCAAGCAGCGAGCTCAGGTCCGGCGCGCTCGAGAGCGAGAAGCCGCCAAGGCCAATCGAGGACAGGCCTCCAGTCGACCGATCGCCCGTCACCGCCGCCAGCGTGTGATTGACCGTCTCGAGAATCTGCTGGTTTGTGTTCATGATCTGCGCGGTGTTCTGCGCCGTCTGCGTCGCCTGGGTCAGCGTCGCCGTGTCGATAACTGGGACTTGCGCCAGTGCGGCGGCGTTAAGGAGCAACGAGCTCCCGAGCGACAATGAAAGCAGCGGCTTCCTGATCATGATCTGTCTCCTCTGGCCTCGCCTCACGGTCCCGTGGAACGCGTGACGACAGTCGCATTCGTGTCCGTTATTGCGGGGAGCCCGACGAGCGTCGCTTTGGCCGGGTCGAAGGCCAAAGCATTCGCCGCCCGGCTCGCGCCGGCGATAAGGTTCAGTCCGCCTTGATTGAAGAGCTGCGCCGTCAGGCTCGTCACCATGATCGCCTGGTTCCACATGCCGCCGTTGTTGCTGCGCGCACTGCTGTTTTGGTTCCAGGCGGTCTGGGAGAGGGCCAGCGCGCCAATGATGGCGCTGGCGATTTGCGTGTTGTTCTTGTTCCCTTGAATGCCGCTCGCTACCGCGCCCAAAGCCGCGACCGTCTGCGCCACTGTGTTCAGGTTCAGCGCTGTGACGCTCGTTCCGCCACCGGGCACGATAGTCTGGACGGCGCTCAAATCCATGTTGGAGACGATGCCGGTCGCGGGCGCCGTCACATTGTTCGCTGAGAGGAGATCGCCGCCAACTGACGGCAATTGGCCCTGCCCCGGCGTCTGCAGGCTTGCCGTAATCCCCTTCGAGGGCTGCAAGGTCGATTCCTTGTAGACCCGCGCTTTGGCCGTGCAATCGGAGATGCTTTTTTCGGTCGTCTCCCGAGCGGTGTCGGTGACCGGCACATCGGCAAGGGCCGGCCCGACGCCGGCGAGAAAGGAGGTCGCCAGCGGAAATAATCTATGCCGCATGGGGAACCTCCCGCTTCGCGGAGCGCCAATTGCAGAAAATCGGGACCCACACGCTCGGATCGTCCCCGACCCGGGCGCGCAGCTCTTCGCACTCCTTGACGGTGTCGACGTTCCCCGAGAGGACTTTGATGATATCGAACATGTTTGAGAGATCGAGCCGGGCGATGACCGAGTCCTGATCATGTTTGACCAGGAACTGCCGCGAGTCGGGATGCGTGTTGATCACCCACTCGAACTCGCGCTCGGAGAGCTTGAAGCCCGTCACATAGCTCTCGAAGTCCGCTTTGGGATTGGGGAAGAAGATGTTGGTCGGCGTCTGCTCGAGCAGCGTGTGCCCCATTGGGGAGGCGACGATATCCTTCGCCGACTGCGTGCCGAAGCCGACGATACCATTGAGTTTGCGGATGGTTTTCAGCTTGTCGTTGAGAAAGCCCGCGAACTTGTCGTCGGTCAGAATTTTCCAACCTTCGTCGATGAACAGCATCATCGGATTGCCGTCCATCATCCCCTCGATGCGGTGGAAGATATAGCCGAGCGCCGCCGTGCGGATATCGTCATCGTCGAGCACCTTGGTCATGTCGAAGCCGAACACGCCATTCGACGCCGACCACGAGTCGCGCTCGTTGTTGAAGAGCCATCCGCGGGCCTTCGTCCAAACGTCGAACCTTGACGCGAGATCCTCTTGGCCGAGCTTCTCGCTGCCCCTGAGCAGATGCGCGACTTCCGCGAAGCGTCGATCCTTGGCGGGCACGGCGAAAATTTGATCGACCGCGCCTTCGACGATTTTGAGCTGATGAGCGCCAAGATCCGAGCCGTCGCGAGGCCGCACCATCAGTTTCAGGAGGTCTTCGAGGAACTTGCGGTCCTCGGGTGAGCCTGGAAGCTGCAGGGGGTTGAAGCCCGTCGGAATGCCGGGGACCAGCACTTCGTAGCTGCCGCCCATGGCCCGGATGAGCGGATCGGCGCCGCGGTCCTTGTCGAAAAAAGCGACGCGCGGGCGCGGGGTCACCCGCATGGCCTGGCAAAGCAAGAAACCGAGGCCGACGGTTTTGCCCGAACCGGTCGGGCCCGTGACCGTGAAATTGCCGACCTGTCGTCTATGGAAGTTGAAAAAATAGGGGGTCTGGCTCGTGGTCTCCAGGATCGAGATCGCCGGTCCCCACCGATTGCCCTCAGGCCTGCCGACGGCGAAGTTGTGGAGCGAGGCGAAGCCGACGAAATTGCGCGAGGAGATCAGGGAGCGGCGGGCGATGTAGGCGAAATTCCCGGGCATCTGCGCCCAGAAGGCGGGCTCGGCGTTCATGTCCTCTCTGACGACGATCGTCCCGAAATTCTGCAGTTCCTGCGTCGCCGCCTGAACGCATTTCTCCATTTCGCGGATGGAGCGGCCGAGGGCGCAGACGGTCAGATGGTGGTAGCCGAGGACCGTTTGGCCAGTGACGAGCTCGTTGCGCGCGGTGTTGATCGCCGCCTCGACCTCCGTCCCGGCTTCGTCCGAGGCGGCGATCTGGCGCTCGACCTTGGCGACGTGGGACATGACCGGCGCGCGGTCTTCGAGCGCAAAGGACTGCGAGACGATCATTTCATGTGGGACGCGCAGGAGCCCGTCCAGCATCCCGGCTCCCGTGTAGGCCGGATACTCGCGAATGGAGAGCATGGCGGCAAACCTTGTGTCGGCGTCCGACGCTCCCCTGAATTCAAGAGCCTTCTTACCGAAGGTGATGCGCTTCGTCGGCAGATAGGCGTCGAGCGCCATGCGTGGAAGCGCCAAGTGAAGCGGCGTCCCGCCGTTCAGCAGCTGCGCCAGGAATTCGCCGATTTCCGTGCAGACGGCGCCGTGGCGCATTCTGCATCCAAGGATTTGCGCTCCGTAGCTCGCCATCTCCCTGCAGAAATTGGCCGTGACGTCGCGCAGCTCCCGCTTGGCCTCGCGCTCGACCTCGTTTTCTTCGACGCCGAGCCCCTTGCGGAAAAAGCTCGTTGCCTTGTCCGCCATGCCGACCTTGCCCTGAAACCCCCGGCGAACGATCGTTACATAAAGGTCGTTCACGAACATGCGCTTATGCGCCTGGTTCGCCATGTAGCGGCGATCGAGCTCCACGCAGAAAAAGTTGTCGAAGCCGCCGCCGATCTCTGGCGTCACCTCGCGCCGGATGATGTGGGAATAGACAGCGAAGCGGCTGTCGTTCATCGAACGAATGAGCGTATTGCGGCTCGATAGCCGCATATCGATCTCCGCCTGGTCGGCCGTCTGAAAGCAGAAGCCGCCGACCTTCACCACCATCAGGAAGTGGCCCTCCTTGGTTTTGAGCATGTCCTCCTCGACATGCCGAAGATAGGGCACGTGCTTGGATATCCCGGCCTCGCGGCCGCTTTGCGCTCCGAATTTCAGAGAATTGAGAATATGCGCGGAGAGCTTCGCCACGTTCGACCCCTCAAGGCTTGTAGGAGTCCCCGCCCCAAAATCGATGATTTCGGGTGATGGGGCATTTGCCGTAGCGCACGAGCAAAATGTCGACGAACCGATTGTCCCGGACCGTCAGCGCGTAAGCGAGGCCGTGGATGGGCGCGAACAGCAAAAACATCAGCAGGTTTTTGGTGTTGATGAAGATGAGAACGATGACGCACCATTCCATGACGAACAGCACATAGGGGACGCCGAGCATCATGGGCGGCCTTGTAAGGCCGCCGACGAGCGGATCGAGACGGGGCTTCGCCTGTTGCCGGATCATCAGCCCTGCCCGTTTGTGAGCGACTGGACGATTTGCGCAGCGCCAAAGATCAGAGCCACGCCGACGATGACCGAGAAGGCCCAAGACCATGGAATGCGCGAGGTGAGAGCGAGATAGCCGACGGCGGCCACGGCGACGGTCGCGGCCGTCGTCGCGAAGGTTCCCGTCATGAATTGAAGCACGCTCGTCAGCGCGGTGTTCAGGGGCTGGAAGGTCGCCGTCTGCGCCAGAGCCGAATCGGACCCAGCGATCAGCGCCAGTCCGACCAGAACGCCCAAAAACATTGCGTCGGAATGCGAAAAAGTTTTCATTTGCTTTCTCCTTCATCGCCAGGGGACACGTAGAGTACCGACCCGCCGATCCACTCCTGGTCTTTCGCCGAGCGGCTCTTTCCGGCTGGCGGCGACTCGCTTCCTGCCGCTTCCTGAACGTTGCGGCTCGCCTCGGCGACACGCTTTCCACGCCGCGCCGAGAGATCGCCGAGCCCGTAATATTGATTGGTCACAGCAGCCACGTAGCGAACCGTTTCCGAGTTCGCCGGCACGCCTTTCGCCTGATAGACGCGCTCGCTACCGGCGTTGTAGGCGGCAGCGACGAGCATCATGTTTCCTTGGAACTGGACGACGAGGTCCTTCAGAAACTGCATCGACCCGCGGACATTCTCGACGGGGTTGCAAATGTCCTTGACGCCATATTGGGCGGCGGTCTGCGGCATGAGCATCATCGGCCCGCGCGCGCCCCTCGGGGAATTGAGATTGGCGCCGCTTGATGACTCCTGATCCAGAATCGCGAGAGCAAGCTTCTCGTCGACTCCCGCACGCCGCGCCTCGGATTGAACCAGGCCTCGCAGGCTTTGCGAATCCATCTCAGACGAGCAGGCTCCTGATTCGACAGGCTCGGCCGGCAAGCTCCGCGGCGCGGCTGAGGCCGGCGCCAAGGCGACCCTTACAGCTCCCGCTGGCGCAGATTTTCGCCCGTCGGCGGCCGCGATTGCGGGGAGAAGACAGAGGGTGAGAAGGAGCGCAATGCGCATGGGGCAATTCCCTGGTGAGCGACTCCCTCTTAACAAAATATAATAAATTGGCAACAGCCAAAATCTGCGATATGGAAACGACTGAAAATATTGGGACGCCGCGAGGGATCGGAAACGTCCCACGCAAGCGTCCGAGTGAGAGCGCCGCCATGAAGCATCTCCATGACAGCCAATACGTCTTCTTTGAACCGATTCGGCTTCCTTTCCCTTTTCTGATCGTCTTAGGAGCCTTGGTGGTTGTCGTCTCGCTGGCGGCCGATTGGCTGAACAGTCTTCCTGTCCAACTTGTCGGACCGATTCTCTATCCAATCGAGCGCATTTTGAACGCAGCCTTCTTTCCGGACGTGCAAACCCCGCTGCGTCCCAACGGTTCGGCGCTGCTGGTGCTGCTTCCCACGCTCGCTCTCTTCGCCGCGAGCTATTTTGCCGCCCGCCGAATGTTTCGGGCCGCTATGCGCGTTCTCCGGCCTTTCGTGGGGCGTCGCTGATGCGCGCGTTGCTCTCGTCGATCCTGGCGGCTGGGGTTGTCTTGCCGCCCGCGACAGTCTCTGCCGAATCCTTCACGGCGGATCCGGAGCGATGGCGTCCGGTCGCCTATTCCGATCTTCGCATTCCCCGGGGAGAAGGGGAGTCATACGCTTCGATCTGGCAGGATCGGCTCGACGAGAACAATTCAAAGCCGCCGCCGGCGCCGGTTCCGGGGCGTCCGCTCGCAGACCCCTCGCTCAGCTACGCCGTCGGCAATCGCGGCGCCTCGGAATGGCACTTCACGATCAACTTCCAAACCAAGCTCGCCGCTCTGACCGTGCTCGACGCGCCCAATGTTTGCACGGACGAATACCCTTCCCCAGCGGTAGGCACGAAAATCAAAGTCTGCCCGATGCGACTCGCCATATTCGAGGCGGACCGCTACGCACTCGTGATCGACGGAGCCGCCTGTTTTCTCGAAAAGCAGCCTGACGCCCCTATTGAAGACTCATCCGCCACGCGCACCGAAGTCTCCTACGACGTGACCGCGCGCGCCTTCAAAATCCGCTACACGGTCTCGCATATGGAAATCCCCCAATGCGCTCAAACCGTGCCTCTTCACCCCACGAAATAGCGCCAAGCTCACCGGAGCACAGACAATGACCACGCGAACGCGCCTCTTTTCGTCGTTGATCCGAGCGCAGCGATTTTTGGCATGGCCGCTCGCCTCCTTGCGTCAAGCGGAAAAGCAGTTTCCGCAAGCGGACCCTCTGCTTTTCCGCCGGCGCTTCGCGCCTTTGACGCCGGCGCCCGTCCTCGCTTCTCGCTTCGCATCGGCCAATATTGCGAAGGAGATTTTCGTGAGCGCCGTAGCAGTCATTACCCTCCTTGTCCCGTTCGCCAGCTATGCGCAAGACGCAGCGTCGCACCGGCTCGTGGCCGAGGATTTTTCACTCGTCGGACCCGCGAGCCTCCAAACGGCCGTTTGGGCCGACAAGATTGCGAAGCTTCGCGCCGACAGAGCCGAAGTCCAAGCTCTTGCGCCCGGCGTCCATCTCAAGCCGATCGCCCAAGTCTGGACGACCACCTTCAAGGGCGCCGATCGCTCCTATGTCGTTTCCGCAGTCAATAACAGTTGCACGTCGAGTTCAGCCGACCCCAACTCGTTAACTTGTCCCGCCCGCGTCGTTGAGATCATCGGCGGAAAGACCCGCGTCATCGCCAACTTCGATCTTCCCATTTCTTCGGTGCGCGGCGAGTACGGCTTCGACGCTTCGTCGAATTCGCAAACGCGCTTCATGACGATCGCCTCTTTCGATCCGTCGACGCGCTCATTCTCCTTCACCGACGTATCGAACGGTGAAAAGAGCCCGATCGACGTTCACATCAAGCTCCAATAGGACGCCATGCGCCGCACCTCCGTCGTGACTGCCGCCCTGTTGTCCGCCGCGTTTTGCGCGCCGGTGCACGCTTTTCTGGCGGGCGGCTGCTCCAATCAAAGCTACTCCGCATCCGACATCTCAAATGCCCTCCAAGGCTGTTCGAACGCCAACGGCACATTGAAAAACAATTCCTGCAATTTCGGCGGCGCTGCCATGGCCGAGTCCGGCGGCAACACCTGCGAATCGAACGGCAACAACTTCGGCGTGCTCCAGCTCACGCGCTCGAATCTTCCCCCCGGCATGAGCCCAAGCCAATATCTCAATCTGCCTATGCAACAGCAGGTTTGTCTTTGGGCTCAACAGGTCGGCAACTCGAACACTTTAGGGGGCTTTCAGACTCTCGCCAACAACAGGTCTATCGCCGGCACGGCGGTTTCGCCCGGCATGATGATGGCCTGCTTTCAATTCGGCCCGCTCATCTGCAAGAACGACATCGCTTTCATGCAGTCCAACGGCGGCGCCTGCCCGACCGCCGGCAATGGCGGCGTTGGAGCCACCGGCGCAATGCTTCGCAATGGTACTGCCAACCTCGATGGGAACAATCAATCCATCTGCTCCTGGGGACAATCGATCCAGAACAAAATCAACCAAGCGGCGACGACGTGCAAAGCTTCAACCGGCTCTGGTGGGGGCGGCACCAACTGCCCGGGCGGTGGGTCCACGCCCGGGGGCGTCATCCCGCCGTCTCCAGGCAACGCGCCCGTTTCGCTTCCCGCAAATCTTGCTTAGGAAGGCTGAGCGCATGTTTCTCGACTGCCGTAGCGTCTTTTGCGGATTTTTGCTTGGCGTGTTCGCTGTAATTGCGCCTTCAAGCGCCGAGGCGCAGCAGGCGGGGCAAAGCCACTAATTCGCCGGCCCGATGAAGCATGACGCCGCGACGATAGCCAAAATTCTTGGCGGGAGGCCCGAGGGAGGCGGCTACCTCTGCTCCTGTCCCGTGAAAGGGCATGGGAAGGGGCGCGGCGATCTCCGCCCATCGCTCAGCGTATCCGACGGAAAGCGCACGCTTGTCTTCCATTGCTTCGCGGGCTGCAAACCCCGCGACATTATCGCTGCTTTGGACGCGCTAACGCCGGACCGTGGCCCCAAGCTTCGCTTCGAAAGCCGAACGCCTCACAGACTCCCCACGAAATCGAAGACCACTACCACGCTCGCGCAGAAACTCTGGAAGGCGGCGCTTCCCGTCGCCGGTAAGCCCGCCGAGACATACCTTCGCGCGCGTCGCTTGCCGTCGACGCCGCCGCCGACCATTCGTTTCCTCCCCTCCTATCGTTATGACGAGAGGCGACGCTTTCCATGCCTAATCGCAGCCGTGCAGGCGCCCTCGCGCGAAATCGTCGCCGTTCAGTTGACCTTCCTCGACCCTTCGGGGCTTCGAAAAGCCGACGTGCCGCACCCGCGACGCGCGATCGGACCACTTGGCGATGGACTTCTGCGGCTCGCGCCCGCCGCCGAGCACATCGGGCTCTCGGAAGGCTTCGAGACGGCCTGGGCGGCGTCGCTACTTCACGACGATTTGCCTGTTTGGGCGACCCTGGGCGCCGATCGCTATGCGATGGTCACTCTTCCCCCGGTCGTAAGGCGCGTCACGGTCTTCGCCGACTACGATGCGCCGGGTCTATCCGCCGCTCTCTCATTCTTCGAGCACCGACCGGAGCTCGAGGTGTGGATCGCGACGCCGACAGTGGTGGGGGCCGATTTCGCGCGAGTGTGGGAATCTGCGGTTATTTTGGTTCCGGAGGTAGACGACACCCCGTCGGCGGCCTCCCTGGTAAGAAAATATCTCTTTGGCTGACAAAGATTTAGCGCCGGAATTCGATGAGTTGTTCACAAGACCTCTTGCAAAGGCTCTGCTATTTGGCCACAACTGCGCGCCAATAGCTGGGGCGTGGCGGGCTGGCTATCGTAGAAATACGGGTAAATCATAATTGTTTATCTGTACTTAAGCGGTTTTTCAGCTTGCTTGCATTGATCTGAGGCATCGAAATGTTTTCGTTTGGCGCTTTATACGCTCGGATTGGCTGCGATAGAATTCCTAATACATTACGGGCGCTTATCGCCTTCGGTCTTTTCCAGGGCTCGTTCCTCGGGCCGGTTTCCCTCGCCCATGCGGACGCCTTCGGCGGCTCCGCCACGATCGTCGCAAGCGCGGGATTCGACCGGCTGGCGGCGATCGGACAGACGATCCAGCTTGACGCCTCTGGCTCGACGAGCGCTTCCGGTCGGGCGCTCACCTATCGATGGACAGTCGTGAAGCTGCCAATGGGCAGCGCCGCGCGGCTCTCCGACGCCGCGTCCGTGCGGCCGACCTTCACTGTCGACATCGCCGGGGACTATGTCTTTTCAGTTTCGGCCCAGGCCAAGGAGGGCGAGGAGGGGCCAGCCCCCGCCAGCGCTACGGTCGTCGTCTCGACCGCCAATGTCGCCCCCGTCGCCGACGCGGGTCTCAACCGGCGGGTGAGCGTCGAGGCGACGGTCGCGCTCGACGGGGCGCGCTCCTTCGACGCCAATGGCGACGCCCTCTCCTACCAGTGGGCGCTCGTGAAGCGCCCCAAGGGGAGTGCCGCCGCTTTATCCTCGGTAACCGCAGCGCGGCCGACGCTCACAATCGACGCCGAGGGCGCCTATGTCGCGGAGCTTGTCGTCACCGACGCGACCGGCAAGAGCAGCGCGCCGTCGCGCGTCGTTTTCTCCACGCGCGACAAACTGAACGGTCGGGCGAGCGCCGGGCCCGCGCAACTCCTCTCCAAGGGCGCGACCGCTCGGGTTGATGCGGACGGGACTTATCTGCCGCCGGGACGGGCGGCCTCGCCCAATGCCAATTGGGCGCTGTTGTCAAAGCCCACAGGCAGCGCGGCGCTGTTAAAGGCCGGGCCTGACGCGCGTCAGGCGGCGACGCTTGATCTTGCCGGCGACTATGTCGTTCAGGTCATGCTCCAGGGCGCGTCGCGCGAAGGCGAGAATGACGACGACGCGCCGCCGCGTCGCCGGGACGCGCGTTTCGCGACCTCGCTGCTGACCACGGGCAATGTCGCGCCCGTCGCAAATGCGGGCGACGACCAGCGTATCGCCGTTGGGGCGAAGGTCTCACTCGACGGCTCGCGCTCGACCGACGTCAATGGCGACCTCCTCACCTATCGCTGGGCGCTGATTTCCCGGCCGGCGGGGTCGGCCGCTAAGCTCGACGATCCGGCGTCGGTGAAGCCGACCTTCACGGCCGATCTCGCGGGCTCCTATGTCGCCCAGCTTGTCGTCGACGATAGCTTCGGCCATGCCCGCCCCGCCACTGTCGTCATCACGACCGACGCCGCCGCGCCGTTCGCCGTCGCGGGGCCCGATCCGCTGGCGCGCGCCGGCGCCGCTGTCACCTTGGATGGTTCTGCGTCTCGCGATACGGAGGCTGGCCCGCTGGCGCCGACATGGACGATCCTCGGCCTAGGCGATCAGCTGCCGGGCAAGCTCTCCGCTCCGTCCTCTCTCGTCACGGATTTTGTCATCTCTCCTGCCGGGAAGACGTCAGCCAAGGACAAGGACGAAGATAAGGATAAGGACGAGAAGGAGAAGGAGAAGCGCTCGGGTCCGGCTTTGAAGCTCGCCATTGTGCAGCTCTTGGTCGAGAATCGGCTGCTGTTCTCGAACGACGACATCGTGGTCTCGACGGTCGAGGCGCGCCCTGTCGCGATGCCGCAGCAGTTGGGGCCCATTTACCGCGGCGTCGCCGTCCAGTTCGACGGCTCGACTTCGGTCAATCCCAATCTGCCGGCGACGCCCAACGGCGGTTTAACCTACAAATGGTCGCTGCTATCGCGGCCAGCGACGTCCACGGCGCAAATCGGTAATCCTACAAGCGCGCGCCCGACGCTGAAGCCCGACGTCTACGGCCGCTACGTCATGCAACTGATCGTCTCCGACGGCGTGCTCGACAGCCGGCCACGAACGCTCGTTCTAGACGTTTCCGCGCGTCAGCCGGTTGCGACCATCGTCGCCAAATCGCCGGTTTTGGTAGCGCAGACGGCGGCCTTCGACGGATCTGCCTCCGTGGATCCGGACGGCAATGCGCTTAGCTTCTCCTGGACGCTGAAGGGCGCGCCGGCCGGCAGCCAAGCAGCGCTGACCGACATAGGCGCGCCTGTCGCGCATTTGATCCCGGACGTCGCGGGCTCCTATGTGGTCCAGCTCATCGTTTCCGACGCCTATGGCGCGTCGACGCCCGCCACCGCGACGATCGTCGCTCAGGGCGGCTTCGTCTTCACGCCCTTACCGGCCCAAAGCGTCGCGCTCGGCTCGAGCCTAGCCTTCACTGTCGTCGCCAAGGATTCGGGGGGCAAGCCCGTGAGCTATGCCTATTCCGGCGCGCTCCCAACGGGGGCGAGCTTCGACGTGGCGACAGGGGCGTTCAAGTTCCGGCCGCAGAGCAATGATCCGTCGGGCTATTCCTTCACCTTTCAGGCCACGAACGGCAAGGACGCCATCGCCCAGACCGTTCCTGTGACGGTGACGGGCTCGCCCTCCGGGACGACCGCAGGCCTGACCGCCAAGGTCTATGACGCGGTCGATTACGCTAATGGCGTTTTGACGCCTGTTCCGAACGTCGTCGTTTCCGTCGGCGCCGCCAGCGCGACGAGCGATGCAACTGGCGCGGTTTCGCTCTCCGGCTTGCCCGCCGGTCAGGACACGCTTGCCGTCTCGGCGTCTGGCGCCGCGCCCGCGCCAGACGGTGCGCTCTATCTCGACACGGTCGTCTCGGCGCCGCTGATCGCCGGCGTCACCAACACGCTTGACGGCCCGATTCTATTGGCGCGCGCTTCGGGCGGCGGGAGCATCAACGGCTCGGGGACGACGACGATCACGAACCCGGGGCTCGGCGTCACGCTAACCATCGCGCCGAACTCGGCCTTCAACGCCGACGGCACGCCCTATACCGGGGAGGTCTCGATCGGGTCGCTGCCGCCCAATACGCCTGTCAATCTGCCTCCGGGCTTCGCGCCCTGCCAGCTGTTGGTGATCTCTCCGACAGGAGTCACATTCAATCCGGCGGCCAAGCTCACCGTCGCCAACAATGATAAGCTTCCTGCCGGCGCGCAGGTGGACCTCTGGGCCTTCGATCCGCAGCTCGCCAATGCACGTGTCGTCGGCATCGGGCAGGTCTCGGCCGATGGGGGGAGTATTGCGACGCTAATCGGCGGCGTCCCCGGCGGCACGATCCTCGCCATGATGCCCCGCCATGCGGGCGTCGCCGAGACACGAACGCAGCCCGCGGACTTTTTCGCGCCCAGCGTGCTGGGGACCGGCGATCTTGCCACAAGCTTTTCGCCGCCTGGATCGCGCGTGCTCAACGCCGGTCGCGGTCTGACCTTTGTCTATCACTCGACCACGGCCAACGCGCGTCCGATCATTGACGCAGCCGCGCAGCTCGGCGCCGGCCTTGGCCTGCCGCAGACCCTGACGACGCGGCTCACCGTCGCCGGCGTCACGCAGCCGACGATATTGACCACCAATCTGTCGATGCCGCTTACGGGCGCGGGCGCCGCCGCGCTCGATGGCGCGCGCGACAACAGCGTCATTCAGGCTGGCGTCGCCGACGCCACGAGTCTGACGTCGGGCGCCTATCGATATTCCCTGCTGACCATTAGCAAATTCGCCTGCTCGGCTGTCGCCGCTCAGACGACGGGAACATTGGTCGTCAATAATCAGGGGCAGAGCGCCTTCGGCGCCGGCTGGCAGCTCGCGGAGCTGCAAAAGCTCAGCAAGCAGGCGGACGGCTCCCTCGCCATTGTCGAAGGCAACGGAAGGACGCTGGTCGCCCATGCCGAGCAGGCGCCGGACTTCCTGCCAAACCCGGTCTATATCCCGGTCAAGGGTCCGTTCCTAGGCGCGACGCCCGACCTCTTGGGCAACGGGCTTCCCTCGATCCTGCGGCTCGGCTGGAAGGATGGCTCGCTCAATGTCATCCTCAACCGCGGCAACCGGCAATTCATCAAAACCGCCACGCCGATTATTGGCGATCCCGGACTCCAGAACGCCGATGGCACACTCAATGTCGATGTGACGGACGTCGCGGCGGGCGATGTGACCAACGACGGAAATATCGACGTCGCCTACGTCAACTCCAAGCATAATCAGGCGAAGATCCTCTTCGGCGCCACCGGCGGGGCTTTCTTCCCCGTGCCGCTTGCCGTCGAGTCCAATGGCGCCGGCGGCTCCATTGTGACCGGGGATTTCATCGGAGACGGCGGCGGCCATCTCATGATGAGCGAAAATCAGAGCTACCATCCCGACCTTCACATCATCTACAACGACGGCCGCAACAATTTCACCTTCCATTTTGACTCGCCGGCCCTATCAGGCACGAACGTCACCCATGTGAAGGTGCGCCTGCCGGGTTTTCAGCACGACACCGTCGCGGTGCTGACCGCCGACGGCTCGCTCTCCTTCACCTATGGCGGCAATACGACCGGAAACTATCGCCAGTGGTCGCGCGGGCCGAGCACGCTTGGCTATTGGCAGGTCCAGGACGACGAGGTCGTCATCGACACGATTAAAATGCCCACGCCACTCGCGCCTACGGGACCGTCGCGCGCGCTCGCAACGGGCGACATCGACGCCTCCGGTCTGCCCGCCTTTGCGGTCGCGGCCTCCGACGCCGTTTATATCGTCCAGTGGCGCATGACCGGCGCGGGCAATCAATATATCCGCCAGACGCTGAAACTCCCCAGCGGCCTTGCGCCCGACAGCGTCACGCTGGCGCCGCTGGCGGCGGGCAATCGCCCGAGCCTGATCGTCACTGCGAAGACCGCCGGCTTCTACGTCTTCGTCAACGACGGCAAGGGCGGCTTCAATCCAACGCCGATCAAGATCGACACGCCGTTCCGGGTGGGCATCGAGACCGACGTCGTGGATTTCGATAGCGACGGAATCTCCGATATTGCCGTCAACGACATCGATAATGACCGGGTCGCCATCTTCTTCGGCAATCCGCATCCCGACGGCGCCTTTGTCTCACCGATCGGCGATTACACCCGCCTCGTTCAGAACGGCGACGGAACCTACAGCCGTATCTACAATGACGGCACGGTCGTCGCCTTCAACGCAAATGGTTTCCAGACAAGCATCGCCGACGCCAATGGCAATGTCACGAACTACGGTTACAACGGCCAGGGCCAGCTGACGCAGATCGTCGAGCCCACAGGCAAGACGACGGCTTTCGCTTATTCGGGTTCATGGCTGGCGTCGACGACCGACGGCGCGGGTCGAACGACGAGCTATGAGCACGACGGATCGGGCAATCTTACAAAGGTCACCGACCCGCTCGGCAATGTCACGCAATATCTCTACGACGCCAATCACCAGCTCGTCGCGACGATCGACCCCAATGGCGACAAAACGAGCAACACATATACGTCGACCGGCCAGCTGAAGGGCCAGACCTACCCAGACGGCAACTCGGTCAAGCTCGACGTCTCGAATGCGCTCGGCCTCGACGCGCTCGGCGTCGATCTTGGCGGCCCCACCAACGCTGCCTTCGTGCCTCTCGAGGCGCGCATCACCCAGATGCAGGACGCGAAGGGCAATTTGAGCGAAACGGAGGTCAATGAGTGGGGCGCTGTGGTGCGCGTCACCGACGTGCTCGGTCGCGTGTCGCGCTTCTATCGCGACGACGCCAATCATGTCGTGCGCAGCGAAATCCCGGCGGGAACCAGCACCGGGCCAATCGCGCCGAGCCCGCTCGGCCTGCCGCAGATCGGGTCGTCCGACACGCTCGTCAACGAATATCTCTGGGACGAGCGCGGCAATCTGATCCAGCTGCACGAGGGCGTCGGGCATGGCAACGACCCGCAGACGGGCGACATACTCGATCGTCTGACGTCTTACGTCTACGAGCCCACGCACAACAAGCTCGCCCAGAAGACGGACGCCGTAGGCAATGTCAGCAAATGGGGCTATGACGCCAACGGCAATATGACGGCTCTGACCGACGCAATGGGGGGCGTCACCGCCTACACATATGACCGGCGCGGCCTTGCGCTGACCAAGACCGACCCGCTCGGCCATGTGACCGCCTACGCCTATGACAACAACGGCAATCTCTCGCGCACGACGGACGCGCTGGGGACGACGTTCGAGCGCTATTACGACCCGAGCGGCAATCTCATCCTGACGATCGACGCGGCGGGGACTACGATCGCTCGCAACCGCGCCTCGCGTTACGACGCGAACAACCGCGTCATCGAGCAGACGAGCGCCGCCGGCCAGGTGACGGCGACAGGCTATGACGGCAATGGCAATGTCATCCAGATTGTCGATCCCGCCGGCAATGTCACGCGCCGCACTTACGACGCCAACAACCGGCTGCTCTCGGAGACGACCCCCGACGCCGGGACGTCGAGCTTCACTTACGACGCCAACGGCAATCGCCTCACCACGACCGACGCCTCGGGCGCGGTGACGAGCTACGCCTATGACGCCGCCAATCGCTCGGTTTCGGTCACTGACGCGCTCGGCGCGACGCGCAGCCTCGCCTATGACCTGCGCGACAATCCCCTGAGCGTGATCAATGCGCGCGGAAAGACGACGGCGCTCGGCTACGACGTCTTCAAGCGGCTGAACTTGCGCGTCGACCCCTTGGGCGGGCGTTGGCTCACGCACTACGACCGCATCGACAATCCCGTATCGCTTGCGACGCCCTCGGGACAGACGCAGGCCCTTGCCTATGATCCGCTCCAGCGGCTGATCCGGGAAGGCGGGTCGAGCTTCGCTTACGACGCGGCCTCGAACCTCGTCTCGGTGCGCGGCGACACTGGCGTCGGCTACGACTACGCCTATGACGCGCTGAACCGTCCAACTGGCATGCAGACGGCAGGCTATCCGGTCTCCGTCGCCTTTTCCTATGGCTATGACGCGCTGTCGCGGCGCATGGCGATGAGCGACAATTACGGGGCCGTGACGCGCTACGCCTATGACGCCGAAGATCGGGTGACCACGATCACTGCGCCCTGGGGCAAGGACATAACCCAGAGCTATGATTTCGCGGGGCGCCCGCAGCGGCTCGTCTATCCCAATGGGCTCGAGGCCGATGTCTCCTTCGAGGCGCAGACCGGGCGGCTCGCGAGCGTCGCGCATGCACCGACATCTACCGGCAATCCAGTCCTCAAATTCGATCACGCTTATGACATTCGCGGCAATCTCTCGGCGCTGAGTGAGTTCGCTGGGACCAAGACCTTCACCTACGACAAGGTCGAGCGTCTGACCGGCGCGGCCTGGGCCTCGCCGCCGCAGCAGATCGAGAGCTATTCCTACGACGCGGAAGGCAACCGCATCGCGTCGCATATCTCGGCTGCCTATTCGACCGACGCCGCCGACCGTGTGCTGGAGGACGCGGATAATCTCTACACATGGAGCTCCGACGGCCAGCTGACGCGCCGCCAGCCGAAGGCGGCCAACGCCACGGCCTGGGATTTCGTCAGCTCTTTCCGCGCCCGCACCAACCAGATGCGGCTCGACGTCATCCGTGGTTCGGACGGTCGCAACATCGCCTTCGCGTACGACCCCCTCGAACGCCTCGTCGGCCATCAATGGCCATCGCCCCGCGGCAACGACGAACTCTACTACGACGGACCCGACTTCGTCCTGGAGCTACGCCATCTCTCGGGCGGCGACCAGTGGGTGCGCTATGTGCACGGGCCCCGCAACGACCAGCCGCTGGCGACGGAGCTCTACGCGCAAGGCGCGCAGCCGACGCCGGGTACGGGCGCGCAATATTACTACCATGCGGACGGTGAAGGCTCGATCCGCATGCTTTCCGACTCCGTTGGCGTAGACGCCAACCGCTACGACTACGACAGCTTCGGGCGACGTTTGGCCGTGGTCGAGAGCCTGCCGCTGCAGCCCTATGGCTGGAAGGGGCGCGAGTGGGTGCCTGGGCCGGACATCTATTACAACCGCGCGCGATTTTATGACCCCGTGCTGGGGAGGTTTTTGGCGCAGGATCCGCTGGGGTATGGCGGGGGAGATATCAATCTTTACAGCTTCGCCTGGAACAATCCGAAGAATTGGGGTGATCCCAGCGGATTGAGCGCGGCGGACTATAGCGGCCTGATAGGGCTCTCGCCCGTTGACCAGTATCGCAGGATCGCTTGCAATCTGAACACAATCTTCGCCAAAGTTGCGCTTGGGCTCGATGGCTACACGGACCTCAAGTCCGATGGCGCCTGCGGCGCCACAGGGACGCCTCCGCAGCCGCCCAAGCCCGCCCCGGGCGGTGACGGGCCAAGTTGTCCGCCTACCCCGTCTTGCCCTAGTTCGCACTTCTCTTTTGAGTCGGGCACGGAAGTGCTCACGAAGGATGGACCGAAGAAGATCGAGGACATCAAGGTCGGCGATCTGATCGCCTCTCGGGACGCCTTTACGGCGGAAACGGTCTGGCGGCCGGTAACCGACCTGTTCCGGCGGCTAGCGCCGGGGATTGTTCGTCTGACGGTTGAAGCCGAGGATGGAAAGCGCGAAACTTACGGCGTGACGGGCGAGCATCCGTTCTTCAAGGATGGACTTGGTTTCACGCGCGTGCGGGAGCTAGCGGTAGGAGATACTCTCCACGCGGAAGGGGGCGCGAAGCTCAAAGTCGTTGCGATCGAGGAGATCGGTCGCCAAATGGTCGTTTACAATCTCGAAGTGGCTCAGGATCACTCATATTTTGTGGGAAGGTTTGGAGCGTGGGTGCATAATGAAGTGTACTGGTGTGATCGTCCCCTCAAATTCGATTCGAATAATACTATGCGACGCGTCGCTCAACTAGCGTTTCGTATATGTCAAAAAATCAGCCACTCATACCTTTGTGCATCTGGGCCCAAGGGAGACTTAAAATGTAATGGTGCTGGGGGGCCCGCGGGCGGATGGGTGACTGGCGACTCGCTCGGAGGGAACGGAAGTATATGCTCTTCAATTTCAAATGACGCTTGTATGAGCAACTGTGTTTACACCAGATTGTCCGGACCGGGACCTGCCATGGGTGAATTCCTTAATGGAGAGGCGAACTGCAAAGATGCGGCAGATCACATTGTTAAGATATGTGAAATTAAGTGTGCTCAGGGAGCTTACTCGAAATGAATAACCGCAAGGTGTCGTATGTGAAGCTAATAGTTTGCTTTTTCTGCATAACTTCACTTTTGTTGCAAATCGCAATGGCGTACGACGGCTTAGGTGATTTTAGTTCAGATTGGCCGGAGAACGCGCGCGGGTATGTGTTGATATTCGACATACTTGCGTTTCCGATTGGATTAATAATTGACTTTTACTTGTTCAGGTTTATTATCAGTGCAGTTGGGTGCGCTGATTTCATTGCGTATCCATCGGCGTGTGGATTGAATATTTACAACGGCGTTCATATAGTTGGGTATTGTTTGCAAATCGTGTTTATCTGGAAGCTGCTTTTTCCGAGGCAGCTGCGCCGGGAATAAGAAGAAATTGGGGGGGAGCCGTTTTTATTTGCATAATCGACTGTGCGGATCCCTCCCGAGGCATCTTTCCCTCAACAGGGGATATGGTTTGGATTTCAACTCTCACGGCAGTCGCTCAGTTGCTGTTGATATATTGGATGTGGCGACGCCTGAGATTGTCTTTTGGACTGACGCGCCCCTCATGAAATTCGGCCACGCTATGATATTCGTGGCAATCTCTCGGCGCTGAGCAAACTCGCGGGAACCAAGACCTTCACCTACGACAAGGTCGAGCGTCTGACCGGCGCGGCCTGGGCCTCGCCGCCGCAGCAGATCGAGAGCTATTCCTACGACGCGGAAGGCAACCGCATCGCGTCGCATATCTCGGCTGCCTATTCGACCGACGCCGCCGACCGCGTGCTGGAGGACGCGGATAATCTCTACACATGGAGCTCCGACGGCCAGCTGACGCGCCGCCAGCCGAAGGCGGCCAACGCCACGGCCTGGGATTTCGTCAGCTCTTTCCGCGCCCGCACCAACCAGATGCGGCTCGACGCCATCCGCGGCTCGGACGGTCGCAACATCGCTTTTGCTTAGACCCCCTCGAACGCCTCGTCGGTCGTCAATGGCCGGCGCCGCGCGGCAACGACGTTGGGCCATTCCACCACGATTATCTATGCGCTCGCGGTCCGGCGGGTGATGTATTTTGCCGCGGATCAGGCGGGGGCAAATGGGTGGACGGCGATGTGTGCAAGCCCGAGTTTTGTGAGACTGTTTTCAACAATTCGTGTGTAAACAAGTGTGTTTACGACAGATTGCAGTTGGCGCCTCCCAGATATTCTTTGCCAGACTATACATGTCAGGAGTTTGCCTCTGATCTGTTCTCGAATTGTGAATTCAAGTGTGCATTCCAGCAGTGAGTATGAAAATGAAGCATCTTGCGATGGTGTCGCGCGCTATTCTTATATTCTATGCCGTGTTCGTATTATTTCACTTGGTATATTCAATATACCTATATGCGTCTGTGTTGATCGGATGGCGCACCGCCGACAAAACGGCGACGGTTGAAGAAGTTATAGTTGTAATGTGGTATCTAGCAGTTCCGCTGGGGTATATCTTTGAATACATAGTTTACAGGCCATGTAGATGGCTAATAAGCGGATGCGATATCGGTCCCGAGGCATCTTTCCCTCAACAGGGGATCTGGCTTGGAGTTCAAACTCTCATGGCAATCGCTCAGTTGTTATTGATATATTGGATATGGGGACGCCTGAGATTGTCTTTTGGACAGACACGCCCCTCATGAAATTCGACCACGCTTATGACATCCGCGGCAATCTCTCGGCGCTGTGCGAGCTCGCCGGCACGAAGACTTTCACCTACGACACGGTCGAGCGGCTGGCCAGCGCGGCCCGGACGTCACCGCCGCAGCAGATCGAGAGCCATTCCTACGACGCGGAAGGCAACCGCATCGCCTCGCATATCTCGGCAGGCTATTCGACCGATGCTGCCGACCGTGTGCTGGAGAACGCGGATAACCTCTACACATGGAGCCCCGACGGCCAGCCGACGCGCCGGCAGCCGAAGGCGGCGAACGCCACGGCGTGGGACTTCAGCAGCTCCTTCCGCGCCCGCACCAACCAGATGCGGCTCGACGCCATCCGCGGTTCGGACGGTCGTAACATCGCCTTTGCTTACGACCCCCTCGAACACCTTGCCGCCCATCAATGGCCGGCGCCCCACGGCAACGACGAGCTTTACTACAACGGGCCCGATGTCGCCCCGGAGCTGCGGCATGTCTCGGGCGGCGACCAGTGGGCCCGCTATGTGCTCGGGCTCCGCGAGGGAGCTCTACGTTAAAGGTGGGCATCGAATAGGGTCCGATGGGGAGCCGGAATGGCCGCTCGCCGCGCCGACCGCAGCCACGGCTATATGTGATAATGTCCTTTACCGACGATCTGGCGGGAGTCAGGCTGACGCAATGGAGCGAACGAGCGCTTTCGGAAGCGGTGGTGGTGATGAGGGCGGACGAAATTCACCCTATGCGTTTCGTGCGTCAGCTTCCCAAAGAAGCATGGCCGTTTATTAGGCACGCGGCTCGGAATTTTTCACAAGGCTTGATGACAGGCGATGAGTTTCAGTCCGTCGTTGATTTTACGGCGAACATCTACAATCGCGCGCTTGAGAAAATTGCTTTTGAACAGCGACCTGAGACAAGCGATATTCTTGTTTCCCTTTCGAGCACCATAGCTCACCTAATTCCCTTCACAGCGGCAGGCCGCAACTCCTTTTTGATCGACCGAAATCTTATATCGCTTCTGGGCAAGACCGATCTGGGGGACATCCGCCTCGGAGACATAAAACTCCCTTTCCGAGCATTCTATCTCGGGTTCGAGGGAGGGTTAGGCTTCGGACTCCCGGGAGCCCCCAATATCATCGACGGTGCCTATGTAGAGCATTACGTTGGTAAAAATGACCCAGCAGAGCGGTTGACTTTTTACATCACGTCAAGACAGCGAGACGAAACGCAACGCAAGCATGGTTCGTGGATTGTGAATCACGAGCCGCATTTTTTTGCGCCGCTCTCATTAGACAACCCAGAGCAAACCTTGGAAGCGGCAATGGTTCTTGCTGTGGCAACGAGGGATATTGCCCTTCAACCCGACGAAGAGGCGATTGATCGATTACAGCATGGGGTTCAAGTGGCGCGCGAGGAAGGCGTCTCAATCGGCGTTCCTTCTGTGACAGGGTATCAACGGAAAGCGCTATTCAACGAGGAAGCGATTCCAACGGCAAAATCCGTCATATCGCTGATTTGCAACGCGTTGTGTTTGTTGTCGGCTGAGCCGCAGAACTCACACGCCGAATGGCCAGATGACGCGCCTAAAACTCTCGTAGATTCTGCAACCAATGCGACTACCGCCAAGCGACAAAAGACCGCCGCCGGTCAGCTCGCCGAAACCGGATTTTTCGCCGTCCATCGCGTCTCGCTTAATCGAGACTCCCCCTATCAAAGGGAAAACGATCCAGAATTAGCAGCGTCGCAGGAGGTGGCTACTCACTGGCGGCGTGGTCACTGGCGACGACAAGCTCACGGTCCCAACCTAGTAGATCGGCGGCTTATATGGATAAGGCCAACTTTGGTGCGGTCGGATCAAGGGCATCCTGAAAAAGGTCGAATATATACAGTTCACAGCTAGGCGGTTCATAAATCAACGATTTCGCAACACGCTGATTGTTACGAAAATCATATCCCTTTTGAGAGAAGGCCATATTTTTGATGGATGGGCTTAGCTATGGTTTGATACGCACATGCTCAAGAACGCTGATCTTCGCCTCGAAAATTTTCGTTATCTGACCGGCCTTGGCCGTGAAGCATTCTCGGCACTGGTATCCGTCTGTTTCCAAATGGAAGCGCAGGGCAATCACGTCCGAGACCATTTTTTCTCGGTGGAATTCGACCGAAACCGGAAGGCATGGAAAGCTATCGGCGGCAAGGCACATTCCTACTTCGAGCCGGGTGGACTTGAGGTGGTAATTCCCGGCGGTGACGCCACTGATCTTACGCTGAGCATGCGAATGGGGTACCTGCATCCAAATCATAAGAGCCTCAAAGGCACGTATTCAGTCTATGCGCATAAGCTCTTTTTCGATAGCGAAGCCGATACCGAAGACGGATACATTTACGTCGGCTTGACAAAGCAGGGTTGGCGGCAGCGGCTTACTGGCCACCTTCAGTCGGCGCGCTCCGGCTCGAACACGCTTTTCCATAAAGCGCTCCGTGCGAAGCCGAAGATCATCCGGTCCCACGTTCTTATGGTGGGTGCGGATGAGGATCAGGCGATGAGCTTTGAAGAGGATCGTGTCGCTGCATTCTCATATTATTTGGACCACCCTAAGGGGCTCAATATGATTCCCGGAGGTAAGGCTGGGTTTAAATTTTTGAGCAAATACGTAGGCGCCACTCCCTGTAAACTCGAAGATCGAGAATCTCTTCTCGATCGCCTTCTCAAGGAGCGTCGTGTCAGCCTGCCGAATCCGGTCGTGGCGGCTCTCTGGGATAACCCTGACTATGCTGCGCGTGTGTTATGCGGTCGTTCTGACAGGTTCAGCTTAGGCGCTTTGCGCACAATTATTGACTTACACGCGGTAGGCCACTCGCCTCCTGAGTTGGCGGACCGTTTTGGGGCGTCAGAAAAGCGCGTACGCAACCTCATTTCAGGCAAGACATATGGGCGTGTGCTTAAATGAGCACACTTGCGTCTCTCAAAAACGGTCGTTTTTGAGAGAGTGGCGCGGGCGAGCGCACCACCCTCCGAAACTGGCGAAATTACCTCTCAAAACTCATTCTTGATTCCTGTCTCTCAAAAGCTCATCGTAGGGGTGAGATTGGAGAGAGCAAATCATGGCCTCAAAGCCGCGCACGACGAAGAAGGCGACGCCCCGAAAGAAGCGCAGCCCGCCTCCGAGCAACAAGCTGCCGCGCCATCCTTGGACGAGGAAGGACGGCGAGATTCACCGCGCGGGATATCGGATCGGCTATGACCTGCCCCTGAAAAACTCCTCCAGCTTGGATTAGAGTCCGGCCCATTGCAGGACGGACGAGATGAAGAAGAAGCGGTTCACGGAAGAGCAGATCATCGGGATTTTGCGGGAGCAGGAAGCGGGCGCGAAGGTCGCGGATCTGGCGCGCAAATACGCGGTTTCGGAAGCGACGCTCTACAATTGGAAGGCCAAATTCGGCGGCATGGACGTTTCGGAAGCGAAGCGTCTGAAGGCGCTGGAGGAGGAGAATGCAAAGCTGAAGAAGCTGTTGGCGGATCAGATGCTGGAAGCGGCGGCGCTCCGGGAGCTTCTGGAAAAAAATGGTAGGGCCCGCCGTCAGGCGCGAAGCCGTCGCGCATCTTCGGGCCGTGATGGGCCTGTCGGAGCGTCGGGCCTGCTGCATCGTCGCCGTCGACCGCACGACGGTCCGCTATGCCCCGAAGCGTCAGGCCGATACGGCTCTGCGTGAAAGGCTTCGAGAACTCGCCAACGCTCGCCGCCGCTTCGGCTACCGGCGGCTGTTCGTCCTGCTGCGTCAGCAAGGCGAGCGCTTCGGCAAGAACCGCATCTACCGGCTCTATCGTGAGGAAGGGCTCACGGTGCGCAAGCGCCGCTCCCGACGCCGCGCCGTTGGGACGCGGGCGCCGATCCTCGTCGAGGCGAAGCCGAATGCGCGCTGGTCTCTGGACTTCGTGCATGACCAGTTCGCCTGTGGCCGGCGCTTTCGCATCCTCAACATCGTCGACGACGTGACGCGCGAATGTCTGGCGGCGATCCCCGATACGTCGATCTCGGGCAAGCGCGTCGCCCGTGAGCTGTCCGCGCTGATCCGGCGGCGCGACAAGCCGGGCATGATCGTTTCCGACAACGGGACGGAGTTCACCTCGAACGCCATCCTGTCCTGGGCAAGCGAAGGCGGGATCGAATGGCGTTACATCGCGCGGGGCAAGCCGATGCAGAACGGCTTTTGCGAGAGCTTCAACGGGCGCATGCGCGATGAGCTTCTGAATGAGACGCTGTTTTTCGGCCTCGACCACGCGCGGGCGAAGATCGGCGAATGGGTAAGCGACTACAACCGCGCATCACAACACCCATCTCTCTATGTTATTGAAGGGAATAGGCTTTGCTGGCCGCGGCCTGGTCCCGCGGGGTATCTCGCGTTGCGACGCGCTCTTTCGACGATCGATCTGGCCGCGTCGGTCGCAAGCGCGGCGCGCGCGAATATCCAGGGTCCATCTGGCAAAGGCCGTCGGGCTTCGATCTCGCCGACTTCCACCGCCAGTCGGAGGGTCTTGGGCGTGACCTTCAATAGGCGTGCGGCATCGGAGAGGTTAAGCCAGGGCTCGATGCCATCCTCAGCGGCTTTGAACACCGGGATGCGATGGTGCGAGCGTAGCGAGGTGACGCGCTCGCGGGTCCAACGGTTGCCGTGGCCGGTCTTGAGGCCATTGCGGTTGAGAAGGCCGGCTATCAGATCGTCGCTGGCGATCAGCACCAGCTCGCGTACGGCGGCGATGATGTCAGCGGGTGTGCTGTTGCGCTGTCCGCGTCGGCGCTTCGGCAAGCGAAGTTCGCTGTGAACGCCACCTGTCCAGTGGACGGCGATAACGATCTCGGAAGCATCGTCGTCGATATCCGCCACGACCTCGTGGATCAGCGTGCGCACGATGCGCTTCTTCAACCGCGCGTCCGTCGTCGGGGCTGACCAGACTGTTTTGAGGTTCGCTCCCAGCAGGGCAAGCGCGGGCGGGTCGATCGTCGGCGTCGGAGAAGCCGCCTCATGCGCAACGATCTTGCTTTCGACGTCGGCGATGCGGACAAGGGCCTGATTCCAGCGCGCCTCGAGTTCGCTGGCGACCAGCCGGTTGGCAGGGTCGGCGGCGTCATACTGCCGGAAAGCGCGGTCGGCGGCATAGCGCGCCGCCTCGAGATCGCGGCCAAGAGCGTCGCGCACCTGATCCCGACGCTCGGCAGCCTCCTCGGCCGCAGCGACCGATGCGGCAATGGCGCCGGGACCAACAACGCCAAGAAGCGCGTCCTCGATTGCATCGTCGACGCGCAAGCCCCCGAACGCGATGCAGCGCGGCTCGCCATTATCCATCCAGCCGCGCGAGCAACTGTAACGCGGGATATGATGCCGCATGCCGCTATAGCGTAGCGTCAGTTTGCGCCCACAGCGGCGACAACGGATCAGGCCGGCGAGCAAGGCGTCGCCATGTTTGGGCGCGCCGTGATGCCGGCTCGTTGGAATGTTGCTGGAAACCATGGTGCGGATCGCTTCGAACCTCTCCCAGCTCACATAGCCGTCGTGGGCGCCGGGCTTCAGCGCAAGCCAGTCGGCGCGTGCTTTGCGGCGGATTTGCGCACCGGCGCCCTTGGCGCCGTATCCCATCGTTGCGGCCGTTCTACCATAAGCATAGGCGCCTCCGTAGGCCGGGTTCTCGACCATCCTGTGGAGGGTGGCGTAATTGGGCCGTCGCCAGGTTGTCTCGCCATCCCTCTGCTTCACGGGAAGCTCAAGGTCCTGCTCATGGAACCAAAGCAACGCCTGTCGCGCGCTGCCGAGCTCCTCGATTTTGTCGAAGACCAGCGCGATTGCCGCTTGCACGCGCCGATCCGGATCCTTCTCGTATCGGTCGCCGGCCTTCACGAAGCCCACCGGAGCCGCAACGACGAGTTCGCCGCGCCGGGCCTTAGCGTAACGGGCGGAAAGCGAGCGCTGGCGTAGAAGATCGAGCTCGTATTCGTTAAGGCTTCCTTTGAGCCCAAGCAGCAGACGATCATTGCCGTGCCGAGGCGCGTAGATGGTCTCCTGATCGACGAGCACGGTATCGACGACGCGGCACATCTCGATCAGTTGTTGCCAATCCCGGCTATTACGGGCGAAGCGCGAGACTTCGCGGGCGCAGACGGCGCCGACCTTGCCGAGGCAGACCTCGGCGACCATTCGCTCGAAGCCGGCGCGCTGCACGCTGCCGGCCGCCGAGCGGCCAAGGTCCTCATCGATCACTTCGATCTCTGTGAAGCCCAGCGCCGTCAGCCGATCTCGCATGGCGTATTGTAAGGCGCCACTCTCGCGGTTGTGCAGCACTTGGTGGGCCGAGGATTGGCGCACATAGAGGATCGCCTTGCGCTCCAGATGGTGAGGGCCGATCTTGTCATTGCTCATGGCCGGCTCCCCTCGTCGTTGTCCGCGCATGCGCCAGGATCAGCCGCGTCATCAGACCGATCAGCGCTTCTCGCGCATCCTTTGGCAGGTCGAGCCAATTGGGTGCGCCGGCCGCTACCCCCTGTGAGAATAAATCCATCTGCTGCGGCGGGAGGCGCCGCTTGAGCCGTTTGCCGGTCACTGCCGCCGTCGTCTTCCGCACCATGGGTCTCTCCCTGATTCGGGTCGTGAGAGACTCCGGATGCGCTGGGAACCCGGGCATTCGATGATGGCGCCGTGTTCTTCAACACCTGATCGAGCAGCGCGGATAACGCGCTGAGCGCTTGCAGACTAACGACGGGAACGGAGGAAAAGCGTACGTCGGACCCGCATGCAGCGCGATCAAACATCCATGCGGGGATCTCGAGCCACCGCTTGACGTCCGAGCCGTCGACTGAACACCGGAATACGCTGCCATCCGTCTTATCAATCGACGCGTGGATGAAGACCTCACGCCCGAACCACGGATGGAGTCGATATAAAACCTCCCTGCAAGCGGTCTTGTGGGTGTTCTCAAACCTTCTTCTATAATCATCGACGCCCGCATTCTTCGCTCGGCTACGCGACGCCAGCGGACTATGCGGCCAATCTCACCGCAACAGGCGATCGGCTGCGCAACCCCGACCAGCTCCGCCGATCGCCTGTTGCTACATCCGCGCCCTCGGGCGTATCAAACGCTCCGACTCTAATTATTGCTGGATGAAAGTTCAGGGGCAGGTCACCATGGGTCAAGCAAGTCGCCTGACATTGAATCCTCGGGTATCGGTGTTCAAGCATAACGACGGTATCTACCTATTCGACCCCGCCACTCGCACTTGTGCCTCTATGAATGAGGGCATGCTGGCATTCCTCAAGAATCAGGAAGATGCTGATCCATTCGAAGAACTACCAGATAAAGATTGCAATCGATTGAGCGGAATTGCTGAGAAATTGCGTGGACTCGGTATTTTGATTGAATTGAAAGACGCGAATAAAATTCAGAGGCCCAGTGCGCCGGACAATTCGGGTTCAACGACCCACTTGGCCATATTTGTTACTACCAAGTGCAATCTCCGGTGCGCGTATTGTTACGCGCGCGGGGGAGACGCGGCAAAGACCATTAGCAGAGAGATTTGGAATCTCGCGATG
The DNA here is from genome assembly GCF_030063565.1 of Methylocystis sp. JR02. Lineage (NCBI taxonomy): Bacteria > Pseudomonadati > Pseudomonadota > Alphaproteobacteria > Hyphomicrobiales > Methylocystaceae > Methylocystis > Methylocystis sp. JR02. The sequence goes on along the minus strand of NZ_JASIRC010000003.1, from coordinate 94,741 downwards.
GACAATTTTTTTTCGTCGCTCAGTTCAGGCACCGCTAAAGGGCGGGCCGACATAAGAAACGTGCACCTGACAATCCATGGCGGCGGAGAGCCGACAATTGAATTTGCCACATTGAAAGAGATTGTTGCGGAATTCTGTGAGCGTTCCCGCTCGGCGAGATTACAGCCGGTCGTGGGTATGGGCACCAATGGGACGTACCGCGATTCGGTGCATCGTTGGATCGTCAACAACAATATTAATGTGAATATTAGTCTGGATGGCCCGCGCGACATCCAGAATCGCCTGCGGCCTTTCCGTGGTGGGCGACCGAGTTATGACGTCGTGACGCGCAACTTGAAAATGCTCGTAAAAGCTGGCCGGCGCGTTTCCGTTCGGGCAACGATTACCGACAACGCCCTAGAGACGATGGAAGAAACAGTCGAGTTGGCGAAGCAACTGGGTCTTGCAGCGGTTCATTTTGAACCCGTTTCACTGACAGGACGGTGTGCCACCAGCTCCCTTTCGAGACCGGATGCGGACGAATTCGCCGAAAAGTTCCTGAAATGCTTTCTCCAAGGTCTGAAGCACGATATTAGTGTCAAATATTCGGGGATTCACTGCTTTGAGCGTTATCGTCAACGATTCTGCGCGGCATGTGGACAAAATCGTTGCATTACTCCTGACGGAAACATTACAACGTGCTACGAGGTGCTCGATCCCATGGACGCGGCTGCCGGTGAATTCTTTATCGGCAAAGTTGATCCGATTGAGGGCCGAATAATATTGAATCATGCTCAAATTGAGCAGTTGAGATTAAGAGTTTCCGGTAACATGGAGGCCTGTAAAGGCTGCTTTCTCAGGTATCAATGCGCCGGCGACTGTCCGGTCAGAAGCTTCAGATTTTCTGAGGGGGATCTCTATTCTCCGGATCCATATCGTTGTCAGATTGCCCATCGGATCAACAAACAACTCATCGCCTGGCTGGCGGACGGCATCATCGAACCTCGTAACTTAGAGCACGCAAATATCATTTCGTTCGGTTGTTAAACCACCTCCAAGTGTAGAAGCGGGGGATTCTCATGGTTCCGAAAATCCGCCTTGTCACACTTAGTCAACGCTCGCCATCTAACAACGCCGGCGACTCTTCGGCAGACCAAGAGTTTGCGAGCGAGGTGCGCTTTATTGGCGAACCCTGTCCGGAACATAAGTGCGAGTGTGACCTTGATCCGCCCGAATGCTCTTGTGAATGTGAAGATTATGTTTGCCAATGCGTAAGCAACCCGGATTGCGACTACATTTGCCATTGTGAGGGGGTTTGCGTTTGCGAAACCGACCCGAATTGTGCCCCTGACCCGGACTGCGACTGCGATATGTGCCACTGTGACTGCGTCACGGAGCACCAGCAGACGACGAAAGTCCCGGACAAATTCCGGACATTCTTCAAGATTGCTGGGGACAAGAGCTGAGGACGTAAGAATTGCTGCGTAACAGGCCGAATACGTGAAGTTAGACCGAGAGTGTCTCGTTATGGCGCTAATCGGTCATCGATTTACGGCCGCTTATGACGCATTGGCGAAATTCAAACTGACCCACTACCGAAGGCCGGTCCCTCGCCGAAATATAACGCGGAAGTCACTACCAAAGTCGCCACCGATCCGCGACCCTATCTCGTGCCGCAGCGCCGCGTCGCTGTTGGATATGCTTCCAAAGATCGTCCGGCGTATCGAGGAACATCCCCATGCTTAACGAGAGCCCCTCGACCTCCTCGCCAAATCGCGCCTTCAGCGCGGCCGACACGACCTCACCATTCGCTTTCAGCCGCTCGACGCCCGAGACCACGGCCCCAAAATTTAATTCCGCCTCCCTTTCCAAGGTCTCGGAATCGGAATCGGATTCGTCGCCCTGGGCGGCGAAGGGCATCTCGCCGCCCCCATACGTCATCGCAGGCGCCTCGCCAGTCACCGGCCCCGCGTCCGCCGCCGACACCGCGTCCGCCGCGTCCACCATCGGCGCCCCGTCCACAGGCGCCAACTGCGCCCTATCATCATTCAGCGACCGCTTCGCCGCGATCGCCGCCTTGCGCAGGTCAAGGAGCACGTCTTCGACGCTGCGCCTTGCGAACATTCCTCGACCGATTTTCAACGTCCCGAGCTTCTCGGGCGACTGGCGCAACGTCGCCGCCAGTTCCGCCATCGGCTGATTTGACACTTGCTCCATCGCATCCACGAATTTCTCATTGAACATCGTCGGATCGACAAACGCGCGAGAGGCCAGATCGCGCACCGCCTGAATCGCCGACGGCGGCCGATCGCCGCCCGCCCCGGCCGCCTACCCGCGCCCTCTTCGTCGGGCTCATCGTCATTGAGCGTCTTATCGCCAAGCACATTCGGGGCCGATACGAGGCGCTCGAAAGGCTGCGCCGCCTTCACCGCCTGTAGGTACTGCGCGTCGCGATAAAAATTAACCTTCTCGAGTACCGAACCCCACTGAGCGCGCAACAGCAAGACCATCTTGCCATTGTCCAGACGCCCCAAAGCGTCCGGTGAAATCAGCGGAACCGGCTCCCATCGGCGTTGAATCGAACGGCTCTGCCGCATCCCTCCCCATCCACCCGGCGAAGCCGAATTAGACTCGCCCCATCCCTCACGCAGCACATAATGCTTCTCGAGCGCGCGAGAGACATAATCGGCCGTCAACTCATCGCCGATCGCCACGAACAGCTTCACGTCCATGTTCCCCAGCAGCATTTCGCGGGTGGACTTCCCGTAGGTGACATCGAGCGAGGCGATGCTTTGCGACACCATCGCGATTTGAAATCCGTATCCGGCGACGAGAGGCGCGCGGTCAACAATCTCGCTTTGTTTCTTGAACTGGTAGAACTCGTCGAGCAGCAGCAGCACTTTATAGGGCTCATCCGCGCCGGGGAGATGTCGCAGCAGAACGTCGTGCACCATTTCCACAAAGAGCCGGATGACCGACATAACCGACCGCAAATTGCCGGGCGGGCTGCACAGCAGAACCGTAAACGGCTTCCGCCGAAACTCTGCTACGTCAAAGTCGGAGCAGCTCGTCGCGGCCGCGACCAGCTCATTGTTCCAAGGTTCAAGCGACGTGACGATATGAGATTCAAAAGACAGCCTTTGCTCTTCGTCTCGGCCGAGATGTTGGCGAAATTTGTCGACGATGAAAGGATGCAACTCGGGTTCGTTCACGATAATTTCCGCGAAGCGACGCCCCAAAGACGCGCCCGTGCTAAACATTTTTAGGACAGATTGCAGCGTCCGCTTTCCTTCTGTCGTACGGCTTTCCAGCACATAGGCGAGCAATCCACCGAACAATCCGTGCGCGGTCTCGACCCAATACGCATCCGCGTTCACCGGCGTCTCGATCATGCTCTTTGCGATGTTCATCACATCGGTCGCGCGCGACGGCCATCTGCCCGGAGAACGCGCGTCCACACGATGAAGACGCGCGTTTGCCCTCGCGCGATCGCCGAACGATATTCGCCTGTCAACATCGTCCCCTTGGGGAGCAGTACACGCCGGCCGTCAAAGGAATACACGTCCTCGCTCGTGATCGCGCGAACCATGCCGGGCAAATCGCTTTGGATGGCCGTTTCCAGAGACGCCCGAATAAACGTCCCTTGCGGCACCAGCGCATCAATACGATTGTTCTTACGCGCCCGCGCGACTTCGACGTCTTGACCGCCGACGTTTTGCTGAAACCGTCGATTTTCGTCTTTCTCTTCGTCCTGCGCCTGGACTCTCACAGTGCCGCCTTCGGCAGCCGCCGCCGAAGCGTCCTTTTGATCCACAATGAGCATCGGCGATCGCAAACGCGCTAGCCTTCTCGCTTCTTCTTCCTTACGACGCTTCTCGAGTTCTGCCGCTTCACGCGCCGCTCCATCGTCAACCACCGCCTGGTCCGCTGGAACGATTACCGGCCCCTGGGAGACAGGGGCGGGCACAGGTGTTGCCGGTGGCAGCGTGAGCTTGTTTTCCTCTTTCGGCGCGGGCTTATCGAAGCTGATACCCGGTTCCATCTTCGCCGCGTTAAATACCTCCGCCGACTCGGGCGGCTTCTGCGGCTTTTTCGCGTTCGAAGTGTAAACTACTACCCCGAGGAAAAGTGCAGCGGCGCCCAAGGCCGCCGCCCCTACCATCAAGTTCGGATTTGCCCCGCGTTGCGTGACTGTTTCCGCAAGCCGGCCTTCGAGCTCGAAATCATCATTCGCCATGTTCAGCCCTTATTGTTGCGCGGCGGCCAACGTCGAAAACACCCGCTCGAATACATTTTCGGTCGGCGCGTGTCGCGCTTGCAGCGTCGGTTGAACGTCCGTCACATCGACGCGCGGCATTTCCTCTTTGCGACCTCGCAAATTGAACACGCAGGTGGATTCATCGCCATGTCGCAAGGTCCATTGCCCCGCGACCTTATCCACCACGATCCACCTTCCTTCGCGACGGTAATTTACAAGCGTTTCGGTCAAGTCGGAGTTGACTTGAAAGATCGCGGGTACGTCACCCTCGAAATAGAAGAAGGTTTTTACGCCGTCGTCGAAGACGTTTGCGGGCTTGGTAATCTCTCTGCCTTTGTAGACGTAGTCGAGGTTCATATTCTCCCACGTCAGTCCCTTCAAATTCGGCCACGCCGCCATCTCCTTTGCTTGATTGAGAAGGCGAGCGCTGCTCTCTTCGTCGGGATAGGTGAAACGCAGTTTGTAAACCGCCCTCTCGCCCCGATCGTTCCGGGCTTAAGGACGAAGTTATAAATCCTCTTGTTTGTGACGACGTTCATGTTCGTCGCCGCATCCCGATCTAGCGGCTTGAGGAACAAAAAGCGTTTGGACTGGTCGGGCACCGCCTGCCATGCCAGCGTGTCGCCCATCGCTACCGTTGCGATCCGTTCATCCTCACCGAATACGATCATCGTCGAGACGCCCATGGTGCCGTAAAGCATCACGACGTTATCTTTCTCGAACGGCACGGTCCTAATCCTGTAGTCCGCCGGCACTGGGCGCGGCGCTCGTTCCGCCATCACCGAAGACGCTACGCTCGCGGCGAACGCCATCAGTTTCTCTCCAATTCGCAGCGTGTGTATGTGCAAAAGTATTGTGAGATGCTAAATGAGGCTCTGAATTCCGAGGAGGACGGCGACCACGTAATCGACATGGATGCCGTCGCTGACGCCGCAGGAAAGGACATTGAAAAACCGCCATCTTATTATGCCGAGGAAAGCCAACAGAAGCAGTTCAATTGCTCGGCGTGCGGCGAATACAACGATATCTTGGGGCGATTTGCCTATTGCACAGGTTGCGGCACCCGCAATGACATTGATGAGCTTGTCGACAATATCATTCCGGCGATCCGCGCGGATCTGAAATGCGGCGGCATTCCGTCGAATTCTCTAAAGGATATCGGTTCAGCCTTCGATATCTTCGTGGGGCAATATACGGATCAGCTTATCAAAAATAGGCCGATGCGCTCGATGCGGTGCGAGCGCATTCGAAAGATGCGCCTTCGTGATCTTGTCGCGACCAGAAGGGAGCTAATTGGCGGCTTTGATATCGACATCTGTGAGGGTCTAACAGAGGGAGACATCGGGACCGCCACCCGCATGTTTCAGCGCCGCCACGTTTATGAGCACAATGGCGGCGAGGTCGACGAAAAATACTTGCGTGATAGCGGCGATACATCAGTGCGTTTGAAGCAAACGATCCGAGAAACGCAGGGGGACGTCCACGAGTTCGCCAACCTGGTCTTGCGCATGGCTAAGAATTTTCATCGCGGCTTTCATGACATCTACGAACCGATACGGGGCCCTATCGAACGCCATGAAGTCGAAAAAAAGCGCCTGGAATCCATGCGACGGGCTACGGAGCGGGACGACATATCGCAAGTCCACACCGCAAAACCCAGGCTGCATGGCCAGTAAGTTCGACATTGGCGGCGTGTTGCTGATGAAGGAATGGGGCTCATGGGCGCCCGCGACGCGTGCGACCGAACTCGCGTAAATCAAAAGGCTGGTCAGCGGAACGGCGACGCGCCGCCGCTTTCAGGCCGTGTCAGGGAAGGGGCAAGCGCCAAAGCGGAAGTCGGAATGGACCGGCCAACAAGTGGCATTGCTGTTCCTGCCCGATAATCATCCGCTCCCCGTTTTCCGTGACGAGGTATGAGCCGTCTTGGGTTCCCAGATAGGTGTTCTCTGTAGAGCAGTCTGTCCGCATGGAAGCGACAGCAGCCAGCGTCAGGAGGCCAATAAGCAACGCGACGACGAAAACTAAAACAGCCCGGCTCAATTCATGTCCGGCAGCGAGTTGACCGGCAATTTGCATCTAAGACCCTCATGAGTTTGCGTGGCATAACTGCGCGGCCTCTAATATAGAATGTCGACAGTCAGCCTTCAATGCTCCGTCAACTTTGACAGCCATTGCCATCGCCTTGATGCGGCCCGCTTTTCGGATTGCAACTGCCGCTTTCCCCTGCCGAAAGCCTGCGTCGGCTTAGCATAAGCCAAACAATAATTTCCTTGACTATACACCATTATGGTGTATCATACCCCATGACTGAAAAGCGGAAGCCGACCTACGATTTGACAGCTTTTAAGGCGGCTTGCGGGGACGCCGATAAGCTCAATGTTACGGGCACGGCTGTGCGAAGCGCTGCGGCCTTGGGGTTCGGCCGAGAGGACATCGCCGCAACGATTCAGACCATGCAGCGCGAGCATTTCTACAAATCCATGACCTCTTACGCAGATCATCGGATTTGGCAGGACGTCTATCACGTGCCCTCGCCGGTCGGCGCGCTTTACGTCAAGTTCACGGCCGACGCCGTGACCGAGTTTTTGTTGCTGTCGTTCAAGGAGAAAGACAATGACTAATCCAGTCTGTCCGACGACGGGAGCACCTATGCAGCGCGGGGTGCGTCCCATGACCCTCGACTACAAGGGCGCGAGCATCACCTTCGACATGCCCGGCTGGTATTGCGAGGAGTCCGGCGAAAGCATCCACACGGGCGAGGACATGAAGGTCTCCGACCGCGCCCTTAATCGGCTCAAAGCCGAGAGAGAGGGCTTGCCTTCACCCGAGGAGGTCAAGCGCATTCGCACGAAGCTGGGCTTGACCCAAGAGCAAGCGGGCGAACTGATCGGCGGCGGGCCGCGCGCCTTCCAGAAATACGAGGCGGGCGACCTTCTGCCCAGCCGTGCGATTGGCAGCGCACTGGCGTTGCTCGACCATGATCCTTCGGGTCTGGCCGTTCTGTCTGCCCGGCCACATCCTGCGCCTACTTCGCCTTCGTTCGGCGAACTCCGCGCGGGCGATTGATTTAGCTGCCGTGAGCCACTTCCTCACGAAGGTGAGGCACAGCCCACGGCACCCCTCCGCAGGGTACTGCAGTTATTAAAAGTTCTTGATATTCCCCGGCCTGCCACCAAGTCTGCTCAAGGCTATGTCGCCTATCGGCCGTTTTTCTGACCTCGGCGCTCACCGATACGCTTCGGATCTGGCCGAGGTCCTGAAACAATTCAACCTTGCGCATCCGGAGCCGGCTGTTTCCTGCTAAGGGGCGCTTGCGGCCTGGACGGAGAGGTCTACCTAAAACCTCCACCTCTCCGGCTCCCCATGCTCGGCGGGTGTACAGCGGGGGAAGCTTTTGAGGGGTTGAGAAGGCCGCTCAGTCACACTCGCGCTGAGCGGCCTTCGTCTATTCGGCCCACTCGTCACAGTGTAGGGCAAGTCGCGGGCGGGCGTTCGAGCTCTTTGAGGGCTCCTAGAGATCAGTTTTCGGTCTCGCCGCTCTCGCGCGCTCTCTTGTCCAGCGCTTCGTCTATCAACGTCCTGATTTCAGGACGGACTATTTTGCTGCCTTGCTCGAAGAGACCCGGAACTTTGCCGGCCCGAATTTGGGCAGCCGTCGCGCGGCGCTTTCTTTCTGCAAGCCAGAGGGCGTGGTCTTTGGAGCGCATGTCTTTAGATCGCATGGATGAATAACTAGGGCGCTCTCGCCTGTTAATATCCACAAAAACGCCCCGCGCTTACATCCGGCGTCGGGGCGTTTCTCTTGCCGAGCGCGGAGGGGGTGCCCGGATCGTTTGAAACCTAAGCCTATGATTCTGTGAAAACAAGACGATCAAGCGGCCATCGTCCGAACGCGTTACCCCCTAATTACTTTTGCTGCCGACCGGCAGCGGCAGGCGTCGAGTTTATCCCCGAGAACGGTGGCGACGCGGGCGTCCGGTTGCGGAAGGCGAAGGCGGAATGATTGATCGCCCCACGGCTACGATTACGCAGTCTCGAATAAGCCGCAGTGGCTACCGGAAGACGAATTTTGCCGGTTGGCGACCCGGCGTCTGGAGATCATCTATCAATCAGCTCGTTGTGCCTGGTTCTTGCGAAACGTCGCGGGAGACACGCCGAAAGTCCGTTTGAATGCGCGGCTGAAGGAAGCTGCCGATTCATAGCCGCAGTGTTCCGCCAAGCGATCAACCGTAATCCTGGTCTCGACAAGCCGGCGGGCGGCGATCTGCATGCGCCAATGGGTGCAGGACTGTCGCGAGTCGTTTGTCAGACATGGCCGCGAAAATGCCCCTGCTGATTGCGCCAGTTTCGATCAAGTACCGCAAGATTATGAAAGAGCGCAGCGCTGAATGGGTAAGGCGTCTTTCTCGTCTGCGTCGTGATCATCGCGGCCCTCGACGTTCTCCAAGCCTCCGGCCGGATCATCCTCAATATCGTCTCGCGCCTCGGGAATTTCGCTCGCAACTGACTTTCGTCACTCACCCCCACGCGACCGCCTCGATATGTTCGCGCCCGGTTTCTCTCGCGCGCAAGAGGACCTTTCCATGTGCAACTTTCAGACGGCCTTGACTGCTGACCGCTTGTCGTCGTTCCGGGCCGAATGCGTGCTCTTGGCGCTGCAAACCAACGTGGATGTGTTGCCTGCCGCCACCCTAGACTTCCGATGAGGCGCGGAGGGCCTCGGCGGACCCGCCCGTGGGCTACATGCTCCGCGAGATAGCCGATTCGAGACGACCTCATTTCGCGGTTCGAGCCCGCGTCCACTCATCGCCCGCGGATTTACTGAGACCAGCCCATGTCGCTCTCCGAGAACATCAAAGATAATGGTCGCGTCGGATCGGTTTATTTCGGCTTTGATGGCACCGGCCGCGCGTGGCAGGCACGCCGCGCAATCGATAGTTCTAGCCGATCGCGTCCTTGCACGCCCGCGCCCTCTGGAAGTTCGCCGGCGCCGAGGCGTAGTAATGACCGCTGGGCCGAAGCAGAGAGCCCGACGGTCGTGGAGCTTGTCGCGATGATGAGCGCTCACCGTCGAATGGGCGAGGCGCTACGAGGCCGGCACCCGAATGATTTCGTGTGAGCTGCGGACGAAGCGCTCGCCGCCCGCGTGGCCTATGCGTTCGCCGTGACCCTCTCGGCGCAAACCTACTGGGGCGCCTGACCGCGCGCCCATTACCCGGCGGCCCCGCCGCAAACCCAAGGAGAAACCCCGAATGACTGACACGCTTCTTCACGATCCCGCGCGCTGCGGCGTGCTCTTGTCGCTTGAAGACCACGCCGTCAAAGCTGCCGGGCTCGCCCGCGCCATGCGGTTGGCGCTTCGCGAGGCGGACCTATCGGACCCGCGCGACGCTGCGGCCCTCCAATCGCTGGCCTGTGACGCCGCAGATTATACGAGCGCTTGAGCGCATCTCATCACCAACCCGCCGTCCGCCTGATCCTCGTGCCCCGGCCACCTGGCGGCGGGGCTCTTCCGAAGCAACCGACAAAGACGAGCGCACAATCCGCCGCCGCCCCTCGCGGAGAAGTCCCAGGCGACAACTATTCCGCCATCGTAGGGATCGATCTCGATAAGCGCGCGGAATTACACACAGAAAATGACGCTATTCATGCCTTATCAACCTATAGCTAGTTGGACGAAAGTTGCATTTCGGATGGTGGACCGCCCTGCCACAATCGGCAGGAAAATTTGACCGTTTGCTCCGCCGCGAAGCCAGGTCCTGGAGGCGGGGGGGAACTGTGTCGCCTTTATCGTCTGCCGCAGTACAGCAGCCTGTCCAGGCGTCGAGCCTGAGCATTTCAGCCGTGTTACCTGTGCAGTTGGCTTTATCCAGAATGAGCAAGAGGCTGCCCCTTGGCCGGGACCCGCATTCGAGCCTGGGTCGCGCCGCGCGAGGACTGAAGCAAGGTTCTGATGAACGAGGGCTGAAATGAGCAGTCCATATTCTGAGTTGGGTTGTTTTTGGGCCGCTGCCGCAGGCAGGGAGAAACTCGTTGCACACGCGACAGTGAATACTGTCTTTCTCGTTGTATCTTGAAGGAAAATCTTCATAGTCAGGGCCTCCTATGACTTGCACCTATCTAACTTGAAAATGACCGGGGCCTTTGTTTTCCAGCCGCACCCCCGCCCCACCGCCGCTCGGGATGAACTCGACGCCTGCCGCTTCTCGGGCGACGCGGGAAGAGAATGCAGCCTCGTCCTGAAAACGCAAAATACCCCTGCCGTCCGACCGCCTGTCTCCTACACTAACGACGTGAAACGCGAGATGCTCCAGCGGGAGGGATTGCCGCTCGAGCTGATGGCAGATTTCGTGCTCGACCATCGCATCCCTCCGGCCTTGGGAGGCGCGCCCGCCGATCGGCGCAACCTGATCTTGCAGGATCACGACGACTCGGAAGCGAAAGACCGCGTCGAGGTCTGCCTCGCCCGCGCGGTCTGCGCCGGGACGATCGACCTCGAGGCCGCGCGGCAGGCTATTTGGACGGACTGGAAGAGTGCTGGACGCCTATGCGACGGGGAGCGCCGGTAACGCCGTGCGCCGGGCAGAGCGGGGCGCGGGTGCGCGAAAATGGCCAGGGCACTACCTTGGTAGCCGAGAAGGCTCTGGCGCACCCGCAGAGCTCTGAGCTGATTTGTTGGCAAGAGGGTAGGCTGAGAAGCGCCCCGACGCCGGATGTAAGCCCGGGGCGTTTTTGTTGTGCCGACTTGGACGCGAGAGATGGCTCCAACAAAGTTCGTTGCGGAGGGAACGGTGAGCCTGCAGTGAAGTTCCCATCTCATACGATGGCGGGAGAGCCGCTAATGGCAAGCGAATTGGAAATGACGGCTGCGGCGCTTGAAGCGACGCAGGAAATTATTCGAATAAGCAAGACTGAGCTCAATGGAATAAAGGGGCGGCAGAAAGACGCCGCGTTAGAGCAAGGCGTTCAACCAGCGAGCGATCTAGGCAAGGATGTTGCGCAGACCGACCCGCTTGGGAAAGTGCCTCCCCACCGTTGATCCTTGCGGAGGCGGGAACGTGACCCTCATCAAGACCCAAGCGGCCAGATTGGCAGAAGAAAGACGCCGCATCAGAGCGGCCAAAATTCGGGCTGGCCAGATCGCCGGACTATTCGAAAAAGGCAGCAGAAAAGTTCGTCCCGAGATCAGGGCGCTGATAGACGAAGCGCTCGCCAAGCGAGCGAGCGAAAGCGGCCAGGCTAGAAACTGACATCGCTGCGGCTGCTCAGGACATCTTGTTGCACCCTCCCCGCCATGGACCACAGGAACATGCGCGACCTCGGGATGAGCGCTCTCCGGCCGTGCGCGCCGGGCGAGGACGACGTCTCTCGCCTTCTTAAATTGGCCGAGGTTCCCTCGCTGCAGCCGGCGGCTGCGGCGCGACCGTCAGAAGATGCGCCTCGGTGGCCTATCCCATTGGGCAGAAGCAACCGCCGGAACGTTAATGTTTCCGCGCCCCGATCCGCGCCAAGAGATTATAACCCAACAGGCCGCCGAGCGCGGCTCCCCCCAGCGCCGCAATCGCGCCGGCGGCGCCGAGACCCGCTACTGCGCCCAGAACCGCACCGGTCCCTGCGAAAATATAGCGATTTTTCTGTTGGTTGGGATTGCGATCGCTGTCGGCCATGGTCTGCTCTCCAGTTGCCTGACACATGGGGCGAGCGGGTCGAGGGGCGAGCCCTAAGGCGCCGGGCTGCCCGACTTCTGTCCGGACAGGTCGCAGTAGGGGGCGAGTGGCGGAGAGCATAATCAAGCCGGCTCGACCGCCTCAATCAGCGCCGGATCATCGTCCCCGGCGCCCGCCCGGTTCACCCGGGTCGACACCACCCATTCCCGCAAGGCGTCCTCGGGCGGCGGGTGCAGGAGCGCGGGCGGATAGTCGCCGTGCATCCATGCCCCCGCGTCGCACCAGTCGAGAATGACCGGCATGCGGTCGTGAAAGGGCTGCGTCCACTCATGTGCGGGCCCCACGATGATAGTTGCGGATTCGATAGGCTCGTTCGTCTCCGGATTGCGCCAGCACTCCCAAAAGGCCCGCAAAGGCCAGCGGGCGGCCGTCTGGGGCCGAGAAATAGTGCGGCGTCTTCGCGCCCGGCTTGCCGGTCCACTCATAGAAGCCCGAGGCCGGGATAATGCAGCGGTGCGACTTGAACGCCGAGCGGAACATCGGCTTTTCGGCAAGTGTCTCGGCGCGGGCGTTGAAGGTCGACGGCAGTTCGTTGAGCGGCTTCTTCCACCATGATGGGATGAGGCCCCAGCGCATCGAGACGAGCTCGCGGCCGGCCCCCCAAGCCGTAGGACGTCGATCGGCGTGGTAGGCGCAATGTTGTAGCGCGGCCGTAGATTGCGCGCCGGGCCGATTACGCTCAGGAAGCGCTCGACCTCCGCCCATGTATAGGATTGCGTGAACCGTCCGCACATGGGGTCGATATTAACGCCGCACTCTCATCGGCGCTATTGCGTGCCGATCGCGGGGCCGGACCTATCCGCGCGGCTGCGCCAGCCATAGCCCCGCGCTGTGCCCATCGCAAGCCAGCTATTTGCTGGCAACCAGTAGCTCAAACAGTTGGTTGAAGTCGGCCTTCTCGGTCTTGATGAAAACCCCGCGATAGCCGTTGCAGCCGATGGCTATCGTATACTCACCCCCGGAATACGCCCACCCCTGTTGGGGTATCCATTGCATGCCGCTCAGTTTGGAGAATGCTTCGGCAAGCGCGTTGAAGTTGGTCGTTACAGACGCACAGAACTGTGCAGCCGCAGCCATCTCAGTCATCCCGGGCGGCGTCTCGGCGGTCGCTTCGTGATTAAGCAGGCGGCCGTCCGGGGCGAACTCAAATGCGAGGACGACGCCATCCAATTTTGCAAGGTCGGTCAATGCCGCCATTTTTCTCTCCACCTTTGCGACGGTCACCGCGGCGCCGCGCACCCGCTTATTCGCTCGCTTCGCGCATCCCGGCGCTCACGTTGCGCGACGGCCATGCCCCGGGCGGAATAGGCCTTGTTTTCGTCACAGCGGGCGCTGAGAACTCATTCGTTCCGGCCCCTGCCAGGAACCCGGAGCGAGAAACGCCCCGACCGCAAAGGCAGCGGCGGGGCGTTTTGCTTGAAGTATGGAGTAGGCCGGGCGGCTAGAACGGGCCAAGCCCCATGCCAAACAGACCTCCGCCATAACAGCCCGTTGACGAAGTCGCGTCTGACTGATTCCGTTTCCAAGTGAGATTCGGCCGAGGTTGGTTCGATGGCGATGCGGCGTGAGACGGGGACGCAGGAAGATCTGGTTGTCGGCTGGGCGGATCTGCCGCGCTCTCCGGGGCACGCATTTTACGACGAGCTTCAGAAGGTTCTACTGGACGCGGGCTTCGACGTTTTCGTCGAGAACGCCTGCAAGCCCTACTACGCGGCGAAGATGGGCGCGCCCTCGTTGCCACCAGGGCGCTATTTCCGCATGCACATGGTGGGCTACTTCGAAGGGCTCGACAGCGAACGCGGCATCGTATGGCGCTGCGCGGATTCCTTTTCGTTGCGGGATTTCTTGCGGCTATCGACGCGCGAGAAAGTCCCGGATCATTCATGGCTGTCGAAGACGCGCTCGCGTCTGCCGCATGAGGTTCACGAGAAGGTATTCGGTTTCATCTTGAAGCTCGTCGCCGAGCGCGGCCTCGTGAAGGGCGAGCGCATCGGCGTCGACGGCTCGACCATGGAGGCGAACGCGGCGCTGCGCAGCATCGTGCGGCGCGACAATGGCGAGACCTATCGCGCAATGCTCGAGGGCATGGCGAAGGAAAGCGGGATCGCGACGCCGAACGCCGAGGATTTGGCGCGTTTCGACCGTAAGCGCAAAGGCAAGAAGCTCTCGAACGACGATTGGACGAGCGCCACGGACGCCGAGGCGAAGATCGCGCGGATGAAGGACGGAACGACGCATCTCGCCTACAAGCCGGAACATGCGGTCGACCTCGACACAGGCGTGATCGTCGCCGCGCCGATCCACGAGGCGGACAAGGGCGATACGACGACGCTTGGCGACACGCTGGAGACGGCGAAGGCCAATCTCTCGGCTGTCGGCCTCGCGCCGACGCCGGACGATCCTTGCGAAATCATCGCGGACAAAGGCTATCATTCGCGCGAGGTTTTGAAAGGCCTTGACGACGGCGAGTGGAAGAGCCGGATCAGCGAGCCTTTGCCGGCGAAGGGCTATTTGCGCTGGCATGGAGACGAAGAAGCGCGCGACGCCGTTTACGCCAACCGCGCACGGCTGAAATCGGGCGTTGGACGCGCCGCCATGCGCAAGCGCGGTGAGCTGGTCGAACGCAGCTTCGCCCATGTGCTGGATGGCGGCGGCATGCGCCGGGCTTGGCTTCGCGGTCGCGAGAACATCGCCAAGCGCTATCTGATCCACGTCGCAGGCTTCAATCTTGGCGTCCTGATGCGCGCCCTCGTCGGCTGCGGGACGCCAAGAGAACGCGCCGAGGCGGCCAGAAACGCCTTTTTGTTCGTTATTCGGACAGATAGCGCCACGGGCATCGTCATCATCGCCGACATCGGCGGCGCGCCGGCCTTGCTCGCCGTCATCGCCGCTCCGGAACCCGATTAATCAAGCTGCGACTTCGTCACCGCGCTGATAACCCCACGCGCCGCAACCGCCATATGCTGGATAGGCAGTGCCGTGGACTCCGCAACCGCTTGGATAGGCGGATCCGTAGGCAGCTAAAGGCGCCGCAGCAGCGTAGGTTCCGATGCGATAGCGTGGCCAGCCGTAATACCAGCCCATGTGCCAACGATGGTGATGATGCCGATAGGGGCGCCAATCAACCTGATTGGTGGATGACGACAGGCTGACGCTGGCCTTGTCGGTGATGCTCATGACGCCGGCGAACGATGAGGTCGGCACGAGGGAAACGGCAACCGTGGCGCAAAGCGCAGCCGTCGAACCCATGGCTCTCAAACTAGACATCTGGGCCTCCTGCAGAGTGCTGGAGACCCGCCAGTTAGATCGTCAGACGACCGCGTCGAGTGGCTCGGTTAGAAATATCGGCCGGCCGGAATCCCGCGCCCTTCACAGGATTTGAGTGTGTGAGACTGTCGCAGGCGCCTGGCCTGATCTGACGGCCCGTTGCATCTTTAGCGGCGGGCCGTCTTTCCATTAAGGCGCCCGCCCTGCGCGCGGGCAGTGCTGGACAGCCTCTCCGGCTCATTCCCGGCCTATGGCCCGGCGCTCAGCATGATACGCAGGATGAGACATGCCCCCAAAATTAGGGCTGCAAGGGCGATTGTGTGTTCAGCCATTGGCGCGCTCCTAAATCCGCCGCCAAGATCACAAGATTAAAGTTCTATTGGGAGAGCTGGAAAGCTGCCGCATAGTGGCCGGACGATCGACCTTCGGCCAGGATTGGACGCAATATCGGGCGAGCGGGCTTGGCCCTTTTTCCGAATGTTAGATGGTCGGAGTGGCGGGATTCGAACCCACGACCCCTTGTCCCCCAGACGAGTGCGCTAACCGGATTGAGGGCTAGTCGAACCATCCAAACATGCTGTTTATATTAAATACCGGTTGATATAGCTTGTTTGTTTGCCTCCCTCCGTGGTGCCGAGCGACGTGCTGCCCGATTCGTCGCAGCTTCAGGCGAGCGGGATGGGGCGATAATGCTGCTATTTGAGTCGCGAGGGAGGCGGTGAACTTCCCGATTCGACCGCCTCGCCTCGCCCTCTCACCGGCGCTTCTTGATGAGCGCTTCGGGAGCAAGCGCTAGGCTGCCCTCCTTATGAGGGCGTAACGCCAATCCGTTTTGATGGTGGCGAAAACGCCATCGGCAATTGCAGCAGCGCTGTAGCGGGTTTCGGCGTGCGTATCCTTGTCGATCATGTCGAAATATTTCGCGCCCTGCGCCAGCAAATCCTCAATTCGCCACTCGATGAAATTTTTGGCGGTCGTGTGCGTGGGAAATTCGGCTGAGAAAACGGGCGCTTCCAACTCGTTGAGGACGGACACAGCAAGACGACCCATTGGCAAGCTTTTCCTTGTTTTTCCGCACATTGGAGCGGCGGGAATACGCCCAGATAAGCGCTCGCTTCAAGGTAAGGGAAACGCTTAGTGGGAACCCGTAGAAAACTGAAGGGCGAGCGCTTGTCTGGCAGCGGAAGAGCGCTACCGTACTACGGTAGACCTCGCCTCGAGCTGGCGGGGCGCGATCGTGGAGGCGACGATGGTTACCGCCAAAGAACACATGACTATGGCGACGGTTCTCGCTCTTGTCGGTGCGGCATTCGGCGCAGCGCTGGGAGGCGCGACAATCGGCTTTCCGGCTGCTCTCGCGAGTACTGTAATTGGCGGGCTCGGAGGAGCCATTATTGGTTCGTTTATGTAGCCCCCCGCCTGCCCCCGCCCCGCGTGCCTCTCTCCAATCCTCCTGGGGAAGGCCAGGCAGGCGGGGGTTCTGTCTTTCCTGATCTGAAAAGAGCGAGCGAACAAGCAGCTCCCACGGAAGGCGGTGTTTCGCGCCCCCAGTTAGTTGGCAGGGGCTCGAAATAGCTGCTTTTCATGTTGCATCGGCTCGCAACAAATTCCCTTGGTTTCCAACGATTCCCCGGCAATCCCGGCGGCCCCGCGCGACATGGATGCGACATGGATAGGCCGAAAAAATGCGCCCGACCTGGGAGTGCGGGCGCTGATAAGTAGGAGAAGTTGAGAATCCAACTCTGGCTCTAAGAACTTTGTTCCGGCCTCTGCCGTAATCGGCCGGACGTCCGCCCCGCACCGCCTCCACTTGCTCGTCCGTTGCTGCCGACTCCGCCGTACGACATCAACGTGACATGTGAGGGCGGTATAGGCATTTGAAGCACGCGCATCGCAGCATGATCTTATGCGTAGGCGGTGGGCGTATCCCTAGCTCAGATCGCAAAGAAGAGGCGAGAGATGACGAATCTCGAACACGCCCCTATGGCTCACGGCGTTAGTCCAAGCAACAGGCCCGCCCGTATTCTCGCAGGTTATTTGCTCAACCGGAAGCGAGGTCCCCTGGCGCTTCGGAAGATGATCCAAGACGACATCACCCGATTTATCGACTTGGGAGCCCGCGGTTACGCTTCAGAATTGGCCGAGGCCTGAAGCGTTTTGAGTCCTCGTTTCCACAAATGCAGGATGAGGCAGCTTAGGTTGGAGCCCACTCGCCCGGCTGCGACCAGCCCGGTGGACGTCCATCAGCTCAGTTTTCGACCTTGCTACTTTTGCGCGCTCTCTCGGCCAGCGCCTCGTCTTCCGCCTGATGCGCGCCGTCGACCAGCCGGAGGGCAAGTCCGCGCCGCACTCGAAAGCCGTCAGCGCGATCTTCATCCGCGAGAATGGGCGCAGCGCGGAGAGCAGCTGCAAAACGGTGCAAGCGAGACGGCGGCAGCCGTATAGCCTAACAGCGCCCTACCTATGCATGGAAAGGGCGTCTGGTTTGTCGCCAGACCGCTACCAAGGCATCCTCACATGGCAGATACACATAACCGCGACGACCAGACGTCCGGTATCCTAGCACTTTCTGGCATTGGCGCTGCGGTCGGTGCGGCGTTAGGCGCACTACTGGCTGGAGCAGGATCCGGTTTCTCCGGAGCGCCTGTCGGCGCCCTATGCGGCGCAATCGTTGGCGGGGTCCTCGGATTGTTGATCGAACGGTAAAGCTCTGCGGTAGCCCGGCGCTTCAACGACGGGGCTTCTACCGATTTAGAGAGCGCCGATACGTCAATCGACGTCAGCAGGCGCACGGGACGCAGCAGCGTAAGGCGGATCCAATGCTTGAGTTTGTGCCGGACCTGCCACGGTTGACCATGATCTTTTCTCAGGCGACCGCGCCAACCTTCTTTCTAGGCGCAGTCGCGGGATTCGTTTCGCTCATGTCCTCGCGGCTTTCCGCAGTGGTGACCCGGATTCGCGGGCTCAATGGGATACCTGGAGATGACCCCGCCCGCGCACATCTCAAGACCGACATTGATCGACTACGTCGGCGTGCACGGCTTTTGAACCGAGCCATAGTCGCCTCTCTGGTCAGCGGGATTTGCGCAACAATCCTCCTAGCGATTGTTTTTACGTCCGAGTTCTTCGGCCTTAAATATGCGTATGGGGCGGGCCTGCTCTTCGTCGTGGCAACATTGTTCTTGGGTGCCGGGCTCGTTTCCTTCGCCCAGGAAGCCCGCATCGGCCTTTCTGAGGCAGATGAATATGAGTGATCGCTGCTCTCCTGAGATCAGAAAGCGGGAGGATGAGCTATGCCAGAAAAACCGCAGGGACGTTACCGGACGTCAGGCGAGCGGGGTCAACCAAATACCGCTCTCGTCGAAATTGGGAGGATCGGGATAGACATTCCTGAGCAAGAGTATCGAGACAAGGGCTATGAGCCGGATTTCGACACGTTGCCGTGGAAAGCCGAATATTGCGCTATCGCTCAAAAAGACGATCCACAGAAGAGTTAGCATTATAAGCAAAACGCCCCGCCGGCACATCCACGGTCGGGGCGTTTCTCTTTGGCGCCGCGCCACGACGCCATTGCGGGGAAGCTACGCGAGCGTTTCGGGGAAGGCAAGGCCTTGCTCCCTAGATGGGGCGACAAGCCGGATGGGCGGGGGAGCCCGCGGAAAATTGCTGCCACAGCCGCGAACCGAAAAGTGTTCAAAGGGTTGATAGTGAGCGACGCTTTCGGGCGTTGTGATCGAGCGGACGGAATGAAGCTCCAAGACCGCCCCGCCAAGGTGGCCCTCTGACGACCGCTCGACCCGGCGGCTGCCCCGTGAGCTTCGGGCGGCCGCCTTATTCATGCTCGATGCTGCTGGCCGCAGAAGGGCGTAATCGCGCGCCGCTACTATGGGTAGCGCGGGATTAGAAGCTCCGTATGGCTGAGCAGCAACGAAACGCCGACCATTCCTCTGAGCGTGTATGACCTCGGCTATGCTGAACGGCATTTGCTGGATATCGCGCGTATGCCTTTGGCTAAGTATATGATCAAGAGCGCGCCGGGCTTCAGGGACAACCATCACTATCCGACGGGCGGATGGGGGCCAGACACCGGCATGGTTGGCTGGTCGATGTTCGACCCCTACGAGAAGAAAATGCGTTTCTTTTATCGGACGATGATCGCCAACGAGTTCTTATCGATCACCGCTAACGAGCCTCTGTTTACGGTGCTGCCAATCGGCGGTCCTCTCGGGAAGCCGTATCCACAGCCGTAGAACATCTGTCCGCGCGCCTCCAAGGCGCCGCTCGATTTGATGGCCTGTCATCCTAAATGGGGGTGTGGGGCTCCACCACTTCGGGAGGGCTCACGCACATGATGCGAGAGCAGGCCTTCTGGCGTATTCTTTCGATTGGCGTCGGCGCGATGTTCGCGCGTGGCTTCTTAGGGGCAGACCCTATGGCTGCGGCAACGGCGCTGGGGTAGGCATAGCTCGAACGATCCTTAATCCTCGGATGGCGTCATCAGGCCTGCCAGTCAGTGCGTCGCCGCCCCCCTTGGGCGCCGGTGCGGCGAAATCGACCATCAGGATGTGGATAACTGTCCAGATTAAATAGAAACTGCACGTAAATCAGTGTCTTATATTTTACGCAATGGACTAGGCCTGCTTGCTACCTAGCGCCGCGCCGTGTGGGAAGGCGTGGTTGAGGTTTCCAATCCAGAGGCAACCCCAAAGCAAGCCGCGACGATGTGTGGTCGGATCCTATTGAAGGAACCGACATGCGGCGCAAATTCGCAATATTGCATTTGAGCGGCGTATGATCGCCGCAGGACACGTTGAAAGCCGCAATCGCGGTGGTGCGTAGGGGAGCCAAATGAGCGAAATAGAGAAACTCCTCCGGGATATCCATACGCTCAGGGAGTCAATCCAAATCGATTGGGGCGAGCTTTATTCAAATCCTCTTCGGGAGGCAGAGAGAAATGAGATACGCACCCATTTAGAGCTATGCCAGGCCGAGCTTGGCATCCTGATTGAACGGTTGAAGAAATTTGAGGACGACGCTTCAAATTAGGACACTACCTTGCTTTAATTTTACTAGGTGTGTTTGCTACCTGATACCGGATAACCGGGCTGCTTCTTTGCGGGGCGCAATTGTACGGTATTAGGTAGCAAACACACCCGACCTTGAAATCGTGTAAGAACCTGACTCAAAAGACAACTATCGCGCGAGCCGCCTGATAGCGATCTGGATCGACGCCAGAACGACGAAGGTTTGCAGGGTCGTTGCGAGGTTTTCCCAGTCTTTGGCGAGGCGTCGGTTGCGTCCGAACCATGAGAACGTTCTTTCAACCACCCACCGGCGCGGCAGCAGAACGAAGCCCTTCATGTCGTCGCTGCGCTTGACGATTTCGATGCGCAGCGACGGAGCCTTGGCGACCGCCGTGTTGACCTGATGGGCGTTGTAGCCGCTGTCGGCCCAGACGAGTTCGAGCCAGGGAAAGCTGTTACGGATTTTATCGAGCACGAGCGCCGCGCCGTCGCGATCCTGCACGCCGGCGGAGTGGACGACGACGCGCAACGGCAAGCCTTGCGTATCGACCAGCGCGTGAATCTTGCGACCCTTCACCTTCTTGCCGGCGTCGTAGCCGGTCAGGCCGTCATGACCGCCCCTTTTTCCGTCGACTTCAGCGACTGGCTGTCGATGACCGCCGCCGTGGGGCTCGCTTCGCGCTCCATGTCTTCACGCAGCTCCATGCGCAATTTGTCCCAGATCGCGTCCCAGACGCCGTCCTTCTGAAAATTGCGGAAGATGTTGTAGACGGTCGACCGTGGCGGAAAGCCGTCGCGGGGAAGGTAGCGCCACGGACAACCCGTGCGCAGCAAATAGAGAATGGCGTTGATCGCCGCGCGCATGTCGGTCTTGCGCGGTCGACCGCCGTACTTGGCCGCCGGGATCAACGGCACGAGCACGGCCCATTCCGCATCCGTCATGTCGCTGGGGTAACGCCCGCCGACGCGGGTGTAGGTTACGATGATCCGGCGTCCACATTCCGAATGGCGATGTCATGTCTGGACGGCGCCTTCCCGTCAAGGCGACTTTGAGATCTCTGCGATGGTTCGTGAGCGCGGTCATGTCTTCGGCCTTTCGCAGCGGAACTTCGCCCGCTGGCCCTGATGTTGTCCGCTGATCCCTTGCCCCGATCACATTAGCGCGCTCTTCCGCGCAGACATCGCCGCGGGCTTTGAGATCAATTCGCTTGCCTTCGCATCAGTTCTTTGTCGCCCTCGACTCCGTTTGCGGTGGATTTATCGCTAGCCGAACCGCTACTCCCACTTACGCCAGCGTTTGCGTCACCGCAGCATAACTCGCCCCGCTGCGCAGGATCGCAAAGACGATGCGCGCCAGTTTGTTTGCAAGGGCCACGGCGACTAGCTTGAATGGCTTGGTCTCCATGAGCTTTTTGGCCCATGTGCGCAACGCGTCGGTGTGAGGTTTGCGATGGTACAGCACCGCATGTGCGCCCACGACGAGCAATTTGCGCAAATAGCGGTTGCCCATCTTCGAAATCCGCCCAAGCTTCTGTTTGCCGCCTGAACTGTTCTGCCTCGGCGTCAGGCCGAGGAAAGCCGCGAACTCGCGCGGGCCTTCAAAGCTCGAGGCGTCCTGGACGCTTGCCGCTATCGCTTGGGCCGTGATCGGGCCGACGCCCGGGATGCTCATCAGGCGCCGCGCAGTCGCATCGGCTTTCGCCTTTTTCATCAACGACCGGTCGATTGTGTCGATGGCCTCGTCGAGCGTGCGCAGTTGAAGAACCAGCGGGGCCAGCGCCTCGCAGACGCAGGGCGATATCGTCTCGTCGCGGGCTTCAATCCGCCTGGCCAGTTCCCGTGCAGCGTTATGCCCCTGCGCCGTGATCACGCCGATCTCGGCCAGATGTCCGCGCAGGCGTTGATGAGCTGCGTGCGCTGACCCACAAGCATCTCGCGCGCCTTGTGATGCATCAGCACTGCCTGGTTCTCCTCCGTGCGCACGCCAACAAAACGCATCGAAGGCCGCGCCACCGCCTCACAAATCGCCGCTGCATCCGCCGCATCGTTCTTCTGCCGGCGCACAAAGGGCTTCACATAGGCTGGCGGCATCAGCCGGGCATCATGGCCGAGCGCTATCAGCTGGCGCGCCCAATAATGCGCTGAACCGCAAGCTTCCATGCCGACGAGACAAGGCGGAAGAGATTGGAAAAATGCCAAAAGCTGCCCTCGTCTCACTGCGCGCGCGAGGATGACCTTTCCGGAAGCGTCGACGGCGTGGACTTGAAACACATGCTTGGCCAAATCGAGCCCAACGATCGTGACACAAGATAAATCGATGCTATGTTTGCCCATGGACGGCGCTCCTTGCAGATGGATTGCTTGACAGCAACCATCTTGGCACAACTCTCTCGGAGCTGGATGCCGGTGCGGCGCCGTCCACACCATCACGTTAACTCGCACACGGTGTAGCGAAGCGTATTTGGTCTTCATTTTAAGCGGGTAGCGTCACGGATCTCCATTCCGCGATCGCCCTGAGGCGATGCAGATGGATGGAGATGGCGGAGCGGCGGGAAGGTCGGGACGGAACGAACAGGTTGCGGAGCGCGGAGAACACATCGGCAAAGCGCTGCAACCCTCCCCATGATCGAAACCCCTGCATCGCTCGCTCTCTTTTTCGCAATGGCACATGGGAATTTTCGGCACGATTGTTCAGACCCTTGTGGGATCGATGCTCGACATCCGGCAGAGTCTTCCGCTGCGCTACGGCATAGGAGCCGAGCTTGTCGGTGACCATGCGCCGGGGGTGACAGCCCTGCTTATGGAGAAGGCGTTTTAACAATCGCTGTGCGGCCGTGGCGTTGCGGCGAGCCTGAACGATCTCGTCAAGAATGTAGCCGTCCTGGTCGACGGCCCGCTAGAGATAGCGCTTCTCGCCATTGATCGAGACGACGACCTCGTCGAGATGGCGATGTCAGATTAACTTAAACGTGGTGCAGATGCCCCGCGCGGGTCAATTTTAGGCCGCGGTCAGCGTGACGGATTTCCACTCCGCCATCGCCGCGAGGCGATGCAGATGAGTAGCGAATGCGGAGCGGTGTGAATGCGGTGGAACAACGTGGTTGCGGACGGCGGGAAAAGTTTCGACGAATCTCTGGAGTCCGCTCCATGAACGAAAACCTTGCATCGCCCGCTCGCGTTTTCGGATGGGAACATGCGAGTTTTCCGCGCGATTGTTGAGGCCCTTGTGTTGGCAGTGCTCTACTTTCGGCATGATCTTGCGCCGGGCGGCTCCGTAGGAGCCGAGTTTGTCGGTGATCATGCGCTTGGGAGGACAACCTTGCTTGCACAAAAGCCGCTCCAACAACCGTTTGGCGGCTCGCGTATCGCGGCGGATCTGGACGATTTCGTCGAGCACGTATCCGTCTTGATCGACGGCGCGCCAGAGGTAGCGTTTTTCGCTGTTGATCGTGACCACCACTTCGTCGAGATGCCAGATGTCTTGTCGGCTCGGCTTCTTTCGCCTCAAGCACCGGACATAGTCCGGTCCGAATTTGTGAGCCCAGACGCGAACGGTCTCGTAGGAAACCACGATCCCGCGTTCGAGCAGCAATTTCTCGACCAGCCGTAGGCTCAGGGGAAATCGAAAATACAGCCACACTGCGTGGGCGATGATCTGCGGCGGAAAGCGGTGGCGCTTGTAGCTGACGGGGGGCTCGCTCATCCGAGCCGTATCGCCCGGAACTACCTACGCCGAAGTTAACCTGACATCGCCAGGCCGACTGCCCCGCGCCATCACGCTCGATGGCTACCAGGCTTCGCATCGAGCGGCGCGCGAATTCCTCGCCGAGCATCAAGGCGGCGCGCGGACTCAATTTGGATCTTCAAAATACTTGAATAACCTCACTGAACAGGATCATCGATCGATCAAGCTTCGCTTGGGCCCAATGCTTGGGTTGAAGCGGTTCCGAACTGCCTCGATCACCATCGCTGGTATCGAGCTCGTGCACCGGATCAGGAAAGGTCGGTTCAAACTCGGAGCGCTTCGCATCAAAGACACCCGTGCGCCGGAAATCTGGAACACAGCGCTCGTTGCATGACCTCCGCTCATGCCCTCTGGCCATTCGTTGTTTCGTCACGGAAATTTTGCACCACAGCCCTCTATCTGGCGTCTACAGCCCGCATCGAGTAGACAGTCTCCTCACCAAACAAATGGGGCTAGGAGGGCGGGCGGGGTTCTCGGATTCATCCTCGCCCGGTGGGGTACCTCTGACATCCCAATAATTGCATCGACTGTCATCGTGTTCGCGGTGCTTTCAGGCATTTTTGGCTTCTTCGTCCCCTGGTATAAGCCTCGGTGACGAACAGCAAACGCCCGCCATTACGTCGACTTGTGGCGCAAGGCGCAGCGCTGCCGGAATGTGAGCCGGACGCCAGCCTCGCTGATTGCCTTCCTGGCATCGCGCTTTACACGGCTTGGCGTGGATGCCTCGGCGAGCTTCGCAACAAGGGCCTCAATCTTACTGCGGCGCATTCTTTTGGCCTTCGGGGGCGCAGCTATCGGCGCGGGAACGGCCGGCGCGGGAGTCGTTTCTGCAAGGCTCGCAAGGATTTCCTCGGCGCTACGGCGCGCCTTACGAGGCACCGGGACTGCTTTTGGCGCGGTCGAGGACTCGTGGCTTGGGACGGCGCGCGGCTGTCGCTTGTCGGCGGCTGGCCCGGCTTGAGGCCCCTTTCTCGTATTGGGGGGATGCTCGAGTTTTTCGTGGCTCTGGCGGCCGCGGCGCGGTCCCGGCTCGGGCTGCTTCTCGAGGTGTTGCGGTTGATCGAGGACCTCGATGATCCTTGTGCCGGCTGCCTGCCATGGGCGGGCTGCCGAGATTCCGTCAGCCTTTTCGGTGAATTTGGGGGCGAGTGGCTCGCTCGACGGCGCCGGCCCCGGAAGTTGAGAGAGGCGCCCCTGAGTTTGGCGCTTGGGTGGCTCTGCGCTCCCGAGGCGAACAACTTGAACCGCAAAACTACCCCCGCGGCGCTTGAAGCCCTGCAGGTCTGTCGAAATCCGCTTCAATGACGAGTCCTTGTGTGGCTATAAACGGAAAGGAGGTCGCGGCTGGGGTAGCGCTACCGTGTTCCGGCGTTTTCGCAAGCGACACAATCCCCATGACTGAGGCGCATCGACAGCGCGCCGTTTCGTATATCCGCCATACAAGCCGCAGGCCTTTAGCCCTTTACGATTTTGTAGCCCGCAGCGTGAAGTGCGGCCACGACGGCCTTGGCTAAATGAGCACTATCTTCTTCATTGCTCCTATGATGAGCATCTTTCACGCCTGTGGTAGAGCTTGGGTCTATGAAATTCGCCTTGTGAATTGCCTCGGCGATAAGAACCAAAACGTGATTTTCTTCAGACATGATTTCTCTCCAAGGGCTTGGGTCAGGCGCCAGCTACATCGGGGTCGAGTATCTTACTAACAGCCTAAAACGGCGACAAGGCGAGCCAAGAGTGTTGGGAGGAAACAGCGGATGCCCTCCGATAGGCCCGCCTGTTAAATAGGAGTTCCCCATGAAGGTAAAGGATGTGATGCAC
Organism: Methylocystis sp. JR02; assembly: GCF_030063565.1. Lineage (NCBI taxonomy): Bacteria > Pseudomonadati > Pseudomonadota > Alphaproteobacteria > Hyphomicrobiales > Methylocystaceae > Methylocystis > Methylocystis sp. JR02. The sequence goes on along the minus strand of NZ_JASIRC010000003.1, from coordinate 68,923 downwards.
AAGGCGCTGAATGGGTTTCTCCCGACACGCCGGTCGCCAACGTGGCGCAGAAGATGCGGGAACATGACATTGGGGCGGTTCCGGTTGGCGAAAACGATCGACTTGTCGGCATGATTACCGATCGCGACATCACAATCAGAGCCGTTGCTGAAGACAAGGAACTCTCCCAGCTTACCGCGCGCGACGTGATGACCAGCGGCATCATTTATTGTCGTGATACTGAAAAGGGTGGGTTTGGCGCCGTCGAAAGAATGTTAACAGCGCGAGCATCACCGATGAGAATTCGTCTTACCTGTAGCGGCCCGAGCGTGGGTATAACGCCGGGCCGCTCTCGTTTATCCGTCTTATTTCGTCGCAGCTTCTAGGTGCGTCAATGCCTCTTTGGCGTGCCCTGTAGCAGCGCCGGCATTTTTCTTCTTGCCCTCGTCAATCGCCGCCTCAAGATGCTTAATGCCTTCCTCGGTATGCGTATTGGATTTCACCTTCTCGGCCGCCTCGGCATGCTTGAGCGCGGCTTCGGCGTGGGTGACGAGTACGTCCGCCTGTCCTTGCTCCCCGGTGGCGATGGCCTCCTTCGTCTGGCTGATGGCCTCGGCCAGGTGATCCTTCGCTAAGCCGAGACGCGGCGCCAAATCAATTCCGCGCTCGGCCATGATCTCGACGAGGTCTCGAAAACTTAGCTTGAACCGCAGATACCGCCGTACGCAGAGGATGATGATCTCTCGGTCGAAATGGCGGCCTCTGAAGAGATCATCAATACTCAGCATATGGATTAGGTCCTCTGCTCAGCACCTTCTCCTGAAAATATGCCCCGCTTCCGCTGTTTGCACCAGAGCCGCGGGCGCAACAAGGAGGCGGATTTCCGCGGCGAGAAGCGCTCGAACGAGACGCACGCCTCGACGACCGACCCCGAGGCGTGTCTCTATCGCAAAGGCCCCGGCAAGGAGGCGAAGCTTTGCTTCATCGGCCACGCGCTGATGGAGAACCGGCATGCGCTCTTTGTCGACGCCTGCCTCACGCCGGCGGATGGCCACGCCGAGCGCATCGCGGCGCTGCACATGATCGAGCCGCGCGTCGATCGGCCAACGGCCATCACGATCGGCGCCGACAAGGCTTATGACGCCGAGGATTTCGTCAATGAGCTGCGCGCGATGAAGGTGACGCCGCATGTCGCGCAAAACACCAGCGGCCGCGCTTCGACGATCGACGGACGCACGACGCAGCATGCGGGCTACGCCATCAGCCAGCGCATCCGCAAGAAGATCGAAGAAGGCTTCGGCTGGATCAAGATCGTCGCTGGTCAGGAGCAGACAAAGTTCCGAGGTCGCGCGCGGGTAGGCTGGGCGTTCACTTTTGCGGCCGCCGCCTACAATTTGGTGCGGCTGCCGAAACTGATGGCGGCGCCGACATGAGCGCGCCCGCCGGGTGCAAGCTCGTTGGTCGCTGGCGGATCGTCGAGGCCGACATTTGGGATCGAGACTATCTCGACCTGTGCGGATCGGCGACGATCGTCATCGGCGCCGACGGCCGCGGGGAAATCGCCTTCGGCGCGATGCAGGCGACTCTCGATGTCGAATACGCCCCGACCTCGATCGCTTTTGCCTGGATCGGCTTCGACGAAATGGATGAAGTCTCCGGCGATGGGAACGCCGAATTGCGCGACGACGCCTCAATCGAGATCCAATTCGAATACAGCGGCGACGAAGCCCTCTCAAAGCGAAGCGGGAGGATTCTTCAACAGCCTGCTAGACAAACTAGCTCCGCTGTCCCTGATACTGCCCCGTCTTGCGGTATCGGAAAAGATAGGAAGGCACGATTGTCTCTATCGCCTCTGGCTGAATGCCGAGACCTGCGAACGTTCGGCCTTCAGCCTTGGCTGATTCCGATACGACATTGTCGTGGCGCAGCAGTTCGACCTGGTCTGTGGTCATTCGCAGAAGTTTGGGGAAAAGACCCTGCGACAGGGTCGTTAAAAGTTGCATGATAGACGCGACGGCCTTGCCGAATCCGAAAGAAAGGCTGACTAACCTTCGATCCCGCTCGGTTACCTCCAAAACATATTCGACAAGCTCGATGAAAGTCTTTTGTTCCGGTCCGCCAAGCTCATAGATCTCTCCTGGTTTAGCGCCGCCGCCAAGCGCGAGCGCCACAGCATCGGCGACATCTTCGACGTAGACGGGCTGAAATTTCGTTTCGCCGCCAACAATCGGTATTATTGGGAAATAGCGCGCCAATGTAGCGAAGCGATTGAAGAAGTCGTCTTCGGGCCCGAAAATCACTGAGGGACGAATGATGACGGCGGACGGAATGTTTTCCAGAACGGCCACCTCCCCCTCAGCCTTAGTGCGGCCGTAGACGGAAGACGATTGAGGATCGGCGCCGATTGCAGAAATTTGCACGAAATTGGTGATTCCCAAGGCCTTGGCGGCCTGGGCGACGATACGAGCCCCTTGCACGTGAAGGCTTGAAAATTTTTGCGTGCCAGTTTCAGCCAAAATTCCGACGAGATTGACGACGGCGTCTGCGCCACGCAGAGCAGCCACGATTGATTCTGGATTGCGTAAATTTGCTTGAACGGCTGCGATTTGTCCGGGGGCGCCCAGTGGCTGCAGATAATACGCGAGGTCAGGCCGGCGGCAGGCAACACGCACGCGCCAGTCGTCCCGCGCAAGCGCCCGCACAACATGGCGTCCGACAAAACCAGATCCGCCAAAAACGGTCACCGAACGTTCTGCGCCAATTTGATCCTTTGTCATCGTCCGACCTCCACTCCCGCTTTTGCTTGTCCTGCCGCGGTTTTTCTGGGCCGCCTACTAACGCGGCTTGAACGCGAAGACGATGCGCCGTTCGCATTAACTCGAGTCGAACGCTAAGATTTCAAGAATAAAGGGCTCGATAGTGGTTCCGATCTGCGCCTGTCTTTTTGAGCTGGTGATCAAGTCCTTCTCCTGCACCACGTCGTAAATCTCTCCTTCGGGTTCCGGACTGGACCGACGCGGAGCAAGGCGACCTTATTCGCACTGGGCCTCTTTGGCTGGCTCTGTTGCAAAAACGTGGGCTCTGCGGCTTGATGGGTCCGAGCGCGGGGGAGGCAAGCGATGTCGGACTTCAAGGGACGCCATTTTGAAGGTGAGATCGTGCTCTGGGCGGTGCGATGGTATTGCCGCTACGGCGTCAGCTACCGCGATCTCGAACAGATGATGGGGCGAGCACGGGGTCTCGGTCGACCACTCGACCATCTACCGCCGGGTTCAGAAATACGCTCCTGAGATCGAGAAGCGGCTACGCTGGCAGTGGCGCCGCCCACGGTCGACGAGCTGGCGGGTTGACGAAACCTACGTGAAAGTCGGCGGCAAATGGGCGTATCTTTACCGGGCCGTCGACAAGCACGGCGACACCATCGACTTCTACCGTTCACCGACGCGGAACGCCCAAGCCGCCAATCGCTTTCTGTCCAAATCGCTGACCGGGCTCAAGGCTTGGGAGAAGCCCCTGGTCATCAACACCGATAAGGCGCCGACCTACGCGGCGGCGATTGCCGAGCTGAAGAGGGAAGGCAAATGCCCAAAGGAAACAGAGCATGCCAAGTCAAGTACTTGAATAATGTCGTCGAGGCGGACCACGGCAAGCTGAAGCAGCTGATCCGCCCGGTTCGAGGTCATGAGGGCGCTGCGCAAGGGGCAGGCGGCGATCTTCAACCTCACGCGCGACATGCGAGGCGAGGCCCGTATTGTCGAGCGCGCTTTTGGAATCGGCTCCTGCGTTCTTGCCGAGGCAATGCAATTCGTCAGTGAGCGGATCGAGCTCAAGGCGGCGTGATACCCCGCCAGCTACGACAGTCGCGCTTCTGCGCCCCGCTTCAGGGCTTGCAACAGAGCCCGTGTTATGATCGAGCGTGCGATCGCGGCGAAAGTTCCCTTCTCCTTCGTCACCGCCGACACTGTCTATGGCGTCGGCGACATCGAAATGGCGTTGCGGCGCGCCGGCAAGGGCTATGTGCTTGGCGTGAAATCCAATGACCCTTTTCACTCCTGGGACAGGCCCCAGACCGTCGCCGGAACGGCGAAGGAGATCGCCGAGGGCTTGCCGGCCTCCGCGTGGCGGCGTCTTTCGGCGGGCGCGGGAACGAAAGGCGAGCGCTTTCACGACTGGGCCTATCTCGAACTCGCTGATCTCGACGCTGGCGAATACAACAAGGCTCTCGCCGGGCAGGCATGGACGCGCGGCCTTCTGATCCGGCGCAAAATCGCCGATGGCGATCTCGCCTTCTTCACGGCATGGGCGCCGACCGGAACATCGATTGAAAGACTGGCGAAAATCGAAGGGCGTCGTTGGGCGATCGAAGACAGTTTCGAAACGACGAAGAATGAACTCGGCCTTGATCACAACGAGACGCGTTCCTGGCATGGTTGGCGTCGTTACGTGTCGCAGGTCATGCTCGCCTTTGCCATGATGGCGGCGATCCGCGTTCACGCCAATACGGTCGCGTCGCCCCCAAAAACAATGCGGCGCAAGCCGACGACGTCCAGTCCGCCTCAGAGCTGACGAGCCCGTCGCTTATCCGCTGGTCCATGCAGGAAATCCGCCGCATCGCAACGCGGCTGGCTCGAAAGCGCATCCGACCAGAGTGCGTCATCGCTTGGTCGCTTTGGCGAAGAGCCCATCAAGCCCAGGCAAAGCGTGCTCACCTGAAATCGCAACTGTAATGCTAGGTCATGCCTTTTCTGTTCCTCCTAGAAAGTTGGGTGCGCCAGGCCCGATATCACAGAGCAAATCCATTATGAGCTGCACGATTGGCAGAGAAAAAGGGTAGCCAGGATTCCAGAGCAAGCTCAACAGATTATTGTAGCTGCCATAAGCGCCATAATCTTTGATCCCATCCAGGTTGGCGTTTGCCGAGCGGAATGGAGCCTTGGCCGTCATTCGCGACCGGTCTTCGAGAAATTCAGCAGGACGGAATTAAGAAGCTCCCGACGCTTTTGGATGAAGTAGCCGAAAAATCGCCCGACGGGACGAACAATTAACACGTTCACATTATTGCATTTGATATCAAGTATCCTTGACAACATTTGTCCTTTTGCCACGCTACAATACCCGCGCCGGTCATTAATCGATCTCGACTGCGTTCAACGCGATCTTCACAACGGCGGCGGCCATGATCGTGGCGAGCGCAATCGCCTCGCCAAGAGTCCAGAATTTCCAACTGAGGCCTCACCGGAGATCCACTTTCCTGGAATTTGTTTGGCTGGCGCGCCATATTTAGGGGATGATCGATAATCTGAAAAAGCCGATGACCGCCTCAGAGTTGAAGGCAAGGGCTATTGCCGTATGGGATAATGAGGGCGGAGCAGCTTCCGGCGATCAGTCTAGGGCTAACGCAAAGCAGGAGATTGGCATGCCTTCCGAATGGGTAAAATGCACATCGGATGATGGCGAGACGGGCATCTTCGTCAATCTTGCGAGTGCCGGAACGATAGTCCCTCACAAAAAAGGATCTCGGATCACGTTCGCGGTGAGCGAAGAAAATTACGTAGACGTCATGGAGACTCCAGAAGATATTATGAAGCTTCTATCGGAGGCTAAGAATACTGACAGGCCTTAAGAGCGAGAAGGGCGTCCTGGCCGGCAATGCGTGGAGCATGACACGCATACAAAATGCGGAAGGCAGAAATTGGCTTTGTCGCAAATTTTTTGTGCGGCCGAGGTGGGCCTGGAACAACGACGAGGTTTACACCGCCAGCGAGTAGAATTGCTGTGCGGGACACAATTCGCCCGTCGTCCGCAACTGCCCCTTTCGGATCATGTGCATGAGCTCGACTCCTGCGAGGGTTGCCATAGCTGCTCGAAAGGACTTGAACCCTAGCATTGGCCGCGCCACTCGTTTGACGGCTCGGTGATCCTGTTCGACGATGTTATTCAGAAATTTGTTTTGGTGGATTTCGATTTCCGCCTCATGTTCGGCGTTGTAGCTTTCGATGGCCGCCGTGTTGGCGCCGCTCTTCTCGATCGTGATCTTCTTTGGCACGCCATGCTGATTTATCGCCTTGCGTAGGAACCGCAATGCGGCTTTACGATCCCGCTTGGCCGTCAACAGGAAGTCCACCGTCGCGCCAACTTTGTCGACGGCCCGATACAAATATTTCCAGCTGCCTTTGACCTTCACATACGTCTCGTCCAATCGCCAGCTTGCGCCGACCGGACGCTTGCGGGCGCGAAATTGTTGATCCAGCAGCGGGACGTATTTGACGACCCAGCGGTTCAGCGTGGAATGGTCGACTTCGACGCCGCGCTCTTCCAGCATTTCCTCGAGCTGCCGATAGCTGATCGGATATGCCACATACCACCGGATGCCCCACAGGATCACCTCGCGTTCGAAATGGCTGCCTTTGAACTCGATCATCGCGCCGTCTCGCCGAATTTGATTCTAGCGATTATACGCCAAGCCTCAGCCCCGAAAAGTTTGCGACAGAGCCCTATCTCGCCCCTCGGCTGGGTTTGGCGCGTTCACTCGGCAGGGTTCCTGCGGACCCAGCTTTTTTTCCTCGTGGCGCGAGCCGATTGGTTTTGGGGGGCTTTTGGGATGGACCGACGACCGGTCGCCTGACGCCGGAGCGCCACCCTCATTATCCCAACTCTCGACAGCTTCGGGGTCGGCGTCAGTCACAGGTTTTTTCTTTTTTGTCATGCGCATAATATGTCTCTGACGGAGACGGTTTCCATGCCGTCAATCCGTCGAATTGCAAACTGATCCGCTGCAGCGAGCGTCTGGGTAATCGGCATCCGAAGCCGATGCACTATTCTTTGAGGCGATTCTGCTCGACCTTGCCTCCCGGGAGCCTGTGCTGCGCTAGACGCGGGCTCGCCTCGTCGGGCCGATGTTGCCGGAGGAATTGCGTGCGCGCTCTTATGAGCTCGTCTATAAAGTTGCCGGCGTGAGGGCGGCATCGTGATTCACAGCTTCCGAGGAAGCGCCAATGATTCCGGACCGCATTTGGCTAACGGACGCCCAGTTCGCGAAGATCGCGCCACACCGTCCCACCGACACGAGGGGCAAGGCGCGGGTCGACGACCGGCGAGTGATCAGCGGCATCGTTCATGTGCTGAAATCCGGCGGGCGCTGGATCGACGCGCCGCCAGAATACGGGCCGAGGAAGACGCTCTACAACCGTTATATATCCGGCGGCAGATCGAGGCCGGCAGAGCCATGCCCAACAGCCCAAGGCGAATCGAAAGTGGATGAACTGCTTCTCGCCATTCCTCTACCGCAACCGCAACGCCATCGAGCGCATGTTCTGCCGGCTGAAAGACTTCACGCGCATCGCCACACGCTATGGTCGGAACGCAGCCGACTTCCTCGCCGCTGTCTGCATCGCCGCGATAGTCAGCTAGACCCTAGCCTAAGCCTTGCGGCACGCGTCGGCGTATTTTTTACATGCATCGCCGCGGGCCTTGCATTCGGCGATCTGTGCTTATCTGGCATGAAGAAATTTTTTTCTTCACGATGTCGGGCCAATCAGCAAGAGCGACCCATTTGTCACTCCTGCCAGGGGTGTCAGGAGGTCGCGATGAACCAGCCGCTAGGTATTCTCGGAACGCCCGACGTAGGATTTTTCGCCCTTCTCGTCATTGGCGGGTTAGCCGGTTGGATAGCGGGTATGGTTACACAGGGGTGCGTAATTGGGTACTGACGAACATCCTTGTGGGGGTTGCAGGGTCATGGATCGGATCGCAGCTCGCGGACCTCTTAGGTATTGTCGTGCGGGGGTCGCTTGGGCATTTTATTGCTGCCATCGCGGGCTCGATTTTGATCATCACCGTATGGCAGAGATTTCATCCGGGCGCAGGACAAGGCTATTCAGATAAGTATCCCTCCATTTAGTGCAGCACAGCGCTACGATGGGCCAAAGTTATCGCCGCGTTCCCGGCGTAGGTCCAATCACGGCGCTCGCCTTCCGCGCCACGATCGACCGAGCGGATCTCTTCCAGCATTCGAGGGACCTGGGCGCGCATCTCGGCTTGACGCCGGCCCGCTACCAATCCGGAGAGACGGACATCCTGGGCAGGATCAGCCGATGCGGCGACGAACTCGCTCGCATGGCGCTGGCCTGCCGCAGCTGCCGGCAAGGTCGTGACAGATTGAGACGCCTCGCCTTCCTGACCCCATCAGGCGGCGGCCCGAGCGCCGACCGCAAAGAGAGCGTGCGACCCACGGAACGGTACGAGATTTGATCAGGGCGGGACAGCTTGACTTCAACTACCCCAATCAGAAAGGGAGGAACGATACGCTGGCCCACGCGTTCACGGCGCACATGACGCCGCCGGAGCTCGGGATCTATGCGAGATGTTCAGCCCCTACAAAGAGCGTGAGCACGGCATATCGCAGGAAGGCGAGCGGTGGCCGTCGCACGCATGGGAGAGTGAAATGGCTACCGCCGCTCCTTATTCAAAAATCAACCTGATCTCGAGCCAGCATATCGATGGCGCGGCCGTTTTTGACATGGCTGGCAAGGAAATCGGCAAGATCGACCATTTCATGATTGATATGGTCTCGGGCCGAGTGCTTTACGCGGTCGTTAACTTCTGCGGCTTCATGTGCCTGCATCCAGGACACCATCCGATGCCTTGGACCTCGCTAAAATTCGACAGAGATCGTCGTGGCTACGTGACGGACGTGAGCCAAGAGTTAGTCGAGAGCGCGCCGGAATATAGTGACGAAAGCTGGACGGACCGTGAATGGGAAGCACGGGTGCATCAACATTACCACGCTCGGCCTTACTGGGAGGCATCGGCGGCCGCGCAGTAAAAATCCAGCACGGCGCCGCACCGGATGAGCGACTACCGGCGCATCTGACGCCGCCCGACGGGGTGGCATAAGTACGTGCGCCCGGTGAACACCGCCGCGATGCATCGTGCGAGCCGGGCGTTCCTGAAACACGGCGCTGGCGGCGCCGGTTGAGGGACCGTACATGGTTGCCACCCACCACGCGTCTAATCCGGCGTCGTTGTGGGACCCCCACGCCGATCTGCGCTGGCGCTACGCGGGCGACTTCTCCGCTCACGCACGGGCGCCTGAGCTGGGAGTGCACGGGGGCACCCGCGCGCGCCAGCGCCATTGCTGGAGCGTCAGTTCCGCGCCCGCAAGCGTCCCATCGGCGGGAGCTGGCGACTGGACGAGACCTACGTGAAGGTCAAGGGCTGGCGGAAATATTTGTATCGGGCCACAAGGCTGGCGCAACGGTGGACCTTCTGCTGACGGTCAAAGCGGGACCGCAAAGCCACGTTGCGGTTTCTGCGCAAGGCGATCGGTCAGCATGGCTCCGGCAAAGATCACGATCGACAAGAGTGGCGCGAACACGGCGGCGCTACGAAATCCGCCAAATCAAATATTTGAATAACATTGTCGAGCATGCTCACCGAGCCGTCAAACGCGCGACGCGGCCGATGCTGGGCTTCAAATCCTTTCGATCAGCCGCGGCGACGCTCACGGGGATCGAACTCATGCACACGCTCTGCAAGGGACAGCTCGGAACGACGAGCGAATTGCGTCCAGCGCAGCAGTTCTATGCCCTGGCAGGGTAAGCCAGATCATCCTCGCTGCGCTCATCGCGTCTTGGGTGAAAATTTGCGACAAAGCCCGGCGGCGAACAATGCATTTCGTTCGGCGGCATGCGAGTCGATCGCACTGTGGCGGCCGAGGTTATCGATAGCTTGGCCCAGCTCGGGATCGAGGCGGCGATTGGAGCTCAAGAAGCGCACAGCCGCGCCAGCAAGGACAAGCGCCGGCCATACTAAGTTCCCAGCCACACAAACGTCGATCGTCTCATGCCGTCCGTCCAACCGAAGCCAGCTCTCCTTGAACAATAACGAAAAACTGCGACCGATTATTTATCTCGGCCGCAAGCTTTTCATGGCAGTGCAGGATCCCAAGCTGCCTCTGCCGGAAGCGGCGCGTCGCATCCTTTGCGTCCTAGTTGATATACTGGGTTTGCTCGATCAACGCATAAAGCTCCTGGACATCGCAATTGCTCTGCGCGCCAAAGAAGGCGAAGTCGCGCGTCGCGCGGGCGTCCACACATGTCGTAGATTTCTTCTTGGCCCAGACCAGCTGTTATTGCCGCTCCCTTTGAAGGGCTTATCTACATCTTGTCACTCGCGTGATGAGGTGAAGTCCTCAAGGGAGTCGGATATGTTTACGAAAATTCTATCATCAGCTTTGATCGCCATCGCTGTGGCTTTGGCCCCAGCTGCAGCATCAGCGCATGGGTGCCATCATCACCATCACCACCACCATGACATGGATAACAATGGCAAGACCGATAACGGTAGCAAGTGATGCCACTCCGCCGCTGACGACGGATTAGACAAGGGATAGACGATGCCCGTCGTCAGCGGTTGCCCTGCGAAATGGGATTGAGGCGATGAGATTCTCGCAAAAGCGTAAGCGCTGTTGCGGTCCCACCTTCCAACCGATGCTGAAAGCAGCGAGTCTGATCTCCTGATTTGGAGATAAGGCTTGTGTCCAGACTTGACCCTACGCTTGAGCCTAATGGCGGAGCGGTGCGCCGGATCGAAGTGATCACGGGCGGCGGCGAACGTCGTCGACGATGGTCGGTTGCGGAGAAGGCGCAAGCCGTCGAAGAGTCGCTTGCGCCTGGCGCGGTGGTTTCAGTTGTCGCGCGACGGCATGGGCTGGCGCCGCAGCAATTGTTTTCGTGGCGACAAAAGGCGCGACGGCAAGCGGAACTCGATGCTGTTTCATTTGCGCCGGTTGTTGTCGAGCGACGAGAGGAAGCGCCCGTCGCTCTGGGGTCGGAGAGCAGACCGGTTGCTCGCCCGCACGTGATTGAGCTCGCAATTGACGGTGCAAGCGTCTGGATCTGGCGTGACGCGCCCATGGGCATGGTCACGGCGATTATCGACGCCTTGAAGGCGAGTTCATGATCGGGCCGACAGGCGCGATCCGCGTCATGGTGGCGACGAAGCCCGTCGACTTCCGAAAGGGCGCCGAGGGCTTGGCTGCGCTGGTCCGAGAGACGATGCAGGCAGATCCTTTTGACGGCGCTGTTTATGTGTTCCGCGCGAAAAGGGCTGATCGCATCAAACTGGTGTTCTGGGACGGCACGGGCGTCTGTCTCTTTGCCAAGCGGCTGGAAGATGGCGAGTTCCGCTGGCCGAAGATCGAAGACGGGGTGATGCGGTTGTCCGCGGCGCAGTTTTCGGCGCTGCTGGAGGGGCTCGACTTTCGCCGCGTGCGCGCAGCGAAAGAGACGGCGGCGCCGACCTTGCCGGGATAAGCCGCGACACAGTGAATCAAGGGCATCGAAGAACGGCGAAAGGCGGTGGAAAATATGGTCTTCTGCGACTATGGCGCAGGCGATCGAGACGCTTCCCGACGATCCAAACGAACTGAAGACGATGCTGCTTGCCGAGCGGGCGTGCAACGAGCGTCTCGTTCAGATCATCAAGGAGATGCAGCGCCATCGCTTTGGACGGCGCGCCGAGACCCTTCCCGAAGACCAGATGCTGCTCGCGCTCGAAGAGGTCGAGCAGACGGAAGCGGGCGCCGCGGCGGAGGGGGAAGCCAAGTCCGCCGCCGAACGTGAAAAGGCGGCCAGAAAGCGCCGCACGAACCGTGGCGCGCTACCTGCCCATCTCCCGCGCATCGAAACCATCGTCGACATCGAGGATAAAGCCTGTCCTTGCTGCAAGGGCGCGCTCCACCCGATCGGCGAAGATGTCTCTGAGCGGCTCGACGTCGTGCCGGCGCAGTTCCGCGTGCTGGTGACGCGTCGACCCAAATACGCTTGTCGCGCCTGCGAGGGCGCGGTCGTGCAGGCGCCGGCCCCGGCGCGGCTGATCGAAGGCGGCTTGCCGACGGAGGTGACAGTCGCACATGTGCTCGTTTCCAAATACGCCGATCATCTTCCGCTTTATCGCCAAGCACAGATCTACGCCCGGCAGGGGATCGCCCTCGACCGTTCTACGCTCGCCGACTGGGTTGGTCGCGCCGCCTGGCATTTGCGGCCCGTGCACGAGCGGCTTCTGGAACACATCAGATCGTCGACGAAAATCTTCGCTGACGAGACAAGGGCGCCGGTGCTCGACCCCGGGCGCGGGTGTACCAAGACTGGCCAACTTTGGGCTTATGCGCGTGACGACCGGCCATGGGGCGGCGCCGATCCGCCAATCGCAGTCTATGTCTATGCGCAAAACCGAAAGTCCGAGCAGCCGCTCACGCATCTTGCTGGCTTCACGGGCGTCGTGCAGGTCGACGGTTACGCCGGCTATCGCGCGCTGACGCAGAAGAACAGCGTGTCGCTGGCCTCCTGCTGGTCTCACGTCCGCCGGCGCTTCTACGAACTCGCCGCAGCAGGTCCCGCGCCGATCGCCGGCGAGGCTCTGGCGCGCATCGGCGAACTCTACGCCATCGAGAGCGACATCCGCGGCCAAAGCGCCGGCAAACGTCGGGACGCGCGGCAGGAGAAATCCCGCCCCATCCTCGACGCGCTCGAGCCATGGCTGCGTGAAAAACTCGCGCTGATCAGCCAGAAGACCAAGCTCGCCGAGGCGATCCGCTACGCGCTCTCGCGCTGGGACGGCCTGACACGCTTCATCGACGACGGGCGCATCGAGATCGACTCCAATGTCGTCGAACGTGCAATCCGTCCCATCGCCCTCAATCGGAAAAACGCTCTCTTCGCGGGTTCGGACGGAGGCGGCGAAAACTGGGCGATCGTCGCCTCGCTCATCGAGACCTGCAAGCTCAATGGCGTCGATCCGCTGGCCTACATCGCTGACGCTCTTTCTAAGATCGTCAACGGCCATCTCGCCAGTAAGCTCGACGAACTGATGCCTTGGGCCTATGCACAATCCGCCGCGGCCTTCAAAGAGGTGGCCTGAAAACAGCGGTTACGCAAAAGCGCAATACGATCGCAAAGCAGCGCAAGGCGACGCATAGACGTCCGCTAGCCCTCCGCCGATCCAAAAAAGCTTGAGCGCGTCTCAATTGAAGTGCCCCAGCAGGCATTCCAGTCTCATCTACGCCATTGAAATAATCTTGAAAGCTAACTTATTATTGGAAAGAGCTACCGACCCGCGCCCTCACAATGGGGCGATAATTGCGGGTCGGAGGTCGTTTTATTAGCAGCCCCAGACCCAACCAGCACCGGGGTCCCACTGCCAGCAAGAACTGCCGCCATACCCACCGCCGTAGCCGGGGTAGCCGTAGCCCGTGGCCCCTGCGATTCCCGCGCCCAGAACTCCAGCTGCGGCACCCGCAACGCCAGCGGCGGCGCCAACCGCCGCGCCCGGGAGGCCGTAGCCGCGGCGATAATAACCACCGTAACGAGGATAATAACCCCGGCGATAGCCCCTATAGTAAGCTTTTTCGAGCGACGCGGTTAGGCCGACGCTCGTCGGACTCGCAGCGCTCATGGGGCCGCCAAAAACTTCGGCCGGTAGAGCCGCGAGCGCGGTCGCTCCGCATAACGCGGCAGCGATAAACGTCACACTCTTACGCATTTTCAACCTCCGTTTTTCAGGCGCGCGCCGGGTCGATCCCCTCCCCCCGTACGCAAGCCGAGCGCCGCTTCTGCGCCCGAAATTAGATAACTAAGCCCAAACTTGAAGCTGTCGAGGCCCAAGCTGACACAAGTCCTTTTATTTTTCCGTGATCTGATCTGATCGGGTCGGCTAATCGCGAATGTAACGCCAGCTGAATTATTTCTTGAGCGAGCCTACAGCTGTCGCATGAAGTCAACCAGATCGTGCTTTTCCTCGGGAGTGAGTTTGAGTTCAAGGATGAGGTTGAAGAACTCCACTGTGTCTTCCAGGGTCAAAAGCCGGCCGTCGTGGAAATACGGCGGGCTGTCCTTGATGCCCCGCAGTGTGAACGCCTTGACTGGTCCATCTCCAGCTTCTTCTTTCAGGAATCGCTCAATGTGGAGGTCGTGCATCTGGTTGTCGAGGTAAAACGGCGCCGGATGACAGGTGGAGCATTGCGCTTTGCCAAAGAACAGTTTCTCACCTGCGATTTCGCTGGCAGTGGCCTTCGCGAGGTCGAGTCTGCCCGTCACAGTTAGTTTCGGAGCTGGCGGAAAATCGAACATGTTCTGCATCTGGGCCATATGCGACACCTGGATCCGGTCCAGGATGTTCATGCCCTTCTTGATGGCGTGAATTTCGTCGCCATTGAAGTAAGCGGTTCGCTGCTCAAACTCGGTAAAGTCCTCCACCGAACGTAAGCTACGCTTCGACCCGTGAATTTGTTGATTGAACAGCCCGCGCAGACTGACTGTGTCGAGCCGCAAGCGCCGCTGCTCAGGCCGTATGTCTGGATTAATGTGGAACTGACCGCTCGTGTGGCCGTTCACATGGCAATCAAGGCACGTCACTCCCAAGGTGGGCTGAGCAGTCTTCCGATCGTCCGTTGGGTTGAACTCTTCTTGAGGGAACGGCGTCAGCAGTAGACGCAAGCCATCGAGCTGCACGGGCGTCAAGATGTCTTTGAATAAGTTGTAGTAATTGTTGATAGAGACCACTTCACCTCTTGAGACGTCGCCGAGCTCCGGCCGGTTCTGCAGAAACATCGCCGGAGGAAACTCGGGCAGAAAGGCCTCGGGAAGATCGAACTCGACGTCGTATCGCTCCAACCGCGGAAACATTTTGATTTGCATCTGGGGAAAGACTTGGCCGCCCAGCCCACCTCCTTGCGCTACGTGAGGTAGCGCCCTGTAACAGCGCGGTGACGAAGTCGCAGCTTGATTAATCGGGTTCCGGAGCGGCGATGACGGCGAGCAAGGCCGGCGCGCCGCCGATGTCGGCGATGATGACGATGCCCGTGGCGCTATCTGTCCGAATAACGAACAAAAAGGCGTTTCTGGCCGCCTCGGCGCGTTCTCTTGGCGTCCCGCAGCCGACGAGGGCGCGCATCAGGACGCCAAGATTGAAGCCTGCGACGTGGATCAGATAGCGCTTGGCGATGTTCTCGCGACCGCGAAGCCAAGCCCGGCGCATGCCGCCGCCATCCAGCACATGGGCGAAGCTGCGTTCGACCAGCTCACCGCGCTTGCGCATGGCGGCGCGTCCAACGCCCGATTTCAGCCGTGCGCGGTTGGCGTAAACGGCGTCGCGCGCTTCTTCGTCTCCATGCCAGCGCAAATAGCCCTTCGCCGGCAAAGGCTCGCTGATCCGGCTCTTCCACTCGCCGTCGTCAAGGCCTTTCAAAACCTCGCGCGAATGATAGCCTTTGTCCGCGATGATTTCGCAAGGATCGTCCGGCGTCGGCGCGAGGCCGACAGCCGAGAGATTGGCCTTCGCCGTCTCCAGCGTGTCGCCAAGCGTCGTCGTATCGCCCTTGTCCGCCTCGTGGATCGGCGCGGCGACGATCACGCCTGTGTCGAGGTCGACCGCATGTTCCGGCTTGTAGGCGAGATGCGTCGTTCCGTCCTTCATCCGCGCGATCTTCGCCTCGGCGTCCGTGGCGCTCGTCCAATCGTCGTTCGAGAGCTTCTTGCCTTTGCGCTTACGGTCGAAACGCGCCAAATCCTCGGCGTTCGGCGTCGCGATCCCGCTTTCCTTCGCCATGCCCTCGAGCATTGCGCGATAGGTCTCGCCATTGTCGCGCCGCACGATGCTGCGCAGCGCCGCGTTCGCCTCCATGGTCGAGCCGTCGACGCCGATGCGCTCGCCCTTCACGAGGCCGCGCTCGGCGACGAGCTTCAAGATGAAACCGAATACCTTCTCGTGAACCTCATGCGGCAGACGCGAGCGCGTCTTCGACAGCCATGAATGATCCGGGACTTTCTCGCGCGTCGATAGCCGCAAGAAATCCCGCAACGAAAAGGAATCCGCGCAGCGCCATACGATGCCGCGTTCGCTGTCGAGCCCTTCGAAGTAGCCCACCATGTGCATGCGGAAATAGCGCCCTGGTGGCAACGAGGGCGCGCCCATCTTCGCCGCGTAGTAGGGCTTGCAGGCGTTCTCGACGAAAACGTCGAAGCCCGCGTCCAGTAGAACCTTCTGAAGCTCGTCGTAAAATGCGTGCCCCGGAGAGCGCGGCAGATCCGCCCAGCCGACAACCAGATCTTCCTGCGTCCCCGTCTCACGCCGCATCGCCATCGAACCAACCTCGGCCGAATCTCACTTGGAAACGGAATCAGTCAGACGCGACTTCGTCAACGGGCTGGTAAGGGAAGATGTCCCGCTCGCGAATCTCGGCCGGGCTCAACTCGGCCAGCGCTTCCCATTTCATTCCCGCCGACAATTTCGCCGTAGGACCCACCGCGAGGGGTTTGCCGCGCGACATTGTGACAGCCGGGTCGAGTTTCGGTTCAAGGTTGTAACGGCTTTCGAGAAGCTTGCGTTGGGCGGCCATGACCTTTGGCTTAATCGCGACGCCCGCCTTATAAATGTCCTCAAACGTCACCCCAGGCTTCATCGCGCCAAGGGGATCACGGTAGAAGTCGAAACCGAGCATTTGTCCGCGATCTTGTTGGCCAACCAATGCCTCCGACGAGGGCGCCGCATTGCTCGGTTTGAAGACATCGGAGAGGTCGTGGGCCGTTTTCTTCTGTTCCGGCCGCTCCACCGGAGCTTCCTTGGGAGTCTGCGCCACTGCGATTGCATCGGCGCGCGCTGCGTCAGTGGGCGATTGAGATCTCGCGCTCTGGGGAGCGGTAAGTAGCGCCACGCTGCCGACCAGAGCGCCGAGTGCGACCGCAGGAGTGATCCCCGCCACGGGTTTCCCGTATTTTCTTCTCAAATCGAGTGACATTGAAGACCCCTGTGAGACGTAACTCGAGATTCCTCACTGGAACGCTCCACCTGTACCGGGGTTCCGGATTTCAGCTGACGCAGGTCCAGGATCAGCGAACGAACCGCCCGGAAATGGGTGAAGCGCTTCGAGGCAAAGGGCCAGCGGGGCTCCGTCGCTTGCTATCAGCCGGCGGGCGCGTTCGAAGAATATGGCGCAGGTCGTCGTCATGAGGGTGAGACCGCATGTTTGGCATTCGCAAGAACATGCTTAAGAAAGCTCGGTGTGAGATCAGAGCCGTAGGCGTATGGGACCGCCTCCCTGAAGCAAACGGCGACGGTGGTTGATGCGCTTTATAGGGTTCTGATGGGGTCGTCTAATCGCGGTTGTAGAGTCAAGCGATTTTGCGAGGCGTCGAACGCGTATGCCGGGTGCAGGGTCGTCTTCGCGGTCGACATCGGTCGCCGCACGATGGGGCTTCGCGGGAAGAGCCTTCAATTGTGGACGACGCACTTCGCTGAAGCAGCGGTGCATCCCATCAGACGGAATGGCTCGGCCCACGTCCCGGCAGGGACGTTCTGGCGCGCTCGGTGCGAACGCTATCTCTAAACTGTCATGCGGCTATCCCCGCCATTCGGTCGAAGAGGGTCCCGGTTTTGAGCATTGCGTGCATTATGACCGCCAGCTTGCGCGCGACTGCGACTGCAGCTCGCTTGAAGCCAAGCCTCTGTTTGAGCGCGAGCCCCCATCTCCGCAAGCCGCTGTCGGCTGAGCTGCGCGTCAGGATGACTGTCGCCGCCTCGTAGAGAAGCCCTCGTAAATGGCGATCGCCGCGTCGGGATATGTGGCCGTCATAGTCCACCTCACCTGACTGATAGCGTCGGGTCGTCAACCCAAGCCAAGCGCCAACCGAGCGCGAATTCTTGAAGTTATTCGGATCCTCGATTGCAGTCGCGAAGGAGGTCGCTGTGATCGTGCCCACGCCAGGAATTGACATAAGGATACGGCAAGCATGACTTTGTCGTGCTGCCGCTATGAGCTGACGTCCAAGTTCGGCGGCGCGGATGCGAACGCTTCGCCATGCCTCCAGCATCGGCAGCACGATCGACGCCAGCCCGTCCTGATCAGCAAGAAGGGGACGGATATTCTTCTCGAATGAGCTGCCCTTGCCTGGTGGCACGATTAAACCGAACGTCTTCATGATGCCACGGATCTGGTTCGAAAGTTCAGTGGCGATCCTGACCAGGCGGGTGCGTGCTGCTACGAGCGTGCGGGAAAGCATACTATCGAACCCCTTCACGCGAACCTCACGGAAGAAGCCCACCTCGGCAAGATGTGCCAAGCCGTCAGCATCATTCGCATCGGTCTTGTTCGTGGCCATGTCTAGAGCTGCCTTCGCATGACGAGCATCAATGCAGATTGCCGGCAATCCTTCTTCTTGAAGGGCATGATAAAACCACACGGACAAGGGGCCTGTTTCGAACACGATACGCCGCGCCGCAGGCGCCCGCTTGCGAACAATGTCGGCGATGAGCTTGGGGTCGGAGGCGCATTTCCCGCGCCAGACGCGTTTGCCTCCGCGCCGAATGGAAATCGCCGTATCTTTTTATCGATACATCCAGACCAATATATTCTTCCAAGGCCGTTCTCCGTCAGATGCTTGGGCCCGGCGTGCGGTCGTGAGCCCGTGTTTCGATCTTATCGGAGAACAGCCACCACGTTGCAGTATCCGCATAGCCTGGGACGACTCGCTCCCGCGATTACCCCATGTGGACGCCCCCCGACGGCCTCGATGTGCCAGAGTGGAGGTGTTGAATCTCACTCGAGGGAGGCGTCCATGTGAAAAGTCGCATTCGAGGCCGGACACATGTCAGCACCTGACTACGCGCCGTAGCGATCCGGAAGATTTTTCTTGCGCTGAAGCGGGCGTCCACACATGTCGCAAATTTCTATCTGACGTCGGCCTGGGTTACGCTGGCTGGCGGGGCAGGCGGAACAGCGCAATGACCGAGTTCAAAGGGAGCCATTTTGAGCGTGACGTGATCCTCTGGGGCGTGCGCTGGTATGTCGCCTACCCGATCAGTTACCGGCAGCTGGAGGAGATGATGGAAGAGCGCGGGGTCGAGGTCGACCATTCAACGCTCAATCGCTGGGTCGTCAAATACGCGCCCGAGCTGGAGCGTCGGTTCCGTTCCCACAAGCGGCCTGTCGGCTCCAGCTGGCGGCTGGATGAGACCTATGTGAAGATCAAAGGCTCCTGGAGATATCTCTATCCGGCCGTCGACAAGGCTGACGCCACGGTGGACTTCTTGCTGACGACCAAGCGGGATCGCGAAGCGGCGTTGCGGTTCCTGCGGCGAGCGATCGGTCAGAACGGCGCGCCGAAGAAGATCACGATCGACAAGAGCGGCGCGAACACCGCGGCAATCGAGAGTTACAACGCGGAGCACGAGGCGGGCATCGAATTCCGGCGAAGGAAATATCTCAACAACATCGTCGAACAGGACCACTGAGCGATCAAGCGGGTGGTGCGGCCGGCGCTGGGGTTTAAATCCTTTCGCTCGGCCGCGGCGACGCTCGCCGGCGGAACGTAGCGCCGAGATCCCTTCCCGGCCCTGTCAAGATCGGAACGCAAGGTTTCGATGTCCTCGAGGGAGTAGGTACGCCGGTTATTCGGCTGCGCCGGAGGCCCCTTCCCCTCCGCCACGAGCTGAGTTCGGCGGCATCTGCATTGATGAGCGCCCTAATGTCGCCGAGGAGCTTCTCTTGGGAGGCAAGTGACAAGGTTTGTATCCTCAGAAAAAAGGGTTCTGTTGCGTTAATTTTTTAGCGTGTAGTCAGGTTGCTCCTCGGGGGTGTTTCAGGCGGCAAGCGAATAGAACTGTTCTGCGACGGAAAGATTTCCGCCCGCATTGGAAATCATCTGGCGTTTGTTGATCATGTGCATGAGTTCGATACCTTGCAAGGTGGTTCGGGCCGAGCGAAAAGATTTGAAACCTAGCATCGGCCGCACCACTCGCTTGACGGCTCGGTGGTCCTGTTCGACGATGTTATTTAGGTATTTGTTCTGCCGCATCTCAATCTCTTGGCTGGTTTTCTCCTTGAGCGCATCGATGGCTGCGGCATTGGCCCCGCTCTTGTCGATCGTGATCTGTTCCGGCAGACCGTGTTGCCCCACCGCTTTCTTGGAAAAGCGCAGAGCGGCTTTTTTGTCGCGATGGGCTGCCAACAAGAAGTCGATGGTGTGCCCGTGTTTGTCGACGGCTCGCTAGAGGTATTTCCACTGACCGTTGACCTTGATGTAGGTCTCGTCCATCCGCCAACTGTTGCCGACCGCCCGCTTTTCGCCTTTCCGGAAGGCGACCTCTAACTGCGGCGTGAACTTCTGGACCCAGCGGTAGATGTTGGAATGATCACCTTTAACGCCCCGCTCGAGCATCATGTCCTTCAGGTTTCGGTCGCTCAGGGGATAGGCGAGGTACCAACGGACACAAAGCAGGATGACGGTCTTTTCAAAGCGGTGTCCTTTGAAGTTGATCATGGGGGCCGATCTAAACGGTGTTGGGCGAGCCCACAGCTTACCCAAACCGCGCCGCCTCCGCTAACGCAACAGAACCCCTGCGGTGGATAACCTGCCTGGGCGGCAATGTTTCTGAACCCCGCGTGGAACGACGGCTCACGGACCGCAATGCTTACGCCAAGGCTGGAGAGCAGCCATCGAGATAAGAGCAAGCTGGAAGTTAGGCCGTGTTCTGCGGCATGGAAAACAACGCGCACGGCTTTCGCCCCCTCGCCGGATAACGACCGCGTGCTTTGCTTACATACTATGGAAACCCAATACCAGGCGCCCATATATCGGACGACCGCGCATCTGCCATCGCGAGCGCGCGCACAAATTCATGGGGTTCTCTAATGAATGTCAAAAACGTAATGCTCGCTGTTGCCTTCAGCGGAGCCTGTCTTATCACCAGCGCCTCGGCATTGCCGATCTTCAGCGTGCCGGGTGTTACGACTGCAACACAGGTGCGCGACGACGACGCAGGTGACATCGCCGGTAGGGTTATTCGAGGTCTTGGGGGTTCTAACAGGCACCGAGACGGCGACTATGATGGGCGCCGCTACCGTGACCGCGATTATTATGGACGTCGCGACCGGGACCGCGATTATTACGGACGTCGCGATCGCGGTTACGATCGCCCTCGCTATTAGGCCCTTGATCGCTCGGCGCCCGAGCGCGATGCCGTGACATACTGCATCGTCCAGGGCGCCAACCTTGACTGATCGTCCGCCTTCCAGAACCCGCGCGCAAATTCGTCCGAACCTCTGGGAAAAGGTGAAGCTTCACAACTCCACTTTCCTCTGTTCCGTTCGGACGGACCGCCGATTGCAAGCTCGCACCTCGAGCTCAGGGGATGCGGAGCCTTTGCCCCGGATAAATTTTATCGGGGTCCTTTAGCAGTTCTTTATTCGCCGCGAATATCTCTTTATATCTCCCGCCCTTGCCGTGGCCATAATGCGATTCAGCGATCTTCCAGAGCGTATCGCCTCGTTGCACGGTATAGAATTTGGATTCGCCGTTGGCGTTCGCGGCGACAATGTTGTTCTCGACCCTAGCCACCCCCTTGGCTGTGTCGACAGCGCGAACAATCTTATCCACATCTGCCGACGTGAGTGCGCTGCCGCTGAGCGTCACCCTGTCACCGTCGATCTTAATGTCGATCTTGGATGCATCGACACCCTGCTTCGCGATTTCTTTCTTCAGGTCTTCGGCAGCAACCGGAGTGATGGCGCCTGTTGCGGTGGGCGCGGCTTTACCCTTGCCTGTTATAAAATCCAAAAGGCCCATTTTAGCCTCCTCTGCCTCGCACAGGCGATTGACCTCGCGCAGCGCCGATATCACTGGCTTTTCGCCACGGGCACAACTCTAGAGACCGTAAAGTCGTTCCTGGACAATCAGCTCAGAGGCCATTCTGAACGCTAAGGCACAGCGTAGCGGCCGTAGGTAGATTCCGAGGCTGAATCGTCACTTCGTGTCGTCTATGGTGAAACCAATCCCTCCTATGTCCGAACCGATGGCGAAGGCCGTCGTTCTTGCAGTGGAGGATCTCGATTCCTCACTGTCAGGCGAACCCTATGAGAAGCCTTCTGACACCATGATCATTACTGACGTCCGGGCATGACACATTGCCGCTCTCAGACCGTCAGAGGGACGCGCTGTCAGCCATATCAATTTCCGCTGTGTCGCATTTCCAACGAACGACAGGAGCGCAAGCGAGAAAATCGGAATTGAACGTGCTTTCGAGGCGCCATCGCAAGCGCCGCATGACAACAGCTGTTGAGCTTATGACAGACCACGCGTGCGTTTGAGGTTCTCTATGTCTGAAGCTCTTCGTTCAACCGCTGACGCATGGCTCCTACGTCACTTCGTATCTCTCTCGTCCGGCTTCTGGACAGGGTCAACACGCGGCAAGGCTGCCCTGTTTGTACTTGGCCTCTTTGGCTGCCTGGTCTTGAATCTCCTCCCTGCTATCGCCGTGAACCGGTGGAACAAGTTTTTCTTTGACGCGCTGCAGAGCAAGGACCAGCGCCTGCTCCTTCTCGGCATGGGCCTCATGCTGGCGCTTGCCTTGACCTCGTCAATGACGAGCGTCGCGCTGCTGCAAATGCGCATGCGCTTTCAGTTGCGCTGGCGAGAATGGTTGACGCGAACGCTTGTGAGGCGCTGGATGGAGCGCCGCCGCTTTTATCAGCTCACCGTCCTTCGGCTTGTCGATAATCCGGAAGCGCGCATCGCTGAGGACGGGCGGATTGCCATTGAGCTCTTCGTCGATTTTGCGACCGGCGTCACGAATGCTCTACTCATGGCGGCCTCCTTCGTCAGCGTTTTGTGGTTCATCGGCGGCTCTTTAACCCTCTGGGGCGTAACGGTCCCCGGTTATCTTGTGATCGCCGTCGTGTTCTATTCCGCATGCACGTCCTACGGCATGTTGCTTTTGGGGAGGCCGCTCGTCTCGCGCGTCGAGGGGAAGGCTGTTGCTGAGGCAGATTTTCGCTTTGAGCTCTCGCACACGCGCGAGAACGCCGAAACGATCGCACTCATCGGCGGCGACGACACAGAGCGGGAGCGTCACTGCACGCGATTCGATCAAGTCGCTCTGTGCTGGGTTGCGGTAATTGGACGACAGGCGCGCATGTTGTTCTTGTCGAGTGGCAATAACGTTCTCGCGCCCGTCATCCCGCTCATGCTGGGCGCGCCCAAATATCTCGCCGGAGACATGTCGCTCGGCGACATCATGCAAGCGGCGGCGGCCTTTATACAAGTGCAACTAGCACTCAACTGGCTGGCCGACAACTCGATGCGCCTCGCCGACTGGTTCGCCTCGGCGCGACGCGTCGCGGCCCTCGACCTCTTCTTCGACAATCTCGACAAGCTCGCCATCGGAGTCGAGGACAAGATGATCGATCTCGCCTTCAGCAACGATGGCGCATTGCATCTCTGTGGACTATCCATCGCCCAGCATGATGGCGCGCAGATGCTCGCTGACACCGATGCAGTGATCAGACGCGGCGAGAAAATACTCGTGGAGGGAGAATCCGGCGCCGGCAAGAGCACGCTGATTCGCGCAATTGCCGGATTGTGGCCTTGGGGCAGCGGTAGCATTCTTCGTCCGAGGGACGCGCGCGTCGCATTCATGCCGCAGCAGCCTTACATGCCGCGGGGCACTCTGCGGGATGCGCTCAACTATCCCCATGACGCCACCCCGCCGGACCCCGCGCGCATAGAAAAAATCCTCGTCACCTGCGGGCTCGCTCATCTCGTGTCGCGATTGGACGAGGAACAGAACTGGTCCGATGTGCTTTCGGGCGGCGAACAGCAACAGCTTGGTTTCGCGCGTGTGCTGTTGAAGCCACCCGACATCATCATCATGGACGAACCCGCCTCGGCCCTCGACGATCTCAGTCAGACTCGGCTGATGGAACTGCTTAGCGAAGAAGCACCCAACTCGACCATCATCCACGCCGCAAGACGAAACGTCGACGAACGCTTCTACGACCGCGAGATTCAGCTTAAAGCGAAACCCGCCTCGAATGGCCAAGGAGTTGCAGATTTTCGTCGAGCGTTGTCATCCGATGTATTGCAGGATCTGCGCGAAGCGCCGACCAGCTAGAATGATGGAAGGTGAGACAAACGAGGGGCCAATGGCGGAGCAAAAGGCAGTCATTAAGACTTGGCCGCTGAGGTACGCTTCGCTCCGGAAAAAGCGCTGACCTAGCTGCGTCACTGCTCAGCGCAGGCCGAGGAACGAAAGAATGGCCAGGATGATCACGATCAGACCGACGAGGTAGATGATGCCGTTCATAATAAGTTGTTATCGGGATCCGCTTGCGAGGTGGGTCAAGCTGGTCGGGCGCGGACGCCCTCCTTATGCCTTCTCCACGGCCGAGCTGAAGCACTGCGGCGGGACTGTATCCTCGGCGCCCTTCAAAGCCGATCCCCTCGGCCCGCTCTGAAAGGCGTTTTCTTACTCGAGCCGAAAGGAAAATCAGGCCTTATCTATGATCTTCTTAACGGCTTCCTTGGCGTTACCGACAGCCCCTTGAGCCTCGCCCTTGAGCTTCTGCGCGGCACCCTCGATCTCGAGCCTCGGATTGCCGAAGGCCTTCCCGACCGCCTCTTTGACCGCGCCGGCCGCTTCATTCGCTGCGCCCTTGATCTTGTCTGTTGTACCGCTCATAGGTCGTCTCCTAATGGAAAAGATGACCAGTGCATTGATCGGCACTGGACCGGCATTGCGTCGGTCGATTTCTCGACGACAAAAGTGTATTCGCGAAGGAGAGGCATCGGTAGCTTCGGAAAACACCTACGAATAAATCAGGCGCATTCTAAAGAAGCGAACGTTCTCCGCCAAACTTTCGATAAAGTGTCCGCTATACAAGGCCACACAATGACGGACCATGCGGATGCGCGCCACTGAAGACACAGCGTTTCTAGCCTTGACGTTGGCGGTATCCGTCGCCTTCGCCTGGATACTTTGGCCCTTCTACGGAGCGATCCTCTGGGGAACCGTGATCGCAATCGTGTTTGCGCCAATGTATCGGCGCCTTTCGAAGGCATGGCAGCAAAGGCGAAATCTCGCCGCCGTTGCGACGGTGATGATCATTGTCTTAGTGGTGATCCTTCCATTGAGTCTGCTCGCAGCGTCAATGGCGCAAGAGGCATCCGGCGTATACGATCGACTCCAATCAGGCGATCTAGACCTCGTACGCGTCTTTCGGCAAATCTTCGACGCCTTGCCTTCATGGGCGGCGGATCTCCTGCGGCGCTTTGGTCTGACGAGCCTAGGAGAGGCTCAGGAAAGGTTGTCCGCCGCCCTTATCAAGGGAAGCCAGTTTTTTGCGGCAGAGGCGGTCGTCATTGGACAAAGTGCGTTGAGCTTCATCGTGAATCTTTGCGTGATGCTCTACCTTTTGTTCTTCCTGCTACGCGACGAAGAGGCGCTGGCTCGTCAAATCAGGGACGCGATTCCGCTTCGCCTTGACGAGAAAGATGCTCTCTTCCGCAAATTCGCGGTCGTCATTCGGGCTACGGTAAAGGGGGATCTGCTCGTGGCGCTCCTGCAAGGAGCGCTCGGCGGCCTCATTTTCTGGATCCTCGGAGTCAGCGTCCCGCTGTTATGGGCGGCATCAATGGCTATTCTATCTCTGGTCCCAGCAGTAGGCGCCGCCTTGGTTTGGGGCCCGGTCGCCATCTATTTCCTGACGACGGGCGCAATTTGGCAGGGTATCGTTCTGATTGTTTATGGCGCATTCGTAATGGGGCTTGCGGATAACGTTCTTCGTCCGGTCCTGGTAGGCAAAGACACCAAGATGCCTAACTACGTTGTGTTGATTTCCACATTGGGCGGCATCGAAATGTTCGGACTCAACGGCTTTGTCAGCGGGCCAGTGATCGCGGCAATGTTCATAGCGGCTTGGGATATTTATTCCGCAACGCGGCCGGGAGCGCACCCAGAATCTGCCAACCGATGATCTCTGGCGTCCACAACATGATTAACGGTTGTTGCTAGGCGATGCGCGTCTCGGCCAGTCGAATTGTGAAACGGAAAAGTTTGATCATTTAATGAGCCCCAGGCCCAATATGCCCGAGACGATTAAAAAGATCGCCACGATATAATTGAGTAATTGCGGCATGATCAGGATGAGGATGCCGGCGATCAAGGATACGATCGGTTGAAGGTGCGCTAAGCCTACAGTCATAATCACTCTCCGCAGATTGGAGGAATCCATTTACCGACGGAATATGGCATGGCCTTGACGCGATAACCTTTGAAGCGAGGCGGCGCGCCTAGATTTTGCCGAGAAGAACGAGGATCAGGACGACGATGAGAACAGTTCCCAATGTCCCCGAAGGTGCATAGCCCCAACTCGCACTATGCGACCAATTCGGAAGTGCGCCGACGAGCAACAGGATGAGGAGCACAAGGACGATTGTTCCAAGCATGAGAATGCCTTTCCATTTGTTGCCTGTTGTAATGCTCGGGCAAATGTGACGTTGCGCCGCCTGGCGGCCGAATTGAACCCCGGCGACAGGCTTTTGTGTCCGCATGATCGATCCCCGATGTGCAGGCCGACAAGATTCGGAAAATACTCATTGACCGGCGTCGTGACCTTAGGCCGCCTCAGGACGTTTTAAGTTTGGAGAAAGTGTCGTGTTTGCCTAGCTCATGCTCCCAAGCCTTCGAGCGCACGCTGAATGGCGTATATGAGGTCGGCTTCGCCAAAGGGCTTTTGAACCGCCACAGCGGTAGGCCTGGACGCTTTAATTCTTGAAATATCCCCGCTCACAAAAAAGTGGGGGATGAATCCGGTGTCGCATATTTGCTCCGCTGCGGAGGCGCCGCTTCCATCGCGCAGCCCTACATCGATAATCATCAGTTCTGGTTTGCAACGAAAGGCGGCTGCCACTGCGTCCGCTTCGGTGCTCTCAATGCCGCAGACCTCGTGGCCCATCATTTCGAGCGTTTCGGCAAGCAGATCGCCGAGCATTGGGTCATCCTCGACGAGGAGGATACGGAGTGCTTTCATCGGTCTCGCCTCCCGTTCCGCCTTCGTTCACCCCGATTTCGCCTCGATCGTTCGGCTCCGATGACGCCGGCGCGCTCGGCAATGAGATCGGAAACCCCTTCTACCTCTTCCGAGACTCTGTCGATTGGCTCGTGGGTCGCAATGAAACCAGCTCCGGGCGCATTCCAATGAGGCTGCTTCACCTTGGCGCGCAAATCCATTGCCGCCGGATGCTTGTTGAGAAGTTCAACGGACCGGGACGGAATGTTTTGGGTTAATGTGTTATGGGCCTGGCGCACAGGTGAAGCTCCGAGGGCTTGGGGACCATTTGCGACTTGGCGGCGTCGTGGCCGCAGATGACACGAGCGAAATCCCACAGTCTTGTGTCTCGACGATAGCCAAATGCTTTGTGCCAAGAGAAGGCACGGAAACTACTCAGACTATCGCCCGGTATGGCAACCAGACCACGTGGAGCAAATGACGACCGCCCGCCAGCCTGTTTCAATGGACGCGCTAGGCGTCGCAAGTCGACGCAAAAGATGCGGCATGATAAGCATAAACAGTTGTGTCGTGTGGCAAGACCAGAAGAGGGAATCCCGTAAATTCACCCGCAGGACACCATGACGACTCGAACACAGCCGCAGAAGAACATCCCTTCGGCTCCAAGTTCCCCCCGCGAAAGCGGAGATTTTTTGGTCGTCGGGATCGGCGCTTCGGCGGGCGGCCTCGACGCATGCAAGAAGCTTCTGGGCAACCTCCCCGCCTCAGATCGCATGGCGTTTATCCTGGTCCAACATCTCGATCCCACGCACGAAAGCATGATGGTGGAGCTGCTTTCGGCACACACCTCGATGACCGTCGTGCAGGCAAACGACCGCATGCCGATTAATCCCAATCATTTTTATGTGATCCCTCCGGGGTCATATCTGGCTGTCGACGAGGGAGTCCTGCGCCTCTCGCAACCGCTTGCGCCTCATGGCGCGCGTCTGCCCTTCGACTTTTTGCTGCATACGCTGGCCAGGAATTTCGGCCCGCGCGCTGTCTGCGTGATCCTCTCGGGAACCGGAACCGATGGCAGCCTGGGGTTGAATGCGATCAAGGAAAATCGCGGCCACGTTATCGTGCAAGATCCCGCGGAAGCGGCGTTTGACGGGATGCCGCGCAGCGCGATTATGACCGGCGTGGTTGACTTGGTGCTTCCTGTAGCGACGATTGGAGAGGCGCTCGTCGCATATGACCAGCGGCTGGCTGGTTTAAACGAGCAATCCGGAAATTCCCGAGCTGGCCCAGAAGATTATCTTCGGCAGATCGTCGACCTATTGCGCACAAAGACCGCCCACGACTTCACGCTTTACAAGCCGGGCACGCTAGAGCGCCGGATCGAGCGGCGGATGGGGATGATTGGCGGCAAGGCCGCCGACATGAATCAATATCTTGACCTGCTTCGAGGCGACGCCAAGGAGCTTGATCTTCTGGCAAAGGACTTGCTCATCCACGTAACGAGTTTCTTTCGTGACGCTCGGACGTTCGCGCTGCTGGCCGAGAAGATCATCCCGGATATTGTCAGGAACCATGCGCCTGATCGAAACATTCGCATATGGGTCGCAGGCTGTAGCACGGGCGAAGAAACCTATTCGCTCGCCATGCTGTTCCTGGAGCAGATCGTTGCAGAAAACCGCAGCCTCAAGCTCCAGATTTTTGCTTCCGATGTCGACCCAGACGCGGTCGCCAGCGCGCGCGAAGGTCTTTACTCTGAAGCCATCGAAAAAGATGTGTCTGCAGGGCGTCTTGCACGCTTTTTCACAAGCGAAGATCATTGTTACCGGGTGACGCCAGAGCTGCGTTCGACAGTGGTTTTCACTGTTCAGGATATACTCGCCGATCCTCCCTTTTCGCGTCTCGATCTCATTTCATGTCGCAATCTTCTAATCTATCTACGTCCAGAGGCGCAGGAGAAGGTGATTGCGCTGCTCCATTTCGCATTGCGCGACGGGGGCATCGTTCTCCTAGGCGGCGCCGAGACGATTGGTAACGTCGACGGTCGCTTCGAGGCGATCTCCAAATCCGACCGAATCTATCGGCGCATCGGTCGGAGCCGACCGGGCGACCTCAGCGCTTTGATAGGCGCCGCCTATGGAGGCGGGCCGCCCCGGCGTCAGGACCAGGAGCAGAAAGGGTTGCGCCCAGCGGCCCTAGCCGACCTTTGCCAACGGTTGGTCATCGAGACCTACGCGCCGGCGGCTGTGCTGATCAATCGCAAGTATGACTGTCTCTATTTTCTCGGGCCGACGGACAGCTATCTGAAAGTCGCGCCCGGTCATCCCGTTCAAAACCTGCTCACGATGGCGCGCGAGGGCTTGCGGACCAAGCTCAGGGCCGCGCTTCAACGGGCCGGTCAGGAGAATAGACGCATCTTCGTCGCCGGCGGGAAGATGAAGCGAAATGGTGACACGCATTCATTCAGCATCGACGTACAGCCGGTTGTGAGCGAAGGGGAAGAGCTGCTGCTGGTTTGCTTCATCGACCAGCCTGAGCCCGCTCCCGGGCAAGGCCACCAAGTGGCTTCCGGAGAATTTTCACGGATCGCTGAACTTGAGCAAGAACTCGAGGCCACGAAAATCGAGCTTCAGGGCGCGATTCACAATTTGGAGATTTCCAGCGACGAGCAGAAAGCGGCCAACCAAGAAGCGTTGTCCGTCAATGAGGAACTGCAATCCACGAACGAGGAGCTTCTGACCTCCAAGGAGGAATTGCAATCTCTCAATGAAGAGTTGACTGCCCTCAACGCCCAGCTCCAAGAAACATTGGAACGACAGCGCATATTATCCAACGATCTGCAAAACGTTCTCTACAGCACTGATGTGGCGACGCTCTTTCTGGACGCCAATCTCAATATCCGCTTCTTTACACCGACCACCAAACTGCTGTTCAGCGTCATCCCCACAGACGTTGGCCGGCCGTTGGCGGACCTCCGGTCTCTGGCGGCGGATGACGCGCTTCTAGCGGACGCACAAACGGTGCTGCAAGACCACTTGCCGATCGAACGAGAAATAGAGGCTCAGACCGGCTCCTGGTATAGCCGCCGGATCATGCTTTACCGCGCCCAGGATGATCGTGTCGAAGGCGTTGTGGTCACCTTTACCGATGTCACCGAAAGACGTCAGGCGCTGCAAGCGCTGGAAGCAGCAAAACGTCAAGCGCAACAGGCGAATATGGCAAAGTCGCGCTTTCTCGCCGCTGCAAGTCATGATCTCCGTCAACCGCTACAATCGCTCGTGCTGCTGCAGGGGCTGTTGGCCAAGACCGTCAAGGGAGAGAAGGCAAAGAGGCTGGTCGCGCGCTTCGACGAAACGTTGAACGCCATGTCCGGCATGTTGAACGCGCTGCTCGACATTAACCAAATCGAGGCAGGCACGATCCGACCGGAAATCGTCTGCTTTCCGATCAGCGATCTTCTCGAGCGGCTGAAAGGAGAGTTCGTCTTTCACGCGCAAGCGCAGGGACTTTCCTTCCGGATGGTCTCATGCAAGCTTTCGATATGCACCGATCCGGCGCTGCTCGAGCAGATGATCCGCAACCTGTTGTCTAACGCCCTGAAGTACACCCGAAAAGGCAAAGTGTTGCTCGGTTGCCGTCGGCGGAAGGGAATGCTGAGCATCGAGATTTGGGACACCGGAATCGGGATCCCCGATGGCGAACTTCGGGCGGTCTTCGACGAGTATCATCAGATCGACAACGCGGCGCGCGAACGCAAACGGGGACTTGGGCTCGGTCTTTCCATCGTGCAGCGCCTAGGAGGTCTGCTCGGCCATCAGGTCCGCGTCGCCTCTAAAATTGGGAAGGGCTCGGTCTTTGCCATTGAGGTCACAGTCCCGACAGACGAGTCCGCGCCGCTGCCAGGAGGGGGCGTTCGCGACAAGATTATCGAAGTAGCCAAAGGCGCTCCGCACACAGGCGCGGTTCTGGTCATCGAGGATGATCCAGAGGTTTGCGACCTCCTCAAACTTCTCCTTGAAGACGAGGGTTATCGCACAATGACGGCGCCCGATGGAATTGCGGCGCTCGATCTCGTTTTGC
This sequence comes from Methylocystis sp. JR02, assembly GCF_030063565.1. Classification (NCBI taxonomy): domain Bacteria; kingdom Pseudomonadati; phylum Pseudomonadota; class Alphaproteobacteria; order Hyphomicrobiales; family Methylocystaceae; genus Methylocystis; species Methylocystis sp. JR02. The sequence continues at coordinate 38,028 of NZ_JASIRC010000003.1, read as the reverse complement.
TCGAAGGCTTCCACCCCGATCTCATTGTCGCGGACTACAATCTTCCAAGCGGCATGGACGGGCTCGACGCCGCCGGGACACTTCGGAAAAGACTTCAACGCCAGATCCCGGTCATTATTTTAACCGGCGACATATCGACGAGCGCCTTGCACAAGATCGCGATCGGAGACTGTGTCCAGCTTAACAAGCCCGTAAAATCAGCCCAGTTGATGCGGGTCGCCGAACGGCTTCTCGCGCAGTCCGGTTTCGCAGCGTCGCCACCCACGCCTGTTCCAAACACAGGCGAAGATACCAAGGGCCGGGAGCTGGGCGTCATCGCCGTCGTCGATGACGACAAGCGAGTCCGCGAGACGCTGCGGGAAGTGCTCGAAGACGATGGCCGGGTCGTCAAAGAATTCGACGCCTGCGAGGAGTTTCTCGAAACCTATCACCCGGGCCGAGAGGGCTGTCTCCTGCTCGACGCCTATCTTCCTGGGATGAACGGACTCGACTTGCTGAGACGGCTGCAGGAGCGCGGCGCGCATCCGCCGACCATCATGCTCACTGGCGCCGCCGACGTAACGATGGCTGTCGAGGCCATGAAGGCAGGAGCGTTCGATTTCGTCGAGAAGCCGATCAGCCGCGACGACCTGCTCGCCTGCGTCAAGCGCGCGCTCGAACACGCGCGGGATGCGAACAAGTTGGCGGAATGGCAAGAGAATGCCGCCGCTCACGTGGCTGGTCTGACCGAGCGACAGCGCCAGATCCTCGATTTGGTCCTCGCTGGGCACCCTAGCAAGAATATCGCGGCCGATCTTGGCATTAGCCAACGCACCGTCGAGAACCATCGCGCTTCGATCATGAAGAAGATGGGCGCTAAATCTCTTCCGGAGCTGACCCGCTTAGCGCTTGCGGCTACTTCGAAAGGCTGATGGCGGGCGACATGTCCATAATTGCGCGTCGAGCAATGGCCTCCACGACCCCGTAGCACTTATAGGCGACGATTAATTTTGACGCTATCTCAATGCGCGCGGAGCATGCCCGCTTCTTGAGGCTCACGACCTTCCCTCACTTCTCAGAGGCGCGGTGTAGAATTTTTCACTCCGGCCTTTTTCGCGCGCGGTTTTAAATGAGCGCCCGGTTCTACGTGCGCCTTCTCGCTCCCTGAGTTTGGCGACGAAGACGGGACCCTCGCAGGCTCATTTGTCGGAGTCGGAGCTTGCAGGGCACCGCCACTTTCATTTGTTGGTCTATTTTGCGTAGCTTCATCGCGGCTAGGAACCTCGTCTGGCATAGGTCCCTTGGTGGGAGACCCGCCGACGCAGTTCGTGTTGTGTGGATCACAACTTGAACTAGCAGCACTCCGATCTCGCTCGGGTGAGTCGAATTCTGTCGAAGCCTTCGATGGCGCTGTTGGATGTTCGACAGTGGTATCGTCATTAGCTGGGTGATTAGTAGTAAAGATCGCGGCAATTCCGGCGTTAACCAGAGCACGAAATTGGACGATCTCTTCGAGCGGCACCGCATAGACGCCTATTCCAAATCCGATCGCCCCAGTGATCATAGCCGCAATGATGGTCAGGAAAGCTCCTCGCGACATTCGATACATCCTCCGAAAAAGAATACCCAGCTTATCTCAGGGGCATATTCCATACTCTGGCCGTTGCAGCAGCGCGTATTCCATTCGGTCCGCATCCATATCCTTATACGCCCCACGACAGTCATTGTGGATATTCCCCTGTTTCGCTTCAGCTCTTCTCTTGGAGTTTTTCTCGCGACAACCCACCGGAAGCGAGCGCTAAATTACGGAGGAACTCGTCGCGTTTCGAACCACCGGTTCCACCAAGCCAGCGATAAAAGCTTTTCTTGGCGAATTCGACAATCACCAGATAAACAATCACCATCGCGGACAATATGAAATAAAATCGACCAGGGAGCGGCTCAAACCCGAAATAGGGCCCCAAAGGAGTAAAGGGAAGTATCGCGCCCATCGTAGCGATAGTGAGGGATGTCGCGACGAGGACGGGATGCGCACGGCTTTTGAAAGGATTGCCGCGCGTGCGAATGATGAAGATCACCAAAACCTGAGTGGATAGCGATTCAACGAACCAGCCGGTCTGGAACAACGCTTCATTCGCCTTCATCACGACTAACATAACGTAGAAAGTTAGAAAGTCGAACACGGAACTGATCGGTCCGATGACGAGCATGAAGTTGCGAATAAAGCTCATGTCCAGGACCTGCGGACTGCGTACGTCCTCTGTATCTACTTCGTCAAGAGGGATCGGCACCTCCGAAATATCGTAGAGAATGTTGTTGAGGAGGATCTGAGTTGGCAGCATCGGCAAGAAGGGAAGAAACAGCGCCGCGCCCGCCATGCTGAACATATTGCCGAAGTTGGAGCTGGTGCCCATCATTATATATTTCATGATATTTGCGAAGGTGCGACGACCTTCCAACACGCCGTCGTGGACGACATGCAGATCCTGATCCAGCAGGATCATATCGGCTGCTTCTTTAGCGACGTCGACGGCTGAATCCACCGACAGGCCTACATCGGCCGAGTGCAAGGACGGAGCATCGTTGATGCCGTCGCCCAGATACCCGACGACATGACCGCGGGCTTTGAGCGCGAGGATTACTCGATCTTTCTGCGATGGATTGACCCGACAAAACAAATTGGCTTGTCCGACCCGGACACGCAAGGCGGAATCATCCATCTCTCCGATCTCTTTCCCCGTCAGAACTCCCGTAACGGGGATGTTCAAGGTCGTGCAGACGTGTTGGGTGACCAATTCGCTATCGCCGGTGACGATCTTCACCGTTACGCCGCTTTGGGCCAGCGCCGAGAGCGCCGCGCCGGCGCTTTCCTTTGGCGGGTCTAGAAATCCCGCGAACCCCGCGAATACCAACTCCGCCTCGTCGCCGACAACGGCATGAGGATGGTCCTTCGGGACCTGCCGCCAAGCGATGCCCAAGAGGCGAAAGCCTTCTTTTTCGAGGGCGATGCGTAGTCCCTGAATCCGTCCAATTCCGGTAGCATCGAGTGGAGGCTGGGTCTTATTCCCCTGTTCTTCATACCGATTACAAAGAGCCACTATCTCCTCGGAAGCGCCCTTGACCACCAGCAATCGGTCGTCGCCTTTCTCAACTAAAACAGAGATGCGGCGCCGCTCGAAGTCGAAGGGAACTTCGTCGATCTTTTTCCACGCGCTCACGTCGATGTCGTGGTGGTCGAGGATCGCGTCGTCGAGGGGGCTTTTCAGGCCGGTCTCGAAAAAGCTGTTGAGATAGGCAAGTTCCAAAACACGGTCGCTAGACTTCCCTTCCCCATCCACATGCTGTTCGAGCTTTATCTTCGCCTCAGTCAAGGTGCCGGTCTTGTCCGTGCAAAGGACATCCATCGACCCAAGATTTTGGATGGAGGCCAAGCGTTTGACGATGACGCGCTTCCTCGCCATGTGCAGCGCGCCCCGCGACAAGGTGACGGACACCACCATTGGCAGGAGTTCCGGGGTCAAGCCCACCGCAAGCGCGACTGCAAACAGAAAGGATTCAAGCCAAGGCTTGTGCAGTAGCGCATTAACCAGCAGCACAAACAGCACCAACAAGATCGTGAGGCGCATGATGAGCAGGCCGAAACGATGCGTGCCGATCTCGAAGGCGGTGGGCGGCGGCCGGCGACTAATGCTGTCCGCAATGGCCCCAATGGCCGTGTTGGCGCCTGTCTTCACCACGCGCATTCTGCCGCTGCCACTGATGACGCTTGTGCCCATGAACACAGCATTGGCGGCGTCTTGCAGATCGACCGCATCACCCGATAGAATTCCGGAACGCTTTTCGACAGGATAGGGCTCCCCGGTCAACAGCGCCTGCTTGACGTATAAATCGCGCGCTTCCAGGACCAAGCCATCCGCCGGGATCATATCGCCGGCGGAGAGCACGGCGAGGTCGCCTGGAACCACATCGGTCACCAGCGTATCCAATGGTTTGCCGTCGCGTATCACCGTGGCCCGCAGCGATACGGACTGACGCAAGCTTTCTGCTGCTTTACCGGCGCGGTGCTCCTGAACGAAATCTAGCGTCACGCTGAACAGCACCATCGCCGAGATGATTAGAAAGTTGGCGACTTCGCCGGTCAGCGCTGAAATCGCGCTGGCCACGAGCAAAAGAACGACGAGAGGGTTCTTGAAGCGAGAGAGAAATTGCAGAAGCAGTGACTGTTGTTGACGGTCGCGAAATAGGTTGGAGCCAAACTCGGCGAGACGCGAACGCGCCTCTGCGCTCGTCAAGCCAGCCGCGTCGGTAGCCAATTCGGCCTCGTGGTTCGCAAGTGGCTTCAGCCACCAAGCAGCTTCCTCAGGCTGGACCTTGGATGTTGCGCTGGATTTCTTCCAGAGAAGGAGTCGATGAGTCACCCACAAGGCAACGAAGGCTACGAAATATACGCCAACAAAGTAATAGAGGAATCGAGGCACGATCAAGCCCGCGTGGATCGGCACGACGGCGAAACTGGTGAGAGTCATTAGAGCCCCATTTCTGGATACGCCGCAGCCTGGCCTGGAGACGCCGGCGATCCCCGCCGACGCGCGAATAAATCCCTCACAGAAGCCCCGTGAGTCGACGGGCATTTGTTCATATGCGTCAAGGTGCTACATATTGAGGCGCAATCCGTTTTACCTCAAGGCCGGCCATAAGGGCTTTCGGCACAAACACGTCTAGACGCTGAAAGGGCCCGGCTGGTAGTGTCTCATTAAGGCGAGCGTGCGCACGCCGACAAATATCCCTAAGAGGTGACCCATGGCCGATATCCAAATAGCGAATATCGAGCAGCATCCAAACGGAAGATTGCTTTTTAGCGTTCGGGCGCAGGCTAGCGGGGGTAGGATGGAATTTCCGATCGCGGTGCAGGATGAAGGAAGTGCGGAGCGGAATGAAGTAGCTGCCCTGCGATCTACGCTTCGCTTTGCCGAGGAGTTGGCCGAATCCGTTCGGCTACGCCTAGGATTATGAACTTCCGGATCGGCGAATCTGAGATCGCCGTTGAAATTCATGAGATTCAGGACGACCGCGTTCGGGGCTGCGCAAAGTGCTCTCGATTAGCGCCGTTCCTAAAGAAAGCATTGCCGAAGAGAACCGCCCTCGCCCCCGGCAGATGAGGAGAGAGCCAGGCCACCGCGGCATCTGTGGGGCACTTTCCGAAACGTCTTACCAGCGCCCACTGCGGATCTGCTGAAACGAGCGTTCGACCAGTCGATGTCCGCGCAGCACTCGTCAAAAGAACCGCAGCATTCGGCGATTAGGAGACGCGTGAAGACTCGTCCTCTCGCGGAGCCGTCAAATTGCATTCCCGATTACAGCCAAAGAAGGCAGCGCGGACTTCGCTGCGGACCACTTCAGCGTTCGAGGGATGCGCCCTCCCCGCACTTGGCGCGAGCAAGGTTGAAACCTATATCTATCCTACGGAAATTCAAGCGACCAATCTCTGCTTTAGACGACACCGCCGCGATAATGAGGCCAACCGCCAATGCTTGGGTGCAGGCATGTCTGACATCACAGAACAAATACGAAAAGAAATTAGGGAGTGGCAGAAGCAAAGCGGCGTCAGGGTGCCCGAGCAAGTGCAACAAATCCTTGTGGCAGCTGTGAGCGCGATCGTCTACGACCCGCACCCGGGGTGGCGTTTGCCAACTGGAATGGAGCCTTGGCCCTCGAAAGATGAGGGGCTGCGAGAGATTCAACAGGATGCTATCAAAAAAATACCTGATATACTCGTCGACTTGGCCAAAGCCTCTCCCGGAGAGGCGGGCATAAATACATTTACGTTGCTACACTCCGGACCTAATATGCTTGAGAAACTTTGCCCCTTTGACAAGGGCCATTAAATGCCGAGGTTCTCGTCCATACGCCAAACGCCGCTCGGTGGCGCAAAGCACGACTATACGCTTCTATAGGCGATTACGAAGGATGGGAGCGGGCATGAAGATCAGAGCTGGCCTACCTTTCGACCATCCACTTCAGCGCCAAGTCACCATAACCGTGCGTCAGTGTCCCAAGTAGGATGACGGCGACGCCGACGACCCTCTCGGCAATAACGTCATGCACAACGCCCCGGCGCACAAGTTTGTGTTCCGCTCGCTTCCGCTGCAAAAATTGACGTGAAGAGTAACCCGACGAGGGAGCCTGAGGCGAAGGGCTGACGGCGTCGAGCAAGCCAGTTGGCAACTGGCGATCGACGGTTTCCTGGAGGCCCGTCCGAAAGAATGGCCGTGCGGTCACAATGACTCCCAAGCATGTCACGGCTGCACCAAAACGCGACCCGATCTCAGGTTCATAAGTAGCGAGGAACCACGCGACATGCCCTGTACATATCAACAGGAAAATCACAGTGTACCCAAGCCAAGTCCACCAATGCCGGCTCATGCGCGCTCCTCTCGCTTGATACCGATTGTTCCGCTTCGCGTATAGCTGACCCGTTCTTATGCTTGACAGCCGCGCGGCTCCCTTCACGGTCTATGGAACGCGAGCACGATCAGCAAACTCCGAGCACGAGTTCGTCGAACATCGTCATCGAGCCTAATGACGCGCGGCGCCCATTTCACAACGGTAGTTTGAAACTACGTCGGGCCGGGCGCGTTAAGCGCATTCGAGCAGAGGAGAAAATCATGGGCTTAATGAAATCGATTCAAAAAGACGTGACCGACTCAGCGTCCGCAGTCGGGGCCGGTGTTTCGGAGTGGTTCGATCGACGTGGGCCTGTCAAGAACGCGGTAGCGCGCGCCGGGTCCGCGCTTACTGGAGGAGCCCGGCCGAGTTGGAGTCGTCCTTCTGTCCTCGGTTCGGCCGCGCTTGGTGTCGCGGCTGCGATGGGCGCGCTCGCCTATTACAATATCCGCAAAACGCGCCAGGACGAAATGGAGCATCCGCCAATTGGTCAGTTTATCAACGTCGACGGCATGCGCCTGCACTACATCGACAAGGGCAAGGGCGATGTCGTGACTCTCGTACACGGCAATCTCACGCTGGCGGAGGATTTCCTGCTGAGCGGCATCGTCGACAAGCTTGCGGAGCGCTACAGGGTCATCGTCTTCGACAGGCCAGGCTTTGGGTACAGCGAGAGACCCCATCGTGTTTGGACGCCGAGCGCCTATGCGGAGTTGTTGCAGAAGGCGTTTTCGCAGCTCGCAGTCGAACATGTGACGGTCGTCGCCCATTCTTTCGCGTCGCTCATCGCCCTGGACCTCGCGCTCCAATATCCGGCGCTGGTCGAAGGGCTGGTGCTGATCGCGGGCTATTACTATCCGACGGCGCGAGCGGATGTGTTCTTCATGTCCTTTGCGGCTATCCCCGGACTTGGCGACATCATGCGCTACACGATCACGCCGCCGCTCACGCGGCTTTTCCTGCCGGGCGTTTTGAGGTGGCTCTTTTCGCCAGCGCCGGTTACGCAGCGATTTGAGAAGGGTTTCCCCAATTCCTTCGCTGCGCGCCCGGTCCAAATTGGCGCGGAAGCGGAGGACAGCGTTCTGATGGTGGCCTCGGCGATGAAGCTGGAAGCGCGCTATGGCGAGCTGAAGCTCCCGATCATCATCCTGGTGGGAGATGGCGACAAGATGGTCGATATCGATCGCCAGTCGAAGCGCTTCCACGATGAGGTGCCGCAAAGCGAACTTATCGTGATCCCTGGCGCCGGCCACATGGCGCACCATACCGCGCCAGACCAGGTCGTGTCAGCGGTCGATCGTGTGGGGAGCCAGGGGAGGAAGCCGGCGACGACCGATCGCAAGCAGGAGGCTGCCTCTTCCTGGTCGAGTTTCAGCTGAACTTCAGGCGGGCGTCTTTGCGCCCGTCTCCATTCCCGACTGGGCGGAAGGGGTCGCTTGCCCGCGCCCGTCGGATTTAAACGTGCTCGCGCATACTCTTCTCATATTTGGACAAATCAGCGAGAAACTCCGCGCTTTCAGGGGCGAGGCTTTCAGGCAGCTCCGACCGCCATACCGCCGATATGTAATTTTCGACCGTGATCGGCACGCCGTCCCTGATCAGCTGCTGTAGGACGTCGTCACCTTCGTAATAGCGCCACGCTGGATTCGTAGGCATCGTTTTGTCCCTTCATGGAGAACAGAGACCGCTGCATCCCGCGGCGCCAAGTTGGGGAGTTGCCCGGGGCTTATTCTATGCAGCCCATCGATTTGTGCACGATAATGGAAAGGCTGGTCCTTCTCTATTGGGGACTGTGCTTAGCAAGGCTGCTACGCGGACGTCAGGCTGCTAACGGTAGCGCCGCGCTAACCGAGCGAAAAAGTCTCGCGACGCTCTTATCTATCGGCGGGTTGGCTGAACATCGTTAATGAGCGCCAGGAGGGCCGATATCTCCACCGGCTTCACCAGATGGTGATCGATTCCCGCTTCCTTTGCATGAGTGACGTCCGAGGGCGTACCATGTCCGGTGATGGCCATCAGCGTGGCATTCGCCGTCGCGGGATCAGCGCGCAGATGTCTTGCGACTTCGTATCCCGTGATATCAGGCAGGCCGATATCGAGCAGGACAATATCAGGACGCTTCTCGGCCGCGGTCTTCAAGGCGCTTTGTCCGTCACGCGCCAGGAAGACCTGATGGCCATCAAGCTCCAGCACGCACTTCAACGTCTCTGCCACGTCGGAATTGTCTTCAACGAGAAGGATGCGTCGAGCTACGCCAGGCTTGTCGGCAATCGAGCCTCCGCGCGGAGGCTCGACCTTCTCTTCACCCGAATTTGAGAGCGGCAGTCGTACGATGAACTCCGCTCCTTTACCGGGCCCCTCGCTTCTCGCGATGACGGAGCCTCCGTGCAGTTCGACGAGACGCTGCACCAATGAGAGGCCGAGGCCGAGGCCGCCGATCCGGTTTTGAGAAGAAGGATCAGCTCGCATGAAGAAGTTGAAGACTTGAGGCAAAGTCTCCGCCGCGATCCCGATCCCATTATCCGCCACCGACAAGAACGCGTCGCCGCCGTCCCGCCGCAAGGCTACCCAAATTCGACCCTTTTCCTGCGTGTATTTATTCGCGTTGTCGAGCAGGTTCGTAAGAATCTGAACGAGCCGCACTTCGTCGCCATCGACGAAGAGCGGCTGCGAATCTTGTTCAATGGCAAGTTCCTGGCCGCGCTGATCGATCGAAGATTTGACCGTGGACAGCGCCGCCTTGAGGACTTCGCCAAGATCGACCCGCTCCTTTGTGAGATTCATCCCCTCGCCCGACCTGATCTTGGCGATGTCCAACAGGTCGTCCACAAGTCGCGCGAGATGCGTCAACTGACGTTCGCAGATCTCCTCCAGGCGCCGAAACTCTGGGTCTTGCGGCAGCCGTCTTTCGATGATCGCCAACGCGTTGCGAAGCGGCGTGAGCGGATTGCGCAGCTCGTGTCCAAGCATCGCCAGAAATTCGTCTTTCCGCCTGTCTGCCTCGCGCAACATCTCCGCCTCACGCCGGGAGTTCTCCGCAAGTCGCTTTTCCGTGATATCCGTGTTCATGCAGACCCAGCCGCGAAGGGCGCCGGTCTCCGAACTCAAAGGTGCGGCGCGTATCTGGGTCCAGCGCCAATCGCCGCTTTTCTGTCGCATGCGAAATTCGGCTTCAAGTGGCTGGTGCGTCTTCATGCGGCGGCGCCATTCAGAGAGGAATGCCGTCCGGTCGTCGGGGTGCACCGCGTCGAGCCACCCTTCTCCCCGTCTTTCCATTGCAGATTGACCGGTGAACGCTCGCCAGCTCGGCGAGTCCTCGACAACCTTGCCCTCGGCGTCGGCGGTCCAGACTGTCTGGGCGTAAGCAGCCACGAGGACCCGGAAGATTTCCTCGCTGTTCCGCGCGTCGAACTCCACTTTCTTGAGCTGAGTGATGTCCACCAGAGTGATGACGACTCCTTGCGCCTCGTCGGAGGAGGATCGGTAAGGATTGACCCGGCTAAGATACCATTCGCCCCCCCGACTCTGGATCTCGCGCTCAACGGGCGTCAGCGTTTCGAGGACTCGCATCGCATCCTGGTCGAGAACGTCGTATCCAAAGCCATGGCGCAATTCCGCGAACGGACGCCCCTGGTCGCTCGTGCGAATATTGAGCAGCCCCTGCGCTCGCGGCGTCGCGCGCATAATGCGCAAATCCTTGTCTAGAAAGAGAGTTGCGATCTCCGTCGCCGCCATCAGGTTCTGCAGATCGCTGGTGAGCTGGCTCAGCGCTTCAACTTTGTCTCGGTTCTCCTGATTGACCGTCTGCAGCTCCTCGTTCATCGACTGCAGTTCTTCCTTGCTGGTCTCCAACTCCTCCATCGTGGAGCGTAGCTCCTCATTGACGGATTGCAGCTCTTCGTTGGTCGCCCGCATTTCCTCTTGAGAGGTCTCATATTGCTCAATGACCGTATGCAGACGGTCTTTGGTTTCTTCGAGTTCGGCGCGCGCCTCCGCTGCGTCTTGACTTAATGGGACGGCTGGCACTCCTTCGGACGCTTCGGACTCGAGGAAAATGACCATATTCAGGTTGCCGAGGTCGGCGCCCGTAGAGGGCTGAACATAGAGAACGACTTGTTTTGGCCTGCCTTCAATCTGGATCGGAATAGGCCCTGTCCTACGGCTTTCGCCGTGTTCGACCGCGGCGTGTAACGCCGCGCGCAATTCTACGCATAATTCCTCGCGCGCGAGCCTGAAAACGCTCCCCGAAAGTTCGCCTCCGGGGATACGCAAATATCGGCCGGCGCGTTCAGACGCATGCACAAGACGAAAATCCTGATCGACAAGGATGCTCGGCGGCGCAAAACGCTCGACAATTTTCTGGTGTAGCACGCCGTAGCTTCCGGCTCCTTCGACTCGCGAGTTTGCAGCCTCGACGGAGCCGTAGCGTCGCAACGTCTGCGGAAACACTGGTAGCTTCGGCTCCGGCGCCGGCACATTACGGCGGCGGTACAGACAATGCTGTTTGCTCTCCAGATGGAAAAGCCCGCCTCGATCCATGGATTCGGACGGACCGAGAAGAAGTAACCCTTCAGGCCTGAGCGCGTAATGAAAAAGGTCGATGACGTCGTGTTGCAAATTACGTTGAAGATAGATCAAGAGGTTACGGCAAACGATAAGGTGTAGCCGCGAAAAAGGGGGATCACGCAGCAGATTGTGAACCGCAAAGACGACGACTTCCCGCACTTCTTTCCGGATTCGATAGCCGCTGTCTTCCTTGACGAAGAACCGTCGCAGACGCTCCGGAGGGATCTCCACGTCGATCGATTCGGGATAATAGCCATCACGCGCAAGGCGTAGCGACGGCTCGTGAAGATCTGTCGCGAAAATCTCGATACGGGGCGGATCGGTGACGAGTCCTGCATGCTCGAGCAGCAGCATCGCGAGACTGTAGGCTTCCTCACCCGTTGCGCATCCGACCGACCACACGCGGATAGTGTCGGCGGATGTCTTCCCCTTGAACAGTTCGGGAACGATCTCTTTCTGGAGATAGACGAAAACGTCGGCGTCACGAAAAAATTGCGTAACGGTGATAAGAAACTCCTCCGCGAGCAAGCTGGCTTCGTATGGATCGCTGCGCAGGAATTGGAGATAGTCTTCGAGAAGCTCTTTCTGATTGAGCTGCATTCGACGTCGTATCCTGCGGGCCACGGTCGAATGCTTGTACTGGGAGAAATCGATATTTGTGCGCGCTCGAACTTCGGTGAGAATCTCCTGAAGGAATTGGCGATCACTGTGTTTTTCTATCGCGTCTGGACTGTCTGGAAGCTCGATTCGCGGTCGCGTTGTCGCGAGACGCATAATGTGCGCCGGCATCTCTTCGACCGGCAGAACGAGATCCACGAGTCCGGTTGCGATCGCGCTCTGGGGCATGGAACCGAATTGCGATTCGCTCGGCTCCTGTGCGATTGTGAACCCCCCGAATTCCTTGATGATCCGCACCCCGTAACTGCCGTCCGCCCCGGTTCCCGAGAGAATGACGCCGACGCAACGGTCGCTGTGGACCTTCGCCATCGTTTCGAAAAAATGATCAATCGCCGATCGCTCCTGCTTGCGCCGATCGATTTTCGAAGGTCGAAGGCGACCGTCTACGAAAGAGAGATCCTTTCCGGGCGGAATAACGTAGATATGGTTCGGCTCGACGACGAGTTCCTCGGCTACCTGAGTGATCGGCATGGGAGAAAAGGGAGTCAGGACCTCCGCCATGAGGCTCGGCTGGTCAGGGCTCAAATGAACGACGATAACAAAAACGATGCCGCTGTCGCCTGGCAATGCGGGAAGGAGCGTCTTGAGCGCATCGAGACCACCCGCGGAAGCGCCGATGCCGACGAACAGCAAAGGTTCAGTCACTATATCAGACATGCGTCTCCCTATGCGCCCCTGTGAACAGGATCTAGTAGCACATTTAAATTGAGAAATCCGCGCTGTCGCCGGCTCTGGTGCGAAGGGAGTGAACGGGGCATAGTCGGCAGGGTTAGCTGGGCCGGGTGATTTTGATGCTGAGCGTCGACGAGCTTTTCAAGGGCCGCCATTTCGAGCGCGAGATCATCATTCTCTGCGTGCGCTGGTATCTGCGATACAAGCTCAGTTTCCGAGATCTCATGGAAATGATGGCCGAACGTAGCTTGTCGCTTGCTCATACGACCATCATGCGCTGGGTTCAGCGCTATGTCCCCGAGTTCGAAAAGCGCTGGAACCGCTTCGCGCGCCCGGCCGGCGGCTCCTGGCGCGTCGACGAGACCTACGTCAAGATCAAGGGCCGTTGGACCTATCTCTACCGCGCCGTCGACAAAGCGGGAAAGACCGTGGATTTTTTGCTGCGCGCCAAGCGAGCCGTCGCCGCCGCCAAAGCGTTTTTCCGTCGCGCCTTCGCGAAGCACGGACGCTTGCCGCAGAAAATCACGCTCGACGCATATCAGGCGTCGCATCGCGCGGCGCGTGAACTACTGGCGCAGCGTCAAGGCGGCCAGCGCATGCGTATTCGATCTTCCAAATATCTGAACAATCTCATTGAACAGGATCACCACTCCGTCAAGCTGCGTTTGAGCCCGATGCTCGGGTTCAAGCGCTTCAGACACGCCGCGATCACCATCGCGGGCGTCGAACTCATGCATCGCATCAGGAAAGGTCAATTCAAATTGGAACCGCGGGAAAAGCCTCGCCGGAAATCTGGAGCGCGGTGCTCGCTGCCTGATCCCAACGCTATGACGCATCCTACATCGCATGGCCGTTTCCACAATTTGCACCAGAGCCCGTTAGCCCGCCGCCGATAGCTCCAACTCGACGGCTGAAACCGAGCCTGCGGAGAATCGCCAGGACGCCGCCTTCAACTCCGTCTCCCGCGGGCAGAACACGTCCGGCTGATCCTGATTGACATAGCTCCTGAGGTTCTCCGGCGCGATCTCGATCACGCGGCCGCTCTTCATTCCCGGGAAGCTCGCCTCCACCGCCCGGTTGTATTGGACGTTAACGACATGCAGGAACAGCTTGTCGCCCGCGCGGCTCGCCGCGATGTCCAGCCCCGCCGGCGCGGACGTCACCGCCACTCCGTGCGTGCCATTGTGCTTGCGGAACAGCCGCGCGATCGACCCGGCTGGCATCAAATAGCTCCTGCCGCGCGGCGTCGGCGTCATCACCGCCGTGGTCGTCCAGCGATTGCCTTGCAGGTCGGCCGCGGTGGCGATGCGGATGCGCTCGCCGTGACGCTGATAAATATTCATCGACCGCGCGTGGTACGCCGCCGAGAGCCACTCATAGAGGATCGGGTTCGTGTTGTGCGGGCTCAGGCTGAGGTGCCCCTCTGTGATCGCGATCGGCTTCTTCGTCGCCTGCTCGATCTCGACCACGCGCCGCTCCACCGCATCGGATAGCTCCACGAGCTCTTCCCACGCGCGCGCCGGGTCCTGCTCATAGCGGAGCCCCTTGAGCACCGTATCCGGCCGCGTCGGGCTCTGCCCCATCATGTGGATGGCGGCGAAGTCGAGGAGCTCGCCCGCCTGCTTCTCCATGTCCGTCGCCCAGAGCTTTCCGTCACGGCCCCGGTCGCCCCACCCGATGAGCTTGATCGACGAATCGACCTGCCGCATCGCCCTGGCGAACTCGATTGTGTGTGCGATCGCCTCCTCTCTGGTGAAGCACCCCGTTCCGTACGAAGTCTCGTTGCCGATCTGCCAGAGTTTCAGCTTCGAGTACCGCACCCACTCCGCCGCCTCTTTAGCGCCGCCGGTGCGCGCGGCATAGCGCTTCTCCCCGTCGCTGAGGAAGTTCACGCAGAAGAACGGCTCCGCGTTGACGCGGCGGCAGAGATCGACAAACTCGTCCGTGCCGATGCGGTTCCTCTCCCACCCGCCCCAGACATAGTTGCGCATTGGCGGTCGCTTGGTAGCCGGGCCGATCCCTTCGCGCCACTTATAGTAACGGCTGAAGAGCCCCCCGAAGCGGATGGCGCCGGGAGCGAGATCGCGCATAGCTTCGACGAAATCCTCGCGCCAGTCATCGGCATCATAGTCCCAACAGGCTTCGACCGAGCCATCAGTAGCGCCAAGTGGCTCCATGAATTGCATGTAGAGCCACGGCGAGATCTCGAACAGCGGCTTGGGATCGACGACGATCGCGTTGGCGTCGGCGGCGGTGAATTCGCGGCGGGAAAGCATCTTCCATGATAGTGCGCGATCACGGACTTGGTCCACCCGCCGAAGCGCTCGCGAGACAAGGCCTATATGCTCGGTCAGCTTTGTCGCAATTTTTTCGCAGGTCGGTATGGGCTATGCTCGCCGGGCGTGGGGCAGGCGGAATAGTGCGATGATCGATTTCAAGGGGAGCCATTTTGAACGCGAGGTGATCCTGTGGGGCGTCCGTTGGTATGTGGCGTATCCGCTGAGCTATCGTCAACTCGAGAAATGATGGAAGAGCGAGGCGTCGAAGTCGACCATTCCACGCTCAACCGCTGGGCCGTCAAATATGCGCCTATGCTGGAGAAACAGTTTCGAGCATGCAAGCGTGGGGTCGGGTCGAGCTGGTGTCTCGATGAGACCTATGTGAAAGTCAAAGGCTGCTGGAAATATCTCTATCGGGCGGTGGACCAGGCCGGCACGACAGTCGATTTCTTGTTGACGGCCAAGAGGGACTGCAAAGCCGCGTTGCGCTTTTTGCGCAAGGTGATCGGCCAGCACGATGCGCCGGAGAAGATCACGTTCGACAAGAGCGGCGCCAACACCGCGGCGATCGAAAGCTACAGTGCGGAGCATGAAACGGCGATTGAAATCCGCCGCATCAAATACCTCAATAATATTGTCGAACAGGACCATCCAGCGGTGAAGCGAGTGACGCGACCGATGTTGGGTTTCAAATCATTTCGATCGGCTGCTGCGACACTTTCTGGGATTGAGCTCATGCATATGATCCGAAAGGGACAGTCGCGGGCCAGGGGAATATTGCGTCCAGCACAGCAGTTCTGCGCCTTGGCCGCGCGAGCCCACGTCATCCTCATTCCATAAACAAAATTTGCGACAAAGCCCCAGAAAGTCATCATGGACCTCGGGTTGCCAGGAATGAACGGTTACGAGCTGGCGCGCGAAATCCGGAAGCTTCCTAACGGCCCGAATCTCGTTCTGATCGCCCTCAGTGACTGGGGTCAAGAAGAGGTCCGTCGACGAGCGTTGAAGGCTGGGTTCAATCTAGGCGCAAGGCAAAGACCCCAACGTGCTGCTGCTCGGCTTCCTAGGCATAGAGCGCTTCGTGCAAAACGGATACGGAACAATTTGCTTCTCAAATGCTTAAAGGTGGGACAGCGACGTGCAAGTCGGCGACTTCGAGGCTTGAGCCTTCCACTTCCGAAGAAAATCCCGGACTCGAAACTCGTTGAGTGTCACCGTGCGAGTGGTTCTTTCCCTCTCGTTTGCATACGACTCAGGAGCTCACATGAACAGTATGACCGAGAAGTCCAAGGGCGTGGCCAATGAGGCGATTGGCAATGTGAAGCAGGAGGCGGGCAAGCTCGTCGGATCCGACAAGTTGGAAGCGGAAGGTGTGGCGCAAGAAGCGAAGGGCGCTGTGCAGAAGGGGATTGGCGAGGCTAAGGCAGCCGTTGAGGCTGGAGCCGACAAGGTTGCCGATGCGATCAAAAAGAACCGTTAACTCATACGGAATGTCGGCGGGCGATGCGTCGCTCGTTTACTGATCCTTTGCGCACGGCGTCCTTTAGAGAAATTCGAAGCAGCTAATCAGGAAACCCGAACGGATCACTCATGACAACGATAATGCACGATTCTCTGAATCGGAGGTTTAAAATGCAGAAGAATGTGAAATCTGCCCTGGCTGCCGCTTTGTGCGGGGCGACCGCGCTGGCTGTCTTACCAACTGAAGTTTTGGCTGGACCCATGACCGCGGCGCCCCCAGGGAGCCTGGGAATAACCACGCCGGTCGAAAGAGCATACTATCGGGGCAATCGCCGCGGTTATTATCCAGGTTACGGCGGCTATTATCAGCGAGGCTATGGATATAGCCCCGGGGCGGCCGTCGCTGGCGCCGCAGCTGGTCTTCTCGGCGCCGGGATCGCGGGCGCCTCGGGCTACGGCAGCGGCTATCCTAGCTACGGCGCTGGGGGCTTTGGCTCTGGCGCCCCGTATGGCGGCGGGCCGTGCTATCAGTGGGACTCCATCGCCGGCTGGGTGTGGCGCTGCTGATAAAAACGACCGCTTGGCCCAGCGCTGTAATTGCACGTGGGTGCGGCCACCGGGCTACGTCAGTTAGAGGCCCGGATAATGTAACCGCATACTTCGCGTGAAATTCAGGTGGCGCGACGTTCTCGCGCCGCGGCGATCGAACGGAACCGGGTCAAGGGAAACCAACCAATGGCAACCAGTACAGGCACGAACGAGTCCGACGTGCTGAGAATCCGATCAACGAAGCGGGCTCAATTGTAGCAGAGCGTGCCGGTGATGCAGCCGAGCAAATCGGCAAAGGTACGAAAGCCGCGATGCAGACCGCTAACGCGGCTGTCACATCGGCCAAAGAAATTGGCGGGTAGGCAGTCGATCAGGCGACAAACGTGGCCGGCAATATCCGTCAAGCCGTGGAAACGTCCGCGCGCGAGAACCCCTTAATGACAATTCTTGTGGCGGTGGGCGCCGGCTTCGTATTCGGGGTGCTGTGGCGCTCCGGGGGATCAAAAGACTAAAGCTGGTGTTTGGCGGTAAAGTTAGCGACGGCAGCGCTTCGAAGACTAGTCTGCTCCCGCGTCGCGTATCCGGATGTCGTTCAACTTCTTGCAGCCACCCCTACCTCTTCATAAGGAAGGAGCCCTGCGGGGCGGTGACTGCGAACGGCGGAAAAGGTTTCGACGGATCTCTGGAGTCCGCTCCGTGAACGAAAACCTTGCATCGCCCGCTCGCGTTTTCGGATGGGAACATGCGAGGTTTCCGCGCGATTGTTGAGGCCCTTGTGTTGGCGATGCTCTACTTTCGGCATGACCTTGCGCCGGGCGGCGCCGTAGGAGCTGAGTCGCTCATTCGAGACCGTATCGCCCGGAATTACCTACGTTGGAGTTAGCCTGACATCGCGTATTCTCAAGCCAAGATGGCTCCCGACAGCTCTGGTGTAAAATTCCACGCATAGACACAAAGTGGTATCTGGGCGGTTCAATTTAATCAGGCAGCAAGCAGCCGGTCCAAATCTCGGACCCAGTCTTGCCTGCTACTCGAAGCTAATACGAACTGACGTTTCCGAATTTGATGAATGAGCTCGATACCAGTCGCCGCCCGTGAGGCAGCGCTGGCTAAACTCCATGAGGCGCAAAACACAAGTCTTTGCCGATGGGGCGTTTGCAAGGTCGTTCGAGTGGGAGATCGCGAGCGTCGCAGCGTGTCTTTTTCTTTGCGTTCCGTTGTTGGCCTGCTGACATTCGGACCTCATGGTTCCGCATCGTCCGGGACAGGCTTGCAACTTTGCGGGCGGCGGGGCGCCAAAGCCAATGACTGACGGCCTTCGCAGTTGGAACGAGGGGCTATCCCGCCTGTTATTTCAGTAAAGTGGTCGCGCTTATCCCCGCCTGTCGAGAGCTTCACCATGAGCAGTACCGTCGGCGATTTCTTTGTGCACCGGCTCTATGAATGGGGCGTCCGCCGCATCTTCGGATATCCGGGCGACGGCATCAATGGCGTGCTCGGAGCCTTGCAGCGAGCGACGGAGAAGATTGAATTCGTTCAGGTGCGTCATGAAGAAATGGCCGCCTTCATGGCTTCAGCCCACGCGAAATTCACGGGCGAGATCGGCGTATGCCTCTCGACCGGCGGCCCAGGCGCCTCTCACCTCATCACTGGACTCTACGACGCCAAATGCGATCACATGCCGGTCCTCGCCATCACAGGCCAGGCACCGCGTGCATCGAGAGGAGCGCATTATCAGCAGGAACTCAATCTCGATCGCATGTTCTCCGATGTCGCGGCCTTTGTGCAAGAGGCGGAGACGCCCTCGCAAGTGCGGATGCTCACCGACCGCGCGGTCCGGATAGCAAAGGCGCAAAACGCCGTTTCCGTCATCGTCCTGCCGGGCGATTTGCAGGATCTCGAATATGACGAGCCCCCCGCAAACATGGCGCCGTGCAAACGGGTGTGGGCTATTCGCGTCCGCTGGTGGTTCCCTGTTCTCAGGATATCCGTCGTGCCGCTGACGTGCTGAACGCCGGGCGAAAGGTGGCGATTCTGATCGGCGCCGGCGCTCTTGGCGCCAGAGAAGAAGTCATCGCCGTCGCGGAGAAGCTGAAAGCAGGCGTCGCCAAGGCCCTTCTAGGCAAGGCGGCGGCGCCTGACACGCTGCCATGGGTCACGGGCTCCATCGGGCTTCTCGGCACCAAGCCGAGCTATGACATGATGATGGCGTGCGACACGCTTTTAATGATCGGTTCGGGCTTCCCTTATTCGGAGTTCCTCCCGCTGGACGGACAGGCGCGTGGCGTTCAGATTGACATAGACGCATCCATGCTCAGCATGCGCTATCCCATGGAGGTAAATCTTCAAGGAGACGCCGCCGTCACATTGCGCGAACTGCTGCTTCGCCTCGACGAAAAGACCGATGCGAGCTGGCGCGACTGGATCGAGCGCAAAGTCAGCGACTGGTGGGAGTTGCTCGAAGACCGCGCGTTGGCTCCGGCCAATCCGGTCAATCCGCAGAAGGTTGCGTGGGAGCTTTCGCCCCGCCTGCCGGAGGACGCGATCATTACCTGCGACTCCGGCTCCTGCGCCAACTGGTATGCGCGCGATCTCAGGATTAGGGGCGAAATGATGTGCTCGCTTTCAGGCGGCCTCGCCTCCATGGGCGCCGCCGTGCCTTACGCCATCGCCGCGAAATTCGCCCATCCCGGACGGCCGGTGATCGCGCTCGTGGGCGACGGCGCCATGCAGATGAATAATATGGCCGAACTGATCACGGTTTCGAAATATTGGCGCGACTGGGAGAGCCCGAAATGGGTCTGTTGCGTCTTCAACAATGAAGACCTTAATCAAGTTACCTGGGAGCAGCGCATCATGGAGGGAAATCCTAAATACGAGGCGACGCAGAGCATTCCGGACGTTCCCTATCACCGCTTCGCCGAGCTGATCGGTTTGAAGGGCATTTTCGTCGACGATCCTTCGCGTGTTGCGAGCGCCTGGGAGGAAGCGCTGGCCTCGGATCGGCCCGTTGTGCTCGAAGTGAAGACGGACCCCGAGGTACCGCCGCTGCCCGCGCATATCTCTTTCGAGCAGGCGCGCAATTTCGCGACCACGCTCTTTAAGGGTGACCCCAAGGAGGGCGCGCTCATCGTCGGCGCGGCGCGACAGGTCTTCGCGAGCATTCTGCCGAGCGAGAGAGAATGAGAACGAAGCCGTTCCCGTGCCTGCTCGGCACCCTTGTGTTTGTGCGCTGTTGACGCATATGCCTGCAGCGGCGCGAGACAGATGCCAGAGGTAACGGGAAAGCCTGTCTCGCGCGGAGTCCCTTCCGGACGCGCGCGCGCTCTATGGTTTCTACTCGGGGGACCGCTAAATTACCCGGGTTGTCATGAACGCTAAACGGCCCGCGTCTTTGAGCGTGCCGTTTTTGCAATGCGCCCCCTGAGCGGGGTTTCCCTAAAGGCCTTTGAAGCCGATTAAGGGAAACAGTGGCAGGTCGGGCCCGGAGAGTTCCGTGGCTCTGGCGCTAGCCGCTTCTCGGCGCGATCCAAGCGCCATTTCATCCTCGTCTGATACGCAAAGGCGATGGGCCTAGCGTAACTCCGACATCACTGGCTTTTACCCAAGGGCCTCACAGCTGGGAACTTTGAATTCGTTCTTGGCAACCAGGCCCGCCGCCTTGGGCTAACTCTCAACGCCTCTCTTTTTCAAGATATCCTTTAACACCACCATCGTGCGCTCTACGACTGCGCTTTCGACCTTGAAAAAGCCGGCCTCCTCGCGTTCCATTTCGTCGGCTGGCTCCGTCTCGCAGAGTGGTTGTCGAATATCGGAAAGTCTTTCCGCCAGCAGCTGCAAAACCCGTAAAAGCTCAGCCGCATCCGTCTGACTTAGACTCAGCGTCACTTCATTTGCCATCGTACTCTCCGCGCCTTCCCTTAAAATGGAGCGCGTAAGAGATATTTTCAGAGGCCCTTTCATCAGAAGGCGCTTTTAACCAGCGTCAACAGAGATGACGTGAAGAGCTTTTTGCTTAAGTTCGACCCAGCGCTCGTGAGAGATTTCGTAATGCGTCAATCACAATCACAATCACAATCGCAGGCGTCGAGCTCATGCATCGGACTCGTAAATGTCAGTTCGCGTTGGGTAAGCTCCGAGTAGCAGGCAAGACGGTGCCGGAAATTTGGACCGCCGTGCTTGCCGCCTGATTAAATGGAACGACCAAACACCACTTCGTCTCTTTCATGGAATTTTGCACCAGAGCCGGACAACCTCGGCGAAGGCTGGAGAAACTGAGCGGCGAGGCGCCAAAGTA
Organism: Methylocystis sp. JR02; assembly: GCF_030063565.1. Taxonomy (NCBI): domain Bacteria; kingdom Pseudomonadati; phylum Pseudomonadota; class Alphaproteobacteria; order Hyphomicrobiales; family Methylocystaceae; genus Methylocystis; species Methylocystis sp. JR02. The sequence continues at coordinate 17,103 of NZ_JASIRC010000003.1, read as the reverse complement.
AGGAGCGTTAAATATGGCGGCTCTTTATTTAATCGAAATGGTATTTGCTTAAATAACGCGACTCGGGCATGTTCCAACTATGAGCGCTCAAGCCCCTGAAATCACCCGCCTCGGCCGCCACGTGGAGACGCCCGTCGGCGGCGAAATAGTACGCGCCTTCGTTCCCCCTCCGTTGCCGCCAAACCCGGAAATCGACCTCCTCCCCTTGCTCGGTCGATTGAGCGCCGCGGAGCGCGCGCTCGGCCGGCTCGACGGCGCCGCGGTCTTGCTGCCGCGGCAGGAGCTCTTTCTCTATATGTATGTCCGTAAGGAGGCGGTGCTTTCGTCGCAAATCGAGGGCACGCAGTCGACCCTCGCCGACCTCCTGCGTTTCGAGACGGAGGCTCAGTCCGGTCAGCTGATCGACGACATTCGAGAAGTCTCGAATTACGTCGACGCGATGATGTACGGTTTGGAGCGACTCAAGGAATTTCCGCTGTCGCTTCGATTGATCCGTGAGCTCCATGCTCGTCTTCTGCAAAGCGGTCGCGGGGAGAAGAAAGATCCCGGCGAATTTCGTCGCTCCCAAAATTGGATCGGGGGCACCCGGCCGGGCAATGCGCTCTTCGTTCCGCCGCCTGTGAGCGAACTCGACGCCTGCCTGGACGCTTTCGAGCGTTTCATCCATGAAACCCAATCGCAGCTGCCGCCGCTGATCAAAGCCGGCCTGCTTCACGTCCAATTCGAGACCATTCATCCGTTCCTCGACGGCAACGGTCGCGTGGGGCGTCTCTTGGTGACGCTCTTTCTTTGCGCCAATGGCGTGTTGCGCAACCCGCTCCTCTATCTCAGCCTTTATCTGAAGACGCATCGCGCGGACTATTACCGGCTCTTGCAGGAGGTCCGCGAGAATGGGGCCTGGGAGGCGTGGCTCGAATTCTTTCTCGACGGCGTCGCTCAGACGGCGAACCAAGCTTTCGAAGCGGCCGTGCGCATCGCCGATCTCTTCGCGAAGGATCGGGAGCGCATTGCGATGGAGAGCGACCGGGCGGGTTCCGCGCTGCGAATTCACGATCTCCTCCAGCAGCATCCATTCGCCACCGCAAACGACCTCGTCATGCGCACGGGGTTGACCGCGCCTACCGTCAATGCCGCGCTGGCCGATCTCGAGCGTCTTGGCGTCGTCGATGAGATAACCGGCCGTCGGCGTGGACGCGTTTTCAGCTACCGCGCTTATCTCGACATTCTGGGCGAAGGGACGGCTCCGCTGCGGGGATGATCGAGCCTTGAGCCAAGTGGGCGCTCAGCGCGAAGCAGTTGTTCTCTGGGCGCGAACGCTTCAACCTACCCTGACCGCGCGATGGCTCGCTGGCGGATGTGCTCTACCCAACGTCTCGGCATGACTTCTTCGAGAGGGCCGCGCGCCGGCCTGAGAGAGCAGCGATGTCGCCACAAACGGCTCGCTTACCGCAACGCTCCCCGCCGACTTCTTTCCCCTGCCCTACGCTAGCGCTTCGGGCATTCCTCGCGACCCAGAGAAGTCGGCGGGGAGCGTTCTTCGCTTTGCTTCGACCCTTCGGGTGCGGCGCGATCCGCCCGTGGCTCCGAATCGCTGTCAGGGCGCGGATCGGCGCGGCCTCAAGCGAAAGAGCCACGCCATGGACGAAGAAGTCGCCTCCCTGCCCTTCGGGACGCTCGCTTCGGATCACGAAGTCCAATCGCCTTGGTCGCACCTTCTCGATGAACTGGCTTTGCATGGCTACCGCCCCCTGGACGACCAGCCTGATCCGCGTCCCCTGCCCTCTTCGGATGCCGCGTCTCTTGCGCTCGAATCCGCCGTCGACGCTCTGTCCGGCCTCCTTCTCGACACCCCGCCTCGAGGCCGATCTACCCACTTCCTGTGATCCTTCGTCAATCTCTTCCATCGCAAGGCCGAGCGCATTGAACGCGAACTCGACGACAATGAAACCGCGCAACGGCCTCGCAGGCCGAACAAGACGGCTCGGAAATCCGGATCGGTCGAACTGGAGCGATTAATCGCGCAAGGGCTGACGCTGGTCGAGCGTCGCAACGCCTTCGAATTCTTCCGCGACCATCTCGCGGAGCTCTACGCGACCGCGATTGGCTCCTCCCGGTGCCCGCGCTCAGGGTCGCAAGCCAATCACCGCGCCCTGTCGGCGGCCGACAGCCGAGATTTCCTGAACGCCAGAAAGCTTGCAGACATGCAGGTGCTACTGCCCCCCGGTCTTCGCATTGTTTTCGCCGGCGGGAGCAGATTGCAACGATCTCGTCGGATCTGGGATGCGCTCGACAAGGTGCGTGCGTAGCACACGGACATCCTCCTTCAAGAAGCCGACCCGAGGGGCGCGGAGCGGATCGCCGCTCGCTGGGCGGACAACCGCAAAGCTCCGCAGGTCGCCTCCAAACTGGAATGGACTCCACAAGAGCGCGGCGCCATTCAAGCGCAACGACGCGATGCTCGAAGCGCTTCCCATCGGGGTTATCGTCTTTCTCGGATCGGGGATCGTCGAGAACCTCACCGACAAGGCGCGGAAGATGTGGGTTCCGGCGTGGAGGTTTGCGAAGGGTGGCGTATGAGCCCCCCGGGCCGAAGGACGATGATAGGCTCTTAGGTTTGGCCGCGCCTTCTTCGCGAGCCGCGCCTGTGTCCTGATCGACCCGCGTATCAATTTTGTTGCCAGCTGGCAACTCAAGAGGCGGGGTAAGACGGTAAGGATCTATTAACCCTTTAAATGTTGCAAGAATCAAAGAATCAGGTTGTCATAGTTACGCACCACACGCGCGATTTGCTATTTCGGCGTAGATATGTTGCCAAAGCGGAGAAACGATCGACCATGGAAGCTACCAAGCCAAAAATGACCTCGGTCATTGCGGGGGACGGCAGCGCATTGTCGCAAGAGCTTAATGAGTTACGCAAAACGTTGTTTCCGCCAGAGTCGAAAAAGGCACTCAGAAGCTTTTCGTCGGGCGAAGCTGCGAAACTGATAGGTGTCGCAGACGGCTATCTGCGCCAACTATCTTTGGGCGGCAAGGGGCCGCAGCCAGATATCGGCCCGGGCGGACGGCGCTCTTATACTCTCGAGCAAATCAACGAATTGCGAAAGCTCTTGGAAGAGGGCGGGAAGGGAAAACGATATCTCCCCCGGAGGGCCAATGGTGAGGGGTGCCAAGTACTTTCGGTCGTTAATTTCAAAGGCGGCTCGGGGAAGACCACAACTGCGGCGCATCTTGCGCAATTCCTTGCATTGAAGGGTTACCGAGTGCTCGCGGTCGATCTCGATCCGCAGGCGTCGCTCACCGCCTTGCACGGCTATCAGCCTGAATTCGACATCGGACCCAATGAGACCTTATACGGCGCAATCCGCTACGATCGAGAAAGAAGACCTCTCGCCCAGGTGGTGCGGTCGACGTATTTTTCAGGGCTCGATCTTGTCCCTGCGAATCTCGAACTCATGGAGTTTGAGCACGATACGCCCAAAGCGCTCGTTGAAGGTGAAAGTGAAACGTTTTTTGGCCGGATCGCGACCGCTTTGGGGGAGGTCGAAGATCGCTATGACGTGATGGTTTTAGACTGTCCTCCTCAGTTGGGATTTTTGACGTTGGGGGCATTGTGTGCCGCCTCATCGATCCTCATCACGGTTCATCCCCAAATGTTGGACGTGATGTCGATGTGCCAGTTTCTATTGATGGCGTCCGACTTGCTATCAGTCGTCCAGGAGGCCGGTGCTGACCTAGACTACGACTTTATCCGCTATGTCGTGACGCGCTTCGAGCCGTCCGATGGTCCGCAAACACAAATGGTGGGATTTATGCGTTCGCTGTTTCGCGAGCGAGTCCTCACCAACACAATGCTGAAATCCACCGCGATTTCGGATGCCGGCCTTTCTAAACAGACGCTTTACGAAGTCGGACGCGAGAACTTTACACGGGCTACGTACGACCGGGCCCTGGAATCGCTGGATGCGGTCAATACGGAAATCGAAAATTTGATGCAACGAGCGTGGAGGCGTGAGCCGTGAGCCGCAAAGACACTCTTCGCACTCTGTTGATGACCAAGGAACGGCGGTTGCCAGATGGCAACTCCGCGAGCTCCCCTGAACCGAGCGTCACAAGCATCGATGACTCCCCGAAGCAATTGGTTCGGTCAGGTGCCGTCGGCGCGATGGGCCGCTCCCTAGGGAAGCTAGCCCATGCTGCCGAGGAAGCCCGAGCGCTTATAGCTGCCGGCGACACGGTAGTAGAGATAGATCCCGCACTTATTGAGTCATCTTTCATAACAGACAGGCTGGGAATGCCGTCTGATGAGCATGCAGCTTTGGTCGCATCGATTCGCGAACACGGCCAGCAAGTTCCGATCTTGGTCCGACCCCACTCCGAGAAGGCAGGCCGATATCAAGTAGCCTACGGCCATCGGCGCGTGCGAGCGGCGGCCGAAATCGGCAAGCCAGTGCGCGCTGTTGTGCGAGAACTCTCTGACTCTGAACTTGTCGTTGCGCAGGGACAGGAGAACTCGGCGCGCCTGGAACTTAGTTATATTGAACGCGCGATGTTCGCTGTGACAATCGAAGATCGTGGGTTCGAGCGTGAAGTCATAATGGCTGCTCTCAGCGTGGAAAAAACGCAACTTTCCCGGCTGATTTCGATAGGCCGCGCGATCCCTTCCGAAGTTGTCCGTTTGATTGGTCCCGCCCCGAGGACCGGGCGCCCTCGCTGGGCATTGTTGGCTGAGAAGCTTGCCTTACAAGACATAAGGCCGCTCCTAATAAAACTCGCCGACGATCAAGCTTTTATGGCGGCTGATAGTGACGCGCGATTCGTATCCTTATTGGCGGCGCTCGATGCAAAACCTCGAGTCATCGCAGAGAAAAAAATCTGGAGCGATCAGGAAGGGCGGCGAATCGCGACGTACCACCGTTCACCCGGCCGCACGACCTTCGTTGTCGATGAAAAAGCCGCCCCCGACTTCGGAGAGTTCCTGCTCAACGAACTGCCGAATATCTACCGCGAATATCAGGAGAGACATGGGGCCGAGTGAAAACAGGATCCCTGTCTTACCCGATGCGTGACCGGTTTCTCGTAAGCGTCTACCCGGTCGAGGGTAATTAGTTCTCTTATCAACCAAGCGAGGTGTTTTCGCAAAAGAAAAAGGCCCCCGAAACGTTCCCGCCCGGAAGCCTCTCTGTAAGTGTAGCAGCTAAAGAGAATCACTTCCGCAAATTTCTGTCAAGGGTCGGCGCCGTTTCGGCGAGCGGATTTCTTTTGCCTGAACGAGGCAAAGGATCATGCGCACATATCCAACGACGCCCTTCGGGCGGCGATCGCTGTCGCTTGCCATGGTGCAGGCGCAGACGGTCACGCGCGATTTCCGAGCGAAGGCCGAGGCATCCGAGACCGTCGTCCATAAATGGCGGCTGTTTCGCGCCCTCACCGAAGCCAAAGCAGCGCTCGGCGTCACCGACCGCGCGCTATCGGTGCTGCATGCGCTCTTGAGTTTCCATCAGGAGACGGCGCTGACTCTCCCTGAGAGCAACTCAAAGGCCGAAGGGAAGGGCGACGATGGGCCGCCCCCCGGCCTTGTGGTGTTCCCCTCCAACAAAGAACTGTCGATCCGCGCCCATGGGATGGCGCCGGCGACTTTGCGCCGACATCTGGCGTCGTTGGTCGAGGCTGGCCTGATCATCCGGCGCGACTCGCCCAACGGCAAACGCTTCGCGCGGCGTGGCGAGGGCGGCGAAATCGACGAGGCCTATGGCTTCGATCTGACGCCGCTTGTCGCGCGCGCGCAAGAGATTGAAAATCTCGCCGAAGAGGTGCGCGCCGAGAACCGCGCCATCGCGTTGCTGCGCGAGAAGATCACGATCGTCCGGCGCGACATTGTCAAAATGATCGAAACGGGGATGGAGGAGGGGGTCGCCGTCCCCGGGATCGATTGGGACGGCGTCCAAATCCGGGATTGGGCTGGGCTCCACAAACGTTATGTGACGCTGTCTAGCCGTTACGCGCGCAATCTCTCGCGCGCCAATCTTGTCATTTTGGCGGGGGATCTTTCTGCGTTTGCGGCGGAAATCCAGAAGGCGCTGGAAATTCACGTGAATGGCCAACAAAAGAGCGCCAATGAGTCTCAAACTGAGCGCCACATACAGAATCAAATCACAAACATTTCTGACCTTGAACCTAGCCTCCAAGAAGGCAGGGCTGAACCGTTGGGGACAAGACCCGGGGAAAGGGACACCGGCCCGACCGGCGTTCCCGAAACCTCGAGCTCAAATCCAAAAGCCGCTTCTTCGACCACGGCGCCGAAAACCTATCCGCTGGGGATGGTGCTGCAAGCCTGTCCGGATATCTTGGATTACGCCAAGGGCGGCGAGATTTCATGTTGGCGCGACTTGGTTTCGACCGCGGCGACCGTCCGCTCGGCGCTCGGCGTCTCGCCAGACGCCTGGTCGCAGGCGCTGAAGGCGTTGGGCGAACATGACGCCTCGATTGTCGTTGCGGCGATCCTGCAGCGCGGCGATGAAATCAAATCGGCCGGCGGCTATTTGCGCGTTCTGACCGCCAAGGCGCGGGCAGGGGAGTTTTCGCTCGGGCCAGTGCTGATGGCGCTGCTGCGCGGCAAGGCGCGCGAGCGGAGAAGGGCGGGGTGATGGTGGATGATTTGCGCCAAGGAGCGCCGCTCGGCAAGGACGTCGCCGCGGCTGACGGCCAAGATAGGCCGGCCGACCCGGCTAAGTTGCGGCTGTCCCGGCGGCCGGTAGGGGCCTGTCCAAGGCCGGTTAGAAGGCTTTCGGCGGATCCGAGCGGGTCGAGCATCCCGTGCGCGGCTGTGCCGGCCGCCATCGGGAAACATTCGACGAGCTGATTGGTCCGCGTCGTTCACAACCCCGCGGCTTTGGTGAGATTGACCCTGAAGCGATCGCGCTTACGTTGGTAGCGCCGGGTCATCTCCGGCGAAGCGTGGCCGAGGTGTTTTTGCACATGCGCTTCCTCGATCCTCGCCGAGGAGGCGAGGCCGGCGCGCAAGGAATGGCCGGAGAAGGCCAGGCGGCGCTCGCCTTCTGGGAGGTCGCCGCGCAGGCCGGCGGCAAGCGCGGTTTTTTGCACGAGGCGCGCGACATGTTTGTCGGTCAGGCGCTCCGGCGCGACGCCGCCATTCTTGCGCGCGACGGGGCGAAACACCGGCCCGTGACTGATCCGCCCGAGCCGTAGCCAGGTCTCCAGCATGGCGACCGGGCAGGCGAGGGGCGAGGAGCCGCGGCCGATCTCGACCTCGCGCCAGCCGGTCTTGCCATTGATCGTGAGCAGCAGGCCGCCTTCGCCGGAGGCTTCTGGAGCGCCCGCCTCGCCGCCGTTCGCGGGGCGGAAAATTTCGATCCAGCCGGTCCCGTCCTCGCTTTGGCCGGCGCCGCAATCGAGTCCGACGATTTCCGAACGGCGCAGGCCGCCGGCGAAGCCAATGGCGAGAATGGCCTTGTCGCGTAGGCCGCGCAGATCGTTGGGGAGCGTCGCCAGCATGGCGAGCAGCTCCTCGGCGAAGATCGCTTCTTTCTGGACCGGCGGGCGGCCGTGGGTCCGGCGAATGCCGGCGAGCACCGTTGCAATATGGCGATCCGAGGCGTCGAGGGGGAGCCCAAGCTGGCGATAGCGCCAGCAGACGCCCGAGAGCCGGCGCTCGAGCGAGGAGACGCTCAACGGATTGCGGCCTGGGGCCGCTTCCATGCAGGCGGCGAGATAGAGCCCGACGGTTTGCGGGTCCGGGGGCAGGGGATCGAGCCCCTGGCGGCGCAGCCAGGAGGCGAAGTGTCGCCAGTCGGCGTCATAGGCGCGCTGGGTGTTTTCCGAGCGCGCGGCGCGGGCGTAGTCGCGGGCTTTTTCCGAGAGCGCGGCGAGATGGGGCGAGGGGGCCTGCTCGGTGAGCGGCGCGCCGCTGGGGTCGTCGGCGTCTGGAGTGTCGTCGTTCTTGGCCATCTCGTCCTCGTTTTAGCGCCCTTTTGGGGCGCTGGGCGTGGTTTCGGGCGGAAAAATCCGACGCCTCGGCGGGCTTTGGAAGGTCGAAAAGCGGGCTTACCGCCCAGAAATCCGCGCCTCTCGATTTGTGTCCGATAAGCGCACATTATCGGACACAACACAAGAAAGACAAGCGCGGCGGACACGCGCGAAAAATCCGTGACAAAGCGCCGCCGTCGGTTAGGATTTTACCCATGACGCTTGTCGATTCGGACCCGACGCCCGACGTGACCTCAGCCACGCCATCCGGCCCCAAGCGGGCGCGCCGCGCCGCCGCCCCAGCGGCCGTGAAGGATCCGCAAATTCAACCGCTTCCGCGCTGGGCGCGCCCTCAGAAAACGGAGCGGGACGCGGCGGCCTTTGTCGCCGGCGCCGGCCTCGCCTTCTTTGACCAGATCCTGCGCGGCGCCGATGAGGGCGAGCCGGTCTATGCCGGCTGCCTGCGCCAGCGCCTCGCGCTGCGCGCCGCCGAATCTTGCGCGACGCTCTGCCGGCTGCGCGAAGACGCGGGGGCCTTACGCGACGCCGAACATCTTGCCGGGGGCGGTGAGACCAGCCCGGCGGGGCGCATCCACAGGCTGTTCCGGCGCCTTGCGGGACGCCCCGCGCGCTTTGAGGCGGCGTCGCTCGCGGCCGCTCTTTCGCTTCTCGGCCTGTCCGCGTCGCTCGATGTCGGCTCGGGCGCCAAAGCCTTGCAAAGTTGCGTGGCCGATGCGCCGGATCCGCTCGCCGTGGCGGCCCGCGCCAGCGCGGTCGCGATGAAACTTTGCGCCGCAGGGTCAGCGCTCGACGCTGAAATCTTCGCGCTGTGGATCGCTGACCTGGCGCTTGCGATGCGGCTCGACTGGTCGCGGCCGGTTCCCTTACTCGCCGTCGCGATTCTGCATCCATCGCTGCGCCGTGGACCAAATGGCAAGCGGCCGCGCCCGTCGGACGAAGATTGGCTCGACGCGGTCGCTGTCGCCTATGGCCTCGCGGTGGCGGAGGCGCATGCCCTCGCCGCCGATCTGGCGCGGCGCGCCGAAAAGCTCACGACGGTGGCGCCGTCCTTGCGGGCGCGCGGCGCGGGTCGGGTCGTCGACATGGTGCTTGCCGACGACGGCGTCACGCCCGCCGCCGCCGCGGCCCGCGTCGGCATGTCGGATCGCGCCGCGCGGCGTCTCTTCGATCGCCTCGTCGCGCTCGGCGCGGTGCGCGAACTCTCCGGTCGAGAGACCTTCAGGATCTACGGCCTATGAGTCGCCCGAAACCCGCCCGTTTCGACCGCGCCCTTTCCGACCTGCCAGAGGGGATGCGCTGGCGGGAGTGGATGGGGCGCGTCGAGGCGGCGATCTTCGCCTCGCCTCAACCCGTCCCGCGCGAGACGCTCGCCCACCTCGTCGGCGATGCCTGCCGGCTCGACGCGCTTCTCGCCGACATCAACACTGAGCTGCGCTCGCGCCCGTACGAGATCGTTTTCGTCGCTGGGGGTTGGCAGTTCCGCACGCGCCCGCGCCACGCCGAGGCGCTACGGTCGCTCAACGAGACGAAAGACGCTGGCCCGCCCGCTTTCACCAAACTGGAAATGCTGGCGCTCTCGGCCATCGCCTATCAGCAGCCGGTCACCCGCGCCGAACTCTCGCGCCTCGCCGGCCACGACATCAGCCGCGACGTCCTCGGACGGTTGAAGAATTGCGGCGTCATCGCCCCCGGCCCGCGCGCCCCGGAGCCCGGCGCGCCGATCGCCTGGGTGACGACGCAACGCTTCCTCGAAATGTTCGCGCTCGGCAGCCTGCGGGATCTCCCCGATCTCGATGCGCTCGGGGCCGCTGGCGCAACGGCGCTCGATGATGAAATCGAAGCGGCGCTTGATGGCGCACTCGGGCTGATCGAGGCAGACGGCGCGGAGGACGAGGCGTGCGAGAATACGGAGGTCGAAGCTTGAACAGTCTGGCCATCGGATGCAGACAGACCCACAGGAGCGCGACATGTCGATGACGTTTCGGCGCAGCCGACAGATTGCGCGCGTGACGTTTCTCGCCGCTTTGCTATCCGGCGTCCTGCCCGCGACAGCCCAGAATCCGCGCGCGCGTTATGGCCCGATCCCAGATAATGTGTGGCGCTATATGCAGGGCCGGTCATGGCGCGCGGAGCTGCCCTGCGCACAGCGCGAGGAACTCGTCCTGATGCAGGTTCCTTACCGGGATTTCAACGGTGTGACGCAAAGCGGCGAACTCGTCATCGCGCGGAAAACTGCTGCGCACGTCGCCGCGATTTTCGACGAAATTTACAACAGCGGAAAGTTCCGCATCTATCAGATGCGCCTCGTCGACGACTTCGAGGGAAACGACGACAAATCCATCGCGGCGAACAATACGAGTGGCTTCAACTGCCGCACAACCGATCACGGCGCCCTTTCAAAACATGCGCTCGGTCTCGCAATCGACATCAACCCGGTGCAGAACCCCTATCGGGAAGGAGCCCTGACCGCGCCCGAGGCTGGGAAGGCCTATGACGAGCCGCAGGAGCGTCATATCGGGGTAACGGGGATCATCCTGGAGGGCGACGTGGTCACCCGGGCGTTCGCGCGGCGCGGGTGGTCCTGGGGCGGAAGATGGAGGCATACGGTCGACTACCAACATTTTTCGTATGGCGGCCATTGACGGCGCCCGCGAGGCTGATTTCAGATCGGGCGTAGGGGAGGGACTGCACAGGAAGCAAATTGCCCCAATCCATGCTGCTGGCCATTTGCGTCTGCATGATGGGCGGACAACCGGTTTCCCTTCACAAAGACGGATGAGCTGCCCTACAATACCAATCAATCGCGCACGTCCAGATCCTCAGGATCGAGCGCATGCCTCAATGCATTATCCAATATTCATCCGGATCGCCCCTTTTGTGCACTTTGATCAAACGGGGAAAAGGAGCGTTCGTCTCGATGACGAGCTGATCAGCCGGTATAAAACCGCATTCTTTGCTTTTTATGCCCCGTCGAAAAATCCCTTCCACTGCTTGGAAGTCGGACTCATCCGACAACTCGAGCGCTCGCAACATGGGGTCAGCGCAGAATCTTCCCGAGATCCTGGGGCTCCACTGGACGTCGGTTCCGGACCCGAAGCGGGACCATTTGACGAGGCCTGCGCCATCTTTTGCCGGTTCGGCTCGGAGGTCTGATCATCCGCCGGAGGCTCCATCCAATTCCCCGCGCGGCGTCGACACCCAACGGCATAGAAGCGATCAGAATTACAGGATCTGCCGATCCTTAATCGGCTCTTGGATTTTGCCTCGCAGGAAACCGGTCGGTCTAAGCTGTCGGTGAAGCGAGCTGCGCTCGCGCGCGAGATCGAGCGCGGACGCCATGACCGCTTGGCGCTGGCGGCTCGGGCTGTAAAGGCCATTTCCACGCGCTTGGCGCCCGACACCGCGCCGGACGATATTCCGGACTTCTGGACCGTTTTGCCGGTCTTGCGAACATGGGGCAATCTGCGAGTGAACGCTAACCTGCTCCCGTGATCACGCCGCAGTGAGCCGAAACGCCGGTCGTGATTGCTACTCAAGGACAGGAAATCCGAATTATGAACGCACTCGCAAAACTTACTCTGCCGTTGCTTACCGAAGAATCGGTAGATGATCCGGCGGCGCGTACGGCAATGGAATCAACGCGCAAGTCCCTCGGTTTCGTTCCCAACCTCTATGCCAACATGGCCAATTCGCCGGGCGTCCTCGATACCTACCTGACAGGGTACAAACATTTCCGGACAAGCAGCGGCTTCACCCCGGTGGAGCAAGAAGTAGTGTTTCTCACCATCAGCCGCCAGAACGGTTGTGCCTACTGCATGGCCGCGCACAGTCTGGTTGGAGAAAGGATGTCGGGTCTCAGCGCGCCCGTTCTTGAAGCGCTGCGCGACGGGAAGCCCCTCGAAGACGCACGCCTTCAAGCGCTTTCCTCTTTCACCTGCGCTCTGCTTTCCCGGCGCGGCCGCCCGTTGAAAGATGAGTTGCAAACGTTCCTCGTGGCTGGATTCAGCGAGCGGCACGTGCTGGAAATCCTGTTGGCGATATCGGTGAAGACCATTAGCAACTACACCAACCACCTTTTTGACACCGAGGTGGACGAGGCGTTCGGGCCATACAACTGGCAGCCTATGATTGCGGCTTGAAACGCCCCAGCCCGGCCCGGCGGGCCGAAGCGCCGAGGGCCGATCACGCAACGGCGGAAACCGCGCATTGCGTGATCGATCATAGAAGTGTGCTGGTTCGAAACGGACAATTCGCGCGAAATTGCCAGACCGCTCCGGGGGCGGTGGCCATCATCTGGCCGCCGCCCACAAGAAAGCCCGGTTTAAAAAAGAACAAGCGATCAGGCGCGCGCGGCGGCGATCTTTGCGGCGCGCACGGACTTCAATTTCCTCGGATGTGGCTGGCCCGTCTCGGCATAGTGCTTCAAGTCTTCCAGCATGGAGCGCAACATGCCGGACATTTGCATCCGCATCATCGGCGCCATCATGAAGCCGACGACGCCCTTGGTCGTGATGCTGGCTGTCGTCGTCACGCGGCACCGGGTGGCGCCAAGCCCACTTATTTGCCAATGATTGACGCCGCGCAGGACGAAGAACGGAAAGCCCTTCGTCACTTCATAGCTAAGGACATGTCGTCCAGGATCGAACTCGACGAGCCGTTCTTGGATATTGCCCATGCCCTTCACGTCGCAGGTTCTGGCTTCGCAAACCTGCCCGCTCAGCGGAGCGCCGTGGCCTGTACTGTGAGTGAGAAGGCTAGCCCATTCGTAAGCTTGCCCGAACCGGTCGCCGACGATGCCCCAAATGGCGTCAGCTGGCTTCTCGATGACCGTTTCAGTGATAATTTGCATCTCGTCCTCTCCATCGGAGACTGTTTCGATGGTGGGAAACTACCCCTGCGGCGCGCGTGCTCCCATCGCAGGAAATCCGCAAGACCAGTCAGATTTTCCGGGAGTTCGCCGTGGACGCCTTGACCGCACTCGCTAATGGATTGAACCTTCGAGCCAAACTCACCTATGCGGGCGGGGCATGCGGCGAATGGGTCATGGATCACAATTCCGACCGCTCGATCTGGTTCCATCTCGTTACGAAAGGCGAAGGATTTGTTCACTCATCTGCCTTTGCCGAGCCAGTCCGCGTCGAAGAAGGCGATCTGATGCTTTTTCTGCCGCAAGCGGCGGAGCACTTCATTTCCTACAGTCCGACGCACCTGCCGCGCGACGGCTCGACGACTAGAATTGCCGGGATAGCTGACGGAGATGCCGGCTTTGTTTGCGGCGAGATTCGACTGCAAGTGCCGCAGTCGCTGCTCTGGCAAACTCTGCCGGCCGAAATCATTTTTCGCCGACACATAGTTGCGGAGGATCTCCACCGATTGATCGCGATGGTCATCAGCGAGGCAGTTGCTGAGCGTTTCGGCAATGAAGCGGTGATCGAGAGACTGTGTGACGGCTTTTTCATCCTCGTTTTGCGGCACCTGATCGAAACTGGAGCAATCAGCAGGGGCATTTTCGCGGCCATGTCTGACAGGCGACTTGCGACAGTGCTGCGTTTGATCCATGCGGAACCTTGGACTGACTGGTCGATAGCCGAGCTATGCGCACGGGCAGGCATTTCGAAATCGGTTCTCGCGGAGCGTTTTTCTGGCGAAATCGGGATGTCGCCGATTGAATATCTCACCTATTGGCGCATGCAGATCGCCGCCCGCAGGCTTGCCGAGACCGGGATCACGGTTGATCGCTTGGCGGAACATTGCGGCTATGAATCGGCAGCATCCTTCAGCCGCGCATTCAAACGGACTTTTGGCATATCTCCCGCGGTCTTTCGCAAGAATCAGGCGGGAGGAGCTGCGTGATATTTGATTTCGTGATACCTCCGCTTTAAGAAGTGAACTTGCCAAGAGCTATAAATGATCCACCTTTTCCGCCTTTTTCGACGATGCGGGCGGCGACGGTTTTTCTCTTTCCCATTGCATCGATGGAGACGATGGCGGAGCGGCGAGAAGGTCGGGCGGGAGGAACAGGTTGCGGAGCGCGGAGAAGAAATCGACGAAACGCTGCAACCCTCTCCACGATCGGAACCCCTGCATCGCGCGCTCCCGTTTTCGTAACGGGACATGGGAATTCTCAGCGCGGTTGTTTAAACCCTTGTGCGATCGATGCTCGACCGCCGGCATGATCTTCCGTCGCGCTGCGGCATAGGAGTCGAGCTTGTCGGTGACCATGCGCCGAGGGCAGCAGCCCTGCTTATGGAGAAGGCGCTTTAGCAATCGCTGGGCGGCCTTGGCGTTGCGGCGAAGCTGAACGATTTCGACGAGAACGTATCCGTCCTGATTGACGCGCGCCATAGATCGCCTCGGCGCTGCTGCAGCTTTTGGCAAAAAAGGCGACATGAGCTGGCGGCTCGCCCCCTTTATGACAGCCGCATCGAAATTTCCGGTCGTAAAGTGATGTCGAGCCGGCCGCTTCGGTTGAAAGATTAATTTTACTTCGAGTCGCTTCCGCATGCAGCGTTGAGAGCAACGGCGCGAATCGAGGAAGCTATGCGCGCCGAGAGCTGCGGATCCGCCTCCGCGCGATGAGTTCGACGGGCGTTTGCCGCTTGGTGTTCAGGGCGGGGCAAGAGATTGGCGAGCTGATCGTGAATGGACAAGAACCGCTGGCTTGTCGCGTCGATTTGAACCGCTTCATGATCCGCTCCCGTCGCCGCGTGGGTTGATGCGAATTTTCGGCGCGGTTGTTCAAGCCTTTGTGCTGGCGATGCTCGACCTTCAGCGCGATGTCCTTGCGCGCCGCGCCATAAGAAAGCAGTTTGTCTGTGATTATGACGCGCGGCGCTGTGGCCGTCTTTCGCAGGAGTTTGCGCATGAGGCGGCGAGCGGCTTTGCGGTCACGCCGGCTTTGAACAAGAACTCAAGAACGAATCCATCCTAGTCGACCGCGCGCTAGAGCCAGTGTTTCTTGCCAGCGATCGAGACGACAACCTCGTCCAAATGCCACTTGTCGCCTCGCCGCGGGGCGCGACGGCGAATGTCAGCAGCGAACTGACGCCCGAACTTTTCAGCCCATTGACGTATGGTTTCGAGAGTCACCTCAATTCCGCGCATGGCGAGCATCTCCTCGACCATTCGCAGACTGAGGGGAAAGCGGAAATAGAGCCAAACGGCGTAGGCGATAGCCTCTGGCGGGAAACGATGGCGGCGATAAAGGGTGGGATTGTTCGGCATGACAGCCCTTCTACCGCGCCGATCCTCCAGACCGCGTTAACTTGACGGTGCCGTGTAGGCTGTTGACGGCGTGGGAGCATTGACACGGACGCACGCTGCGGAGATGCGCCGTTCGCACCAGAACCTCTTCGCTAGGTTCCCTTCCCGCTCGTTGCGCCGTTTGCGAAACTCAAAAATATGCGACAAAACCTGACCCGACATCCTCACGCGCGATTAAGTTCAGTGAAGGTCCCGAAGATGATGCGGCGGCCATCGACGGGGAGCGGGAGAGTACCGGACATACCCAGCTCCGGATGCCCGCGCATGGCGCCCATGGTTTTCTCGTGGGTTTCCTTGTCCGGCCACGTGATCCAGCCGAAGACCACGGTTTCGCCAGGTTCCAGTTTCACCGCCATGGGCAGCGAGGTAAGTTGGCCGTCCGGCACGAAATCGCCCCAGCCGTTGACAGCTTCGAGCGCGCCGCCCGCCTTGAAGAAGGCGCAGGCCCTGTCCACCCAAGCCTTAAAATCGGCCTTCTTCGCCGTGGGAACCGGCACAACCCAACCGCTGATATACATGAGAACTCTCCCTGTTTCACGCGGGCTGTCTTGATCTCACGCAGAGTCTTGCCTGCCCGAGCAAACATTGATATCAATATATATAGATCGAGTCAAACCACGATGACCGAACCGAACGGCCCACTCTCCTTGGCGGATGTGCTGCATGTGCGCGATACCTGCCTGTGCTTCGCCGCGCAGCGTGCAGCACGCCGGCTTGCGCGGCGGTTCGATGCGATGTTCCGCCCGCTGGGTATCACCAACAACCAGTTCTCGCTGATGATGCCGCTGAACGCGCCGAACCCGATGTCGCTCGGCCAACTTTCCGAATTTCTCGGCATGGACCAGACCACCATGAGCGCCGCGCTCAAGGGATTGGAGCGCGACGGGTTGATCGACGTCCGTCGCGATGATCGCGATAAGCGCATCCGCCGCCCTGCGCTCACCGCGAAGGGTCATGCCGTGCTCCATGCTGCACTGTCGATCTGGCGGGTGGGACACGCCAAAATCGATGCCGAGCTTGCCGGTCTGGGACCGGACATCCGCAAGGCGCTCGATATCCTCAACCACCCTCCGCAGCAGAAGGATATTTCCGATGACGAAACCGATTCCTGACGGATTCTTCGAGCCGATTGGCAAATCCGCATGAAACCGACACTATTGACTGACGCGTGACATATTGCAGAAATCTAAATTTATGAATTTGAGCCACGAGCGACGCGGCGAGGGTGGATGGTCTCGCCGCGACGAAGCATTGCTAAAAACTCGATGATCTTCGCTGCACGCTTTTCGGCAGTCTTCGCTTGGTGGACCCGATAGATGATGGCGTAGCGGTTTGCCGAGTCCAAAGCGTCCCACATCTCACGCGCGCATGGGTCCGCATCCAACGCTGCCTTCAAATCGGCTTGGGGGGTGGCGCTGCTCTGTGACGCGTACGCGGCTTCCCATCGCCCGTCCGCTTTTGCTGCGTTAACTTGTGCCAGCCCTTGTTGGGTCATCTGGCCGGACACGATTAGCCGCTCGGCACGGGCACAATTTATTTTGGACCAAGCGCTGTTTGGCTTGCGTGGGGTGAACCGCGTCTTGAAGTAAAACTTGTCCACGCTTCCCAACTGCCCACCAATCCAGCCATAAGCGAGGGCAAGGTCTATGGCGTCCGACTTGCTGATTGTCGGCTCTGGCGCGCCTTTCTTGGAGAATTTCAGCCAAGCACCCGGAGAGTCGTCTTGCTGAGACGCCAACCAACGCGTGAACGCCGGTGCGCTTGAGAAAGTCAGCAGGGGTAGTTCGTCGGCGGGCATTGCGCCGTAATAACACGTCGCCAATCCATCCAAAATGC
>NZ_JASIRC010000002.1:0-311335 GCF_030063565.1 Methylocystis sp. JR02 | reverse complement strand
TGACGACAAGCGTCGCCCGCGCCTATCTGCGCGGCTATATTCTGGCGGAGCAACTCAAGCTCGCCAAGGAACTGACGGGCTTGCGCCGCGAGCTGCGTCAGCTCGCCGAGACGCGTTACCAAACCGGCATCGAAATCCTCGACATCGTCCAACTGGCGCGGAGCAATGAAGAGGCGGCCGTCCGCCGCGAGGCCGCATTGACGGCGGCGATCGAGATTCAGGAGAACGCGCTCGCGCGCCTGATGGGCGAGGGGCCGGACGTTGCGCGCGGTCTATTCGCTCGGAGAAAAAGCGTTGCGCCGGCGCAGCCCGCTCTCCCGAGTAAACTCCCGATCGAATTGCTGGCCCACCGCCCGGATCTCATGGCGGCGCTACGTCGCGCGGAAGCCTGGGCCGAACGCATTCACGCCGCCAAAGCCATGTTTTTGCCCTCGATCGATCTGTCGGTCTCGGCGGGGCTCGAGGCCTCGGTCACCTCGACGCAATTCGCAAAGCTTGGCGGCTATTTGTTCAACCCGGGCGCCATGGTCTACAGCGTCACGCCCGGACTGCATCTGCCGATCTTCCAGGGCGGCAAGCTCACCGGCAATCTCGAATCCCAGCGCGCCGATTACGACCAGGCGGTCGACGCCTACAATGAGACGCTGCTCACCGCCGCGCAGCAGGTCGCCGACGCGCTCGCCACGCTGAAGCGCGCAAGGGCGGAGCACGAGTCGCAGGGGCGCTTTATCCGGGCGCGACGCGCCGAGGTCGAGCTTGCGCGCATCCGGCTAGGCGGCGGCCTGCAGGATCGGCGTGAATTCATCCAGCAACACGCCGACATGCTGGACGCCGTCTTTATCCAGCGCGGCATCGAAGGCGACCGACTCATCGCAACGGTGGATTTGTTTCAGGCTCTCGGCGGCGGCTATGACGCTGGCCCGCAAGCCCATGAGCCGAGGCCTGCGCCGGAGACCGATCCGATCACCCCGGTCGTCGATGTCGTCCAATCGCTTGGAGGAGGCTGATTTTGAACGCGGAACAGACAGACGCCCCGCTCTCCCGCAAAAGCATACGCGCGCGCCGCAATTTCTTGCTGAAGGCGGTGGCGATCGGAGTCGTCGTTGGCGTGTTGGCCGTCGCCTATCGCTATCTGACCTACGACCGGGACTGGGTGACGACCGACAATGCTTTTGTCAGCGGTAACATTCTTCCGGTGCAGGCCGACGCGACCGGCGTCGTCGCAAAGGTCCTCGCCGAAGAAACCCAACTCGTGAAGGAAGGCGACGTGCTCGTTCAGCTCGACGAGCAGCGGGCGCGCGCTGCGCTGGCCCAGGCTGAAGCAGAGCTTGGTCGCGCCGTGCGAAATGTTGGGGCGTTGTTCGCCAACCGCCGGCAAATCTGCCAGAAGGTCACGGCGCGCGCCGCCGTTCGCGAGCGAACGATCCATGATCTTGCGCGCTATAAGCAGGCGGCGGCGAGCGGCGCCGCCTCCCGTCAGATTTTGCAGAATACCGAAGATACGCTCGCCGCGCAGGACGCTGATCTGCGGGAAGCCCGTGCGGAATATCAGGCGATGGAGTCGCGGCTTGGCGGCGTGACGCCAACGACGCACCCCGATGTCGAGCTTGCGAAGGCGCGCTTCAACGACGCTTATATCGAGTTCCTGCGCCAGAGCATTCGAGCGCCAACGACTGGCTATGTCGCCAAGCGGCGGGTTCAAGTCGGGCAGCGCGTGCGGCCCGGCGACCAGATTCTCAACATTGTGCCCCTCGACCATCTTTGGGTCGAGGCCAATTTGTGGGAAAACCGCATGGCGCGGGTACGCCCCGGCCAGGAAGCCGTAATTAAAGTCGATCTCTACGGGTCGAGCGCGATTTTCCACGGGACCGTCGAGGGCCTCGTGCCGGGCTCCGGCAGCGTTTTCGCCACCTTGCCGCCCGATAACGCAACCGGCAACTTCATCCGCATTGTCCAGCGCGTGCCCGTCCGCATTGCGATCGATCCCGACGAACTCAAGAAGACCCCGTTGCGTCCGGGCCTTTCGACCGTCACATCGATCAACGTCGGCGCGGAGCCCGCGCCGCTCGCCGCCTCCACCGTCAAAACCTCGACGAGCGAATATACGACCGGGATATTCAATAAGGATCTTGCTGAAGCGAAGACTCGCGCGGATGAGATCGTCAAGAAGAATATCGTGCGCGACGTAAACGAAGGGGATGGCCGGTGCGTCATGGAAAGGGAGGCCAGCGCACACTGAGCTGAGCTTTCTAAATTACCAGGCAGGCTTCGGTATTGGCGCATTTGCGCGCAAGCGGTGCTTCCAATGATTTTATTTGGCGCAGCGGCAGGGACCGACCTCGGGTTTGCCGCGGCTCTGCAATCCAAGAAAACCAAGCGCTTTGCCGCGCGATAAAACACCACGGGGGACGTTATGGCAGGGATTTGGGCTCAAGTCGCATTGGTTTTCGCTTTAGCGCTTGTCGCAAGCGTCATCGCGCACCGTTATCGCTTCTCGACGGCGCTTGTGGAAATTGTCGTGGGCATGGTTGCCGGCTCCGCGCTCGGCGCCCTCGGCTATTACGGCGCCTTCTCGGTCCAGGAGCCATGGGTCAAGGCGTTCGCCGGCATCGGCGCTATATTGCTGACGTTTCTTGCCGGGGCGGAACTCGACCCCGACGTCTTCAAAATGAAGTGGCGGGAGGCGGCGGCCATCGGCGCGGCGAGCTTTTTGCTGCCAGCAATAGGGTGTTGGGCGGCCGCCCATTATCTTCTTGGTTGGGAAAGCGCGCCCGCGCTTCTCGCCGGCATCGCCTTGGCGGCGACCTCCGTCGCCGTCGTTTATACGGTCATGATGGAATACGGCTTCAACCGGGTCGAATATGGCAAGACGATCCTTGCCGCTTGTTTCATCACCGACCTTGGAACCGTCATCACCCTCGGGCTCGTCTTCGCCCCCTTCACCTGGAAGACGCTGGCGTTCGTTCTTGCCCTCGGCGGCGCCTTTGTCGGCCTGCCAAAAATAACGCCGCGCGCTTATGCGATTTTTGGCGGCAAGCCGTCGGAATTCGAAGCCAAATTCTTGCTCTTTTGCCTGATGGGCCTTGGCGCGCTCGCCGTCTGGGCAGGCAGCGAAGCGGTGCTCCCCGCCTATCTGATCGGGATGGCGCTTGCGGGGAGCGTTGGGCGCGATGCCGCCTTGGTCAAGCGTCTTCGTGCGATCACCAATGGATTATTGACGCCGTTTTATTTCGTCCGCGCCGGCTACTTCGTGTCCATCCCGACGGTGCTCATGGCGCCCTTCGGCGTCGTCGCGCTTCTTATCGTCGAGATCGGCGCCAAGATCGTCAGCGTCTACCCTGTAGCGAGAGCATTCAACGCGCCGCACAAGGACGCTATGTACACGACCTTGCTGATGGCGTCAGGACTGACTTTCGGGACGATATCGGCGCTCTTTGGCCTTTCCAACAAGATTATCGATGACGCGCAATATTCAACCCTGGTTGCCGCGATCATAGGAACCGCTTTGCTTCCAACACTCATCGCAAACAAGTTTTATTTGCCCCGCCATCTTCTACCTAAGGACGAGGCGGCCTTGCACACGCCCGCTCACCAGGCGGAGGTTGAAGAGGCCCTGGAAGACTCCGAAATACGATCCTGATCACGACCGGGAATCCAGAGCCGCAAAAACGCTGGCTTGCTCTGGATTCCCGATCGCTCGCGACGAGAGCGTCGAGAGTGGCGACGAACCATTCGAGCGGATCGCGTATTACAGAACGGGCCGAAACGGCCGCACTTTTACCAATAAACCTGGGCGCGCGCTTCAAAGAGGTTCGGGTGAGCCCCATTCATATATGGTCCCTGACGGGCGGGCACGCCCGATGTGAAGAAAGCGTAATCGTTCAAGGGCGCGGACGCATGCAGGACGTGAACCCAGTTGAACTGGAAATGAAGGCCGTTATCGGGATACCAGTTGAGCCCCAAGGTCACATTCTCCTGGCGCCCGCCTACCACACCCGCGTTGGCGATGGCTGCGGTCGCCGTGGGATTAGGCGCAATTGACGTCGTGTAAGCCAGCATATTGTAGAGGCCAGACCCAGAGAATGGCCCGCTATTCAAATTGACCTCGCTGTAGCGCGCCGCGACGCCTATCGCGCCAAAGCCACCTTCACTCAGCGGGTGCTTGATCTTTATCTGGGTGAAATTCGCGCCGAGTTTGTCACTGACGTTATACGCGGCCGCGCGCTCCTCGCCGGTGAGATACCATTGGCCGTAAACATAGTAGCCGCTAAAATACTGCGAAGCGCCTCCCGGGGCGAAGGCGCCCGCCAGACGCGAGAGGAGGATATTGGTCGCGTTGCGATTGACGAACTGGCCGAAATACTCCGCCTGCACCGAAAAAGGCCCATGAGCCGCGGACAGCTCGACCCCGAATGTCTCGATGTTTTTGACGCAGTGTCCGGAAACGGCCGTCGCGCCGAACGGGAAGGCGACCGAGCCGCAGGAGAGATCCGGGGTCCCCAGCAGCCCTTGATTGAGCATATAGGCCTCCGAGCGAATTCGATTGCCGACTCTGAGCGCACGATCATCCGAAAGCCCCGTCGCATTGTTCGGTTGGTGATAACGCCCCGATATCCCGACGTGCAGAAGATCATGCTCGGTCATGATCGGCGCATAAGTCATGCGGCCGGAGAGTTCGAAATATTGTCCCCCTCCCGTTGGGACCCACCCCGCCTTGGCTGGAACGCCGATCACAGCGGGGGTTCCAACCGCAGGATTGGTATTGAGGTCTTCGAAGCTCGTGGTGAAGATGCCTCCCTTCGCCGACCAATTGCCGCCATATGCGCCGATCGCCGCGCCAAGATGACGACTGGGCGCGAATGTTTCGACCGGCATGGCCCGTTCGATGAAGTCTCGGAATCGAGATGAAGATGTAAACTCGAGACTGAAGGGTTCGAAGTAGCTTCCCACATGGATAAACGCCGGGTCTTTTGTGAACGGCAAGCTGAGCATCGGATGTTGGAACGCGATATAGAAGTCGCGAATGCCCCCTTGGACCGGCGCGTTGAATGGCGTGCCATATTGGGAGCCGGCGAAATCGTACTGCAGCTTATAAAACCAGTATTTCGCCGCCTTTCCTTCGATTTCGAGACGCACCTGCCGCACGCCTGCCTGGCCGTCCCAACCGTTGAGCGGCTGCGTCGCCCCGCCGCCGTCGAACTGCATCCGGCCGCCAATCTTGAAGCTATAAGCCTTGTCCTCGGTCTCGGCGTAGAGACCATTTCGGAAGGATACAAAGACGGGAGGCGGAGGCGGGCCGGGCGGCCCTTTGACCGTTCCGGCGTTGGCGACATTGCCTGCTTGGCTCGCGGCCTGCCGAGCCTGTTCCTTCGCTTCGCGCGCCTCACGACGCAATTTGGCGATCTCCGCCTCGAGCGGCCGTAGCTTGGCGACGCGCGCTTCGAGCGCATGCAGGCGTGCTTCGATGTCGTTTGGGCTTTGTGCAGCGTTTCCATTCGTGGCTGTGAGAAAGCCACCAATCGCTACACCGACCGCGGTCTTATTCCGTAGCTTCATAATTGCGTCTCGCGTCGGACAGATTCAGTCAGGCATGTTTTCGTAGAGATTGCGGCGTGAATGTGTCTTCACCAGACGCATTTCAGTGCGCGAAGCATTTGCCGAATAATGTAGAAACAACGGAAACAATTATACGCTTTGCTTAGACTATAAACCGCCTGCCTGGGCGCAACCGGTCCCACCGTCGCGCGAGGAGAGTCGCAAACCGCTCGAACGGGAAGAAGCGCAAGCGACCGGCGAACGGCCCATGGCGCAACGAGCGCGTGAAGACGTTTTTGGAATCGAATGCCCGCTTGCGCTCTACATTCTGCGCAGTCGGGACCTTTATGAATATTGCGTGCTTTCGTCACCCGACATCGGCGACAAGGCGGTCGCAACCTCGGTATATTTCGATGCTCACACAGGCAACTTGCTTTCATTGACTCTGCCTACCGGTCTACGTGCCGGCGGGAAGAGCCAGTTGCTCGACGGCCGGCGGGCGTATTTGTCAGGACAAAGCGGAGCGCCGCCCAACGCGCCAAGGCGCGTGGCGCGGCTTATCTGGCAGGCACGATTTGGAGCAACGCCTCTCCAGCCTGCACCTGCTTGCCATGCTCGAGACGGCTGTCGCGGACGGTGCCGGCGCTGGGCGCCGTCAGTGGCGCGCCCCTCTCAAGCGTCGCACGCAGCGCCTCCTCGCGCCGGGTGATCTCCGCCCGGACTCGCGCCAGGCGGGCTTCCGCGCGCGCCGCCGCGGCGCGGGCATTGGCCCTGGCTGCGGCGTTGGACGCGCGCCGGCTCACGGCGCTGTCATAGGCCGCCTTGGCGCGTGCCAGCCCGGTCTCCGCCTTGCCCTGCGCAGCCTGGGCGACTGTCAGCGCCTTGCGCGCACGCGCGAGTTCTTCCTCGAGATCGGGCGGAATGACTCGGGCGCAGACGCTTCCCGCCTCGACCAGAGCGCCGTCGTGGCATGCGACCGCCTCAATTCTCCCCGAGACCGGCGCGGACGCCTCGATCGGCGGCGGAACGGCGACGCGCTCCGCATCGGCAGTCCGGTCGCGCCCACCGCGGTCGATTGTCGCCAGCTCGTCGCGCGCGCTCTCGCGCGTGGCCTGCCAATAGAGCGTCCCGCCGGCCGCGACGACGAGAAGGAGGCCCGCCGCAATGGGCGCATACCGGCGGGCGAGTCCCGCGTCGGCGGCCGCGACCTCGGGTGGCGCCTTGGCGAGCTTGCGGCGCTCGCCCCACCATTTTTCGAGCTCCATGACCACGAACAGCGAGGCGCCCAAGGCGAGAAGCGCCCCCCACTCGGCAAGCGTCGGCGGCTCGATCCGCAGCGTATCGGCGAGGACGGGCAAATGCGCCGCCAGAAGATGGATGACTTGCGCGCCGATCACGCTTGCGACGAGCAGCGGACTCGAAAAGAGGCCCTTATAGAAAAGCGAGTGATGTTCCGAGCGCGCGTTCAGCGCCTGGAAATTCTCGAAGACGACGAAGAGCAGGAGCAGCAGATTGCGCGCGCTGTCCGTGGCGTAGCCATGCTCGATGAGCCAGTAGAGCAAGGCAAAGCCGACGCCGGCCATGACGAACGCCGAATAGACGTTACGGATGATCATCACCCGGTCGAAGATCGGCTCCTGCGGCTTGCGCGGCGGATAGGTCAGTTCGTCGCCTTCGGGCTTTTCGGCGGCCAGCGCGATGTGCTGAACGCCATTGGTGACCAGGTTGAGCCACAAGAGCTGCACGGGCAGTAGCGGCATGGGCAGGCCAAAGGGAATGGTCAGCAGAAACAGCAGCAGCTCGGCCGCGCCGGTCGAAACGAGAAGGAAGATGACTTTTCGGATGTTGGCGTAGGCGACGCGGCCCTCCAGCACGCCGCGCACGATCGAGGCGAAATTGTCGTCCGCGATAATGATGTCGGCGCTTTCCTTGGCGACATCGGTGCCTTGCCTGCCCATGGCGACGCCGACATGCGCGTGCTTGAGCGCCGGCGCGTCGTTGACGCCGTCACCCGTCACTGCGACGAAATGGCCGTTGCGCGCCAGCGACAGGACGATCGCGAGCTTCTGGATCGGCTCGACGCGGGCGTATATGCGGGCGCGGCCGGTCAGAGAATCGAGCGCCGCCTCGCCGGCTTCCTCGGCGCGCTTCACTTCTTCGCCCGTCACGATCTGATCGTCTGAAAAGACCATGCCCGCGTCCTTGGCGATGGCGGCGGCGGTGCCGGGCGCGTCGCCCGTGACCATCGCCACCGCAATGCCCGCGTCGCGGCACTCTGCAATAGCTTGCCGCACTTCCGGACGCAGCGGATCCTGCATGCCGACCATGCCGAGGAAGACGAGATTTTGAAGATGGCTCGCGCCATAGCCGTGCTGCGGCTCCGGCGTCACCTCGCCCTCGGCGAAGGCCAGAACGCGCAGTCCCTTCGCCGACATCTCGTCCTTCTGGCGCCAGAGCGCCTCCCGATCGATCGGAGCGAGCGCGCCGCCGACATCCATGCGGCTGGCCATGGCGATCAGCGTCTCCGGCGCGCCTTTCGCAAAAGCGAAGACGGCGCGCTTTTCCTCGTGACGGTGAAACGACGCCGCATATTTGAGGTCCGGTTCGTAGGGAATGCGCTTCACCAGCGGATAGCGCGCCCTCAGCTCCTCATGCACGACGCCGCTTCGATGCGCGGCGACCAGCAAAGCGACGTCGACCGTGTCGCCCACGCCCCTGATCTCCTCCTTCTCGCGCCGGATCTCCGCCTCGTTGGGCAGCGCCGCCGCGCGCAGCAGGGCCGCCAGGAGAAGATCGGCTTGTTCGTTGCGCGTCGCGCCGCGAAAAGAGTAGGAGTCGAGTCCCTCGCCCGACTGCAGGGACAGAGCTGAGCCGTCCGGCAGCGCGATTTGGGTGACGGTGAGTTCGTTGCGCGTCAGCGTGCCAGTCTTATCCGTGGCGATCATGGTGCAGGAGCCGAGCGACTCCACCGCCGCCATCTTGCGCACGATCACATTGGACTTGGCCATGCGCCGCATGCCGATCGCCAGCGCCACGGCGATCGCAACCGGCAGCCCTTCGGGAATGGCTGCGACGGCAAGGCCCACCGCCATCATGAAGAGCTCGACGAACCCCATATGGCGCAAATAGCCGACGACCATCAGGACGCCGACGGCCATGGCGACGAGAATGGCGACGAGCTGCGAAAACCGCTCCATGCGGATGACGAGCGGCGGCTGCGAAACCGATGGTCTGACGAGCTCCCCGGCGATCTTGCCGACCTCTGTCGCGAGCCCTGTCCCTGTCACCTCGCCGGTTCCACGCCCGCGCGTCACCATCGCCCCCGCGAAGGCCCTGCCCTCGCGTGCGGTCTCCTTGGCGTTCGCCGCCCCGGTTTTCTTGACCGGCGCCGACTCGCCCGTCAGCAGAGATTCATCGCAACGCAAGTCGACGGCTTCGATCAGCCGCATGTCGGCAGGCACGCGGCGGCCGGCTTCGAGCAACACGACATCGCCCGGCACGAGGTCGCGCGCCTCGATCTCCTGCTGAACGCCGTCGCGCAGGACGAGCGCCTGCGGCTGGTCCTGCGCGCGCAACGCAGCCGCAGCCTGGCCGGCAGAGTATTCCTGAACCGCGCCAATGATCCCGTTGATCAGCAGGACGACGCCGATAAAGACGGCGTCCTTTGCGTCTCCAACCACCATCGCGACAATGGCGGCGGCCACGAGAATGTAAATCAGCGGACTGAGAAACTGTCTGAGGAAGACCGCCACGAAGGAAGGCGGTCGCGCTTCTGGTAACGTGTTCGGTCCGAATTCAGCGAGGCGGCTCCGCGCCTCGAGGCTCGTCAATCCCTGCATGACGCTCCCGGAATATCTGGCCGTCGTCGCGTCGCGGAGCATGACCTTCCGCCGAGAAAGCATGCTCCGTTCGAGGCGCCTGCGAAAGAACTAGCGTTGCCGCCGGGAGGGACAAGCAGACGGGTCGCGGGCTCTGCCGTTGTCGAGAGACCGCTGCGCGGAGCTTCGTCCCCAGTAGATGAGGAGGCGGTCGCGAGCTTGACGGCTGCAAACAAACATAGGATGAGGGTCCTCGAGCCGGGCGGCTTGTTCATCAACGGCGATCGCTTCGCGCTGGACGATCACGACCTTCAGCCCGCCGCCACCCAGACGGACATCCGCAACTGGTTCAAAGTCTTCGGCGAGGCGAATCGCGACGATCTCCTCGAGGATTGGATCGTGCATTTGTTCAGCGACGAATCCGCGGATCGCCTCACGCATTCTTCGGAAACCCTGTCGGCAATGCGCGCTCCCGGCTTCGCGGATGTGCGATCGATTTATCGTGAGGGCGTCGACATGCTCGTGACGACGACGAAAGCCTGAAGCGCTTGGCGCGACATCGACGAATCGGAATAGACCCATGACAGTTCAATTTCGGCCTCTGGCGCCGGGCCAAATCGAAGCGCAGCGCGGTCTCTCACGCAATGAGGCGAAGACGCTGGCGCTCGCCTCGCTCGGCGGCGCGCTCGAATATTATGATTTTATCGTCGGCGTCTTTTTCGCTAAAACCCTCGCCGCGGTCTTCTTCCCGCAAAACAGCCCGGAATGGCTCTCGCAGCTTCAAATCTTCGGCATATTCGCCGCCGGCTATCTCGTGCGTCCGATCGGCGGCGTCGTCTTCGCGCATTTCGGCGACCGCGTCGGCCGCAAGAGAATGTTCGCGCTTGGTCTCTTCCTGATGGCCTTTCCCACGCTGCTCGTTGGCCTGACGCCCGATTACAAAACGATTGGCCTCGCCGCTCCCCTTCTTTTTCTCTTCTGCCGGCTGCTGCAAGGGCTGTCGGTGGGTGGAGAAGTGCCCGGCGCATGGATTTTCTGCGCCGAGCATGTCCACAAAACCCGCGTGGGCTTCGCCTGCGGGCTGCTGATGGCCGGGCTCTGCTGCGGCATATTGATGGGCGCGCTCACCGCCAAAATACTGACGTCGAGCCTCGGCGCTGACGATCTCGTCGCCTGGGGCTGGCGCATTCCGTTCATCCTCGGCGGCGTCTTCGGCCTGATCTCCGTCTATCTGAGGAAATATTTGCAGGAGACGCCGGTCTTCGAGGCGCTTCGCGAGCGGCGTGTCGCCGACGCCCGACTGCCGATCTCGCTCGTTTTCGCGCGCTGCAAAAGCGAGGTTCTCCTCTCCATGGCCGCGACCTGGGTTTTCGCGGGCGTCTTCGTGACCTATTTTCTCTATCTGCCGACCTATCTGCAGTCGCAATTCGACTATCGGGTGGCGGATGTCTTCACCGCGAACTGCTGGTCCATAACGCTGCTGATCCTCGGCAGCGTCTTCGTGGGCCGGGTCACGGATGTCATCGGTGGCGGGAAAGCCTATGCGATCGGCGGCGTTGCGATGGCGGCGGTTGTCGCCGCGCTCGGCTTCGCCCTTGCCAACGGCAGCGCATGGACGCTGCATCTCTATGCGATCGGCGGTTTCGCGATCGGAACGATCACGCTCACCCCTTATCTGATCATCCGCAGCTTTCCACCCGAACTGCGATTCACGGGATTCGCTTTGTCCTACAACACCGCCTACGCCATCGTCGGCGGAACCACGCCGCCGCTAATGACGATCTTGGTCGGAGAGCGCGCCCTTGCCATGGCGCCCTTCTATTACATGTCGGCGCTTTGCCTTTTCGGCGCAGCGATCGGCTGGCTACGGCGCGAAGGATGAGGCGATAGGGCTTTAATGAATTGCGACATCGCGGTCGAGACCCGTCGCAACGGCCTACTTTATCGGTCAACTCGACGGCGCCCGCGTGGGCGTTATTGCGCCATCCTCGAGAGTGATGATCCTGTCCGCGATATCGAGAATCCGGTAGTCGTGAGTTACGAGGAGGATCGTTGCGCCATAGTCCTTGGCAAGGCGTTTGAGAATATTGACCGCTTCATGACCGCTCGCCTTGTCGAGCGAGGCGGTCGGCTCGTCGGCCAGCACGAGCGTTGGTCGCGAAACCAGGGCGCGCGCGATTGCGACACGCTGGCGCTGTCCTCCCGACAATTGTTTCGGCCGACGGTCGAGATGGTCGGCCAGACCAACCTCGGTCAGCATATCGCCGGCTCGCCGTCGGCGTTCGTCCTCTGAAAGCCGATCGTCCAGTTCGAGCGCCATGCAGACGTTTTCCATGGCGGTCAGCGGCCAAAATAAATTGTGCTGCTGGAAAATGTAGCCGATTTGTCGCCGCACGCCCATGCGAACATTTTCGTCGCTGTTCACCAGCTCGCGGCCCAGAACGACGGCGCTTCCCGTCACGGCGAGGCGCAGGCCGCCCAGGATCGTGAGCAAGGTTGTCTTGCCCGAACCCGAGGGTCCGGTGAGTATGACGATCTCCCCTCGATCGATCGAAAGATCGACATTTTTGAGCACCTGGCGGCGGAATTCGCCGACGCCGTAAGCAAAGCTCACTCCTTTCACGTCGACCAGCGCCATCAGAACATATCCGCTGGATTTGCCGCTTTGAGGCGGCGAATGGCGAGCGCGCCGGCAAGCGAGCACATCGTCAGAATGAATGCGAATACTGTCGCAACTTTGCCGAGCGGCATCGGGAAAGGAATGAATATTTCCTGCTCGGCAAGACGATAAAGCGCGAGGGACAAGGCAAGACCCGGCACAAATCCGAGAAGCGCGAGATAGATCGCGGACGAGAGAACCACCAGTTGGAGGTAGAAGTGCGAGTATCCCATCGCTTTGAGCGTCGCATATTGGCTCAAATTGTTGCTCACGTCCGTGAAGAGAATTTGGTAGACGATCACCATGCCGACAACCAATCCCATTACGACGCCGAAGCCGAAGATAAATCCCATCGGCGCAGAATTCTCCCAGTAGCCTTTCTCGAACTCGACAAGCTGGTCGTAATTAAACACGCGCATCTCCCGGCCCATCAACGCGAGCAAGTCCGCCTGCGCCTTGCGAACGTCGGCGCCCGAGCTGAGCAGGACGAAACCGAGATCTATTTTATCCAAACTGCGCTGCGGAAAGATGCGATGGAAATTCAACTCGCTCGCGACGACGTTTCCGTCGGCGGCGAATGTCGTTCCCATGCGGAACGTCCCGACGATCGTGATCCTGCGCCCGTTGATTTCCGTCACATCCCGCCCTTCAGAAATTTGCTCGGACACCGGGCCGAACTCGGGCCTCGAGGCAATGTCGAAGAGCGCGACATCCTGGCGTTTGAGATCGTCGCGGCGCGCGCGAATGTCGGCGCTATCGATCAGATTGCTGTTGAGATCATATCCATAGACCATCAAAGTTCGCTGTATGCGAGTGTCCATGTTCTTGAATTGTCCAAGCGACATGTACATGGGATAAACGGCGCGAATGTCTGGATGGCCGAGCGCGCGCATCAACGCGCTACGCTCGAATTGCACGGGCCGCCACAGCGCCTCCGTCTGCTTGTGCAGCACGAACAAATCGGCCCGCATCTTGATCGGCGCCGACGCGGCGCTCGCGTAAAGCGAATCGAGAAAACCGAGCTGCATGAACACCAGCACGCTGGCGAACAGGACGCCCAGCGTCGCCGCGATGAGCTTCGGTTTGTCGTATATCAGTTGCCGCCAGGCCAGACGAGCGGCGAAGAAGAAAATTGGAAACGACGTCATGGCGCGATGTGGACCTGAACCTGCCTGTAAATCTGATGCTGGAAATCTTTTCGCGCGGGGTCGGAGAGGGTCAGTCGAACTTCGACGACCCTGGCGTCGTGGTCCACGAGAGGATCCGAGCTGTTCACGAGATTCTTTTCAACCGTGAAACCGAGCGTTCGAACTTTCGCTTCGTAGGCCGCCTCGCTCGGAGGCACCCTCACGACGGCCGTCTGACCAGCCTTGACGCGCGCAATGTCGGATTCATACACCTCGGCGACGACGTCCAGCGACGAAAGGTCGGCCATGTCCAAAATCCCCTTGTCGCCAACGCGTTCGCCCGCCCTTGCACGAATTTTGAGAATCGTGCCGTCTATCGGCGCCGTCGTCTGCGCTTGCAATAGCTGGAGCTTCTTGAGGCGAAGATTCGCTTCGGACTGTTTGAGGCTCGCGCGCGTCGCTTCGAGGTCCGCCTTCGCCTTGCTGGAGCGTAGTTCCGCCTCGTCGAATGCGAAAGCCGAGACCGTGCCCGAAAGGCGCAACGAATTCTTGCGGTCGTAATCTCGCTGGGCTTTCTTGAATTGGGCGTCTGCCGCGGTCAGATGCGCCGTCGAGACGGCGAATTCGGCTTCCGCGAGATCGACCTCCGCCTGGCGGCGCTCATAGTCGCTAAAGACGGCGATAACGTCGCCTTTGGCCACCTCCTGCCCTTCCCGAACCCGTATTTCCGAAATGACTGTTCCCGCGACTCCCTGGTCGGGCGAGACGCGAATGACGCGCGACATCGGCTCGATGCGCCCAAGCGCGCCTACGCCCATAACCGTTTGGGGAGCAGCGGAATTTGGCGGCGACGTCTCCGCGGCCAGCGGCGCCGGGCGCGCTTGCAAGAGCGCGCCTGCCGCGATCAGCGTCAGTCCGATAAAGTTTCGCGCTTCCATGAGATATCCTTGCGAATGTTTTTTTGAGAACCGTTTTTCGCGTGGCGAAACGCGCCGAAGCCTGGCGTCTCGCATGCTGTCGAAAAAGATCGTATCGGCAAAGCTTCGCTAACCGTCCTCCCATCGACAAGGATCCCCGCGATCGACGCCTTTACGCGGACGGCCCTTTATTCTCGCCGGGAGAGTCGCCTGCCGACGGCGAGAACCACGGCGCGAAGCAAGGGACGCGATTGCAATATTCCTCCCACGCGGCGCCGTAACGCTCCTTGGACATGGCCTCGCTCTTGGGGATCGCGTCGAGAAAATATTGCACAGCATTGGCCAGTGGCGCAATTAAACCCCAGGGTGAGGCGGAAAGAAGAGCGAAGGATACGAAAATGAGAAAATCGCCGAAATAATTCGGATGGCGCGACAGGCCCCACAAGCCCGTGTCCAGAATTTTGCCTCGGCTGCCCGCTTTCTGTTTGAAGCGCCATTTCTGGTAGTCGCCGCCGATGTGAAAGACGAAGCCGACGAGATAAACGCCTATTGCCGCGGCGTCGAAGACGTCGAACCGCCCGGCCCGATCAGCGGCCCAAAGGAACGGCAAGCAATAAAGCCAACCGAAGGTATTCGTCAGAATGACGGGCAAAGCATAGAGCGTCGGCCGATCGATCTGACCCTCGAGCTTGGCGGCGGCGGTCGCGCGATAGGCCGCCGTCAACACCCAGTTCATATGGACGAGATAAGCGATCACGAAGGCCAATATCATGATCTGGCGCCAGAGCGCGCCGGTTCCATATGCGACGATGGTTGCGGCGACGACAAACAGCGTATTGAAACCGATGATAAATAGCGCTCTTGGCTCTTGGCTGACCTTCGCGGCGATCACGCCAAAAATGGCCAGCGCCTCGATAACAACCAGAAGAACAATATATTTTTCGTCCATCCTCAAATCTCTTTCTTCTTCATTTGCGCGTGACCGCGCCAAGCGGCGCAGCCAGGCCCTTCACAAAAAATCAGCGCAATCCCATGTGGCGCGCGACGATCTCCCTCTGTATCTCCGAACTCCCGGAGAACAGGCGCGACGGGAGGCTGTCGAGCAACAGGCGGTCGAGCCCGTTGTCGGCGATCGCGGCGGAAGCGCCGAACAGTTGAATGGCGTCGAGACCCGCCTTCACGGCGCTTTCCGATATCCAGAGTTTGCTGAGCGCGCTCGCCTCCTCATGAGGCAAACCCGCATCGTGCAGCCAGCCAGTGCGGTAAAGCAGCAAACGGGCGGTCTCCAGACGAAGCTTCATGTCGACCAACTTGTCGGACACGCTCTGATTCCGGCCAATCGGCTTGCCGAACTGTCGCCGGTCGCGCGCGTGTTCGACGCACTGCTTCAGCACTCTCTCCATGGCGCCGACATATGCGGCGAACAGGCAGCCGCGCTCCCATATCATGCTGTCGTGGAAGATCGCGGCGCCTGCCCCCTCGGCGCCGAGCAGATTGGCCGCCGGGATGCGGCACGCGTCGAAATAGACGCTGCCCCAGGGACTGGTGGGCAGCCCACTTTTGCGCGCCTCGGGTTGCACCGTCAGGCCGGGCGCGTCGCGCGGGACAATAAAGCAGCTTATGCCAAAAAAACCCTGTCGCGGATTTGTCTTCGCATAGGCGACGAAAACGTCGGCGATCGGCGCGTTTGTGATGAAACATTTCGAGCCGGTCAGCACATAGTCGTCCCCGTCGCGCTGCGCGGATGCGCGCATCGCAAATGCGTCCGAGCCCGATTCCGCTTCCGTCATTGCATTTGCGGCGATAACGCGCCCGCTCGCCATGTCGCGCAGCCATTTCTCGCGAATCTGCAGGGAGCCGTGACGCCAAACCGGCACGACGCAGGCGAACATATGCGCGCACAGTGAAAATACGAGGCCCAGATCGGCGCATTTGCGACCCAGCGCCTCAATCGTCAGCATGGTGTCGAGCGCGCCGAAGCCCAGGCCGCCCCAATCGGCGTCGACCGGCAGTCCGGCCAATCCCATCTCTGCGGCGGCGTCCCACTTGGTCCGGTCGAAACGCGCGTCACGAATGCGCTCGGCCGCGCCCGCCGACAGAATTTCGGCCGCGAAGCGGCCAAGGTGGTCGTTGCGGGCAATCTGGTCGTCGGTCAATTGAAAATCCATCGCGCGCTTCCTTACGAATGCGAAAGTTTTCCTTGATCTTCAGGTAATGTGAAGGATTGCGTCGACCGCCCGGCGCGGACTTATCGACGGATTCGGCAAAGTGAGGCCAAATCTGGCGACGAAGACTGGACGGCCCGAGAGGCAGAGCAGTCGCTGTAACTCTCGACGCGGCGCCTCGTGCTGCAAAAGAACGCTTACCGGATGAAGAGCGAGGCCGGCCGCCTGTGCGTTCAGCCAGATTTCGGCGAGCCGGGCGCCGGCCTGGAGCAAATCCTGGCGGCGAGGGCGCTCCTCGGGCAGGCTGCAGCACAGAAGACCAGGGCCGGCGGCGACGAGGCCCGCCAAAGCGTCGGCCATGCGCGAGGGGACGCCGAAGGGGCGGAGAGCTTGCATGACCAGGGGCGCGAGCGCAAAGCGTAGGAGCTGGCGCTTGAAAGGCGTCAGCGGCCCGAGCAGGCTGTCGATGAAAATGCCGTCGGTGACGTCCTCGTCCCCAGGTTCGCCGAAGCGAAGATGACGATAGGTTTCGGACCAGGCTCTAAGATGGGTGAAATCGAGGGCGGCATAACGCGCGGTCAATTTCGCAAGGCTCTCCAATGTTTTCGGGTCCGTTTCGGTGCAGATCTCGAGCGCCGCGCCGGTCAGCGTTCCCGGCCAGCGGCGGGCGGACAACGCGGCAAGGGCTTCCGTCGACGGCGGATCTGGAGCGAAGGGTGTGCGACATGTCCGGCGGCGGCGCCCAAGATCGACGAATGAGTCCAGGTCAGCGCCGCCAAAAATCTGGGCAGTGGCGCGCCGCACGGTTACGATCGCCAAAATCTCGCCATCCGGCGACGGATCGTTTGCGTCGCACAAGGCCCACTCACAGGCTAGGTCAAGGCGCTGGAGCGCCGTCACGAGAAGGCCGAGGAACAGGCCGACGCTGAGAGCCATCTCCAAATCCAGGCTTTCGAGCGCAGTCAGCCGTCGGCCCTGATCAAGCGAGAGACGAAGCAAACGCTCATTCTCGCTGGCGCCCGGAAGGACGGTCACCCGCCAAGGCTGACAGTTGTGCGACGACGGCGCCCATCGAGCCGCCTCGACGGCCTGTCGGAGGAGCAGCTCGAAATCCGGCTCGCTCATGCGCGCTCCGATTTGCGTTTCGGCGAGGCGCCGACGACGACGACGGCGTAGTCGTCGATCAGCCGCCCATGCGCTTGCCAGTTTGCGAAAATGGCGTCCTTTTTTCGCGGCGCGGCTTCCCGGGGCCAGCGCCACAGCAGCCGGCCATTGTCGTCCCATCCGCGCCATTCCGGTCCCGGCAGGCCGTCTTGAATGCCGATCAACCGGGCCTTGCAGAACGCCTCCTTGAAAGCCCATCCCAACGTCGGCAACTCCGGCTGCTCGGCCTCCGCACGGCCGAGCCAGGCGCGCTCGGCGTCGCTGAGAAATACCGTCCGAAGAGAGGCGCTGAACGGCCGCAGCCGTTCGATATCGACGCCCACCGGCGCCGGTCCGGCAACCGCCGCGGCGAGCCCATGGGAGTGGCTAATGCTGACGACGCCCGCGATCGGCGAGACGGGCGGACCGCTGGCGCCGTCGCGATTCGAAACCGCAATGCGCGCGAGCGGCGGCGGCGTTCCGCCGCTCGCGCGTAGCCGACGACGCAGAGCCAGCTTTGCGGCGAGGCGGCCCGCCAGCCACTCGCGGCGACGCTTCTCGAAACGCAGCGCGTTGTAGGCTTCCGCTTCCTGGGGCGACAGCACGGTGCGGCGGCGCTTCTCGTCGGCCAGGCTTTTCGCCGTGACGTGAACGTCGACGAGGGTGACCGTCCAGTCGCCGAGCCGCACGTTACGAGCCCATCGCATCTGCGACATTCTTCGAATTCGCACGGTAACCTCCGCCAAGACGCGTTCCGATCGCCTCTTCGACGATCTCGGCCATGGCGGAGAAGCGATCGACGAGCCGGCTGAATGCGGGGACCGCCATGTCGCGTTCGAAGTCGGTCATGGACGTGACGGCGATCAATTCGAAATAATGGAACGCCGCATCGGGATCGAGGCTGACGCGCTGAACCGAGAATTGACGCACGCTGGGTAGGTCCGGGCAGGCGGCGTAGTCCTCCGTCGTCACCCACTCCTCGAATGCGGGCGCGCGTTCGACGTCGAGCAGCCGAATTTTATGTATGACGATGTCCATCGGTCAGGTCCGTTTCCTCGCAACTGCGAAATCAGGGCGCTTCCACCAACAGGTGGAAATTGACGCCGCCAGTGCCGAAAGAGTTGATCGCCGCCCGCCGCGGCCCGTCAGAACTGGGCCAGGGTCGAGTCTTCGAGACGATGGCGCCCGGGATCGCCGCAAGCGCCAGATCGGGGTTGAGCTCTCGCCGCAGCAGCGTCGGCGGCACCGTTTCGCTGTTTAGAGCGAGCAGCGTCTTCAGGAGGCCGGCGGCGCCCGCAGCGGCGAAAGCATGGCCGATGTTGGATTTTACCGAACCGATCAACAGCGGATCGCGGCGTGCGCCGCCTCCATAAACGTCGTGCAACGCCGAAATTTCGACCCCGTCTCCGATGCGCGTTCCGGTTCCATGGGCTTCGACATAGGCGATGCTGTCGGGCGAGGCGCGGCCATCGGCAAAAGCGCGTCGAATGGCCAAGGCCTGTCCCTGGGGATCGGGCGCCGTCATCGACGCGGCGTCGCTCGATGCGCCGACGCCTATGATGCAGCCATAGATCGGGTCATTGTCACGACGGGCGTCGCTCAGCCGGCGCAGCACGAACATGCCGGCGCCGTCGCCCGGCGAAAAGCCGTCGGCGTTCGCCGCGAATGGCGCAATCTTGTCCCTGGACAGCATGAGCTGGGTCGAGCACAGGATGAGATCCCGCATGTTGACAGGCAGTTCGACGCCGCCGGCGACGACAAAATCGGCATAGCCGAGCCGCAGCGCCTGCATCCCGACATGCACGGCGGCGAGCGACGACGCGCAGGCGGCTTCGATCGCCATCGTTTCCGCGGAAAGTTGGAAGCAGCTCGAAATAAACGCGGCGATATTGCCAGCGAGAAGCCCGTCGAGCGTGAATGAATCGATCTCCTCGGCGGCGCGTTCGGCGTCGGCCAGTCGCGACTCGTCGGGGCCGAGCACAGAGCCAAGCTCCGGCGAATGCAGGCGATTCGAAAGCTCGCGCTCTCTCGCGAGACAGAGGGGGGAGGCGCACACGACCATCGCCTTGCCCAGATCGGCCCGCCGCGCGGCGTCGAGGCCGAAATCATCGAGCGCTTCGGCTGCGACGCTCAAGGCGATCCTGTGCGCGACGTCGAGCGCCGCGACGCGCTTTGGGAACAACCGCATACGTTTCGCGTCGAAACGGCGGATCTCCCAATCGGCGTTCAGCTCTCCGCCATTCTCGGCGTAACTGGTCAGGGCGCGGGCGGCGCCGCCGCTGAACGCCGCGCCGCGCGGCAATACCCTGTCGCTGATCCGGCCGATCCCGTCGGCGCCGGCGCAGAGCGCCTCCCAATAGGCCAAGCGGCCAAGGCTCGGGCCAAAGCAGCCGCCGAGGCCGACGACGGCGATAGGCTCGGGCGCGCTCGCCGGTTCCGCAAACGGCCCGCCGGCGGCGGCGCGCGACTTGTCGCGCCGATCGAGAATGACCGTCCAGGTCAGGCCGCCGAGGCCGACGCCGAACACAGCGAGAGGCTTTTTCGGCGCATCTTCGTCGTCGAGCGAAAGGATCGCCGCGACGATCCCGGTCAGTCCCGCGTTCGCGAACCCATGGCCCAGCGCGCTTGTCGCGCAGGTCAGCGGTCTTTCGGGAAAGGCCGCCGCGGCGGTCGCCGCACCTGCGTGGCGGAGGCCCGGAAGAACGCACTCGACCGACGCCACGTCAGCGATGTCCAGCCCCGCCTGAAAGCAAGCCTCCTGAGCGCATTCGCGCGCCGCATCGTCGCTCCCGGCGTAGCGAAATTCGAGCGCATCCGTTCGCCGGGCCGCGATTCCCGCGACGACTGCGCGGATGCGGTCGCCGTCGCGTCGCGCGTCCTTCAATCTCTTCAAGAGCAACGCAACCGCGCCTTCGCACAACGGCGCGCCGGCGCCGGCCGGGTCGCCGTCAAAGCCTTTCGCCGCCAGCACGAGCGGCGTCAGAACGCTCTCGAAGCGCTGGCCGGTCGCAACGAGCGCCGCGTCGCTCTGACGCTCGGCGAGCGACAGGATGGCGGTCCTCAAGGCGGCGTAACCGGTGGAGTCGCCGTCCTCCATGGCCATGATGCGGCCACGCCAGCCATACATTGCGCCAATGCGGCTCGCGATGCTGCTCGACATCTCGCCGAGCCGGTCGTGCGACGAGGATCCAAAGCGCGCGCGCAAGGCCTCGCGACCGGCTTCGACGGCCGCTGGATCGCCGTCGGCAAGCCACGTAAGGCCGTGTATTTTGAGCGCGTTGGTCAAGGCGCTGTCGAGCCCGAAGCAGGTCCCCACGATCACGTCGACGGTTTCCTTGGGCAGGCCGCTCCCCTCGTCGCCATAGCCCGCATCACGCACGCAATCGCGCGCCGCCTGCATCAGCATGGGCGTGATGGTCGACACCGCGCGGTCGTACACTTTCGGAATTCGGAATTGACGCAGATCGACGCCGAGCTCGCCGAAAAAAGCGCCGCGGCGCCGACTCAGCCGCGCGCAAACGGCCGGCGGCGCTCGCCAAAACCGATCGACCGGATAAGGCGCGAATTCGCCACGCTCGTCGGCGAGCAAGCGGCGAAACGCGTCGATCCCGGCGCCCCAAGGATGAAGGCAGCCGACGCCGACGATAGCCACTGGCTCGATAGTGAAAGGCTCTCGTTGCACGGTTCAGCTCGCCATAGCGGGCGCCGTTCGATGCAAGCCCGGCCCTGCGATGGCGTGCTCGGCGACGTGGCGCAATGCGAGATAATCGATCTTCCCGTTGGCGTTCTTCGGCAAAGCGTCCAAATGGCGCGCAAGATGCGGGATCATGTATCGCGGCAGCCATGCGCCGCAGTGGCGCTTGATCTCGATTGCGCCGGGCGGCGCGGCGCCTGGGCGCACCGAATAGAAGGCCGCCAATGTCTGGCCGGTCTCCGTGACGACGCCGATGGCGGCAGCTTCGAGAATCGCGGGATGCCGCGACAAGGCCGCCTCGATCTCGCCAAGTTCGACCCTGTTGCCGTTGATTTTCAGCATCCGATCCTTGCGCCCGCAATAATAGAGCAGCCCGTTCTCTCGCGTGACCAGATCGCCCGTCGCGTGACGGCCTGTCCGATGGTTGTCGTGATTGGCCGGATCGATGCGATTGAAATAACCCGCGGTGACGCAGTCACCGGCGACGATCAACTCGCCGATCTCGCCGTCTTTTTCCACGGGTCGGCCCTCGCCATCGATCACCATGGCGATTTGCTCTGGCAGCGGCAGGCCGATGGGAATCGGTCTCTCCTGCTCGAGGTCGCTCGGGCGCACTTTGTGAAAAGTGCAGACGTTCGTTTCCGTCGGACCGTAGAGATTATAAAGCGCGCATGTTGGCGGAAGCTGCTTTGCGAGCGTTCTGAGATGCTTGATCGGGAACGGCTCGCCGGCGAACAGCACGCGCTCGAGCCTTGCCGAGATTGCAGGGGTCAGCGCGCCGCTGCTCGCCAGCATCGTCAAAAGCGAGGGCACGCAATACAGCGTCGTCGCGCGGTGCTGGGAAAGACCGTTGGCCAGCGCATAAATGTCGCGCTGCTCGTTCTCACGAACAATCCAGACCGCTGCGCCGACGGTTGCCGCCGCGAATAGATCGAACGTGCTCAGATCGAAGTGGAATCCGGCATGATTGACCAAAACGTCGTTCGCCGTCAGATCGAACTCCTCGACCGCCCAGCCGATGAAGCGATTCAGATTCTTGTAACTGATCTGCACGCCTTTCGGCATTCCGGTGGAGCCGGAAGTGAACAGAATCGCCGCTATGTCGTCGGGGCCTACCCTTGCCGGTTCGGGCAAGGACGCCGCACGCGCCGGGGTTTCATGCAGGGGCGCGACGACGTCCGTCTGCACGCCCGCCATCAGGACTGGCCAATCCCCGCCCTCGCCGTCGAGAAGCAGGACGAGGCGCAACGACGCCGGTAGATCGCCGGCAAGCGCGTCAAATCTTTCGCGATCAGTCACGAGTATGGTTGGCTCGGCGCTCGCGACGATCTTGCGCCCACGTTCGGCGGGCTGGGCGCCGTCGAGCGGAACATAAGCAGCGCCCGCCTCCATCGTCGCATAAATGGCCGTGACAAAGAGGTCGCTTTTTGGCGCCCAGATCGCGACGCGTTCGCCCCGGGCGAGACCCGCGCGGGCGAAACGCTGCGCCCAGTGTCGAACCCGTCGATAAAAATCGCCATAAGCGATGGCGTCGCCTCCGACAAAGGCCGCACGGTCGCCGTGAACGAGAGCGGCGGCGCGCAGCGCGTCGATGACCGTCGTGAAATTCCGTATAGGCCGCATATGAAAATTCCTTAGAATGCCGCGCCGGAAAATGCAGGCGCGCCCTGCGGTTCGCAACGAAGGCCAACATCCGTCGCGCTGTCGATTAGAATCTCGGCGGCGAGATCGAGATCCTCGAGCGTGTGTTCCGAGGTCACGCTGATGCGAAGTCTCGCGTCCCCAAGCGCCACCCCCGGATAAACGACGGTCTGGCAGAACATTCCCCGCGCGCGGACGAGGCGGCCAAATTCCAGAGTCTTCGTCTCGTCGCCGATCACGACTGGTATGATCGCGCTCGCCGACTGACCAAGATCGAAGCCAGCGCTCAACAGCAAACCGCGCAGGCGATGGATGTTGCTCCACAATTTTTCCAGCCGCTGCGGCTCTCTTTCCATAACGTCGATCGAAGCGATCAGCCCCGCGGCCACGGAGGCCGGAATCGTCGCTGCGAACACATAAGAATTCGAATAGAAGCGCAGATATTCGACGACTTCGCCTTTGGCCGCAACGAAGCCGCCGACGCCCGAGAGCGTCTTGCTGAAGGTTCCGAGCTCGAGATCAACCTCGCCTTTCATACCGAAATGTTCGCTCGTGCCGGCGCCTGTTTTTCCCAGGACGCCGGTCGCGTGGGCATCGTCCACAAGCACTTTCGCGCCGTATTTGCGCGCCAGCGCAACGACCTTCGGCAAATCGACGATATCGCCATGCATGCTGAACACGCCGTCGGTGACGATCAGCTTGCCGCCCGGATGGTCGGCCCATTTTTCCAGCGTGCGTTCGAGCGCATCGACGGCGTGCGGATATATTTTCTTGGATGCCCCCGACAGCTTGCAGCCGTCCTGGATGCTCATGTGATTAATGGCGTCGGTGAAGATGAGATCGTCATGTCCTGCCAACGCCGATATGCAGCCGAGATTAGCCGAGTAGCCGGACGGGTAGACGATTGCGTCATCGGTGCGTTTCAGCCGGGCGAGACGGCGTTCGAGCTCCTTGTGGAGAACATTGGAGCCGCCGATCAGCCGGCAACCGGTGTTTGTCGCGCCGTAACGCCGGGCCGCGTCCGCGATGGCGTCGATCACTTCGGGGTGATTGGCGAGGCCCAAATAATTGTTGGACGCGAACATGAGGAACTCGCGCCGCCTGCCGGTGATTTCATCGAAAATCACGGCGCGGTTGCGGCATTTGCTTTCGAGCGGCATACCATACCAATATAGTTGTTCCGCCTGTTTGCCGCGATAGAAGGTGTTGAACTCGTACGCCTTGTGGAAGAGGTCGCGATGGGGCAGCCCGATGAAGTCCTTCATCGTGCGGTTGTCGCCGCTGGGTGCGGCGAAACGATCGCGCGCGCTCGCAACACGCTCGCGCGTTTCGACGAGCGTTTCGATCTTATGGGCGTCGGACGCGCGCAAGAAGGCGTGAAGTTTTTCCATCGTGTCGCAGTCGGAGAGACGGACAATCTCCGGCACGCCACGCTCATCGCGTAGCCTATTGCGCAGCGATTCGACGGCGCCTTCTCGCAGCCCCATCGCCGAAAAGCTCGGGGGCTCGACGGAGCCGAAACTCGCGGGTTGCGCCTCGCTCCCGCTTAACCCAGCGCTTCTGGCGTCCGCGCGAGCGAAGCTGGCGATCATGTCACCGATCGTTACGAGCTCCGCGGTAACGTCCCGCCGGGCGACGTCGAGGGCCGCCGCCGTGTCCGCGAGCACGTCCATCAGCTTCGCCGCGTCGAGGCCCAGATCCTCGCACAGTCTGGCGTCTTCGATCAATCGAAGCCGCGAGTGGCCTGTATGCCTCTCGAGCGTCGCGATCACCGCCTCGAAGATGGGGTCGCGATCTTTGCCGTTTTCGTCGACCGCTTTATCGAGAGCAGGTATCGGGCTGCACGCGCCCTCATTATCCAGGCGGGAGCGAACGAGCTGGACGAGATCGTCAACCGTTCGCAGACCGCGCCCCGTCGATTGCAAGCTCACGCCATAGGCGTTTCCGATGTCGGCGAGGATGGAAACCAGCACGATGCTGTCAACTCCGAGATCGCCCTCAAATTCGGCGTCGGCCGTGATGTCGTCGCGCGCGTATCCGGTGTGACGTTGAATGACGTCGACGGTCGTCTCCCATGGCGAGGATTCGACGCGCCGCGCATTTTCCACGATCATGGCAGTCATTACTGACCCCTAATGCCTAGAATGATGAAAAATCGCTCACGCTTGCGCGGCGAAAGCGTCTGACTGCAATCGCTCGACCAAATCGATTATCGCTCGCACAGAGGCGAAGTTGTCCGGCGTGACCTCTCGTAGCGGGATGGCGACGCCAGCTTCGCGATTAAGCAGATCGACCAAATCAAAAAGCGCGCTCGAGTCGAGGAAGTTGAGTTCCAGAAGGGGGGTATCCAGCTCGATCTGATCCGACTCGCAACCCGCACAAGTTTCGGCGATAAGCAGCAGAATCTTATTTGCCAGCATTATTTCCTCCAAATGCTCTCAGTCAGGCTTTTTCGCCGATCAACAGTTTGCGTGGCCCGGGGATTGTCTGGGCTCGTGTGTTGACGAACCCAGCATCACGGAAACGACCGAGGTATTCCTCTGTCGTGGATTCGACGCCCCCGTCGGTGGATAAAAGCATGTTGATCGAAAGAAGCGATGTGAAGAGCGGTCCGCTCTCGTCGTCGTTGAGCGGCGTTTCGCTCGCAACAAAAGTTGCGCCCGACGGCATGGCCGCCAATATGTTTTCGAGAATTGTCCTTTGGCTTTCGATGGCGTAGTCGTGCAGCATCCAGCCGAGGTGAACGAGATCGAAGCCGCGAGGAAGGTCGCCTTCTAAGACATTACCTTCGAAGACAGCGATGTGATCCTTGAAGCCTCGCGCGTCGAGCTTCTCGCGCGTGAAGGCCGCGGCCTGCGGAAGTTCGCAAACCGCAACTTCTAGCTTAGGATGGCTTCGGGCGACCGACATCGGCAATGAGCCGCATCCGGAGCCGATATCGATGAACCGCCGGTAGGGCGAGAAATCGAAGGATTCGATCATACCGTCGACGAAGGGCTGCGCGAGCACGCCTAGAAATTCCTGAAAATCCGCGACGTCTCTTGGATTCTGATAAAGAATATCGAACCAACTACGATTGTCTCCGAACACGGCCGTGCGCCGATCCTCGTCTTGGCGAATCGCCTCCGCACATTGGCCCCACAGCGGGTAAAGAAAGACGTCACAGTGGCGCGCCATCCACCCCATCCATTGCGGCGACGTGCTGACCAGGCAGCGTTTGGCGGCATCGGAGAGGCGATATTCATCGTTTTCACGAGAAATGAGCTTCATGGCTTCGAGCGCGATCAAAAGTCGCTTTCCGGAGGCAAGCGGGACGCCCGCCCTACGGCACACCACCTCGGCGCGCGCTGGCGGATCGATGGCGTCGAATATCCGCAACTCCAACGCGGCGGCGACCGTTTTCGACTGGAAAAAACCCGTCAAAATGCCGGCGATTTCCTTTACTGCTGACTCCAAGGCTCAGTCTCCTCAATCCAAGAAAGTGGACATCTCGTCACAGACAACTGCAAAGGCTCGCACGAACGCGTCAATCTGCTCACGGGTGATAATGAGAGGCGGCTGAATACGGATGACGGTCGAACTATTCGCCGTCACGAACGTCAAGATGTTATGGTCGTTGCCGAGCTTGGTGACGAAGCGCATGCAAAACATCTCGCCGAGCGTTTCCTCCATCTTGTTCATAGCGTGCATCAAATCGTCTCGGACAGCGTCGGGAAGAAAACGCCATGTGAGGTGCCAGTCTCCAGGCAGGCGTGTAGCGAATTCCTTCGCGCTCGCCGCCACGCAGCCGCGAAAATCGCTGGCAAATTGAATCGCGAGCATCAATCCGCGTCCGCGAACTTCGGCGACGAATGGATAGTCGGCCGCAACTCTGGTCAGCTCGTTCTTGAAATAGGCGCCAAGCTCCTCGGCGCGGGCCGGCAGATTCTGTTCGATCAAGCAATCCAGAGTGGCGAGTCCGGCGACGGCCGCGAAGTTGCAGCCGCCAAACGTGGATGTATGCAGGAGAAAGCGGTCGGCGGTCGCATAAGCGGCGTCCCACGCCTCAGGCTTGGAGAGCGTCGCGCCAATCGGCACGAGCCCGCCGGAAAGAGACTTCGACAAAGCCAAAATATCCGGTTCGAGCCCGTCCCATTGA
This sequence comes from Methylocystis sp. JR02, assembly GCF_030063565.1. Classification (NCBI taxonomy): domain Bacteria; kingdom Pseudomonadati; phylum Pseudomonadota; class Alphaproteobacteria; order Hyphomicrobiales; family Methylocystaceae; genus Methylocystis; species Methylocystis sp. JR02. Next base: position 284,498 of record NZ_JASIRC010000002.1, on the reverse strand, counting down.
CTGGCGAGCATACGCCCCGTGCGGCCCAAGCCCGTCTGGACTTCGTCGACGATGAGCAGCGCGTTGAACCGTCGGCAGAGATCCTGCACGCCCGCGAGGTAGCCAAGTGGCGGCACGATCACCCCCCCTTCGCCCTGGATCGGCTCGACGACGAACGCGCTGACGTCGCCTTTGGCGAGTTCGCGTTCGAGCGCCTGCAGGTCGCCGAAGGGAACGCCGAAGCAACCGGGAAGCAAGGGCCGAAACACGCGCTGATGCTTATCGCGCCCTGTCACGGAAAGGGCGCCGAGCGTCTTCCCGTGGTAGCTGTTCTCGGCGAAAAGCAGTCGCGGTCGAGGGTTCGCGGCCTTCGCCAATTTGATCGCCGCCTCGATCGCTTCGGCGCCCGAATTGCTGAAGAACGCCCGCTGTAGCCCGCCGCCCGCCATCTCGCACAGGCGTTCCGCGAGCAGCGCGGTGCGCTCGGGCAATGAAACATACTGAACGAAGTTCGGCTGGGCTTCCGCTAAAAATCGTTGAAGCGCATCGACGACGACAGGCGGGTTATGCCCTAGGTTGAGACAGCCGTATCCAGCCACCATATCCAGGAAGCGACGCCCTTCCGTATCGGTCAGGACGCAGCCCTCGCCTTTTGCGAACACATGATCGCAATGGAGCATGTGCAGGAAATCGGCCATCATCGGGTTGATGTGCCGGCGGTAGCGATTGATCGTTTGAAGCCGACTGTCTCGTCCGTCCGCGGCCGGCGTCTCTATGTCGCCAGCGGGAGGCGCGGTCTGCGCCCGAACGCCATTCGGCTTCAAATGGAAACGGCGAAAACTCGCGATCGTGTCTTCGGCAAGACGCTCACCGTACGAGGCGAGGGGATAGGGGACGAAGCCGTGGTGCTCGGCGATGCGCCCGATTTCGGCCACCTTCTCTGGAGGGAGTTCGCGCCCGATCGAGAAACGCTCGGCGCGACCTTCGAGCGCCAGAACCATCGTCTCCGCCAGACAGCCGTTGAGCTGCTGCTTGACGGAGAAATTCAACGACTCCGTTCCCAGCCGCACCGCGCCGGAGCCCGTCAGACAGCCGCCGTCGATCACGAGAATATCGTCGCGGCGCTTCGAGCCTCGCTTGACGTCACGCGGCAGGCCGACGTCGATCACCACCGAGCCGGGGAGCAGTCGATCGGCGTCGATCACGCCGCCGGTCGAGGTCGCAGCGACAAAGAATCGATCCACTGGATAACAGTCGGCGACGTCGCCGGTCAGAGTGACCCCATTGCGCCACTCGGGAGGCACGTGCGAGAGCACCTCGTCGGGATTGGCGCCCGGGCGATGAACCAGATCGAGGCAAACGCCAATTTCCAGCAGCATCCGAGCAATTGCGAGACAAATTGAGCCAGGAAAGCCGACCACCGCCACGCGATGCGCCTCGGGATCGAGGCGCATCAGCTCGAATACTTTTCGCAGGCCTTTGAAACCGGCGTAAGACGTCAGCGAGTTGCCGCTGGTCACTGGTACCGGGGCCCGTTTCGCCGTTTCCAAAGCCCGGCGCCCGATGATCGACGTGAAGCCGCCGAGGCCGACAAGATCGGCGCCCTTGTCGGCCATCTGCTCGACGCCCTCGACGACGCGCCGAAGGATAATTTGCGGCTCATCAAGCATCTCTTCCGCCGTCAACGGAAGATACTGGACCCAGCCCGCGCATTCGGCGCCGCAGGCCGAGCGAATGGGCGCAAATTCCATGAAAGGGACAAGGTTGCGGCGGCTCCACAATTCTCTCGAATAGCCGTCATGCAAATCACGCGACGTGCGCTCCATCATGTCGATCATCTTGACGTAGCGCTTCAATCCAATCGACGTCGGATGCGCGATGAAACCGAATTTCATATGCCGAATTCCTCCGTGAGGCCGCGCACTTCTGCGCCCGCTGCGTTCAGCCGGGATCGCAGCGCCGGTTGCTTGACGAAAGCGCCATCGCGCTGCCAGCCTTTGGCGCTCGCCAGCGAAAGCCCGTCGCCTTCGTTGTTGTGCGACAGATTGACGTTGAAAAGATTCAGCCGGCCTCGTTCGAGCAACGCGCACTTCAGCATTTGCGCGTCGAATGCGTCGAGGGTGCGGGAGACGACCTTCAGCCCGCAGATGTTTTCTTCCCATTCTTCGGCGGCAATGTTGACGAGTCGCATCTGTCGTGACGTGCGGTTGAAGAGCACGAGCTCCTGATAAGTGTTGATTGCCGACAGGCCGCCGTTGAAGAAGGTGAAGATGGTGATCGTCTTGTCCCCCAATGGCGCCTGCGCAAGTATGTTTTCGGCCATGCTGGGCAGAACGTCGGGGACCATCGCGCGCGCGCCGTCGCCGACGAAGGCGATCAGATCGGTTGGGCAAGTGTGGGCCAAAGACAATGTCGCGAGCAAAGCGTCGCCCATGAGCGCGCGTCCGTACCAGCCCGAAAATCCGCGCCTCGTGCGCGGAACATTGCGCACGGCCGAAATGCCGCAGCGGCCGACATCGTACACGCCGGTGTAATCGTAGCCGTCTGCGACAATGAGGCTCTCGATCAGCCGGCTGAACTGGTGAAAGAAGTAGTTTGGACTCATCGGCGCCGCCGGCAATTTGCTGATGATGTCGGACGGCGTATCGCAGAGCGCCGACATTGCAGCGATTCTTCGCTGGCGCCGGGCAGGATCAACATCGAGACGACGATCCACCGCTTGCAGAAACGCACGGCTGTCCATGACCAGCGGATGGTCGGTAAAGGGCGAAATATGAGCCGGGTTCTGCGTCACCTGAACGATGTCGAAACTTCTGCCAAGTTTCGCCTCCGTGAAGGGCGTCGCGATCTGGGAGATTTTGCTCTTTACGAAGAAGAGGCACTGTTCGTTTGGCGGATTGATCCGTCCGTCGGTGTGTAGAAAACGATAGACGCGTTCGCTGAATGCGTAGACCCCCAATGTTCCGAGAAAATTCGGGTTTCGCGCGCTGTTACGGAACTTTGGGATCGACCCCGGATAAGCGAGACTGTCGGTCAACGCGAGGCCGGCGCGATCGGAGATGTCGAGGACGAGCTCCAACTCGTCGTCCTCCATTGGGCCGCACTGCCACAACACTTTGTCGGGCCCGTTGTTGAGTAAATCCATTACAGCCGTAAGTTCAGGCGGATCACCCTCCGCCGTCGCAAACGGGCCTGTCAGGTTATGGGCTGGCGGCAAGCACGCCTCGATTGGGCCACTGACGTCCATGACTGCGCGGGTCGCGAGTAGCACAACCGGACCCTCTCCGGCGTCGTAAAGCGTCGCCGCGATTTGCAGATCCTCGGCAAGGCGCTCGGGATCGTCCATGTAGACGCAGGGCAAGCGCCGCGCCTTGACAACCTCTCTGCTGTCCTCGTCGGGGGTGATCGTGGCCTGAAATGCGAACCAGGAATTCACCCGCTGTTCGGCGCACACGATGAATCCTTTTGCGCGCGCCTCGCGCAGATTCGCCAACGTACCCTTGAATTCGTCGATCATGCCGCTCGTCACGACAATGACGAATGGCTTGCTATAGAGTTGCCAGTTGGCCATCGCCCCGCAAGCCAAGCTATGCTCATTTGGTCCGCGAAGGACGGCGGCGCCAACATTTTGGCAGCAATTTTCGAGGGCGTTGATCAGCGTCGAGACGACTGAGCCAGTGTAATAGAACATCAGCCAATTGGATCCGGTGCGCTCTGTGAGAAAGGCGGCCAAAATCTCCGCCAGCGCGGATTTTGGCCGCCGCGCAGCGCCGGGTTTGACCCGCTGGTTGGCATAGCTCATCTCGAAGAAGTCCATCCACAGACACAAGAGCCTCGTCTGGAGAACCTCGCGTTCCTGAGGCATGACGCATCGGATGTAGTTCATTGGGTGATATTGAATGCGCGCAAAGCCGGGACGTTGAAATACGACAGTCGAGAACGACGATTGAAACGCCGGAATCGAGGCGTCGCCGAGCGTCGCATAAAAATCGGCCAGGGCGCGGTCGAAGTCGTCGATCGACATTGCGGCGAAGTCTGAATCGCTGAAATCGACGAAGGCCATGCCGACCTGGAAACCGCCTTCCGTCCGCTCCCGCAACGCAATCAATTTTCCTGCAACACGCTCCAAAGTCGACGACTGCACAACGAGCAGGGTCAGTCGATCCTTGCGGCTCGATAAGAAACGGATCGCTTTCTCGCGCGCCTCCGAGTAGACGGAATCTTCGACGAGATCATCCTGGCCGCACGGCCATTCCGCGTCAACGAAGACGCGGTGGAAGACGTCTGTTTTGATGTCGTTAATGACGCTCACGCCAGTCTGGAAAAACGACTGGCTTCTCGTAACGACGACGACGGCGATGGAGATTGAAGTTTCCACGGTCGGCTTCCAACGTTTGTGAAAAATTACGAAGTAAACCTCCCGCCGGGCGCGATGCCCGAAGGGCCACGAGTTTTGTGTGATTCTGTCAGGCGGCGGCTTGCCGCTCGGCGCGTTCTTCGATGCGAACGACGCCCGCGTCTCCGTCGAGATAAAGGAAGTCGCCAGTTCGGATTTTCAGCGTCCCCGATCGAATGTTGACGACCGCAGGGATGCCGAATTCCCTCGACACGATGGAGCTGTGGGACAACGGCGAACCGATGTCCGCCACAACGCCCGCGGCCAGAACAAAAAGCGGAGTCCAAGAGGCGTCCGTGAATTTGGCCACGAGGATTTCACCCGGCTGAAACTCCTCGGCCTGACGCTGCAAATCGGTGATGACGCGGGCGCGCGCGACGACGACGCCGGGGCTCGCGGCGAGTCCCACAAGGGCGTCGCTATCATCCGCGAGTCGCGCCGCTGCGTTTGACCGTTTCGGCTTATAGCCCCCGACAATGCTCATGGGAGGCTCCTCGGCGCGCAGATTGATGAGATGCTCGCGCCGATTTTTCTCAATGAGCTCGCGCGAGAACGCTTGCGCCGCGGTTTTTTGGCCCGCGACGTAAGCGCGCAGCTCGTTGAAATCGAGAAAGGGCAGGTCGGATAGATTCGCCACGCCCTCTTCGCTCAACCGCCGTATGATCTCCAGCGCAATTTTGCGATAGAACCATGTTTCGGCGACGAAAACGGGGCGGACGCGCTCGCGCAGGTCGGCCATTTTCGCATAGGCGGAGATCACGAAGCGCAGCTTCAGCCGCGCCTTCAGCGGAAGGGTCGAAAGCAGACGCTCCGTATCGTCGCGCCGCTTCGCGTCGCTCTCGCGCATTTTGTCGTAAAGATCGAATTCGTTCAGCAGGTATAGACGGATGACTTTCAGCAAATAAAGCGGCTCGTCGTTCCAGCGCGCAATGCTCAAATCGAATTCCTGACGCCCACGCGTTCCGAACTGGCGCAGAAACGCTGCGAACGGACCGTCCCAAAACGTCTTGCCGGAGCTACTGAGTTGCAGCCGCTCGACCAGCTCGTCCGGCGAGCCGTTCAAAAAGAGATCGCGCAGCTCTGGTTGGGCCTTCACCGTGCCGGCGAGCGCGACGACGCCTTTGGTGACGTCGATCGTCCGCAGATTATTGAGCGACGCCTTGATGCGATTATGCAAGCCTTCCCCTCTCCCGCCGAGCCATGTCTCGCATAGCTCCGCTAAAGCGTCGTAAAGCGCGAAGGATTGCAGAAAGAACGGCATATAGGCCGAACAGCTCGCTAAAAAGTTGCGGTCGATCAGTTCGAGCTCGGCGTTGAGCTCCTCGAGACTCATTTTCGTCAGATCGAGCGCGAGAAACCTGTCGATGCGCTCTTTGCCCAACGCCTCCATGCGCCGCGCGGTCTTTTCCGCAGTCGCGACATTGATGATTTGCTGGCGCAGCCAGTATAAGGCGCTGCGCAGATAGGCCAGCCCCTTCACCGGTTCGCCGTAGGGATTGCGGTAGTTGGAGAGATCGACCTCGTCGGTGGCGTATCTCTTGGTGAATTTCATGTGATCGCGGGTCGGCGGACACTGCGTCAGCATGTAGGCCGAGGCCGAAATGTTGAGGTAGACGTATCCGCGGATGTAGCCCATGAAATGCCGCGACGACGACATATTCAGCAGCCCCATCGTCTTGACCGCCGGGCCGTGAATGTTGTTTTGGTAGAACCGGCAGAATGACAGACCGAACGGCGTCATCAGCCCGGTGACGATCTCTCCTGTGTCCATGCGCGAGAACATCGTATTGTCTCGCAGCGAGCTTTCCGCTTCCTCTGGATCGGCGAAAACCGCGTGGGCGGCGCGCGGGTCGCTCACAGTGATGGGCCGCGCTTGCAAAATGGCGATCTTCGCGTCCTTGATCGCCCATTCGACGTCGAGCTCCTTGTCGGCGAAGGCCGGACCGCACGACTGCCTGATAGTCATCGCGTGTCGCGCGAGCTGTGCGGCCTGATCGTCCGTCAGCGTGGCCGCGTCGGCGAGCGTGGCCGGCGTTTTTTCCAGCGCCACGCCGCCGTCGCGGTTGCATACCGTGCGCATCGGCTTGTGGCGGATTGTCCTCGCGACGGCGAAGTCCGTGCGATCGACGAGATAGCTGTCGGTGACGACCTGGCTCGACACGACTCCCTCGCCGACGCCCCAAGCGGCCTCGATGACCATGCGGTTGGCGTCTCCGCCGATCGGATCTGTCGTGAAGAGTACTCCCGCGACGTCGGCGCTCACCATCTGCTGAATGACTACGGCGATGGATTTTTCCATGTCGCTGCTCTGCGCGACCGCCTCACGCTGACGACCGTAGACCGCTACATGGTCGGCCCATAATGACGCCCAACAGCGCTTTACGCAGTCGATGACGGCACGCTCGCCTTCGACATTGAGGAATGTCTTGTATTGGCCGGCGAACGAGCTTTCCGCCAAATCCTCGCTTACGGCAGACGAGCGCACGGCGACCCGCCCGCCTCCGAGCGTCGCATAGGCGGCGATGATTTCGCGTTGCAGGTCTTGCGGTAGCGTAGCGGCCTCCAAGACGTCTCGCAGGCGCGCCGGATCGTTTTTGGTCGCATCTTTTGTAGGGCCGAAGCGTTCGACGAAAGCGCGATAGGCTTCTGTCGTAACGCAATAGGCCTCTGGCGCGGGCAAGCCGGCTCGGGCAAGCGCATTCAGCGACATGGCCTTTCCACCCAGGATCAGGCGGTCCTCCTCGAACGTCCCATCGAGCGCTCGGACGTATTTCATCGCTTCGGCCATTGTTATCTCTTCGTATGTGGAAATTGCGAATTGAATGGTTAGGTAACAGTTAGACCATCGAGAACTCTGCACCGAGCGGCACGCTTGTTGCGCCCAGCGCCATCTTCAGACGTTCGGCCGCATCGAGTCCTGCTCCGACGGCCGACTCGAAATTGCCGACGCCATAGGTGTCCTGATTAGCGAAAACCATGCGACCAAAGGGCGCCGACGCTCTGCGGAAGAGGTCGCTTTTCATTTGTCCTGGACGAGGCGATACGAGCCCTTTGGGCCATAGCCACAGGCGAATGTCCTCGACGGCTTGCGGGGAAACGCCAGCGCAGGCCAATATGTCCGAAACCTCGGCTCGCGCCGTCTCTTGCAGATCCCGGAACGCCACTTTGGCGAGCCGACCCATGTTGTCGCGACGAGAAACCGGCTTAAGGAGCGTGAGGACGCCCCCTGGATGGCTTTGCGTCGGATCGAGCCAGTTTGCGGAGATGCAGCCGCCAATCCGGCACCATCCCATAGGGGCGGCCTCGTCTTTTCCGGCGATGATATATGCGCCGAAGCGGTCGCCCCAGACCGGCTGCTTCAAAACGACGTTCGCGACAATGTAGTCGCCATATTCGATCTCGGCCATCGCAGCCCGCTGGGCGGAGGGAAGATCGTGTATCGCTTCGAGCGCCGCGTGTTTCGACGCCGCCCATACGACCGCACGCGCCTCGATAAAATGCTCCTGTCCGTCGCGTTGAAAGGTCACGCGATAGCGATCGGCGCCGTGGCTGCGTATGGATGTGACTTTCGCCCCATTAACGCAGTGAAAGCTCTCGCGCAGTTCCAGACGCTCGCGCAACCGCTCCGTGACGAAGCCGTTGCCCCCCGGAAACGCGACAAGCTCGCCATACAGGTAGCCAATAAGGAAATGAAGCCCGACGTAGCCCGATACATCGTCGAGCGTCAGGCTTTCGACCTGCAACGTCGTGACGATGGCGTCACGAACCAGATTATCGAGGTTTTTGGGGGGACGCAGGTCTGGCGGCAGCGTCTCGCGCAGGCGAGCGTCGGACAGCAACTGCTCCAGAGTGACGCTGTCGAATTGCTCCATTTCGGCGCGGCTCCAGCCGTCGGCGGGCTTCCACGGAATGGAGGGGTAGCGGCCCTTTCCGGGCGCAAGGCGCGCCAGATAAGCGTTCAGATGCGCGAAGATCGGGTCGCCAAGCCGCTTTTCTGCGGCGACATAGGCTTGGCCTGATAACGCGGCCCCGATGAGCGATCCGGTCAGGCGATAAACTTTCGGGTTCATCAGTGACGCTGGATGGGAAAGGAAAGCGTGCGACACGACGCCGAGATTTCCAATCAAACCGCCGGTCTTGAAAAGCACCAGCAAATCATCCGACGTCGAGCGCCACGAACCCCACAGGCCAAGATCTTTCAAGAGTTCCGCGACTCTTCCGTCCGGCGCCGGCGATTGCAGGCAGGAAGCTGCAGTGGGAAACCGCAATTCGCCATGGCGTTCGAAACGGGCGGCGCCGCCGACATTGCGACCCTCTTCGAGGAGAGTCACATCAAATCCTTCCATGCGCCAAGCGGCGGTCAGTCCCGCCAGTCCGCCGCCGACGACGATGACGTCCGCGAAACCTGGCGCGTCAAACGTACGGGTATCCCCAAAGTGGTCGAACTCTTGCGAGCTCGGTCTGTCGAATTCTCGCGTAAGCATCGCAATCTCCCAAGCTTCGAGACGCGCGGGATCAATCGGCCGCGGCGCGGCCGCAATATCATCGATGTTCAACGCCGGCTTGGTCTATCGGTTCTGCGTCACAGCCGATGCGCGCTGTCGTAGATCATCTTGCTTCGCTGTCGGTGGCGTTGCAGGAGCGCGCCGCTTTTGCAGTTTGTCGCGAATCAGTAAAATTGCGACGATCGCAAAAGGCAGGTCGATAGCGACGATCTCCGGAGTCGTCTTTGCGAGGATGGCGATGAAACAGGCGATCATCGCCAATTGGCCGACCGCCGCCGCCATTACGAGGCGGTCGAAAAGATAGCTGACGCCCGAAGCGAACAGCGCGACGCCAACGATGACCGTCACGACTCCGCCGTAGTCTGCGAGCCATCTGCTGATCGGCTCGAGAATCGTCCCGGTGTTGTTGAACGCCGCTGTGCGCAGCGTTTGCGGCACGTTCTCAATGTCGGGGAAGGCCTTCGCCAAGCCCGCGAGGACATAAAGCAGACCAAATATGTAACGTGCGTAGCGCATGAATTTCCACCAATAATGTTTACGTTGAATTGGGCCGCTTAACAATGCCTGAGCCAATACTATGCGAAAGCTTGTGACGATAAACAATGGTCAACTATTTGATGGCTCAGTTGCTATTTAGGTATACATCTGAACTTTGACAGGCTCATGACTAAGTGCACATCTGCACCTCATCACCGTCATTTCTGTTTCTAATAAACACGGCCATGCTCGGAGGGCCATCGATCCAGCGTCGATGACGTTTTTTGAATTATTGCTCCCTAATGCATCATTGATGGGCGGAGCATTCCGAAACTACGATGCGCTCTGGCTTTGAACTGACTAGCGCTATCTTGAACGTAGCGCCGCAACCCGACGTTTCCTCGATCCAATTTTCCCCCCAAGCTTGCCAACAATTTCTCTTGCAATGGAGAGCCCGAGTCCTGTGCCAGTAGTCGTATTTTCTTTTCGCCAGAATGGTTCGAAAATGGCGCGTAAGGCATTCGTGATCAAATTGCCGAGCACGCTTTCCAAAGCCAGCCGCTGCGCAAATATGACCTGGGGCAGCGCGGCTACCGGTGGCTTTTCGCCTCCCCACAGTTGGGATTGGCGCCCGCTCATCGAAGCGCGTCCGCTCTGGGACGTCGTCATGCTTCTCCTTTGCGGCGGCGGTTTCGCGCTCAGCGTGACTGGCGTCGTGATCGGGTGGCGGCGGCTCGATAAAAAGATGGCTGCGCGGCCAGATCGCCAAACAAAGCTCAGGCGTCTCCTGCACAAAGCGTAACATCAAAGGGCTGCGCAGTGCGCGTTCGAATGCCCGCGACGCCGAGCCATCCGCCCCGCATCATCGAGCTTTGGCGCCCACATGCACCGCCAGCCACACCGTCGGTTCATTGGCGTCCGTCCATTCGATGCGGTGCCGAGCGTGGGCCGGGATCTCCACGTAATCGCCCGGACGCAGGATGCGCGGCGCGGCCTCGCCCTCGAACAACAAGCCCGCCGAGCCGCCCAGCAACACGACCCATTCCGCCTGCTCTTGGTCGTACCAGAAGCCAGGCTGGCTGGCCTGCCCGGTGGAGACGATCCGCTCGATCCTCGCGCCCGGCAACTCGGCCAAGATCGTGGTCTCTTCGTCGATCAAGCGTTCGGGCACGTTCGCAAACAGGTTTCTGGCGCCGAGCATCGGCTTCCTCCGTGCGGCTGCAGCAGTCCCCTCTTGCACCCCGTGGCCCGTCAAATGGAAGTAGTCGCTTCTTCCGGTGAGCATCTGGGCCAGCCCGTCGACGGCGGCCAAGACCGTAGACGACGAGAAATATAGCGGGCCAGAAGCGAGCGTAGCGCACGCGCATGAGGAACCATGCCGATCGGCAATCGCGCTGAATTGCGACGTTGACTCGAAGATTCGTCCCGGGGCGTCAATATCTCACGGAATCATTGATGTCGGTCTGCGAAAAATCATTGCCTTTGAACAAGAGGCGCGCGCGGTAGGCGCGAGCACAGGCGTAAGCGAAGCAATCCCCGAAATTCAAAGCGGCGGGATGGCGGCTTCGCCCGTATTTCTCGAACGCGCCGAGCGCGACGCTTGTCATGCCTTCAGTGATAGGAACGACGCGCACGGCGGCCTCGTCCAGCAATTCGCGCAGCATGTCCTGCGCGTCATTGGCGGCGATCTGGCGCGCGCTCATCAGGCGCGCGCAGGTCTCATAAACCGCGAGAGGGGACGTATATGGCGCCTTCGCCGCAGCGATACGCTGCGCCATCTCCGGGCCGTCCGGCTCTTCCAGAAGGATCGCGAGAAACGCGGATGCGTCGATCATCATTTCTCGTCGCTCCACATATCATCGAAAAAACCCTTGTGGCTCGCGTGCGTTTGTTCGGGCCGGGCGGGGTGCGACGCGACGCGCGCGCGAAGCGGCTGCAGTCGTTCCCACAAAGGGATTTTCGCCCGCTCGCGCGCGAGCTCATTCGCGCAGGCTTCCTTGATCGCCTCGACGATGGGCTTGCGCTTCGCCTTTGCGAGCTTGCGGATGAGCTCGTCGGTTTCGGGGTCTTTGATGCTATACGCCACTAGATACCTCGTTTTTGGATATACGGATACCTGACAATAGGTATATAGCATTAGGGGGGCGCTAACAAGCCGGAAGCTTTTGATCTGCTCCGCTATTCCTTCGATATGAGGGATGCCCTGCAAATTCCCAATTTACCGCCGAAAGAGCCCGAGAGATTATGCTCGATCCGCTCCACCCATCGCCGGGGACCCAGATTGCGCGTTCAGCCGGCTGGCGCGTCGTAGCGATTGCGGTGGTTGGCCGTAAATCCTCACGAATGCCCTGCGCATTCTTTCTACGTCGCCAAAGCCGACGCTTCGCGCGATTGATTCGATGGGTTCGGTCCCCTTTTCGATCAGGGGGATTGCAGCCTCGGCGCGCAAGCGCTCGATGGCTTTTGCGGGTGTTTCTCCTGTCTCATTGACAAACGCTCGCGCAAACTGACGCGCACCGATGCAGACCGCTCCAGCGAGCCTTTCGACCGTGAGCGGCTCGTGCAAATGTTCACGCGCGAAGGAAAGCGCATCCTTGATCCGACCTGACGCCGGTTCGAGCTCGAGAATGGTAGAGAACTGGGACTGGGCTCCCGGCCTGCGGTGATAGACCACCAAGTCTTTCGCGACGGCCTTCGACAGTCCCGCGCCAAAATCCTCCTCGATGAGCGCAAGCGCCAGATCGATGCCGGATGTGATTCCCGCCGCTGTCCAGATGTTGCCATCCTTGATGAAAATCCGGTCGGCGTCGACGCGAAATTTTGGAAAGCGCCTTTGAAGCGCAGCGGCATATCGCCAATGTGTCGTAGCCTTGCGGCCGTCGAGCAGCCCCGCGGCCGCCAGTAGAAATGCGCCTGTGCAGACGCTCGCAACGCGCCGCGTTCTCGGCGCTAAGTTTTCGAGCAGCGCGACCGTTCGTCGATGGCGTTCGAGCGCCTGGCCTTCGGGGCCGCCGACCACCAGGAGTGTGTCGATACCATCTTGCGTTGATTTCGACGAGCCTACGGGCACCCCGGAACAACTGACGACCGAACCACCTCGCGCCGAGATGACCGAGAGCGCGTAAGGCGCCTCATGCATGCACGAGGCGACATTGAAAGCGCACAGCGGACCACTGAGATCGAGCAATTCGAAGCCGGGATAAACGACGATCGCTATGGACCGTACGACTTTGTGAGCCATGGCTGATCAACCTTGCAGCCATAGGCTGCCTCCATTTGCTGGCGCCGTCAATGACAGATTTTGAGGCTTATATGTCATTTCTGCCATCATCTGCGTTGGCTATGGTGTCCTCGATAATCACAGCCGGGGAGTAACGCGCATGCCCATTTTACCCGAGAAATCCAGCGTGCCTTCGATCGAGAAACTCCGCGCCATGATATCGCCGCAGGGGACCGCGCCATTCCATGTCGGCATCGTCATCGGGCCCGGCTTCATTCCCATGGACATGGTCGGCGTCCAGACAGTTTTCGGGCTGATGCCGGGCGCCGAAATTCATTTGGTCTGGAAATCACTGGACTTGGTCGAAGGTTTCCCTTCCTGGTGGACGAAGCCGACAACGACCTTCGCAGATTGTCCAGATCTTGACGTCATCGCTGTCCCGATGCTGCCGCCGGAAATCCAGAACGACGCCGAGGCGATTGAATTCGTCGCAACGCAGGGGCGCAGGGCTCGTTGCGTCATCGGCATTTGCAATGGCGTTCTTATGCTCGGCGCCACAGGTCTTCTCAAGAACAGGCGCGTGACCTCGAGCCATAACGCGTTGCCGATTTTAACCCACCTCGGGGCGGCGGAGGTGGTGCAGGGGGGCGCCGGCGTTGTCGTCGACGGCAATCTTTACACTGCGGGCCCTGGCGTTGGCAGCTTCGAGGCTGCACTGCTCGCAGTCGAACGCATTTTCGGGCGGGCTAGCGCTGAATTGGCCGAGTGGATTATCGAATACGATCCCCATCCGCCCTTTGGCACAGGAACCGCTACACGCGCGCAGCCCTTGCATGTCTCGCAGTCCGAGGCGCTGATGGCCGACATGGCTTCTCAATACTCACGCGGCGCGGTGGAGGCGTTCGCCAAAATGTCGCGGTGTTGACCGAGAATCCGTCTGCTTTGCCTTCCAGCAGGCGCTTCGCCACACGCGACGATCGGAGCACGACCAACTTCCATGCAGCCGTCTGCATCGCAGCGGCAAATTTTTTGGAGCGAAACAGCGCCGCGAAATCTCGCGCCCCCCGAAGCGGCGGCGTCGAGCGCGCTTTGGCCACCCGAAATTTCTCGGGTGGCGGAACGTCGATCTCGGGAGCGCCACAGCTATGGGCATGGGGAGCCGCACGCTCGCGGTCTACTCCAGCCTCAGCGCGTCGATCGGATTCATCGCCGCGGCAGGCCGGCACGGAAGATAGCCGAAAATTAAGCCGAATCCTACTGCAGCTCACGCCTGCCGGCTATGGAACGATGCTTGTTCCGCAACTCGCCGTAGAAGCATGGCGGGATCGGAAGAATCGCATGACCGTTCTGCCGATAAAGGGGACTAACGTATCGCGGCGCGTCAGACTGGTTTTTCGCCGTGGCGAGCCGCGGCACAAAGCGATGAACGTCTTGGCGCAAACGCTCCGCGCCAGTCTCCCGGCTTGCGTGACCGTCGCGCCGTAGATCTTCCGCTTGGTCGTCAAAGAACTTGGTTTCCTTTTCACGAGGGGCCAAGGCTCGTTGGCTTACCAGCCGTTGACGAAGTCTTGATCGACTAGGGGAACTATTGGGCGCCACGATCGATGCGCGTCGCGATCCAGACGACGTGTCGGGCTCCGCCTCGTCCGCCATTGGCGCGCACCTTGATCTCCTCGACGCCGAACCCCGCCTTGTGGAGTCGCTGTGTGAAGCTGCGATCCGGGGCGCAAGACCAGACGGCCAGGACGCCGCCTGGACGCAAGGCTTTGCGGGCCGCCGTCAATCCCGCGCTGTGATAAAGCCCGTCATTGGCTTCGCGCGTCAGCCCCTCGGGGCCGTTATCCACGTCTAGGAGGATTGCGTCATAGGACCCCCGCCCCGAATGAATGAGGCGGCCCACATCCGTTTCCTGGATCGAGACGCGCGGATCCGTCAGACTCCCCCCGTGTAATTCGGCCATTGGGCCGCGCGCCCATGCCACCACGGCGGGGACGAGTTCCGCGACGACGACTCGCGCCTTTGGATCGAGGACCGCAAGCACGGCGCGCAAAGTAAAACCCATCCCAAGCCCGCCGATGAGGATGCTCGGCCCTGGGCAAGAGCGAATTCTCTCGTATGACAGCGTGGCGAGCGCCTGCTCGGATCCGCTGAGGCGACTGTTCATCAGTTCATTATTGCCGAGCATGATCGAAAATTCGGCTCCCCGGCGCATGAGTCGCAGCGCGCCCTCGCCGCCAGGTATTTGCGCCGTGTCGATCAAAGACCAGGGAATCACGCTCGCCTCTTCAGTTCGTCAAAGATGTCTTTCAACGCCGGCGTCGGCTGTCTCATCACGGCGCTGCGGCGAAAAATCAAACTTAGATTATTCGCCGGCATCTCCACAATGTGGGGCCTTTCGAAGCCTGCCTGGCGGCCAAGATCAGCCACTGTTTCGAGATCACGCACGCCCCAGGAGGGATTTTGCGCGCGAAGGCCCGCGTCGAATTCAGCGTTGCTCGGCGCGGTATGCGCGCCGCCCTGTTTGTAGGGGCCATAAAGATAGAGCGTCGCCCCGACCGGCAGAATCGCGCCCGCATTGTCGAATAAGCCCTCCGTCGCCGCCCATGGCGAAATATGGACCATGTTGATGCAGATGACGGCGTCGGCCCGCTCGATTGGCCAGGGCGCGTTCGCCGCATCCAGAGCGAGCGGCGCCCGCACATTCTGGGCGCCAGAGCACGCGATCCACGCCGCGACGCTCGCGCGGGCCTTTGGGCTTGGGTCCGATGGCGTGAACGTCAGGTTTTTCAGGTGGACCGCGAAATGCACGACATGCTCGCCGGAACCACTCGCGACCTCCAACACGAGCCCCTGTTTGGGCAGAACCGCCCGCAACACATCCAGGATGGGCCTTCGGTTGCGGGCCGCTGCGGTCGAGAAAAGGCGATTGTCGTTCATGCGCTTCTCCGGATTCCGCGGCTTGAAGGAAACGGGACCTCTGGTCGTCCCGCCCCATCGAGCGGAGATGCCCGACGAGAGAACGCTATGCGAGAGCCAAGCCAATCGAATGCGCTGCAAAGGAACGCCATCTAAGAGCAGTCAGGCCCCTTTCTCAAGCTTCAATAACGCACGCTCATGCAGCCTTGACCCTGTTCTGGTAAATACAGAGATGAGCGTAGGCTGCGGAGAGGAGAGGCGCTTTGATCCCCACTTTTTTCCCTCGACGCACCATGTCGCCGATAATCTCTTCCACCTCAATAGAGCGGCCACGCTCAATATCCCGATACATCGAAGAGGCCACCGACGAACCTTTGGCGATAATCTGTTGCCGTGTTGCCGTGAGGAAATTATCCGAGGGAGCTTCACCCACCGCTCTGACAATCGCGACGATCTCATCTAGAATCTGGAGCGCAAAGGCTTTGCCTTCCGGGCAAGCTTCTACCTCGCCTATTAGCCCGCGCATTAGGCAAGTGACCGCTCCCAGGGCAGAAAGCAAAATCCATTTCTCCCACATTTCGCGACGGACGCAGCTCGAAAGCCGGGCTCCAATCTGAGCGCTTCGGAGGAACGCGTCCAGCGCCTGAATCCGCGGAGTCAGGCTGCCGTCGAGTTCGCCATAGGCCAACTCCTGCAGGAGCGAAAGCTGTATAATGCGGCCGTCCTCTTCGAGAACGGTCATAACTCTCAGAGCGCCGCCAATTACGTTGTGCGGAAATCGCTCCGACAAGATGTCCATATGACGCATTCCGTTGAGGACCGGCAGGATCATCGTGTTGCGGCCAACCGCCGGTGAAACCGCGTCAAGAGCGGCATCGAGCTGAAATGCCTTTACGGTTACCAGGATGACATCGTAGGGCTGGGTAATACTTTCCGCCGTAATAAATCTAGGGTGGAAAATTGTATCGCCATAAGGGCTGACAATCCGGAGCCCACTCTCTCTTATTTGCGCCGCGCGTTCAGGTCGCACAAGGAAAGTAACATCACGCCCCGCCTGCGCCAACCGCGTTCCAAGATAGCCCCCCGTTGAACCGGCTCCGATTACAAGCAGCCGCATGATGCTGTCCTCCTCTCCTGTGCAGGTCGGTGCGTTTGCTGTGCGACACATTTCAGCCAGCGACAAGCTTTTCGACCCGGCAAAGGAGATCCTTCTCTACTTGCGCGAATTTTGCCAAATCCGCACTCGCTTGCGCGCTCAATCGGCGCGCAGACGCCCCATATTCTGCAGCCATCGTTTCGACGATCCTGGGCGCGGCCCCACCGGCCGAGGACCGGCTGGCGACTATCTGTTTGGGATCGAGGATCGCCGCCAGCCTATCGGGATCGAGAGAAAGCTCCACGCCCGCCACACGCCGCGCGGACAGATGAATCATTTCTACATCAATATCTATCCCCCGCCGTCCGACTCTGCTCGCCGCCTTGACCACATCGCCAACGATTCGGTACGCTGTCCTGTAGTCGACGCCACATTCGAGCATGACGTGCTCGGCTAGGTCGGTCGCTTGGCTGAAACCATTTTCTAGCGCCTTCCATAGACGAGCCTCGTTGACCATCAGAGTGGAGACGACGCCTCTCGTTAGATCGCTCACCTTGCGCGCATACTCTAAGGCCCGCGGAATTTCACCGTAGGCAAAGATCAGGTTGTCGCTCCGAGCAGATGGGCTTTTAACGACCGCAAGGAAGCCAGCAAGACGCCCGATCAACATGCCACTTCCACCGCGTATGATCGAAAGCGCGTAGGGGTTGCGCTTCTGTGGCATCAGCACTGACGAGCGCGTGTAGGGCCCGGCAAGATCGACGTAGTCGAATTCCTGGCTTGACCAGATTTCCAGGTCTTCGGCGAGCTTTGACTGGTTGGACAGTAGACTCACGCCCGTCCCCAAGAGATCGATAAACGTATCTGTCTGCCACATCGCGTCTCGCGTATGCTCGATCACCCTGTCGAAACCGAGAAGGTCTGCGACAAACGCACGATCCCCAAGCAGACGGCTCCCGTTGACGCACCCAGCTCCCCCTGGGCTTTCATTGATTTGGCTAAGCGCCGTGCGCATCCGCTCGGCGTCACGCAGCGCCGGTGGAACGAAGCTTAGAAGATAATGGCCAAAGGTCGATGGCTGAGCCTGCTGCAGATACGTCTGATCGGCCATGAAGGTTTCGGCATGCCGCGCAGCGATATTGCTTGCAGTTTCAGCGAAATCGGCTGCGGATTTCAGCAACTCCGCGGTCAGGCGACGCAATGAAATGCGTAGAGCAACGCGCGCCGCCTCGCGGCGGGGTCTGCCCGCGTGGAGCCAGCCCGCGACATCTCCAAGCGAAGCTACTACGTATTGTTCGCGTGAGTTATATGCTTCACCAAACTGCGGATCGTAAGGAAACTCTGCAGCGTCCGTGTGATAGATTTTCAGCAGCACACCCAAAACCTGGCGCGCGACGCTGTCCGAGATGATTCCGCGATGATGCAGATCGATCACATGCCCGAAGTCCGCCATGTTGAGCCCGTGATGCAGAACCGCTGCATCTGCGATCTCCCAGGCGAAGCCAGCTTCGATCAGCTCCTGCGCCGGTCGATCAGAAGAAGGGCCTTCAATGCGGGCGTGGTAGTCGCGGGTCGGTGAGATCATGTCATTCCATCTCGAGATTTGGCGGGCGGTTGTGTGATTCGATTTGCGGCCCGGTCGGCGACAGCGAGAAATCCCCCCGTATGCCAGTAGACGACAGAACCTGCCGGCCGGCTTAATGAATCTCCGAGCCAGATCATCGCCTTGCCGTTGTATGTCGTGTCGACCAGTAACCGACTACGGCGCGTGATTTCGTCAATGAACATTTCCTCGTGCCTGTCGCACACTCCGAATCCTGCGCCGCGGCCGTCGACGAGTCGCCACTTGCAGTGAACGGATCGCAGTGCGCCTCGTCCACCTCCGCAAGCGGTCGCCATCGCGTCTATCATGGGCGACAACTCCTCAGGCGGTCGAGACACACAGACGCCGACGACTTCGATATTGAAAGCTCCAGTGTCATTTTCGTTTTCAAAATCGTGTATGAACCCGGAGACAAGACCAGCAATCGTTCCGCCCGATCCCACCGGGATAACGACGGTAACGTCGCGCATTCCGACGTCCGCAAGTTGCTGTCTGAACTCTCCGGCCGCGTGGGCGTATCCCAACGCGCCGACGACCGTTGCGCCGCCACGAGGGACGAGATAAGGACGACGCCCTTTGGCCCTGAGATCATTGACGCATTGTTTCGCGGCGTCATCCATGCTCGCACGGTTGGCCGATCCCGTGAACATCACTGTCGCGCCCGCGGCCAGGGAGAAAGCGAGCGCAATCGGTTCACGATGTGAAACCTCTCCGTAACACACATGGTAGACCGCAATTCCATGCCTCGCGCATGCGGCCGCCATCAGCGCCGCAAAGTTGGATGTCGATCCTCCACAAACCACCAGGCAGTCTGATTCCTGGGCAATGGCGTCTCCCAGGATGAACTCGATCGTCCTTACCTTGTTGCCGCCCCACGAGTAGCCCGTGAGATCGTCTCTCTTAATCCACAAATCGTCTACGCCAAGCACTTCGCCGAGATCCGAACCTCTCTCGAGCGGTGTCGGAAAGGCGCCGAGCTCGACCCGTGCAACTGGCCTCATTGCCAGCATTCCGATTCCAACGCCCTGCGACGTCCAGCCGTCTCGACCACGTGATCGACCATCAACGCGCACGACCCTAGGTCTATCCTAGCAAGCTCCGAAAGTTCGTGTTGCCTTGCAAAGGCTTGCAGCAGGCTTGTGAGAGAAACTTTTTCCTCGGCGGCCGTACGATAAGCCTCTTGGAGCAGCAATTGCGCGCGATGCTTGCCAAGACGGGAGGAGATCACGCTCAGCAAATGCTCGGACGCGGGTACGTTGGACAGATTGCGCCGCATCGCGGCCATATCGATCTCGAGCCCACGAACAAGCTCTCTGGACATCGCAGCGCCAACCAGAACGGAGTGACATAACGTCGGAAAGACAGACCACTCGATTTTCCAGTGTCGCCCATCTCGCTCGTGTTCATGGACCAGCGAGTCGGTAAGAATATTGGACTGGGCGCGCGCCAGTTGAGCGAGCGTCACGATCTGCTCGCTGCGTTCAGGATTACGCTTGTGTGGCATAGTAATGCTTCCCACAGTCGCGTTTTGGGAACATTCACGAAGTTCCCCGATTTCGCTACGCTGCAAGATGTAGACCTCATTAGCGATGCGAGCGAGGCTTGTCGCGGCCATGGCGGCTACGTGCGCGAATTCGGCAATGCGATCCCGACAAGATAGCCAGGAGATTGCCGGTTCGCGCAATGAGAGCCGACGGCAGAATGCGGCGCGCAGATCGAGCCCACGATTTCCGAAGAAAGCCAATGCTCCGACCGCGCCACCGAGCTGTCCGACGAGCCAGCGGCTCCGAGCGCCGCGCATGCGCTCGAGATGGCGGCCGATTTCGTCCGCCCATGAAGCGAGTTTGAACCCGAAGGAAATTGGCGCTCCCAACTGCCCATGCGTCCGGCCCGCCATGGGCGTCTCCCGATGTTGACGGGCGAGCTCTATCAGCGCGCCTTCCAGCATCCACAAGTCTCTCCAGAGCAATGCGCCGGCAGCTTTCATCTCCAGCACTTGCGCTGTGTCGGACACATCCTGCACCGTCGCGCCAAAATAGACATATTCAGACGACGTAGCGGGCAACAGCTCTCGCAGCGTTTGTATCATGCCAAGCGTAGAGTGACCCGTTGACCGCGTTCGCTCGGCGATGCGATCGAGTGGCAGATCGACGCCACGAAGGGCGCCGATGTCTTCAGCCGCCACAACCGGAATAATGCCGCATTCAGCCTGAGCCTCGGCAAGAGTCACGATCACTTCCAGCCATCGCGCTACCCGCGCGGTTTCACCGAAAATCTCATGGCTCTCGGGCGTGGACCACTGGTGACCGAAGATCTTGGAGTCGATCATGTGCGCGTCCATGGGACTCCGACCTTTCGCACGATCCGATCGATCGCTTCCCGAACTTCCGCAAGAGACGCGCCCCACGGCACATATGTCGCTCGCGAACGCTCCTCGACGCCTTCTTGGATGAGGCAACATCGTGCGATTGTCTGCGCGCCGCCGAGTCGCCCATCCAAAAAGCGGTTCGGGCATATATCGACAATGGGCGCCGTGGAGCCATAAAACCAGCGATGGATCTGTTGGGAACGCTCGCAGCCGAGCAGTATCCAGTCTCGTTTGGAAGGCCTCTCATCGAGGAAGGAAACATTTGCGCCGGTGATGTCGACGCCGGCCCCTCGGCAGGGCGCCAGCACTTCGGCGGGAAGTGGATTGCAAGCTCTCTCCAGCTCCTCTCGGCTGTCGACGAAACTGGGAACCGCCACGATGGGAGGTAAATCCTCCGCCATGTCCAGAACACGCTGGACCTGATCGAGCAATTTCGAGGGAAAGGGAGGGACAACATCGAAGACATTCAGCACGAGGGGCGCCGGATTCAGAAGGAAACTCACATGCGAATAGCGCCCCTCGACTACAATGCAGGATGCTCGGGGATGCTCCATCGCTAGGCGCGCGAGCTGGGAAGGAACCGCCGTGTCGATCGCCGGCGCGACGACGTAACGGCAGGCGTTGGGAGGAGCGAGCACTCGCACCTGCCGAATTCTCGAAAAAAGCCCAGAATCCTCGGGACGCGCGACCTCGAGGACAGCCGAGTAGCCGCCACATCGAGCGACGATGAAACGCGTCCGCATATATGCTTCTCGGCCCGAAAAGTGTTTTATGAGCCAATCCGCGTCAAGGTTATCGACATTCGTGCTGAGCGCGACTTGGCGGTACCGTGTCGGCGTGACGTTGGGAGCAGACGGCTCAAATGCGAACATCTTTGCCTCTTTCCCCCTCGATTGCATAAGAGTTTGGAAGGATTCCCAGCGTGTCGGCGCGTAATCCTCGCCGAAGCGCCTCGAGGCTGATCAGCTCATCTACGAGAATATTGCCGAGATTGACGTCTGATCCGAACTGCCGAATAAGAAATGCCTGCTGTGCACGTTGCGGCGCCTCATAGATAAGGCGGTCCGCCCGGCGGCTTCGCGCGAGCGCGTGGAGCACATTGTGCCGGACCTTGCCGCAATCATCGTAGAGGCCGACTGTTCCGCTCTCTCGTCCTTCCACGACGATCCAGTCGGAACCGGCCATCAAGTCAGTTTCGATCTGGGAGATCCAGTCGACAGCCGATAGGATCTTACTCGGATCCTTGCTTCCAATTTCCGACATCACTTCGAACCCGAAAGACCGGGCGCGGGCAATAAGCATCTGCTTATCGCAGTATGGCATATCTGTCGCGCCGTCCGATATTTCCACGCAATCGAAACCGACGTCTTTTGCGAACGCGAAGAAGCTTTCAGTTCGCCCCTGAAGCCAGGCTGCTTCCAACAGCGTGCCACCGGTGCAAGTCTTGACTTGAGCAGCGCGCAGAACGGCGACTTTCGCTCGGACGGTCGGGTCGACGTAGGATGTGCCGAAGCCAAACTTCCAGACGTCGATGATCCGAGCCGCCGAAGAAAGGATGCTCTCCGTCGCCAGCAGCGTACAGCCTTTGTCGAGAACGTGCGTGATCCCTTTACAACGCGGTTTCGCCGAACGTGGGGGAAGATCAAGGAAGGTTGGAAGCTCACTACCAGGCATGACGCCGATCTCCCTGTGGCGACGCGTAGTATTATAGTATATACGCTATGTCGCATCCGATAGCACGTCAAGGACGTGCGTGATCTCCCGCGCGATTCAGGGCGCCCCCGCAATGGAGGGCTCGCCTGCCGCCTCGACAGAAATTTCAACATCGGAGCGAAGAGTGTTGGTCACGTAGCACAGGCTCTCCGCACGACTGATTAGGGCATCGATCATCGAGGGGTCACATCCCATGCGAGCCGATATATGAATCGCGCGAAAGCGAGGGCCGTCGTAAGTCCCCGTTGCCGTCACCGCCAAGTGCTGCAACTCGACCGATAGCCTTTTGGCGCTAAAAGCGATTGCTAGCGTAAAGCAGGACGCCACAGCCGAAAGCAGAAGCTCCGTGGGTTGAGGCCCACTGTCATCTCCTCCGACGCTTTTCGGCTCATCCGCGACGAGAACGAAATTTCCTGCGCGTATGTCGCAGCGCAGCCCTCCGCGCCACGAGCTCTCCACCGATCGTTTGAAACACCCTGATGCCATACTAACGGCCCCATATTGCATGAATTGTTGACGCGCATTGTCTCGGACAAACTCGACCCACAACGACAGATGCGCAGCAAGGGCCCCGAGGAGTGGTCTAAAGACGCATTCTCAAGCGTGGAGAAGCCCACTCTTTAGCAGATGCTGCCTTATCGCGGGCCGTTTTGCAAGATTTGTATCATACAATTTTTTATCTTGACTGTCAATTGAATGCATGATTGCATGACAAGTGTAAGCACATTGACTGGCCTGATTAGAGTCAATCTAGGCCCGGCAACGAGTTGTAGCGCCGAAAATAAACCCGCGAGGAAGCGACGCCTCTCGGCTAGGGAAGGAAAAGCGAATGGCTGAAAAAAGAATTGTCAAAGTCGCCGCCGTGCAGATCGCTCCAGATCTGGACACCTCTGAAGGCACTCTAGATCGCGTGCTCGCGGCAATCGCGGAAGCTGCCCAAAAGGGCGTACAGTTCGCAGTGTTTCCAGAGACATTCGTTCCCTGGTACCCGTATTTCTCTTTCGTCCACCCACCCGTTCTTAGCGGCGCGGACCACATGCGCCTCTATGAGGATGCTGTGGTTGTTCCAGGGCCGGTGACCGAGGCGGTAGCGCAGGCCGCGCGGCGGCACAAAATGGCGATCGTTCTCGGCGTCAACGAGCGCGATCACGGCTCGCTTTACAATGCTCAAATCATCTTCGACGCGGACGGGCGGATTCTGCTGAAGCGCCGTAAGCTGACGCCGACCTTCCACGAACGGATGATCTGGGGTCAGGGCGACGGCGCCGGGTTGAAGGTTGTCGACTCCGCAGTCGGCCGGATCGGCGCGCTCGCCTGCTGGGAGCACTACAATCCGCTGGCCCGCTACGCGCTGATGGCGCAGCACGAAGAGATTCATGCCGCGCAGTTCCCCGGTTCTCTCGTCGGCCAGCTCTTCGCCGACCAGATCGAGGTGACAATACGCCATCATGCGCTGGAGAGCGGCTGCTTCGTGGTCAACGCCACGGGGTGGCTGACGGAAGACCAGATCGCCTCCATATCGCCGGACGAAAATCTGCGCCGCGGTCTGCGCGGCGGCTGCATGACAGCCATTGTCTCGCCCGAGGGTAATCACGTCGTGCCGCCCCTGACCTCCGGCGAGGGTCTGCTCATCGCCGACCTCGACATGGGGCTGATCGTCAAACGCAAACGCATGATGGATTCGGTTGGCCACTACGCGCGGCCGGAGCTGCTGTCGCTGCTCATCGACGACCGCGTCGCGGCGCCGGTGCGCAGCATCAACGCCGCCCGCTTTTCATCCTCCGGCGAGTCGGCCGAGGACGCAGCCGAAATCTCGAGCGGGACGAACGATGATGCCGACTGAGCATCTTATCAATGAGCTGCAATCCTTCGGAATCCGGCTCGCCGCCCCCGGAAGCGCGGGGGTGACGAGGCGCGGCGGGGCCGGACCATCAGACCATGTGCCGGTGACAATCGACGGGATGACGGTGATGGCGCCGGTGCATAATGCGCCGGCCTTCGAAAGCCCTTACCTGGCGGAAAAACCCAACGCCCAGGGGCGCAGCCGTCTGAGCCGCGACGGCGTTACGATCGGCGACATCTCGTTTACCGCGCGTCCCCGGTTCTACGATCGCGTCACATCCGACGGCGTCCCCTACTCCCACATCGCGACCTTGCATGGTCGCGATGTACTCGCCACGACAGTGCTGCAAACCTGCATCCGATACCAAAGCCGCGTAAAGACTTGCCAATTTTGCTCGATTGGCCACTCTCTCGCGGCCGGCCGTACGGTCGAGCGCAAGACGCCGTCGCAACTTGCGGAGGTGGCAAAAGCTGCGGTCGAACTCGACGGCGTTCGCCACATGGTGATGACGACCGGCACGCCTCCCGGTCCCGACCGCGGCGCAGCAATTCTCGCCGAGAGCGCGCGCGCCGTAAAAGCCGCGGTCGACCTGCCGATCGAGGGGCAGTGCGAACCGCCGGATGACGACGCATGGTTTGTGCGCATGAAAGACGCCGGCGTCGACTCGCTCGGCATGCATCTCGAAGCGGTTTCGCCGGCGGTTCGTGCGCGCGTCATGCCAGGCAAGGCGCAAGTTCCAATCGAGCGCTACTTCTCAGCGTTCGAGGCCGCCGCGCCCATCTTCGGTCGCGGCCAGCTCTCGACCTTTATCCTCGCGGGATTGGGAGACAGCGCGGCGGAAATACTTGATATCTGCGAGCGTCTGACGTCGATCGGCGTTTATCCATTCGTAGTGCCTTTCGTGCCGATCTCGGGGACGCCACTCGAAAGTCACCCGGCGCCGACGCCTGATTTCATGCACGCCGTCCTCGAACCGCTGGCCGCCATGCTCGCCAAGACGGGTCTTCAGTCTAACGAAATCAAAGCCGGGTGCGGCAAATGCGGCGCGTGCTCGGCCCTCTCCACCTACGAGCGGAAAACCGGCAAATGACGGCTCCGTTCGACACCCCCCGCATCGCCTCGAGCCTTCAAATCAAATGGGCGACCGAGGAATGGGAAAAATCAGCCGCGATGGCGCTCCGGCGGCGCGTCTTCTGCGAAGAGCAACAAGTCTTCGAGCAGGATGACCGCGATGAGATCGATGTGCTGGCCATCCCGCTGGTCGCCGTTGCGCTCGTTCAGGACATTGCCGACGGAGTGGTCGGCGCCGTGCGCATCCATGAGGACGAAGCCCGGGATGGAACCTGGTGGGGGTCACGGCTCGCCGTCGAGAAGCGCTATCGCCGGTTCGGCGGCGTTGGCGTTGGCGCGGGGCTAATCCGCCTTGCGGTGTCCTCTGCGCATGCGCTTGGCTGCCGGCGTTTTCTCGCCAACGTGCAGAGCCAGAATGCGCCGCTGTTTCAGCGACTGCATTGGCGATCGCTCGGTGAGTTCGAACGCCACGGCCGACTCCATCACCAAATGGAAGCGGATCTCAGCTATTACCCGCCATGTGAGACGCCGAACATAGGCTTCTTCACCCGAGCGCGAGGCGCGGCATGACCATGTCAATCATCGCCAGCCAAGTCGCGCATACACTTAAGGAAAGCAAAAGTTTCGCGGCAAAAGCCGATATCGCCGACGTGATTGGCTTGCTTGGCGTTTCCGCCGAGGAAGCGATAGCGGTCGGCGACGACTGTGCGGCGATCCCGGACGGCGACAGTTATCTTTTAATTGCGATCGAAGGCTTCATGAATGAATTCGTCGCCCGAGATCCTTGGTTTGCGGGCTGGTGCGGCGTTATGGTCAATGTCTCCGACATCGCCGCAATGGGGGGCGCGCCGATTGCGGTCGTCAATGCCATCTGGTCGGACGGCGTGGGCTCGGCCTCGCCGGTCCTTGAAGGCTTGAGAGAGGCGTCACACGCCTTCGGGGTACCTGTCGTGGGCGGGCACAGCAATCTCCGTACGGACCGCGCCCAGCTTGCGGTCGCAATACTCGGGCGCGCCAAAAAGCTTCTCACCAGTTTCGACGCGGAGCCGGGTGACAAGCTTATTTCGGCGATCGATTTGCGCGGGCGCTTCCGAGAGCCGTTCTCGAATTGGGAAGCGGCAACGACCGCCCCTCCTGAGCGCCTGCGAGGCGATCTCCAGCTCTTACCTGCAATCGCTGAAGCCGGGCTGTCGAAGGCCGCGAAGGATATCAGCCAAGGAGGCGTCGTCGGGACCGCGGCCATGCTGGCCGAATGCTCGAATGTTGCTGTCTCCATTGATCTCGCCGCAATTCCCAAGCCGGACTCGATCCCGTTAGAACGCTGGCTGACGAGCTTTCCCAGCTTCGGCTACCTGATCACGGCGCGTCCGAACAAGGTCGATGAAATCTTGGCTCTGTTCCGAGCGCGCGACATCGCCGCGGCAGCGATAGGCGAGATCGCCTCGGGCGCCACCGTCGCAATTTGCAATCAAGGAAAGCGCGAAATCGTCTGGGACTTCTCCCAGAGAGCGCTGATCGGGTGCACCGCGCAGGGCGCGAATCGACGCTCGAATTGAGAGCTGCAACCAAGGCGAGTCTACAGGTCATATGACACACACCCCTTTTCTCTCAGGCTCATCATCCCGAGACCATCTCGGTTGTCCCATGAGCGCATTTCACCCCGCGCTCAGCGCCGCCGACACGCGGCGTGGGATCGAGATCGTCGCCGGACAACAATGCCGCTGGGGGCGTGCTGAAACGGATACCTATTTGCTGGGCATGCCCCAGCTTGGTCTGAACGGCCTCTCGGAAACCTGGCTCCTAAAAGAACTCGGCCATCGCCACTGGATGATGCTCGCGCGCCTCGCCGGGCAGGATGCGCCGCGTTTCACCGACGAGCGCGGCGCGCCCGTCTACGCAGCATTTTGTGCTCTGTCTATTTACGACGCTAGATTAGAAGCGGCGCGCGAGAACGATCATCTGGTTATCAGTTCAAAGCTGCGACGACTGTCCCGGACTCAGATGCTCAGCCGTCACGAACTGAATCTGCCAGATGGCGACATTGGCGTGGTCGAAATGGTGTCCACCTTCGTGCGTCGCGGCGCTGAGGGCGGCAATCATTCGGTTTCACGCTTCGCCGCGCCGGGGTTGCCGCCGGTATCTCCCGGGCTGGAAAACCATTGGCTCGCCGCCCGCGCAGCAGCACTACGCGCCGGACGGGCGGATGCCCATATGGGCTTCTCGGTTCATCAGGCCCAACCGCGCAAGGTGGCTTCCTTCGACCCCTGCCCTAGCCAGGATTTCAACGGCGCTGGCCTGCTCTACTTCAGCAGCTTCGTATCTTTCGCCGATCGCATGGAATGGTCGTTCGCGCGAGAAAAATCCCTCGGTGCGACAACGGTCAGGCGAGACGTGTTCTTCTCCGGCAACATAGATCCCGGCGAAACATTGGCGGTTAGCTTGGTTGAATTGCGGGACTATACGGAAACATTTGCTCATCACTGCCAGATCTTGCGCGAGCAAGACGGCGCTCCCTTGGCCCGCATTTTCACAGTCAGACGAGCGCCGACGAAACCAGAGCAATCCCGATGATTGTCGAGAGCTCGCAATGAATCCAAAGGCTTTTTCCCAGTGAGGAGTCCAAGCCATGCTGAAGAGAGTACATGCGCCGCCTTTGTCGCCGTTACAGGCCGGTCTGCGGGGTCGATGCCCGCGTTGTGGACGAGGATCGCTCTTTAATGGCTTTCTTGAGCTTCATAAGCAGTGTGACGCCTGCGGCCTCGATTATTCCTTTGCGGACCCCGCGGATGGGCCGGCGTTTTTCGTCATGTGTTTCGCCTGCGTTCCCTCGGTCGCGCTCGCCTTGTGGCTGGAGGCTGTCTATTCCCTTCCCTATTGGGCGCACCTTTTCACGACGCTTCCGTTCTTGTTAGTGACCTGTGTGCCGCCTCTGCGACCGTTAAAAGGGTGGTTTGTCGCCCGCCAATATTACTATGACGCCGAAGAGGGCCGTCTTGCGCTCGAAGATGTGCGCGCCAAACATCAGACGACGTAACCGCGGCGATGACGACGGATCGGCTCGGTTCTCAGAGTCCCCAATTGTAGGATGACAAAATGCGCCGTGAGGGCGCCCGTGGTTCGGTCTTCATCAACAGATGGAGGACCGCCAACGCCCTCATCAGTCACGATTGCGACACGCTATCCAGATCAATTGAACCGGCATCTTGCTTTTGTTTTCCCAATGGTGCGGGAGGTTGCCATCGAATTGCAATGAGTCTCCCGCTTTCAGGATGTAATCGCGGCTGTTGACTCGGAAGGAGACCTCGCCTGACAAGACGTGAACGAGTTCCTCGCCCGCGTGTCTCAGGGCCTTCTCGCCGCTGGAGGCGCCAGGCGCCATTCGAGCGATCGCGGCGGCCGTCTGAAATTTCTGATAGGAGCCCGTTATGCCCGAGAGGCTCAATCCCTTATGTGACGTATAGACGCGCGGTCGCTGGTCCGCCGGCGTGTAATGGACGGGCTCCGGCGGAGTCTCGCCTTCCTCGACAAAATAAGAGACTGAAACGCCCAGGGCCGCGGCGAGCTTGAGCAGCGTGGTGATCGTCGGCACCATACCGCTACGTTCGATCTTGTGAATTGCGGCAGGCGACACGTCGCTGATCTCTGCGAGCTGCTGCAAAGATAAGCCTTTTGTTCGACGCAGATTCGCCACCTTTTGGCCAACCAAACTCACGATGTCGTCTACTTCGCGAGAGCGCGAGCCTGCAACCTCGCGGGGCGCGCCATCAGCCGCCCGCTTCCGCGGTTCAGCCTTCTTCTTCGTCTGCGTAACCAAGGTGTACTCCGGCTTATCGGCGTAAAATGGCGATTACCGATCTAGCGCTACAAGCGCCGTTTCGATCTTTATTTCGTAAGCAGATTCGATACGGTCGCGCAGGGCGTCTCTCGATTCCAGCGCAGGCCCGACTGCCTCATGTTCTTTCCAATCGTCTACGCCGGGGGCGATTTCTATCACTTCTCCAGACTCAGGATCAAACCGCGCAAGCGCCGTCACGAAAACGGTCGCTCCGTCCAGCGGATTTCGCTGAAGCATGGATATGATGGCCAATCCAGTTTCAATGTGCATCTCGATCCCCTGAAAAGGCGCGGCCGCCCCCCGATCGAGTTCCCCACTCCCTTCGAGGGTCGCCCAGGCATGCCCTGAACCGCGCGCCTCGTCTATGCGCGATCTTCTAATCCTGCGAGCGTCGAGTTCACATATCTCGCGCTCGCGGATAGCGAAGGCTGCGCCTAACAGTTGCTCCTTGGGAAAGGGTAATGCTTCCAAAGAAATTGCGAGCGTGGCGTCCCCTGGCCATGCCGCCTCCAATTGTTCGAGCGCCTCGATATGGCGCAGCTCATCTGCCAGTCTGCGGACGGTTCCCAGAATTCCTTGGTAGCGCGATACGTCCGAAATAGCGCCCTCGTACAACTGGCGCTCAAACGCAGCCCAGCGTGCACGCGGCGTATGATAATCCACCCTGCCGTCGATCATCTTTCTCTCCCCCTACCTCGGATCGCCATCTTAGTTGGGCCATCCCTTTCTTTGCCTGACAACAATCATACTAGATATGAAATGAGAGTTCACTATAATAAACGCGCTTTGGACGCGCCCTGCTTCAACGCCGCAACCGTTCCCTCACAGGCCATCGCCTGCGACTAGAAGATGAGGAAAGCCCCGGTGACCAAAAGCATCGTCGTCTCTGTGCATAACAATTCGTATAAGGATAGCATTTGTTTGCTCGAGGCGACGCGGACCTTGCTCGAGTACCCCGGCGTCGCGTGGGGCTGGGCGTTCATGGCGACCCCGGCGAATTTGGAGACCTTGGCCAAAGCGGGGTTTACCGAGGATCCGCTGAGAGCGGACGCCAATGGCCTCGTGCTTGCCGTCCGCGCAACCGACGAGTCAGCCGCCGCGGCCGCGCTCGAAGCAGCATCGAGGCTTCTGTTCAACTCCGAAAGGAGCAGCGTGGCCAACGAGCCCGAGCAGACATTCGATTTGCGATCAGCGCTCAAGTTACATCCTACCGCCAATATCGCGATTATCTCGACGCCGGGACACTATGCAACGCTCGAAGCGCAAAAGGCGCTCACAGCAGGTCTCCATGTGCTTTTGTTCAGTGATAATGTTCCTATTGAGGACGAAGTCGCACTGAAGCGACGCGGACGGCGCCTCGGGCGTCTGGTCATGGGACCTGGTGCGGGCACGGCAATGCTCAGCGGCGTGGGGCTTGGTTTTGCCAATCGCGTCAGCGCCGGGCCGGTTGGCATCGTCGCCGCATCGGGAACCGGGGCTCAGGAAGCCATGAGCCTTCTCGATCGTTGGGGCGTCGGCGTCTCTCATGTGATCGGCGTCGGGGGTCGAGATCTTTCCGCGGAAGTCGGGGGCCTCATGACGGAAATGGCGATCCGCGCCCTCGACGCCGACGCCGATACGCAAGCGATCCTGCTCATTTCGAAACCGCCGTCGCGAGACGTCGTAGCGCGCGTGCTCGAATTGCCGCAGAAGCCAACGGTTGCTTCGCTGATCGGCCTCACAGCGCCGTTGAAAGGTCACCCACAGCACGTGACGATTTGCGACACGCTGGAGGAAGGCGCATTCCGCACGCTTGCAGGGTTCGGCATGCCACCGCCCGACAACGGCGTCGGCCGCCTGATCGAAAAGGTGGCGCGCGCCGCGGCGAGGCTGAATGCGGACCGCAAGCGGCTCGTTGGCCTCTATAGCGGAGGAACTCTTTGCCACGAGGCCATGATGGTCGCATCTCGGCGCCTCGGCGCGGTATTTTCCAACGCCCCCTTCGACGAAAATTGGACCATCGAGAGCGCCCCGCCGGGCGCGCATATCTGCCTCGACCTCGGTGAGGAAAGCTATACCCAGGGTCGCCCGCATCCCATGATAGACGCCCGCGCCAGAGCGGAGCTGCTTCGTCGGCAGGCGAGCGACCCGACCGTCGCGGCCGTGGTCTTCGACGTCGTGATCGGCGATGGCGCGCACCCTGATCCTGCAAGTGTGTTGGCCCCTCTCGCCGCCGAAGTGGTGCGATCTGGCGCGGCGGTTGTCGTTTATGTACTGGGCACGATGCGGGATCCGCAGGGCTTCGAAGAGCAACGCGCCCGCTTCGAACAGGCGGGATGCATTGTCGCCGATAGCGCCGCGCGCGCAGCGCTCGCAGCCACAGCGCTCGTCCTGAGAGACCCCTCGGTCGCCCTTGACAATCTTCCGCCTGGTTTCTCGCCGTTCCTCAAGATCAACCCGGAAAAAGAAATATGAGATCTGCGCCTAGTCATTCGCCGCGCGTCGCGCTGACCACCTATTCCACAAAGCCGCGAGGAGGCGTCGTGCACACGCTGGAGCTTGCGGAAGCCCTGCAGGCTGCTGGACTCGACGTGACCGTGATCGCCATGGGCGAGCCTGGCTCACTGTTCAGGAAAGTTGCCGTTCCCGTGGAGATGATCGCGACCCCGCCCGCAAAGAATACGCTTGAAGAACGAGTGTTCGACTGGATTGATGCCTTGACCGGCGGCCTCACCCGCCTGCGAGACTCCTTCGATATCGTCCACAGTCAAGACTGCATCTCAGCGCGCGCCGCCGCCCGTGTGAGAGATGCAGGGGCGCGCTTTCGGTTAGTGCGCACCGTGCATCATGTCGACGATTTTACGACACAGGCGCTCATGGATTGCCAACGCAACGCCATATTGGAGCCCGATCACGTCCTGGTTGTCAGCAAGACATGGCAAGACCGGCTTCGGGTGGAATATGGAGTCGACTCATCGATCGTCACCAATGGTGTTAGAAGCGACGCATTCGCAAATATGCTAACGCCGCAACGGCGCGCCGAGCTGCGGCGACAAATCGGAACGAAAGATCGCTTCCTTTATCTGACCATCGGCGGGGTCGAGCCCCGCAAGGGAACCGAATTCCTTGTCAGGGCGCTGGCCCAACTAAAAGCGGAAAGATCAGATCCGCCCGTATTAGCGATCATCGGAGGCCATTCGTTTCAGGACTACCGTGATTATCGCGAGCAGGTTTTGACCTCGCTCTGGCCGCTTGGTCTGGAGTTAGGCAAAGACGTCGTTTTGTTGCAGACGCTCCCCCAGACTGAACTGGTTGAATGGCTGGCCGCCGCGGACGGATTTGTTTTCCCGTCCATCAAAGAAGGCTGGGGCTTGGTGATCATGGAGGCTGCCAGCGCAGGGCTGCCCGTCGTGGCGTCGGACATCGATGTTTTCCGGGAGTTCCTTGTGCATGACCGAGATGCGATTCTGACGGAAACATCCAATCCCGCGTCTCTTGCTCGGGGGATGGCAAGACTGATGGACGAGCCCCACACCGTCAAGCGGCTTGTCGAAAATGGGCTCGAAATGGCGGCGCGCCATAGCTGGGATCGAACAGCCGACCAGCACATTCGCATCTATAACCGAGTTATCGAAGAAGAGATGCAAGCCTCCACGCTTTTGAAAGGCGCGTTTTCTACAACCTAAGGAAAAGCCTGCCACGGCGGCGCCCCTCACGCCGCAATGCGCTATCTAGCTTTGCTGGGCAGGACATGTTCACATAATTCTCTGGTCAAGATCCATCAAGGCTTGGGTAAAACAGTCAATTGGAGCCGAAGCAACGCCGGCCCCAATTTGGCCGACGCCGCTAAAAGCGTGAATGACGCCTGTGTTGACAGCCGGAGTGATCGCAAGCTCGACGACGCGTCGAACATCCACGCCGAGTGGGGCGCCTGCGTTCTCCAATATTGGTAGAAGGAAAGAACGACTCTCTCCCGCACAGATGCGCTGCATCTTGCGTGTCGCCGCGATCGCGTCGGACATTCTGCCACCGAGGAAACCCGCGACCGCCGGAGAGTTTGCCGAAACTGCCCCTCCAAGGCCAATCAGCTCGAGTACGGCGCTGTCGCCGATGTCCGCAGTGCTCGCTTCCGGACCATAGCCGGGAAAATACAGCGCCTTCTGGATTGGCGGCGCGGCCGCAAGGAACCAACGCTCTAGGCCCGCCAGCCGAATGCCGTAGGTCACGCCATTGCGCGACATCGTCGTCACGATGCTCGAATTCTCGACTTTGGCCGCGGAGTCGACCAACGATTTGGCCGCAGCCATGGCGATGTTGAGAAACATCGTGTGATTGCGGCTGAGAAAATCAGCGGCCTCTCCAGCGCCTGGCCGGGAGATTCTCATCAAAAACGGGAGGAGATCCCTCAGTAGGAGACACGTTGTCGCCTGTACCCGTATATGAACGTCGTCACCCATGACGACGCCCTGCGCCGCCAGCGACAAAACATCTATAGCGCCCCTCCTGGCGATCGCTTCCCCAATTACAGGGCCAATCACATCGCGAATAAAAAAAAGCCGATCGATCGCCAAGCTGCTGTCGACGCCGAACCATTGAGTTTCGCCCGCTCCCTGGTTGATGCTCGAAAAAGCGATCGTTCTTCCCATTTCATTTTCCACCACGTAAACCGGGGCGGACGGGCCGATTACAGTGGCCATGGGAACGACGGTCGAATGTTCGTTCGCCGGTCGTAGCTCGATTTCGCGAGAGGCAATGAGACGGGCCGCCGCCTCGATGTTTCCGGCCCACCCCTCCGCGACGATGGCTGCCTTGATCGAACGTCGCAGAGGATCGCACATATCCGCCCATGCTATGGCAGGCCCGCAATGGAGCAATGTGCGCTCGCTCATGCCGGGCACGACCGCACCGGCTCTCTCGACACCCTTGAGAAGGGGCGCGCCATTGTTCAAGCGCGCGACAACCTCTGCATTCGCAGCGTCGATAATGGATGATTTAGGCCCCATCAGCCGAGCTAACGCCGAAATGACGTCGCTCTCTCCTCCGCAGGGAATTTGCCAATCGACGCCTATGACGGGCGCCCCCTGGCTTCTAATCGATTCCTCGAATAGAGGCAGGCCGATGTTGATAACGTCGATTTTACGAGGAAGAGGGATTACTGAGGAAGGAGCCGGCATGAGCGTCATTCCTGCCTAGGATAAGCCAAACTGGTAAAGCCATTTCGCGGCCTGCGCGGGCAAAAAAGAAAAGCAGCAAGCGGTTTCAAGGCTTGCTGCTTTTCACCGCACAACCGAAGGCCTGTTAAATCGTCCAGGTCGTCATCACGAGAGCGCGGTCTCGCCAAGCCTGGATGGTGAGGTCGAGGATGTCGAGTGGGTTCACTGGAATAACGCCGGCGATCAGATCGTCTTCCCGCATGCCGTACAATGCGCCCATGGCAAATCGGCAAGCGTAGATTTTGGCCCCCTCGTCCATAAGTGTCTTGAGTTGACGATTATACGCTAGATTGCCAGGGAAGCCTTCGGCGCCCACGGACGGGTAACCGCGCGCGGCTGAGGCCATGAGGACACCCGGCCCATAGAGCACGAAGGACAGCTCGAACCCTTTCCGGGCTAGGCGCGTAGCCGTCAACATGTTCACGAGTCCGACCGATCCCTCGAAGGGAACGGTGTGCATAAAGATATAAGCCTTGTCGCCGGGATTAGCCTTGTGATCCGGGAACACCTTCTCCTCGACGTTGAATAAAACATCGCCGGGCTGCGGAGCGGGGATTGTAACGGTCTTAGGCATTTTGTCTCCTTTTTGCTTGTGACAAACCGTGGGCTTCCTTCGCAAAGTTGCGAAGGATCGAACTCAACTAGTCGAACTTGGGAAATGCCCGGTGGGCGGGACGCGGTCGTTCGGCCTGTGCCGGCCAAGCGCGGTGATGGCTTCCAGGAAGCACGTAGAAAGCAAACCGCCGCAGGCCATCGGGAAGCACGCGATAAATCGGCACAAACACAAAGCGCCAAAAATAGTCGTTGAGACTGCGCGGCCTGAATGAAAACGCCATCCCATTTTGCGTTGCGATGCGCTCTTGCGCCGCGGCGAGCAGGTAGTATTCCGAATTGGATCGGAGCCATTGCGGGAAAGACATGATTATCGCCTCCCGAGTTTTTGCTGCACGGCCTGCGCAGCCATGGCGATTGGCTCGTTCAACGCCCCTATGGCCGGGGAATAGACGTTTTCCATCGTCGCCAGATCATCGATCGAAATGCCCGAGCGGACGGCCATGCCCAGGAAATCCGCTCGCTCCTTGACGCCTTCGCCCCCAACCATCTGCGCTCCGATGAGGCAGCGCGTAGCAGGATCTGCAAGCAGCTTCACCGTGATAGGACGCACCCCGGGATAGTACCGCGCCCTTGTGATACCGTTTGACGCGCCGCTCACGAATTTCACGCCAATCGCGGCGGCTGTCGTTTCACCAAAGGAAACGCCCCCAATCATCCACTCGCCTGCGAGCATCGCCCAGGGGACATAGACGGGCTGGTATTCGCGTCGCCCTCCCGCAGCATTGACGCCCGCGGCCTTGCCCTGCGCATAGGCATGGCTTCCCGAAAGGCCCTGAAGCGGAACATTGGTGACACCATGCGGAATTTCCGTGCAGTCGCCGGCGGCAAACACGTCGCTCGCAGAGGTTTTCATGAAGGAATCGACGATAATGCCACCGGTGGCGCCCAGAGCGACGCCCGCCGCTCTTGCCAAAGCTGTATTCGGCGCCTTGCGCGCTCCGATGATGGCAAGCTGCGCCTCGACCCGCCCGGCTGTCGTCTCGGCATAAGCAAGGGCGCCCTGGCCGCCGAAGGCCGTAACGCGCTCTCCCCACAGCGTCACAACCCCAGCGTCGGCCCAGCTCTTTCGAACCGGCTCGATGATGTCAGGATCGACGACGCCGGCCATCGGCCAAGGGGCGGGATCGACAACGGTGACCTTGATGCCGCGATGAACGAGCGCCGACACCATTTCGACGGCGATCGGTCCGCACTCGACCACGACCGCTGATTTCACCGTGTCGATGAATTTGTCCCACTCCATCGCGCGACGAATATTCTTGACGCGGTAGATCCCCTCCAGATGATCGCCGGGAATTTGGGGATCCGAATAATTCCAGCCGGTCGCGAGCACCAGCCGGTCATATCTAATTTCGCCTTCTTCGCGGACCTTGATGGCATGACGCTTGACGTCGATGCTTTCGACCGTAGTCGTATAGTGAATATCTATGCCCTGATCGGCGTATTGTTGCTTCGTTGCAAGGAACAGTTTGTCGAAAGATTCAATTTCGCGACCGTGGACGAATGGAATGCCGCAGGGGCTGTAAGCAACGTCCTCGAATTCCGTGTAATTCACGATGTCAGCCGACGGGTCCACTCCTTTTGCAGCCCCTGCGGCGCCGAGCCCGGAAGCGCCGCCTCCAATTACGACGATCTTCATCCCTCGTTCCTCCCGATTTGCCGCCATCTCGTATGAGACAGGCACATCTCCTATCGTATACGACAGGAGCATTCCGTCAAGAGGCCCGCGCGGCATTGTATGCATTTTGTGTGGCAACAAAGGAGGCCAACAATCAGAACAATTGTTGTCGACCGATAACATAACCCATTATCAATATATTATGTAACATATGAGCCGCCATAGATTCGGGCTTTATGGCTCTCAGTGATTTTTTGCCGTCAGTTTTTATGGCGATGAACAACCAATTTGACATATTTGTATGCATATTGTATCAGAAGCAATCTCACTACAAACTCACTTGTGTGGCAACGAGAAGCAGAGGGGACGTCGATGCGGAGCGACATTCGGCCCACCGGCCAAGTTTCACAATTGGCGGAGATCTCCTCGATCACAGCTCAAGCGCTGCGAGCTTGCGCTATGCGGACAGGCCCCCGGGCCAAACTATCGAACAGCGAGCGCGCGAGACTGAAGGAACTGGAACGCGAAGTGCGCGAGCTTCTCGGCTACTCGGCCAGGCTGCTGCAGGATCAAATGCCCGACGCGGATCACAATCGCGGGTCCACTCCCTCATCGCTGGCCGCAAGTCCTCCTAATCCAGCGCACGCATGGCAGCGCGACACGCCATAGAGTCCTAACGCGGGCTGCAACGCGCGGTCGTTCAGGTTTTGAAAGCCCACCCAAATGCACAAGGCCGTCAAAACCGCAGCCGTTCAGGCTGCGCCAATTTGCCACTGTCGAATTGGTCGCTTGCCCCGTCCAGGAGAAAAGACATGTTGGAATTAACGGCGCTCGATCTCGCCCGCGTCCAATTTGGATTCACAGTGTCCTTCCACATCATCTTCCCGACGATCACGATCGGGCTCGCCAGCTATCTGGCTGTGTTGGAAGGCTTGTGGCTCTGGAAGAAAGATTCCGTTTATCGGGACCTCTATCTCTTTTGGTCGCAGATATTCGCGGTGAATTTCGCGATGGGCGTCGTTTCAGGCCTGGTTATGGCTTATCAGTTCGGGACGAACTGGAGTTACTTCTCCACTTTCGCCGGCGGCATTACCGGCCCACTACTCACCTATGAGGTGCTCACCGCCTTCTTCCTCGAGGCAGGGTTCCTCGGCGTGATGCTATTTGGCTGGAACAAAGTGGGGCCGAGCTTGCATTTCTTTGCGACCGTGATGGTCGCAATAGGCACTCTCATATCTGCGACTTGGATTCTCGCCTCCAATAGCTGGATGCAAACGCCACAGGGCTTTGAGATAATCGACGGTCGCGTCGTACCGGTTGATTGGCTGAAGGTGATCTTCAACCCCTCCTTCCCCTACCGGCTCGCACACACTTCCATCGCGGCCTTTCTCGCCACCGCGCTGTTCGTCGGGGCTGCAGGAGCCTGGCATTTGCTGCGCGGGCGCGCGACGCCGGCAGTGCGCGCCATGCTCTCGATGGCGATGTGGATGATATTGATCGTAACGCCGATTCAAGTCGCCGTCGGCGATGCGCACGGTCTTAACACGCTTGAGCATCAACCAGCCAAGATTGCCGCCATGGAAGGTCACTGGTGCAACGCACCAGGCCAGGGCGTACCCCTCATCCTGTTCGGCTGGCCCGACATGGCGGCTGAGACCACACGCTACGTCATCGAAATTCCACGACTCGCCAGCCTGATCCTGACCCATGATCTCGATGGCCAATTTCCAGGCTTGATGGATTTCCCGGCGCAGGACCGGCCCAACGCCACGATTGTTTTTTGGTCCTTCCGAGTGATGGTTGGTCTCGGCCTGCTGATGCTGTTGCTCGGGTTCCGAGGCCTGTGGCTGCGCTGGCGCGAGCGACTCTATGACGACCGCACATTCCTGCGGTTTACGACAATGATGGGACCAAGCGGCACGATCGCGATTCTTGCCGGCTGGTTCACCACAGAGGTCGGGCGGCAGCCTTGGGTGATTTACGGCGCGATGCGGACCGAGCACGCAGTCTCGAACCACTCGGCTTTGGCGCTATCCGCCACGTTGCTCATCTTCGTCGTCATGTATGCCTCCGTCTTCGGGACCGGCATCGGTTACATGCTGAAGCTGGTTGCGAAAGGGCCGCAGGAGGGGCTGGGCGTCGAGAATATGCCTAACCACGGACAGCCGCCGCATGCGGCCCGGCCGCTCCCCGCCGACCCCGACAATATCCGCCCAGCAATCCGCTAAGGAGTCGCAACCATGGGTATAGACCTTCCCCTCCTCTGGACCTTTGTCCTCACTTTCGGGCTCATGATGTATGTTGTCATGGATGGGTTCGACCTTGGCATCGGCATACTGTTCCCCTTTGTGCGCGACCGCTCCGAACGGGACATCATGGTCAATACGGTGGCGCCGGTCTGGGACGGCAACGAGACGTGGTTGGTGCTCGGCGGAGCTGCTTTACTTGCAGCCTTCCCGTTGACCTATTCGGTTCTCCTGAGCGCGCTCTATCTGCCGCTGGTCGCGATGCTTGCTGGCTTAATCTGGCGCGGGGCGGCCTTCGAGTTCCGATTCAAGGCCGACGAGGCGCACAAGCCTTTCTGGGACAAGGCGTTCGCTTGGGGCTCTTATATCGCGACCTTTTCACAAGGCATCGCGCTGGGAGCCTATATCAACGGCTTCGAAGTCAGGGATGGCGCCTATGCCGGCGGTCTGCTGGACTGGCTCACCCCCTTCGGTCTCTTTACCGGCCTTGGCCTTTTGATCGCCTATGCTTTGCTCGGCGCAACGTGGCTTGTGATGAAGACCGAAGGCCCTCTCCAACGCCGCATGCGCGCGCTCGCGCGGCCGGTCGCTATAGCTCTGCTCGGGGCCATCACGATCGTTAGCCTCTGGACGCCATACGCTCACGCGGAAGTGGCGGCCCGATGGTTCTCGCTGCCGAACTTCATATTCTTCGCCCCTGTGCCGATGCTTGTGCTGGCTACCACCTGTACGCTCCTGAAGACACTCGGCGACGACCGCGACGTTGCGCCCTTCCTGTTGACGCTGCTGCTGCTGTTTCTGGGCTATACAGGCCTGATCATCAGCCTCTGGCCAAACATCATTCCACCGGCCGTCTCCATCTGGGATGCAGCGGCGCCGGCGCAGAGCATGGGCTTCGCTCTGGCTGGAGCGCTATTCATCATCCCCTGCACCCTCGCCTACACTGCATGGTCTTACTATGTCTTCCGCGGCAAAGTGCGGACTGGCGAGGGCTATCACTAATGCGAGCCCTTCCGCTCTTTCGGATCGTATGGGTCCGCCGTCTCGGCTGGCTCGTTGCCCTTTGGGTCGGGAGCGTAGTCGCACTCGCCGCCGTTGCGATGCTATTTTGGACCGTTATGAGTCTTGCCGGGTTGACGAGATGAACGGCGGCGTATCCAGCGTCGCCGCCGGGCCCGTGCCGGTCGGATCATCCGTACAACGAGGAAGCGGACCTCGACCGATTACTCGATTCTTTTGCGGCTTGCCCGACGCAATGACTGGAAATTGATCGAATGATTGAATATGTGAGGAGTTCTAGCCCACGAATTGCAGGCATAGGCTAAAGCGTCGGCTACGGGTTTCGAAATCGAGAATGTTTGGCGCAGAGGCTCGAATGACTGGGAAGCAGCAGTACTGGCTGCCGGAGATTGAGAACGCCGGAAAGCCGGTATATCTGGAGATTGCCGACGCAATCGAAAGGGACGTTGAGTCTGGCCGGCTTGCCGTGTCTGCGCGCTTGCCCCCACAGCGCTATGTCGCGGATAAGCTCGGGGTGAACCTCGCGACGGTGGCGCGGGCCTACACCGAAGCGCAGCAACGCGGTCTGATAGACTCCCGGGTCGGGCAAGGGACCTTTGTCCGCCGCCCCGCTGAACGACGGACTGCGACGCCGCCGCGTTCCCCCATGCGCGGCGACATGCTGATGAACATGCCTCCCGAACCCTACGCGCCTGCCCTCCTGGAAAGGATGCAAGCCGGGATAGAGGGGCTGGACGATTTACCGTCTCTCCTGCGCTACCAGGAATTCGGCGGCTCGCCGGAAGCCCGCGCAGCCGGCGCACGTTGGCTATCGCCGCGGCTGGGCGACCTGGCGCTCGAGCGTTTGCTCGTGTTCCCGGGCGCGCAGGCGTCTCTCCTT
Organism: Methylocystis sp. JR02; assembly: GCF_030063565.1. Classification (NCBI taxonomy): domain Bacteria; kingdom Pseudomonadati; phylum Pseudomonadota; class Alphaproteobacteria; order Hyphomicrobiales; family Methylocystaceae; genus Methylocystis; species Methylocystis sp. JR02. The sequence goes on along the minus strand of NZ_JASIRC010000002.1, from coordinate 243,905 downwards.
TGCGTTCTGTCGGGCTTTACGCAGCCGGGAGACGTGGTGTGTTGCGAAGAACTCACCTATCCTGGCTTCAAAAGCTTGGCTCAGCAATTCGGGCTACGTCTCGTCGGCCTGCCCTTGGATGATGAAGGAATCGACGCGTCGGCCTTCGCGACGGCCTGTAATGATGCGGCCGTCAAATTGCTCTACATGAATCCCACGCTCTTGAACCCCACGACCACGACAACTTCGAAAAGACGGCGCGAAGCGCTGATCAAGGTGGCGAGGGCGCAAGGGGTGATGATTCTCGAGGATGACGCCTATGGCGCGTTGCCCCTCGAATCTCCGCCATCATTCGCTCGATTGGCCCCCGACATTACCTTTCACGTGTCGAGTCTCGCCAAATGCGTCGGCGCAGGATTACGCGTCGCTTATATGAGCGTGCCAGAAGGCAGACATGCCGCGAGGCTTATGTCCGCGTTGAGCATGACCAACGTGTTCGCCTCTCCCATTACCACCGCGATCGCCACCCGTTGGATCGAAGAAGGCGTTGCCAGCGCTGCTTTGGAAGGCATAAGGAGCGAGACGCGCGCGCGGCAGGAGCTGGTTGCTCGAACCCTTCCGGTCGGAAGCTATGTTTCGGATCCAGAGGCATTCCACCTTTGGCTTCGTCTGCCACAAGGCTGGAACCGGCACGCGTTCGAATCCCATTTGCGAGGACTTGGCGTCAGTGTTGCAGTGAGCGACGCGTTCGCTGTCACCTCCGCTCCGCCGGAGGCCGTACGCCTTTGTCTCGGCGGACCAGCCTCTCGATCGGACGTCCAGACCTCCCTTGCTATCCTAGCCGATAGCCTTGCTCCGCGCCCATTGATGGCATCCATGGTAATTTGACCTGAGGTCCGTGGATGTATCGCAATGAAACCAGCGAGTCTTGGAGGATTTCCTTGGCTACGCTTTCAACGAAAGCGGTCGAAATCGGCTGTCGATCGTGTCGTCGCCGTCCTAGCACTACTTTGGCAGTCTGCGTCGGCTGCGGGGGATTCCGGTTTGGCATCGAAGCAGCTAGGCTGCGTCGTCATGAATCGCTGGAGGCGGGTCATGGCGACGATAGCTGCGCATTTGGGCGTCGATGCGTTGCGTGAGCGGTATGTTTCGGGCCTACGGCCCTCCCGACGCGCGGCAAATCGAAGAACCCCGCGTTTAGCAAACCCCGGCAGAGATCCACTTAAAATCCGCGGGGAGCTGTCCAAACAACTGGAGCCAGCTCTCCGGCTCGAACGCACGCACTGCACCCTCGACTGGATCAGCGACCCCGCTCTACGGCGGCGAACAAATGCAGGCCTCAACAAGAGCGAGGCGCGCAACGCGCTCGCCAGGGCGGTGTTCTTTCATCGGCTTGGTGAGATCCGCGACCGGACCTTCGAAAATCAACGCTGCCGGGCCTCATGCCTCAATCTCGTCGTCTCGGCCGTCATCCTTTGGAATACGGTCTATCTCAGCCACGCCGTTGGAACTGCGCTCCAGCGGCGAACGAGTCCGTAACGATTTGCTCGCTCATCTCGCGCCACTCGGCTGGGAGCACATCACCTTCAACGGCGATTATGTTTGGCCGACCGAGCCTCTCCAGAACGCCTTCCGGCCCCTTAGAAACCCGCAACAATTTTGGGAAGATTCTGCGCTGACCCCTTTCCTGCGTCCAATGCTTTCTGACTCAGCCCGGCCCAGCGCCGGGCTTTTTTCTTTAGCCTCATGCCGAGACCTTCGCAGACGCTCAGAGATAATCCGATGCAGCCGCTTGTCAGTGCTGTCCCGGACAGAGCTTGGGCTCAACAGCGAGAAGCGTGGAGAGGCTCGCGGAGCTTTGGCGGCTTCTCTTCCCGAGCGCGAGGATAAGCGCGCGGCCGCGCGCTCAACCTCCGGATGAGTTCGGATTGCCTTTCAGGCGATTACCTGAAACAGCGGAGCGTGCCGTTCGGCATGCGAGTGGCAGGATGGCCCGTCCTTCTCAGGCACCAATCCTGATTTTGACCGCCGAACACGCAAAAACCCCGCCCATTCCGATGCCCGTTTGGGCCGCAACCGCCCAACGCGAAAGCAGGCGTAGCCACAGAAGACACCGCGGCGGAAAGAATAGCAGCGCACAATGCAAAGGAAAGTCTATTCATCATTCAACCCCGACTCTTATCGCCATCCGAATAAGTGGCGCGTCGATCTTAGCGCCTGAGAGTAACTTAGGCAGGTCCCGCAAGACTTTGAATTAGGCTATGCCTACTGCAGTCTTACTTCGGCCCCCTCAACATTCTTAAAAACCAATGCATGAGGATGGCGGCGGCGAGCAATCCGCTGCTTCCAAGGTTCATTGCGCACAATCTCCAAAAGCCGTTACCGCGGCCGTCCTGCGCGAGGTTTATCGACGCTCAAACCCTGAAGCTCTTCCCTTTGAAAGCTGTAGCAATTCCTTTTGATGAGCTTCAGACTGGGCCGGGCAGACTGCATGGTGATCAATTTCAAGGGCAGTCATTTCGAGCGTGATCTTATGGGGCGTGCGCTGGTATGTCGCCTAGCCGATCAGTTACCGGCAGCTCGAGGAGATGATGGAAGAGCGCGTGGTCGAGGTCGACCATTCGACGCTCAACCGCTGGGTCGGGCGCAAACACCGCGACGATCGAGAGCTCCAACGCGGAGCGCGAGGCGGACATTGAAATCCGGCGAAGGAAATATCTGAACAACATCGTCGAACAGAACCGCCAAGCGATCAAGCGCGTGGCGCGGCCGCAGCGACGCTCGCCGGGGTCGAACTCATGCACATGATCCGAAAGGGGCAGTTGCAAACGACTGGCAAATTGCGCCCAGCGAAGCCGTTCTACGCACTCGCGGCGTAAGCCTCGAGAAGCCTGCTGTCGCGCGTCTCGCCGTCACGCAAATTTGCAACAGAACCAGCATTTTTCGTGAGGCTTCTGTTTCACAAGCAATTCCAGCGCACGATAGCGACGACCGCCCGCGAGCACTTCGAATTTACCGGTTTCGGCTCCTTCGGCGTCGAGGACGGCGCGAACGCGGAGGCTTTGGATCAGCCCGCGCCGAGCGATCGACGCGGAGAGTTCTTTGATAGAAACGCCCGCCTGCATGCGCCGGACATTCGATTGCGACAAAACGAGCTTGTCGAACGGGATATCGCGGGAGGAGGAGAGCGTGATCTTCTGGGCGGCTTTCGCCATGGTTGTTACTCCGCGACGAGCCGAGGCCCTCTCTCTCGACCAATTCCTCGTCAGTGCGCCAAGCGCAGCCCTCTAACTCTACACGTAGAAAGGAGAATCACACCGGGTTAGATGCTCAACTACCGACCACTCCGGAGGGTGAAAGCCCCTCCCTGCCACACCGTGCAGCCTGGGGCGGGAAGCGAACGGGTGAGGCCGACCGGGGGCTTCCGGATCGGGTGCGTTCTCGCCGAGCGTCCGACTGTGGTCGTGACCCACCACGCCCCGCATCCGGATTCGGTGGCGGCGCTCTTCTCGAACGACCCGTTGGCGCCTTGCTTCGTGAGCCACCTCTCGGACGTCATCGAAGCGCGTCAACCGACGCTCTGGATCCACGGCCACACCCACGACGCCTTCGACTACCGGGGCGGGGCGACGCGCGTCGTCTGCAATCTCAAGGAGCTATGGGCCCATGAGGCCGGCGCGACGGCTAGAGAACGTGGACTTCGGGATGAAGATTGTGGAGCTTTGAAACCGTGAATGCCCAGCTCGACATCAATCGTGGCCACCACGCCTTCGGCGTGGCGGCCACCTAATCAACCCTCCGGTCACGCCATAGTCAGGTCAGAATTTTGTGAAGCTGAGGAGATCACTGGCGTCGAAGCGGTAATTGACGCCGGCTCGAACGACGTGAAAGCTGATGTCCCGCTTGCCGCCGGGGCCGCCCGCAGCGCCGCCCGAGACGTCGTTGAAGAGATACTCAGCCTTCGCCGACCAATTGCGTGCAAAGGTCCATTCGGCGCCGCCGCCCACTGTCCAGCCCGTCGCGACGCCGCCGCCGGCGCCCGCATAGGCGAAGCCGCCCGTGCCATAGAGCAGCAAGGTCGGACTAAGCGCCAGAACCCCGACGCGCGCCCGCAAAGTGCCGAACCAGGGAACAGAACGTGCGCCTTGCGCTCCCGGAAATGGGACAAGGGGCGCAGCGCCGGCAGCGAATGCAGTCGGGTCGAACAGAGCCGGACGTCGGCCGGAGAGGGAAAGGCTGGTTCCCTGAAAATCGGTTTCGAGACCGACCACGAACAGTGGCGTCAACTGATAATTGTAACCGATCTGCGCGCCGCCGACGACGCCGCCCGCGCCGCGTTCCGGCCATCCGCCGCCGAGGTTCAAGCCGAGGTAAAGCCCGTTCCACAGAGCGGCCGGCGGGGGCGGCGGCGTGTAAACGGGCTTGCGCGAAGGAAGATCGGCGGCCCGCGCCGGTTCGAGGAGCCCGATCAGGGCGAGGATGGAGAGCGTGGGTTTTTTCATTTCCGTAAAATCCTGCTTTCGGTTTTCAGTTGGCCCCTGCCGCCACTGGACGGCAGTGGCCCGGCAGGGGATGCCCGCCGGGCACGGATCGGCGGCTCGAGAGGGCAAGAAGCCGGCCGACCGGGCGACCGCTCACTCGCGCGGCCGTTCGTTCCGACCCGGCTGGCCGGGTCGGCCGTCACTTCGAAGAGGCGTCGACAGAGCGCCGCTGCTTCGTGTGAAATTTACCCACGAACTATGCGTGGGTAAATTTCACACGTCAATAGCCCGCGCGGGGATTTCGTCGCAATTCGCGGAATGTTGTCTGGCTGCGCGCGCTCAGCGCCTCGGACGGCCGCCGGGACCAGGCATTCCAGGCCCCGGGAAGCCGCCAGGAGGCGCTCCGCCGGCTCCGAACGGGAACGGATCTCCAAAGCCGCCAGAGGGCACATTTCCAAAATTGGGTGGGGCCTCAGCGCCGGACCGCGACCCGCCACCGTCGCCCGCGGGCGCCGGCGCGGTTTCCTCGACGCTTTTCATCCGCTGGCGGAAATCCTTACCTGAACCCTTCTCGCCGAGGCTTTCCGAGGCGCGGAAGGTCTCGATGGACCATCCGCCGTTCCGGTCCATGGCGACGCCGATCACGGCGCGGATGACGCCATAGAAGGAGGGGTCGCGCCGCGCCGTCAGCAGCGGCCCGGCGGCGGCGGCGACCATATCGCCGTCCCGTTCGACATAGGTTTCGACGAGCGCCTGTCGCACGCCGCGCGGCAGCCACTCGTCAGGCGCGACATGGGAAACCTCGAAGGCTCCGGCGGCGACTGCGCCGCGCAGCGCGACCCGTTGTCCAGCCAGCGACCGCGCCGCGCCGGCGAGCGGTTGCGCCCCGATCGCCAGCCGTCCGTCCGCGTCACGCGTCACCGTGCCAACGATTTGCGCTACCTCGGCATCGACGGGCTCGACAAGGCTTGCGACGATCGTCTGATCCGGCAGGCGCAGTCCGCTGACTGCGACATGCTGTCCGACAGCCAGTCCGCCGGCGGCGACGCCACGCCCGAGTTCGACCTTCTGCCCCAGGATGCGCAGGCTGCGACCGGAGATCGATTCGATCGACCCCACCACCTCGTGCAGGATGCGGATGCGCGTCGTCGTAAAGCCCGCTTCATCGCGCTGCGCGACGAGCGACACGACATGGCCGACGCGCATGCGCGAAACATCGACCGGCTGTCCATCTATCGTCACCTCCGCCGTGGGCGCGTAGGAAATCTTCAGCCCGTTGACGAGAATGCTGCCGAAGCCGCGGATCGTGCCGACGACGCCGGTGCCCCCCAATCCATTGTCGGGGTCGGGAAGCACGGAAATGTAGCCGGTGCCCCCGAGGCCGTTGTCCTTCGGCTTCTCTCCGGCGCGCCCGGGCGCCGCGCCGTTGGCGAGACAGGCGAAGAGAGAAGCGATCAGCCGGCGCCGGTCGAGCCGTAGAAATCCTGTCACGACGGCTCTCCCGGCTGGTTTTCCGGCGCGCCGTCGCCGCGCGGCTCCCGTTCGCGGTAGACATAGACGCCGAAGTTCCAGCGCCACTCGCCGCCGGCGTCGCCCCGGTGAAGCGTCTGCGCCTCGCGGTTGGCCGCGAGCAACGCCTCCATCGCCACTTTGCGGGACAGCGCCTCGAGCTGGCGCGCCACATCCTCGGACAGGCCCTCGTAATGGACAGCGCGCTCGAGGAAGGGCGCCGGGTTCGAGGTCACGTTCTCTACAGCCGCGGCGATATGGTCGTGCAGATTGCGGCCGAAGTAATGGAGCTGTCGGTCGTCGCCGCGGTTCGGCGCGATCGCCGCCTCGGTGAGGACCACGCGGCCCTTGGCGTCGAGAACTACGATCTTGCGATCAAGCCACTCGTCGAGCACGGCTCGCGGGCGAAGATCCTTGGTGACCTCCTCGACCAGCGACTCGAAGGTGGGCCCGGAGCCCGCGCGCCGCAGCGGCGCCGGCGCGCCGTTCCTGTCCGTGAAGCGGCGGTCGGCCAGCCACAGAGCGACGATCTGGGTCGTGCGGGACAGCGAGGCCGGCGTCATGCGGACCGGAGCCCCCGCTTCACGCAGGCGCCGGACCTCCTTGCGGTGGATTCCCGTCAAGAGGCTGATGCGGCTGTCGGTCTGCTCCTTGTCCGGCAAGGCGAAATCATGGACGGCGACATTGACGTAAAGCTCCCGCAGCAGGTCGCAGAGCGCTGGAAAAGTCGTGCCGCAGCGGATGAACAGCCGCACGAGCGGGCGCAGCAGGCGCGCGATCGGCTGCTGAAGCTTCTGCGCGTCTGGGAGCGCGTCGTCGCGGCTTTCGGTCATGAACCTTGGTAACCCGAGTCAAAGTGGGACACAATCCCACGACTCCTTGACGTGGGAAATTTTTACACGCATAGTGCGGGCGTGTGATGTTTTCCCACTTCGGAGTTTCGAGATGTCCCTCACGCTCCTGCCCCTGTCGGCCCCCCCGCGCCGAAAGGCGTATGCCGCACCCGATATGCTGAGGCGTCTCGGTGTGGTCGTCACAATCGGCGCGAGTGCTTTCGCGTCGTCGAGCCCCCGGATCAGCGCCCAGCCGCGCCCTTCAATCCAACAATCGTGCGATGCGCCGGTGACGACGACCTCGGTTGCGTTCTGCTCGCTGCGCTGAGCCCCAGGCGAAGAGAGACGGAGTCGATAATGGTTGACTACATCCACACCGCATTTTTCGACGAGGATCGCGCAGATGGGGGTTCTTCGGGATCCTCGCCATGCGACGGCAATCGGCGCATCGATGCATGGCTTTCGGCCTGGATCCAGGCCGAGAACCAACATCTCATATGCGACCGCGCCATGAACGCTCTCGATCCGGTCACTGCGACCCTCTACTTCCGCGCGCGGGAACTCTACTGGACCGTGACGCGCGCGCTCGGCCTCGGCCATCTTCACGACGGCTCGCGCGTCCGCACTTGCCAGTCTCGCCCGCACCTTCCTGCCGATTCCCCGGCGCACGGCTGCTCCCGATCCGCCGCAGGGCGGCTATTCATCGACGTGACGCCGACACATCGCTTTGGAGGGCAGACGGGCATTCAACGCGTCGTGCGCGAGGTCGCGCGGCGCGCCCCGAGAAGCGGTTTTGCGATGCCTGTGATCATCGAAAGCGGCAAGCTTCTCTCGTGGTACGATAGTCCGGACTGGCCGAGCCCGCTGTCGTTCGCGCCGGGGGACCGACTCCTATTGCTCGACGCCTGCTGGGGCCTGACCGGGGAATACGAGACGATCATCCACAGCCTGCGGGCGGTAGGTGGAAGCCTCGTCACCGTCGTGCACGATCTCATCCCGCTCACGCATCCGCTGGCTGTTTCGCCGCGCATGCACGCGGAGTTTCGGGAATGGTTCGACGCGATCGTGATGGAAAGCGACGGCGTCGTCTGCGTCTCGCGTAGCGCTGCTTCGGATTTCATCGAGTACATCGAAAAACGCGCCCCTTTCGGGCGCCCCGATCTTCCTGTCGGCTGGTGGCGTCTCGGCGCCGATTTCGAAGACGAGGATCGGCAGCCCGTTTCCGCGATGGCGCAAGCCATTTTTGCGGAGACGACACCCTGTTTCCTTAGCGTCGGAACGCTCGAGCCGCGGAAGGCCTACCCGATCGCGCTGGACGCTTTCGAGCAACTGTGGCGCATGGGGGTCGACGTCCGATATCTCATCGTCGGCCGACCCGGCTGGCAGAGCGACGCGCTCGCTCACGACATCACGCGACACCCGGAGTTCGGTCGACGTCTGTACTGGCTCGACCGGGCGAGCGACACGGATCTGCGATTCTGCTATCGCCACGCCCACGCGCTCGTCTTCCCTTCGGTCATCGAAGGCTTCGGCCTGCCCCTCGTCGAAGCCAACCGGCACGGCCTGCCCGTCATCGCCTCCGATCTACCGGTGTTTCGCGAAATTGGCGGCGGCCATGTCGACTTCGTGCCGCTGCTCGATCCACGCGCGCTCGCGGAGAAGATAATGGAGCTTTGCAGCCAGACTGCTGAACGAAAGATCGTCGTCGCGCCGTCATGGGATCAGTCCGTTGACAGTCTCATTGGGCTGATTGACGAAGGCGCCTACCAGGCCGGCGCGCGCATCGCCGCGAGGCAAGCCGCGATCCAGAGAGGCTGAGCGCCGAGTCATGACGCCAACAATCGTCGCGACCATCCTGTCGCTCTTCGAGCCGGACTTGATTTCGACAGCGTCGAATTCGCTCATGGCGATCGACGTGGCGGGATTTATGATCGTTCTGGGAGTCCTGCTGTTCGGAAAGATCTGACGGCACACCGATTGATCATCGCGTTTCGCGGGATGAGGTCCGGGGTAATAAAATTAGACACCGCGTTACGGCGCCACCTAACAGCAAGCAGTTACTACTATGGTTGGCGCTTCGCGCACAGCGCATCACCACGAATGCTAGTGAGACAACGGCAAGATATGCCAGCGAAGCGTGACGGCGCGCGATCGGCTGCGGCGCGACAGCGCGGTGACGGTCGCGTTCCCGCAATATCCGTCCGAGGGGGGCTGTTCCAGGGATTGATCGCGCCCGGCAGACATTCCTCGACGGTGAAGCTGCCGGCGTCAGGCCGGGTCGGCTCTACGAGGGAAGTCAGATTTCGATAGTTGGCGGTGGCCACCCCCTCAGGTCGTGCTGAGAGAAAATCAGCATGGCGACAATAAGCGAGCCCAATGTGGCCAACCCCCGCCAGTTCATGGGATTTTCGCCTGTCCATTGACCATCGGCCATCTTTTGTGAACGTGTTGCCAAGGACGATCAAATGCGACGATGTACCAGTTCTACGCTGGCTGATGACAAATCAATCCGCTGGGCATCTTTACCAACCTGGTGGAAGCAGGGACCATTAAGATGGAAGAAGGAATGCCAACCCGAAAATCCCTCTTTGGGGAAGCGTTCAAGCTGGGAATAACATACCTGTTCCTGACGGCGTTATTATATGGCGTATCTGCATTTTTCGGGATCGGAACAGAACAAAAATGGTTCTGAAGGCTTCGTTGGGCACTCCGGAATTGTCGTTCTTGCGTCCGGAGTTCTGTCATTTTCAATCATGTCGATTGCAGTCTGGCATTTTCGCGGAGCAACGATGATTTATAACATCATCGCATGCTTCTTGATATCTGCGCTCGTTTCTATCACAGATTTTTTCCTCACTCGCGAATTATGCCGGATTCTCTTCACTGAGGACAATTTGGATTTTTCCATTTCCAATAATATTAACGACTTGTTCATCTGCTGGGCAGCGTTCTTTGGCTGGTCCAGCGTGTTTCTGACGCTTCTGTACAGCTTCGATGTCAGGGATCGCGAGCGCCGATTAGCTGTGGTTCGGGAAGACGCCCTTTCCGCGCAAATGAGGGCGCTGCGCTATCAGGTAAACCCGCATTTCCTCTTCAATACGCTCAACTCGATCGGGGGACTGATTGAAGAAGGCTCCGCGACACGCGCCGAGCGGATGGTGCTGTCGCTATCGACGTTCCTGCGCACAACGCTGACGCTGGACCCGTTCCACGATGTCCGATTGTCCGAGGAACTGAGGTTGCAGGAGGAGTATCTGGAGATAGAGCATGAGCGTTTCTCGGATCGGATGACCTTCCATATCGATATGCCGGATGATGTGCGTCACGCGCTAGTGCCCAGTCTGATCCTCCAGCCTCTGATTGAAAACGCAATCAAGCATGGCGTTGGCGCGATGTCGGGCAAGGTCAGTATTTCGCTTTCCGCCCGTCGTGACACCGACCGGCTTCGCGTGATCGTCGAGAACGACATGCCGATGGAAACGGTTGGGCCAAAGCCCGCCGGCATGGGGCTCGGGCTGAAGAATGTCGCCGACCGCCTTCGAACGCGGTTTCAGGATGACGGGCGATTTTCGGCCGGTCTTGCCGCACCGGGCATCTATCGGGCAACGCTCGATATGCCGTGGAGGACGGAATGACCGAACTGTCGGTTCTTGTTGTCACTGCTGACCCGCGGCCCGGCGCCGGCTGATACGACTGTTGAACAAGCTCGTCTGGGTAAGCCATGTCGACGAGGCCGGCGATATCATGAAGGCCCGCGCCCTCGTAGAGGAGCGCGTACCGGGCATTGGCAGGATCGCCACGCCGATGGCCTGGTCGGTCTTGGCTCATCGCCGTTCGATTTCCTACGGCGTGGATTCGAGCCGCTCCGACGCACCGGTACGCATTCGATGGTACAGGAAAGATCGGGCTCTTGGTAAGCGTTTGCTGCACGGCGACGAACAGAGGAGACCATCTTGGCGAGACTGGTAAGCAGTGTGTTGCGATTTGCATGCCGCACATCATTACTGCTTGGCGCGACATGGCTCGAACTGACGCCTCGCCCCGCGCAGTCCCAGGTCTATCCCTGCCCGGCAGGACCTAGCCCGGGCGAGAGGATGGTCGGATCGAGACAGGGAGGACAAGGGGTCGGTTCCGTGCCGATGTGCGCGGCTGATGCGCAACCGGACAGCGATTACCGCTCTGGCGACGGGCGCGGATTGGTGATCCCCCCTGCGCCATGGCCTGAGAATCTCATTCCGGGATGGGGAATGGTCGTGACTTTTACCAACCGGAAGGGCAAGGAAGCCGGAAAGAACAGCAAGGATGCCTATGTCGCCGTGGTTAACCAACCGACAAGCGACGACGCCTTCACCGCCGCGGCAAGGGAATGTCTGGCGAGAGTGATGCCAGGGCATGAATCCGAATGCCCCCACAGAGGCGATGGTAGTTCCGCTACGACGCTCGCCTATGTCACCGTCTATCGGTGGCCGTCGGGAGAGCATACCTATCAGATTACCAACGAGCCGGACAAAGGGCGGAACATTCCTCGGTCGACCTGCGAGAGCGCCCAACAGCAGGCCAATTACCTCAAGATCGCTAGATTGAACGGAATCGAATGCCCCATCGAGATCGTTGCGGAGCTGGTTAACGGAACTCCGAAGGAATGGTGATAACTCGGCGGCCTCGCATCTAAAAGCCGGCCGAAAGCTTCTGAGGGTCACGCCCCGATCCAGCCAATAATTACATCGTCATCCCCATCATCTGAGGAAGGCGCGGCCGGCGCTCGTGACCGCGCAGATCCCGTCATCTTTGGCGTCGAATGATCCCGGAGCGTGGGGGCTACGTCATGAGAACTTGGATCGGACTCTCTGTTATCGGCTTTGTGCTGGTTATAGGCATCCTATTCCTGCGTTCCGACATGAGAGGCTGGACGCCGGGGACCTGGACCGACCCAGAGACCGTCGTTGAACCGGTAGATGGAAACGACCCTTCCTTTACGGTCGCCGATTGCCTGCCGGGTACGATTGACCCCTATCAGACGCCACGCGGCCATGATTACGGCGACATAGCGACCATCAGAGTCCTCACCTGCCGTAGCCGATCGAGCGCGGTGAAGATCATGTTTGTCTATCTGCTCCTGGCCTTGAGCTATCCAGCTTACCGCTGGGCCACGCGCCGAAAGAACAGATGAAATACGGGACAATGCGCTGGCGGAAGTCTCCTCCTCCATGAGGAACCAGTACATCCAAGACGATTGCGTGAAGCATCGGTTTGCAATCAAGCTAAGCGCATGAGACTGTTTGCATTCATTTTGGTGACCGGGATAACGGCACAAATTGCGCCGGCAGACGCAGAGGAAAATCTCTGGGGCGCCATAGCCCTCGGCGGCAATGGTTTCGGCGCGAGCCGTGGACGTCCGGACGAAAACGCCGCGATCTCGGGGGCTCTCCGCCAGTGCGAGGAAAGCGGTGGTGCGGGCAAATGCAAGATCCGGCTGACCTACCGCAACCGGTGCGCCGCCTACGCCTCTGGTGACAATCGGGAAGTCGCTATCGCTTATGCCGACACGATGGAGAAGGCGAGCAAGCTCGCGCAACGCAGTTGCTCGGAAGCGACCAAGAACTGCCGTATCCAGTATGCGGCCTGCAGCGTTCCCTCCTCCTTCAACTGACCAAGTTGTCGGCAACCGAATGCGAATCGACGACATAAACCGGATAATTTGCAGGCGGGGCGCATGATGGACGGTGCCAACCTCGAGGACTGAAATTCAGCATCTCCGGGCGCAACGCCTTATTTGTCCTTCACACGGTTTCTTGCACATCGGCTGTGAGCGATGCTGGTAAAACTCGGCCTGAAGAGGCCGCCAGGATGGATTTCTCGCGCTCTGCTTCGGGCGTCAAAATGGTCGATAATCCCTGAAAATCGCCGCTCACCGGATTTCCGCAGTCTCGCTACGAGCTTGCGACAACCTCTTCGCCCTTGCTTGCGACCATCAGCGCCTGCTGTAACGAATATCCGCGACGAGTTCCCAGCAATCTTTGGTCGGGTCAAGAAGCAATCGGCCATCGACTCGCCTTCCCGGACGGTAAGGTTTGCCGTCGAGATCATACGCCGTCCCCAAACTCTCCTCGCCCACGTACGGTCCGCGGTAATGCACGCGCGTCCAGTCGACGGAAATTTGATTGCTCTGGCTCTGATTGAACTCCATCATCACATATTCATCTTTGTCGCCGTGCTTCGCCGGAACGGTCGATTTCCAATAGAAATCGAACGTCTGGATGGGAAATTTGTCGTAACTCTCTTTCGGAATCGCGCTCTTCCTCATCTCGCTGTTTTCGCCGCGTTCTGCATAATCGATCTGAGGCGCGGTGTATTTTTTTCGCACCGCTGCCGATCGGATCATTGCCCAGAACAGCTCTTTATAACTCCGGGACTGGCACGCGAGCGTCGCCTGTTCGAGTTCATGCTGTTCGAGTTCGGCAATTGGATTTTCGGCGCCGCCCCATGCCGGTCCGGCAGACAGGATTTGAGGCAGCGCCAGAGCGACCAAAAGGCGGGTGAAGGTTGAAGAGAAGGCGGGCATTATCCACTCATGTCAGATATTGCTTTCCTGTCGAAGCTATCGTCGGTCCGGGTCGAAGTTGAGCGTAAAAGCGAACCGGTACGTCGTGTATGTTGATCGCATGTGGCGCTGGGAATATCCACGGATAGGACGGCTTGCGCGAGGACTGGCGATGTCTCGAAGACGATGGCGACAAATCGCCACGGTCGGCTTTGTAGCCTGTTCATATTGCTTTTGGCCGTCCGCGCCAGGCTTTGCCGGACCCGGCGGCCGCGATGAAGCAGCTTTGGACTATTTGACCGAATACAGCGCGCAAATCGCGCCGGCGGACAAAGTGAGCAGCAAGGGCGAGGCCTTGTCCGACGCGGTCGCTATTCTCCTGCAAGACCGTTTCAACGCAGGCGCCACGTTGACGATGAACAAGGAAACGAGCACGGCTATCGTCGACGGCAATCCGTCGCGGATGGTGGACGTCTACCGCGACAAGAGCAACGGACGGTCGCGGATTCCTGTCGGAATCTTGGACGGGGCCCCGCGCGAGGGAATTGAAGCTGCGGAGACGCCACGCCCGTTGCATGAGATTCCGCTGCAATATCGCGGAAAATGGGCCTATTCGGCGCATGATTGCACCGCAGGAGAATCGACCGCCATCCTCGCAATCGATTCCGGAGGTCTGCATCAGGCGGAAGGGGAAATGATCGCTCTCGGGGTCCTCCCTAAGGGGAGCTCGCGCCGTACGATTTTTATCAACGCTCGAAATTCGGGCGGCGGAGGAGAAGGGGATTCTACGGAGGAGTTTACGCTTTCATCCGATGGCGCCGTTCTCGAATGGCGGACGATGCGGCCCGATGCATCGCCGGTCTCGCGATTGTTCCGTTGTCGATAAAGCGGCGTATGAAGCAGCGCCACAATTGAAAAAGACTGTCGGGAGACACGGGATGATATCGCGACGAAAGCTTTTTCTATGTCCCTTTGTCGTCGGCGTCATGCGCCTCGCGGCGGGGGACGTTATGGCGGCCGGGCGCGATACCGCACGCATGCCGCATTTCACGGCACGACTGGTCGATGTCCATGAGGTCCCCAGCGAGGGAGTCGAATGGCTCGAGATCGAGTTCGCTTCCGGCGCGATCTCGCAGGTGGAGACGGTGCTGATCCGCATCGACCCCTGGACCTGCGAGCGATCGGCGTATCTGTCCGACGCCAAAACTCGCAGGTTCGTGGCGAAGCGCTGCGTTCCGGGAGGCGGCGCCACGAGCGCTTCGAAGGGTTGGGACGTCAAGCTCGACGCCGACGGGCGGCAGACCTACCGTATTCCCATCGCTCTTTCTCCCGGGGCAACGCCCGATCCACCCTTCGATATCGAGGTCCCCATAAGTTACGCCTCGAGCGGCGAGGAAGATGCGCCTCCGAAGGAAACGGCCGCAGTGCTGGCGTTTCGCTGGACTGGCCGTCGATAAGAACACCGTCATCAGGCGGATGCCGCTATCTGATCCAGCCGGCCGCTTCCGCCAAGAGACGCGCTTTGGCGCAGTGCCGGGCTCTTTCCTGCTCGAAGAAGCGCGGCATGATCCGCTGATATCCTCTGATCTGCGCGACAAAGCCCATGGCATGTCCGGCGCTTTCGCGGCGACGAAGGCTCTGATCGCGTTCTGGTCGACCTTGAAGCCACATATGTCCTGAGACGCGATGGCGACCGTGCTCCCGTGCAGAAGGTCGTCCTGACTATATTTCAGCGCAGTTCCGCCTTCGTCGGCGGAGGCGGCGATCGGCGTGAAGGAAGGCCGCGACAAGCGCGGCGACAAGGCATGAAGCTGCGTGGCGGATGGGGGGCTCTCACTCGCAAAGTTTCAATGTGACGCGCTCTCGACCGGCTTCCTCCATCACGAGCGTTTTCTTCTCGTCCGCGAGGCTGAGCTGATAGAAATGGCTTTCGCCTTGTCGAAGCGGGCGCAGTTCGACGAGCATCTCGGCGGCGTTCCGCTCCCTCTCGGACGAAATGACGATTTTGCGTTTCTCCGCCAAAGCGGCTTCTACGTCTCGCGGCGTCATCGTCTCTGGCGTTCGGACATAAGCGCCGGCGACGACGAACGGGCCGGATTTGGTGGAGATGCGATCGGCGGCGATCCAGACGAATCCGTTGGGAGTCCGGTCCGGGAGCGCGGCCGGGCGCGGCGCCTCGCCGCAGATTTCCGGACGCAGGGCCCAGGCGCCGAGGAAGCCCGGCAAGATGCGGGAAACATCCAGAGGCGCATAGGCTTTGCGCGCCCCCCAGGCGCCGGCGACCACGATGCCGCTTTCGTCCACAGCCACGCTGGACGACGCGGCGTAAGCGGGCGAGGTCGCCAAGAGGATGCCGACGAGAAATCGTTTCAACCTATTCGACATCGGGAGACCTTCCGCGTTCACGGAGTGGCGCAGGGAAGCTTGCGCATCAGGTGGAGCGAACCGGCCCGAAGGGCGCGCGTTTCGAAGACAACCGTCGGCGTCTCGACGCGGATCTGCGAAGCGTCCGTGAAGCTCTTGACCTCTTCGCGCGTCAGACGCCCGGTTTCCAACGCCCCCGATGCTGTCACCAGAATGGGCACGCGCTTGAACTCCTTGTCCATTTCGTCGATGAGGATGACCGTCCCCGGCGCGCCGAAGTAATACGCCTTGTTCTTCATATAGGCGGTTTCCTCCTCGCCCGAAGCGTCGGAGCCTAACGGCGCGAGTTCTACGAGGAATCTCCAAACGCTTTTTGCGGGGTCGATGCGGTCGCAGCCGAGCGCAAAATTCGGCATCAGGTCGGGCGGACCGGACTTATGTTCCGCATCGAGAAAATACAAGCGGACACCGCCGCCCCATGCGTGTTCGTCGATAACCCATTCGGATCGAGCGCTCGAGTCGATGACCTCGAGTTTTTCCCGAGGGGCGGCCGCTACCGAGAGCGACACGAGAATCTGCAAGCCAGCGATAGCGGCGACGCACACTCGGGCGACGCGGCGCGCGGCGCGCTTTGCTTTTGGCATCTTATGATACTGGCCTTTGAGAGCGAGGGAGCGGATGAGATCGATATGCGAGCTCAGTGCGTTGCGCAGGGAAGCTTCGCATTCCTGTCGATCGTCGCCTTCAGCGCCGAGGTTCCGGATTCGAAATAGATCCTCGGCGTCTCGGCGCGGATTGCCGATGCGTTCAGGATGGCTCGGACATCATCTTGCGTCAGAGCAGCGGTTTCGAGCGCGCCGTTCCTCGGCGTAAGCGGAGTGTGCTTTATTTCCTTGTCCGCCTCGTCCAGGAGAACGAGCATCCCCGGCGCGCCGAAGTAATATTTCATGCCTTTCTCGTGGGCGATCTCGTCCCTGCTCGTGATGCCCGATCCGGGCGGTGTGGCTCCCACGCGGAAGCGCCAGTAGCTCTTGGTCGGATCCTGGTCGGCACAACCAAAGGCAAATTCAGGCGCTCCTCCGGCGAGAAAATTCAGGGAAGGCGCGCCCGCTTCCTGGCTTTGTTTCAGATCGAACACAAAGCGAGCGCCGCCGCCCCAGTCAAAGGCCTCGATCCAATTCGCCCGAGGATCGCGTTCGACGGCTCTGAGCGGCGCCGGAGAGGCGGCCATTGCGGGAAGCGACGCGAGCATTTGAAGAGCGACGACGACTGCAAGGCGAAAGCTGGCGCCGATTGGCGTGGAAGGCGTCTTTCTGGACATTTCGCAACCTAGACGAAAGGGTGAGCGGTTAGCTTTCGCTCGAGGACCAAAAGAGAACGGCGGGGTGACAGGTGGACTCATCGCTGTGTCGGCCGCCGAGTGGCGGCCTCGATCGGGAGCAATGCGAGACTCCGAGCCCTGCGATCGTGACGACACGGCGACGCCGCGCGCTTTGCTTCTGACATTTTACGATCCTGACTTTCGAGAGAGAGGGGGATGCCGATCGACACGCGAGCTCGCCGCGCGGCGCAGGGAAGCTTCGCATTGCCGTCGATCGTCGCTTTCAGCGCCGAGGTTCCGGATTCGAAAAAAATCCGCGGCGTCTTGGCGCGGATCACGGGCGCGTTCAGGATGGCTTGGACATCGTCTTGCGTCAGAGCGGCGGTTTCGAGCGCGTCGTTGCTCGGCGCAAGCGGAATGCGCCTTATCTCTTTGTCCGCCTCACCCAGGAGAATAAGCGTCCCCGGCGCGCCGAAGTAATATTTTATGCCCTTCTCATACGCGATCTCGTCTCTGCTCGTGATGCCAGATCCGGGCGGCGTGACTCCCACTCGAAAGCGCCAGTAGCTCTTTGCCGGATCCCGGTCGGCGCAACCGAACGTAAATTCAGGACCGCCTCCCGCGAGAAACTTCAGGGAAGGCGGCCGGACATTGGTTTCGAATTCGGTTCCAGCGAGAAAATCTCGGTGCGCCGCGTCCGCCGCCAGGCTCTGCTTCAGATCAAAAACGAAGCGAGCGCCGCCGCCCCAGCTACGGTCCTCGATCCAATAATTGGACGGAGAGTCGCGATCCACTGCTCTGAATGGCCCCGTAGAGGCAGCTAAAGCGGGAAGCGATGCGAGCGCGACGACGGCGACGAGGAGGGAACCGGCGCCGACGGGCATGGAAGGCGTCTTCCTTGACATTTTGTAACCTCGACGAATGAGTGGGCGGGATAATGTTCGCCCGACGCGAAAAAGAACGGCTGCGGCGGAGAGATTCACCACTGTGTCAGCCGGGTTCGATCGAAAGACAGCCGCTTGCATCGCCGCCAGGAGTGAACGACGCGGACCAGCAGCCACAAGAGGAACAATCCCGCGCCAATGGGCAGGGCGAAGATCGTCAGCCAGCCGCCGACCGCCATATTGTAGAGGGTTTGTCCCACGTCCGAACCGAGGACGAGGCAGGGGTGCGGATTGCCTTCGTCGAGCGCACAACCGTTCACGTTCGCGATAAAGCTCGCGGCGAAGAGGGAGATCAATGGGAGCGAGGTGACGATAATGATCGCGACGAGCGCCAGCCCATGGCGCCAAGCCTGCCTGTGCGAATGTACGCCGGGATCGTCTGTCATGGCGGTGATCTTTTCTACATGCGCTTCAGTCATCGATGGCATAGATGCTTGCGTCGTAAACGAGTCCAATCTCCGCTCCATCCGGCGCCTGGACCCGTAGGGCGGTCCATTCCTCGCCCGCCTCCGGCCCGTTATCGATTTGCGAGGCGTTGCCAAGCTGCAGCGGACGGTATTGTCCCGCGACCGCGGGTTCGCAACTTTGTCCGGCGAGCGAGCGCAAAAGCGTGGCGCGCAATGCTTTCGGCGTCTTTTCGTGCAGATGGGCCATCTCGACAATAGAGACGACGAAGGTCGCGGCTTCGTAGCTCGGGCAGCGATAGCCGCGATGATAGTCTCCATGCGTCTTGCCGCTCAGGCGGATCGTCCCCTGGAAGGTTCCGTGACTCGGATCACCGATCCACTCTTGGAGCGATTTTTCTGAATCCCGCGCGGACGCGACGCCAAAAGCGAAAAGCAGGACGAGCAAGGCGCAAATATTTCTCATAATTTTTTGGAATCCCAGCCTCTCGGATAAGGCATGGAGCCATCCGATCCTCGCGGAATCAACCCCGCCGAAGCACCGGTACAATGCGCGCGTTGCCGCTGACAGAGACGCGGCAAATAATGCGCTGTGGCGCCTCGGGGCAACGAACGCCCTCGTCAATCAGAAAGGGGCAGGACATGCGCATCAGCGGCGAGAGTGTCATTCAGCAAGGCGACGACTGCCTTGCGCGAGGGGACGTTCAACTGTCTCAACAGTTGCGAGACATGATTACGCACCGTGAAATGCGACAGCTTCAAGCGCCGGCCGATCTCCTTGTTCGACAGGTCATCCATCAAGAGCCGCAGTATGTCGCGTTGTCGTTCCGTCAGCGAGGAAAGCCTGTGCAGGAGGGAAAAGTCGCGCGCGCCGGCTGCTTCGCGCTGCGCATACAACACGCTGCCCTCCGGCAGCATGTGACGCACTCGAGCGAGAATATCGTCCGCGTCATTTGTCCGCACCGCGAACAACACGACGCTCGCGGTCGCACTGTGCTCGATCATAGAGCGGACTCCTGAACGCCCGCTACCCGAAGGTTTGGCGCGATGTCCGAAATGTCGTATGTGTCCATGCTGAGACTTCCGCGTGGTCCCTTGCCCAACTCCGTAGCATCGCTCGAGCGAGGGTTCATTCGACTTCCGGCGACGAGCGCGAGCGCGGTGACGAGCGGCGGCGAGAATCTGCGAATGGCGACTGTGGGGGGACGAACGGCATGCCGAAGACGGCTTTGCGGGTGTCCTAGAACGGCCGACACGAGTCGATGAATGGGAAGGCCCTGTAGGTCGAAGAGGGAATGAAGGGTGATGAAACGATCGTCTAACGCATGCGCAATCCGTCAGGCCACCTTTCGCTTCGGCTTGATCTATTGGGTGGGCGTATTCATTTTCTCCAGCATATTATGGGGTATCGTCGGCACGGACCCGATCGAATCCGCCATTGGCAAGATTTTGCACTATGCCTTGTGCTCGGTCATCACCGCCGGCATTTCGGCGCTATTATTCCACTTGCACGAGAGGCTGGTCGAGACGCGCTCCTCGGAGAATGCGCTCCCGTTGCTCGTCGCCGCTTCCTTCATTCTCTCTCTGGCGGCGGCGCCGGCCTGGGCCGCGCTTGGCTATGCGGTCTACACTCTCTGCGTCTGGCCGCAGCCCGCTGTCTTCGATTGGAAGGATTTCGGCTATGACACTGCATATGGCGCGGCGTTGTTTTTCGGATGGTCCTGTCTGTTCATTACTCTCGTTTTCGGTTTCGAGCTCCATGACCGTGAACTTAGGCTCGCCGCCGTTCGTGAGGAGGCCCTGACCGCACAGATGCGCGCGCTGCGGTATCAAGTAAATCCGCATTTTCTCTTCAACACGCTGAACTCGATCGCCGGCCTGATCGAGGAAGGATCGGCCACCCGCGCCGAGCGCATGGTCCTGTCGCTCTCGACATTCCTGCGCACGACCCTGTCGCTCGATCCCATGCATGACGTGTCCCTGGCGGATGAGCTGGCTCTTCAGGAGGAATATCTCCAGATCGAGCGCGAGCGCTTTTCCGACCGAATGGCGTTCAGCATCGACATGCCCGAGGACGTGCGCAGCGCCCTTGTGCCGAGCCTGATCCTGCAGCCGCTGATCGAGAACGCCATCAAGCACGGCGTCGGCGCCACTGTCGGCAAGGTCGAGATCGCGCTGCGCGCGCGCCGTGAGGCAAACCGGCTTCGGATCACGGTCGAGAACGACATGCCCATCGAGGATGACGGCAAGAAGCCTGCCGGCATGGGAGTCGGATTGCGCAACGTCGCGGAACGCCTGCACGCCCGCTTTCAGGGCGACAGCTCGTTTTCATCCGGCCCGGTCGCGCCCGGCCGCTACCGGGCATTCATCGAGCTCCCGTGGCGGCTCGCATGAGCGAGCTCACGATTCTCGTTGTCGACGATGAGCCGCTCGCGCGCCGCAGGCTCTTGCGTCTGCTCGCGAAGATGGAATGGGTCGGGCGGATCGACGAAGCCGCCGACGCCAGGGAGGCTTGTCGCGCGGCGGAACAATCCCGGCCCGACATTCTTCTGCTCGACATTCAAATGCCGGGTGGCAGCGGCTTCGACGTTCTCGAAAGCCTCGGACCGGAACCGCCGGTGGTCGTTTTCGTCACCGCATTCGACCATCACGCCCTGCGCGCCTTCGAGGCCAACGCCGTCGATTACGTCACCAAGCCGATCGAGCCAGGGCGCTTCACTCGCGCCCTGGAGCGCGCGCGGATCGCCGCGGGCGCGCGCCATCAGGCGGACCGAGTCGCCGAATTGCAGGAAACGATCGCTTCCCTGAAGCGCGCTTTGACCGAACAGCCGAAAAAGCCGACCGAGTTCTGGGTGAAGGCGCGAGGCGAATATTTGCGCGTCACGCTGGCCAATGTGATCCGCTTTCAGGCGGAACGCGATTATGTGCGTATCCATGTCGTTGGCGCGGACTATCTCTTTCAGGAGAGCCTGTCCTCGCTCGAACGCCGTCTCGACGGCGAAGAGTTCCTGCGTATCCATCGCGGAGCGATTGTGCGCCGCAGCGCCATCACGCGTATCAAGCAGGCGCCTTTCGCGGCGCTGATCGCGGTTCTGAGCGATGGTTCGGAAGTGCGCGTGGGGCGGACCTATGCGCCGTCGATCCGCGCAAAGCTGATACGCACGTAGCCAAAGGCTCCCTGTGCGCAATCTCGTTCAGCGTTCGAGGGAAACACCGTTTTGCACCATCCAGTCGAGGACCTCCAGCCGCGCTTGCCGAGCTTCGGCGTTGAGCAGACGCTCCGGCGTCATAAGGAGGTAGGTCTGGAAAGTCTTGCCCTGCCGGTTGCGCGCCCCGGCTGGGGCTCCTTGTTGCAACAATCTCAGAACGCGCGCCGCGTCGTTGATTTGCGCCGCGAGATGCAGAATGGTATTGCCCATGTTGTCGGCATGGTTTAAACGCGCTCCGGCTGCGAGTAACATTTCGAACTGCCGCTCCCGTTCCCCCATCAAGGCCGCCATCAAAGGCGTCCTGCCGGTCTGACCATTGCGAGCGTCGACGTCGACATGGCGCGCGAGGAGGAGACGCAGATATTCCACATCATTCGCCATGGCCGCGAAGTGGATCGCCGTATCGCCGTCGATGCCGGGCTGCGCAGGATCGGCGCCGACATTCAGCAGCACTTGGAAGGCGAAGTGGCTTTTGTTGAGCATAGCCCATTGCAACAGCGTGACGTTCTTGTCGCCTCTCGCCTTCACATTGGCGCCAGCCGCCACGAGCTCGGCGGCGCGCTTGCTGTCCCGCTGCATGGCGGCGTCGAGCAGTGCTTCGACCTTAGGGTCGGAAAAAATCTCTGCAGCGTCGGGTGCGGCGACGCTCGCCCTCGGATAAGAGAATGAAAATGCGATCAGAGCGCCGACAAGGAAGCTCCGCCGCGACAGAGTCGTCTGCGTCATGGCGCGGACTTCCTCCAGGACTCGAAGGTGCTCAACGTGTAGCCCGTTTCTCCACTGATGTGGAGCGTCGCGCCTTTGCATTCCCGGAGCCGGGTCTCGAAGCTGTGGCTCGTTTCGATCTGTCCTAGATCGGTCCGAACGCGCCCGTGGTGATACCAGACGGTCGCCTGATAACGGACGTTGTCGGTCCCCTTCCGCTCTATGCCCGATGTTTCCAACGACGTCTCTTGGCTGGAGCCGTCGGCGTCGACGGTCTTTTCGACGATGCGTCTCTTGTCCTCGGCATATTGGCGCTCGAGCTCTTCGACGCATGCGCGATGCGACGCGAGCGCTTGCGAAGATGGCGGTACCGGCAGCCTGCCGCTCGCATGGGCCGGCCACGACGCAAGAAAGATCTCGAGACCCAAAGCAGTCGCCAGCGCTCCAGAACTCGTCAATGCCATAGACGCTGCTCCAACGACATGCGATCGGCTTCGACCTTCAACGCGTCTCGCCATAATAGGGGGACTCTCCGCCTCGCGAATCATTCGTGTGCTCTTTTAGATTTGCGCAGACGCAAACGGCGTCGACGCAATTATTGGAAAGCTCCTTGTGAACAAAGGAGCAGTCCGGCCTCGAATGAACCGTTTCCCTCTTGGTGGCGTTCTCATAGGCGTAAACGGCAGCCTTAGTGTCCAGGACTTCCATGAGCCTCAATCCGCTGTTTTGGCAGATCAGCCGCTCGATCGGCTTTTTCTGCCTTTGACAGTCGAGGCAGGACGGCACGTCGCCGTAAAACTCCGACAACTCGCCGATCGCGCGCTTAACCTTGTCGACGTCCACGTTCGGGCAATCGACCGCAAGGGCGCGCCCCGCGACGCCCGTGAAAGAAAAGATCAACAGGGACAGCAACAAAGCTGTTCGCATATCATCCTCCTTTGCATTTCTACCGCGCGCCCCAAAAGGTCATTGAGGCGGGTCGACGCGGTTGACGCAGGATCTCTTCGTCATGTCGCTCCCGGGCGTGAACAGAGAGAAGGAAAAGAACGTCTCTCCTGGGCTGTTTTTGCTGCCATCCTCGTTGCGCCCAGCGCGGACAAAGACCGGCGTCGGCGCGGCTGGAAGATCAATCCGGAAAAAGGCGGTGTGCTCGTCATCAGGCAGATCGCCATAGCCGTCCATCTTGCAATTGTCGGCTAGCAGGGTCACGGTCCCGACGCTCAACTGCCCTCGGAGAATTTCTTGATAATTGCCGCTCGGATAGAACTTCTGAAGCTCTATCGCGCGAACGCCCTTGGCGCTGTGGAAAATGACGTCGATCGAAGCGTCGCCTTCGTTGCCCTTTTTATGCGTAGCGTTCGCGCCGATTCCAACCGGAAGATCGACCTCGCCAAATCCATTCAGGCGCAGTCGTCCGCGCAAATGGTATGTCACGCTAAGATCTTTTTCGGAATCTTCGAGATAGGCGAAACCTTGCCATTCGATGTTCGAAAGCGCGGCGATGTCCTTGTCCCGCTTGCCCTGTGCGAAGGCGATGAGCAGCGTCTCGAGCGGGTTGCTCGCGTCGCGTGCGTCTACCGAAGCGCCAAGCGCCATTGCGAGAACGAAGGAAAGCGCAAAACGATATGTGCGGCAGGTGAGAGCCATGGCGTCCATCGGTTGTAAGAAATTGACTCCGAGAAGTGGGGATGATTCCAGCGAGGTTATTTTTCGGACGGAAAAAGCATGAAGCGCTTGCCTTTCAGTCGGTCGGCTTTGTCCGGCCCGAGACCGCGTAAGCTGTACGGTTCTACTTCGAAGGAGGACAAGGCATAGCGGTCGGTATTGTGCAGGAAACGCCACGATCCTTTCTCCCCGGAGTCTTCACTGGCGCCCCAACGCTCGTCGCTCGTTATTTCGAGACTATTCGAATTGATTTTCCCATTCGGAAGTCTGGTCACGACCTCGTATCCGATTGCGCTGGGCTTCTCCGCCAACTCGGATCCGATGTCGTCGGCCCAGCGAAGTTCATATACAGGCTTTGCGAAGTGCATCAGCCGGTAGCCGGAGAAAGTCCGCCACAGAAGAAACACGCGGGTCCGAGCGGCGGAATACTCGCAATGGAGATCATAAATGATCGTGGCGATATTCTCGCTCCGCGACGCCACGATTATCCGGTCATCCTTGATAAGGTGTGCGTTATCGGTATCGTCGCATCCAGCGTCGGTATGTGAAATTAGAAATTTACGCGCGTCTCGCAGCGTCGGAGCATCCGGCGGCAATTCTGCGCTGCAGGCGGAGGTTTGCGCGAAGAGGGCCAAGGCGCAAAGACGCACGGCGAACCGGGTGAAGATTTTGTGCGTCATTCAGGTTTTGACCATCTCGCCTGCGCTTTTTCGAAATCACTGCAACGAGGCAGGCGAGAACGCGCATGTTCATTCTTGCTCTCGGCAAGGGGCGGTCGCTTGAGAGCGCTCCGCTCGTGATTCATTTGCCACGCTTGTTGACGCAGTTGCTCAACCACTTTCGCGCCGTCGAGCCGCTGTGCCACTTGCCGTGGATGACTTCCTGTCCGTTCAGTTCCACCGCATAATCCTGCATTTCTTCAATCGACCCGAGCAGCGCCTGTGTGGAGGGGACGGCGAATATGATCATTCCGATCTTCGCGGACCAAGGCAAACTCGCATGAAAAGCGCGAACCCTCTGGATTTCCCCGGACTGGGTAAGACTGACCGTCTCGGTGCGTATGTCCGCGGTCGGTGGGATCGCCCCGCCGAAATAGGCGAGGAGCGTGCCTTTGGCTTCGCCAACCCAATCCATGATCAAGACGCCGCCATTCAACTGGAGGAATGATGCGGTGCATATCTGGCGTGAATCTTTCGGCTGCGAGTGTGAGAATTTCCACACGCCCTGCTTCAATTCGCGCAAAACAGGGTCGTTCTTCAAGAGACGCTCTTCGTTTTCCTGCGCGACTTGTTTTTCCCATTGGAGAAGGGCGCGGAATTCAGCGGCATTGAAGGGAGGAGGGCCGGAATCGCCGCCACTGCTCGGCCCGGCGCCGTCACCGCCGCCATCATCGGCGTCGTACATGTGGAGGCAACCCGTCCAACCGGCATTTTCTTGTCCGGGGACCATAGCGCCGCCCGGGATGAATCCTGGCGGGCAGGCGCCTTCGGCGGACGCGCGGTCGCCGCCATGGAACGCAAACGCGACGAGGGAAAATAGGACGCCATGCAAAAATCGGAATTGTCTTGTCATTTTCGTGCCTGGTCCCTACGCCTCGCGCCATGAGGCGCCTTCCGAAGGCTCTTCGTTGTTCGGCAAAACTCCCGACCGCATCCGCCTGTCGCGGACCGGACTGCCGCGCCAAGCTAAGGGAGATGACCAAGCTGGCCAAGGCTTACGATGTACCGGTGCTTGCGAGCGCGTCATTGTGGTATTCTCATGGGCGTGTCCGAACCGACGCCATGACCCAGCGCCACCGCACGGGTTCGTTAGGCGTTCGCCGAGGGTCATGGGCGCCTTCCTTTCAGCGCTCCTGGCGGCGCAAGGTCGATAGGATCTCGCGTATCGCGCCGACGATCGCCTCCGGCTTCTCGAGCGGAATGGCGTGACCACTGTCGACCCACACCTGGCGGGCGCCGGGATTGAGGCGGAGAATGTCAATTCGCTTTGTATTGCCGTCACGAGCGAGTTCGGCCCGTGGTTGTGGATTTGGGGAGCAAAGATTGCCGCGCTGGCTTCCACTATGAGCTACAGGCCGACGACCGTCGCCCGGTCAGGGCAATTTGCCAGTAGTCCCCTATCAGCGTCAGGGTTTTCTTCTATTTATGAGGAGCAAGCGACATGCTGGCCATTCGGAAAATTCGCTTGGTTGTCGGGCTGGCGATCTGCTGCGGCGAGTTCGTCTTGAATTCCATGGCTTGGACGCAGTCCTGCAACCGTTCAATTCCCGACTTATCTTTCGGTTCATTCGACGTTACCGCAAACACCCCTTCGAACGGTTCAACAACAATCTCGGTAAGATGCACGGCACTGTATCTGTGGCGTTGCGCGTATGCGTCAACGTAGGCCCAGGTTCGCCAGCGGCTTTGAACGCTTCCACCAGATATATGACGTCTGGCTCCAACAGTCTGACCTACGGATTGTTTTCAGACGCTGGCGCAACCACTACGGTTGGCTCGAACTTCTGGCCCGCCGGTGGCGGGAACCCAATCATCATCGCCTTCCCCTTATTTATCGGCACCGTTACCAGAACAGCGACCTTGTATGGACAGATGTACTCCGGCCAGTAGACCGCCCCAGCAGGAACATATTCGACGAGCTTCGGCACAACGGGCGCCATGATTCAATATGATCTGTTTTCGTTCGTGAGCTGCAATTTGCTGACGGCGACAGACCGCGCCACCTTTAACGCTTCGGCCAGCGTTTCAACGAACTGCTCAGTGTCTGCAAGCAATCTCAACTTCGGCACGCTGGGCGTGTTGAACGCTGCAATCAACGCCAACACGACCGTTTCACCGGGCTGCGCCAATGGTACGCCCTATACGATCGCCCTGAACGGTGGACTTTCGTCCGCGACCCAGCGCGCCGCGTCGATGCTTTCGTCCGACTCAGAGCACGCGAGCGCATCCGCCTCCCCTCTCGACGTCGCCCTTACACTGGCTCAGATGCGAAGACGGAATGAGAAACCCGCCTGCCAATTCTTCTTGATCTGCGGACCGTTGAGATTTTGATAGACTGGCAGTCCGGCTTCGAAAGCGATCGATGCCGCGTCGTATCCCACCAGTTTGCCATTCAACACGCCGCCACCAAACAGCTCCACGCGCTGACCGCCATAGAAGGCCGGGTTGGTCGGCACGGCGCGGCCCGTAATTTCGGGGTCGAAACCCGAAATCTGGGATTGGGTGGCGCCATTTACGCGGAACGTGGTCATGACGCTCGGGATCAGCGTGTAACCCACCCAGCCGTTGAATTCATGCAGATCGCCAAAGCGCCAATTTTGGGAATTTCTGGCAAGCGGCAAGCGTGCGCGATAGGACAGGCCCCAGGACCATTTGTCGATATTGCCTGCGTAAACGACGCCCGGCATAATATCGAACGTGCCGCTGCCCGGCTGCATGCCGTAGAAGGCGCGAATGTTCGGCACGGTTCCGTCGGCCTGCAAGAGATCGAAGCGCGCGGTGTTGAAGCTGAAGGGATAGGCGAAACCGAGATTGACCTGCACGCGATGCACCGGGTCCTGGTAGACTTTGTAGATCGCGCTGGTTGTGAAATCTGAAAATCCAAACGTATCGGGGTAACTTCTGCCGAGCGGCGTGATCCCGGAAGGGCCCTTGAAGGTCAGGGCTTCGAGCCGCTTCTCGGCTATCGACGCGGTGATGACGACGGCGAGATCGTCTGTGAGACCATAGGAGATCACGCCCGTCTGCGCTGCCAGCGCAATGTTCTGAGGGACGAGGCGCAGCTTTTTCGTCGGATCGACCCACCAGGGGGTGTTGGCGACGATATATTGTGAGCTGACGCTCTGCGTGCCGATCAGTTGGCCGGAGAGATTCGCCCAAATCGGCGCGATCGCCAGGACCAACCTGCCTTTCGCCGGCATATCGGCGCCGAACACGCCCATCGGCGCCGGAGGTCGCGGCGCTGAAGTGGCGGGTGCTGCGGTCGCACTTTTCTGCTCGATGCTTTTGCGCGGTTCTGCCGCCAAGGCGTTTGTTGCGCAAAGTGATGCTGCGGAGAGGGCGAGCAGTAGGCTCCGCAGTCGCCAAACGGCTTTTGCGGGCGCTTCTACACGAACAGTCATTCCAACCTCGTATCCATGTTTTCCGAAAGACGACGCTCGGCAGCCCGCTCACGCTGGCCAAGCGTTGAAGGGCCGAACACGGATCACTCTGCATTTACTCTATAAGTTTTATCAAGATTACCGCAGCGACAGCGGCCTAGCTTCGATCCTGCCGAAATATCAGTAGTCTGTGGTCCTAGGCGAATCGTTATTAGACGGTTTCGTATAGAAATAATTCCAAGCTTAAGTCTCTTGCGTCGCGATCGTTGCACGAATGCAACGCTCGTCGGCAGCGTGTTTGCGCAAGCGCTCACCCTCCGGTAGCAAAGCGGCGGCGATCTTCTTCGCCTCCATTGCCGGCGCTGAGGTCTTCTTGATCGCGGCCTTCACAATCGCGCCGTCCATCAGAAGATCGAACTGCTGCGTGAGCAACTCGACGTCCTCGACGCCCGCCGCTGCGACGAGCGCGCGCAACTGCTCCAACACGTGGCTCTTGTGATTGCGTATGATTTCAGCGAGCTTCTCGTCCGTATTACGGCTCTCCATCGCCGCGTTCATGAGCGCGCAACCAAGATAATCGTCGCGCCGAAACCACTCTTCCATAATGTCGAAGAAAGCGAGCAGCTTCTCGCGCGGAGCGCCCCGCGTCTCCGCAAGTCTCGTAAAGAACCAAGCGCGCCAGACGCTTGCTTCATGGGCGAGCGCCGCGTGGATCAACGCGTCCTTCGAGCCGTAGCGATTGTACAGCGTCATGCGCGCAACGCCCGAGGCGTCGATGATCTCGTCGACGCTTGTCGCGGCGATTCCCTTTCGGCAGCAGAGCCCAATTGCAGCCTCGAGCAGCCGCTTGTTCGCCTTCGCTTTCGCGACTGGCGCGGACTTCCCGCCTGATCGAGCGCGGACATCGCGCTTTGCCGCTGTGGGCGACACCCGGCTCGTGAGTTTGCGCGAAGATCGTCTGTTTTCCATTTTTTCTAGACCATCCGTTCTAACTTGGCGCAAGTCGTGTGCCTCATGCCATTTAATTTCAGCCTATTGCATCACATTTCGATGCAACAAACAATAGAATTGATATTCTTTATAAATTTTGTAGTCTATCTGCGAAAGGAGCCGCTCGTGATCCCTCTTCCGCTCATCGACGTCAGACGCGTCACCCACCGCTATGGCTACCATCGCGCGCCGGTCCTTGCCGACCTCAGCCTGCGGGTGGCGCAAGGCGAACGGCTTGCCGTCATTGGCCGCAGCGGCTGCGGAAAGTCCACACTGCTGCAGATCATGGCGGGCCTCGCGCATCCAACGAGCGGAGAGATTCGGCTCGCCGAGCGGCGCTACGCCACGCGGCCCATCCGCCGCACGCTGATGTTCCAGCGCCCTCTCCTCTTTCCCTGGCTCGACGTCGCGGGCAACGTCGCTCTTGCGCTACGCTTCGATGGAAGAGCCCGCGAGGCGCCGGGCCGCGTCGAGGCGTTGCTCACGCAGGTGGGCCTTGCAGAACACGCGAACACGAATGTGCGCGAACTCTCCGGCGGACAGCAGCAGCGCGTGGCGCTCGCGCGCTCGCTCGCGATCGACCCCGATGTTCTTCTGCTCGATGAGCCTTTTTCCGCTCTCGATCCGTTGACGCGCAGCGATCTGCGCCGCCAGTTGCGCGAGACGCAAGTCGCATTCGGCTTCGCCATGACTCTCGTCACGCACGACGTCGACGACGTTCTCGATCTGGCCACGCGCGTCGTGGCGATGTCGGCGGATCCCGGGCGCATCGTCGCCGAATTCAACATCCCACCCGACATGGACGCCGAAGCGCGCGCCACCCTCCGTGCGCAGCTTATCAACGCGTTGGAACCCGCCCCCTTTCCCTTAGCGCTCAGCGCCTGACGAGAGACGAAAAACGATATGTGCCAATCCTGCGATCAGTATGATCTCAACTACGCTGCCGGAGCTGGCGTGTCGCGCCGTCATGTGCTCGATCGCCTCGCCATGGGCGGTCTTGCGGCGCTACTGGCGGGCCTGCCAAAAACAACGCGTGCGGCCGAAAGCGACGACGACACGCTGCGCATCGGCTATCTGCCGATCACGGACGCGACGCCGCTGCTTGTCGCCCACGCCAAGGGCTATTTCGAAGAGGAAGGACTCAAGGTCGCCAAGCCGGAGCTCATTCGCGGCTGGGCGCCTCTTATCGAAGGTTTCACCGCGGGACGCTTCAACCTCGTGCATCTTCTCAAGCCGACCGCGCTCTGGCTGCGCTACGGCAGCCATGTGCCCGTGAAGGTTGTGGCCTGGGCGCACACAAACGGCTCAGCGCTTGTCGTGCAGGGCGACGGCGGGGTGCAGAGCTTTGCAGATCTCGCCGGTAAGCAGCTCGCTGTGCCGTTCTGGTATTCAATGCACAATATCGTGCTGCAATATGCCCTACGCAAAAGCGGCCTCACGCCTGTCATAAAGCCCCAGAGCGCGGTGCTCGGCCCCAAGGAAGTCAATCTTCAAATCTTGCAGCCGCCGGACATGCCGCCAGCGCTCGCCGCCAAGAAGATCGACGGCTATATTGTCGCCGAGCCTTTCGACGCGTTGGGCGAGCTCAACGCTGGTGGGCGTGTGCTGCGCTTTACCGGCGACATTTGGAAAAATCACCCTTGTTGCGTCGTCGCCATGTTGCAGCCGCTGATAGAGAAGCGGCCGGAATGGGCGCAGAAGACCGTTAACGCCATCGTGCGAGCGGAAATCTACGCCTCGCAGAACAAGGAAGAGGTGGCCCAGCTCCTCTCGCGCGACGGCGCCGGCTATCTGCCGCCGCCGGCGAAAGTCGTAAGGCGCGCCGTGACCGCCTATGCGCAAGAGCCTGCCTACAAGGAGGTTATCCGCCACCCCGATTGGGGCAACGGCCGGATCGATTTCCAGCCCTGGCCATATCCTTCGGCGACGCGCCTGATCGTCCAGCAGCTAAAGGAAGCAAAAATTGAAGGCGAACGAGCCTTCCTGGATAAGCTCGACCCCGATTTCGTCGCCAAGGACCTCGTCGATTACGCCCTCGTCAAAAAGGCGCTGGAGCGGTACCCGGATTGGAAGCGCGACCGGAGTGTCTCGAGCGGCGACCCCTTCAGCCGGCAGGAGGTTCTCGCGCTATGAGCGCCGTAGCCGTGAGCTTCCTCGAAAGGCCGCGCGACTTGCGGCGCCGGCGCGCCATCGGCGCGCGTTTAGCGCGAGTGCTCGTCGAACTGAGCGGACTCGCGCTTCTTTTGGGCCTGTGGGCGCTCGGAGGTTGGCTGATCGCGCGCAATCCATCGACCGCAGCTTTCGCCGGCTTCGCGCCGGCGCCCGCCCTGAGCCGTCTTTACGACATGCTGCGCGACGGCTCCGCGATGGCCGCCGCGGTTCCGAGCCTTGGACGCATTGCGTTCGGCCTCCTGATCGCCTTTGCGGCAGGATCGCCGGTCGGCGTGCTCGTG
The DNA here is from genome assembly GCF_030063565.1 of Methylocystis sp. JR02. Lineage (NCBI taxonomy): Bacteria > Pseudomonadati > Pseudomonadota > Alphaproteobacteria > Hyphomicrobiales > Methylocystaceae > Methylocystis > Methylocystis sp. JR02. The sequence continues at coordinate 212,408 of NZ_JASIRC010000002.1, read as the reverse complement.
GGCAGCAGCGCGCTCTTTCGCAGGGCGACGCATCTCCCTTTCCAGCTTTTGCGCATGGTAAGCCCGCTCGCCTGGATGCCGATCGCCATTCTCGCCTTTTCGACTTGGAACGCGGCAATCGTATTCCTCATCTTCGCGGCCTCAGTCTGGCCGATCATTTTCTCGACCGCCCATGGCCTGCGCAAGCTCGACCCCGATTGGTTCCGCCTCGCGCATAATCTTGGCGCGGGCAGATGGCAAATCCTACGCGCCGTCATCGTTCCGGCGGTGGCGCAGGATGTGCTCACCGGTCTACGACTCGCGCTCGGCGTCGCCTGGATCGTGCTTGTTCCCGCCGAATATCTTGGCGTGACGAGTGGGCTTGGCTACGCGATCAACGATGCGCGCGACACCCTTGAATACGATCGCCTCGCGGCGACGGTCGTCCTGATCGGCCTCATTGGCTTCTTGCTTGACGCGCTCCTGCTTGCCGCCATCGCCCGCGTCTCCTGGACCAACCACGACTGACACGAACAAAAGGATCGCTTTCTACATGAGCAACGACGCCCCCGTTCTCACTTCCTGCCTGGCGCCGATCAGCAAGGATGGGCTCGACGCCCTCATCGCGGCCGGCAAGGCCAATCCCGCGGCCATCAAGACGGTCAAATGCCGCACTGTCGCCGAAGGCCGTTTCCGCCATCTGAATTTCATTCGAGATCTCCCGCCGCACATCGTCGACGAACCGCCCGTCCTTCTGGGCGACGACACTGCCCCCAACCCCTCGGAAGCGTTGCTCGCCGCGCTCGGCTCTTGTCTCGCCGTGGGCATTCACGCCAACGCCGTCGCCAATGGCGTCGTGGTGCGCTCCCTTGCGCTCGATCTTGAAGCCGATATCAACATCACTTCGGTGTGGGGAACGGGCGACACTACGCCCAAGCCCGTCGGCTTCGACGTAATCCGCGTAGCAGTTTCCTTTGACGCAGACGCTCCAAGGGAAACGCTCGACGCCCTGATAGCTCACTCACAGAAATGGTCGCCGGTCGCAAACACCATCTCCAAGCCTGTAGCCCTCTCGGTCACGCGAACGGAAAAGGCCGAGTCATGAGTCTCGCTGAACTATCGACGTCTCCTATAGGCGTGTCAAACCAAAGCAGCATGCTCGGGCGCGTGAAGGCAATCGTCCAATCCGACTTGCGCCCCCTTGCCGCGCGGATTGACGAGGACGGCCTTTATCCAGCGCATGTCCTCAAGAATCTCGGATTGGCCGGCGCTTTCGCCCAGCATCATGAAGGTTTCGGCGAAGACCATGCGATTAATCTCAAAGCCGCTATCCGTGCGATGAGCTCAGTCGCGGAGGCCTGTCTCTCGACCGCCTTCTGCGTCTGGTGTCAGGATGCTTTTGGTTGGTATCTGCAAAACTCAGAGAACCTCGGCTTGCGCGCACGCTTGCAGGCAGACGCTGCGTCGGGCGCCGCTCTCGGCGGGACTGGCCTCTCAAACCCGATGAAGGCGCTTTCGGGCGTCGAGCCGCTAAGGCTCAAGGGGCGTCGAGTCGATGGCGGCTATCGCGTGGACGGCGTTTTGCCTTGGGTGTCAAATCTGGAAGACGGCCATTATTTTGGCTTCTGTTTCGAAGCGGGCGCCACGGTTGTTACGGCGATCGCCCATCTTGGTTTCGGTGGCGTCGAAAGCCGTAAGGGGGCGCAATTCATTGCCCTAGAAGGGACCGCAACGCGGGCCGTTGGTTTCAAGAACGCTTTAATTCCCGATGAAATGGTATTGTCTGACTCATTGATCCGGTTCGCCAAGCGGATCAAGCCAGGCTTTCTCCTGCTGCAAACGGGCATGGCCATTGGGCTCGTCCGCAACTGCGCCGATTTGATGCGCGCCCTGCCCTCGCGTGTACGGGCGGTGAACGCCTATTTGCCGATTGGCCCGGGATCGCTGGACGAGCTCGTCGATGCGATGGAGCACGAGATCATGAGGCTCGCTGAAACGCCTTCGGAGCAGGCCCCCGAATATCTACGGCGAGTTCTCGAGGCGCGGCTCGAAGGCTCCCGTCTTGCTCTCGATGCAACTCAGGCGCTGATGCTGCATGCCGGCTCCAGCGCCTATCTACGCGGCTCGATCTACAGTCGGCGACTTCGAGAGTCCTACTTCATCGCGATCGTGACGCCGGCCACAAAACATCTGCTGAAGGATATCTCTGAAAGAAACTCTTCTTTGCAACACACGCTCATGCAGCCTTGACTTGTCCTTGACATGGGCAGCGGCGCCGTGTAGGTCCCCGTTCCTTCGGTGATAGCGCCGTAGTCGGCGCTATAGGCCTTCTTGTCGTCAGGATTCGTCGTCTCGACGTCGGTCCGCTTCGTTGCGCCAACGTCAATGGGCGGCAGGGCCTGGATCTGCGCGAGAATGATCGACGCCGCCTTTTCGTCCGGCCCCTCGAAGCGATAGGACAGACCGGTTCCCTCGAGCAGCCTATCGAGCCCTTCACGCATCGAGAAAGCTCCAGAAAGCCCCGTCGTGCGTAGCATCCGCGTAACACGCGCATCTAGTCTAATTGGCGATTTGGCGCGAGCGACAAGAAGACGTCTTCTCCGCGCTCAACCTGTTCGTTCCAGCCCGTCCCTCTCGCCACTCCGCCATTGCCATCCATCTGCATCGCCTCAGGACGATCGCGGAGTGAAGATCCGTGGCGTTACCCGGCTGAATCGAGACCGATAGGCTTCGCTACGCCTTGAACGAGTTAAAGTGACATCGCCCTCGAGCCTCATGCCGAAGCGATTAGCATCTCTTATCTGCCGACGTAGCGCACTCTGAAGATGACGCCGTTCCCGTCTTCGCTGACGAGGAGTGATCCGTCGGGCGCGACCGTTGCATCGACGGGTCGCCCCCATACTCTTGTGTCATCCACGACAAATCCCGTCAGGAAATCCTGGTATTCGCCTGTCGGTTCGCCATCTTTGAACTTCAAACGAACGACCTTGTAGCCAGTGCGTTTGGCGCGATTCCAGGAACCATGGAGCGTCACGAACGCGTCGCCCTTATAGTCGGCCGGGAATTGCGCGCCATCGTAAAAGGCGAGGCCGAGCGGCGCGGAATGAGGCTGCAGGAGAATGTCCGGTATCGTGACCTTGTCTGCGAGATCCGGCCTTGCGCCGAGATGCCGCGGATCGGGATTGCCGCCGATATAATACCACGGCCATCCATAAAAGGCGCCCGGCTTCACGCGCGTCGCATAATCGGGCGGCAAGTCGTCACCGAGCATGTCGCGCTCATTGACGACGCACCAGAGATCCTCGGACTTCGGCCGCAAGCGTAAGCCGGAACAGTTGCGGATGCCCGTCGCATAGATTCGCTTGTTTGCGCCATCGGGATCGAAAGCGAGCACGGCGGCGCGATCGAGTTCGGACCCCGAGCTTGCGCCGACGCCATTCTTGGCCTCGAGTTCGGCGACTTCCGCGGCGGAAGGACGAACATGGCCATCCGCGACATTGCTCTTGGACCCAACCGCGACGAAGAGCGTCTTTCCATCGGGCGAGAAGGCAATGTCGCGGGTCCAGTGGCCGCTTTCCGCCGGCAGCGGACCGGCGACGATTTCGGCGGGGCCGGCCGCTTTGAGGTCCCCTTGCTTGTAGGGGAAGCGCACGACCTTCGAGACCGTTCCAACATAGACATATTGTGGGTTGGGGCCGGGCGGATAGAAGGCGACACCGTAGGGCCGCTCGAGCTCGGCGGCGAAAATCTCGCTTTGCGCGGGCTTGATATCTCCGTCCTTCATTCGAAACACGCGCACGCGTCCGGCGTTGCTCTCCGTCACGAACAAATCGCCGTTGGGCGCAAATTTCAGAACGCGCGGTCCGTTCAGCCCAGAAGCGAAAACTTCAGCCTCGAAACTCGCGAGCGTTTTGAGCGCAGCGCCCTCGGGCCGAGGAACGACCTGGGAGCGCTCCGCTTTGGGCTCGCTCGCGAGCGGGCGCGGTAAATCTTGCGGGCCAATCCGCCGCCATGCGCCAGGCGCGTCCGCGCGCCAGTCCCTGAAGGCGGCGGCGCCGATAAGTCGCTGATCCGTTTCCGAGCGGAGAGCCGTTACCGATAGCGCGGCGCCGCCGACCGCAGCGACGCCGATGATCGCGAGCCATCTCCTACGCATTCCTATTCGCCTCACCCAATCTATTTATCTATTCATCGACTATGATATTAATCCGCCGAACTGAGGCATTCAAGACGGGCTTACCACCCATAGCCCGTATTTTCTCGCATATTCCGGTTTCGTCACGGATTACGGCCCAGCGGCCTCAGATTTATTTCTGTATTTTTATAGTGTGTTATAGTCCTATAATCATTGATGGCGGGCTTCCAGCATGAGCGCGGAACTCGCGGCGACCGAAAAAGGACAGGAAATTTTGGGTTCTGTCGTAAATTTTGCGTAAGCCTCGAGAGGCAGGGCAGCGGGCCTCTCGCGGCTTACGCCGCGAGAGCATAGAACTGCTTTGCTGGGCGCAATTTGCCCGTCGTTTGCAACTGCCCTTTTCGGATCATGTGCATGAACTCGACGCCGGCGAGCGTTGCTGCGGCCGAGCGAAAGGATTTGAACCCCAGCGCCGGCCGCACCACCCGCTTGATCGCTCGGCGGTCCTGTTCGACGATGTTGTTCAGAAATTTCCTTCGCCTGATCTCGATGTCCGCCTCGTTCTCTGCATTGTAGCTCTCGATCGCAGCGGTGTTGGCGCCGCTCTTGTCGATCGTGATCATCTTCGGCGCGCCGTTCTGCCGATCGCTCGGCGCAGGAACCGCAACGCCGCTTTGCGATCCCGCTTTGCCGTCAGCAGGAAGTCCACCGTCGCCTTGTGATCGCCTTGAGCCTCCTGATAGTGGCTTGCGCAACGACGCGCGGCGGACGAAACCCGCTACCGGTCTTAGGGCTTTCAGCCAAGAACGGACGGCTTTTCCAAGTGTCTGCTCGACACCGACCTTGATCGCGCCGCCGACCGGCGGGCCGCCTCCTATTCCGCCCCGCCCAGGGGCCCGGCGTCTACGGCAGGCCATGGCGCTATTGGTGACGATCGGGGCGGCGCCGACGACTACGTGCGTCGGGACGGACGAATTTTACTTGGTCGACACCGTTGCTAATCTCTACCAATTAGGTATGATTATGACGGCCCGCGGAGGGGCGGGCGCGTCAAAAGGATTGTTACATGGCTAAAATCAACAAGCTTCTCGTCGGCGAGTCCCTCGTGGGCGAAGGGAACGAAGTTGCTCACATCGATCTGCTGATTGGACCGCGCGGCTCCGCGGCGGAGCTCGCCTTCGCCAATGCGCTCGTCAACAACAAGGATGGCTTCACGACACTGCTCGCCGTGATCGCACCCAATCTCCTCGCGAAGCCAAACACCATTCTTTTTAACAAGGTCACCATCAAGGGCGCAAAGCAGGCGGTGCAGCTCTTTGGTCCGGCGCAGCATGGCGTCGCCAAGGCCGTCGCCGACTCTGTCGCCGAAGGCGTCATTCCTCTCGAAGAGGCGGACGACCTTTTCATCTCGGTGGGCGTGTTCATCCATTGGGAAGCAAACGACGACAAGAAGATCCAGGACTACAACTACCAGGCCACGAAAGAGGCCATCGCGCGCGCGGTCGCCGGCGAGCCGAAGGCTTCCGAAGTCGTCGCGAAGCGCAACGAAGCGAAGCATCCGTTCGCGGCCAACTGATCCAGCGAACGCAAACCGCTGGGGAGACGGCCTTGCCGTCCTCCCGGGGAAAGCTGCGGGTGCGACCGCGTTTCCCGCACCCGCAGCCAACTCGCCCAAGTAGAGGTCTTGATGTCGCTTCTAACCAAGTTTCTCAGCATTTTCGCGCCCAAAGCGACTCAGCAAAGCGCCGGGCTCTCGAAGCTCGGCGTCGGCGAGGCCCTCGTTGGCGACGGCAATGAGGTCGCGCATATCGATCTCCTGATCGGCCCGCGCGGCAGCGCCGCCGAAAAGGCCTTCGCCAATGCGCTCGTCAACAATAAGCACGGCTTCACCACCTTGCTCGCGGTCATTGCGCCGAACCTTCTCGTCAAGCCCTACACAATCCTGTTCAACAAGGTGACCATCGAGAATGCCCGTCAGGCGATCCAGCTGTTCGGACCAGCGCAGCACGGCGTCGCCAAGGCTGTCGCGGACTCGGTCGCCGAGGGAATCATCCCGGTCGAGCAGGCGGAAGACCTCTTCATCTCTGTCGGAGTCTTCATTCACTGGGACGCCGCCGACGACAGGAAAATCCAGGACTTCAACTATCGCGCCACGAAGGAGGCCATCGCGCGGGCGCTCGCCGGCGATCCGTCGGCGAAATCTGTCCTGTCGGCCCGCGTCACCGCCAAGCATCCCTTCGCGCCGGGCTGAGTCGGCGACATCCAGCGGAAAGGCGGCAGGTCTTGCTCGTCACATTGCTCAACCACTCTGCGCTCGTGATCCTTGTGCTGCTCAGCGTGGCCGAGGCCGCCGCCGGGCGGCTCGATCTGTCGAAAGCCGACAGAGACGAAACGACGCTCGATCTCGCTTCGATCGCCTTTCCGCTGGCGAGCCGGCCGGCGGTTTTCGCGCTGGTCCTAGGCGGCGCCGCGGCGCTGGTCCCGGAATGGCGGGATAGGTTCAGCCACTGGAGCTGGGTGGCCTGGATCCCCGTTTATCTGATCGGGGAAGACATGGTTCAATATTTGGTGGCATCGGCTGGGCCACACCAATACACCTCGCTTTGGCGCCGCGCCATCATTCGGCACCTAACCAATTGGCACAAAAAGATGATAGCCCGACACCCGTTGAGATCGAGACGACAAACCGCTTGCACCACCCCATCACATGATGGATGTCACTTCTCAAATGAAACTTCGGGAGACGGCTGTCGACGCCGATTGGTTGCAACTTCACCCACCATGTTTTCCCGCCTGTTGAAACATGAGCCGACCAAGGCTTGCCCAAATTCATCTGCTTTAAAGTGAGCTCTGATGGAATATTTATCCTCTTGTCTCTTTATCACCGCCGTTCTGGTTTTACTCGCGACAGGAATACAGGCGTTCGAGGTTCGCTTTCGCACGGCAACTTCAATAGGACTCGCCATTGCCGCATGCGCCGTTTTCACGCTCGGCCTCCTCGCCCACTTCGCTCCTGACCATGGCTGCAAGCTGTGGAGGGAACTCGGAAACCCAGTGAAAATGGCGGACCGATGTATCGCGTCCGAAAGAGCTGTATCTGACCAGACCGATGCATCCAACCGCATGGTCAGCCGAGCAAATCTCAAAATTGCAACCCCAGAGGGCGACTCGTTTCTTTTAAGACGGTTCGGCTTCGCCACTGCCGTATATGAGATCGCCGCACATACAGTTTATCTGCCGAACGGCCAGCGCTTGGAGGCGCATTCAGGGCTCGGCGCGCGACTTGATGACCCTCGCTTTGTTCACGAACCTATGCGCGGCGCAACGCCGCCCAGCACCTACGAAATTACGCTGAGGGAACAGCCCTTTCATGGCATCCGGGCCCTACGTCTCGTTCCTGTTGGCGACGCAAATACTTTCGGTCGCACCGGCCTGCTCGCCCATACTTATATGCTGGGGCCCAAAGGCGACTCGAACGGTTGCGTGGTTTTCAAGGATTACGCTGCCTTTTTGCGTGCCTTTGAATCAGGCGAAATTAAGCGTCTTCTTGTCGTCGCACATCTGGACTGAATGGCGCTGCTGGGGTCCCGGGGGAGTTCAGGACGACTGAGATGGGAGGTGATTTTGTGGTTCCTCTATGCGGTCCTGTCGCAAATTTTTGTCTGAGGCCGGCCTGGGTTACGCTGTTTGCGGGCAGGCGAGACAGTGCGATGATGGAGTTCAAAGGGAGCCATTTCGAACGTGACGTGATCGTCTGGCGCGTGCGCTAGTATGTCGCCTACCCGATCAGCTACCGGCAGCTCGAGGAGATGATGGAAGAGCGCGGGGTTCGAGGAAGGGCAACCGCAAACGACGGACAAATTGCGCCCGGCGAAGCAGTTCTACGCTTCGCGGCGTAAGCCTCGAGAGGCCCGCTATCGCGCGTCTCGCACTCACGCAAAATTTGCGACAGAATCGTCTCAATTGCAGGGGTCTCCGGATTGTGCGACTGAACTAGCGGGCGATGTAATCTTCGACGACGCGCTCCAGAACAGCGAGAGGGAGCGAGCCCGACAGCAACCCCGCGTCGTGAAATTTTCGAAGATCAAATCTGGAGCCGAGCGCAAGGCGAGCGCGGTCGCGCAACCGGAGCCAAGTGAGCTTTCCGACCATGTAGCCGCAGGCCTGTCCCGGCCATACGCAGTAGCGCTCCACTTCCGTCGTGGCGACGCTTTGCTTCTCTCCGAGAGTGTCGGCGAAATAGGCGATGGCCCTCTCTCGGCTCCAGTCCTTGGCGTGCAAACCCGAGTCGACCACGAGCCGAACAGCGCGGAACAGCGCGGCTTGCAATTGGCCTATGTGACCAAGCGGATCGTTTTCATACAATCCGATTTCGACCGCGAGTTGTTCGGTGTAAAGCGCCCAGCCCTCCGCATAGGCGTTGAAGCCCGACATCTTGCGAATCAAGGGCAGGTTTTGCGCTTCATTCGCCAAAGTAATTTGGAGATGATGGCCCGGAATGGCCTCATGATAGGTCAGCGTCGGCAGGCGCCAGCGGGCCCATTCCGCAGTGTCGCGCAGGTTGATGTAATAGGCTCCGGGCCGTGCACCGTCGAGCGAGCCGGCGTAATAATACCCGCCGGGCGCGCCCGCTTCGATTTCCTTGGGAACGCGCCGGATTTCAACGATGGCCTTGGGAAGGGCGCCGAAATAGGACGGCAGCTTAGCTTGCACCTCGGCGACCTTCGCATTGAGGTCCGCAATCAGGGCCTCCTTTGCGTCGTCAGTATTCTCATAAAGAAATTTTGGGTCGGCGCTCAGCTCCGCCAATCTTTGGCCGACATTGCCGCTGCTGTATCCCTGCGACTCGAGCAGCTCGCCGAGCTCGGAAGAAATCTTCGCGACGAGCTCGAGACCCGTTGCGTGGATTTCATCGGGGTGAGCGTCGAGGTAGTGCTTTCCTTCAACGAGACGCGGTAATAGTCGGCGCCGTTTGGAAGCGCCGCAAAGAAATTTTGGGTCGGCGCTCAGCTCCGCCAATCTTTGGCCGACATTGCCGCTGCTGTATCCCTGCGACTCGAGCAGCTCGCCGAGCTCGGAAGAAATCTTCGCGACGAGCTCGAGACCCGTTGCGTGGATTTCATCGGGGGTGAGCGTCGAGGTAGTGCTTTCCTTCAACGAGACGCGGTAATAGTCGGCGCCGTTTGGAAGCGCCGCTACGCCGGCCGCATGCGTCGCGCGGCCGCGCAAGCTTTGTAGATATTCAGCCTGACTGGCCAGCGCCGGAAGGATTTTTCCTGTGTACGCCGCTTCTGCGCGGCCAACCCAATCGCCCGCAATGCCCTTCACTTTCGTCCGGCGGGCGAGGGATTGAACGACCGTGGCCTTGTCGACCGGAATATTCAAGAACGCGCGCATTTGCACGAGGGTCTTGTCGATGACAAAATCGGGCGGCGTTACGCCGGCGCCGACATCGTGCTTCGCAAGCTCCAGCTCCTCCCTCATCTGTCGCGCGAAAGCGTCGAGGCGGGCGAGATAGGCCTCAGCGTCGTCGGAGGTCTCTATCGTGTGCTTCGTGTCGAGAAAGTCCGGCACAAATCGATATGCGCCGGTCAATTGGCTTAAAACATAAGGTGCTCCCGATCCGCCGGCGCCGAAATTGAAAATCCGGTCCGCCTCATTGCGGATTTCGGTAGTGAACAACACCGTATCGAAGTTGATGCGGTCGGTGTCGCCGAGCGCGGCGCGGTCGATGCTCCGAAGCCCCTCAAGGCGGCGCGCAGTGTCTTCTTTGTCTTGAGCAAGGACGTTCGGCGAGCGTTCGCTAAGGAGGCTTTTCAGGCCCGCGAGTTCGCCCTTATCGAGGCCCAGGCTTGTCGCGTGTTCTGGGTAGCGGCGCAGGCGTTCTTGAACAAATTTGTCGAAAAGGGCCCCGAGCTTGGCGCCCTCCGTCGCCAATGGTGCCTCAGCGGCGTCTGCGGCGGCAAGAAGCGGCGTAAGAGCGGAAATGGCAACGCCTTGCAATAGGTTGCGACGAGAGAGCATGCCAAAAGCCTCTAATGGCGAGTGAAAATTATCTATGACTCCTGTCGAGATAATATACAAAAGGACGCCGCGCGCAAATTTGTAGGAACGCAATGGCGACCCTTTGCCTCTCCAGCACACAAGAAGAGACTCCTACACGCCGAGGGGGCAACGCGCGGGATCGGCGACGAGGACGCGCCCGCGGCAAAAATCTCTATCGAAAGCTTGAAACCGAAGTTCTAGTCCGAGCGCGTCAAGGTTGTCGCGAGGCTCGTGCAAGTCGGGCTTTACGCCGCCCGCGGCTTCCTGACCGTATCTGACTGGATAGCCAAACTGGCCCATCAATGGCGCGCTCTCGGGCCCATTTCCGGGTTCTGTCGCAAATTTTTGTCTGAGGGCGGCCTGGGTTACGCTGTTGTCGGGGCAGGCGGGACAGCGCGATGATGGAGTCCAAAGGGAGCCATTTCGAATGTGACGTGATCGTCTGGGGCGCGCGCTGGTATGTCGCCTACCCGATCAGCTACCGGCAGCTCGAGGAGATGATGGAAGAGCGCGGGGTTCGAGGAAGGGCAACTGCAAACGACGGACAAATTGCGTCCGGCGAAGCAGTTCTACGCTTTCGCGGCGTAAGCCTCGAGAGGCCCGCTGTCGCGCGTCTCGCACTCACGCAAAATTTGCGACAGAATCCGAGAACTTGCTTATTCATTGCGAACTATCGAATTCGTGCGCGAGAAGTCCCATGATCACATCATCGCGCCATTCGTCGCCGACGCGCGCCGCTTCGCGTTCCCGTCCTTCCTCTACAAAGCCGCATGCGCGGTAACAGGCGATAGCTCGCCCGTTGTAGGAAACGACGCGCACGCTGATGCGATGCAAGGCGAGCGCGTCAAAGGCGTAGCGAAGGAGGATAAGTATTGCCCGTCTGCCGAGACCGCGCCCAAGCTTGTGTGGGTCATAGAGCCCGATCGCCAATTGCGCGCGACGATCGTGCTTGTTCATGTTGTCGAGCCTGATTTCGCCGAGCCAGCTCCCTTCGTGTTCGATCGCCCAGGCGAGGGGATGCTTTGCCAAATCATCGACCCAGCGGCGGACGCCGGCCTCTGTCAGCGCCGGGATGTCAGTCGGGTCCACTCCAAACATCCGCATGATTGCGGGGTCGTTTCCGAGCTCGAAACGCTCCCGCGCATCACCTGCGCGAAATTCTCGCAACAGCATATCCGGGCCACGAAGCGTCGGAATGCTTTGCAGGCTCATCCTGGCCTCCGAGTTGGGCTCAGCTTACTTTGAAGGATCGCGTCGAAATCCTGCACCTTTCCGCCCGACCTCGCGGCGAAGGATTCCGCGTCGGCTTTCGAGAAAAACGCATCGAGCCGCCCTGATGACGCGGCGACATACCAGGCGCGGTTGGCAAAAATCTTGATGCCGTTGCTGCGGTCCTGTGCATAGGTGGCGCGGATTTTCTTGCCTTGCGCTTCGAACTGGGTCAGAGCGGCGAATGCCGAGTCCAGCGATACATAGCGGTGGACTTTGGGCTCGCCCTCCAACCAGAGCTCTGCGGAAAGGCTCGCTTCGGTCATCGGCTCACTCGTCGACGAGGCGTAGTGCGCAAGCTCAGTGTCGTAGTCGAGTCCAGACGCCTTGAAAGCGGCGCGGAGAAATCTATCGTCGATGAATGTTTCGAGATCGAGGCCGGTGTCGGCGCGCTTCAGCAGCTTGAGCGTTTCGATCGAGGTCGCAAGATCCTGCCGATACTCCTTCTTCCACGTCAGGTCGCGTGTCTGAAGTCCGAGTGGGCCATGAAAGAGATAGACGACAGGGGCGTCGATGCCGGTGGCCTTGGCGATCAACTCGCTGTATTTTTCCGGCTCGCCGGCCAACAGCCTGTTCGCGTCGATGACGGCGCGGAGATAGGCGACGATAAGCTCTGGATATTTCTCGGCGTAATCAGAGTCCACGAGAGCGCCGTGGAAAGTCGGAACGCCCGCCTGGGCGCCATCGAAGATCTTGCGGGCAAAGCCGCGCGCAGGAAAAAGTTCCGCGAAAGGCACGAAGTCGGCGTGCGCGTCGATCTGCCCGCTTTGCAGCGCCGAGCCTGCGACCTCGGGGGCCTGCGCGATGATCTTCACGTCGCGCCCGGGATCCCAGCCGAGATCAGCGACAGCGCGCAGCAGCATGCCATGCGCTGTCGAAGCAAAGGGCACAGAGATCGTCTTGCCCTTCAACTCCGCGAGCGATTGCGCCGGCGAAGCGATCGGCACGACGACGCCATTGCCGCTTCCGCGGATGCTGCCGGACAGCACCGTGATGAACCGGCTGCTTTTGCCCGCCTTCTTGAAGGCGACGCCGTTCAGCGCGCCGGGGAAGTCGGCCATGACGCCGATATCGAGCTTGCCCGCGACCATTTCATTCGTGATCGGCGCGCCGCTCGAGAAATTCTTCCACTGAATGTCGTATGTCGCGTCCTTATACTTGCCGTCATGTGGCAGATGGCGTCGGAGAAGATCGAGTTCGCGAATCAGTAGTCCGCCCGCGGCGCAATTGATCGTCGTATCCTGCGTTCCGATTGCGATGCGAATTGTTTCCGCAGCCGCGCCCGTCGGCGTCGCAAGGGTCCATGAAAGAATGCCGCAGATTCGAAGCAGTCGCATTTCAATTTCACCCGAGCTTTCGAGGCGACGCGATCACTGGCTTTCTCCCCGCCATGGTGTGAGCGCGCAGCCGATCCGTCTGACGATGGCGCTGCTCAGGAAACCGAGAACGCCGATGATCGCCATGCCCGCGACGATATCTGGGTAATTCTGGAGGGTGTAGGATTCCCAGGTGAAATAGCCGACGCCGAACTGGCCCGAAATCATCTCTGCGGTCACGAGGCAGAACCAACTCGTTCCCATGCCGATCGCGAGGCCGGTGAATATGCTCGGCAAAGCGCCTGGCAGCACCACTTCGACGACGACAGTGACGCTGCCGGCGCCTAGCGAGCGCGCGGATGCGATGAGCCGGGCGTCGATGTCCCTCACGCCATGAATCGTGTTGAGCAAGATTGGGAACAGCGCGCCCATGAAGGTGATGAAAACCATCGACGCTTCGGACGACGGGAACATCAGGATCGCAAGAGGTATCCAGGCGACCGCCGGAATCGGCCGCAGGAGTTCGAGAGGCGTCAGCAGCGCGTCCTCGAAAAAGGGCCTGCGCGCAACGAGGCCGCCGAGAGCGATTCCAAATAAGGAGGCGAGAGCGTAGCCTGCGAGAACGCGCGCGAGGCTGGCCTCGACATGCGACAGCAGCTTTCCCGAATGCGAAAGCTCGAGGAGCGAGTCGAACACCTGAGTCGGAGCGGGCGTGAAGGCGAAGGTGAGGAAGGAGAAGTGCGCCTTCGACAGGGAGGCATATTGCCAGGCCGCGAGAAGCGCCACGAGAGAAAAAATTCTCACGCTCCAGCGCCACGCCGCGGTGATATTCGTTTTCGAACCAGCGGGACGAAGCTCATCGGCTCGGATTCCCCTGCGTATGACTTGCACGACGGTCACGCAGCGGACTCCGACAGGTCGAAGATCCGACGACCCTCGCGACGGATCAGCTCGAGGCACTGCAACTTCGCCGCATTGAAAGGGCCGCTCGCGGAGATGTCCGGGGGGCGGGGACGCGGCAAGTCGATGGGCAAATCGAGTATGACGCGCCCCGGCGCGGCGCTGAAGACAATCACTCTGTCCGCCAGATAGATCGCTTCGTCCACATCATGGGTGACAAAGAATATAGTGGCGCCGACGTCTCGCCAGAGATCAAGCAGCAACTCCTGCATGAGCGCGCGCGCCTGCGCGTCGAGCGCGCCGAACGGCTCGTCCATCAACAAGACCGAGGGCTGGTTGATCAATGCGCGCGCGATCGCGACGCGTTGCTGCATGCCGCCCGAGAGCGTGTGGGGATAGCGGTCGGCGAAACCGGATAGCCCGACGCGATCGATCCACTCGTGCGCCGCCCGTCGCGCTTCGGCGCTCCCGATCCCTCGCATGCGCAGACCAAAGGCGATATTCGCCAAGGCCGTCTTCCATGGAAACAGCGAATAGTGCTGGAAGACGACGCCTCGGTCGGCGCCCGGCCCGCGGATCGGCGCGCCATCGACAAGAACCTCACCGGAGGTTGGGGGAAGAAAGCCGGCGATGGCATTCAAGGCGGTGGATTTGCCGCAGCCCGACGGGCCGAGAAAGCAGATGAATTGCCCCGGCTCCGCCGTGATCCCGAAATCTCGCAACGCCGCCGCGCCACGATAAGCGACCGTGAGATTGCGCAGTTCGACGTGCCCGGCGCGGACTGCCGATGGACTCGATGAAATCATACCTGTAATATAGACTAACATGCCTTAGAGTAGCAACAAGATCGCGTCCGCCGGCTTGGCTGATGCGCCAGCGGGAGTGCAGCGTGACGGCCAACGACGACGCCGAGACCATTTTCGAAGCCGATGTTCTGGTGATCGGCGGAGGGACTGCGGGGCCCCTCGCAGCCTACAAGGCCAAGACTGCGAACCCTGCGCTGAAAGTCGTTTTGCTCGAAAAAGCCAATGTGAAGCGATCAGGGGCGATCGCCGTCGGCATGGACGGTTTGAATAACGCCGTCGTGCCGGGCTTCGCCACGCCTGAGCAATATGTCCGGGAGATCACCATCGCCAATGACGGAATCGTCTATCAGAAGGCGCTGCTTGCCTACGCTGAGCGCTCCTTCGACATGATCCGTGAACTCGACCAATGGGGGGTGAAATTTCTCAAGGACGAGAATGGCGACTACGACATCAAAAAGGTTCATCACCTTGGAACCTACGTGCTGCCGATGCCGGAGGGCGCGTCGATCAAGAAGGTCCTGTACCGGCAATTGCGCAAGGCGCAGGTGCTGATCTCGAACCGCTACATGGCGACGCGCCTGCTCACCGGCGCCGACGGCCGCATTGCAGGGGCCATCGCGATCAACAGCCGGAGCGCTGAAATTCTCGTCATTCGCGCCAAGGCGGTCATTCTCGCGGCCGGCGCAGCCGGGCGTCTGGGCCTTCCAGCCTCTGGCTATCTGTGGGGAACGTACGAGAACCCCGCCAATTCGGGCGACGGTTACGCAATGGCGTTTCATGCGGGCGCGGAGCTCACCAATCTCGAATGCTTCCAGATCAATCCGTTGATCAAGGACTATAACGGTCCGGCCTGCGCCTATGTCGGTGGGCCCTTTGGCGCCTATACGGCGAACGCCAGCGGGGCGCGCTTCATCGAATGCGACTATTGGTCGGGGCAGATGATGCTGGAGTTCTATCGCGAACTCCAGGGCGGTGGAGGTCCCGTCTTTCTCAAGTTCGATCACCTTGCGCCGGAGACCATCGCGGAGGTCGAGAACATCTTGCACAAGGTGGAAAGGCCCTCGCGCGGGCTGTTTCACAAGGGCCGGAAAACCAATTACCGCAAAGACATGGTCGAGATGCATATTTCGGAAATCGGCTTTTGCTCCGGACACAGCGCGTCGGGCGTCTGGGTCGACGAGTTTGCCCGCACGACCGTCCCGGGCCTCTATGCGGCGGGCGACATGGCGAGCGTGCCGCACAATTACATGCTCGGCGCCTTCGTCAACGGCGCGATCGCCGGTGAGCATTCCGCGAGCTTTGCAGATGAGGTCGATCTTGCGGACTATGACGCCGCACAGGTGGAGGCCGAGCGGGAACGAACGCGCGCGCCATTGCGCAACGAGACCGGACTGCCGCCCAATCAGGTGGAATACAAGATCCGGCGCTTCGTCAACGATTATCTGCAGCCGCCAAAAGTGACGCGCAAATATGAAATTGCGCAGAAGCGCTTCGCTGAACTTCGCGCCGACCTACCGCGCCTCGCCGCGCGCGATGCGCACGAGCTGATGCGCGCGCTCGAGGTCCATTCGATTCTGGACTGCGCGGAGATGGCCGCAGCCGCTTCACTCTACCGCACCGAGAGTCGTTGGGGCCTCTACCATCATCGCCTCGACCATCCTGAGACGGACGACGAGAGCTGGTTTTGTCATACCCAGCTCTACAAGAATGAGCGCGGCGGCATCTCCTGCCGCAAGCGGCCGGTCGACCCCTACGTCGTGCCGGTCGAGACGACAGAGCGCGACGCCTATCATCGTCTTCGCATTCCCGCTCACAGTTGAGGCGCCGATGTCCTTCGCGGAGAACCCTTCTGAATTTCCGGTCAAGATCGATGCGGAGAAGTGCATTGCCGACAAGGGCTGCACGGTTTGCATCGACGTCTGCCCGCTCGATGTGCTGTGGATCAATCCGGAGACCGGCAAAGCGCATATGCGTTACGACGAGTGCTGGTATTGTCTGCCATGCGAACTCGACTGCCCGACCAAGGCGGTGAGCGTTTCGATCCCCTATCTGCTGCGGTGATTGTCATGGCGCGGGACAGCATTTTCGAGGATCAGAGCCTCGATATCGAAGACATCGAGGCGCGTTTCAAAAGTTCGGACGCGGATGAGCGCCGCATGGCGATGCTCGAACTTGCCGAAAGCGCCGAGGTGAATGGAGAAGCGCTTCTCATCCGCGCCCTGAGCGATCCCGATCCCGGCGTGCGCCTCGCGGCGGCGGCGGGGTTGGAGCAGTTCGACGGCCCTGCCGTCGCGCAGGCGCTCGCAAACGCTCTGCTCGACGCGGACTCGTCCGTCGCGGCTGCCGCCGGCGCCAGCCTGTGCGAATTGCGCGCGCCCGAGGCGGCCACGCCGCTGCTCGCGCTTATCGGCCATCCACGCGCGGACGTGCGCGCCGCCGTCTGGCGCGGGCTGCGCGATCTGCGCGTCGGAGCGACCCTTCCCGCGGCGATCGACGCGCTTGCCGATTCCGACCCGCATGTACGGCGCGAGGCGATCGGCGCGCTCGCCTACCTCAAGCGCGCCGACGCGCTGCCGGCTTTGCTCGGGGCGGCGACAGACCCTGATGTCGAGGTGAGGCGCGCGGCGCTATCGGCGCTCGCCTTCGCGCCCGCCGATTCGGTGATCGACGCGCTGTTCTCGGGTCTTGCCGATGGGCATTGGCAAGTGCGCGAGGCCGCGGCGGTTCTTGCTGGGAAGCTCCGCGCGGCGGGCGCCGAGCGCGCGCTGATCGACGCCCTATCGGACGACGCCTGGCAGGTCGCGCTCAAGGCCGCGAGCGCTCTGGGCCGGCTTTCAACAGCGGACGCCATCCCCGCGCTCGGCGGGCTGCTGTCGCATCCCATCAGCAATCTGCGCAAGGAAGCAGCTGCGGCGCTCGGCGAAATTCGCCGGCCGGAGGCGCTGCCCTATCTTGCCGGCGCGGTCGACGACCCCGATCCAGACGTGCGCAAGATCGCGCGCTGGTCGATACACCTCATCAAAAGTGATACTTTTCAAGGCGGTTGATCGGGCTTGCCGCGAATTTTCATAATCGATCCGGGTTTTGCTTGCTCTCTGAACATTTGGCATACTGCCAATACCGTGCAGGGCTCGTCCGAAAACCAATGATCTCGGCAGGCTTTCAGTTCCGCCTTCTCACAATCGGCGATTACGACAGCCTCGTCGAGGCGTTGTTATGGCAAGAGGGCGTCGGCATGAGCGGCTCCGATAGCGTCGACGGTGTCGCGAAATTTCTTGCTCGCAATCCCGGCATGAGTTTTGTTGCGGATGCAGAGGGAATGCTTGCGGGCTGCGTGCTCGGCGGCCACGACGGAAGGCGCGGCTATCTGTATCACGTATCGGTGAGCCCTCAATTCCGGCGTCGGGGCGTCGCGCGCGGCCTCGTTGCTCGGACGGTCGCCGCCATCGCAGCAGAAGGGATCGAGAAGATTCACATCGACGTTTTCGCGGACAACGGCGCCGGGCTAGAGTTTTGGCGAGCCATCGGCTGGCATGACCGCGACGAACTCAAGCGGTTTTCGTTCACCCCTCCGCTGAGGCGTAATTCGTAAGCGCTGCCGGCGTGACACGCTCTAGGTAGCGGAGCGCCACGTCTCCTGATGACCAGCAACAGCAGATTCACGATCTCGATCATCTGACGCTGGATCTGTCATTCCAACGACACATGGATCGTTGAAGGGGGTGTATGCCTTGCTTTGGGAAGTCGCGCTGACGCGCGCGACCGGTATAGTCCTGATCGACTAAATGACTTCGACGCTCTCGCTCGTCGCTCCGTACATTGGCGATGAGCTTGCCGACGCCGCTCAAAAATGGCGTTCACAGCTTGCTCAACGAATCTAAATGCGGCGTCGGAAATGGCTGTAGCTTCTCGAAGGCGCGCGCTAGGCGAAGCACTGTGAGGTCGCCATATTGCGGGCCGACGACATGGAAGCCGACCGGCAGCCCGTTATTGTCGAAGCCCGCGGGAATCGATGCGCCGGGCTGCTGCGTGATGTTGAAGGGGAAAGCGAAAGGCGTCTGCGGCGGCGTCCCGAGGCGCGGGACGGGCTGCGACTGCACGGGCGTGACCAAAAGATCGTATTTCTCGTGGAAACGTCGCATGAGGATCGCGAGATCGGTGCGGCGCTCATTCGCCTCGACGACTTCTGCAAGCGTATAACGTTCGAGCTTCTCGACGCGCGCGCGGATGCCGGGATCGATCACGTCCAGCCCCGCCGCGCCGATCTCGCTGCGCAGCCTGATAGCGCGCTCGGAATTGATCACGTCGATGATCGGCGACGGATCTCTGAAACCGGGATCGGTCTCTTCCACGATGGCGCCGAGCTCCGATAGGCGCGCGACGGCGCGATCGACGACGGCGGCGAGGCCGGGATCGACTTTCACATAGCCGAGCGTCCGGCTGTAGGCGATGCGCAGACCTTTCACGCCGCTGTCGAGATTCTCTCTCCAATCGCGAATGTCGCTCGGCAGGCTTTGCCAGTCGCGCACGTCCGGCTGCGCAATGACATTGAGGAGCAGTGCGGCGTCCGTCACCGTCCGCGTGAGGGGGCCGATATGGAACAACGAGCCATTGTGCGGATAGCCCGCGACGCGGCCGAATGTCGGCTTGAAGCCGAATACGCCATTGACGGCTGCCGGATTACGGATCGAGCCGCCGCCGTCAGTGCCGACTTGCAACGGCCCGAGCCCCAATGCCGCTGCGACCGCCGCGCCGCCGCTGCTGCCGCCGCTCACATATTGGCGGTCCCAGGCGTTCGGCGTCACGCCGCCGAGCTTCGTTTCGGTGAGGCCCTTGAGGCCGAATTCAGCGGTCTGGGTTTTTCCGAGAATGACCGCGCCCGCTTCTCGTAGACGCGCCGCCGGCGGGGAGTCGGCCTGCTGGATGATGTCGGGCGTCGCAAGGCTGCCCTTGCGCGTCGGGAAACCTTGCACGTTGAGCAGGTCTTTGAAGCCCACCGGCACGCCGTCGAGCAAACCTTTCGGCGCGCCGCGCGCCCAGCGCGCTTCCGAGACCTTTGCTTGCGCGAGCGCAGCATCGGCGTCGACGGCGCGATAGGCGTTGAAATGTGGCTGGAGTTCTCCGATGCGCTTCAGCGTCGCCATAGTCGCCTCCACTGGGGAAAGCGTTTTTGTGCGATACGCCTCGATCAGCTCATTGGCGGTCAGTTGTGTGAGATCCTGCGACATGGCTGCCTCCCTGGCCTTGGACGATTTTTGCATGCCGCTGTTACTGCATTCCGCGACGCCCTCTCGGCGTGCATGCGAAGTCCGGCCCTTCTCAGGGCCCAAAGTACAAAAAGAAGTACTGATTATAGATCGCGCATTTGGAGAGGTTTCATCCGGTCACAGGGAGGCAAGGTGTTCGTCATGGGCCACAGCGTCGGCCGAGCTGATGACGAGAACCCTTGTCGGCGATTTCATCGCCCACGGGAAGGCGCGCAGCCTATTTCAGCCGCGGCTGCACGCGTTGCAGACCCGCGAGCGCATATTGTTCATCCTTGTCGGCGCCACGCGCGCCGCCAACGCCGATCGCGCCGATAACCTCCTCATTGACCTTGATGAGAACAGCGCCCCCGCGCGCGAGATAGTTCGGCTTCGCGGCGATCTGATCGGCGAGCGTTTTGTTGTTCTTGACCTGCTCGGCCAGCTCGCCGGAGGTCTTCTTGAAGGCGAGCGCCGCCTGCGCCTTGAAGTTGCTGTTGTGCACCGCGCGGGGTCCGACGCCGTCAGAAACGAGGACCGCCTTCAGCACTCCGGAGGAATCGATGACGCTCACCGCCACTTTTTGATCGGCAGCCTTTCCGGCGTCGATCGCCGCTTGCGCCGCCTCGATCGCGAGCTCGAGCGAAGGACCGCGCGCGGGGGGCGGCGGCGGACTTTGCGAAGGTGCGGCTGCGCCCTGTGCCGGTCCCGACGTGGCCGATTGAGCGAGCGCCGGCGCGGTCGCGAGGACATAAACGGCAAATGCGCAGAGCAGGTTCGATCGCATTCTTTTGATTCCCTTCCAGCAGTCTATAAGACTACTATTATGGTATAAATATAACGTCAAGCTCAAACCGCGGCGATGCAACTGCTGCGATCCAACGCTAGAGCACGTCTCCGGATACGGAGCGGATGCTTGCCTTTGTGAATCTTGCTTTGTCCTCGCGCAGCGCCGCTGCCGTCCTTTTTCCTTGTCTATTTCCTACTTACAACGTAGATAATTGAGCTAGGTTCGCGCCTCGTTGGACGCAGCCGTCTGATGCGGAGGGGTTCATGAAGAAGCGCGACAAGCCGGAGTTCACGGCGGGCGGCGGCCTCGTCGATCGACATTGGTTTCTTGCCGCCGCCGGAGGCTTCGGCGTCGTCGGCCGCGCACGTGGCGAAACGCTTGTCGTCGAGCCTTGGATTACCGAGCCGGGCGCTTCTCGCGGCTTACGCCCGAGAGCGTAGAACTGCCTTTGCTGGGCGCAATTTGCCCGTCGTTTGCAACTGCCCTTTTCGGCTCATGTGCATGAGCTCGACGCCGGTGAGCGTTGCTGCGGCCGAGCGAAAGGATTTGAACCCCTGCGCCGGCCACACAACCCGCTTGATTGCTCGGTGGTCCTGTTCGACGATGTTGTTGAGATATTTCCTCCGCTGGATCTCGATGCCCGCCTCATTCTCTGCATTGTAGCTCTCGATTGCAGCGTGTTGGCCCCGCTCTTGTCGATCGTGACATTCTTCGGCGCGCGGTTTTGGCCGATCGCTCGGCGAGAAAATCTCCATAAAAATACAAAGCATCAAGACCATTGGGCACAATGGAAACCGCCTGTTCGAGCGTTCACAATTCGCCGCGCAACGTCACCATGAAGTTCCGAGGATCGCCCGGCGTATTGTAAGTGTTGGCGCCGCCGACGCGCATGTAATATTTCTGGTCGGTTATGTTGTTGAGATTGAACTGCAGCGTCAGATGGTCGTTGATCTTGTATGACGTCATTGCATTGATGACGGCAAACGCCGGCCCGTGGCGGGCCTCGTTCAATGTATTGATCGCGCCGGACAGGCCGCTCTCCGCTACGACGCCTGCGCCGATCGTCAGCCCTTTCCACTCCCCCTCGAAATCATATTTGCCCCAGATCTTGAACATATGGGTCGGATACCACGAACTGATCGGCCGCCCCGGACTGTTTTTGTCTACGATGAGCTTCGTTTGCAGATAGGTGTAGCCACCGACGACGTCGAGCCCTGGCAACGGACTTTGGATGATTGGCAGTTCGATATCCGCAAGAGGCTTCCCGGAGAATTCTACTTCGACGCCAGTGGATTCCGCCTTGCCGGCTTGAAGATAGTAGCCCGGGTTGGCGGGATCTGCATAAGGACGATTCCGGTCGTTGATCTCGAACCACGCGGCCGAGGCGTTGAGCTTCTTGTTCAGGAACTCGCCTTTGACGCCGGCTTCGAACTGCCCGCCGACCTGCGGATCGAGTGTGGTTCCGTCAGCTTTCTGGTTCGTTTGCGGAATGAAAATATCCGAGTAGCTGCCATAGAAATTGATTTCATCGGTCGCCCGGAAAATGCCGGCAAGATAGGGAGAGAAGCGGTGGTTGGATTTCGCGCCATATGCCCAATTGGCAGGCGCGCTTGGGAAAACATTGCGGTTCTTGGCAAAGAAATTCGTCAATCGACCACCGAAGACGAAAGTCAGCGGATCGATCGGCGTCAAGCGGAGTTGGCTATAGACGCCGTGCTGCAAAGTTTGATTCTGGCCGCCCGTCGTAAAGGGATTGAGATTCGGACCGATTGCATTCGGCCAAAGGACTGGGATGTTGTTCACATAGACGCGCGGGGCGCCCTTATATTCATAGGTGAACCGATCATAGTTATAGCCGATCGTCAACGTGTTCTTGATCATCGCCCAAGGCAGCGTGCCGGACAGATAGGAGTCGAGACCCGTACGATGATAATAATACATGTAATGGCGGCGCGCATATTGCGCGGTCCAATTGGAAGGATTGACGCCGCTGTTCGGATAGGCGTCCGCGAACTCGTAGCCTATGTCGCGTCGATTAAAATTCACCTTTGCGACCCAGTCTTCACCGAACCGATGCTCCAAGCGGATATTTTTGTCCTCCGTGTCCCATTTGGCTTGAGTCCAATCCGGATAGGGATTCCAGGATCTGGGCACATTCAGGAAATAGGGGCTCGTCCCGCCGAAATAAGAAAGCGCAGCGACTGGTTGCCCGCTATAGGCGGGGTCACTGGTGCGCTGGCGTGTGTAGGCGACGTTCAGCAGTGTATTGGGGGTGATGTCATATTCGAGCGAGCCATAGCCCAGCCATTTGTCTTCAGGTTGCGACGGCGTGAAGAAGAAGTGCTTGTCCTGGTGGAGCACCAGCGCACGATAGCGAAAGGTCCGCTCTTCGTTTATCGGACCGGTCACATCGATCAACCCGCGATAATTGTCCCACGAACCGGCGGTGAATTCCGTTCGGAGCTTGAATTCGTCCTGCGGCCGTTTTCTCACAATATTGACGATGCCGCCCGGATTTCCCGCTCCAGATAGCAGACCAGCCGGACCTTTCAACACTTCGATGCGATCGTAGACAGCGAGATCCAGTTGCTGATAGCCGGCAAGACCATCGTAGGTCGGGACGCCGTCATAAGCGACGCCGAGGGTGTAGCCGCGTGAGGCCGGCCATCCTTGCGTGACGTCGTTAGCAATGGTCGAGACTCCGGGCACCCAGAACATCGCGTCCTGCACAGTGGTGAGCTGCATGTCATTCATCTGTCCCCTCGTCATCACCGAGACAGACTGCGGTATCTCCTTTCTGGGCAGCGGCACCTTGCCGGCGACCGTCACGAGCGGCGTCGTGTAGGTCCCCGTTCCTTCGGTGATAGCGCCGCGGTCGGCGCTATATGCCTTCTTGTCGTCCGGATTTGTCGCCTCGACGTCGGTCCGCTTCGTCGCGCCCACGTCAATCGGCGGGAGCGCCTGGAACCCCGCGTCGCTACGCGCGCCCCTATCGTTCTGCGCGAGAATGATCGACACCGCCTTTTCGTCCGGCCCCCCGAAGCGATAGGACAGACCGGTTCCCTCGAGCAGCCTGTCGAGCCCTTCGCGCATCGAGAAAGATCCAGAAAGCCCCGTCGTGCGGAGCATCCGCGTCACGCGCGCATCGTAGAGCAGATGCAGCCCGTTTTTCACGGCGAAGGCGTTCAAAGCCGTCGCCACCGATCCTGCGGGAATGTCGTAGACCATCACGACGCCGCTCCGCTCTTGCGGCGAGAGGGACGCCTCCGCAGGTGTTCCTCCCAACGCGAAGGCGCCGAAGGTCATTGCCGCAATTGTCGAACCCAACGCCGCACCCTCGTAACACAGACCTTTTTTCGTCATCGCCGCTTTCCACCGAATGTGCCCCGGCCGTCTCCGCCCGTGACCAACTCGACGCTCTCATGACGATTTCGGAATGTGGGTTGATAAAAAAGATTCGGGCAGCTCTTGGCCCGCTGCGTCACTCGGTTAGGAAAATCAGGTAATTGGTGAAATGGATGGCGCGCAGGCCGAGGAAAAATTCGATCTCGCGCAACGTCGTGAGCGGCTCGGCGGTCGAGAAGACGCCGCTCACCCGCCGCGCGCAGGTCGAGGCGCGCAGGCAAAACACATATCCATGGCGATAGCGGCCGAGCATCGCGAGCGCCTCACCGAGCGAACGGTCCTCGACGACGAGCGCGCCGCGCCGCCAAGCTGCGACATTCTCGGCGGCGACGCTCACCGGCGCCCGCGCCGGCGTATTCGCTTCGTATGAGGTCTCCTGTCTCGTCTCGACGATCAGCCGCTCGCCGCCGCTCGCGACCGCCACCGCATGTTCGCTCACAGCGACGCGCGCACCGTCTTTCTGGAGCGCAACGTCGAAGGCGGTGCCGAGCGCCGTGACCGTGCCGCCCGCCGCCTCCACGACAAAGGGACGCGAGGCGATGGGCGCGACCTCGAACCAGGCCTCCCCCGAGAGCAGCGTCACGCGCCGCACTCCCGCCTCGAAGCGCACGGCGATCGCCGAATGGGAGTCGAGCTCGACACGCGAGCCATCGGTGAGCGTCACCGTCCTACGTTCCCCGACGCCGGTCGAATAATCAGCCGGATGACGGTTCGCGAATTCGGCGAGCCAACCGAAAAAGGCGAGAGAAGCGGCCAGCGCAACGCCGGCCGCCGCACGCCAGCTCCGTCGCACGCCGTGTGCCTGCCGGCGGCGGGCGCGCCGCAGCCCCTGCGCCTCCGAGAACATTTCAGTAATGTCCGCATAGGCCTGAGCATGGGCGGGATCGGCTGCGAGCCAGGCCTCAAAGGCAATACGACGCTCGCCGTCGATTTCGCCGGCCTTTTCCTGCAACCACCATTCGATCGCCGCGTCATGGCCGTCGTCACGGTCGGGGACGTCATCGTCCATTCTCTTCATCATGCCGACGTCGTCCCATGCTCTCGGACAGTCTCCGCCCATCGTCTAATACGACGCGCGGATACAAAAAAAGGAAGGTCGAACCGTAAATCTGTCATCTGATCGCCGCCCAGCAACGCTGCATGGCTATCCTCATATGTTGGCGCACCATGCGCTCCGTGACGCCGAGCCGCCTCGCAATCTCCGGGAACCGCATATCCTCGAAGGCGCAGAGTTCGAAGACCTCGCGGCAGCGTGGCGGCAGGGCCTCAATCGCCGAGGCGAGACGCTGCGCCCGCCGGTCACGATCGACGATCTCGTCCTGGGGCGCGTC
The DNA here is from genome assembly GCF_030063565.1 of Methylocystis sp. JR02. Taxonomy (NCBI): domain Bacteria; kingdom Pseudomonadati; phylum Pseudomonadota; class Alphaproteobacteria; order Hyphomicrobiales; family Methylocystaceae; genus Methylocystis; species Methylocystis sp. JR02. The sequence continues at coordinate 187,189 of NZ_JASIRC010000002.1, read as the reverse complement.
CCAGCTCGGCGGCTCGCCGAGGATTCGGTCGAAGCTCAGATATTTTGCTTCTGTCCTGCGGCGACGCCCGAAGTCGCGAGTCAGATTTGCCGCGATCCTCTGCAGAAAGGCCGGCGGATCGGCGACGTCGTCGAACCGATCGTGGCGCAGCGCACGCACGAAAGTCTCCTGCAACAAGTCGTGAGCGGCCTCGGAGCCGACGCGACGCACCAGATAGGCCGTTAGCGCGCGTCTGTTACGCACGAACAGCTCGTGAATAAGATGGGATTTCTTTTCCGACATACGCCGCCGCCTGCAGCGGTCATCGACATCTGCTCGAGGCGGATATCGAGACCAGCGAAGAGATCAATAGAGTCGAGAGCTCAATCAGGCGGTCGGCGGTGGCGCACGGGACGAAAAGACGCGCGACCCGCCGATTCCCTCCGGCGGCGGCAGGCGGTAGCGGAAGAAAACCGGCTCGCCGGAGGAGCGCGGATAGAGGAAGGCGATCACATAATGCAGAAACGCTACCGGATCGGCGTCGGCCGCGTCATGCTGCGGGCAAATCCGGCACAAGACGCAATGGCCATGGCCGTCGGCATGGTCCCGCGGGGCGCGATCGCCGGAAGGCGCGATGCAATCCTGTCCCGCTGCCGCGACGGCGACATCCGCCGAGCCGAAGCGCGAAGCATGCGCCTCCACCACAACGGTAAGGAAGAGCTGCAGGAGCAGCAGCCAAGCCGCGGCGCCCGCGGCGAGCGCGCTCCTCAGCCGGCCGTGATGCGCCCAAAACGAAGCCATGCCGCCAGTGGAAACAGGCACGAGCTCGACCGTCAAGGGGGCATCGCAGAATATGAGGGTGTGTCGGGAGATTTTTCGGCTTACCCTGGCCTTAGGGAGCGGCGCTTCATGAAGCGCTCGCAAGAGGAGCCCGAATAGACCTCGAACGTGGCCGCGAAGTAGGGGTCACGGCACGATTTGTTCAAAACTGCACGCTAAGGCTCTGTGACCCGATGAGCGGCGACGATCCGTGACACTGTTGGCTGACTGACGCCGTAAAGGCGGGCCATTTCGGCCCCCGATTTCCGGCCACTGATGACGCTCTCAGCGATCTCGCGGCGCTTGGCCGCGTCGAGCTTTTTCTTCCGACCGCCGACGCGACCCTCGGCCCGGGCGGCCGCAAGTCCAGCGGAGGTCCGCTCCCGGATCATGGCGCGTTCGAACTCGGCGAACGCGCCGACCATTTGCATCATCATGCGTCCGGCCGGCGTGGTCGTGTCGATGTTCTCGGTGACCGAGCGAAAACCCGCGCCGGCGTTATCCTCTTTCAAAATGCCGTTCAAAGGCAATCGTTTTATGAACGGCCTTCCGTCCGCGAGAGGAGGCCTTCATGTCACGTCGCGCCTTGTTGTCGCCCGAACAGCGTGTTCGCCTGTTCGGCATCCCCGTCGACCAAGCCGAGATGGCCCGGCACTACGTGCTCGGCGCCGAGGACTTGGCGCTCATCCGGACGAAGCGGCGCGCCGTCAACCGGCTTGGGTACGCCCTGGCCGATTGGCGCGCTTGCTTGCGAGTCGGTGCGGACCCCGCCTGGGCGACCGATCGCGGCGAGCCAATCGTCCAGGCGATGCTCGACCATCTGCGCAGCGCCAACTTGCTCACTCCCATTGCCGCCGTATTGGAAAGGATCGGACTGGCGGCTCGAGCGCGGGCTCGAAAGAAGGCTTTCGAGGCCCTGGCGGAGGGTCTGACTGACGCCACGCGAGAAGCGCTCGACAAGTTGCTGAGAGTCGATCCGGATGTGCGCCGCTCCCGTGTCGCTTGGCTGCGGGACTATTCGGAGTCGCCGCGCCATCCAACATCATCGCGCTGCTCGATCGACTCGATTATGTGCGCAATCTCGGTCTCGGGACCGAGCGCTCTGCACGGGTTCATGCCGCGCGCCTCGGCCGACTGATCGACGAAGGCGCGGTCATGACCGCACAGCACACCGCCGATCTCGAGCCGACGCGGCGGAGGGCCATCCTCGTCGCCCAGCTCTCCAATTTGGAAACTCGCCTCGCGGATGCGACGCTCGCCACGTTCGAGAAATACATGGGATCGCTGTTCACCAAAGCGCAGAGCAGGGATGATCGGCGTTTCCAGGCCACCAAGCGCGACGTGGCCAAGGCGTTGATCCTGTTCCGCCGCACCATTGCGGCTCTCAAACAGGCAAAGCAGACGGGAGAGGACGGCGTCGCCATCGTCGATCGCGAGGTCGGTATGAAACGGCTCGACAAGGCCCTGCCAATCATCGGTTCGGTCGCCGATGTCGCGGACCAGGATATCCTCGTGACCGCCGCCGAGCGTTATTCTGTCCTGCGCCGATTCAGCCCACGCTTTCTCACGGCGTTCCGCTTCCAATCGAGCACGCCTGGCGATGGCGTGCTGGCCGCCATCGAACTCTTGAAGGCGCTCGATCGTGACGACTCCCGCACCCTGCCCAAGCGCCCGCCCGCGTCCTTCCTGCCGCCGAAATGACGCAAGTTGATCTTCGCGAACGCCGCCGCTGATCGACGGCTCTACGAGACCGCCGTGCTCGCAACGCTGAGGGATCGCCTGAGGGGAGCCAACATCTGGGTGGCCGGCAGCCGCGACTATCGCGCCTTTGAGGATTACCTGCTGCCGACCGGAGCGCCGCAGAATATGAGCATCGCCAATGAAAGCGATCCCGAGCGCTACGTCGCAAGCCGCGCCGCGGCCTTGAACGAACGCCTGAACTTTTGGCTGCCCGCGCTGCGCGCGGCGAACTCGACGGCGTCGAGATCGAAGACGGCAAGCTCTACATCGCCCGGATCAAGCCGGCCGTCCCGGACGCCGCGCGCGTTCTCGCCATTCGACTGAACGGGATGTTGCCGCGGGCGCGGATCACCGAGGTTCTGAGTGATGTCGACGGCTGGACACAATTTGCCGATCGTTTCACGCATCTGCGCACCGGCGCCCCGGCCGCCGACAGGCCGGCGCTGTTGGCCGCCGTCCTCGCCGATGGCACGAATCTCGGCCTCGCCCGCATGGCGGATGCGTCGCGCGGCCTCACCTACCATCACCTCGTCAACGTCGCGCAATGGCACATCAGCGACGACAATTATGTCGCGGCGCGCGCTGCCATCATCAATGTCCATCACAAGCACCCGCTGGCGGCGATCTGGGACGACGGGACGACTTCGTCCTCGGACGGCCAATACTTCCGCGCTGGCGGGCGCGCCGGACCCGGCGGCGCCATCAACGCCAAATACGGCATCGATCCCGGCGTCGTCGTCTATACCCACATATCCGGCCGGCGTCTATCGAGACCGGCGTCGTCGTTCCCTCCGTCATTCTGCGCAAGCTCGCCGCGGCAGGCGGTCGCAACGCCCTGTCGCGCGCCTTGCGGGCGCTGGGCCGGATCGAACGCACCCTATTCACCCTGCAATGGCTGTCCGATCCCGACTTACGACAGCGTAGCCACGCCGGGCTCAACAAGGGGGAGGCCAGCAACTCGTTGCGGCGCGCGATCTTCTTCCATCGCCAGGGCGAGATCCGTGACCAGACGTTCGAAAACCAGAGCTTCCGCGCCTCGGGCCTCAGCCTCGTCACCGCCGCGATCGTCCACTGGAACACCGTCTATCTCGATCGCGCCGTCCAGCATCTGCGCGCTCAGGGCGTCGCCATTCCCGGCGATCTCCTCGCCCACGTCGCTCCGCTCGCCTGGGAGCACATCGCGCTGACGGGAGATTACGTCTGGAGCGACGGCAACAGCGCTACCGGCTTCCGAACGCTGCGCGACGTTCCCGCTGCGTTCCTATCCCAAGCGGCTTAGCGTGCAATTTTGAACAAATCGTGCGGTGACCCCTTATTCGATAATGCTCAGTGAAGCCATGGAAGCCGTTTCGCCATCTGTCGTCCGGCTCGAGGTGCGTCGCGGCGATGCGGCGAAGCTCGACCATCGTCATGACCAGCCCTCCCTCACGGAAGCCCGCGCCGCCGGGATGTAGCGGTAAAGCTTCCCCGGCGATGCGCCGATGCCACGCGCTACTTCCCAAACCGAAAGGTCCGTTCCGGATAGCAGCGCCTTCGCGGCCTCGATGTCCGTGGACGTGAGCTTTCGAGCCTGTCCGCTCAAGCGCCCTTTGGCGCGGGCGGATTCAAGGCCGGCAAGCGTGCGCTCGCGAATCAAGCCTCGCTCGAATTCAATCTGAAAGACAAGCCGGCCGCCCGGCATAATCGGGTCGATCGACGCGGTGAACGAGCGAAAGCCAATCTTGCGACACTCCAACTCCTCCACAGTTTCGATGAGCTGTGAGCGACCGCACCAGGCGGTCGAGCTTCTACACAGTGAGGGGGGCGGCGGGGTGGAGACAGCGCGGCCATGAGCCGCGGTCGGTCGCGCTGCGCTCCCGACGCCGCCTCCTCGAAGATGCGGTCGCATCCGGCCGCGACCAAGGCCTTTCGCTGCAAGACGGCGTTCTGGTCACGGGTCGAAACGCGAGCGTAGTCGACAAAAGACATGATTATCTCTTAAAAGTCCATCTGCTCTGCGATGAATGAGAGACTAGAGCGGATTCGTCTTAAACCGGCTCATATCCAGCGGCGACGAAGAAATTTGCGCATTCAATGGGGGAAAACTCCTTCAGCAATGCGCCGATCCTGTTCCATAGGGCGTCGACGGTCCGCTCCGCGCTTTGCGGAGCAGAGCTTTGAGTTTGGAGAAGGCCTTCTCGATCGGATTGAAGTCGGGACTGTAGGGCGGAAGATAGAGCAGCGTCGCGCCGGCCGCCTCGATGGCGTTGCGCACGCCGGCGCCCTTGTGGCTCCCTAGATTGTCCATCACGACAATGTCGCCCGGCGAGAGCGTCGGAACGAGAACCTGATCGACATAAGCCTGGAACCATTGACCATTGATCGGGCCGTCGAGAACCATCGGCGCCGTCATTCCAGTCAGGCGCAGGCCGGCGACGAATGTCGTCGTCTTCCAATGCCCATGCCGGCCGCGCCACCCGCTTGATCGCTCGGTGGTCCTGTTCGACGATGTTGTTCAGATATTTCCTTCGCCGGATTTCGATGTCCGCCTCGTGCTCTGCGTTGTAGCTCTCGATTGCAGCGGTGTTGGCGCCGCTCTTGTCGATCGTGATCTTCTTGGGCGCGCCGTTCTCACCGATCGCTCGCCGTAGGAACCGCAACGCCGCTTTGCGATCCCGTTTGGCCGTCAGCAAGAAGTCCACCGTGGCGCCAGCCTTGTCGACTGCACGATAGAGATATCTCCAGGAGCCTTTGATCTTCACATAGGTCTCATCCAGCCGCCAACTGGAGCCGACAGGCCGCTTGCGGGAACGGAACCGACGCTCCAGCTCGGGCGCGTATTTGACGACCCACCGATTGAGGGTGGAATGGTCGACCTTGACCCCGCGCTCTTCCATCATCTCCTCGAGCTGCCGGTAACTGATCGGGTAGGCGACATACCAGCGCACGCCCCATAAGATCACATCACGCTCGAAATGGCTGCCTTTGAAATTGATCATCGCGCAATTTGCCCGCCCCGCTTCCAGCCAGCATAACCCAGGCCGCCCGAGGGCAAAAATTTGCGACAGAACCCATGCACCGCACTTCGAAGCCATGGCGCGACGGCGCATATCCGCTATTGAAGCGTCGATAAATACGCCGCGATGTCGCGCGCTTGCTCCTCTGACACGCCCATATTTGGCATCGCGTTGCCCGGCACAATCGATTGCGGGTCGCGCACCCAGCGTGCAAGGTTCTCGGGCGTCTGGCGCAGCAGCCCGGCGATATAGACGCGCCGTCCCATGTGATCGAGCGGCGGACCGACAAGACCGTTGGCGCCGGCAATGCCGGGGATGAGGTGGCAGGAGCCGCAGCCGATTTTCGTTATGGCCTCCGCGCCTTTTTGCGGATCGCCTGTAGCGCCCGCCGCCCTGGCCGCACGTTCAAGCGCTTTCTCATCATTGCAACCGGAGAGGAGAACGACGCAGGCGGCGGCCGACAGGGCTGCGCCGCGTGCGCCTCGGCCCTGTTCCGCGTGACGGAGCCAAAGAAACAGCAGGCCGAGGATTGCGGCAAGATAGATGAAGCCGGCCGGGATCCACATGACGAGGCCGGCGATCTGCTGGTCCTCCAAGGGGGTTAGTCCATACCGGGCGGTAGCGCCGGCATGGACTGAATAGAGCGGGCGCGGCGCAATTGAAATCAACGCGCCTGGCAGCGCGGAGAGAAGCGCCGCGGTGGAGACAAACATCAGACGCCCTCCTCGAGAGAGCCGCGTCAACTCGCCGAAGGCGACGGCCCAAAACGCGCAGGCGCTAACTAAAAACGTCAGATGTTCGGCGATATGCGCTTCTTCGTGCTGGAGCGCAAAAGCATAGGGTCCCGGCAAATGCCAAAAGGCGAAGAGACCCATGAACCACAGCCAGATCGCCAGCGGTGAAATGAAAAGCGCGGCGAAGGGCGCTTTTCGCGCGCGCCTCCAGATCCGCGCCCATATCCGGCGCCTGCTGGGCGCAAGCGCGCGCATGACGATGATGTTGGGCTTGCCAAGAATGATAAGCGGAGCGCTCACCATCATCAGTGTCAGATGCTGCGTCATATGCGCGGAAAAAAGCGCGTCACTCAGACGATTGAAAGTGGCGCTCAAGGACACGCCCGTGACGGCGAGCGCGGCTATGCAGGCGCCGACCGCCCGTACATTGAAATCGCGCGCCAGGCTGCGCGCGCTTATGCAAATCGCGCAGATCGACGCGAACGCCAGAACGCTTATCGGTAACCACCCATCCGGCCCCGCTGCTGCGCGGCCATGCGCCAAAGCCGCGTCAGGCGCCCCTGCGGCCAGCGTGACTGCCAGCATCAGCTTCCGCATGCTGGCACCCATATGATCGAGATGGTGGCAAAAAGAATCTGGAGCGCGAACCACACGCCGCCCCACACCCCCCAAATGGCGAGAAATCTTGTGCGGCCCTGTCCGACATCGATCACACTTTCATGTCCGCCTTCCGCCTCTCCGCTTGTTCGACGCCAGACAGACAGTGCGACCAAAGACGCCACGACGGCGATCGCGAGGCAGAGGAGATTAAGCGCGGTGACGACGGGCTCGACCCACTCCCAGCCCGGCGCCAGCGAGGATCTCGGCCGGTCCGATGGAAAGCAGGCATGACTTGCGAGGCCATAATTGACAAGGAGTTGCACGCTCCACGCGAGCGGCGAGGCGAGCAAGGCGCCGAACAGCAACGCAAGCGAGGTGCGCGCGCGATGCGGCGCGGGCGGTTCCACGCCATAGATGGAGAGAAGGTCGTCTTTCGCCATCAGTCACTCCCGAGATAGGGCGTGATGTAAAAGGTGAAGAAGATCGTGAGCCAGACAAGATCCACGAAGTGCCAGTAGACAGCCGCGATCGAGATCGTCGCATGACGTTGCGCGTCGAAATAGCCAAGAAACGACCAAAGCAGCACCGCAGCAAGCATCAGCAGGCCGACAACCACATGCGCCATGTGAAAGCCCGTCGTGACGTAAAAGCTCGACCCGTAGGATGTGTCGTGAATGCCGAAGGGCTTCTGCCGCCATTCGAGAATCTGAATAGCGACAAAAATGACGCCCAGTGTTGCGCCGCCTGCGAGTCCCAGCAACTGGCTGGCGCGCGCGCCGCGTTTGACGCTTTGCTCGGCCCACCAGACGAAGACGCTGCTCGCCAACAGGATGAGGGTGTTGAGACCGGCCAGTGTGACTTTTGGTCGTTCTGGAATCCAGTCCAGCCCGTATTGGGCTGCGAAGTAGTAATAGATGAACAGCAAATACGCGAAGAGCGACGCCTCCGTCATAATGACGGTCATCATCCCCCACCAGCCGAAGGTCTTATGGCCAACGCTGCCGACGGGCAGCTTGCGGGCGCCAATGGCGACGTCAGACATGTCTTGCCTCCGCGATTTGGCCGAGTGAGCGCCGAGGCCAAAGCCAATAGAGAAGCAAAAGAAGCAGAACGGCGCCGCCGATGGCGACGATGCCCCAGGAGTGGAGCAGCGTGGCGGCGCCGATCGCGGTGGCCGCAAGCGCCGTCAGCAGCGGCGCGATTGAATCTTCCGGCATCTTCATGATGGCGTCCGGCTCTGCGTCAAGCGCAGTGGTCGTCAACATCTCCTTGCCGTCGGCGAGGCAGAGCCCGCGTCCTATTGATGAACTGCCCGACGCTTCGTCAAGATGTTCCTCCCAGAGCGGATGCCGGCTGGCTACAGCCGGCATCACCTCAAAGTCGTAGGACGGCGGCGGCGATGGTACCGACCATTCGAGCGTGGGCCCTCCCCATGGGTCCGGTCCTGCGACAGCGCCGCGACTGCGGCTGACGATCACATTGACGAGAAGCAGCAGGATGCCGAGCGCGAGGATAAAGGCGCCGATCGTCGTGACGAGATTGACGGCGCCCCAGCCAAAACCATCCGGGTACGTGTAGATGCGACGTGGCATGCCGGCGAGACCCGTCCAATGCATCGGCAGAAAGGCGATGTTGAAGCCGGCGAAAGTCGTCCAGAAACACCAGCGCCCGAGTCGTTCGTCGAGAAGTCGTCCGGTCATTTTCGGGAACCACACATGGATCCCTCCCATTACCGCCAGCACATTGATGCCGATGAGCACATAATGAATATGGGCAACCACGAAATAGGTGTCCGTAAGCTGCTGATCACTGGGAGCCGCCGCCGTCATGACGCCCGAGACGCCGCCAATCACGAATGTGATAATAAAGCCGGCGAAGAAGAGAAATGCTGTCGACACCACTGGCCGCCCCGTCCAGATTGTTGCGATCCAGGCGAAGACCGCAACCGCGCTCGGCACTGTGATGACAAAGGACGCCGCGCTGAAAAACGACAGCGCGAGATAGGGTATGCCCGTCGCGAACATGTGGTGCAGCCAAACGCCAAAGCCCATCACCATCGTCGCGACAGTGGCGAGCACGACCACGGTGTAGCCAACGAGCGGACGCCGGCAGAAAATCGGCAAGGCGTCGGACACAATGCCCATCGCTGGCAGCACGACCACATAGACCCATGGATGCGCGAATATCCAAAAGAGATGTTGCCACAAAAGCGGCTGCCCGCGCCCGGCCTGGTCGAAGAAATGCGTCTCGAATTGCCGGTCCGTCCAGAGCAGGAAGAACGCCAGACTGACGGCGGGCACTGAAAAGAGAATGCCGAAGGAGGTTGTCAACGTGCCCCAGGCGAGGATTGGGATGCGATTGATCGACATGCCCGGCGCTCGTGCGCGCAGGAAGGTCACGACGAAATTCGTAGCGCCGGCCGTTGAGGATATTCCGAACAGAATCATGCCGAGCGCGTAGAAGTCCATGTTCGGACCGGGATTATACTGCTTCAGCGCATACGGAACGTAATTGAACCAGCCGTCATTTGGACCATAGCCGATCGCAAACCCTGCATAGATGAAAAGGCCAGAGAGCAAATAGATCCAGTAGGAGAACGCGTTGAGGCGCGGAAAGGCCATGTCGCGCGTGCCGAGGATGAGTGGAAAGAGAAAGACGCTGAAGCCCGACAGAACCGGCTGCGCATAGAGAAAGATCATGGTCAGGCCATGCATCGAGAAGAGCTGGTTGTATTGCTCGGGCGTAAGCAGCGACTTGTTCGGCCCGGCGAGCTGAATGCGCATGACCAGCGCTTCGATCCCGCCCAGCAACAGGAAAGCGAATGCCGTCACGATGTAGCGTTTGCTATATTCCTTGTGGTCGACCGTCGAGAGCCAGCCGAGTACGCCCGGTTCGCTTCTCCAGATCTCTTCGAGATCGCGCTGCTCCCGCTGATGCCGCGCAACTCCGTGGAGTTGGACGGGACGGTGATAGTCGGTAACCGCCATCGCAGCCCTCCTATTTCAAAGTCTCTAGGTAATCGCGGATGACGGACAGTTCTGGAGCCGAAAGCGCCAGCATTGGCATTTTGGCGCCGGGCTTGATCCTCTGCGGATCGGCGATCCAGCCAGAAAGATTGGCTGGCGTGTTGGGCAGCGTGTTCGCCGCGATTCCAGCGCGGCTCATGAGATGCGTGAGGTCGGGCCCGAGCATGCCCCAGGCGCGCGTTCCACGCACGGTGTGACAGGCGCCACAACGCGCGACGAACAGCGCCTCGCCTGCGCTGTTCATGCTTGCCGCCGGCTGCAATTGCGCGTCCCGCCAGGAGCGGAATTGCTCAGGAGACTCGGCGACAATGACGATGCCCATATGAGCATGCTGCTTGCCGCAATATTCGGAGCACTGCCCCCGATAGACGCCGGGCGTATTCGCCTCGAACCAGGTCCTGTTGGTCTGGCCGGGAATGACGTCGATCTTGTCGCCGAGCGCGGGCGCCCAGAAGGAGTGAATTACGTCGGTCGATTCAACCTCGATTCGCACCGGCTCTCCGAGCGGGATGTGCGCCTCATTCGCGGTTTGAAAGGATTCGGAGGGAGCTTCAGTCCGATAGCGGTATTCCCACCACCACTGATGCGCAATCACTCGGATCGTCAAAGCCGGATCTCGAGGCGGCTTGTCGATCGCGGCCATGGTGTAGGCGTTCCACACCATGCCGCCGAGCAACGCCAGAGTGGAGATCGACACGCCGATGGTGATCCAGGACAAGCCTCCTGACGGCCGCAAGATCGGCTCGAACCGGGCGCCGGCGGCGTCGACCGTGGTCCTGCGCTTCAAGACGCCGACGACGGTCAGCGCTGTGACGACGACCACAACAACGATCGACAGGATCAGCATCGCCCAGGTCAATGACGCGATGACGCTCGCCTTGTCCCCGAAAGCTTGCAAGAAATTCATCGGCGGCGTCGGTGTATCGGCGGCTTGTGCGGCGAGGCCAATAGAAACGGCGAGAGCTGGGACAAGAGCGGGAAGTCGCGCAAGCATCACCGCCTCCCGCTCGGACTTTGGCCGAAACTGAAGCGCTCGGTATGGCTCCAGGGATTCGGCGACTGCGAGAATTCCGCCGGAACTTGTTGCACCGTCCAGGCGTCGTGCGAGGCGGTTTTCCCCCATCCCGTCGTCGGCGATTTGCTGATACTCTGAATATAGGCTGTAAGGTCCCAGATGATGTTCTCGGGCAACATCGCGCCCCATGATGGCATCCCGTTGGGGCGTCCCTGATAAATGCTGAGATAGATGTTTGCGGGATCGTCTCCGTAGATGAAAAACCTGTCGCTCAGCGCTGGTCCCATGCCGCCGCCGCCGTTCGGCGCGTGACATCCCGAACAGTTGAACGAATCGAAGTAACTCATACCGCGCTGGATGGCTTCCGGATCGCCCTCCACGGGATTTCTGACGTTGCCTTCAAGCGCCATCTTTCCAGGAAACAGATTAGATACGGGTGTCTGGCCGATGCCCGGGCCGACCGACGGATAAAGCCTGACGCCGGGATTACCGCCCGACGCATCTTTCTGAGCAGGGACTGACGACGTTGCCGGCGCGTGGGGCGGACTGGTCTGGCCTTCATCATTCACTGGAGCTTGCTGAGCTGGCGGGGAAGGCTGCGCGTGCGGCTCCTGCGGCGCCGGCGCCCTCTGGTGCGATGTTTTTGGGCGCGCCAGCGCGTCGGGCCAGGCCGAGACAAGCAGGGGCAGGACAAGCAGGCCTATCGCCGCCAATGCCTTCGTCGGAGTCGCGGGCATCTGCCGAACCTCTCAGTCACCATCAACAAGCGGGACGCCATAGCTCTCCAGCAGCGCGTGGATGACGCCGCCCTTTCGACGGATGATGTCGTCGAGGCGGCGCTTCAACTTATCGTCGCCCTTGCGCACGCCCATCGAAATATCGAAGGCGAATTGTAGCGGCGCGTAGTCATCCGTCCTGGCTATCATGTCGATGTGTAGCGGCGCTGATGCGTGCTTCGCCTCATAGCCGGCAAACGGCCCCCAGACAGCCGCGACATCGAGAGTCCCGCTCTCTACAGCTTGGATCGGACGCAGCGCCGGCGAGGGCTCTCTGTAATCGCCAAAGATTGAATAGCCGACGACATTCGAAACCATGCCGCGCGCGCCGAGCACGTGAGCCGGCGGGGTGTTCATGCCGTCATCGCCGACGAGATGCACCCCGATCTTCAGGGTGCGAAGGCGATCATCTGCGAGCGACGTGACATCAAGTTCGCGATCCGCTCGCGAAACGAACACGTAAGCAGAACGGTAATAGCGCAGGGTCGTTTCGACTGCATCGTAATTTGTTGGCACGCCCATGACGAGGTCGCAGGCGCCAACCTTCAGCGTGTTGCGGATGAAGCCGCGTCTTTGCGCCCACCAGGTATAGGACAGAGTCTTGCCGAGTTCGTTTGCGACAAGCTCCGCCAGCTTGTTTTCAAAACCGGCGCCGTTGGCGTCGGAAAATGGCAAATTATTGGGGTCGGCGCAGACTCGGAGGCTATCCTCGGCGCGCGCGCTGGACGGCGGAGAAGAGAGCGCCACAATCGTCAGGCAGGTCGCGAGAGCGCGAATTGGCTCCTCCTATTGTCGCGGCTGCGCGCCGAGGGAAAAGACCAGCAGTGTGCTTCCGCCAACCGTATACAGCGGCAAATCCTGCGTCGCGCCGGTGAAGCCGAGCGCGCCGTTCCTTACCCGGGGGTCGACTTCCGCATTGGCGACGACACCTGGCCAGCCGCCGACGCCAGACATGATCGCGACATATTGAACCCCGTCATTTCCGAGATACGTCACGGGCTGGCCAATGAAGCCGGAAGGCCCCCGCATCTGCCACAGGACCTTCCCCGTTCGCGCGTCCAGCGCCTTGAACATTCGGTCCATGGTTCCGTAGAAGACGACATCGCCGGCGGTCGCGAGCGCTCCTGTCCACACCGGGAATGTTTCTGTGATGGACCAGACTTTGCTTCGCTTGGCAGGATCCCACGCCATGAACTCCCCTCTGTACCCGCCGGGGCCTGCATACATGTCGACAATCGCTCCGACGAAGGGCGTCCCCGCGATGTAGCTGACTTCACTCGTCCGGAAGTTGGCGCAAAGATGCTGATGCGGCACGTAAAGCAGCTTCGTCTTCGGCGACCAGGCGGTCGGCTGCCAGTCCTTCGCCCCCGGCGGCGCCGGACAGATGTTCTCCACCGTCTTGCCGAGTGCCGGCTGCTTCGCCTCGACAGGCTTGATGCGTCCCGTATCGAGATCGACGCCCGCATAGACATTGACAGTGTCATAGGCGTCGGCGGAGAGGACTTCTCCAGAAGTGCGGTCAATGACATACATATAGCCGTTCCGGCCGGGGTGGATCAGCGCCTTGCGTGACGCACCGCCAATATCGAGATCGACCAGCACATTCTCATTGATCTCGTCGTGGTCCCAAAGATCGTGCGGGCTTGCCTGATAAGCCCAGCTCGCCATGCCTGTGTCGGCGTTCCGCGCGAAGATCGTGCTGGTCCAGAGGTTATCGCCCTCACGCTGATTGGCGTTCCAAGGCCCGGGATTGCCAGAGCCGTAATAGACGAGATTCAGATCCGGGTCGTATGATAACCATCCCCAGACCGTGCCGCCTCCCATGCGCCAGCGATCCGCAGGCCAGCTCTTCACGCCGAGATCCTTGCCCTTCATCCAGTCGTAAAACGGCTTGAAATCCGCGCCAATCAGCACATCGGCATCCGGCCCGGTCGAAAAGGCGCGCCACGCGATCCTGCCGTCGCTTTGATCGAGCGCCGTCAACCAGCCGCGCACACCCATTTCGCCGCCGCTGTTGCCGGCGAAAACTTTTCCTTTCACGGCGAGCGGAGCCATGGTGATCGTCTCGCCGAGATTGATGTCGCCGATTTTCGTGACCCAAAGCTCTTTGCCGCTCGACGCGTCGATCGCAACCACGTGATCGTCGAGCGTGTTCAGGAATACCTTGCCATTGTCCTAAGCAAGGCCGCGGCTGACCACATCGCAGCATGCGACTCCCTTGGCTGCTGGATCGGGCTTTGGCGCGTAGGACCATTTCAGTTCGCCATTGGCGGCGTCCAGCGCGTAGACCTGATTGGGGTTTGGACCGTCGTAAGGCGAGACGACATACATCATGCCGTCAATAACGAGCGGCGCGGCCTCCTGGCCACGATTTGCGCCGACGGAAAAGGACCAGGAAAGTTTAAGCTGCGAGACGTTATCAGCCGTGATCTGATCGAGCGCGCTGTAGCGCGTATTGGCGTAATCTCGCGCCGCCATTGGCCAGTTTCTGGCGTCAGTGACGAGATCGGCAACGAGCCTTTTGTTCGGGGTGGCCTGCTGCGCCGTGACTTGAGAGGCGCCTGCCGCGATCAGGCAAATGGCAAGCTGGGACGTCACCAAAAGGGATCGCTTTCGCATCCTTCAAACTCGCGCTGGAAACAAACAGAGCCTCCTGGAGGGCGACAATCTAGTTAGGGTGGCGGCGCGTGACCAACAACCGTTGCCGAACGGTAAGCGGCGCTATGTAGGATCCATTCAGCGAAGGTTTGCTGTCGCGCCGCGTTCACTACGGGAATGCCGCCACTCGCCTGAATTTATGCGGGCGCCATATTTTCTGCGGCGTCTCGTTGATAGGGATGAGCGGAATGGCTACGCCAATGAAAGACTGCCCGAACACCAGTTATCTTTTGGCGGCGTCCTTCTGATATGGCGTCCGCCGCCCAACGATGCGGGATGACGTGCTTCGGCATCGCGTTCTCCATACTGCTCGCCTTTCTTTTGTTCGCCGCGTCTGGGCTCTACGATGTTGCGGCAAGCAGAATGCATTGGAAGTTGACACGCGAATTTTTGGCTTTTGGCCTGCGCAGAGCGGTTGCAACGCATAGTCGCAACATTTCAGCGCCCGAGCTCGAGGACATGAACCTGATCGTGCTCGGCGCCGGTCATTTCGAGGATGGCTGTGCGCCCTGCCACGGCGCCCCTGGTCGACCGAGCAATCCAATTGCCGAGCGCATGCTCCCGAATCCTCCCCATCTTGGCGCCGTGGTCTCGAGCTGGAGTCCGGAGGAGCTCTTCTGGATCGTGAAGCACGGACTGAAATACACCGGTATGCCCGCGTGGGCTGCGACGGCGCGGGACGATGATGTGTGGTCCGTGGTCGCATTCCTGCGCAAGCTGCCGGAGACAAGTCCCGACCGATATCGTTTGCTCGCGACCGGCGGAACGGGCAGGTCAAACCAGATCATCGATCTCGGCGCAGCCAGCCCTGAGAGCGACGATCTCGCGAACTGCACGCGGTGTCATGGGCGCTCTGACCTCGGCAGCGCGCTAGTGCCCCGTCTTGCTGGGCAACCTCAAAGCTATCTGGAGCAATCCTTCCACGACTTCACGTCGGGACTCCGCCAGAGCGGCGTGATGCAGCCCATCGCGGCGACGCTTGATGCCAAGACGCTGAGGGCAATCAGCGCGTATTTTTCGAAGCTCGAGCCGTCGCGCGCAAAGGCGCCGATGGCGGAAGACGGCGCAATTGGCCGGGGGCGCGATATCGCAACGCGAGGCGTAGCAGAGACGAACGTCCCCGCCTGCCGCATTTGTCACAGTGAGACGGCTTCGCCGAACGTTCCGAGGCTCGATGGCCAGTATGCCCTTTACATCGAAGAACAGCTCAGACTTTGGCGGGGGGGACTGCGCCGCCAGTCCGGCAACGCCACTGCCATGCGGATCATCGCCTCACGCTTGAGCGAGGCGCAAGCGAAAGACGTCGCCGCCTATTTCGAGAACATGACGCGTTTCCAGCCGTCTCCGCCGCTGGCGAAGCGATGACGACGCGTTACCTCGAACAATGAGGCGAGCTTTTGGCTTTCGTATTGAGGAACGCGCCGACCCGCCATCCGTTGATCTAAAAGCCGATGCGCGTACTCCGGAGCGCCGCCGTCATGAGCAACACCGTTGGGGACTTCTTCGTCCATCGCCTCTACGAATGGGGAGTGCGGCGGATCTTCGGCTATCCGGGCGACGGCATCAATGGCGTGCTCGGCGCATTGCAACGCTCGTCTGAAAAGATCGAGTTCGTGCAAGTTCGTCACGAGGAGATGGCGGCGTTTATGGCGTCCGCACATGCGAAGTTCACGGGCGAACTCGGCGTTTGCCTGTCGACCGGCGGCCCGGGCGCGTCGCATTTGATCACCGGGCTCTATGACGCGAAATGCGACCATATGCCTGTCCTCGCCATCGCCGGCCAGGCGCCGCGCACAGCTCGTGGCGCACATTATCAGCAGGAGCTCAACCTCGATCGCATGTTCTCGGACGTCGCCGCTTTCGTGCAGGAAGCGGAGACGCCCTCGCAAGTGCGTATGCTCGTCGACCGCGCGATCCGCATCTCGAAGGCGCAGAGCGCCGTGTCGGTTATCGTTCTGCCGGCCGACTTGCAGGATTTCGATTATGAGGAGCCGCCACGCAAGCATGGCTCAGTCAAGACGGGGGTCGGCTATTCGCGTCCGACGATCCTTCCCAGCGGCGATGACATCAGGCGCGCCGCCGATGTTCTGAACGCTGGCGACAAAGTGGCGATGCTGGTCGGCGCCGGCGCTCTACATGCGAGAGATGAAGTCTGCGCCGTCGCCGATCGTTTGCAGGCGGGCCTCGCAAAAGCGCTGCTGGGCAAGGCGGTGGCGCCTGACACGCTCCCCTGGGTGACAGGCTCGATCGGCCTTCTCGGCACCAAGCCGAGCTACGATATGATGATGGAGTGCGATACCCTGCTGATGGTCGGCTCCGGATTTCCCTATTCGGAATTCCTGCCTCGCGAAGGGCAGGCGCGTGGCGTGCAGATCGATGTCGACGCATCGATGCTCAGCATGCGCTACCCAATGGAGGTGAACCTGCACGGCGACGCCGCCGCGACTCTCCGGGCGCTGATTCCGCATCTCGAGGATAGGAGCGATACGCGCTGGCGCGACAGGATCGCGAGCGGCGTCTCCGACTGGTGGACGCTTCTGGAGCAGCGCGCGTTTGCGCCGGCCAACCCGGTGAACCCGCAACGGGTCGTCTGGGAACTGTCGCCACAGCTTCCTGACGACGCCATCATCACATGCGACTCGGGCTCATGCGCCAACTGGTATGCGCGAGACATGAAAATCAGGGGCAAGATGATGTGTTCGCTATCCGGCGGTCTCGCCTCGATGGGGGCCGCTGTGCCTTACGCGATCGCAGCGAAATTCGCGCATCCCGCGCGGCCGGTCGTAGCGCTCGTCGGCGACGGCGCGATGCAAATGAATAACATGGCTGAGCTGATCACAGTCAGCAAATATTGGCGCGACTGGGCAAGTCCGAAATGGATATGCTGCGTTTTCAACAATGAGGACCTCAATCAGGTCACCTGGGAGCAGCGGGTGATGCAGGGGAATCCGAAATTCGAGGCGACCCAGAATATTCCGAATGTTCCTTATCACCGCTTCGCCGATTTGATCGGGCTGAAGGGGATTTTCGTCGATAACCCCGAATCCCTCGCGGAAGCGTGGCAGGAGGCCTTCTATTCCGAGCGGCCAGTCGTGCTCGAAGTGAAGACCGATCCCGAGGTGCCGCCGCTTCCCGCGCATATCTCCTTCGAGCAGGCGCGCAATTTCGCGGCGACGCTCTTCAAGGGCGATCCTGAGGAGGGCGCGCTCATCGCCGGCGCGGCGAGGCAGGTTCTCGCGCCCATCCTGCCCCGGGAGAAAGAATGAAGACCGGACCGGTCGCTGCGTCGCTGGGCGCTCTTGTATTTGGCGCCGTTGGGGGAGTCGCGCTCCGGGTCGTCGCCGAGGCGGGGCGGAACGCCAGGAAATCCGACATCGCCGTCCATCCCGCACGGCTGACCCACAGCTCGGCCGCCCTGCTTGCCGTTTCTGTGCTCTCGGACAGCGCGCTCGGGCATTATCGCGGGAGCTTCGAGAACCCCGGCATGTTCGCGCCGTTGATCAGTTCGACGCTGGCGCTCTCCGCCGGCGCAGACGGGGCGATGAATGCGTCTGCGGCAAGATGCAGTTTCCGGCGATGGTCCTTCGCGCTTTCGGTTGGCGTCGGCGTCACGGGGCTCGGATTCCATGTCTATAACGTCTTTCGCAGACCGGGCGGACTCACCTGGCTCAACCTGTTCTACGGAGCTCCTCTGGGGGCGCCGGCTGCGCTCGCCGTCAGCGGACTAGTGGGCCTCGCGGCGGAACGCATTTCCGAGCAAAAGGCGCGCGAGCCGACGCTTTTGGGATTTTCCGCCGGGCGCGTTCTCGCGGCGATGAGCGGTCTGGCCTTGGCGGGGACAGTGATGGAGGCGGCGCTGTTTCACTTCCGGGGCGCGTTCCAGAACCCCTTCATGTGGGCGCCGGTCACATTGCCGCCCGTTGCGTCCGCTCTCATGGCGAAAGCGACTGTCGAGCGGCCGGCGCTAACGCATAGCTTCACGAGGGCGTGGCTGTGGATGACAGCCGCGCTGGGCTTCATCGGAGTCGGTTTTCACGCTTATGGCGTCTCGCGCGCCATGGGCGGATGGCGCAACTGGAGCCAGAACCTCATTGACGGCCCGCCATTGCCGGCGCCGCCGAGCTTTTCCGCTCTTGCGCTCACAGGGCTTGCGGCGCTGTCGCTGATCGAGACGGAAGCGAATGCCAGAGATCGCCAAACAGCATGATGTCGCGTCGCCTTACGAGGGCTATGACGTCCTTGCGAAATGGAACACGCCGTCCTTCGACGATGTGACGCGCGACGCGCTGACTCGCCGACTGAACGAGACGCCGCCCCGACGCTTCTTGTCGCCGAAGGAGTTGTCGCTCCTCGAAGCGGTCGTCGTACGCGTCGCGCCGCCGCTGCCTGGATTAAGCCCTTCACTCATCGCCCTCTGGATCGACGACCGCCTGTCTCGAAATCTTGGCGAGGGCTTTCGCGGCGAGGAAGCGCTCCCTTGGTCGGAGAGATGGCGTTACGGCCTCGCGGCCATCGACGGCGAAGCGAGACGCCTATTTTCCGCGCCCTTTGTCGAATTGGACGGCGGAGGGAGGGACGCAACGCTCCGTGCGGTTCAGGCCGGCAATGTGAACCCTGAGCTTTGGCGCCGTGTTGGCGCTGAGAGCTTTTTTACGGACACGGTGCTGAAGACAGTCGCCGGCCTTGCTTACGCGCATCCTTCCGCCTGGAACGATATCGGCTTCGGCGGTCCGGCGAGCCCGCGTGGATATGTGCGCCTCGGCTTCGGTGCGCGCGACCCCTGGGAGGCGAAGGAGCTGCGATGAACGAAGAAACGCCGCGCGCAAAGCATGGGCGTGCGCCGGACGTTTTCACGCGGAGCGGCTGGACCCCAATGCGCGAATATGCCGAATCCGAGCCGGTCGACTTCGTGATCGTCGGCGCGGGGGCGGGCGGCGCCACGCTCGGCTGCCGTCTTGCTGAGAACGGCTTCTCCGTCGTCATCTTTGAGGCCGGCCCTTTCTGGCGACCGCTCGATGACTTCGTCTCCGACGAACTCTCGCAGCAGAATCTATATTGGGTCGACGATCGCATTACCGCGGGCGACGACCCGATCGCGCTTGGCGGCAATAATTCGGGACGTGGCGTCGGCGGCTCGACGGTTCACTACAGCATGATCGCTCTGCGCTTCCGCCCGGATTGGTTCAAGTCGCGCAGCCGCCTCGGCTATGGCTTCGACTGGCCGATCTCCTATGAAGAGATCGCGCCATTTTACGAGGAGGCCGAGGAGGCGCTGAAGGTCGCTGGACCGGTGAATTACCCCTGGGGGCCGCCGCGCCGTCGCTATCCCTATCGACCGCATGAGGTGAACGCCGCGGGTCTCGTGCTTGCGCGCGGCGCTGAAAAGCTCGGCGTGCCATGGGCCGCGACTCCGTTGACGACTGTGTCGGCGCCGCGCGGCAAATCTCCGCCCTGTGTCTATCGCGGCTTCTGCAATTATGGCTGCTCCACCAACGCCAAGCAGAGCGCATTGACGGTATGGATTCCACGGGCGTTGAAAGCAGGGGCTGAGGTGCGTGATCTCGCCATGGTCGGGCGCATCGAAGTCGACGCGCACGGCCGGGCCACGGGCGTCACTTATTTTCGCGAAGGCGCGTGGCGTTTCCAGCGTGCGCGCAACGTGGCCGTTGCCGGTTATGCGATCGAAACGCCGCGACTGCTGCTCAATTCCGCTTGTCCGCTTTTCCCTGACGGCCTCGCCAACAGTTCGGGACTCGTCGGCACGCATCTGACCACGCATGCCGGCCCTGGCGCCTGGGCGACTTTCGATGAAGAAATCCGCTGGTATAAGGGGCCGCCCAACATGGCGGTGACGGAGCACTGGAACTATACGGACGACGGAAAGGATTTCGTCGGCGGCTACGCCTTCATGAGTCAGGGCCCGCTACCCATGGCCTGGGCGCAAACACTCGCGACATCGCGCGGTCTATGGGGCGAGGCGCTCCGCGATGAAATGCGGAAATATAATCATGTCGCCGGCTTCGTGCCTGTCGGCGAGACGGAGCCGCGTCTACAGAACTGCGTTTCGCTCGCGGACGAGACCGACCAGTTCGGATTGAAGATTCCGAAGGTGACTTTCTCTTACTCGGAGAACGACAAGCGCTTGCAGCGGCATGCCGTGCGTTTCATGAGCGAAATGCTTGCCGCCGCCGGCGGCTATGACATTTGGACAAATTACAAGGACACAAGTCATCTGCTCGGCACATGCCGCATGGGCGACGACCCTCGCACAAGTGTTGTGAACAGCGACGGCCGCAGTTGGGACATACCGAATTTGTGGATATGCGACGGTTCGCTGTTTCCGACCTGCGGCGGCGTCAATCCGTCGCTCACCATCCAGGCGCTTGCCTGCCGCACGGCGGACCGGATTTCACGCCTCGCGCCGTCAGGGCAACTCAGCGGGTAAGGAAGCCTGGCCCGAGATCCTTGACCGAGCGCGCGCCGAGTAGGCCCAGATCGCGGTCGATTTCCTCGCGAAATATGTCGATCGCGCGCGTCACGCCGTTTTGTCCCGCGGCGGCAAGACCGTAAAGAGTTGCGCGCCCGATGAGGGCCGCATCGGCGCCGAGCGCGAGCGCCTTCAGCACGTCGGTCCCGCGCCGAACGCCGCCATCGACGATAAGCGTGAGTCCTGCGCCAACGCGCCGCCGCGCCTCCTGAAGGACGTCCAACGCGGCGACGGTCCAGTCGAGCTGACGACCGCCGTGGTTCGACAAGATAACGCCGTCGGCCCCAATGGAGACGGCGCGCTGGACATCATCGGGATTGAGCAGCCCTTTAATTAAAAACTTTCTCGGCCAAAGGCCCCGCAGCCGAGCGGCCTCGTCCCAGTCGAGGGCGTGGTCCATATTGGCCCTGATCCAGAAGGCGCTTTCGAAAAAGCCTCGGCGGTCCTTCGGTAGAAAGTCGAGCGCGTTGACGAATGACGGCATGCCGCCAGACAGCGTCGTCGCAGCCCAGAGCGGATGCAAGGCCGCCTCGAGGATCGAGCCGAGCGAAAGACGGCCGGGATGGGCAAAGCGTCTCTGTTCCCACTCGCGATCGCCGTAAAACTGCGCGTCAATTGTCAGGACGAGCGCTTCACATTGGGCTCTTTCGGCACGGGCGACAAGTGCGTCGCGGATAGACCGCTCGCCGAACACGTAGAGCTGCCACCAATGTCTGAGATTGGGCACAGCCGCCACGTCTTCCATGCGGTCGTTCGACATGGTGCTTTGAATAAAGGGAATACCGGCCTCGGCTGCTGCGCGCGCAAGGAGCACATCTGCCTTATTGCGAAAAAGACCGTTCAATCCTGTCGGCGCGATTGCGAAAGGAAGCGACATGGCGCGGTCGAAGAGCGAAATGCTTTGGTCGCGACTCGAAACATCGACAAGCGCGCGCGGCAGAAACCGGTAGCTCGCAAAGGCTGCCAAGTTGCGTGCAAGAGTGGCCTCCTCCTCCGCGCCGCCTTCAAGATATTCCACCGCGAACGCCGGAAGGCGTCGATGCGCCATCGCGCGCAGATCGTCGATTGTGCGTGCGCGCTCCAAGCTTGGCCCGGCATAGAACCGGCGCGGTGGCGATCGGCCTTTTTCGGCAGGGGTGCGATCGAGTTTTGCGCCCGTCGAGCCCGCCTCGACCGGAGTTGTATACCCGCGCGAGACTGATGACCGCAAGGGAAACCGCATCGCCGTTATCCATCCGCAAAGAGTTCGGTCGGGAGGCCCCGGAACCCCGGCCGACAGCGAAAGACGCCTCCCGCCTGCGGCTCGGTGACGCCATGCGCAGCCGACGTAATATACAGCGTCGAATAGTCCGCATCGCCGAAGGCGCACATGGTCGGCTGGCTGACCGGCAGCCGTATGTCGCGCTCCATCGTTCCGTCCGGCGCGAGGCGCGCGATGCGTCCACCGCCATAGAGCGCGCACCAGTAGAAGCCCTCGGTGTCTACCGCAGCCCCGTCCGGCTTTCCGTCGGAAGATCTGAATTGCGCGAAAATCCGCTGCCTTGAAAGGCCCGCGGTGTCGATGTCGAAATCGAAGACAGAGATCGTTCCTTTCTCGCTGTCGGAAAAATACATCATGCGCCAATCGGGGCTCCAGGCGAGCCCGTTTGCAATCACCGCGCGCACCTGCTTATCCTGCAAGCCTTCTCCGTGCGAAAATGCGTAGAGCGCCGGGCCCGCGAGATTCGCAGAGTGTCCATCTGGCGCACATAAAGGGTCGTTCATCGCGCCGATCCAGAATCGTCCCCGCGCGTCGCACTTGCCGTCGTTGAAGCGAAGCGCCAGCGGGTTGTAGGGGGCGGAAGACAATGGCTCTAATGCCTGCGACGCTGGGTCGAACCGCGCAAGCCCGGTGCGTAAGGCGACGATGATCGTCCCATTTCGGCAGAGCGCGAAGGCGCCGATTTCCGCCGGCATTTCCCAGACTTCGTCGAAGTTGTCGGCGGGGTTGAAGCGGTGCAGCGCAGGCTCTTCGATATCGATCCAGTAGAGCGCCTGCTCTCTTTCGCACCAGGTTGGGCTTTCGCCTGTGCTGGCCCGCGCGTCGACAGCGAGTTCGACCGGCGGCGTCACATTTTACTCCTGTCGCGCGATCGCGCACCGTTGCCGCGTCGCGAAGCGCCCCATAGAAGGCCAGCGACAAGCGCCAATCCCGCGAAGGCGGCGCCGCCGCGCAGATAGGCCGGATCGACCGCAACGACGCTATCCTTCGCCCGCCAGGCAAACCGGCCATGCGCGCCGTGGTCGCGATCATCCGGTCCGAGAAGCTCATCGGGATCTCCCGGACGCACTGGATCGCGAGAGATTTGTTTCTCGTATGCGTTATGCGCGAGGTAGCGGTCGAGCAGCCCCGGCGCAACCATGGCGCCGATGATCGACTCGATGGTCGGCGCGCCGAGCCACAATTCACGTCGCGCGCGTCCCGCGTGTACGGCCCCGACGATCTTTTCGGCGATCGCCTCCGGCTCGTAGACCGTGCCGATCGGCTGGTGGCGATAGGCCAGATGCATGTGCGACCAGTCGAACTGAGGCGTATTGACGCCCGGAAGCTGCGCCATTGTCAGACGAATGCCGCTACCATCGTGGATGAGTTCGGCGCGCAAAGAATCGGTGAACCCGCGTATTGCAAATTTGGCCGCACAATAGGCCGATTGCAGCGGGATGGCGCGATAGGCCAAAGCCGAGCCGATCTGGACGATGTGCCCCTCGTCGCGCGGGCGCATATGGCGCAACGCGGCGAGCGTGCCATGCACGACGCCGAGATAGGTCACTTCCGTGACGCGTCGGAACTCCTCGGGCGCAATGCTGTCGACGGGGCCGACGACCGTCTCCATCGCGTCATTGACCCACACATGGATGCGGCCCCATCTGGCGATCACTGCCTCGGCCGCGGCGAAGACCTCGGCCGCTTTCGCCACGTCGGTCACCAATTCGAATGGTTCGCCGCCGGCCTGCTTCACGTCATGGAGCGCCCCATCGAGACCCTCGGGGCTTCTTGCGAGAAGCGCGACACGATAGCCACGCCTTGCGAATGCAACAGCAATGGCGCGTCCAATCCCCGCCGACGCCCCAGTGACGACGGCCACAGGCTTTTGACGCTCGTGCTCGGCTAGGGTCATTCGGCGGTCCCCTTTGCAGGAAAACCACTAAATTGACAACGCGACGGTGTTCGGCAACCGCCGGGAGATCAGCGACTGACCCCTTTTTCAGTTTCGTTCAGTCGCTGTTCCGATGAAGCCGACGGTCGGGCGCATAGGGAGCGAGCGGAACCGTGAGGCAGACGCTCTGCACCGGCAGCACTTCGCGCCCGTCCTTGATCAACTACTTGTAGGCCTTGGCGACGGCTCTGGGATTGCGGTCGAGATCGTAAAGATCGAACGGCCAGGGCGGCCTCGCGGCTCTAGCAATGCAATGTCCCAGTCGACCTGATCGATGAGTGAGCACCAGGTGAACCCAACAATGGGAATGCCGCTGTTTCTCACGCGCAACACATTCGCCCATTCCTTGCGCAACCAGCGCGCAGCCTCGTAGCCGCGCTCGCCCTCGCAAGTGTTGGTTTCAATGTGCATGACAGCGTGCGGAAACGGCGAACCGGCTCGGGCAGAATGTCGAATCTGTTGCCGAGGATTTTTCGAAAGAGCGCGGTCATTGTTCAACTCCATCGCTTGAATTGCGAGGTGACTCAAGATTGCGGTCTCGCGACCATCAGCCAGATGGCCAGCTACGGCGAGCGATCGGTCAGAACGGCGCGCCCAAGAAGATCACGATCGACAAGTGTGGCGCCAACACCGCTGCAATCGAGAGCTACAACGCAGAGCACGAGGCGGACATCGAAATCCGGCGAAGGAAATATCTGAACAACATCGTCGAACAGGACCGCCGAGCGATCAAGCGGGTGGCGCGGCCGGCGCTCGGGTTCAAATCCTTTCGCTCGGCCGCGGCGACGCTCGCCGGCGTCGAGCTCATGCACATGATCCGAAAGGGGCAGTTGCAAACGACGGGCAAATTGTGCCCAGCAAAGCAGTTCTACGCACTCGCGGCGTAAGCCTCGAGAGGCCTGCTGTCGCGCGTCTCGCCGTTACTGCGACAGAACCATAACGGGCCTGGCCTTCCGGCAGGCGAGCGACAAAATGTCTTCAAGCGTTTCTACCGACTGGAAAGGCGCAGGGCTTCAGAGGGTCGCGGCCCCAACCATCCGGCAGTCAACGCGACGGGCCGCGACTTACCTCTTCTGGCGCCTTTAAAGAGCTGAACTGCCACAGCAGAAGCAGATCGTAAGTTATCTTGAGACCGCCGCATATGATGAGCGGAGCGCCAGCCCAAGGCGACGAAAATAGCCCTCCCGCGAGAGCGGGGCTAAGCGACGCCGCAAGGCTGCGGGGGACCGACGTGAAACTTGCCGCTGCGGTTCGTTCGTCTTCGCTGACCACTGCCATCACATATGACGAGCGCGCCGGAACGTCCATTTGCGAGAGCGCCGCCTGCAACAGCAAGAACCCGATCGTGACTCCGAGAGATTGAGACAGAGCCGCGGCGATAAGGCATAGGCTGGCCGGGATATGCGTAAAGACCATTGTGTTCACCAAGCCGAAACGCTTCGCAAGGCGTGACGCCACGGGATAGGAGAGCGAAGACAATATCCCCGATACGAAGAAGAAGGCGCTCGACGCCGAGAGCGACAGCCCCTTGTGAAAGAGCCAGAGCGCGAACAACGACTGGACCAAGAAGCCTCCGGCAAAGGCGTCGAGGCTAAAAAGCGCAGCCAGCTTGTAGACGATTTTGCGCGATGGGCCGAGAACGGGGGCATGCTCAGCTTGGGGCGTGGACGGAGATAATGGAAGGCGGCTGTAAAGCAAGCCGCCTGCCAGGCCGAGCACGGCGTAGGAAACGAACATCGCCCGGAGCCCCTCCAACTGCGACCATCCCATGCGCATCAGCAGATGGGGCGTTGCAGCCGCCAGTGCGCCCGCGGCGCCAGCCAATCCGCCAACGAGACTGTAACGCGCGAAAGCTTGCGTTCGGTCGGCATCCCCTGCTTCGCGTGCGAGAACGGCGTGCTCGACAGGCACGAAGAAACTTGCCGTGCTCGCCGAGGGGTTTACCGAACCCAAGAAGGCGACAAGGAGCAGGACAAGATAGGAGTGCGTCAATGAAAAGGCGACGCCGGTTAAGGTCATCAGCCCGGCAGTGAATATCAGCAGGTTGCGATGTTCATAACGGGCGCCCAGGACGCCGATTGCTAGAGTGAGCAGCGCAGAGCCGAACAGGGCCGTCCCGGCGAGCACGCCAATCTGGGACGAGGAATAGCCCAGCGCCGTCAGGTACACGGGCAGCAACACTGCGAAGAAACCGTCGCCGAAATCGCGGAGCCCGCGCGCCGCGACGAGTGACCGGAGCGGAGCCTTCATCGTCCCCTCGCAATGCTATCGCCATGTCGGCGCTTGCCCCGTATCCTCAAGATCGAAATCTCGCCCGGGAGGCGGGACGTCGGAGAAATAATAGGTCGTGTGCGCTGGGAAGACACGGTCAGCGTCGGGGAACGCCCGGTGGAAGATATCTCGCACTGCCTTGCGTATCGCTTCCTCGTTGGTCCCGTAGTGGAATGACAAGAGGCGCAGAAGGTAATCGAAGAATCCGCGCCCCATGAAGCGGTCGTAAATCAAGCTGTAAAATTGATCGATGGGGTGCACCTTGTCTGGCCGCCTGTCTATGTCGATGAACGGGTTCGGCAACCCCGCATTTTCGCGGGCGGCAAGGTCGACCCACACGTCGAAATCGCGGTGAACGATCCGGCGCGGCGCGAGCTTCTCGTCGACTTCGAGCAGAAGATTTTGGGCGTGGGACTGTAGGAGAAGCCCGCGCTCGTGCACGACCTTCGACCAGCATTCGATGATCGGCGCTATAATCTCATCGACGACAAAAGACGCGGGGTCGGCTTGATGATGGTCGATGAGCTGCACCAGCAAAGGCGCCTGTCCGGGGTCGCGCCGATCTCCCGCATAGAGCGCGAAGCAGGGTATGAGGAAACGTCCGCCGATCGGCGGATAGGCCGTTGCTTCCCGTAAGAGATAGCCCCACGCTTCCTCTCCGGCGCCAAAAATGACCCCCATGACCTCAGGCAGATAGGCAAACTTCGGTAAGTTTATGAATGCAAGCTCGCGCGTCGCGGCGACCGCGTTGTGGATGTCCTTGCGTCGGAGCTTTCGTTTGAAGCGGGAAATGTAGAAGGGATAATGGAGCTTGATGAAGTGGGTCGGAACGTTCTCGTCAGCTTCTAGAACCAACACCGTCCGAGTCGAAGCGGTGGGGGCGACGGGAATCGCAGGAGCCCGCGGCAGGGCGCGAATGTCGTCTAGCTCGGGGACCTCATCACTTCCCCAAGTCTCAGGGTGGATCGGGAAAAGGACACCTTCCGCTGTGAGGTAGCGCCTCGAAAGTCCCAAAGGACATCGAGCCTCATAGACCGAAACGCGTTCGGGAGGGACGAACACGGTAACGAGATCGAATGAGGCCTGCTCGCTTTCAGGACGATAGCAGGGCGCGGCTTCGGTTCGCGAGGCGAGGACGCTGTAGGTCTTCGCCCCTTCATCGACATATCTCTCCATGTAGAGGAGAGATCGCTCGCGCTTGACGTCGTCGAGCTTCACGGCGAACCTCTATTCTACGCGTCAGCTCCTCGGCGCCACATGCATGGTGTCGAGCCCCGCTCTCAAGGCATGAGCCAATTTCACAGCGTCGTCGTTGGCCCAGAAATGAACGAAGAAGAGCCTCGGCTCGTCGTCGAGCATATGGTTATGAAGCGCTGTCACCTCGATGGCGTTGGATTGCAGTGCTTTCAGGAGCGGTTCAACTTCCCTACCTTCCGCCACGAAATCCCCGCTGATCGCCGCTTTGCCGTCTCCGGTCGGTTCGAAGTTGATGGCGATAGCTGTCCCCATAGCTGGGGCGACCGCCATGCCGCCTGCCTTGATGCTGTCGGCCCTGGGGATGCTGAATTGATAAATGCCGCCGTTGTTTTTCCCTTGGGCGCCGAGCGCCTCATCCACTTGCGCCGTGTCGAACCCGAGCTTCGGAGGTTCGCCCGCAGGGCTGGCTGATGGCTCGAAGGGAGTCTTGCTCGCCGCGAGCGCCTCGCGAACGATCCCGGCCAGTTTGGCGGGATCGCCATTCGCGTCGATATGCATATAGTAGGTGGCGGGGCTCGCGCGCAGCAGGTGGTTATGTACGCCCGTCACTTTCACGCCATTCGCCAGCAAATCGCGCATGACCGGCGTCACCTCGGTTTCGGTAAGCACAAGGTCGCCCATCATCATGGCGGTATGGCCCGTGGGTTCGAATGCGATCCATCCGCCAAGCGCGAGGCCGGGTTTGACGACGACGCCATCGAGCGTGACGTGGAGATCGCTGCGCGGCAGGCCGTATTTATGCACCGTGCCGACGACCGCAGCCTTTTTGCCGATTGCAGAGTCAACTTGCGACCAATCCATTTCCGCTGAGAAAGCCGACGCGGGGATGAGTAGGCCGAGCGCCGCGACTGCCGTGAGCGCCTTTTTCATGGGTTTCTCCTTTTCGTTGATTGCCTAGATTGCCCCCGCGAGATACAGCCCCATCCCGCCTAAGCAGCAGGACGCGAGGGTTTGGAGCATTCCGATGCGAAACCGGAAGATCGCTATCGCGGCGCCAACCGAGAGAGCGAAGCTCCATGAATCCACGCTCCCCAGCACGGGCGCCTCAAACGACAGCCCGTAGCCATTCAGGGCGACAGTCCTGCGAAAGACCGTGTGGATCGCGAACCAGATGGCGAGGTTGAGGATAACACCCACCACGGCCGCTGTGATCGCGGCCAAAGCGCCCGAAAGCGCCTTGTTGGCGCGAACTCTTTCGATGTAGGGCGCGCCGAGGAATATCCAGAGGAAACAAGGAGCAAACGTCACCCAAGTGGCGAGCGAGCCGCCGAGTGCGCCGGCGAGCAATGGAGGTAAATCGCCCGGCGCGCGAAACGCCGCCATGAAGCCCACGAACTGCAACACCATGATGAGCGGGCCGGGCGTGGTTTCCGCCATGCCAAGCCCGTCGAGCATCTCCGCGGGCGTCAGCCAGCGATAGCTTTCGACAGCCTGCTGGGCGACATAGGCGAGGACCGCGTAAGCGCCGCCAAAAGTGACCACAGCCATTTTGCTGAAGAACACCGCGATTTGCGAAAAGACGCTTTCAGCGCCGCTGACGAATACGATCGCCGCGACAGGAACGAGCCAAAGCGCCAGCCAAATTGCGCTTACGCGCAGCGCGCGCTTCTTGGACGGCAGCGCGTGAGAGGGCGTGGCGTCGCCCAGAAGGCTTTCGCCATCCTCATGCGCCGAGCCATGCCCAGCGGCAGCGAAAGCAGGATTTCCGCGCGCCGCTTCGATGTAGCCGATCAGCGCCGCGGCAAGGATGATGAGCGGGAACGGCACGGCGAAGAAGAAAATGCCGACGAATGAAGCGGTGGCCAGAAGTCGCATCTGCAAGGTTTTGAGGCCGCGCCTGCCGATCCGAATAACCGCTTCGGCGACGACGGCGAGCACGGCAGCCTTCAACCCGAAGAACAGCCCCGCAACGATCCCGACATTCCCCCAGAGCGCGTAGACGATGCTGAGCGCCATGATCGAGATGACGCCGGGAAGGATGAACAGCCCGCCGGCGATCAAGCCGCCGAGGGTCCGGTGCATGAGCCAGCCGATGTAGGTGGCGAGCTGCTGACCCTCGGGACCAGGCAACAGCATGCAATAGTTGAGCGCGTGCAGGAAGCGGCTTTCCGGCACCCATTTCTTTTCCTCGACGATGATCCGGTGCATCACCGCAATCTGGCCCGCAGGTCCGCCGAAGCTCAGCAAAGCGACGCGCGCCCAAACGCGGAAGGCTTCACCTAGCGAAACGCCATGTTGGCTCGCAACGGTTTGGATATGCAGATTCACGGAGCTCTCCCTGACTTGGTCGCCGGCCAAGTGTGGGGTTCATCCGTCGCGTCTCTGCACCAACGATAAAAAGCGTCGTAAAGGGCCATCCCGGCTTCGAGCTGCTCGAGATCATCCGCGTACATGCGGGAGAGGCCGAGCGACGCCGCCAGCAGCCCTGCCGCCTCTGGGGCGAGACCAAGACGGGCCGTATCCGCGCCGCGAACGATCACGGCCAATCGTTGCAGAGGCTCTATCGCCAAGCCCCATTCCTCGATCATGGCGTCGAACGTGCAACGCTCGCCCCTATGACTCCAAAACACACCCTCCATATCGAAGGCCGCGCCCCCGAAACGCTCCGCTACTGCCGTCACCTCGGCCGGCGCGACAAACAGAAAGACGGCGTTAGGGTCGACGAAACGGCGGATAAGCCAAGGGCAAGCAATGCGATCGACTTTCGGACGGGAGCGCGTAACCCAGATCGTTCGCCCGAGAGCGTCCCGCTGAGGCAGCTTAGCCGCTTGGATGAGCGGGGCGTTGGCCTTGGCC
Source organism: Methylocystis sp. JR02 (assembly GCF_030063565.1). NCBI lineage: Bacteria > Pseudomonadati > Pseudomonadota > Alphaproteobacteria > Hyphomicrobiales > Methylocystaceae > Methylocystis > Methylocystis sp. JR02. The sequence goes on along the minus strand of NZ_JASIRC010000002.1, from coordinate 156,838 downwards.
CACGCCTCATGCCCGCCAGTCAAGATATCGGCGGACGTGGCGCCGGCATGGCGTAGCCAGGCGGCAACGCCTTCGCTGGCGTGCCGGCCCGTGCGATCAATGACGATGACCGCTTGCCCCACGAATTCGGAGGCCCAGTCTGCAACGGATTCGGCATGGCGACGTAGCGCGCCTGGGAGGAAGCGGGGATCGGCCTTGTAGTCCTGATCCGCCCGCACGTCGATGAGCGCGGGACAATGTGCGACTCCGATGAGACGCGCGAGCTTGTCTGGGGAGATCGAGTTGATTGACGACATAGTGCGCCCTTGGTGGAAAACCGGACGCGATTCTTGGGCATGTCGCCTCGTGGGGAGATCGCTTCCCCATGCGGCGACAATTTGCCGTCCCGCTACTAGAAGTCAAGTCCCTATCGTAATTCCACATCTTCGGCGCCGTCACTGCGACGGCTCTGGCGTCGACCTCCTGCAAGGATGCTGGGCATCGATTTTGCGGCCAAGATGATTGCCCGCGAGTTCGGGAAGCCGAGGCTCTATGTTCTCCACGCAAAGAAGCCCGATCGCACCAAGCAAATTGATCTGCGCCTGATTGTACTGGACCAACGCCGTTGCGTTTCTGAGGCGCGCTTGGTCGGCTGCGCCTTGGGCCTGAAGCACGTCGATCAAAAGGCCTGTGCCAGCCAGGAGATTTTGCTGCGTCAATCGCAGCGCCTCTTCTGCCGCCGAGCGATAGGCACGGACTTCTTGGCAAGCATATTCGCTTGATGGGCCATCACAACGGATGTCTGCACCTGCTCCAGTTGGCGATCCACATCGAGCGAGGCCATATTGACGTGAGCGGCCGCCTGATATTTCTGCTGCCGGTACATCGTATCTTTGGTCAGGATAGCCCCCGCAGGGGGGTAGCCCACCGCCGGCGAGGGTGGCGCGAAGGTGCGCGACGCCTGGATTTGAGGTCCTAACCCGCCCCAAACCGTGGCCATAGCGCCCGTCTTCGGCGCCAACATGATTGTGGAGTCGAGTTGGAGCGTTGTCGTCAGGGCGACGGACGCATGTAGAAGCCATTTAGTGCAATAATCAGGTCTTGCTTTCGCCCGGCGAGCGTAGCCTCCGCGCGCAATTCGTCAGCCGGCAACCCAGCTCCGGAGAGGATCACGATCGACAAGAGCGGCGCCAACACCGCAGCGATCGAAAGCTACAATGCAGAGCATGAAGCGGACATCGAAATCCAGCGTAACAAATATCTCAATAATATTGTCGAACAGGACCATCGAGCGGTGAAGCGAGTAACGCGGCCGATGTTGGGCTTCAAATCATTTCGATCGGCTGCTGCGACACTCTCGGGGATCGAGCTCATGCATATGATCCGAAAGGACCAGTTGCAGACCAGGGGCAAATTGCGTCCTGCGCAGCAGTTCTATGCCCTCGCGGCGTGAGCCACGTCACTCTCACACGCTCATCGCGTCCATAAACAAAGTTTGCGACAAAGCCTCCAACTTTGCTCAACCTACGTCCCAATGGCGCCGCTGGCGAGTATCAGAAACGGGAGGGCATCTCACTGTTCGTCACGTCAAGCGTCCTCTGGGCGCTCTATAGCTTTCTGCGGTCGCCGGACGATTACTGGGAGACGATCCTGACGGCAATTGCCGTCGGCGGCGACGTTGACGCCACAGCCGCCATGGCGGGCGCGATCGCCGGTGCTCGGCTCGGGCCGGCAGCAATTCCAACGCAACTCACGCCTCACATCCACGATCGAGGAACTTGGAAGGCCTCCGATACGGCGTGGGCGATGATTTGCGGCGGGAAGCGGTGGCGCTTGTAGCTCACGGGCGGTTGGGTCATGCCGGTCTTGTCGGGCCAAAAACGCTACCCAGTCGTTAACGTAACAACGCGCCTCGCTCTAGCTCCCTTAACGATTCCACCAGCCGCCGCCGAGCGCCATGAAGAGCGCCGCAGTGTCGGACAATCTTGTCGCCTCTGCCTGGACACGAGAGAGTGAGGCCAGCAGAAAGGTGCGCTGGGCGTTGAGCACAGCGATCTGCGAAACCTGACCATATCTGAGCTGCATGCGAACGATGTCGAGGCTTCGTTTTGCGGCGTCTTCTGCCTTGCGCGCGGTCGAGACGGCCTTTGCGTCGGATTGCAGCGAGCGCAATGCGTCTGCGACATTCTGGAATGCGTTGATGACCGTGCTGCGATATTGCGCGTCGGTTTGCTCCAACGCGGCCTCTGCGGCCTTCTGCTTGTTGAGCAGCGTCATGCCGTCGAAGATCGGCTGCGAGAGATTCGCCGCCGCCGTGTAGAGACCCGTGCCGGGGGCAAACAATTGTGCAACCTTGAAGGCGCTCGCCCCCACATTCGCGGAGAGAGTGATGTTCGGCAGGCGGTTGGCGGCGGCGACGCCGACCGCCGCCGAGGCAGCATGGAGGTTCGCCTCAGCCGCCATGATGTCGGGGCGCTGCGCGACGAGCTGTGACGGCAGGCTCACGGGAACAGTTGATGGCAGCGTGAAACGTGCGAGCTCGAATGTCTCGCCGGCCCCCTCGAACGACAGGCGGCCGGCAAGTGCGGTCAGAAGGTTTCGCTGGATGGCGAGCTGCTTCTCAAGCGGCGGGAGCGTCTGCTCGGCCTGCGCGAGCGCCGCCTCCTGGGCGATCACGTCCGCCTTTGCGATCGACCCGAAGGTATATTGCCGGTTCAGGATTTCAAGCGTTTCATGCAGAATCGTGATGATCGTGCGTGTCGCCTCGATCTGACCCCGGATTGCTGCTTCCTGAATGGCCGCCACGACGACGTTGGTCGTCAGCGCGAGATGGGCGGCCTCCAGCTGCCAGTTCTGCTGCGCGGTCTGCGCCACGAGGGACTCGACGGCGCGCGCGTTTCCACCCCAGACGTCGGGCGTGAAGCTGACGGTCAGTTGCTTCAGGAACAGGCCGTAGTTTGCGTTCGGCGTACTCTGCGGAATGTTGGGCACGGCCGCGCCAGTTGCGAGATTTGCCGGCGTTGGAAAGGACTGATTGAAGACCGTCTGATTGATAGAGTCTAGAGAGCGGTTATTCGACTGGAGATTGTTGCTGTCATTGGCGTTGAGAAACACCTGCGGGAAGAAGCCGCCTTTTTGCGCCTCGGCATTGTAATAAGCGACGCGCACGGCCGCCTCGGCGGCCTGTAGCGAGGGATTGTTTTGTAGCGCCTCCTTCACCAGCGCGTCGAGCGGCTTGGAGCGAAAGAGCGTCCACCATTGTGCGGGGATGTCCTGGCCCTGCGCGAAACGTTGCCCCTCGCCGGGTGACGCCGCGCGCTCGGGCGTGAAGCCGGGCGCTGCCGGCGCTGGTGGCGGCGCGAAGTCCGGGCCGACCGCGCAGGAGGATAGAGCGAGGCAAGCTGAGGCGAGCAGGCTCGCTCGGCGCACAGTCGCCGAAAATCGACGTGATCTGACGCAGTCGCGTGTCATTTCACGCGCTTTCCCGCGCGGCGGCGGCGGAAACTCGCGTCTCCATGAAACGCTCAATCACGAAATAAAGCGTCGGGAGAATGAAGAGCGTCAGCAGCGTTGCGACCAAGAGACCGCCAACGATGACCGTGCCGAGGCCGCGCTGGACGTCGCTGCCGACGCCCGTCGCAAGCGCCGCCGGGAGCATGCCGACGGCGGGGACGGTTGATGTGAGCAGCACCGATCTGAACCGATCGACTGCACCGTCGAGGACGCCGTCGCGCAGCGCTGAAAGCTCGTCACCGGTGACGTCATCGTTCGCCGTGGCGCCGATGCGGCGCGTCCGGACGGAGGAGACATGGACGGCTGTGAGGCGGTTGAGATGCGACACCATGATGACGCCGTTTTGCACGGCAACGCCAAAGAGGGCAAGAAAGCCGACACCCGTGGCCACATTCAGCGTTTCGCCCGTTTCGTGCAGGGCCAGCAGGCCGCCGAGCGCCGCGAGCGGGACGATGCCGAGAATGAGCGCCGCATTGCGGAGCTTTCCAAAGGCGAAATAGAGGATGAGCAACATGAGCACGAGCACGATGCCGACGATCGTCGTCAGGCGAGACTGGGCCCTTTGCGCATTCTCGAACTTGCCGCTCCAGACAACGCTGACGGAAGCGGGATCGTGGCGAACGACTTCGACCATCTTCTTCTGCGCCTCCGCCAGATAGGACGAGAGGTCACGATCGGCATAGTCGACACGCACTGTGAGAACGCGACGCGTCTTCTCATGAGAAATCGCGCTCTCGCCGTTCTGCAAGGAAATCTTCGCGATCTGCGACAGCGGGATTTGCGCGTTGCTCGTTGTCTTGACGAAAAGTTCGCTTAGCGACTCGGGGCTGTTGCGCGACTGCGGCGGGTAGCGCACCGTCACGTCGTAGGTGCGGTCGTTGACGTATATTTGGCCGATGGAAGCGCCGCCCACGCCGACCTGGATCAGGTTGGAGACGTCGGAGACGTTGATGCCATAACGGGCGGCGGCGGCGCGGTCTATGAGAAAGGCGATCTGCGGAATCGGCGGCTCCTGCACGATCGACGACTGCGTCGTTCCGGGAACCTGCCGCAACACCTCGACAATCCCGTTGGCGATGCGGCGCGTCTCCTTCAGATCCTCGCCGAAGACTTTGACGACGAGCGCGCTGTGCGCGCCGCTCACCAGTTCGTTGACATTGTCGATGATCGGCTGGCTGACGCTTATCTCCATGCCCGGCAGTTCGGCGAGCCGCTGGGTCAGGCGCCGGACAAGTTTTTCCTTCGTTTCTCCCGCCGGCCACTGGTCGTAAGGCTTCAACCCGATCGGCGCCTCGATGTGGCTCATGGTCCAGGGATCGGTGCGGTCGTCGTTGCGGCCGATCTGCGTGATCGAATAGGACACCTCGGGAAACTCGAGAACGGCGCGGCGCAAGTCACTCGCCATTTCATTCGCCTTCTCGAAGGAGATGCCGCTCGGCAATTGCACCTGCAACCAGAGCGAACCCTCGTCGAGATTGGGCAGAAAGTCGCGGCCGATGGTCGCCCCGGCCACGACGAAACCGCCGATGGCGACGGCCGTGGCCATATAGACCGCGCGCGGCGTCTCCAGACAAAAATGCAGCGCCTTACGGTAGCTCTCCTCCATTCGCGCTAGCACGACGTTGTGAAAGGGCTTCGAGGGCCTGCGCAGGGCGAGATAGCCGAGGCTCGGAACCAGCATCAGCGTGTAGAGAAGCGCGCCGAACAGCGCATAGACGATCGTATAGGCCACAGGCGAAAAGAGCCGCGCCTCGACGCGCTCTAGGCCGAGAAGCGGCACGTAAGACACGATGATGATGATCGTGGCGAAGAAGATGGGCTTGATGATCTGCCCGACGACGAATTGCACGTCGACAACTTCGAGTTCGCGGCCGGGATTGTGTTCCCGCAGCCGCAGGATGGCTTCCGTCACGATGATGGCGCCGTCGACGATGATGCCGAAATCGATAGAGCCGAGCGACAGCAGATTGGCCGGAAGCCGCGTGAAATTCATGAAGATGAAGGCGATCAAAAGCGAGACGGGGATCGTCAGGGCGACGACGATTGCGCTACGTGGGCTGCCGAGGAAGGCGATCAACACGACGATGACGAGAACAACGCCCTCGACCACCGTGTGCCCAACCTTTGAAACCGTGGCCTCCACAAGCTCGTTGCGGTCCATGTAGGGAATGATCGCGACGCCTTGCGCCGCGAGTTGCGCGTTAAGCTCGTCCACACGGGCGTGGAGCGCTTTCAGCACCTGGGAGGCGTTTTCGCCCTTCAGCATTTGCACGACGCCCTGGATCGCGTCGGGGTTGTGGTCCTTCCCGAGCATCCCCTCGCGTTCCTGGTGGCTGTAGCGCGGAACGCCCACGTCGCGCGTCAGAACGGGAACGCCGCCATGCTCGGCGATGACGATGTTGCCGAGATCCTCCTTGTTGCGAATGAGGCCGATGCTGCGGATGACATAGGACTGCTCGCCGCGGGTAATGCGGCTGCCGCCGGCGCTGGCGCTATTCGCAACAATGGCGCTGGTGATGTCGCCAAGACCAAGGCCGTAGCGCTCTAACCCGACCGGATCAATTTCGAGCTGGAACTGGCGGGTGAGGCCGCCGAAATTGGCGACGCTCGCGACACCCGGCACCTGATTGAGCGCGGGCACGACCATCCAGCGCTGAATCTCGGACAGTTCTTCGAGATTCTTGACGTCCGACTCGAGCGTGTAACGCAGGATTTCGCCGGTGGGTCCGGTTAATGGCCCAAGGACGGGCTGGATATTGGACGGAAGCGAGACCTGGGCGATGCGTTCCAGAACGCGCTGGCGCGCCCAGTAATCCTCGACGCCGTCCTTGAACACCATCGTGACGAGCGACAGGGCGAAGGTGCTGGTCGAGCGGATGGTGAAGAGGCCCGGCGTGCTCGCCAGCGCGCGCTCCAGCGGAATGGTGATCTGCTGCTCGACTTCCTCCGCCGCAAGACCTGTGGCCTTGGATGAGACGATGACCGTGACGTCGCCGATCTCCGGATAGGCTTCGACGTTCAGCCGCGTCCAGGAATAGAGTCCGTAGCCGCAGACGATGATCGTGACGAGCATGACGATCAGGCGGCGCCGGAGGGAGATTTCGACGATACGCTCAATCATTGAGAAGAATGCCGCCACGCACGACGATGCGTTGTCCCGCCTCGAGCCCGCGAACGATCGTCGCGCCCTCGTAATCGGACTCGGTCACGACCGGCTTGCGCTGGAAGGTCCAGGGGGCGGTCTCGACGAAAACGCTCGTCGTGTCGTTGACCATGAACAGCGCAGACGACGGCACGAGAACCTGCTGCGTCGCCGGCGCAAAAAAGCGCACCGTCGCAAACATGTTCAGCTTGAAAATGGCATAGGGGTTTTCGAAGGAGATGCGCACCTTGTTGCGCCGCGTGTCGGCTTCAAGGAGCTGGCTGATGATCTGCACCCGGCCGGAGTACACCTCTCCCGGATAGGCGAGAAGCGAAACCTCCACCCGCTCGTCCTTCTGAACGAACGAGAGATCCTTTTCCTGGACGCTTGCCGTCACCCAGACCTTCGCGAGGTTCGAGACCGTCATCATCGACTCGGTCGCGTTGTCGATGAAGTCGCCGGGCGCGGTTTCGAGCGCCGTGATCGTGCCGTCGATGGGCGCGGTAAGGACGATCTTTCGTTGCCCGGAAACTTGGCCGCTGTCGCCGATCACCTCAAGCCGCGCCTCGGCGCGTTTGAGCTCCGTCGTGGCCTGGCGGTAATCGTTCTGGGCCTGTTCCAGTTCACGCAGCGCGAGGCCGCCCGCCTTGTTCAGGCCGACCGCCCTTTCCATGGCGCTTTTCGTGAGCTTGACCGTCGCCCGCGCTTTTTCCGCATCAGCGACTGCTTGCGCGAGGTCGCCGGAGTCGATCGTGGCGAGCGGCTGACCCTTCTTGACGTTGTCGCCAAGCTCGACGTTGAGTTCGCCCACGCGCCCGGTCACCGGCGCGAGAATCCTCACAGTCCGGGCAGGATCGGCTTCCACCGTCCCGGTGACCACGCGGCTGCGGCTTATTGTCTTGACTTCGACGGGAGCGACGGCGATCCGCCCCCTGAGAGGCGAGCCCTCCAGCACAAAGATCGCGCCTCCTCGGCGCACCGTCGGCGCGTGGCTGTCCCGCGCGCTGGGACCGGCTGGCGTCCCGCCACCAGAGAGCGCTCTGGCGCCAAAGAAAGCCGACGCGAGGGCGAGCACAATCCCCGCCGGCAGCAGAAGCCTGCCACGTGACGATAACTTGAGTTTTTCGGGAAGCGCAATCAATAGCTTTGTCTTGCCGCCAGATATTATTTCGAGCATCGGGCGCCTGCGCTCGCCTTCGTCAACTGAACCGGTTTCGATCAATCCATTATCCATGACGAGATCATGACATTCCAGTCAGATTTGTTTCTCGATTGTGGCGCGAGGCTGTCGTCACGGATTTCCACTCTGCCATCGCCCCGAGAGCCGTTCTGATCGACGGCGCGCCAGAGATAGCGCTTCTCACCGTTGATCGAGACGACCACCTCATCGAGATACCAGACGTCGCGCCGACCCGGCTTTTTGCGCTTCAGGCGGCGGGCATAATCGGGTCCGAATTTCATGGTCCCGCGGCGGATGGTTTCGTAGGAGAGAACGATCCCGCGTTCGAGCAGCATCTCCTCGACAAGACGTAGGCTGAGCGGGAACCGGAAGTAGAGCCAGACGGCGTGGGCGATGATTTGCGGCGGGAAGCGGTGGCGCTTGTAGCTCACGGGCGGTTGGTCATGCCGGTCTTGTCGGGCCAAAAACGCTACCCAGTCGTTAACGTGACAACGCCCGCGAATGATCTCGGCATAGCCGGCCCTGTCGCCGCTGAGGCCCAGCAGCTCCCCGGCGCGTTCGACATCGTCATGGTCGCCCGTGAACCGCGGCGCCCCGAACAAGCGAAACAGCGCGTGCAGGCGCCCGGCGGGGCTGAGCGCCGCCCCTGGGGCGGCGAGCAGCAGCGCGTCGCGCAAAGCCGCGTCATCCTCGCGCAGACGCGCGCCGGCGCGCAACGGGCCGCGGCGGCGAGGGCCTGGCGCGCGCGCAAGACGCCGAGGAACGGCGCCGCCGCCCCCTGCCCGCTTGTGACGACGGCGTGGAGCGCGGCGAGACTAGCGCCGGCGAGGACGGCGGCCGCGACGTCGGACATGCCGTCGAGCGCGGGGAGGGAAGCGCGCGCCCATTTCGGAAAGGCGTTTGCCGGCAAAGCGTCGCGCCCCGCCTCGTTTGCCTCGGCGGCGGGTTTTTTGCGCGGATGGTGAGCGAGCGGGACGAGGGCGATCATGGGGTCACCGCACGATTTGTTCAAAATTGCACGCTAAGCCGCTTGGGATAGGAACGCAGCGGGAATGTCGCGCAGGGTTCGGAAGCCGGTAGCGCTGTTGCCGTCGCTCCAGACGTAATCTCCCGTCAGCGCGATGTGCTCCCAGCCGAGCGGAGCGACGTGGGCGAGGAGATCGCCGGGAATGGCGACGCCTGAGCGCGCAGATGCTGGACGGCGCGATCGAGATAGACGGTGTTCCAGTGGACGATCGCGGCGGTGACGAGGCTGAGGCCCGAGAACGACGGCGCAGGCAAGCACCATCGCCTCGACCAGTCCCGACATCGTGGCGAGCGCTGTCTGGCGTTGCTCTACTTTCGAATGGGCAGGAATGATGCTTGTCAAAACGTCAACCAATATCTCCAAGCCGCCCGTAAAGGAGCTGCGCAGCGGCCGATTGTTCTGTCGTGTGGCGTCCACGGCCAAAGCCGCGTAAACGCGCATCCCCGGCCGGGATTGTCGCGATGCTCGCCCGACGGTTAACGGCTCAAGAAGATCGATAACATCTCATCGTTGCCTTCAACGAGCAGCGCCTGCCATCTCTCGGCGGTCTCTGCGAACACCCCGCTCGCAAGCTTCGACCGCCATCATCTGAGCCCATCGGCGGCCCAAAATCACCACGCCGAAGTATGCGAGAGCCAAGCCAATCGAATGCGCTGCAAAGGAAGGCCATCAAAAGAGCAGTCAGGCCCTTTCTCAAGTTTCAGCGTCGACGTCATCAAACTCTGGCGTCTCCGGCTCTTCGTCCTCGTCAGCCCCTCCATCCACCCCCAACGCGTCATCGAGCGCCGCGTCGACGCCCGCGTCCGGCTCAGACCGCGTTAGCCCGCCTGCCTCCAGCGCTTCGAGGTCCGGCAAATCACGCAGACTGTCCAGCGCGAAGATTTCGAGGAAGCGCTTGGTCGTCACCCAGGCGATCGGCGCGCCGGGCGCCGGGGCGCGCGGTCCGGCGTCGATGACGCCGCAGCTCTTCAGCCGGCCGATGACGGCGCGGCTGACCTCGCGCCCGGCAAAGCGGGAAAGCTCCGCCCGCGTGACCGGCTGCAGATAGGCGATGGCCGAGAGCGCGATCATCTCGAGCTTGGTGAATTCCGGCGCCCCGGCGTCTTTGGAGCCCTCGATCGAGCGCAACGCGGCAGCGTGGCGCGGCCGCGTGCGGAACTGCCAGCCGCCGGCGACGCGGACGATCTCGTAAGGGCGCGCGCGCAGTTCGGCGTCGATGTCGGCGAGAAGATCGTCGAGCCGGCAGGCGGCGCCGACGAGCTGCGCCAGCGTCTCGCGCGGGACGGGCGCCGGGGAGGCGAAGATCGCCGCCTCGACGCGGCCCATCCATTCGCGCCAGCGTAACGCCTCGGGGAGTTCTGCGAGCTCCTGGTCGAGTTCCGTGGGCTGGCTGCGGCGGCGGCTCATGGGCGCCCGCCCGCCGGACGCGACGCGCGAAGCGCTCCGCACGAGCGCCGATTGGCGCGGGTCCATCGTGGTTTGCTCATCACAGTCCGTAGATCCTGAAAGTTTCGCGCCCGGTCAGCTCGCGCGCGCCGCCCAGTTCAACGAGCCGTTCAAAGAGCCGCCGGGCGGCGCGATCGGACATCCCGGCCGCCCGCGCCGCGGCCGCGGGGGTGACGCCGTCGTCGGCGAGCAGCAGCGCGACGACGCGGCCGGCGAGCTTGGCGCGCAGTTTCGGCAGGACGGCGACCAGCATCGACGCGCGGCGCTGGAGATCGACGGCGGCCAAATGCGCGTCCGCGGCGGCCAGCGCATAGGCGCGCAGCGCCGCGCTCGGCCACGCCGCGTCGCCCGGACGCAGGCGCCGCCCCGTCGCGTCGCGCCTCTCATCGACACGGGCGGCGAGCAAGGCGAGCGGTCGATCCCAGCCGAGACGTTTTGCCAGCACGAGGTCGGCCGCCCAGAGCGCCAGGAGTTCGGCGGTCTCGGCGCGCGCGCCGTCCGCCTCTGCCCGGCGCGCGATCGCCTGCGCCGCGGCGAGCGCTTGCCCGAGCGGCTCGCCCACGCCGGCGATGTGTGCGGCGACGATCTCGGCATAGCGCGCCGTGTCGCCGGCGAGGGCCAGCAGCGCCCCGGCGCGTTCGACATCGTCATGGTCGCCCGTGAACCGCGGCGCCCCGAACAGGCGAAACAGCGCGTGCAGGCGCCCGGCGGGGCTGAGCGCCGCCCCTGGGGCGGCGAACAGCAGCGCGTCGCGCAAAGCGGCGTCATCCTCGCGCAGACACGCCGCTGGCGCGCAATGCGCCGCCGCGGCGAGGGCCTGGCGCGCGCGCAAGACGCCCAGGAACGGCGGCGCCTCGCCCTGCCCGCTCGTGACGACGGCGTCGAGCGCGGTGAGACTGGCGCCGGCGAGGACGGCGGCCTCGACGTCGGACAGGCTGTCGAGCGCGCGGAGAGGCGCGCGCGCCCATTTCGGAAAGGCGTTTGCCGGCAAAGCCTTCGCGACGCCGGGCGCCTCGGCGGCGGCGGATTTCTTGCGGGGACGGTGAGCGAGCGGCGCGAGGGCGGTCATGAGGGCGCAACAAGGAGAATCGGCTCGCATGAGCCTAGCCGACTGCGGCGCTTATGCAAACTATGTCGGCCAGAAACCGCCGCTCTTGTCTTGTCCTATCTATGTCCGATAATGTGCGCTTATCGGACATGAAGCGAGGTCCTCGGGTTTCAGGGCCGGAAGACCGCATTTGGGCCTTTCGGAGCCGGCCGAGGCGTCGGAATTTTACGCCCAAACCACGCCCAGCCCTTAGACCAGGGGCAAACGAGGACGCGATGGCCAAGATCGACGATAATCAGAAGGCGGACGACCACGACGGCGCGCCGCTCGCCGAGCGGGCCCCCTCGCCCCATCTTGCCACGCTTTCGGAAAAAGCCCGCGATTACGCCCGCGCCGCCCGCTCGGAGAACACGAGGCGCGCCTATGACGCCGATTGGCGTTCGTTCGCCTCCTGGCTTCGCCGCCAGGGGCTCGCCCCCCTGCCCCCGGACCCGCAAATCGTCGGCCTGTACCTCGCCGCCTGTATGGAGGGCTCGCCGGGCCGTGAGCCCCTCAGCGTAGCGTCGCTCGAGCGCCGACTTTCCGGCGTCTGCTGGCGCTATCGCCAGCTCGGCGCGCCCCTCGACGCCTCGGATCGGCATATTGCGACGGTGCTCGCCGGCATTCGCCGGACCCACGGCCGCCCGCCGGTCCAAAAGCAAGCGATCTTCGCCGACGAGCTGCTCGTCATGCTCGCCGTCCTCGACAACGATCTACGCGGACTGCGCGACAAGGCCATTCTCGCCATCGGCTTCGCCGGCGGCCTGCGCCGCTCGGAAATCGTCGGGCTCGATTGCGGCCCCGGCCAGACCGAAGACGGGACCGGTTGGATCGAGGTTTTTCGTCCAGCGAACAGCAGCGCCGGGGAATCGCCAGAGACGCGCGCTTCAGACGCCTCCGGCGAGGGCGGCCTGCTGCTCACCATCAACGGCAAGACCGGCTGGCGCGAGGTCGAAATCGGCCGTGGCTCCTCTCCCCTCACCTGCCCCGTCGCCATGCTGGAGACCTGGCTGAGGCTCGGACGGATCAGTCACGGGCCAGTGTTTCGTCCCGTCGCCCGCAAAAATGGCGGCGTCTCGCCGGAGCGCCTGACCGATAAACATGTCGCGCGGCTCGTGCAGAAAACCGCCCTCGCCGCTGGCCTGCGCGGCGATCTCCCCGAGGGCGAGCGCCGCCTGGCTTTTTCCGGCCATTCACTCCGCGCCGGTCTCGCGAGTTCGGCCCGGATCGAGGAGGCCCATGTGCAAAAACACCTCGGCCACGCCTCCCCGGAAATGACCCGCCGCTACCAACGCAAGCGCGACCGCTTCAAGGTCAATCTCACCAAAGCCTCGGGATTGTGAATCCTCTCGCGAGCGCCTCGCGCATTCGAGGCTTAAATTCGTTGGCGTCACATGGGCCGTAGCGATCGTGAAGCCAGCAACGGCGCGCGATACGCACTCGCTCCAAGATTGAGCAAGCCGCAGGCCTTCCTTCGCCGAAAGGTTCTCGCCGTCAGCACCATGCACGCTTCCGGCCGGACAACCGGCGACGCGCTCACGAGCGCAAGTTTCAAACACATTCTCCAACGCTGCGATAATGGTCCGCTTGTTTTCGGATGCCGAGCGAAGCTCGACCGGCTCGGGCAATCGTCAAAGCGCCAAGTGGCCTCGGAATGTCACCCTGCCCTTTTTCGCTCCCGCGCTGTTTTCCCAGCCTTTCCGCGCAGCAGCGCCATCAGCACTGGCCCGAGGGAGAATTCCCCTGCCCGCGCCTTGGCCGTCAAAACGCGCAAATAGCCGCCTGCAGATTTGATTTCGTCGCCCCGCTGAAGGATCGCGGCGATAACGATCGCAGCGTCATGCTCGCCCAAAACATCGAGCGCCTGCGACCAGGCGTCTGGCGAAACGCCTAAGGCCGACCGCACGATGGCGGACGCGTCCACCAAGTCGCGCCAACAAGAAATCTCACCGTCCTTGGCGTAATCGACGATGTCCGGGCAGGCTTGCAGCACCATTCCGAGCGGGTAAGCGCGCGGCGCGACGGCGGCACGGGCTTCGAGTTTAGGATCGGGTAGCTTTCCTCCCAAATCTCCTGCCCTATCGCCTTCCGTGTCTTCGACGATTGGCCCGAGCGGTTCGACCCTGCCTTCTTGAAGGCGAGGTTCAAGATCAGAAATGTTTGTGGTTTGATTCTGTATGTGACGCTCAGTCTGAGACTCATTGCCGCTTGTTTTTTGGCGTTTCACATGGGTTTCCAGATTGTTGGTGATTTCCCCGGCAAGCTCCGCCAGTTCCGTAGCCAAAGCCTCCAACCCTGCCCGCGTCATCTTGCGCGCCAAGCGGTCGGAAAGCGCTCGATAATCGCCGTGGCGGGCCTCCCAATCGCCGGGAACGCCCTCCGCAATGCCGGTCTCGATCATCTTGACGATGTCGCGCCGAGTGAGCGTGATTTTTTCGCGCAACAGGGCGATGGCGCGGTTCTCCGCGCGCACCTCTTCGGCGAGATTTTCGATTTCGTTGGCGCGGGCAATCAACGGCGTCAGGTCGAAACCGAAGGACTCCTCTATCGCGCCGCCTTCCCCGCGTCTCGCGAACCGTTTACCGTTCGGCGAGTCGCGCCGGATGATCAGGCCGGCCTCTACGAGCGAGGCAAGATGCCGCCGCAGAGTCGCCGGCGCCATGCCGTGGGCGCGGATCGAAAGTTCTTTGTTGGATGGGAAAACAACGACGCCAGGCGCGAGGGGAACAGTCCCCTCCTCCGCAGCGGCCTTCGTCCCGCCCTTGGGCAGAGTCAGCGCGGTTTCCTGGTGGAAGCTCAGCAGGGCATGAAGCACCGACAGCGCGCGATCAGTGACGCCGAGCGGGCTCTTAGCTTCTGTGAGTGAGCGAAACAGCCGCCATTTATGGACAGCCGTCTCCGATGCGTCGGGTTGGGCGACAAAATCCCGTGTCGCCGCTTGCGCCGCCACCATGGCAAGCGACAACGATCGCCGCCCAAAGGGCGTCGTTGAATATGTGCGCATGATCTTTTGCCTCGTTTAGGCAAAAGAAATCAGCTCGCCAAAACGGCGCCGACACTTGACAGCGATTCGCGGAAGTGGGATTCTCTAGGTGCTACTCTATGAGAAGGGCTTCCGGGCGGTGACGTTTCGGGGGCCTTTTTCTTTCGCTGGTTCCTTTTCTTTCCTGATATTCCTACGCAACGATCCGCTACTCACGACTTGTGCGGAATTCCTCATACAGATCGCTCAGGCGCCTGGCGACGTAAGCCCCGAAATCGGGCTCTATTTTCTCGTCGAAGCGCAATATGGTCGCCTTGGGATCCCGACTGATGCGCGCCAAAGGCGCGCCATCGGGGCGTTTCCATATCTCGTCGCGCGTCGTCTTGGACGCCTTTTCCATCGCCGCCGCGAACGCCTTCAGAAATCGGGCGTCGGAGTCCGCCGGCAAATTTGCGTCGGAAAGAACCGCCTCGACACGCGCGAGCGTTTTTCGCCCGTGCAAAAGCTCGGCGAGTTGCAGCCATCGTCGCCGTCCAGCTTTCGGCGCCGGTCCGATCGCTCGAACGACTGCATCGGGCAGGGCCCGCGCGGCTGTGATCAGCTTCGAAAGCTCGGTTTTGTCGGTGGAGAGCGCCGCCATAATCACGCTGCGGTCGTGCCCGCTGTCCTCAAGGGATCGAGCAAAAACGGCGCGCTCGATAAAAGAGAGATCGCGCCGCGCGGAATTCTCGATGCCTTGGGCGATAACGAGCTGCCGGTCATCGAGGTTGCGCACGACGGCTTTGATCTTGATCCCGAGGTCTTGCGCGGCCTTCAATCGCCTATGCCCATAGGCCGCCTGATAGCCGCCGCTACGCGTTGGATGGGGCCTCACGAGAATAGGGACTTCCTGACCGTGGGCCCGAAGCGATTCCTTGAGCGTCTGAAACTCGGGATCGTCGAGACCGGAAAATCTGTCTTTGACAAAAGAAACGTCGACGCTTTGGGGGTCCAATTCGACCACCGCCGAGCCGGTGGCGAGCGCCTCCTGGAGCGTCCGGGATTCTTCCGCCATCCGATCAAGCGTCAAGCTCATCGTTCGCACCGGCCCCGCCAGAACCCTGTCGTTGCTTTGCGGGGCAGGGCGGTCGGATGAGTTGGCCGCGGCCAACTTGTCCTCGAGGAGCGAGGTCAAAATGTTCCGTCGGCTCATGGAATCCGCCCCCAGGTTTTGAGAATGAGCCCGAGAATTTCGCTATTGACCGCTTCCAGAGACTCGATGGCGCGGTCGTAAGTCGCACGCCCGATCGATCCACGCTCGAGCTCGTAAAGCGATTGCTTGGTAAGCCCCGCATCCGCAATGGCCGTCGATTTCCACGCCGAGGCGGCGAGAACCTCCTCGCCGAAAAGGCTCCGAAGCAGCGCTACGACCTGCGACTGCGGCCCGTCATGCGGCTCGTGTCGCGTGATGACGTAGCGAATAAAGTCGTGACGGAGATCGCCGGCCGCTTTTCGCACCACCGACATCAAATCGGACGCCATCAGCAGAAACTGCGACATAGACGCGACGTCGACCATTTGCGGATGAACCGTAATCAGAAGCGCTGTCGCCGCACAAAGCGCGCCGAGCGTCAGATAGCCGAGCTGGGGCGGGCAATCGACGACAACGATATCGTAGTCGGCTTCGACTTCAGCGAGAGCATTCCCGACGCGCTCGAAGAACATGCCGCCGGGCAGCCGCGTCCCAAGGGCCAAGGCGCGCGGCGTTTCGTGCTCGAACTCCATGAGCTCGAGATTGCCGGGAATGAGGTCCAGGCCGTCGAAATAGGTCTTGCGAACGCAATCTCTGACCGAACGTCGGGCCCCGTCATATCGGATGGCGCCATAAAGCGTGTCCCCTTCCGCGAGGTCGAATTCCGGCTGCAATCCGAGCAGGGCGGACAGGGATGCCTGAGGATCGAGATCGACGGCAAGCACCCGGAAGCCCGACATCGCCAGATATTGCGCAAGATACAGACACGTCGTCGTTTTTGCCGACCCGCCCTTGAAATTGACGCAGGCGATGGTCTGCATTTTCTCGCCCGGTCGGCGATGCGGCAACACGGACAGCGCATCGCGCGGTTTGACCCTGGCTATATGCGTGCGTAGCTCGTTAATCTGTGCGAGCGTGTAAGAGCGCCGTCCCGAAGCGCTTATTTCAGGCGCGGGGCCGATTCCGTCGAGAGAGAGCTGTCGAAGATATCCGTCTGACACGTGCAAAAGTTTCGCAGCTTCCCCCGATGAGAAGGATCGGAGCGACTTGTGACTGTCAGGGGGAAAAAGTCGTGTGCCAAGGGCCTGAAGCTGTTCGGATAAAAGGCGCGCATGCGCGGAGATCCGCGCATCGGAAGTTGCCGTCGCCTCGTTTATCTGCGCACCCACGATTTTTTCCTGCGATACGATTTGAAAGCGCAAATTCGCCTTGGTCCGTATCAGGACCACGATTCGGCGCCTGTGCGCAACGAATTTTAGGTAAACGAGACGTTAACGCCGAATTTCGGGAACTAGATGACGGAGTTGGCCGCGGCCAACCCAGGACCGAAGACATCATCGAATCATTTCGAGCCGCCGCTTTAGACAAGCTTGTCTCGCAAGACATTTCTGGCCAAAGCGACAAAATCGGTCGAGCATTCTACGTATGCGCAAGGCGGGCGCTCCGATGGGAAAACCGCTCAAGCCCGAAGTGGAGAAAGCACGTCGACAGAGTCCTTGCCGGGGCCCCGAGCGCCAGAGACGGGGTGTCCCAGCAGGGCAGGGGAGTTGGGCTCGCAGAACGGAACCGCTCTAAGTCTCTCCGGCTCCGGTAAGCGCTCGGCGCAATTGCTGACAAAGGCGCGCGCCAGACCCCGCCGCCGATGGCCATGTTGTGATATCAGCGTCGACAGTCCCTGACACAACGCCATTTGCGCTCATCGTAGCGCCAGCGACACGATCAGCAGACAAGCCAGCAGCAGACAGAGTCCTTGCCAGAACGCGAGAGGATTGCGCTCGTAAAGGGATTGTTTACGCAACGGCGCAGGCCCGCTCCGCGCCGCGCCATTCTCGATCTCGAAACCGAACTCCAGGACGTCGCCGAAGCGGTCGCGCGGATCGACTGCAATAGCTTTTCGAACCGCTAAATCGAGCCAAGCGGGAAGATCGGGCCTTTTTGCGCAAAGCGCCTGCGGCCGCCCGAAGCGCGGCTTACAAAAGGGTTCGACTTCGCCATAGGGATAGGCGCCAGTGAACATGCGGTAGATCGTGACGCCGGTCGCATAGAGATCGGAGCTTTCGTCGCCCACCGCGCCTTGAAACAGCTCTGGCGCCATGTAGCTCGGCGTGCCGGGAATGTCCTGGCTCGAGAAATCGTCCAGGCGCGGGGCGCGGCACACGCCGAGGTCGACGAGCTTCAGCCCGCCTTCCCGCAGGAGCATGACGTTATCTGGCTTCACATCGCGATGGATGACGCCAGAGCGATGCAAGGTCGCAACGGCCCGGGAAAGGCGCGTCGCAATCAATTGGCCCTCCGCCAGCCCGACGCTCGGCTTCCGCCGCAGGCGTTGCTCTAGCGTCTCGCCTTCGTAGAACGGCATGGCCGAATAAAGGCGGGTCTGCCGCCCCGGCGGCAGTTCGACGATTTCGCCGATAAAGGGGCTCCTCACCCGCGCAGCCACCCACGCCTCATTGACGAAGGCGAGCCTGTAGGTTTCGTCCTCGGCAACGCGGGGGTGAGGAAATTTCAGCGCCAAAGACCTGCCAGTTTGCAGGTCTGTCGCCCGCATCAACAGGCTATAACGTCCCTCGAAAAGAATCGATTCCAAGCGGAACCCGTCCAATGTTTCGCCGACCGCAGGCCACTCTCGAATAGGGAGAGCCTCGATAGCGCGCGATAAGGCGCGCTCATCCGCCGGAGGCAAATCGACGACGTCCAGAACAAGGGCGGTCGCATTATCGCTGCTTCCAGCGCGGAGCGCTGCTTCGACGATGGTCTCCGCGGTTTCTTGCGGCGAACGCCGCTCCCCAAGCATCCCGCGTAGAGCGCGATTGCGCAGCGACCCATGGACCCCGTCGGAGCAAATCAGGAAGCGATCATGCAAGGCGAGACTGATAGACGCCTGATCTAAGAGCAGCGCCTCCTCGAATCCCATCGCACGGCGCAGGGTGGCGAAATCGCCGCCCCCGACGATGTGATCTTGCGTCAGCAGCTCCAGACCGCCTGCGTTCAGGCGATAAACGCGCGTGTCGCCGACGTGAACCACGAAAGCGGCGCGGCGCGATAGGATAACCGCGCTGAAAGTCGTCGCCATCCCTTGAAGCGCCGGATCGACGCGCCCCTGAGCCGCAATCCAGGCGTTGGCGGCCTCGAGGGAACGCGCTGCGGCGCGAATGACTCCAATCGTTTCGGGTTGCGCGTAATAACCGTCCATAAAGGAGCGAACGGCGGTTTCAGCCGCCGCGCGTCCGCCCTTGTGGCCGCCGACGCCGTCAGCGACGGCGGCGACCACCCCCGGCAATGCCCCGGCGCCGCAAGGGCCGAAACAAACGCCGACATAGTCCTGGTTGTCCGGCCGCCGGCCTTTCTCACTGGCGAAGCCCGCTTCGACGCGAAGATCGTGATCATAGCGGGTCAGCACGAGTCGCCTCGAAATCAGCTAGATTCTCGCCCCAGACACCGCGCCCCACGTGGTGCGCCACCGGGTCTTCACGATAAACAAGCCGATGAGGCCGAGCAGCGCAAGAAGGCCGAAGAAAACAAAGCCCCCGCTGAAGCCGCCTGTGGCGCCTTTCGAAAAAGCCAGGGTTTTGGCCAGGAAAAAGCCGCCCAAGCCCCCCGCTGCGCCAACGAGACCCGTCATGGCGCCGATCTCCCGGCGGAACCTTTGCGGCAGCAACTGGAACACCGCGCCATTCCCCATGCCAAGGCAGAGCACGCCGATAGAGAACAAGCCGACCGCCGCGAAGGCGACCGGCGGAAGCTGCGTCAGATTCCAGCCCGCCGCGCCAGCCGCCGGGGCCGGCCCCGCAGGTAGAAGCGCGATGGCGAAGTAGCACAGCGAGACGGCCACAAAGAGAAAAGACAACGTCTTCACGCCGCCGATCCGATCGGCGATGTAGCCGCCAACGGGTCGGAAACCCGAGCCAAAGGCGACGATGATGGAGACCATCAGTCCGGCGGCGACGCCGGACGCGTGGTACTGCGCCGTGAAGTAAAGCGGCAGCGCAGAGGCGAGCCCGACAAAGCCGCCGAAAGTGATGAAGTAGAAGAACATGAACCATAGGCTGTCGGAGTCGCGCAATATCTTGCCGTAATCGGACAGGCTGATCGTCGCCTTCGCGCCCGGCGCGTCCTTCGCGGCGATTGCGTAAATCGCAAAGACGGCGAGCATCAAGACGAAAAGCACACCGTAAACCGTTCGCCAGCCATATGTCTCGGCGATCCACGGCGCGAACAACGCGTCCAGCACAACGCCCATATTTCCGGCGCCTGCGATGCCCATCACCAAGCCTTGGTATTGCGGCGGATACCAGCGACCCGCCTGGGGCAGGGCGACGGCGAAAGACGCCCCGGCGATGCCGAGCACAATCCCGAAGAGCGCGATCGCTGAAGGACCGGTTAGTCCGAGGACGCTGACGAGCGCAACAGCGAACATCACGATCGCTTGGGCGACGATCCCCGCCTTTTTCGAACCGATGCTATCGGCAATAAGCCCGAGCGGCACGCGGAAAAAGGCGCCGCCAAGAACCGGAATCGCGACAAGCGACAACTTGTCCTCGACAGGGATCTGCATGCCTTTGGTGATGTAGATCATCAGCGGACCGAGAGAGACCCAGGCCATGAAGCTGATGTCGAAATAAAGGAAGGCGGCAAGCAGCGTGGGCCAATGGCCAGCTTTTTTGAAGTCGTCGAGTTTCATGCGTGCTCCTCTTGGGGTGAATCCTCGGCCGGCGCCATCGCGCGCTTGGCCTGGCTGGTTTTTTCATTGATGAGGCGCTGAATCTCGGGGCGGCATGAGCCACACCCCGTCCCGGCGCGCGTCGCGCGTCCGATGGTTTCGACCGTTCGCGCGCGGCCGTCGATCGCCACCTCTATCTCTTTCGCGCCGACCCCGTGGCAGATGCAGACCGTGCGGCCGCAGTCGGCGTGCGACAGCGGTCGGGCTGCAAGAAGCGACATCAAGTCTTTTGGATCATGCGAGGCGAATTTCTCGCACAAAAACGCACGCGCCGCTTCGACGGGTTCTCGCGACACGATAAGCAAGCCCAGCGCCCGACCATGTTGATGGGCAAGGAAACGAAACGCCCCTCGTCCGAAATCCTCGACGCGGGCGATTGCGATTGCGCTGTCCGCGGTCACGCCAAAGAGTTCGCGGGCGTATTTTTCGAAGTCTTCCGGTTCGCTTAGGCCCGCGAGCTCCATACGCCAGCCAAAACCCGTTCGCGCCAGCGCCCAGTAGCCGGCGTCGACATTGCTTGGTTTGTTGCGCGTCAGCGCGAAGCCGAACCAGGCAGCCGGCCAAGGCTCGATGCCAACGAACGCGCCTTTCGAATTTGGCTGGCCGGAAATGGGATCCGTATTCGCGCCGACAAGCGCGTCGATGCGGCCGCAGCTCGAATTCTGCTGCGTCCAGTGGATCGGCGCAAAAAGCGACCCTCTCCTTTGGCGATCGGTGACAAGCGCGCGAAGAATCACCGAGCCATGCGCATTAGAAAGACGCGCCAGACTCGCCGGCAGAATATCGAGGGCTCGGGCGTCCGCCGGGTGAATTTCGACAAAGGGCTCGACGATGTGGCGCGACAGGCTTGGCGCGACGCCCGTTCGGGTCATGGTGTGCCACTGATCCCGGATACGGCCCGTGTTGAGCGTGAACAACCCCGCGCCGCGCTTCTTTGGCGGATGAAACGGCGTGGCGATAAGGCGCGCGCGACCATCCGGCGTGAAGAAGCCGCCGTTGGCGAAGAACCTTGGCGATCGTCTGTCTAGGAATGAGCCCTTGCGCCGCGGCCATTGGAAAGGGGAAAGGCTGTCATAGTCGCGTTGCGAAATATCGTCGTAGTCGGAGATGTCGAAATCCCGCGATCCGTTATTCAGATGACCCGAAAGACCGGCGTATTCCCGAAAAATGTCATGGGGCCCGCCGTAGTCGAAACCCCTTGAATAACCCATAAGCTTCGCAACACGGCAAATGCTCCACCAATCGGGCATGGTTTCGCCGGGAGCCTGACGCAGCGGCCTTTGACGCGAGATGCGCCGTTCCGAATTCGTGACCGTCCCATCTTTCTCTCCCCAGGCGCGTGCGGGCAGCAGGACATGCGCAAATTCGGATGTATCCGTGCGCTCTACGACATCGGAAACAACGACAAAGGGGCATGAGGCCAGCGCAGCCTTCACACTGTCGGCGTCGGGCAAGCTATCGGCTGGATTTGTCCCAATGATCCACAGCGCCTTGATCGTCCCGTCGGAAACGGCCTTGAAGAGATCAATGGCTTTGAGGCCGGGCTTGGTTGCGATAGTGGGCGAACGCCAATAACGCCGCACGATATCCTGGTGCCGCGGATCATGAAGCTCCATATGGCAGGCGAGCTGATTGGCGAGCCCGCCAACCTCGCGCCCGCCCATGGCGTTTGGTTGCCCCGTCACCGAAAAAGGCCCCGCGCCGGGCTTTCCGATACGCCCCGTCGCGAGATGGCAGTTCAGGATCGCATTGACCTTATCGGTTCCATGAATCGACTGATTTACTCCTTGTGAGTAGACCGTCACGACGCGCTCATTCTCAGCGTAAAGCTCGTAGAAGCGCTGCAGTGACGCCTCTTCAATCCCTGTCGCTTTCGCCACGGAAGCGATGTCCCATGAATCCGCGATGGCGAGCGCATCGTCGAACCCGTGGGTGTGAAGGGCCACGTAAGAGGCGTCGCATTTCCCGCTGCGATCGAGATGACGGAGCAAGCCAAGAAAAAGCGCGACGTCGGAGCCGGGCGCAATTGAAAGCTGGAGGTCGGAAATTTCGCTCGTCGCCGTGCGCCGGGGATCGACGTTGACGACCCGCATCTCGGGCCGTGCGGCCTTTGCGTTTTCGAGGCGCTGAAATAGCACCGGATGGCACCAGGCGAGGTTCGATCCGACTAGAACAACGAGGTCCGAAAGTTCGAGATCCTCATAAACATTCGGGACAATGTCTGCGCCGAAGGCGCGCTTGTGCCCGGCGACGGTCGACGCCATGCAGAGACGAGAATTAGTGTCGATATTTGCGGAGCCGATGTAACCTTTCATCAGCTTATTGGCGACGTAGTAATCTTCTGTGAGCATCTGTCCGGAGACATAGAAGGCGACAGAACTGGGGCCGTAGGTCTGTATCGCCTCCCGAAAGCGGCCGGCGACCATTGCAAGCGCCTCGCGCCAACTCGCGCGTTTGTCGAAAATTCGCGGATGAAGCAAACGCTCGTTTAGCGTCAACGTCTCGGCGAGGGTCGCGCCTTTGATGCAAAGCCGGCCGAAATTCGCCGGATGCTCTTCGTCTCCCAAAATACCGACTTCGCCGGAGGCGGAAACGGTCGCTTTGATGCCGCATCCGGTTCCGCAATAGGGGCAAGTCGTGCGAATGATTTTAGAAGACGCGCTCATTGTCGCTCCTTCATGGCGTAACGGCGACGGTCATTTCGAGATAGACGCGCCCCTTTTCGATCTTGACTGGAAAACTGCGCGCACAGCCGTGATCGGCTCCGGTGGCGGATCCGCTGTCGAGATCGATGATCCAGTTGTGGAGAGGGCAGGCAACCTTTCGGCCATGAATGATGCCCTCGCTCAAAGGGCCGCCCTTGTGGGGGCATCGATTCTCGAGGGCGAAAACCTCGTCTCCGGCGGTGCGGAAGATCGCTATGTTTCGTCGCGGCGTTTTGACGACACGCGCGCCGCGTTGAGGGATTTGCTCGAGCGGCCCAATGTCGAACCAGTTTGGTGAAAGATGAGTCATCGCGCGTCCTCACTCCGCCGCAAGTTGCGCAATGGGCGCAACGATCGCCAAGGGTGCGAATTCCTGCGCGTTGAAGCCCGCCGCGCGTTCCGCCCAAGGATCCTTGCGCACGGCGCGCTGTGAGACGAGGAAGCGTTCATAAAGCGCTTTGCGCGCTACATGATCTTCCATGATTATATGACGCACGCGCTCCAGGCCGGTTTTCTCGACCCATTTGTAAAGCCGGTCGAGATAGGCGGCCTCTTCTCGATAGAGCTGCAAGATCGCGGCGACATATTCGAGCGTTTCCTCTTCGGTCTCGACATGCCTAAGAAGGTCCGTTGCGCGCACATGCAGCCCGGCCGCCCCTGCAATATGAATATCGAACCCCGAATCCACGCAGATGACGCCAATGTCCTTCACCGTCGCCTCGGCGCAATTGCGCGGACAGCCAGATACGGCGAGTTTTACTTTGGCGGGCGTCCAGGAGCCGCACAACAGCCGCTCGAGCTTAACGCCGAGTCCCGTGGAATCCTGCGTGCCGAACCGGCACCATTCCTTGCCGACGCAGGTCTTCACCGTACGCAATCCCTTGGCGTAGGCATGGCCCGAGACGAGCCCGGCGCGATTGAGTTCCGCCCACACGGCAGGCAAATCTTCTTTTTTGACCCCGAGCAAATCGATACGCTGCCCGCCTGTGACTTTGACGGTCGGGATACTGAAGCGATCCGCAACATCTGCGATGGCGCGCAATTCATTCGGAGTCGTCAGCCCGCCCCACATGCGCGGGACGACAGAGAAGGTGCCATCCTTTTGAATGTTTGCGTGCACCCGCTCATTGACGAAGCGCGACTGCGCATCATCGCGGTAAGTCAGCGGATAGGCGCAAAGCAGATAGTAATTCAACGCTGGTCGGCAGGAAGGGCAGCCGCAGGAGGTCTTCCAGCCGAGTTCTTGCATAACAGCCGGCAGAGAGGTGAGGCTTCTGGAGACAATAAAGCCGCGCACTTCCTCGTGCGTGAGGTCCGTGCACTTGCACATGGCCTTACGCGTCGCGCCTTTGTATGTGTCTCCAAGCGCGCCGAGGATCAACGCTTCCACTTTGGATGTGCATTGCCCACAGGAGGCGGACGCCTTCGTTTGCGCCCGCACCTCGTCGAGAGACGCCAGGCCCTGTTCCGTGATCGCCGAAACGATCGCGGCTTTGCATACGCCGTTGCAGCCGCAGATCTCCGCATCATCCGGCAACACTGCAACGGCCGCCGTAGGGTCCAGCGGCGATCCTCCCTGATACGCCTGCCCAAAGATGAGCGTATCGCGCATCGCGGCGATGTCCGTCTCTTTTTTCAGGAGGTCGAATAACCACGGTCCGTCTTCGGTCTCGCCGTAAAGCACTGCGCCCTTGACGCGATTATCCCGAAGCACGATGCGCTTGTAGACGCCGCGCGATGGATCGCGCAGAACGATCTCATCATCGTCGTCTCCCAGCGTAAAATCGCCGGCGGAGAAAAGATCGATGCCCGATACTTTCAGTTTCGTAGAAACGACCGAACCCTGGTAGCGCGCCGCGCTATCGCCGCACAGCCGCGCCGCCACAACTTTGGCCATTTCGAAAAGAGGCGCCACGAGGCCGTAGCATTGGCCGCGATGCTCGACGCATTCGCCGACTGCATAAATATCAGGATCGCTGGTGAGCATTTCGTCATCGACCCTGACGCCGCGCTCAACCACGAGACCTGCCTCTTTGGCGAGACGCGCGTTGGGCCGAATCCCCACCGCCATCACGACCATGTCACAGCGAATGTCTCTGCCTCCGTCCAGCTTGACGGCTTCGACCTTCGAGCTGCCGAGGATCGCCTGAGTGTTCGTTCCGGTCAGAACCTCGATGCCGCGCTTCTCGATAGCTTTCTGCAACAGATAGCCCGCGGAGGGATCCAGTTGCCGCTCCATCAGCGTTGGCATCAAGTGAACGACGGTCACCGCCATGCCCTTTGACTTGAGCCCAGCCGCCGCCTCCAATCCTAACAACCCACCGCCGATGACAACCGCATGGCCGCCTTTTTCAGCCTGTCCCAGCATGGCGTCGACGTCGTCGAGGTCACGGAAGGTGACAACGCCGGGCAGATCGACGCCATGAACGGGGATGGCGATTGGCGCGGAACCGGTCGCGATGAGCAGTTTGTCGTAATGCTCGTTCCGGCCTGACGCCGTCGTCACGCGCTTTGCGTTTCGATCGATGGAGGCGACCGTCTCGCCCTTATGCAGCGCAACCCCATGGCGGGCATACCAGCTCTCGCCATGAATAATGATGTCCTCGTAGGCCTTCTCGCCGGCGAGAACCGGCGACAACATGATGCGGTTGTAATTGACGCGCGGCTCCGAGCCGTAAACGCTCACGTCGAATGCTCCCGATCGGCGCTCAAAAAGCTCTTCGAGCACGCGGCCGGCCGCCATTCCGTTGCCGACGACAACGAGCTTAGTTCTATTCGCTTGATGCGTGGTGACAGGCATATTCTCGACTTCTGTTGAGCGTCCTCGCGGTCCGTTCACACAGTCGATCGTCTTGTTTCTATGAAGCTTGGCAAGACGACCGCGTCGCCTTGGAATCTTTTGCAG
Source organism: Methylocystis sp. JR02 (assembly GCF_030063565.1). Lineage (NCBI taxonomy): Bacteria > Pseudomonadati > Pseudomonadota > Alphaproteobacteria > Hyphomicrobiales > Methylocystaceae > Methylocystis > Methylocystis sp. JR02. Next base: position 130,920 of record NZ_JASIRC010000002.1, on the reverse strand, counting down.
GATTCCACGGCGGCGTCTGTGACCGAGCCCCTCGTTGGGCGCGGTTCCGGCGGACCGGAGGTCGTCGTTGACCAAAAACTCTCAAGCAGGAAGCGGGCCAAATACGCGCAACTTCCACAATGCGAGTCCATCTCGCGAGAAATCGCGGGCTCCCAGGCGAATGCGCCAACTTGCAAGCTTGTCGATTATTGTCTTTGGCGCTTACTTCAGGGGCGCCGCTAGCTCAAAACATAATTTGATTGCCTAGAAACTGGGCGCTCAAATTTTCGAGCCGATATCAAAGCCGTTCAAATAAGAATCGAGATCACGCTCGTCGAGATCAGGCCCCGCAAAAGCGCCGACGACGTCGGGAAGCGATGGGGACGAGACCTCCCGAACGCCAATAGCTGCGTCGTAAAGATCGGGGCGATAGACTGCTTTCGCAATCTCCACGAGCCCGGTAGAAAAGCGAGCCTGGCCCCAGCGGAGCATTTGCGCATAAATCCAAAGGGCATGGCGAGGATCGGGCCGGCAGGCGTTATTTTTTCCAAATATGAGATAATCTTCACATGCGCGCGCGCCGCCCCGCGAGTCGAGGTTTATTTGCCCCGCGAGCGTGCCTCGGATCGCGTCGTGACCAACGCCAATGCAATCCGGACGCGCCAACACGCTTACGACGTCGTCGCGGTTCATCGGATCATCGACATACGTCGCCGCCCGAGAGATCGCGCGCGCCAAAGCGGCCGCGACGTCTGGATCATCCGCCGCAGCGGCCTCGCGCATGGCCAAGACCTTCTCCGGCGCGCGGGAGAAGATTTCGCAACCAAAGTGAAGAATGATTCCGACGTCGGCATCGACGGCCAAGGAACTCCAGGGTGCGCCGACACAGAAGCCGTCGATCTGCGCTCTCGTTAAGCTTTCGACCATATAGGGCGGCGGAAGGACGACTAGTCGTACGTCCTCGTCCGGGTCGATTCCGCCTTCGGCCAGCCAATAGCGAAGTTCATAGTTGTGCATCGAGAAGGGAAACGTCATCCCGAATGTCAGAGGCTCGTCGCCGTGCTCCGCGCGTTTTTGAACGATCTTTCCGAGCGCCTTGGCGCTTACCGCGGGATCTGAGAGCCTGTCATCAGAAGCTTCTTGCAGCTCGAGAAATAGCTTGCGCGACAAAGTGATTGCGTTGCCGTTCATGGCGAGGCTGATGGGAGAGACGAGCGGCGCCTTTACATGTCCAAGGCCGAGGTTCGAAGCCACGGCCATCGGCGCAAGGAGATGAGCGGCGTCGAACAAGCCTATGGCCAATTTGTCACGAATATTGGACCATGACGCCTCCCGAACCAACTGGACGTCCAGACCTTCCTCCGCCGTAAATCCTTTGTCGACCGCTATGAGCAAAGTCGCCGCGTCGACGAGCGGGATGAAGCCAATCCGCACAATTTTCATTTCAGCAGCTCTCTCGCCATAATGATCGATCTGGCGATGTCGCCAATCTTCTTGTTTTCCCGCATCGCGGCGCTGCGCATCAGCCGATAAGCCTGGTCCTCGGAGATGTTCTTCGACTTCATCAATATGCCCTTCGCGCGGTCGACGTCTTTCCGCTGCTCGAGGTCGTCTTTCGCACGCTCGAGCTCGCTTTGAAGCTTGGAAAAGGCGTTGAACCGCGAGACGCAAAGGTCGAGTATGGATTTGATGCGCTCTTTCTTCAATCCGTCGACGATATAGGCGGACACGCCCGCATCCACGGATCTTTGTATCGAAACCGCGTCACTCTGGTCGACAAACATGGCGATGGGCCTGCGCACGGCGCGACTCACCTGAAACATCTGCTCCAGCGTGTCTCGAGACGGGTTTTCGAGGTCGATCAGAATCACATCCGGATCGATGGCGTAGATGCGCGCGAGAAGATTGTTCATCTCGCCTATCCGCTGGACCTGCCCAAGCCCCGCCTCTCGCAAGCCCTCTTCGAGGATGACTGCGCGGATCGGGTTTTCGTCGACGATAACGATTTTCACGGCCCTGTATCCGCAGGAATTGGGTTTGCGCCCATTTACATTAAGCGCGATGGCTGGAGAAGCGCCAGCAGGCGCCTTTGGCTTCGCCAGTTTCTGCTGCGGCGCGAGGCCCTAGATCTTGAAGCGCAGCGCCAGCCCCGCTTGCCACGCTTTCGATAGCTGAGGGCCGTTTAGATTCTGATAGACCGGCAACCCGGCTTCGATTGCAAGAAGGACATTTTCATACCCCACCAATTTGCCGCTGATCGTCGCGCCGCCAAAGAGCTCCACGCGCTGGCCGCCATAGAAATTCGGATTCGCCGCCTGCGCCTTTCCAGCGATGTTCCAGTCGAAGCCTCGGATTGGGCCTTCGAGGCTGCCTGTCACGCGAAAAGTCGTCGTCAAGCCGGGGATCCAGCTATATCCGCCCCACCCGGTAAATTCATGGAGATCGCCCCACCGATAGCCTTCCGGATTTGCGGCCAGCGGAAAACGCCCGCGATAAGACAGGCCCCAGGACCAATTATTCAGTTGGCCGGCGTAAACGACGCCGGGCATTGCGTCGAATGTCCCCGTCCCGATCTGCATTGCATAAAAGGCGCGCGTCGTTGCGTAGGTTCCGTTCGGTTGCAACAAGGTAAATGTGTTGTGGTTGCTCCCGGTCGGGAACGACATGCCGACATTGACCTGCACGCGATTGATGGGATCTTCATAAACGCGCCAGATCGCTGAGGCCGTTGTATCCGATATGCTGTCGGTTCCCGTGTAGCTCATGCCGAGTGGCGTAATCCCGCTCAGTCCCTTGAAGGTGAGAAAACTGAGATTTTTTTCAGTCATGCCCGTCGCGACAACGATCGAGAGAACTTTCGTCACGCCATAGGCCAATTGGACGGTCTGAACCGCTTGAAGAGCGCTTTGCGGCACGCCGCGCAATTTTTGCCGCGGGTCGAAAAACCAAGGCGTCGTCGCGACAATCTCCTGCGAGGAGACAGGGCGCGCGCCTTCGAGCGACGTCGATCGTCCGAGGAACTGCGGGACGATCGACAAAACCAGCTTACCGGCTGGCGGCATGTCGGCGCCGAAGACCCCGAGCGGCGCGGGCGCCAAGGGTTGCGGCGGCAAGGGTTGCGGCGGCGGGGTCACCTCGCTTTTTGGCGCGCCATCCGCCCAGGCGCCAGACGCGGCGAGGCAGAGCATAAAAATGGCGCCGCCGATTCTGCTCATCGTTCTCTCACTCATATCTCCCCCTCGCTCCTTCAGCTCGACGCGCGCGAAAGAGCGGCTCGCTGAAAACAAAAAAACGCCGCTGCCCAGAACCGCCGCACGGTTGCGGCAAGTTCTGGAGCAGCGGCGTTGCTGCGTGACCCATCATTGGGAGCTGGCGCCAAAGTCGGCGCATCTGGCGTGGGAGAATGCAAAGGGCGCGCCAAATGAAGACAGGGACGCGTTATCCCATGGCGCTAACTGATTGCGGGGCAACGCTGATCTTGCCCAGTTTAAGGCTGAATATTTTGGAGGCGGCCATGTCTGCAAACTAAGCAAACAGCACACCGGTCGCACTAATATGAGGCGGATTGAACAGTGCAGAACCTCTGTGCCCGCGGAGCGTCGGCCGAAGCGCGGCGCCGACCGAGGAAGGTCGCAGCTCTTCACGCGCCCGACCAAGCGTCGCTGTCGGAACTCGATGAACTGGGAATTGTTGAGATATGTGCTGCGTTCGGAGGACGCAGGGGTTCGCTGCGGGAGGCCCACATGTTCCGTCACGCGCTTTCCTCGATTGCGCCGATCGCGTTTGTTGTAGCGACGTCCTGCGCGACGGCCGATCCTTTACCGCCCGACGCGACCTATCGGCCGTTGCCGACCCAGCCTTTCGATGCAGTGAGGGCCGAGGACGAAGCGCAAAAGCCGGGCGTTATGCAGCGGCAGCAATCGCTGATGCAAGAGCGCTACGACCTGTCGGACCGCGCTCAGCCGGGCGCGATGATGTCCGGCGGGCGCAAGCCGGTGCAGGGCGCCGTTCGCGTCAGATTGCCGCAAGGCGTCTCCTGGGACAGCCTCGCGTCGATGACCCCCGACGACATCCGCAAGAAAGGTTTATTGCCCGCGGGCTTCATGCCGCTTCCGCACGTCAAGCAGGCGACGGGCGGCCAGGTCATTCCAAAGCAACAGATCGACGAGATCAATCGGCAAGAGGGGCGCGACCTGAAGCGATTCGACGTGGATTTCGATTTGCCCGCGCATTTAACGCCGGAATTTCCCCCGCCGATTTTTCTGACCACCCACCCCGAACTCGGCGACGTATCTCGCGGACAGCTCCTGACCATCAAGAACCATTATTCCATGATGGTCGGGTTCCTGACGCCGGTGCAGCTCGAAGGATTGCGCCTCCTGCTGACGCCATTCCCGCAGGAGGAATTCAACCAAACGGAAGATCGCAAGGTCGCCGAGCAATCGCTCGGCATCAGTTGCCTCGATTGCCATTCAAATTTTCACACCAACGCCGCTTTTCACCTCACCCCCGACGTTCGCCCCCAGGCGTCGCGGTTCCGTCTCGATACGGTCAGTCTTCGCGGCATGTTCAATCAGCAAATCCACGGGTCCAAGCGCTCGCTGCGGTCCGTGGAGGATTTCACCGAATTCGAGCAGCGCACCGCCTATTTCAATGGCGATCATGTCAGCGCGCAGCGTAAGGGCGTCCACCTTCCCAACCGGCCCGATCAAGTCGCGATGATGGCGCAAATGCAGAACATCATCGATTTCCCGCCGGCTCCGAAACTCGACCCGACAGGCAGGCTCGATCCCGCAAAGGCGACGCAGCAGGAGCTTTCGGGCGAGAAACTCTTCCTCGGCAAAGGGCGTTGCGCCGAGTGTCACATCCCTCAGACGTCTTTCCTCGACAACAATATGCATGATCTGAAGCTCGAACGGTTCTACGAGATCGGGCAGACGATCAACGGGCTGGTGGCGCTGCCCGACGGGCCGATCAAGACCTTCACCTTGCGGGGGATAAAGGATACGCCGCCCTATCTGCACGACGGCCGTCTGCTGACGCTCGCCGATACGGTTGAATTCTTCAACCTCGTGTTGGGCGTGAAGCTCACGCAGGAAGAGAAGGACGCGCTCGTCGCCTATATGCTGACGCTGTAGCGATAGAGACGCGAGAATTCCGAAAGGGCCTCAGCATGCACATATGCTATTTACCGTTCATTCTCGTCGCTTTGGCTTGGCCGGCTCTCGCGCAAGCGCCAGACAGGCGGACAGGCGCAGGAAATCCCGCCTTGGCGCCGCCGCCCAGTGCGAAAGGAAACGCAATAGCGACGCGCGAAGCCAGCTCGTTCAACGACGCGGACAGGTTTTTCCTGCGCGCGGCGGCGACGAACCGCATGGCCGGAGCTGAAGTCGCGCAGCTCGGCGGACAAAAACGCGCGGACGCTGCGGTCGCGCAATTCAGCGAGCGTATGACGAAAGATCACGCAGCGTTGGGCGAGCGGCTCGCCGCCATTGCGAGGGACGCCGGCGTGTCTGCGCCTGCGGCTCTCGACAAGGAGCGCGCCGCTTATGCTGGACGAGTTGCGGAGCGCGAGCGGTCCTGACTTCGACAGGCGCTTCTGGACGTATCAGCTCGCCGAACATCAAAAGGCTGCGCAGCTTTTGTCCTATGAGATCGGGTCCGGTCTGAACCCGGCGCTCAAGGGCCTCGCTTCAGAGGTCTTGCCGACCGTTATGCAGCATCTGCGTCAGATCCAGACATATGCGGCTGCGGCGGCGGTGGGAACGGGCTCGCAATAGCGCTGAACAGGAAAAATCAGGTCCCGACGTCTCGCTTGGCCCGCGAGTCTTCTGTCTCTTCTCCCACCTTGAAGGGCGTGATGAGCTTCAGCGTCACGAAGGTCAAGGTCGCGATGGCGACCGCAACGTCGTAGCTTCCGAGTGCGACGGCGACTCCGACCGCGCCCGTCGCCCAAAGGCTTGCAGCCGTCGCCGTCCCATGAACCGAGGCGCCAGTCTTGAGGATCGCGCCGCCGCCGATGAAGCCGATGCCGGTGACGACTCCCTCGACGATGCGCGCAACCCCTTCGGGCGAATTCACGAGGATCGAGTCCGCGGCCAGAATGATGCCACAAGACGCGATCGCCACGAGCGGGAAGGTTCTCAGCCCAGCGCTGCGGTCTTCCTTTTCCCGATCCCATCCGATCGGCAGGGCGAGGACATAGGCCGCGCCGAGCGCGGCGAGATGCGGAAGGATCTGGAAGCGGTCCACTGCTGCATTCCTCGCGTCGCGCTCAGGTCGCATTCGCCGGGCGCCAAGCCTTTTCTTCGAAGAGCCGGTGCACGACGTCCCAGTCGAGATGGAGGCGGCCGCCCGCCGCTTCGAAATTCTCGCCCCAGTCCATGAGCATCGTCAGGCAGGCGTGGTCGATATAAGTGAGTCCGCTCAGATGAATATGCGCGTCATAGCCCGCCGGAATCTTCTCGAAGACGCCCGCGAACCTCGGCAGACGGATAAAGGTCGCGGCGCCGTCGAGAAACACATGCGCGACGCGTGAAGCTTCGTCCTTTTCGACTCGAATGTCGAGATGAGAGAAAGTGTAGACGAGCCTCGCCAGCGATACGCCGATGCCGAGCAATATGCCTGTCAGAAGATCGAATCCAACGACGCCCGCGAAAGTGACGCCGAAGACGAGCGCCTCGATGCGATCCTGTCTCCAGAGATCCGTAGCGAAGTCCACCTTCACGAGCTTCACGCCGGTGTAAACGAGAATGGCGGCGAGGGCGGCGATTGGAATCATGCTGAGCAGTTGCGGCAGCAGCAGCACGAAGAGCAGCATCCAGGCCCCATGGAGGAAAGCCGAAAGGCGCGTGCGCCCGCCCGCCATGATGTTGGCGGATGTGCGCACGATAACGCCGGTCAGCGGCAAGACGTTCAAGAAGCCGCACAGAATATTGCCTGTCCCCTGCGCGACGAGCTCACGGCTGTAACGCGTGCGCTCGGCATGGCGCTGGAGTGAATCTGCCGCCGTGGCGGTGAGCAGCGATTCGGCGCTGGCGACGAAGGCGAGTGACAGACCGGCGAGCCAGACGCCAATGTCGCGCAAGGCGTCGAGATCGGCGAGGCTCGGCGCACGCGCCGCGTCGAGCAGGCTCTCCGGCACGGGCACGCGCCTCATGTCGAGATCGAATATGGCCGCAGCCGCGGTGGCGGCGACGACGCCGAGCAGCGCCGCCGGCACGAGCCTCAGCGCTTTCGGCGCGAGAACAGACCATAAGGCGACGATCGTGATCGTCAGAAGGCCGATAATCGCGGCGGGTCGATGCTCAGCTACGGTAATCCCTTTGAACACCGCTTCGGGGATGAACCACAGATTGATCACGCCGCCGAATTCCTGGCCCGTGCCCGGCGGCGCGTCGTCGACCATGACGTGAAATTGCGAGGCGAAAATCAGCACGCCGATGCCCGCGAGCATCCCTTGAATGAGCGCCGGGGACACGGCGCGAAACACGGGACCCAGCCGGAAAAGCCCGGCAAGAACCTGGATCGATCCGCCGATCGCAACAATGATCCCGAGCGCTTCGAAGCCGAATTTCTGAATGAATGCGGCGACCATAACGGTCAAGCCCGCGGCGGGGCCGCTCACTTGCAAGGGGCTGCCGGACAGCGGCCCAACAACCAGGCCGCCGACGATCGCCGTCACCAGACCCACCGGCGCAGCCTTTTCCATGGGCACGCCGGAGGCAATTGCGATGCCCATTGAAAGCGGCAGCGCCACCAGAAAGACGACGATGGAGGCGAAAAGATCGTGTCCGAATGTTCGCGCAAGCGGCGCCTTCAGTGACTCCATCAGCGTCTTCTCCTCGAATGTTTCCGAGGAGAAATAATGGGAGCGCCTCGTTCTACCAGCCCAGCGGCGCCGAAAGCGCGGGCCGCTTGCTTGAATTCACTCCGAAGGCCGTCATCTTTTTAGGAACCCCGGTAAGGAGAAGGCGATGCAGCGGCTTGTCGAGGGTCTCCATCATTTCCAGAGTGAAATCTTTGGCTCGCAGCGCGCGCTGTTCGAGCGCCTGGCGCTTGGCCAGAGGCCCGAAACCATGTTCATCACCTGCGCGGATTCGCGCATCGATCCCAATCTTCTCACCCAGACAGCGCCAGGCGAGCTTTTTATCATGCGCAACGCCGGCAATTTCGTGCCGCCCTATAATCCTCACAGCGGCGAGGCGGCGACGATCGAGTTCGCAGTAGCGGCGATCGGCGTGCGAGACATCGTCGTCTGCGGCCATTCCCATTGCGGCGCCGTGGAGGCGATCCTCGATCCGCCGCCGCCTGCGCGATTCCCCGCGCTCACGAATTGGCTTGCCAACGCCGAGTCGACGCGGCGGATCCTGCGCGACAAATATCCAGAAGCCGATCCGACGCGCCTGCTCAACGTCGCCGTTCAGGAAAACGTGCTGATGCAGCTCGAGAATCTGCGCACACATCCGGTCGTCGCCTCCGGCCTTGCGCAGGGTAATCTCAATCTGCACGGCTGGGTCTACAAGATCGAGACGGGCGAGGTCTTCGGCTACGATCCGCAAGCCCGTCAGTTCGGGCCGCTCACCTTGCACCGAGACGGGGAGGGCGCCGCGCCGCCCGCCGCGCGCAGCGTCTAGCGCGCTTTCCGCCCGCATGGAATCATCGGCAGACAAGGGCAGAGGAGAGAGGATCGTTAGAATGAAGGCGGGTCTTCTCGCGGCTGCCCTTTTCGCTCTCTGGGCGTCTCCGGCGTTCGCCGTCGAGAAAAGGCATCATTATGGTCACTTGCCGATCCATGTGCGTGGGACGCTGCAGGGCTGGCAGACGCATGAAGATGTTTTCTACGCTCGCGCGGGTCAGCGCATTCTGATCAAAACCCATTCGGCGCGCATGAAATGGCTCGTCATCTCCGTGACGCCGCTTTCCACCAATACGCCGATCTTCAAATCGGGCGAGACCCAAGGCGCCAGCCAGGAAGTCACAGCGCCCGCCTTTGTCTCGGCGAGCTCCGCGCGAGCCTCAAGAAAACGCAGCCATTGGCCCGGCAATACGCAGCGCGTCGACGACCGTGCCGCCAACAAGGTGCTCTTCGATAATCTTATCGAGGTTCTCTGGAGTGCATCGCCCGTACCAGACGCCCTCTGGATAGACGACCGCAACAGGCCCGCTAGAACAAATTCGGAGGCAGTCCGCTTTGGTGCGCTGGACGCCACCAGCCTCGCTCAGGCCGAGCTCCTTCAGCCTTTTCTTGAGATGGTCCCAGGACCGGGCGGCCAGTTCGTCGCTGCAACAGGCCTGCTGGCTGCATTTCACGCAGAGGAAAATGTGACGGCGCGTCGCGTCGAGACCTAATTTGGCGGCTTTTTTTCTTGCTTCGGCGAACATGCTTGGCTTTCGGCTGTTATGGCGATTAGGCGCCTTCTCGGTTTTGCATATGCAATCGACCAACCTTGGAGTGGCTATTACATATGCCCTCATGAGCGCAATAGCCGTTGTCTAGCGCGCTTCCGCTCGAATGGAGTCATGCGAGCGATTAGGCCTGGCGTCCCGGGGCCCGACGCTTTGAGGCAGTCACTGCTGAGCCATGACGATGACAGAGACACAGCCGGTCCGTCCACTCGAAGACCAGATCGATCGCGACCTTGCTGGGCGTATGACCTATGCGGATTATTTGAAGCTCGGCACCTTATTGAGCGCTCAGCGCCCGCTCAGCGCCGAGCACGACGAAATGCTGTTCATCATTCAGCATCAGGTGGCGGAGCTATGGTTCAAGCTCATCTTGCATGAGCTGCGCGCCGCCCGCAGCGCCATCATGCGCGACACGCTCGACCCCTGCGAGAAAATTCTTTCTCGCGTGAAGTGCATCGAGCGGCAGCTCTTCGATCAATGGTCGGTGCTCGAAACGCTGACGCCAAGCGATTACGCCAAATTCCGCCCCATGCTCGGGCCGGCGTCGGGCCTGCAATCTTACCAGTATCGCGCCGTCGAATTCATTCTTGGCAATAAGCAGAAGGATGTTCTCCAGCTTTTTGCGCATGACCCAAAAATCTGCGAGGAGCTTTGCCGAGAGCTCGAAAGCCCGAGCCTTTACGACGAATTTCAGCGCTATCTGGCGAGGCATGGCCACGCGGTGCCTCAATCCTGTCTTAGCCGGGACTGGAGCGCGCCCTATGTGCGCAATCCGGCCCTCGTGCCGGTGTTCGAGCGCATCTATGCGGAGCCTTCCGCCCATTGGCCGGTCTACGCCTTGTGCGAAAAGCTTATCGACATAGACGAGCTGTTCCAGCTCTGGCGCTTCCGGCACGTCAAAACAGTGGAACGCATCATCGGCTTCAAGAAAGGAACCGGAGGCTCGTCAGGCGTCGCCTTCCTGCGGCGGATCGTCGACTATGTCTTCTTCCCCGAACTGCTCGATGTTCGCACACGGATCGGATCGGCGTGATGGATGACATCACGACTGCCGTGGCCGCTCTCGGGCCGGGACCTCTACAGGACGCATCGCTGCGCCGCTGCGTCGATCCGCTATTTTCCCGTGTGCTCGGAACGAATCCGGGCACAATTTATCTCGCGAACCATTCTCTCGGGCGTCCGCTCGACAGGATGCAGGCGGACCTCGAGCGCTATACGGCTGCCTGGTATGACAATCTCGACGGCGCCTGGGAAGAATGGCTCGCAGAGGTAGGCGCTTTTCGGGCCAATGTGGGCGCTTTGATCAATGCGCCGGAATCGGGATGCATTGTTCCGAAAACGAGCGCCGGCCAGGGGCTGCGGGCGGTGCTGAACTGTTTCGACAGGCCGATCCGCGTGCTGACGACGCGCAGCGAATTCGATTCGATTGACTTCGTGCTCAAAAGCTTCGCCGGGCGCGGACGCGTCGAACTGCAATGGATCGCGCCGCACGCGAACCGGCTGTACCGGGAAGTGGACTTCATCGACGGGCTGGGGCAAAAGCCCGATCTCGTCGTTTTTTCTCTCGTTTTTTACGACACCGGGCAGTGGTTGCAGGGTGCGGGGGCGATCGTGCATGCGGCGCGAGAGCAGGGGGCTTGCGTTCTCGTCGACCTCTACCACGCCGCCGGCGCTCTGCCGGTCGATGTTCAAAGCCTCGACGTTGATTTCGCCATCGGTGGTTCCTACAAATATTTGCGCGGCGGGCCGGGCGCCGCTTGGCTCTATGCGCATCCGCGACGGCTCGCGACGATGCGCACCTTGGACACGGGCTGGTTCGCGCGCCCAGAGCCTTTCAACTTCACCCGGGCGGAGGAAGCGCGCGTAGCGGCCGGCGGCGACGGCTGGCTCGAGTCCACACCGGCCATCGCGCCCTTTTATCAGGCGCGCGCCGGTCTCGAACTCACACGCGCGATCGGCGTCGAGCGGCTGCGCGCCCATTCGCTCGCGCACTGCGCGCGGCTCCAAGACCTGCTTGCCGCAAATGGGGTCGAGACTCTACATCCCGGCGCGCCACGCGGCGCCTTCCTCGCGATCCGCACGCCACAAGCCGGGGACTGCGCGCGCAGGCTCGAGGAGGCGGGCGTCGTCTGCGATGCGCGCGGCGACATTTTACGGCTCTGTCCGGATGTTCTGACCAAGCCTCAAGAAATCGAAGACGCGGCGCGGCTTATCAGCCGCGAGCTTTCCGCTTGCTCGAAATGACGCGGGCCTACGAGATTGCCATTAGGCAAATGGATCATTTCCAGGAGAGCCGATCTTTTGGCAGGCGGCCGCTGGGATCGTAGACAGAAACTTTGTGGGGGAGATGCTCGCCCCATTTCCACAAAACAAGGTTTTGGTCAGTCTCGCTGGCTCCCGGCGCGAAGCTCGGGACGAGGATGCCCGCAGCGCCGGCATTTATGAGCCGCTGAGCGACCCGCCAAGAAGCCGGCTCCCGCCCCTGCGAAATGTCAGAGAACCAGGCGCAGGCCATATCGTCCAGAAAGACGCCAGCAGTTTTGCGGTTATCTTCGGTTCGAAGATCGACCACATCTTCGCAGTCGATGTCGTATGAGCAGAGCACGCAGGGTTCGATCTTGTGCGCGAAGCCTTGGTTGATCTCCTTGACGGCTGTCATGATCGTGAGCGCGAGATAGAGCGCCGGCGCGCCTTTCGGGTTGAAGCGCGCCCCGCGTATCGCGGCGCCTGCCCCCGAGAGCGGAGCAAAAGACCAACGCGGATCATGCGCCCTGTAGCAGGTCGCCTGAAATCTCAAGCAAAGCCGCCTTGCGCGATATGATCGAGGTAATCGCGTAGCGCGCCGGCTTGCCCGTCCTTCACCAGAGACTCTGCCGTGCGCCCGCCGAAAGCGGCGATCGGCTGGGCGCGATACCAGGCCATCGCCTGCTCCTTGCCGCCTGCCCAATCCGAGACGCGCGAGACGATCTCGAGCATTTCCTTGAGACGGGACTGGGTCTTGGGCGCCTCCAACCGGGCGAGCTTGTAGAACGCCTCCCGGCTCAATCCGACGGTTTCGGCGATTTGTCCCTTCGACATGCCGAATGTCGTCGCGACTTTATCCACGGTGACCAAGCCCCGGTGATTCATAAGGTCCGCAACCAAGGGCGCGGGCTCCAGCCCGGCTGGAAAATCGGCCGCGGCCTTTGGCCGTGACTTGCGACGGACGGACGCTGTTGTCTTGGTTGTTGTTGCGCGGGATTTGGGAGCGGCCATTGGAAGCTATTTTGCCTGATTTAGAGGGCGTATTATAGGGCATAAAGGGGCCGGCGCAATTGGGGCACAGGGTTTTTCGGCTCGGCGAAGCTAATCGCGCCAAGAGGGCAAGCTGAGCAGTAAAGGCGAGACGGTCAATCCCTGGGCCAACTGATTTCGCCATATCGCCGTTGAAGCCCCTCTGCCGCGAAAGGTACCCACAGATTTTTTCGCCTGCGGAGACGCCTGACGGTCCAAGTGGCTCATCGATGAATTGCTGTTGCGTATAGCCGGCCGTTCGTCCGGCCGACTATTAATCCCGCTGATATATGGAAATTCCGCCCGAATTTCTGGAAAAATACCTCCTGGATTCGGTCTCGGCTTTCCCCTTTAAGCTATAGCGTGAGCGGAACTGGGCGTTTCGATCTCGCCTGGAGCGTGGCAAGATATCGCGCTAAGGCATAACCGTGTGCGGCTTCCGGATTAAAAGGCTTTTCGCATAAGGGGGGTCTATTGCGTCGGTTTTTCTGCTTGTCGATTGTCTTAGGCGTTTTGTGGAGCCAGGTCGCTTACGCCCAGGAACCGTTCCCCCGACCGCCGCCGCGCGCCGGCGTGATCGTGTCCGCCAAGGGCGGCGAAGAGCTGCGGATCCTGCGCGAAGGACATTGGCGTCCCGCCGTGGTTACGCAGGATGTCCTCGGCGGCGACACGCTGAAGACCGGCGAACTCGGCGCTTTGGGAATCACCTTTGCCGACCAGACGACAATTCGTCTCGGCCGCCAGTCGACCCTCGTCGTCAACGCCATCGCGTCGAGCCCGGAACAAGGAACGACCGAACTCACGCTTCCGGGGGGCGCGGTTTGGGCCCGGGCCTCCCGCGGGGGCTCCGGCGTCAAGGTCAACACGCCGGCCGCAGCCGCGGCCATCCGCGGCACCGACTGGTCGCTCAACGTCCAGGGCGACCGCACGGCGCTCGTCGTCATGGAAGGGGAGATCGAGCTCTCCAATCCGCAGGGATCGGTGATAGTGCGCCAGGGGGAGGCGGCGAGCGCCCGCATCGGCGAGAAGCCCACGAAGACGGTCCTCGTACGCTCCGACGACCGCGAGCAGATGTTGTTCTATGTGGAGCTGCGCGATTTGTTCCGTCAGCTTTTGGCGTCGCCGCTGCAAGGCAGTCGGCGTCAGGCCGAGCTGGCCCGTCTAACCGCCATTCCCCCCGCCTCGAGAACGGCGGAGGACTGGCTGCGCATAGCCGAAACCGGCGTCAACATCGACCGACGCGAGACGCTTCAGCACGCAATCGCGGAAGCACACCGGCGCTTGGAAGGTCCAGAGGGCGGCGGCTCGGTCGGCGCTCTGCGAGCAAGGCTCGATCTTGTCGAGGCGATCGTCGCCGGCTCGGAGAAGCGCTACGCCGAAGCCGCGGCGCTTTTCGCACGCGCGGCGCGCTCTCTGAGCGGGCCGCGTCGGGAGGAGGCCGAGTGCGGATATTTCGCGGCGGCGACGCTGGCGAATCCCAAGAAGCTGCTGCCCTGGCCCAAAGCCGGCGACGCCAATCAAAGCTTCTGCGCGGCCTATGTAACCGCATTCGGTAAAACCATCGGCGACGCTCAGGCGATCCTCGATCTGGCGACGAAGAAGCATCCGCGCGACCTCAGAACGGTTCTTTTGTCATCCGAGATTGCCGTGCTTATGGATCGGCGCAGCGCGCTGCGCGCGATGGTCGAGCAACTGCGCGCGATCGACCCGACAAGCGCAGAGGCGCTGTACGCCTCAGGCTCGCTCAAAGGATTGATCGATAACGACCTAGATGGCGCGGTTCGCGACCTGACCGAAGCCGCCCGTCTCGCGCCGGGTTCGAGCAGCGTCTGGAATGCGCTCGGGCTGGCGGAATATGCGCGCGACGCGAACCTCGAGGCCGAGGCCGCCTATCGTCGGGGGATCGCGGAAGATCCCTATAACCCGGTCCCCTACGCGAATCTCGCGACCGTGCTGCTGGATCAGAGCCGCGTGCGGGAGGCGGGGCAATTGATCGACAGGGCGCTCGAACTCGACCCGTCCCTCGACGCAGCCTACACGGCGAAAGGCCGTTATTACCTCCAGACCGGCGACATGACCAAGGCGCTGGAATATGTGCTGGCGGGAAGCGCGGCCAATCCCGCTTCGGCGCAAGCGCTCTTGATGACCGCCATCGTCCAATACCAGTCTGGAGACCTCCAGGTCGCCGCCCAGGCCTTCGACAACGCCGACCGCCTGGATAAGAACGATCCCGTCACCTCTATCGCGCGCACCGCGATCGCCATCGACCAGCGTGACGCGGACGCGGCGATTCTCAACGCCCGCGAGGCCGTGCGCCGCTATCGTAACCGGGGCGGGTTTTTCTCCGCCCTGGCCGCCACCCGCACGGGAGGAAGCTATCTGGGTGACGCATATCGGCTCCTGGGGCTCGACGAGTGGGCGCGCTTCTACACCGATCGCGTCGCCGATCCTTTCACGGCGGTCAGTTACTTCGATTATTCGGCCGCCCGCCGAACACGGCCTTTCTTCACTTTATCCACCCTCGATGAGCTCAATGGCGCTGAGCACGCCGACGTTGCCGGGAATTTCGTTATCCAGGGACTTCTGCTCGATCCCTTGGCGGTTTCCAGCCGGCTTGGGCGCATCGACTTGCTGAGACGCCCGTTTCTCGACGTCGAGATCGGCGGGTCGTGGATCAACCGGGGCGGATCAGGCGGCTGGTGGAGCGAGGCGTCGGCGCAAGCGTTCGCCAACGACCCGGTTCCGACCGCCGTCTCTATCAGCGCCTCGCAGACTCGCGCAATGGATCGCGCCGACCGCTATCCCGGCGGCGAGAAAGCGCAGAACGCAAGTATCTTTGTTGGCATGGCGCCGAACGCCGCAGACCGGTTCCTGTTCTGGAGCGCCGCGAGCGCCGTCGAGCCGGACCTGATCTCGCCGGCGATCACTCTCGCGGACGAAGATCGGCGCAAAATTCGCACGGGCCAAGCTGGCGCGGGCTACAGCCACACCTTCGGCTATCGAGACGTGCTGAACATGGCGGTCGTCGGAACGCGCACCGAGCTTCGAGACCGCCGCTTTGCTATCTCCGCCCTGCTCGACCCGTTTTTCAACCTATTTCCGATGACTCTCGAGACGCAAGTGAGACGCAGGGTCGAAACCGATACGCTGACAGCCGCCGCGAGCCACTTGTTCGGCGTGGGCGACCTTACGTTGCGTAGCGGCGTTGAAGTGCAGACTGGCCGCTCGCGCGCCGCCGAGAACGATTTCCTGAGGCTGACCATTCCTGCCTTCGACACTCAGGCGACCCAATTGGTGAACAATGCGGCCAGCGTCAATTTCACCGCCGGCCGGATCTATTCGTTCGCCACCTGGCAGCCGATCGACAATTTTCAGGCGGAGGCTGGCCTCGAAGCCGTCCGACTGGATACGAGCAGCACATCGGTCGAAACAAGGGTCAATCCACGCGTTGGCGTCGGCTTCGCGCCCATTGACGGCCAGTGGTTGCGGGCGGCCTGGCGACGCGACACAGAACTGCCGAGCAGCTTCTCGCTGGCGCCGGTCGCGACGCTTGGTCTCGTCCCGAACAGTATCCCGCTCCTGCTCGCCGGGCGCAAGGAGACGGCGGCGCTCCGTTACGACGCCGAATGGACATCACAGATTTTCACTTCGGTGGAATACCAGCGCCAGCGCGCCTCTGGGCTTAGGGTAGGGGTTCCCGACACGCTCGAGACCTTCGACCTCGCCAAAGCGCGCCTCGATACTCTGAGCGCGAGCGCCAACCTCTGGCTCACGCATGGCGTCGGCGTGTTCGGCGCGGTCGGTCTCGCCCGCTCGCGGACAACCGACGTCAACGGCGACACCGTGGACGTACCTTACATCCCCAAGCGCTTCGGCCGGGCTGGTCTGACCTTCGTCCACCCGAGCCGCCTTCGTTTCAGCGTCGTCCAGAACTACATTGGCCGACGCTTCGACGCGCCGGGAGGAGTCGAGCTCAAGCCGTTGTGGACCACCGATCTGAGCGCGAGCTTCGAAACGCAGGACCGCCGTTTCCTCTTCGGCTTCTCGGTGCTCAACCTGTTCGACAGGCGATATGATCAATGGGCGGCGCGCGCTCAGAGCGAGGCTGTTGCCGGTGAACGGCGCACCCTCGCCGCAAGCGTGAGAGTCCGCTTCTGATGCTCGGCGGAGCGCGTCTGTCGGGAGCCCGCGCCCGCATGGGCGACATGTTTTCGCGCGTCATGAACGCATGGGCCCGCGCGCATCCATCGCGCCGTGGATTGCTGCTGGCCATTTTCATCGCCGTTCTCCTCTCGGCGCTGCATGCGCGCGCCGACCTGCAGTTCGCCGAGGCGCGGGCGTACGACCTGCTTTCGACTCTCTGGCCGGCGAGGCCGCCGGCGCCAGGCGCAGTCATTGTCGCGATCGACGAACCCTCCTTCGCCGAGGTCGGAGCGCGCTGGCCTTGGCCGCGCGCGCTCCATGCGCGCCTTGTGAAACAGCTACGCGCGGCGGGCGCACGCGTCGTGGCGCTAGACGTCCTTTTCGCGGAACCGGCCGATCCGGAGGACGATGTGGTGTTGGCGCAGGCGCTCGGCCCGGACAATGTGCTTGCCGCCGTTCAAGACGTCATCCACATGGATCAGGGCACGCAGGTCTCTCGCGTGAACCCTCTTCCGATGCTGCTGGCTGGCGGCGCCAGATCCGGCGACACTTCTGTGAACCTCGACGGGGACGGCGTGATGCGGCGGGCGCCGCCCATCGAGGAAAGCTTCGTCGAAGCCGTCCTGAGCGCGCGCGGCGAGACGGCGAAGAAAAGCCCACCCGGCGCTTTGCTACAGTTCTTCGGCGGCGCCAGAACCTATCCGACCGTCTCCTATTATCAGGCGCTCGATCCGAAACGCTTCCTCCCCGCCGGGTTTTTCAAAGACCGCACGGTGCTCGTTGGCCTCAGCCTCAAGGCGGCGCCCGCGACGGACAGCAGCGCGACGGACGCGTTCCAGACGCCCTTCACGATCCATGACGCCACGATGACCGCGGGCATCGAGCTGCACGCGGCAATTCTCGACAATCTGAGTTACCGCCTGTGGACGACGCCGGTGAGCCAAAGCGTGTTGAGTCTCGCTGTGTTTTTCTCAGCGTGGATCGGCGCAGGCTTTCGCACGGGGCAGACGGCCCTTCGTCAGGCGGCCGAGCCAGCTCTGATGGTTGTTGCTGTGATCATTGGAAGCTATCTGCTGCTCCGCTATGGGCGCTTATGGCTTGCCCCGGTCGCTCCGGCCCTGGCCGTCGTGGGCGCTTACGGGGCGCGCGTGGGCTTCGATTATGCGCGCGAGCGGCGTCTGCGCGCGCAGATCTCCAACGCCTTCGCGCGCTACGTCGCGCCGGCGCTCGTCGAAGAGTTGATGAAAGACCCGAAAGCGCTCCAGCTCGGCGGCGAGCGGCGAGAGATCACCGTTTTGTTTTGCGACGTGCGCGGTTTCACAGGCCTGTCCGAGCGTCTCAAAGATGATCCGATCAAGCTCATGACGATCATCAACCGACTGCTGGACGCGCTCTCCGCCGAAGTGCTGGCGACGCGCGGCACCATCGACAAATACATGGGCGATTGCGTGATGGCGTTCTGGAACGCCCCGGTCCCTGTCGCTGACCACCCCCACGCCGCCGTCGCCACAGCCGTTCGAATGGGAGAGACGGTCGCACGCCTCAATACGCAGCTTGCGGCCGAAGACCCGACCCATGTGCCCCTCGCCGTCGGGGTAGGGGTCAGCACGGGGGTATGCGTGGTGGGCAACATCGGGTCGCGCTGGCGCTACGACTACTCTGTGCTTGGCGACACAGTGAATCTGGCCTCCCGACTAGAGGGCCTGACGAAAGAGTTCGGCGTCGGCGTCATCGTCGGACCGGAAACCGCGGAGAGGGTCTCGGATCGGTATGATGTGCAGAAGCTCGCGCATATCGCCGTGAGAGGCAGAAGCGAAAAGCTTCCCGTTTTCGCCGTCTCGGAAAGGCGCGAAACATCTGCGACGATATTAGAGCAGACACCTGAAACGCCATGACGCAGAGTCGTGCTTCAGCGCCAGCGCCACGCTCTGCGAGTCATATTAGCTAGAGTCTCTGTCGAACCCGAATGGTTCTTCGAGGCGGAGTCCCGCCAGCGCGTCTCATGTGCATTAGCACACAGGTTAACGCCCGAGGGAAGGCCTAACTGGCTCCGCTAGTTGATCGCGCAACTGCGTCACAACTCGAGGATGCTGAAATGAGTAGTTTAACAGACGTTGATTTCGAGCACACTGGACCCGGGTGCTCTGCTGGCGTGCTTCTGAGGCGCTTTTGGCAACCCGTATTTGTTTCCGAAGAACTCAAAGTCGCGCATCCCGTGCCGCTGAAAATCCTGGGTGAGGAGCTCACGCTTTATCGCGGCGAAGACAATGTCGCGCACATCGTCGAGGGGCGCTGTCCGCATAGAGGGCTCGTGCTCTCGGTCGGCAAAGTCGAGGGCGACAGCATTCGTTGCCGCTATCACGGCTGGCAGTTCGACGCTTCCGGCCAGTGCGTCGAGCAGCCCTTCGAGCCGAAGTGTTTCTCGTCGAAAGTGCGTTTGCGCAGCTATCCGGTCGAGGAATATTTTGGTTTGATCTGGGCGTATCTGGGTCCCGATCCTGCGCCGCCGCTGCCGCGCTGGCCCGGGTTGGAGCGCTACGGCTATTTCCATGTCGTGGAACAGCGCAAATGGAATTATTTTCACGACCTGGAGAATACGGTCGACGACGTTCACCAGCGTTGGGTCCATGCCGAGGGCATCTATCAGGATGCGGGCAACGCGGGTGAAATCCCGGCCTCTGCAGCGCGCGCGACCGATTATGGTCTGATGCAATATACGTCATTCCCGAGCGGCTACCTGCGCAAGCTGGCGCTGTTCATGCCCAACATGTTGTATTTCAATTCGGGCGCCGGGGTGTTGCGGGGATTCAAGAGCTTCCTGTGGAACGTCCCGATCGATGACGTCAGCCACAAGATGTTTTTCATCTTCATCGCAACACATCTGTCCCCCGAGGAAGGACGCAACGTCGCCGAAGGCGTGCGCGCCGGCCTCCGATACGTCGAAACGCTGCCCTCGGTCGAGAATGTCGTCGATTCCGTGTTGTCCGGGCGGATGCGCTGGGAAGACGTCGACTCTCGTCCCGACCTCGTGCTCATCGAAGATGGCATTGTACTCAAGGGGCAGGGCGTCATCCCCGACCGTTCGAAGAACCGCCTGGGCAGCTCCGACGCGGCGATCATTCTGCTGAGAAAGCTCTATGCGCGCGAAATTGCCCGCATCGAGAGAGGGGAGCCGCCCACCGCGTTTTCCGTACCCGACGAGCGCATCCTGTCGCAGATCGACGAATTTCAACCCGAGCCGGCGTAAGCGGACATTCGAGATACGAGGAGGCCTCTCATGGTTACTGTCAAAGAAATATTGGAAAGAGCCAATGCAATCGTTTTTTCGAACAAGGAGCGGGCGAGCGCGGCCAATGTCCGGTACAAATTTGTGCTCAATGGCGACGCCGTCTGCACATTCGTGCTCGATCTGACGGAGGCGCCCGGCGTTTTTGAAGGCGACGGAGCAGCCGACTGTACCTTCCGCATGGACGCCGCCGATTTTATCCGGCTGGCCAATGGCGAGGTCGACAGTCGCGAATTGTTTTTCTCCGGCAAGCTCAAAGTAGACGGCGATATGGGGCTGGCGCTCAAACTCAAGAAGCTGATGGCGCCGGCTTAAAGTCCGACGCCGGGCAAGCGTTTCGTGGTCGTCGGAGACGACGACCCGAGCGCGGCAAAGCAAAAATCAACGAAGCACGCTCTCGCCGTGACAGCCGGCGAGGCGAACGATCGATCGCGCCATTTTGGGATACAGCAAATGATTAGCTCAATTAACCCGACAAATCACAAAGATCTGGTGACGGACCGTCTGCGGCGCCATGTTGCGGCCAATCCCAGCCGGTTGGCCCTGGCCTTCGTCGACGACGATCTCGAGGTCCGCGACTCCTGGACCTACGCGGAACTCGACCGCCGAGCGCGATCGATGGCCGCCTTTCTTCAGGAACGTGGCGCCGAGGGGGCCAGAGTGATTCTGGCCTATCCGACTTGCCTC
The DNA here is from genome assembly GCF_030063565.1 of Methylocystis sp. JR02. Taxonomy (NCBI): domain Bacteria; kingdom Pseudomonadati; phylum Pseudomonadota; class Alphaproteobacteria; order Hyphomicrobiales; family Methylocystaceae; genus Methylocystis; species Methylocystis sp. JR02. The sequence goes on along the minus strand of NZ_JASIRC010000002.1, from coordinate 110,144 downwards.
GACTTCCTCGCTGCATTTTATGGTTGCCTCTACGCCGGGGCTGTGGCCGTGCCAGCGGCCCTGCCGCTCGCGCACGGCAAGGATAGACGGCTCGAGCTCATCGCGGCCGACAGCGGCGCGAAGCTCGTCCTCACGATCGACAAATACGCCGACATGATCGAGCGTGGTTTCGCAGAGGCAGGCGACTCCGCTTCCGTGTCGGTCGTGGCGACGGACAGACTTCCGGATCGAAGCGACGCATGGCGGGAGATCGCCCGCGGCGCGGGAGACCTGGCGTTTCTTCAATATACGTCCGGCTCCACGCGCGCGCCCGCCGGCGTGATGATAAGTCACGGCAATTTGGCGAGCAATCTGCGGGCGCTGCAAGACGGGCTCGGATCGTCGCCCGATTCCGTCGGCGTCAGTTGGCTGCCGCTGTTCCACGACATGGGGCTCGTGGCGGGGGCGCTCGAGCCCACCTGGGCCGGAGGCTCGGTTTATTTGATGGCCTCAGCGAGCTTCGTCCAGAATCCGATGCGGTGGATGCGCGCATTCACGCGCTTTCGCGGCACCATGGGCGGCGGCCCCAACTTTGGCTATCAAGCATGCGTCGACGCCGCGCGCACGCAGGGCGTCGACGGACTCGACCTCTCGTCGTGGGATCTGGCGTGGAACGGCGCCGAGCCCGTGCGCGCATCCACGGTGGCCGACTTCATCGCCACATTCGCTCCCGCGGGCTTCCGGCCGGAACGCCTCTCGCCGGCTTTCGGCCTTGCCGAGGCTACTCTTCTTGTTTCGGGCAAGCGCGACCTTGTTCCGCCGATCGTGCGCACGGTCGACGAGACGGCCTTGCGCAAAGGCAGCGTGATCCTGTGTGACGAAAAGACTCCGCAGGCAAAGCGTCTGGTCAGCTCCGGCGTGCCCGCGCTCGATACAGAGATTCGGATTGTGAACCCGGAAACGATGGCCGACGTCCAGGCGTCGACCGTGGGCGAAATTTGGCTGCGTGGCGGCAGCATCGGCCAGGGCTACTGGGGCAAGCCGGCGGAATCGGCCGCTGTCTTCGGCGCCCGCACCGCCGCAGGCGAGGGTCCATTCCTGCGCACGGGCGACCTTGGTTTCATACACGAAGGCGAACTCTACGTAACCGGGCGGCGTAAGGACGTCATCATCATTCGGGGAGTCAATCATTACCCGCAGGACATCGAGCTGACGGTGGAATCCAGCCACCTCGCGCTTCGCGCGGGGGCCTGCGCGGTATTTGGCGTGGAGGACGGCGACGCCGTGCATGTCGTTGCGGTGCAGGAATTGAGCCGCGGCGCTTGGCGCAGCGTGGATCCTGCCGAGGTTTTCGACGCAGTCCGGCGTAACGTGGCGCGCGAACATCAATTGGCGCTCGACCGCGTCGTGCTGCTCCGGCCTTTCGGCTTGCCGATGACCTCCAGCGGCAAAGTTCAGCGCGCGCAATGTCGCGCCGCCTTGGAGGATGGCGCCTTGTCCGTGGTGCACGAGTGGCGCTCGACCTTGCAGGTCCCGGTCATGGACTTGACCGGCGAGCCCCTCACCCAGCCGGGCGTGCTGGAACGGCGGTTGGCGGAATGGCTAGAGCGCGAATGCGGCGTGGAAGGCGTCACCTGGAAAACGCCGCTCATGGAGCTCGGAATCGATTCTCTCAAAGGCGTCATGTTGAGCAACGCTTTGTCGGCCGCGTTCAAACATTCGTTCCCCGTGACGCTGATGATCGAATACCCGACGGTCGAAGCGCTCGCGAGGCTTATCCGCGAAGAGGCGCTCGGCGTCGGCTCCGAGAAGCGCATCGTTCCGCCGCCGATGGCGTGGGAGGAGTCGACGATCAAACAGGAGATCGACCTTCTAGACGAAGCAGCCCTCGACGCTTTGCTGGAAGACAGCATAGACGCGGCGCTGAAGATCGATCGACGATAGCGACGCCGTTACAAACAACTTCCCCGCTCACGATCGAACCGCGCGCGAACGCGGCCACGATCGAAGCGGGGCTTTCAACAGATCTTGCTCAGCGGCGCGCACTGCGCCTCGATGCTGACTTTCACTGACATTGCGAGCTTTCGACAATGAATCGTTCAATTTCTAGCGCTCCCGGCTGGCTCTGGCCGTTGCCTTGCCCCGCAGACGCGCCTGTGGCGCTCATCTGTTTCCCTTCGGCCGGCGGCGGCGCGGTCGGATATCGATCTTTGATCGAACCATTGCGCGCCTGCGCGGATGTGTACATCGCATCGCTGCCCGGCCGCGAGTTTCGCCTCCGCGAGGAGCCGGCGCGCCATCTAGAGGACCTCGTCTCGCCGCTGGCGTCGGCGGTCGCAGAGCTGGCCAACCGTCGCCTCGTCGTCTTTGGGCATAGCTTCGGCGCCCTGCTTGCCTACGAGGTCTTGCATCGCTTGTATGACGACGGTTGCATCGCGGCTGACGCGGCGCATCTCGTCGTGTCCGGCCGGATCGCCCCGCACCTCGCGTCCCGAACGCCCAGGCTGTCGCATCTCCCCGCTCGCGACATCGTCTTCCGGATCGCGGAATTACACCGCAACATTCCTGCCACGCTGCTCGAGGAGCCCGACTATGTCGCGATGATCGGCCGCGCCTTGCAAGCGGATCTGCGGATCAACGAACATTACCGATGGCGGGAACGGCGTCCATTGCCCTGTCCCATCACCGCAGTAGGCGGAATATCCGATCCTGTCGCATCACGCGCTGAAATGAACGCGTGGGGGAGGCATAGCCGCATAGGGTTCAAATCGAGGTTCGTCGAAGGCGACCACTTTTATTTCCGGGCGCCCGCTGGCCAGCAACTGCTGATCGAGCTCCTCCAGCAAAGCTGCTCGTCTTTCACGGCCGAGCGAGGCGCGGCCACTGCAATTGCTCAATGACGCGAGGATAAAAATGAGTGATCTCGACTTTAGAAAAAAGGCAGTTGTTGCGCTGGAGACTCTTCGGCGACGGGTCTCGGAACTCGAAGCCGGCACGGGCGATCCGATCGCGATCATCGGATATGAAGGGCGATTTCCTGGGGGCGAAGACGCCGACTCTTTCTGGGCCTTGCTGCGCGAGGAACGCGATGCGATCTCCACGATCCCTCCGGACCGCTGGGACGCCGACGCCTTTTACTCGCCAGACTCCGACGCGGCCGGGAAAACCATCACGCGTCGGGCGGGTTTGTTGGACGCAGTGGATGAATTCGACGCGCAGTTCTTCGGGATCGCGCCGCGTGAAGCGATCAGCATGGACCCGCAACATCGTCTGATGCTCGAAACGAGCTGGCGCGCGATCGAGCACGCGGGAATCGCCGCAACCGAGCTCGAAGGTTCGCGCACAGGCGTCTGGATGGGGCTGAGCACGCACGAATATCTCGGTCTTCTGGCCACGCATACGGCGCCCGAGACCCTGGACGCTTATTTCGCCACGGGCACGTCGCCGGCAGTGGGCGCCGGACGCATCAGCTATCGGCTCGGGCTCGAAGGGCCTGCTGTGACGGTCGATACGGCGTGCAGCTCCTCTCTCGTCGCGATTCACCAAGCATGCCAGGCTTTGCGGCTGCGTGAATGCGATCTCGCCCTCGCGGGGGGCGTGAATGTGATCCTCACGCCGGCAGTCATGGTCAGCATGTCCCGCGCTCGGATGCTTGCGCCCGATGGCCGCTGCAAGACGTTCGACGCTGCTGCGGACGGCTATGTGCGCGGGGAAGGCTGCGGCGTTTTGGTTTTGAAACGCCTTTCGGACGCGGTTCGCGACGGCGACAATATCCGGGCGGTTTTGCGCGGCAGCGCCGTCAACCAGGACGGCGCGTCGGGCGGACTCACCGTGCCCAACGGCCGCGCGCAACAGCGGGTGATTCAGGACGCGTTGAAGCAGGCCGGTCTTGCGCCGGCGGAGATCGATTATCTCGAAGCGCACGGAACGGGAACGTCGCTCGGCGACCCAATCGAGGTGCAGGCGGCCGCCGCGGCGCTGGGAGCCGACAGAACAGCCGACCGGCCGCTGCTGATCGGTTCGGCGAAAACGAACATTGGCCACCTCGAGGCGGCGGCCGGGATCGCGGGCGTCATCAAGGTCGTGCTCGCATTGGAGCACGGCCTATTGCCAAAGCACCTGCATTTCCAAACGCCATCGCCGCACATCCCCTGGCGACGGCTGCCGCTGGAAGTGGTTTCAAAGGCGCGCCCCTGGCGCCGCGGCGAGCGTGTGCGCCGGGCGGGGGTGAGCTCCTTCGGCTTTTCCGGCACGAACGCGCATGTGGTGATCGAGGAGGCGCCGGCCTCTTCTCCTGCGGCGGCGTCTCGGGACGGCTCGTCGGCGCCGGCGGAGCGTCCATGGCATCTCTTGACGTTTTCGGCGCGCACGGCTCCGGCGCTGAAGTCGCTGGCGCTGGACTATGCGCGGCGCGTCGAGCTGCTGCCCTCGGCGTCGGCGCTGGCGGACGTCTGCTACACCGCGGGGGTCGGGCGCAGCCATCTCGAGCGCCGGGCCGCGATCGTCGCGTCGGACCCCGCCGGCGCAGCGCAACAGCTCGCAGCCTTCGCCGAGGAACATTCGTCGCCGGGCGTTCATAGCGGCGTGTCGGCAGACCCGCCGAAAACCGCGTGGCTGTTCACGGGTCAGGGCAGTCAGCGCGTGGGCATGGGCCGCGAGCTTTACGAGACGCAGCCTGTGTTCCGTCGAACGCTCGATGAATGCGCGGCGGCTGTGGCGGACATGCTGGAGCGCCCATTGCTCGATGTGATGTTTGCGAGCGACGGTGCGGTCAACCACACGTCTTATGCGCAGCCGGCCTTGTTCGCTGTGGAGATGGGCCTCGCGCGCCTGTGGGGGAGCTGGGGCGTCTCGCCGGATGTGGTGCTGGGCCACAGCGTCGGACAATATGCGGCCGCCTGTGTCGCCGGGGCTTTCACGCTCGCGCAGGGCGCGCAATTGCTGGCGGAGCGCGGCCGGCTGTTCGGCGCGCTGCCGGCCGGCGGGTCGATGGCGGCTGTGTTTGCGCAGGCGGAGGCGGTAGAGGCGCGTTTGGCGGCGTACCCGCGCCTTTCGCTTGCGGCCTATAACGGCGCACATGTGGTCGTCAGCGGCCCACAGCAAGACGTCCGCGCGCTTGTCGAGCTGTTTCGGCAGGAGGGGCTTCGCGCGGAGGAGCTGGAGACCTCGCATGCCTTCCATTCGGAGCTGTTGGAGCCGGCGCTGGACGCGTTCGAAGCCTATGCGGCGCAGATACCGTATGGCGCGCTGACGCGGACGCTGGTGTGCAACAGGACGGGCAAAGTTTTGGGCGGGCAGACACGACTGGATGCGCAATATTGGCGGCGACACGCGCGCGAGCCGGTTCAATTCGCGCAGAGCGTGCAGACTTTGGGGGGGCTCGGGTGCCGCGTGCTGCTGGAGATTGGGCCGCAACCCGTCCTGGCGGGGATGGCGCTCAGGGCATGGCCCGAGGGCACTCAAGTTCCGCAGGCTGTCGCGTCGCTACGGCGCGACACGCCTGACGCGCGGCAGATTAAAGAAGCGCTCGGGCGGATGTATGTCGAGGGCGCGCGGATCGACTTCAAGGCTGTCGACGAACCGTGGGAGCGCAACAAGGTCGATCTGCCGAAATATTCGTTCAAGCGGAAAAAATTCTGGTTCACGCCGGCGCGCCGGTTCACGGAGGCGGCTATCGCGCCGAGCGACAACATCCCCGAAACAGCATCGGCCGAACCAGATCGCCGCGACGCAGACGCTTGGCTCGCCCACGCGCAGCAAGGAGAACGCCTCGGGATCGTCGTCGAAAGGTTGCGGGCCGAGATCGGGCGCGCGCTGCACATGAGCGCCGAGGACGTCGACGCCCACACGGCCTTCGCCACAATGGGCATGGACTCGCTTACGGCGATGGAGCTGCGCAGCCGCATGCAAGCGGCGCTCGGCGCCGCCCCGCCAGTCGCGCTTTTCGTCGAGAGCCCGGACGTCGCAACGCTCGCCGCCCGCCTGCTGGCTTGGTGGGAGGAGTCGCAGCGGGACGAGTCGAAGCGGCAGCCGCCGATGGCGCGCATTCCTCGAGACGACTCTCCGCTGGTTCTCTCCTCCAGCCAAGAGCAGCTTTGGTTTCTTCATGAGCTGGCGCCGTCCTCCTGCGCCTATAACGTCGCAGCCGCCGTCCGCATCCGCGGCCCGTTGGATGCGGCGGTCATGGAGCGCAGCCTGAACACGCTCGTGGCGCGCCACGAGGCGCTACGCACCGCCTTTGGCGCCGAACGCGGCCAAGCGCGCTCGAAAATTGTACCCACGGTGAATGTTCCGCTGCCGATCGACGACGTCCGCGACGAGGCGGAAGTTTCCGAATGGGAGCGACGCGAGGCGGGCGCGCCCTTCGACCTGGCTTGCGCGCCTCTCTTCCGCGCGCGGTTGCTGCGCTTCGACGCGGCCCACCACGTGCTGCTGGTGACAATGCATCACATCATCACGGATGGGTGGTCATTCGGCGTGCTGCTGCGGGAATTGTCGGCCATATACGGCGCCTATCAGCGCGGCGAGCCCTCGCCGCTCGCGGAACTGCCGATCCAATATGCCGATTATGTCGCATGGCAGCGCCAATGGCTCAGCGGCGACAGGCTGGAGGAATTGCTCGCCTATTGGAAATCGGAGCTGGCGGGGATTTCTCCGTTGTCCTTGCCGACCGACCGGCCCCCGCCGCGCACGTCGACCTTCCGCGGGCGTCGAATACGCTTCGAGCTCGGCGCCGACCGCGCGCGCGCGTTGCGCAAGCTGGCCCAATCCGAGCGCGTTACCCTGTTCGCACCATTGCTCGCCGCATTATCGGCGGTGCTCCAGCGCCATACGGGTCAGGACGATTTCGTCGTCGGCGCTATGAGCGCAAACCGGGGGCGGCTGGAAATCGAAAGTCTGATCGGCCTCTTCGTCAATGCCGTGCCCCTGCGAGTCTTTCTTGACGGAGACCCGGAGATTCGCGACCTGCTCGCCCGTCTGGCCGCGCGCTTACAGAGCGCGATGGCGCATGAGGCGCCGTTCGATCTCGTCACCACTGCGGTCGAGCGCGAACGCGACGGAGCTAGAAGCCCATTGTTCCGCGTGCAATTGCTTCTCCAGGCGGCGATAAACCCGCCTGCTTTGCCGGGCCTCGAGATCGAGGTCGAGGAGATCGACACGCAAACCGCCAAGCGTGATCTCACATTCACGCTCTTCGACGATGCGACAATGGCCGGCCACGTCGAATATTCGACCGACCTGTTCGACGCGCCCAGGATCGAGCGCCTGCTGCGCCATTTCCTCAATGCGCTCGACGCGATTGTCGAGAACCCGACGCGCCGCCTGTCGGCCCTCCCGCTGCTCACGCCGGAGGAGCTTGCCGCCGGGCGAGCGGCGGCGCCGCTGGCGCTTGCCGGCCCGCTGACGGTCGCGGAACTATTCGAGTCCGTCGCCGTCCAGCGCGGCGAAGCCGTCGCCTGCGAAGATGGCGAGCGCCGCCTCACTTACGCCGAGCTGGAAGCAGCCGCTCGCCGGCTGGCGCGCTGGCTGCGTAGCCAAGGAATTGGCGCCGGGGCGGCCGTGGCGGTACGGACGGGACGAAAGGTCGATATGATCGTCGGCATGCTCGGCGTCATGAAGGCCGGCGCAATCTATGTTCCCCTAGATGAATCCTATCCGAAAGATCGTATCGCGCACATGCTCGCCGAAGCGAATGTTGCGCTCGAAGTGTCGGAGCCGCTCGGCCCCGAAGTCGCAAAAGAGTCGGCCGAGCCGCTCGCGCCCGCGGTGGGGCCGTCGGATCCCGCCTATATCGTGTTCACGTCGGGCTCCACCGGCCGGCCCAAGGGCGTCGTGATCTCGCATGGCGCCGCCGCCGAATATGCGCAAACACTGGTACGCGAACTCGATGTGCGACCTTCGGACGCCTGGCTGCACACCGCTTCAATCGCTTTCTCGTCCTCGATGCGGCAGATTTTGGCGCCGCTCGCCGCCGGCGCGAGAATCATCGTCGCCGACAATGACGAACGACGCGACCCATTCGCCTTGCTTGCACGTGTGCGCGCGGCGGAGGCGACCATCGTCGATCTCGTGCCCTCGGTCGTGAGGCAAGTGGTCGACTCGCTGCGGATGCTGCCGAATGCCGAGCGCGCCACGCTCCTCGACAATGATCTACGTCTCCTGCTTACCGCGAGCGAACCCCTGCGCTATGGGCTCGCGCGCGATTGGCGCGCGCTCGTCGGCGACAAGGTTCGTTGGTTCAATCTCTATGGGCAGACGGAAACCGCCGGCATCGTCAGCCTGCATCCGGTCGATCCGCAGGCAGAGGCCGACCCGCAGGCGATCGTGCCGATCGGGAGGCCGCGCGCGAACGTCCGGATGATCGCGCTCGACGCACAGCGGCGACAAACGCCTGTCGGCGTCCCCGGGCAGTTGCACATCGGCGGCGCCTGCCTCGCGCTCGGATACCTCGGCGAGCCCGCTCTCTCCACGGAGCGCTTCTTCGAATTCGAGGACGCCAGCAACGTCCCGCAACGCTTCTATGCCGCTGGCGACATCGTGCGCATGAACGAGAACGGCCTGTTCGAATTCCTCGGTCGCGACGACGCACAAGTCAAAATCCGCGGCGTGCGCGTCGAACCCGGCGAGATCGAGCGCGTCCTGCTCGATCATCCGCTGGTGAAGGAGGCGGCGGTCGCAGCCTTCGACGATGACGGCGACAAGCGCCTTGCCGCCTATGTGACCATCAATGGGGCCGAAGTTTCCGCGCAAGCGCTGCGTGATCACTTGCGTTGCATTCTGCCAGAGCACATGATCCCATCTTCCTTCGTGACCCTCGAAAGAATGCCGACGACACCGAACGGCAAGCTCGACCGCGCGGCGCTGCCGGCGCCGACCCGCATCGCGACGGACGTCGCGTTCGTCGCGCCGAGGCCGGGAGTCGAGGAGACCCTGGCGACGCTGTGGCGGGATTTGTTGAAGGTCGAGCGCGTTGGGGCGAACGACAACTTCTTCCTTCTCGGCGGCCATTCGATGCTCGCCGCCCAGCTCCGCGCCCGCATTCACCAAAACCTTGATGTGGAGCTGCCGCTGAACGCCATTTTCGAGGACCAGACGCTGGCCGCTCTTGCGGCGCGGCTCGAAAGCGCCCGCCACGGATCGCTCGCCGTCCTGCCACAACTTGTAAAGGCGCCGGCGGGAACTGCGACGCCGGCGTCCATGGCCCAGGAAATCGCATGGTCAGCGGAACAGGCTCATCCGGGATCGCCGGGGAACTGGATCGACGTGAGCGTGCGCATCGTGGGGCCGCTGGACGAAGAACGACAAATTCGGTCCATGCAAGAGGCGTTGCAGCGCCACGCCATATTGCGAACCATCGTCGCGCCGACCGACAGCGGGCTGACGCTGCGCGTTCTCGACGGCATCCCTGAGATCTCGCGCTGCGAGCTCGAAAGCCTTTCGCCGGCGGGGCGCGCATTCGCTGATGGCCAAGCGGCTGTTCAGATGTCGCTCGAGCGGAAGGGAGAGGAAGAATGGTTGCTACGGCTGCGCTGTCACCGCATGCTCGCCGACGGCGCGACAGTTCGTATGTTGCTTGGCGAAATCTGGGCCCTTTACGCGAACAGCCTGGAGGGAATAGACCTCTTCCCCCTCCTCGATCCGTCGCTGTCCTACGCGGATTATGCGATTTGGGAGCGTCAATGGCTCACGCAGAAAGCGCGCGACGAACAGGTCGAACATTTTCGGCATGAATACGAAGCTGGCCTCACGTCGCCGCTGCCGACCGATTGGCCGCGCGCCTCGGGCGAACTTCCTTCGGAGGGTGATATTCTGCGCTTCACGCTTCCACGCGTCGCTGTGGAGGCTGCAAAGGCTTGCGCCATGCGCGAACGCGCAACCCTGCCGATGGCGTTGAGCGCCGCTTTCGCATCCACGCTCGCGCATGAGCTTGGAAGAGAGAGCGTGACCATCGCCCTTCCGGTGTCGCGCCGGCACCATCCGGCCACGCACCGAATGCTCGGACCTTTCATGAACACTCTGCCGTTGCGCATCGATGGCGCTCACCGGCCGATCGACGAGCTCGCGCCATGCGTGCGCGCAACAACCCTTGCCGCGCTCGCACATCAGAACGCGCCGTGGCACGAGATCGTCGCCGCTTTGCGAAAGGATCACGGCCCCGACGCGGAACGCCTCGGCGACGCTGCCCTCGTCGTCGAGGACGCGGCGCCGCAAAACGTGCAGCTTGCCGGGCTGCGGCTCTCCCGCACCCCTGCCGCGCGCATTTTCGTCCGGCGCCCGCTGACCCTTTCGCTCGCAATCGACGAAAGCGAGATCAGCGCCAGCCTGATGTATGCGACGAGCCTGTTCACGCGCGAGACCATCGAAAAACTTGCGCGAGGATTTCTCGCAGTCTTTCGCTAAAGAATGCGCTCCAGCACTTTTAAAGTGCGCGCTTTCCGCTCGCATGGAAATCATGCGAGCGGCGAGAAAGCGCGCTAGGAAGTAAGGGGCAGGGCGATCGAGCAGTGGAACTCGCCAGCGTCACAGCTACTGCGAGCGCTACTGCCCTTCACGGCTTGCTCGATAACAGAAAAGGCGGCGCTTGCCGCGGCGTAGTCGGGCGCGGCGGCGCCGCCGCGCTCCGTCCATTTCAGCTCCAGGAGTTGAGCGCCGTTCTCCATCGTCCGTGTTTGCCACCTAACTTCCACCTGCGCGTTGTGCCCCTCGGTGCGGTGCTCTACGGCCGTTTGCGAGAGCGACTGCAAAACCAGGGCGAGCGCCATAGCGACTCTGGGCGCGACTAAGACCGAAGGGCCTGCGAGCTGGGTCGCTTTCATGAATTCGGCTCCGTGGGCGGCGAGCAGCCGGCGGGCGATGGCGTCGACCGCCGCGCCCCGCCAGTCGCTTTCCACCAGCAATCGATTGGTCTCCAAGAGCGCGTCGAGGCCCGACAGAAGCGCTTTCAAGGCGTCCGGCGTCGCCCGGCCGTCGCCAAGCGTATGGCTCGCCAGCATTCGCACGACCTCGAGCGTACACTCGGCTCGATCGGCAATTTCCTTGAGCAACCCTTGCTGGCGCGCCTCCCAGGCGGCCTCGGCTTCCCGGTGTTCGGTGGCGTCGACGAATGTCGCGACGACGCCCTCGATTTTGTCATCGATGGTCCTATAAGGCCGCAGACGCAGCAAAAACCATCGGCCCGCGACGGTGCGCACCGTTCGTTCGATTGGAATAAGGTCCGCCAGCACGCGCTGCGCGTCCGCTACCAAATCCTGGTATTCCAGGCGATGGGTGAAATCGGTGACAGGGCGCCCTTCGTCTCCTTGGACGATGTTGAAGAGTTCGGCGATACGCGGCGTGAAGCGTTCGATGCGCAGGCTCGAGTCGAGGAACATCGTGCTCACGTCCGTCGCAGCCATCAGATTCTGCAAATCGTTATGCGCGCGCGACACCATCTCGAGCTTGAGTTTCAATTCATTGTTGAGGGTCTGAAGCTCCTCGTTGATCGACTGCAGCTCCTCCTTGCTCGTTTCGAGCTCTTCGGCGGTCGAGCGATATTCCTCGTTGATGGATTGCAGCTCTTCATTGGCGGCGCGCAGCTCTTCTGTCGCCGCCTCATATTGTTCGCGCGTGGTGCGCAGCACTGTGCGGGTCGCGTGCAGCTCCTCACGAAGCTGAGCGACCACTCGCGACTGCTCGCCGCCTTCGGCCCCGGCGGGCGCAACCGGCTCGGCTGCGCCGCCCTCGATGAACATCACCAGCGCGGCGCGCGGCGCGTCATCGCGCTTGACCGGGCGCACATGCAGCACGACGGCCTTGGGTGCGCCATTGAACCGCACGGGAATCGGTAGGCTGACCGTCGGCTCGTTGCTTTCGAAAGCGCGGTGCAAAGCCGCGCGCAGCTCCAGCCGAAGCTCTGGGCGGACGATTTCTGCCGCGTCATTGGTCATGGGCCCACTGGGAAGTAGCAGGAATTTGCCGCAGGTTTCGGAGAGATTGACGATCAGATGCCCCTCGTCGACGAGCAGGCTCGGGGGCGCCAGATATTCGAGCGCCTCACGGTGCAGCGAGGAATCGACGGCGCTTTGCGTGCGCGGCGGTCGTGGAACGCCAGGCAGCTCGGGAAGGCGCACCGATGTGAAGAGGCGCGGCAAAGCCGGCAACCTGTCTCGGGGCCTGTCTATGGCGCGGTAGATATGGGAGTCGCGATCGACGGGGGCGAACAACCCCGGCGGATTGTCGGCGCTTTCCGACGTGCCGAGAAATAAATAGCCTTTCCCCAGCACGGAGTAATGGAGAATCGAGACGACCTGCTGCTGCAGATCGCGATCCAGGTAGATGAGCAGGTTACGGCAGGAGATCAGGTTGATATGTGAGAAAGGCGGGTCTTTCAAAATGCTGTGCGAGGCGAAGACGACGAGATCGCGCACCTCGCGTCTGATGCGGTATTGATCCCCTTCGCGCGCAAAGAAGCGACGAAGCCTTTCTTCTGATACGTCGACGGCAATCGCGGCGGGGTAGCGTCCTTCCCGCGCGATCGCGAGCGCGGCCTCGTCGATATCGGTGGCAAATATCTGGATATCTGGACGCATCTCGCGCCGCGCGGCTTCCTCCAGCAGAAGCATAGCGATGGAATAGGCTTCCTCGCCGGTCGCGCAGGCTGGAACCCAGACGCGTACCGCGTTCTCCCGCGGCTGATGATCGAACAATCTCGGGATCACATGCCTGGCGAGCGCGACATAGGCCTCCGGATCGCGGAAAAAGCTCGTGACCGAAATCAGCAGGTCGTTGAAAAGCGCATGCACCTCCTCGGCGTGGTCTCGCAGATAGGCGAGATATTGATCCATCCGCTCGGTGTGCGTGACCTGCATGCGCCGTGCGATGCGCCGCATCAGGGTGGCGCGCTTGTAGCCTGAAAAATCCTGGCCGGTCCTGGACCGAAGATGCGCCAAAATGCGACGCAGGAAATCCTCATCGCCTTCATCATTATGCGCATAGACCGAAAGATGCCCCCTCGCCCTGATCAAGCCGGCGAGGGTTCGCGCCAGATCGGCGACGGGAAGAACGAAATCTGCGCCGCCTTCGAGCGCGTTTCGCGGCATAGAAGGGAATTCGGCCTCGTTCGGGTCCTGCACGAGAACAATTCCGCCCTTCTCCTGTATGGCGCGCGCGCCGATGGCGCCGTCCGCGCCGCCGCCGCTGAGAACAACGGCGTAGCCATCCCCGTGGTGCTCTGCCAAAGAGCGAAAGAAAAGATCGATCGGCGCTCTTTGTCCCCGAGGCTCGTCGAAAGGCCCGGTCGCGACGCTCTCGCCGGAGACCAGCAGCCGACGGTTCGGCGGGATCACATAGACTATATTCGGCGCGAGCGGCGCCGGGTCATTGACCTGCAGGACACGCATCCGCGTGTGGCTTTGAAGGATGGCGGGCAATTCGCTGGAATGCGCGGGATCGAGATGGACGACGACGACAAAGGCGGCGCCGACATCATCCCCGAGCGCGTCGAAGAATTTTTGAAGGGCAATAATTCCCCCTGCGGATGCGCCAATCCCGACGACAGGCAACCGAGGCGCGTCAGCGGGCAGCGTGTCGAGATCCTCAACCATTTCTATTCTTCCCTCGCGCGCTAGCTTATCCAGCGAACCGCTTGCGCGCGCAAGCGAGTCCTTGCGTTTCTCGAATAGCGAGCGTGCGCCCCATGGAGCGGTTCGACATTATCGCCATCGGCGCCTCGGCTGGCGGGATCGACGCGCTGAGAACGCTCGTGGCCACGCTTCCATCCGATTTGCCAGCTTCGCTGCTTATCGCCCAGCATCTCTCCCCCACAAGCCCCGGCATGCTTCCAGAGATTCTCGATCGTGCGGGGCCTCTGGCGGCCGTCTCGGCGCAAGACGAGGAAACGCTCGAACCCGCAAAAATCTATGTAGCGCCGCCGGACCGTCATTTGCTGGTCGGCGAAGATGGTAGGCTCCGGTTGAGTCGGGGGCCCAAGGAGAACCTCGCCCGCCCGGCGATCGATCCGCTCTTCCGATCCGCAGCGCTCGTTTTCGGACCGCGCTTAATCGGCGTGGTGCTCACGGGCTATCTCGACGACGGAACGGCGGGATTGCAGGCCATCAAGCTGTGCGGCGGCGCGGCCATCGTGCAGGATCCAAAAGAGGCCCTGGCGCCGGGGATGCCGTCGAGCGCGCTCAAAAATGTCCACGTCGATTATTGCCTCCCGCTGGTCGAGATCGGTCCGCAACTTGTTCGGATGATCGCCGAGCCCGCGCGGCCTCAGGTGGACAAGCCGCGGGATCTCGCGGCGGAGCTTGCAATCTTCGCCGGCGGAGCGGGTTCGATCGAGACGCTGAAACAGATCGGAGAGCCGACTGCTTTGACATGCCCGGAATGCCACGGCGCGCTGACGCTGTTGCAAGGCGAAAGGCCCGCGCGTTTCCGGTGCCACACCGGTCACGCCTTCACGGAGCAGGCGCTGTTGGCGGGGCTGGCCGAAAACACCGAGATCGCCTTTTGGAACGCCATGCGTTGCTTGCAGGAAGAAGCGATTTTGAAGCGACACATGGCGGCGCATTCGATCGCCCGTGGCGCCGACGCCGAAGCGTTGCTGAAAGACGCCGACGAAGCGATGGCGGCGGCGGACCGTGTCCGGATCATTCAGGAAAACTACGCGAAGCGCCGACCTCGGCGCGACGGATGACGGGGCGGCGGTCACGCTTGTGCGTCCCTTTGAAGCGCCTGCTCGAGAGCCTCCAGCGAGGCAGGCTTAATCAAATGGGCGTCGAAGCCGGCCTCTTTGGTCCTGGCGCGCGCCTCGTCCTGACCCCAGCCCGTTAGCGCCACGAGCCTGAGCTCGCGTCCGATCTGGCTGGAGCGAATCCGCCGCGCGGTTTCGCAACCGTCCATCCCCGGCATGCCAAGGTCGATAAACACAACCTCCGGCGCGAAATCGCGAACAGCATCCACGCCAGAAGAGCCATCGTAGACGACTCGAACTTCCGCGCCCAAGGTCGAGAGCAATATGCCGAGACTATTGCCTACATCCAGATCGTCGTCGATGACGAGCGCCCGGATCGGCCGATCCGAGACCTTGCCTCGAGCTTTCGCCGGCGAAGCGGTCTGCGGAACAGAAGGCTGAAGCGGAAGGCGTACGATAAATTCGCTGCCTTTGTCCTGCCCCTCGCTTTTCGCCTCGATTGATCCGCCGTGCAATTGCACGAGCTTGCACGTGAGCGCCAAGCCGATGCCGAGCCCGCCGACTCGGCGGCTCGAGTCGCCTTGCATAAAAAGGTCGAACACATGCGGCAGCGACTCAGGTGGGATTCCGACGCCATTGTCGCGCACGACGACCACAATTTCATCGCCCCGCCGCTCTGCCCGGATCTCGATCGCGCCCCCCGGCGGCGTGTATTTTGCGGCGTTGTTCACGAGATTGGCGAAAATCTGCACGAGCCGGACCGGATCGCCGAGCAAGGTGATTTTCTCGGTAGGCAAATGAAGGCCGACGTTGTGACGGTTCTGCTCGACTAAGGGCTGCGCGGTTTCGACGGCATTTTGCAGGATCGACGCAAGCTCGCAACGCTCCCGCCGAAGCTCGATCTTATCGCGCTCGATTCTCGAAATCTCGATCAGATCGTCGACGAGCCGCACCAGATGCCGCACTTGGCGTTCCATCATATCGAGCATGGTGCGTCGCTTTTCGGCGGGCGCGTCTTCGGTCCGCCGCAGAACTTCAACCGCATTGTGGATCGGCGCGAGCGGGTTGCGCAGTTCGTGCGCGAGGACCGCAAGAAATTCGTCCTTGCGTCGTTCCGCCTCTCGCCGGGCTTCATCGGCGCGTTTCTCTTCCGTAACGTCATGCGCGGTAACGACGGCGCCGACGATCTCGCCCCCGCGGCCGCGGATGGGGCCAAAATTATACTTCCCGAACCATTGGGCGGCCGTCTCTTTGCGCTGCAAGCGATAAACGAGGCCGATGCCTGTCTCGCCGTTCATCGCCCGCCGGTCGGGCAGATCTCTCCAGGGCACGAAATGCCCTGACTCGTCATAATATTCGAGAAATGAGGGGTCCGATTTTTTGTAATCCCCGGCGTCGTCGAATCTATGGAATCTGACGAAGCCTCCGTTGAACTGCGTCAGCCGCCCGTCCGCGCCGTAAATTGCGATAGACTCCGTCATACTTGCGAGGGCCGCCTCGAGCTGGGCCTGATTTGTCTCGAGGGCGTCCTCGATCGCCCGCCGCCCTGTGATATCCTGGACGGCGAGCAAAACGCCGCCAATTTTTTGGTCGGAGGCGCGCCACGGCGATGCGTCCCAAGCCAGCCACTGGCGACGCCCATCAGGGGAGAGAAGGAGATCCTCTCGCCGCGAGACGCTTTCGCCCTGCAGCGCCTGTCGGTGCAGTTTGCGCCAGTGCTCCGGAACCCTGGGAAGGACGTCGTATAATGATCGACCGAGCACATCGGCCCGCATCCCAAAGGCGTCGAGCCATTTGTGACTATAGGCGATGTGGCGCATCTCCGTGTCGAACATGGCGATTGCGACCGGCGCCTGCCGAATAAAAGCGTTCAAGTGGCACCTGCTTTCGCAAAATCTCGAAACCAAAAGATTATTCTCTTTCGTTATACGGGCCAGATCGACCGCAACGCGAACCGCGGCCGCGACGCCTTCATCCGAGAGAGTGCTTTTTTGCAGATGGACCGCCCCGTCGGTCTCCGCATCGAAGATTCCGGTCGAATGCGCATCGATTGCGATAATGGAGCCAGACGGCTCGCCGCCCTCTCGCAAGGCCGCGAGAAATTCATGGCGCTCGCTTTCCAAGCCTTCATCCAGGACGAGGCAGTCGGGCTCGAGCTGCCTCAATCTGGCGAGGCCGTCCTGCCCATAAGGCGCCTCGACCACATTAAGCCCGTCTCGTTCGAGCGCACGACAAACGAATTCCCGCTCTGCTCCGCCACTGCCGACGATCAGGACAAGGAAATGGCGTTTGCGATCTAATTGCGACGCGCATTCGGACATGCCCGAGGATGGTCTCCGCTCGTTTACTGGCTAATGGCCTCGCATCGCGCCGGCCATCCATGGCGCGCCCCCTAATTCAAACACGCGTCGATATTGTCTGTTCGGGCTTATTCCAACATTTCTAGCTATTTAGCGGGAGGATGGTAATGGAAAGCTTGCCTGCGCTTCAAGCGGGAGCGTAAGTGAGAGCGCCCAGGGCACGGCAGTTCTTCCGTGCGCGGCCAGCAGGCCGAGGGGACGGCGGCGCGCCTTCGCGGCAATCGAGAGCGCATTTTGGCAAAAGTTGATAGATTTTTGCGGTTAGAATGCGCTCCAACTTTTTGACGCTGCGCTGCGCGCTTTCTCATCGCTCGCATGATTCCATGCGAGCGGAAAGCGTGCCAAGGGCGTGCTATCGGCAATGGAGGATCGCCGTCCTGGCCTCGGTAAGGCGAATTCGCCGACGTTACGCGCGAAAATGGCGCACAGGCCGGACGCCCATGCTCTCGGAAACCTGCGCCAGAGCTTCAAATGAGGACCCGAAGCTTGTTCACGCGCCGATTCCCGGCCGTTCGAGCTGGCGTCGCCCACCGGGCCCTCTTGGGAACATAGACCTTCCCACCTTCAGGCGGCGAAGAAGCTCGTCCGGCGCGATGTCGACCGGAATGACGTCATTGGCGTCCGGTCGGGCACAGAGAAGTCTCGTCTAGCGAATATGCAGGTCCACGTAATCTTCGACGCGGCGTGCGAGCTCGAAGGGATCACAACCAACGGTCCGAATGTGGAGCTCAGGGCTCTCGGGCTCCTCGTAAGGCGACGAAACCCCGGTAAAATTCTGGATCTCACCGGACATTGCACGCTTATATAAGCCCTTGGAGTCGCGCCTCACGCATTCTTCGAGCGGCGTGTCGACAAAAATCTCCACGAATTCGCCCTGGGCCATGATTTCGCGGGCCAGATGTCGCTCGAAACGGAATGGGGAAATTAGGGAAACGAGCACGATGAGACCAGCGTCTGCCATCAGTTTGGCGACTTCGGCGACGCGTCGGATATTCTCCACGCGATCGGCATCGGTAAAGCCAAGGTCATTGCTGAGCCCGTGACGGAGGTTATCGCCGTCGAGCAGGTAAGTATGTTTCCCTTTCTCGTACAAATGTTTTTCGACAAGACTGGCGAGCGTGGTCTTGCCGGCTCCAGAAAGTCCGGTAAACCACAAGACAACAGGCTTCTGGCTTTTCTGAGTGGCCCGCCTGGCCTTGTCGACCAACGTCGGCTGCCACTGAATATGCTGCGTGCGCTGATGCACGGGACCGCTCATCGGCTGCATTGCAGTTGCGTGAGGATTTCCTCTATCATCGATCACACAGACACTCCCCAAGCCGGACACCGCCTAACGTCGCCGGAATGAACAATACGCGCGCCCTGAGATTAGGCTGGGTTCTCCCAGAACATCTGCCACCATTCCCGTTTGAATAACTCGCATTGGCGCTTGTCATTTCCGATCGCTCGCTGCGCGAGCGTCGGCAATGCGCCGCACCAATCACTCGGACCCCGTATAAGCTGTTCCCCAACCGAAATCTTTTCCGACAATTTCGTACGTCGCTTCATTATAGGGGCGGAAGAATTCTGTGAGTTCCGAGCGCAGCGCATCGGGAAGCGCGCCTGATGGACCCGAGTTTTGCTCGTCGATAATAAGCGGCTCGATCTGCGGAAGGCCAAGGAATCCGTAGATCCGTTTCGTAACGCCGCCCGGATCGCGGAAGAGTTCGGCGGCGTCAACGACGAAAATGCGTTCGCGCCCGAACTGCTCCGCCAGCAAACGAAGAAACGGCGCATAGATGCCGTGCCTCAAATAGCCAGCGCGCGCGCCAGAAAAGGCATGGACCTCCATGCCCCCGGCTCGGATTGTCTCTTGTTCTGTCCGAATGAGCGTTTCGAACGTGGGAAATCCCTTCCAATGCGGGTCGAGCTTTTTTCGTTCTACAAATCGCTTTTGGTCCCAGCGCCAATGAGAAAATGCGCGTTCGACCGGATCCCGCAGCACGCAGACGATTTGCAAATTGGGAAACATCGACTTGGCAAGGAATATCCATAGCGGATTAGGCATCACCGGCGTGCAATAGCCGGTGATGGCGCCGCCATACCGCCGTTCGGCGGCATGTTGCTCGGCCAGAGTGGGAAAATGCGCCATGAGGTCTCTCATGGTTTCTGTAAAGGATATTTCCTTGGAAAGCGGGAGCACCACATGGGGATGCTGGAATATATAGGACGATAGAAATGACGTGCCCGAACGCACTGCGCCGATTGAAGCGAAGCTGGGCTCCATGCGTTCGGCCGACCCCAGCCGCCGCGCCCACACCCGCCATTTTGGGGGATTGAAAAAATAATAGCTTCTGAACTGGCGCCGCGCCTCTAAAGGCAACTTCCGCCAATTCTCCCCAGCTAAAGACAGCTCTCTGAAATCCCGATAGGGAAGCTGCAGCGTCTCGACCCGTTGCTGGTCGACCGTTATCCGCTGCGAAGCGAATGGGCTTTCAGAGACGCCGAAACTCCGCGACATGTCCATCCTCCACATATTGGGATATCCGATGTTAGAAACAAAAGCCGGTCCAGGACGCTCGGCGTGCGCCTGCTTCTTAGCTTATGAGTTCGACACCCTGGGTTGTTCCTTGTGGGTGCGAACTCATAGCCCCGTTTCGAACAGCGATTCAGCCTCGGCTTGGTGTGATTGCGTCATAGACCTCATGCCGCGCACACGCGCAAAAGCGCCTTCCAGAACCGAATGCGCTTGCCGCTGGCCCTCGCGCGACCGCCACGCAATATAGCCATCCGGGCGCACCAGAACCGCGCCGCTTGAAGACAATCCCAAGCGTGAGAGAAACTGATCGCTAGGATCGGCTATGTCGCTGGACAGCCGGTAGCACGAAAGCGGCGGGTCCGCCTTGGAGATTTCCTCCGCAGCCTCGGCCCAGCATTTGCCTTCCGGACCCGCAAACAAAACGAAATGGCGGCCGATCAGATCGTGAGAGGAGAGTCGCTCTCCGCCACGGACCAACCAGACGTGCGGAAGACGGGTTCCGGGCGCGCCGCTCGCCTCCAGCGGGTTTTCGACCGCCTTTCCACTATCGTCCGACTCCGAGATGATGGCGCTGGAGCGATAGCGATACCCGATCGAGGTCGAGAGCATGTCATATTCGTCGGCTGGAATGCGCAACTCCTGCCGGTCCGGCAAAAGACGTTCGACGTAATTGGCGATCTGCCGCGCAATGGCGATACGCGCGACCGGCCGACGCTCGGGCTCGTAGGTCTCAACCAGAGTCGGAGCAGCGTGCCCTTTGATCACCAAGGCGAGCTTCCACGCAAGGTCGGCGGCGTCCTGTATCGCCGTTTGCCCGCCTAATCCTCCCACCGGCGGCATGACATGTGCGCAATCCCCGGCAAGCAATACACGGCCGAACGACATACGATCGGCCATCAAGGCAGACATCTTCCACGGCCAAATGTCGCGTATCTCGAATTCAAGGTCGCTCAGGCCGACCGCGTCCCTCACAAATTGGGCGCAGCGATCCAAGTCAAAATCCGAAGCCTTGTCGAAGGCGGGGTCATACTCGACGTTGAGTTGGAACAGATTTGGGTCGTCGCAGGTAACGATAGAGCCACTGAAGGATGGATGCCGGAGATAATAAAGCACAAGCCCGCGGCTCGGCAAAACCGACGCCAGATCGGCTTCGAAAAGAATTGAGACCGTATGCGCTAGCACGCCAGGTCCGTCCATCTTCACGCCGGCGACTTCCCGGATCGCCCCTTCAGCGCCGTCAGCGGCGATGAGGTAATCAGCAAACACGATCCTTTCGGCGCCGGTCTTTTCGTCGCGAAGGACTGCTTCGACGCCTTCGCTCATCGCGCGAAACTCGACAAGAGTGGTTGAGAAATTGACGTCGGCGCCGTGTTCCTCGGCATAGCGCAACAGCACGGGCTCGACGCGATCCTGACCGGCGGTGCATACCTTCGCGGGCGACACGAGAGTCGAATCGAGCGCGTTCTTGGTGACCAGCGTTGCGATTGCAGGCCCGACGACGCGCTCGGCGATGATGAGCGTGGAGTCGTTTGCGGGAGCGCCGCTCGCAGAATGCAACGCTTCTTCCAGGCCTTCGACGACCCTCAGCACTTCCATGCTTCGCCTGTTCAATCCATGCGCTTTTGGAAGCCGCGATGTCGATTCGCGTCGTTCGACCAGCATGCATTGAACTCCCCGCCAGGCAAGCAGGGTCGCGGCAGATAGGCCAGCGTATCCCGCGCCTACGATCAACACAGGCACTCTCTGTCGGATCATCGAATAGGCCCTTCGGATGGAAGCGGTGAGAGGGAAGCGCTGTGGCGCGATCGACAGAGCGCGACCGGAATCAAGCAGACGCAAGCGACTTCCGGAATGATGAGCGAAAGATAAGCCAACCACGAAGCATCAGCGGAAAGGCCGAGAAACAGAAACAGCGGCGTGAGGAGCCATTGCGCAAACGCATCGATCATGGCGAGCTCGGGAAACCGGCCGCGCGCGAGCATCGCTCCCCTCGACACGCAGCCCAAATATCGAATGGGAAGTGACAGAGACAAGACGGCGATAAACGTCGACCACCAGGATCCGTGCTGATGGTATAGGGAGTCGCCAATCCAGTCGCGGCCAATGAATAGAGAAATTGCAGTAATCGAAACGATTGGCGCGCCGGATTGCGCCAATTTGATCAGCGCGGGTGATTGTTTCTGAGGCGCGACGGCTGTTAAACGCAGGGCAAGGAAACGCGTCAAGACGGGCATCGGGCTGAGAACAAACAACATGAAGGCTTGCCCCGCCGCGAAGGCGTCGAGACGATCGACGCCGTAGCCGCTAAATCGCGTGGAGGAGAACAGAGCCAGGGCGAGGAGCATTGCCGCTTGAGGCGACAGGATACGATGGGATTCCCAAAATGTTGTCCAGAGAAACCATCGCGCAAAGGCGCGCTCTGGCCAATCGAACGACCAGGCGCCGAGCTCCCGCAAACGAAGCCAAAGCCACAAGGACGAAGCGGCTGCGATGACGAAGCCGGCGATCATGCACCCCGCTAGATCAAATCCGAGCGCGTCCATGAGGAGGAAATTGAGAATAAACTTCGACGGGGCCTCGGCAAGTTTCGAACGGAACGCCACCGAGCCCTGCCCGAGGGCATGCAGCACAAAACCTTGTGCATTCGCGAGCATTCGCAAGGGCGTGCCGGCGACGAGCCAAAAGATGGGCTGGCCGATCAAAGGCGCCGCTTCCTCCGTCCCTATCAACTGCGCCAACAGGGGCGGATAAGCAAAGAAGCCGAAAGCGCTCGTGGCGACGCCAACCGCTGTGACAAGAACGCATAACTGGCCGGCGACGCTACCGAGATGGTCACGGTCTGTCGCATGAGCGGCGGCAATCCCGGCGACGGAGGCCAAGGCGATCGTCAAAGCCACATCCAGCAAGGTCATACGCATGAGAACGGCGAAGGCGCCCGCAACGCGCCCTCCCGATCTGGCGATCATAGCAAGGTCGATCTGCATGGTCACAGATGCAGCGCAGGCGCTCGCCGCGAGCATCGAATATCCACGCCAGAACCCCGTGTCGATCATCTCGACAAGCCTTGCCATCCGGGAAATCCGCCGAGCTCGAAATCGGGCTGCCTAAAATACCCGAACGTATTGGCTGGCGGCGGCAGCGCTTCCTCGGGCTCGATGAGCTCGATTTGCCGCCCACCCCGGATGCTGTGGCATTTCCAGCCCACCACGAGATCGCTTGTGTCGGCGCAGCCGATCACAATTCCACAGTCCCTGCTGCGATCGAGGATCGCCCAGCGCGCCGCAGAGGCGCCCATGATTGTTTGAAGCAACCCGTCTCGATCCAACCGATCTCTGAATTCCGACTCTTGCAGCCACACATATACCCAGAGATAAAACGACCAGTCGAAGGCCAGACGCCGGCGCGCGGCCCACGCCATAAAGGGTCGAAAGATCGCCATCCCATCCGGGCCCGAGAGTGTCAGTAAATCCGGACATATATCGAACAGCGTGTGCCAGTAGACGCGAAGGCTCGTGTCGATACGCACGAATGACTTATGATCTCGCGGGAAATTTTCGCTCTCTTCGATCGACATGAGCGCGGGGTAGAGATCGCGATCAGCTCTCGTGGGCGGATAAGACAAGTTCATTCCTGTGACCTTCCATCGGTTCGGCGAAAATTTTTCTTATCTCTTTGAGGTCCTCGACGATGGCGTCGAACTCGATCTCGTCGTCACGCTCGTAAGTGATCGTCGCGCCCGATTTGTCGAAGACCGACCTGTAATCCCGAAGGAAGCTCAGAGTGTCCGCCGCCAGCGCCTCGGCGTGAGTATCCAATGCGATATATGGCTCGATCAGAGACTGCCTGTATCCGGCGACGTGAAAATGCTCGGCTGAACCGATGACGCGTCGCCATGACTCTAGGGGAGTCCCGCAATTGCGATGAGAACAGATCGCGTTCGAGGCGTCGAAGAGCACGCCTGCGCCGGTGTCGTCGATGAGGCGTTCGAAAAAGCGAGGCGCTTCGAGGCCGCCATCCATGATAGAGGGATAGTTTTCGAAATGAATTTTCTGGCCCACCAGTTCCTGCCAGCGCAGCGCCCGATCGCGCACGAAATCATACTCTGCAAAATAGTCGATTTCTCCTAAATGAAAAAATTGCCGGCCGTCATGCGAAAACCGCAAAATATGATCCGAGACGTAGATCGGATCAGCGGCGTCTATGTAATCGCGTAATCTCTTCGCGAATTCGACGAGCGTCGCCTCGTCGCTTTCCAAAAAACGCGAATACATGACGTGGAAGCCGACAGGGCAATCAAAAGCGCCGGCAATTTCCGCAGGGTCGACGCAGAAAAAATTGTCGATTAGAAACTCGCAGTAGTCGATATGACCTTCAGCGAGCAATCGCTTCACCATATCATATGTGTCGCCGAGCGTGAAATTGAGGCCGATGCGCATGTAGCTCTATCCTTTCTGCGTCTTTTGTAGGCGCTTGCGTCGATCCCGGCTGGGATCGACGCAAGGCCTCGGCAGTTGGTTAGCCGTTCGTCATCGCGCAGGTCGACGCGCAACGGGCGCTGGCGCGGCCGATGACATTGAGCTCGACGCGCTTGGCAATGCGAATTTTCATGGCGTTTCTCCTGGTGTGAATTTGTCCGATTTTGATCGGACGAGGCTCCGAATTGGGAGGCCCGTTAGGTAAGACGATCGGCACCGGGCAAATCGGACTCTGCTGAATTAGTTTTTTCTTATGGGCGCCAATTGAAGGTCGGCTGGCTTCCCCGGACCGTTGCGCCGCCAGGCCTTCAGCTTTGCTAGGATCGACATCCAGAAGCTCGAGTGCGCGATTGATACAGCGATAGACAGTTCGAACGGACAGGCCGGTTTCTTTCGCCACCTCGGCGTGGCTGTGCCCGAGAACCCGGCTTAGGAGGAAGATTCTGAGGCAATCCGGCGGCAGATGACCAAGGATCATTCTCAAGTGAAACATCGGGTCCGATTCGATCGAGGCGACGGCAACAGACGCCTCGCCACTCGCCAATTGTGTGAATGCTACGTCGTTGGCGATGGACTTGCTGCGCGCCCTCTCCCGACGAAGCCAATCGATTGCGATGTTCGAGGCGGTCTTCGATAGATAGCTCCGGACGTTGGTTACATTTTCCCAGTCTCCCTTTTCGAGCATTTTTAGATAAGCCTCTTGGACGATGTCCTCGGCTTCGTGTGCGCCGATCAGACGTTTCGCTCGGCTTGTGAGCGCGCGATGGTGATTGCGAAACAAGCGCTCGAGGGTGGATGAATGGCGCATGAGCACCTCGCGGTGTTGTGGGCGCTGTTGCGCTCCGGTTGGGGAAAGGGTGAGGTCGCGTGCATTCCGGCGGCCCTCGATTGAAGGCTCGACGTCCAATCTGGCTGTTGAGCGCGGCCTAGCGCACGAACGCGTTCCTGGCGCCGGCCTCGTCAATGCGGGGTGCGTTGCAACGCATTAATTCAGGGACGATGGCCGAGACCCAAGGCCACGGAAGATAGAAGCGAAAGGAGATTAGACGGGCGGAGCGCGCGCCCTTTGGCAGCGCGAATGCAGGGGCGATAGATCATCGCAGCCCCAAGGACTCGCGCCGATCTCTGTCGAAGAGCCGCCTATGTAGGCAGCGTGATCTTGGGCGTGCAGGAACGGCTGCAGATCCCCGCAAGCGCTACAGAAAAAGCTGCAATCGCACGCATAGGGAGAATCGATCGGGCTCAGAGGCGATCCAGGCGAGGCGCCAATCCGGCAGATTTGGCCCTCCATGCGCGAGCCATGACCCCGCACGGCAAAAGTCGCCGATGCGCCAATCACCTGCCAAAAGACGACTGTTAATAGGAAGATGCGAAGAAGCATGGACCTCCGCGATTCCTTGCTTTTGCCCAACGCCAGGACTTGAGGGGGACCCGCCTAGCGCGCTTTCCGCTCGCATGGAATCATCCGAGCTAAGAGAATGCGCGCAGCTTTAAAAAGCTGGAGCGCATTCTTTTCGCAAAAAGTCTCTCAACCTTTGCGGGATGCGCTCTAGGGACGAGTCTCGCGCGGCAGATGATGCTGCGCCAACGCGAGTGAAACAAAAACGCGGCGCGTCAGGCGAATCTTGTTAGCCACGGACCGAATTCCTCAGCAGTTTGATCTCAATGAGGCGGAGTAACGACCGAGACGCCGATCGAGGTCGAGGCGCCGTTCCACGGATCGCTGAAACGCGGTGACGAGAGGAAAGACTCATCCGTAAGCGTTTTCAAAAACGCGATGAGATCCGATTTCTCTTGCTCGCTGAGATCAATCGGAACGATCAGCGCGCTCTTGTTTGGATTGTGGCGTCCATCGCCCGCGAAGGGACCGTCCTTCAGGTTCCGCCCGCCGGCGGCATAGATCTCGACAGCATCCTCGAGAGTTGCAACGCTTCCGTCGTGCATGTAAGGGGCTGTCACGGCGATATTCCGCAGACTGGGCGCGCGGAATGTCCCCATATCTTCTGGCTTGTGAGTGTTCTCGTAAACGCCGCGATTGGGCGCTGGATATGACCCGTCCTTGTCGAGATTATATAGCCCCGTATTGTGGAACGGGGTTTCGACGCCACGGGTTTTGGCGTGATAAAACTGATCGTCGAAATTGACGCTCCCATGGCAGTGATGGCACTCGGCTTTCTCTCCGAAAAACAGATCCTTGCCGCGGATTTCCTCGGGGGTCAGCGTCGCCTTTCCTTGGAGGTAGAGGTCGTATTTCGAATTCGCTGACACAGCGCCGCGTTCGAATACGGCGATCGCTTTGATGATGTTTCCAAAGCTGAGCGGCTCCGCTTCGCCGGGGAAAGCCGCTGCGAAATCTTGGCGATAGGTTGCGTCATTTGCAAAGCGCGAAAGAATTTCCTTCCGGTTCTTGTCGTTGACGCCCATTTCGATCGGGTCTTCGCCAAAGAGCGGGGCTTCCATCTGTCGCTCCAGCGTGACCATTGCCGGGTTGGCCCAGGTAAGCGTCGCACGCCAGGACACGTTTGCAATGCTCGGCGCATTGCGCGGCGTGTTCTGGCCCGTGGCGCCCACGCCGAGCTTGCGCCCATCTGTGAACGCGAGACGCTGCAAATGGCACGAGGCACAGCTTTCCTTCCCGTTTCCCGACAGCCGTGTGTCGTAAAACAGCTTACGCCCGAGCTGGAAGCGGGACTCCGACATTGGATTGTCCGTCGGGACGCGAGGCGGCGGCAAGAAATCCGGCAAGGACCAGCGCCACGCAGACTCGTTTTGGTCCGCTCCTCCATGAGCTGCGGGAGAGATCAGCGTGAGAGCCGTCAGAAGGACGGCAAGATGACGACGAGTCATTTCGCGGTCTCCACACGGAAAATTTTCGTGACCGCGCCGGATGGTTTACCGGCGTCGTTCGCATCAAGGGCGGTTTCTTTGAGCCGAAGCGCCAAATTCTCGAACATCGGCCCACATTCGGGGTCGGCGGGGCCGCTCATGCATCCCGTCGAGAAGCCCTTGTCTTGGCCAAGATCGATGCCGGAGAACAAGGCCGCCAAATCTAAAACCACGCGTTGTCGGGACGGGTCGAATGACGCAAATTTTACCGGAATTCGATTGGCGCTGGCGCAAGAGGTGATCTCGCCTTTTACCGCGTCGCCATGACACCCGGTCGAGCCTAAATGCAGCATCCAGGTCGATACGGTGACTGTGCCGTCGGCGTTGACCTTCGAAGGCGCCGGCTTCGGCGCATCGGCCATTGCGGGAGCGCCAATGGCGCTCGCCGTAGCGCCGTCCGCACTGCCCGGCGCAAGCTTGGGCGTGATCGGAGGGCGCGTCACGCCTCCCTCCGGATCGACTTCGACCTTGATGAACTTACGCCCAGCCTGCCAATTCCAGGCCATCGCCTGAATGTCGAGCGGCGCCGGCGCCGTCGCGAAGTTCGAGTGATTGAGAAAGATGTCCTTTCCCTCTTTGTCCTTTACGATGCTCGGAACGCCGACGACGAAGCTGACGCCCCGATAGCGTCCTTTCGGCGCCAGCCCCTTGATCGTGTCGTATGTTTCGGCATTGCCGACGCATTTGCCGGTCTTGTCCTCGAAATCCAGCAAAGCGACGTTTGCGTACTGCCAATCATTCTGGTCCAATTCGATGGGAACTTCGCGCCCGGCGGCGTCGATGAGCGCGGCAGCCGATATATAGAGTCTCGCATCACGGAGCTGCGCAGAGCGGCCGCCGGTTCCGAGGCCCGGAATGTCTTGCCCGCATCGGACCGAATTGCCTCCAGCCGCCAATGAGAAACGAATTGCGACCTGCTGCTTTTCACCGCGATCGTCCTGCGCGGCTCGCGCGACGCCAAGAGGCGCGGAAACCGCCACGAACAGCGCCAACACCAGAAAAATGTACATAGCTTCGCCTCCTGTTCGCGACACGCGCAAAAACAGTGCGAGAAGGTGGCCGAGCGGACTAAATCGCCCAGCGTGGGAGTATTAGGAGAGGGAGGTCGGGGGCCCGCGAGAAAGCGGTATGAGGAAACGTCGAGATGGCAGCGACGGAGACTCTTGCGAACTCGACGCCGCCGACGATTCTTCTAGATCCGGCGTCAGTAAGATCGCCACAGCCGCGAGCAACGCAGGCGTTACGTTCCAATGGTCGCGTCCGGCACCCGCACAAAGCACACACTGGCAATCGTGAGTAGAATGCGCTGGATCGCCATGAGGCGCGTCGTCCCCGCATATTGCGCCAGCCAAAGCGAGCGAAACCCCGGGAATATCGTTCTGGACGTGGCTCCGGCTGACGGGCGCGAAAAGAAAGGCGACTGCTTGCAGCACGATTAGACAAATGACCGCGTGCGCACGAAAAGCGCGCAAAGAGTCCTTTATCTGGTAAAACTGCCGCATAGTTCCATGTCTCTTATTGCTGTCCGCTTGTCAATAGGCAACCAAGATTACAAGAAGCACATCTCTTGTGGAGCGCGCCTCGACGGCCACGGTAGTCTCAAGAGCCTCACGGCGCCTTATCTCTTTAATTCTGGTTTAGTGCGGCTTCCTTCATCCGCCCGTTCTCCTCGTCGGCCTAGACAAGACGGATCGGGGCAAGTTCTCAGCCTTCCGGCAGCAGACGGCAAACGGCCCGGCCATTGGGCCACGGGATCGAACCGCGCGTAAGCCAGCTCTCAGTAGGGCTTGTCGTGCGGTATGACGACCAAGGCCGAAACAGAAATGGCCCCGGTGACACCTCACCGCAGGCCTTCCGCGCGATCGAGGCGGTAGACGCGGTTCCTACCGGCGCGCTCACCCTCCTGTCGCAGAAGATAAAGAGCCGCCAGAAGGCGATACGCCGACGTTCGACGACGAGGTGATGCAGTTTGACCCACAATTTTTACGGAACGAGCCCAGTGCAAACGCTCCGCGCAAAATGACGCCCCAGAGGAAGTAGTATGGGATCGCAAAATAGGGTTTTTCCAGATTGTCTTCGCCTAACGAGCCCATAAGAACGAGCACGATAAAGGCTAACATCACAAAGATCCGATCCTGCCAGAGGCGGGAAGGCAAATAGGCTCCTGCGCGAAAAAATGCTTTCAGGGCGACGTAAAAGAGCTCGGCATGCATCCAGAACCAGACGGCAAATCCGATCAGGCCGCATCGAGAAAAAACGGACATCATAGAATTATGTGGCTCTCGCACTTGAATTCCCGCGACATTTCCAAACGATATCAGCGGGAATCCGAACCCCAGACCGGTGAGGAACGTCGTGGAATCCGCCGTAACTCGATCAATCAGGTCGGTCCACCATTGCATGCGCTGATCCACCCCCGAAGCGGCGGCGGATATCGCGTCGTTGCTCCCGTCCGAGATTCCAACCATCGCAGCAATGTGATCGACGAAAAACGAAAGAGAAACCTGGCTCGTCAGGCGCCCCGGAACGTGCAATTCCAGGACTTCGATCGCCGCCAGCGCAGCAACCAAAAGAGGCGCAAAAGATAAAAGCGGTCGTATCGCCGATCTACGCAGGAACCACATTAGCAACAAGAGCGCGGCGAGCTGCATATAGGCGGTGCGATTTTGGAAAACGACAATGATATAAGAAGCCAGCGCGCCCGCCAGCAAGGCGGCCCAAGGCGCACCGGGAAATCTTATGATGAGGTAGGCCGCCGCCCAAAAGATGACGACGTCCCCGGTGTTGAACAGGCCGAATATAGGAACCGCCTCACCATGCTCGGATACGATCTGAGGCGACCCCGCTATAATTTCGGTTCTAAAAATATAGCCGACGCT
Organism: Methylocystis sp. JR02; assembly: GCF_030063565.1. Classification (NCBI taxonomy): domain Bacteria; kingdom Pseudomonadati; phylum Pseudomonadota; class Alphaproteobacteria; order Hyphomicrobiales; family Methylocystaceae; genus Methylocystis; species Methylocystis sp. JR02. The sequence goes on along the minus strand of NZ_JASIRC010000002.1, from coordinate 80,373 downwards.
GGCATAGGCGACAGCGACAACAAGCGCTGCCGGAAGCCAGCGGAACAACCGTTCCAAGGCTTGCTGTTGTGACGCAAACGAATATCCTACGATCAGATAAAGCGAGTCGATCGCTTGGGACGCGTCGCGCAGCGCCCACAATCCGTATTCGGGCGTAAAAAACACCGCCCAACCGATCGCATAACACCACCAGGCGACGAGGGGGAACAGTCGGATAACCGACCTCATCTCGAGCAATGAGCTCACCACATTCGATCCCAGCAAGCCCAAAATCAGAACAGTTTCCCCAAGGGGGATGCCGAGTCCCGGCAGCCTGATCTGCATGAAGCTAAATCCCAGGATCAGGTTTCCCGCCAGGACCAGGGCCAGGGCAAAATTGAGCATCCAATCCTCCTAGTCCCTGTGACCTTGCGCATCAGACGCACGCTTCGATAACCGGTAGGAACACCATATGTTGCGGCTGAGAAGAATTACGCTACTCAGCGCCCAACCGATGAAGACGCCCAACAATCCAAATGCCGCGCATGCGGCTATGCCGATCGTCATCGTTGACGCCGTCCAAGCAAATTTGGAAAGGGCTATGGATTTCATCTTGCCGTTGAGGCGTAAGTTGAGCTCCACGATTGCGTTCAAAACGGAAAGCACCGGGATGACACAAAGCCACACGATCAGCGACGGGCTAACGAGCTTGTCGAACGCGCCTCGATAACAATAGTGAATGGCTTGCATGCCAACAAAAGAAAACAGGAACGCGTAGACGGCGGTCCCGCTCAAAACTGTGCCAGCGAAAAGCCCGAGCGTTCTTCGGTATCGATCACGCTGGTTGGCTGAATGGTACCTCGCAAGCGTTGGCGCGGCCGCCGATAAAGTCGCCGCCGTCGCAAGATTTACCGGCAAGATCATGTTGAAAATAGCGCGGACGGCTGCAGTCGCCTCGAGGCCGATCATGGAGGGTCCCACCAAGTGGAAAATATTGCCGCCGAGCCAGTGGTTCGTCTGAGCGATAATGGCCCAGCGCCCATAGCGCCAATGGTCGCGCAACACCTCGCGGATCATCGACCCGACGCGCGCGAGCCTTAAATCGGGACGAAGAAATACGACCATAATAAACAGGCAGGGAAGAGCCATCGCTCCCCCGATCGAGATAATGGCGTAAGACGGCCTCAAAACGCCGGCGATGTGCAGAACGAACAGAAATGCCGGCGCCAAGATGGCGTAAGCCACTCCGCCAAGCGCAAACAATCCGTTATAGGAATGCGTGTAACACAACTGTTGCGTCATCGGGCGCAGGAACAGCAGCGGCGCCGCAATGACGGCCCCCACCATCGTCTCCGCAATGAGGGGGGATCCGCGATCGTGAAAAATCGATCCCGCCGCCAGAAGCGCCAAAGATGCTAACACCGACGTAGCAAAATGCAGGAAGACGACCGCTCCCGTATAGCAGCGCAGGCGATTTGCGTATCTGGCGGGCCCGAGGATCGGAATTGGCTCAGACACGAGCGCTTCGAATAGCATACAGGTAACGATAATCAGGGAATAGCAGAAGCTGTATACGCCCACGTGATCGATCGGCATCCAGCGCACGAGCAAAACGGTCAGCATGAAGTTCGTGCCGGCGAAAATAGCTTGTTCGGCAATGGCCGACATGATTTTGATGAAATGAAGTAACCCGCTGGGCGCTTTTCTCAGACGCGCAAAGTCGAGCGCCGTCGCCTTCTGTTCGCCCTGCGCGTCATCAACAGTCGCGGCGGAAGGTCCTTCCATGGTCACTTTCCAATCTCACGGATGGCTGTGCTTAATGATGCTCGGAAGGCTGGATAATGCAGCGCCGATCCCCGGGGTCGTCTGGTTCGAACGGCGCCTGGTTTTCGACCTTGACAGTATTATTGTTGGAGACCGTTACGTCGCTGCGCCCGAATGTGGATGCCGGGCGATGGGCGCTGTTGATGATAGTATTGCCCGTTATGACGTCGCCGGCGGAATAGGCCGTAATCCCCACTTCAAATCCATCGACATAATTTCGCTCCGCAATCGCATTCTCTCCGGAAATCTCAATTCCAATGCCGGTCCGCAATGTCGTTTGCACATAATTGCCGATCACCTTTGTCCCTACTCCACCGTCGGTGACGATCGAATATCCGATTGTGTCGGCGGCCGGATCGTTCCAGGTCGAGAAGCGATTGCCTTGAACGAGAAGATTCCGACTTTCTCCGGGTCGTGGCGGAGCCTTTCCCTGGATCTCGATTCCCATACGGGAAATCCCCAGTCCGACATTATCCGACACGATAATGTTCCGTCCCTGATTCTCGACGTCACCGAGTACGATGCTCATTCCCTGATAAACATTTTTGAAGACGTTGTGGTCGATCGACGAATTATCGAGATTATACCCGTAGACGCCGGAGCCGCCTGCGGCGACGTCCTCGAACCGGTTGCCCGATATCCGCGCGCGTTTCAGGAAATTGAAGGTCAGTCCGTTATGTCGAAACGTCGAGTTCGAAATCTCGATGTTCGACACGGAATCGGGCGACGCATTCCCAAACAGTCTGATCACGCCCCGCATTGGATTGGCGCCGTTGCCCAAGAAGCAGAAAGAATCGATCCTGATGTCGTGGCTGTCGTTTGGATCCGCGGTAAAGATTGGGCTCGAGCTTGTCGCGCTCAGGATTGCGTTTTCTCCTTGAAATGTAACGCCCGATTTGAGGGCGATTTCGCCAAGGTGAAATAGCCCTGGAGAAAAGATAATTACATCGCCAAAGGCTGACGCAATGATCGCGGACCGGACGGCCAAGGTGTCATCCCCTCCGGAGGGGGATACTCTCCTTTCGGCCGCATAGCCGCCGCTGTCCGCCACGCAACCAAGGAATAAGACGCCGGCGACTCCTATGAGAACGCGTGTTGAAGCGCGGCAGTATTTTGTTCGAGTGCGTTCAAAATTCGCGTGAAAGGTTCTCAATCTATTCTCACTGTGTCGTTTAGAACCGACAACAACATAGCAGCCATTTTGTGGTCGGGCTCCGACACAAAAGATTTGTCGCGTGCCTACTTAGAATTAACTCCGGAGGGTATTTCCCGAGCAGCAGGCGACGCGATCGAGGGTTTAGGACGTTTGCCGAGCGCTCCCACGCATGCCGTTCAATCGAACGACCGCTGGTCATGCAGCTTATGGGTTGAACTTTTGGACTAAGTAAGCCTGCACATGCGTTCAATTGACCGTTTCCGGACTTTCCAATTACCTTCCCTGACGCCGTCGTTCTGCGGATAGCGCCATCGCCCAAAACTGCTAACTCGATGAATCGCAAGATAGCCGCGATCTGCCCATTGGGGCCGCCCCACTCCGTCGCGTTTGACAGCGAAGAGAGTCAAAAGAAGGTTAGAGCATCATGGGCCCACGCGCTTCGACTGCGAGTAGCCATTCAGAATTCGTATCGATCCAGATATTGCGGGCTTTCGCCGCATTCATGATCGTTGTCTGGCATTCACATCTTTCTATAAAGAACTTCGAAGATACGTACTGGCGATCCGACAGCTTCGAATACATGCAAGAACATTACCTGTTCCCGTTCAGGCACCTTGATTTTGGGGTGGATATTTTTTTCTGTCTGAGTGGCTTTATAATGTGTATGCTTGTCATGAGTGGGAAGGAGGCACAATTTAGGCTATACGTTTCCAGGAGGGTCGCTAGAATATACCCGATGTATTGGTTTTTCTCGCTTCTCGTGGTTGCCGCCTATGCATTGAACAAGAATTTCAATGTTGGCGGACTCTCGGGAGATAGAGCGGCGGACATTCAAAGAATTGCCTTATCGCTGGCTCTCATTCCCCAATATAAAGCGCCGGTGCTCGGCGTCGCCTGGACGCTTATCCAGGAAATGATATTTTATTGTAGCGTGGCGCTGATTTTGGTGTTCAATGGCTCGAGACGCCTCGTTGCCTGGATCGCCTCTTTATCTGCGGTCTGCATAGCTTTGTATTTGGCTGGAATCGACCTCGTCAACGGGCAGTTGTTGAGCCTCTATTATGTGGAATTTTTGTTCGGAGCGTTGGCCTACCGCTTTCATCGAAGCGTCGCTCCGCGCGCGCCAATTGCTCAGATTTTGTTGGCCGTCGCACTTTATGTTGTTGTGGGGGCGGCGCTCGAGCGTTGGCGAAGCTCCGGTCCTTCTTTGCTGCGCGTATTCGGCTGCGGAACAATGGGGTTTTTCTTCATCACAGGCTCGATTGGGCTCGAGAGATGGGCGTCACAAACGTCTTTGACGACGCGCTTCCTGCGGGTGATGGGAGATAGCTCATACGTGCTGTATCTCAGCCACTGGCTCGTGCTTTCAGCTCTCGGTAAGATTGGCGGGCTATTCGTCGGACTGCCCCGACCAGCAATCTTGCTTTGGCACGCGGGCTCGATTGCAGCCGCGGTCTCTTTTGCTCTCGCGTTCCACTTTTCCGTCGAAAAGCCCTTCAATAAATGGCTGTGGCGGCTTTTGCCCACTCGAAAAGAACGCTCGGCTTCTAATGACGAACATTTTGCGCCGTCGATCCACGGCAGCGATTTTGCCGAGGGCAAGGAGAGAGTTTTAGTTGGGACGCCGGCCCAACTTGCCGGCGCGGGCTCGTCTGAGAAAGCCTCCTAATACGACGCTTTATGCGAGAAGAAACGAAGCCGCAGTCCCATTGGCCTCGGCGATTTTGGGCCGGCGAGATGTAGACGTTCGATCGATCTCGACGTTCGCGCGCGCTCAAGATTCTAAGCAGTATGTTCTGCCTGTTTTGAGCAGTCGCGGCGTAAGCCGATCGGCAAGCCGAAACGCCGCCATCAGTAACATCATTGTCGGGTTTGCGCCTCCGCCAGTGGGAAAAGCCGACGTTGAGAGGACGCTCAGATTCGGGATGGCGAATGTTTGGAGGTTTTTATCGACCACGCCGGTCGTTGGACTTTTTCCCATCCTGGTCGAGCCTCCAGGGTGATAGACGCCTCCTCCCGACGCCAGCTCTTCGAGAATCGTCGCTTGTGGCTTGATCTCGAATCTGGCGACCGAGGCGAGTGCGCTTGCCTCCCAGAAGCGCACGAAATGTTCGGTCAATATGGCGGCGTTACGGGCGTCTTCGTCACTTGGACGCCAATCTATCTCGGCGAGAGGATTCCCAAAGAAATCCCCTCGCTCGGAGGAAAGTGTGATCCGGTTTCTCGCGAGGGGGGTCTGCTCGATAACCATCTCGAGTTGGTGAGTCGCGCCTGGCGGATAGAGAAGGCGTTTCTCCGCCATGCGCCACCAGACTGCGCGGGCAAACCAGGGCAGTTGGGACGCCAGGAGCAATAAATCGCTCGTGGAAGGAAATCGTCCCTCTTGTCGCGCGCCGACGATTCCACGTAAGGCGTCCAAACCATTTTGCGAATGAGAAGCAAAGGAAATATGCGCAAAGGCGGCGCATGAACTAAGCCTTTTGCGTAGCTTCGGGTTCGGCTCGAAACGAAGAAATCTGAGCATCTTTTGTTCGAAGCGGATTCCCGCGGTTCGGTTCAAAGCGCGATCGTCACAGACCTGTATTCGGGCCGTCGGCGCCGCGAGATGGTCGTGGAAAAAACGGCCGAGGATGTTGTCGGGAGCAAAGATTCTGTGCCCGTAGCGCCGGTCCAAAAGGAGGAGAATGCGCGTGCTCTCGATGGCGCCAGCGGCGACGACAACTTCCCGCGCTTTCACGGATAGGAGCCGGCCATTCAAACTCCTCGCGCAAACGGTTTCCATGCGTCCGCTAGAGTCGAGAGAGAAATCACTGACTGTGGCGCCGAGCCATATCTGCGGACCCTTTTCGTGTTCGAGCTCCTTACGCAAAAGACTCGCCGTGTTTCGATTGGAGACCGGTATGGCCTTGGCAAGGCGGGGTATAAAATCGAGCTGAGCGGCCTCCTTATGGCCGACCACTTCGGGCGTCTCGTATGGGCCCTCACTGACGCCAAACATTTGTTCGACGTCGCCCTGGTAGCGGGTGAAGGCTACCACGCCGACGGGCCATATGGCGTCCCAACCCGCGATGGGATCGGCGTCCTGCGGCAAGAAAGGGATCAGGGCGCCGCCCCATCTGGTGGAGGAGCCCCCGAGGCAACGGAATCGTCCTTCCTCGGCGCCCTTATAAATAGCCCCAGTTTGGATGACCTCATTGAGAGGGTGCCTGTCTTCCGTCTGCTGTTCTTGACCCGACTCGACGACGACGACGCGCAAGCCTTTTCGACTAAGGAGAACGGCGATAACGAGACCAACCGTGCCTCCGCCGATAATGGCGACGTCGGCCTCCAACTTTTGGTCCGCGCTTGATGTCATGAGATTTTGGATCATCGCGACATTCTCCAGCGCGCTTTCGCTCGCATGGGATCATGCGAGCGATGAGAAAGCGCGCAGATTAAAAAACGTGGAGCGCATACCTTTCGCAAAAGCCTAGCACCTTTTGCGCAATGCGCTCTAAGAGGCGCACGCGACCGCCGCGGTCGCGTCGTGCTTAACGGCGCTCACGAGACCGCCAATTCGCTCCGGCCGCCCTGTCGATACGAGGATGCATCCGGCGGAATTTCGTCGCAGCGCGCCTGCGAGCGCTCTTTCCGCGCAAAAATTCGGATGACGCTTCGCTTCAGAAAAATAGCCGAAGGTGATCTGAAGGGGGCGGCCGGCTTGGATCAAGACGTCTGCTTCGCGGCCCTCGACGCTGTCGCTACATTGTACGATCTTGGCGAGCGGCGACTCGCTGGCAAGAAATGGCGCAAGCCGTCCCGCTTCACATGCAATTCCGAAATTCGCCACGCGATCCCGCTCGCATTCGAGCCACCGAAGCCACTCGTCGGCGGCCAGCAGATGGGCGTGAGGTTCGTGCAGCAGATAGAGATCGACACGCTCCCTACCCAGCCGCCTTAAGCTTCCGTCGAGGGATCTTCGCGCTCGATCGACACTCCAATCCACGGTCTTCTTGCAAAGGGATGGTATGATTTTTCCTACGCCTTTCCGAAGGGCTACAGAAATGGGCGTCTGATCTTCACCCCCTGCTGCGTAAATCCCAACTTTCGTCGCAACGGTCGCGTCCGGATGCGAAGCCAGGATTGCTCGCAAGTCGCTCTCCGCGATGCCGCTTCCATAAGAGGGCGCCGTGTCGAAATGCGTGATTCCCGAATCATAGGCCGCCGTGAGAAGACGATGACGCGCGGACGTCGAGCCTATGGAGCGCAGGCTAAAAAGCCGACCTGTGCCAAATCCGATCCTCGATAGACGCAAATTGGTCCCGTCGAGCAAGACGTTTCGCATGGGCTAGGCCTCAACAACGCGGTTGGGAGCATGACAAGCTACCGCGCCATTGGCGCGAGTGGTTGCCTGGCTGCATGGGATTGGTTCGCGCCCCCTCGCGGTCATAGCTGACGAGGGATCATGTCCCCGGCTTGCGTGCAGCCGCTCATCCTTGTGGTTTCCAGCCCTCTGTTTGCACGCTCGTCATCCCGGTCGAGAGGATACTAATCCGATACTGCGCAAGAATTCAGCAAGCATCCGTGCTACCCCAAAATAGCGCACCGCTTCTTCAAACAACCGAAAGCACGGCCTCGATGAAACGCCAATTATCCTCGCCGTTATCCTTGCCGCTGCGCCCGGGATCGCTAGCTTGCCCGAACGCAGCGGCTCCATCTGCGCCCACGCGGCGCGCGCCAATTCCGTGACGGGTTCTAGAAGAAACCAACTTTGTTCGGATTGTAGGAGACCAGCAGGTTCTTCGTCTGTTGGTAGTGGGCGAGCATAATGTGATGGTTCTCGCGGCCTACGCCCGATTGCTTGTATCCGCCGAAGGCCGCATGGGCGGGATAGGCGTGGTAGCAATTGGTCCAGACGCGTCCTGCCTGAATGGCGCGGCCCATGTGATAAGCGCGGTTGACGTTGCGCGTCCAAACGCCAGCGCCGAGGCCGAAAATCGTGTCATTGGCGATCTCCACTGCTTCGTCGTCGGTGTCGAACGTCGTGACGGAAAGGACCGGACCGAAAATCTCCTCCTGGAAAATGCGCATTTTGTTATGGCCGCGCAGCACTGTCGGCTGCACGTAATTGCCGCCCGCGAGATCGCCTGGCAGCTCCGCCTTGCCGCCGCCGATCAGTAGTTCAGCGCCTTCCTTCCGGCCGATGTCGATATAGGAGAGGATCTTGTCCATCTGTTCGCGGGACGCCTGCGCGCCGACCATCGTCTTCTCGTCGAGCGGATCGCCCTGCACAATCGCGCCCACGCGCTTCAGGGCCTTTTCCATGAAGGCGTCATAGATGTTCCGCTGCACGAGCGCGCGGCTAGGACAGGTGCATATCTCGCCCTGGTTCAACGCGAACATGACGAAGCCTTCCAACGCCTTGTCGAGGAAAGCGTCGTCCTCGGCCATCACATCAGCAAAGAAAATATTGGGCGACTTGCCGCCGAGCTCCAGGGTCGCCGGGATCAGACTATCGGCCGCATAGCCGGCGATCAGCCGGCCCGTCGACGTCTCGCCGGTGAAGGCGATCTTGGCGATCCGTTTGGAAGATGCAAGCGGCTTACCGGCCTCGACGCCAAAGCCATTGACGATATTCACGACGCCCGGCGGCAATAGGTCGGCGACCAACTCCGCCCAGATCAAAATGGAAAGTGGCGTCACCTCCGCCGGCTTGAGGACGACGCAATTGCCGGCCGCGAGCGCAGGGGCGAGCTTCCAAGCCGCCATCAATAGGGGGAAATTCCAAGGGATAATCTGGCCGACGACGCCGAGCGGCTCGTGAAAGTGATAGGCGATAGTATCCTGATCGATCTCCGAAAGGCCTCCTTCCTGCGCGCGGATTGCCGAGGCGAAATAGCGGAAGTGATCGATCGCCAGCGGCACGTCGGCTTTGGTGGTTTCTCGGATCGGCTTACCGTTGTCCCAGCTCTCGGCTTCGGCAAGGATCGTGAGATTCTGCTCCATGCGGTCGGCGATCCGGTTCAGAACGCGTGCGCGTTCGGCGACGCTGGTTCTGCCCCAGGAGTCTTTTGCCGCATGGGCGGCGTCGAGCGCCAGCTCTATGTCCGCTGCGTCAGATCGCGGGATTTCGCAGAGGATTTGCCCGTTGACCGGCGACGGATTCTGGAAATGTCGGCCATTCGCCGACTCGACCCATCGGCCACCAATAAAGTTCCCGTAATGCTCTTTGAATTTGGGTTGAATCGAACGGATGAAGGCTGGTTTGTTCATGGGGGTTTCCTCGGATTATCACGCGCCGTTCTCCGGCGTCGCCCGAGGAAATTCTACCCATAGAGCTTCATCCGCTAGCGTCGGACGAAAAGCCTCAGCGCCGTCTGTCGCAATTTTGCGACACTCGGGCGCGTCAATTTTCGAACCCGAACGCACTCGAGAGCTGGCCGCCCGAGAGCGGTCATATTCCCAGTTTTCGGGAATTTCTCAGTGCGTATTCGAAACTCCGAGCTTGTTCATCTTACGGTGCAGCGTCGCTCGGCTGACGCCGAGCAGCTTGGCCGCGGCCGAGACATTACCTTCGGCGCGGGCGAGCGCTCTGCGGACCGCGCCGCGCTCGGCGTCGACAAGCTCAGCCTCCCCGCCGACGCCCGTCGGCAAGAGGAGATCGACGGCCGGTAGCTGCGCGGCGATGCGGGCGTCGGAAATATCCAGTTCCAGTCGCGCTGACCGGGTCGCGCCGATAATGAGGTCGTGGCGATCCACCGCGAGCAGCGAGGCCCCGTTCCGGCCGGCGCTCGGCGACAAGACAATGCGGGCGTCGGCGAAGAATTGACGGAAATTCAAAGCTTCGATCGCTCGCGCGGCGTCGGCCAGGGCCACCGCGACGAGGCCGATCAGCCCCTCGGATTTGATTTCCCGGCCGCAGGAAACGTCCAGAGCAGCGGCAAGCCGGCCCTGATGATCGTAAATGGGCGCGACGGTGCAGCTCAAGCCCGTATGACGGGCGCGGAAGTGCTGGTCGCGATGGATCGTGAGCGCGCGGGCTTCCGCGAGGCAAGTGCCGATGCCATTCGTGCCCTCGCGCGCCTCGCTCCACATCGCCCCGAGCCGCAGACCCCAGCCTTGAAAGACAGCCTCGTCGGCGCCGCGCCCTTCGATCGGCACGCCATCCTTGTTGGTCAACAGCACGCAGCAACCAAGCTCGGCGACGGCGCCGAACAGCCGATCGATAGGGGCTTGCGCGACCCGCGCCAGGGGCTCCAGCTCTTCGCGCGCCTGGCGCAGCTCGGCTTCAGTGAGGACATCTGGCGCGCGGCTCTGACCGGGGTCGAGCCCGTATACCGTCATCGAGCGGCGCCAGCTCGCGGCGATCGCCGACGTCGCCGGCGCGATCTCATTCTGGACGACCGAGCGCACCAAATCCGTGTGCGTATGTGGGATCCGCCCCTCCATCGAAGGTCTCCGGGGAAAGAAGAAGAAACGAGTATAAGCGCTTTCTCAGAGAGATGCACGCCGCTCCAGCGCAGACGTCGATGCTCCGCGCGCCGTAGGTAACCGCCTTGCATTGCGGATCGGTGCGAAAAATCGTCGCAGAATTGCGACACACGGCGTTTCATTGCTTCGCCCCCCACTAGCGGTCGGCGCCGCCTTGTTTGAAATTCCCTTGGCACGAGCCGGCAATACGGTCCTCTGCTCCTCCCCGCGATAGACAGCGCACGTTCTCCCAGGCGTGCGCTGTCGATCCATCATGGGAGAGGCCGCTTTCAAAAGATGCCGGGCCATGGAGGAAAGCCATGAACAAGTTCTTGGTGTCGTCGTCTCTTACAATGCTGGCGCTCGCTTTAAGCAACGGCGTATGCGCCGACGAGTTGCTCGAGCTGCAAAAGGACCCGACACAGTGGGTGTCGCCCACGGGGGATTACGCCAATCTCCGCCATTCGGCCCTCAAGCAAATCACGACGGAAAACGTCGGCAAGCTCGTCGTCGATTGGCAGTTCTCGACCGGCGTATTGCGGGGCCATGAAGGCGCCCCTCTGGTGATCCATAACGTCAAGATACCTGCCGAGGAAAAGGACGGCGTGGTCGTCAAGCAAGCTTACACGACCGACGTCATGTATCTGCACACGCCCTTCCCCAATGTCGTCTACGCCCTCGATCTCAAGGACCGCGACCACAAGATCATCTGGAAATACGCGCCGCAGCAAGACGCTTCGGTCATTCCCGTGATGTGCTGCGACACCGTGAACCGCGGACTCGCCTATGGCGACGGCAAAATCTTCCTGGCGCAGGCCGATACGACGCTCGTCGCTCTCGACGCGGCGACAGGCGCCTCGGCGGGCGCAACCAAAGACAAGCCGATCTGGTCGATCAAATTCGGCGATCCTTCGAAAGGCGAAACGTCAACTGCAGCGCCGCATATTTTCAAGGACAAGGTTGTCGTCGGCAACGCCGGCGGCGAATATGGCGTGCGGGGCCAGATCAGCGCCTATGATATCAAGACCGGCAAACTGATATGGCGCGGCTATTCGACGGGTCCGGACAGCGACACGCTGATCGACCCTGAAAAAACGACGCATCTCGGTAAGCCCGTGGGCAAGGACTCCGGGATCAATAGCTGGCAGGGCGATCAGTGGAAGTTGGGTGGCGGAACGACCTGGGGGTGGTACAGCTATGATCCGGAGCTGAACCTCATTTACTACGGAACGGGCAATCCTTCGACCTGGAATCCGTTGCAGCGGCCCGGCGACAATCGTTGGTCCATGACGCTATGGGCGCGCGATCTCGACACCGGCAAGGCGCGTTGGCTCTACCAGACGACCCCCCACGACCAGTGGGACTATGACGCCGTCAATGAGCTTCTGTTGGTCGATCAGGAGATCGGCGGAAAGAAAGTGAAGACGGCTGTCCACTTCGACCGCAATGGTTTCGGCTACACTCTCGATCGCGTCAATGGCGATCTGCTCGTTGCGGAAAAATTCGATCCGGCTGTCAATTGGGCGACCAGGATCGACATGGACAAATCGTCGAAGACCTACGGCCGGCCAATTCTCGACGAAAGATTTTCGCCCGAAAAAAACGGCGAAGACGTGACGACGCAAGGCGCGTGCCCCACGACGCTCGGCTCCAAAGACGAGCAGCCCGCGAGCTACGACCCGAACAGGGGGCTTTTCCTCGTTCCGACAAACCATGTCTGCATGGATTTCGAACCGTTTCGCGTGAGCTATTCGGCTGGTCAGCCCTACGTCGGCGCCTCGGTGGAAATGTTCCCTGCCGACCGCGACAAGGGGCAAACGCACACGGGTAATTTCATCGCCTGGGACGCCAGGAAGGGAAAGATCGTGTGGTCGAATAAGGAGCAGTTCTCCGCGTGGTCGGGGGCGGTCTCCACCGACGGCGGCGTGACGTTCTACGGCACGCTCGAAGGCTATCTCAAGGCGGTCGACACCAAGACCGGCAAGGAGCTCTACAAGCACAAGACGCCTTCCGGCATCATAGGCAATGTCATCACCTATGAGATCGAGGGGAAACAATATGTCGCGGTGTTATCGGGCGTCGGCGGTTGGGCCGGCATCGGCCTCGCGGCCGGCCTGACCAAGAGCAACGACGGTCTTGGCGCAGTCGGCAATTATCGCAGCCTTTCCAATTATACGGCGCTCGGCGGCGTGCTGACGGTCTTCTCGATAAGGGAGTAACGATCCGGACTCACCTCCACCGAGGTCTCGCGCCTGGCGCATCCCGTCGCGGGACGCCGGGCGCTGTTTTTTAGGAAGACGCCGGCTGCGATTTGATCGCTGCTCTTCCCGATGGGCTTCGGTCCCCTTATCGGAGACGCGAACTCGGCCCGCTTTACTCATCCTGCTAGCGAAGCTCGATTTGCAGCCCCATATCCTTGCTCGCCGGGGCGCCCGGCAGCGCTTGCACAGCTCCCCAGAAGGCGCGGCTTACGCCTGCTCTCGCGCGCCCAGAACAAAATGATGCGGCGCGGATTGATTTGCGCCCGCCGGTCAGCAAATCTCCTGAGAGCGAACCGATAAAAGAACCGCCCGAATGCCCCACGTTCCAGACGACGTTTACTCGAAGCGGACGAGAAGCATCGCTGACAATCTCCAGAAAGAACTAAAGCGTGTCGCTGCCGAAGCGCCGTGGCGACAGGTTCAGGAATTCGTCGATTTACTCGGCGTCGCGCAGATCGTTTACGGCCTCGAAGAGGCGGCGTCGCCCGAGGGTAAAGAGGCGGAAATGTTGCGCGCCGCAGCATTGCGTTTCGAGCGGCTGCTCCACCGCAAACGGGACAGGCTCGCCAGGGAAAATCCTTTTATGACAAAGGACGCCCGCACCCGTTTCGACAGCGATATCGAAGTCGTGCACCGCTATACCCATGCCCTCTCCGCAGAAGCGCGGGTCGCGCTGGCCGTCCGCGACGCTTTCGATTGCGCCAATGAATCATATCCAGGAAGCGATAAAATTCCCACGAGTCTCACTCCCGACGGGCCGCTCATAGCGTTGACGTGCGCCGCGTTGGAGTTCACGCCCGTAAGAGACAAGGCGCCGCAAGCGCTCTGCAAAGCGCTTGAAAAATGGCCGGTCCTACGACGGCAAAAGAAAGAAGGGTGAGGCGAGACTAAGCGCAAAAATGAAGCCGCCCAGAGGAGCGGTCCAAGTCAGAGCGAGAGATGCGATCTCCGCCGCGCGCGAGAACTGAGTGGCCGGTCGCCGCGGCGCAACTCTGCCAGCCCCGGGCAAAGTTGACGCAATGCTGCGCAAACCTCTTCACGCCATTCAAGCGGAGCGCCCGATCGCCGAGCGCATCCAAATTGAAACCCTTCTCAACTGCTTCCTGTAAGGCTTCCAATAGAGACCTCAAATGCGTTGACGAGCTTCAACGCGTGTCGGATGCTTATCGAGATCGATAGCCAATTTCAGCTTAGAGAGCATTGAAGATGAATATCGTCTACAGCTCCTCTTAACTCTCATCACTCACACAAAAACCGCTGAACTCGCGTGCCGGCAGCGCAGCCGAACGCAGCGATATTGTCTTGCGCGTTGCACGGAGCGCACAAATGATTCCGAATTTATGTTCGTTCGTTGGTGACACGCCTCTCGTGGAGCTGGAAGTCTCTTTCGACAATGCGGCGATCAGGCTGTTCGCCAAGTTGGAAATGTTCAACCCCGGAGGCAGTATCAAGGATCGTCCGGCCTTGTTCATGATCCGACAAGCGATGGCTGACGGCAAAATCACTAAAGCTAGCCATTTGGTCGAGAGTTCGTCCGGAAACCTCGCCATCGCCATCGCAATGATCGCGCGACAGATGAAGCTGGAGTTTACGGCCGTCATCGATCCAAACATCACGAAAAACAACCGCGAGCTGATCGAGACTTACGGAGGCAAAATCGAACTCGTCGATGAAAAGGACGAAGAAGGCGGCTATTTGCAATCGCGAATTTGTCGCGTACGCCGACTTCTGGACGAACTACCAAACGCCGTCTGGCTGAATCAGTACGCCAATCCAGACAACCGACGATCTCATTACGAAGGCGTCGGAGCGGAAATTGTAAGAGACATGCGGGTCGAGCCGACACACGCCTTTATCGGCGTCAGCACATGCGGAACGATCATGGGGGTAGCACGTCGACTACGCGAAGCATGGCCAACCGTTCGTATCGTGGCCGTCGATGTCGTCGGCTCTGTCATATTCGGCTCTCCAGGTGGAAAGAGACGGCTTCCGGGCATCGGCGCCAGCCGTGTTCCAGAACAGCTCGATACGCGCGAGATCGACGATGTCGTCTATGTGACCGACTGGGAGTCTATGCAGGGTTGCCATCGGCTCGTTCGCGAAGAAGGACTTCTTGCTGGCGGCTCCTCGGGCTCGATTATCGCAGCAATTGAAAAAATGGCCCCTCGCCTTCCGCGGGGCGCTGTCATCGTGACGATCATGCCCGATCGCGGCGAGCGTTATCTCGACACTGTCTACAATTGTAACTGGCTATCTGAGAGCGATCGTGTGCGGCGACCTCTCGATGAGTCGCATAGAGTCCTCACCAGGTTCCGCGAACTGCAAAGCGTCAACCGATCTTAGCTGACCAAAAGCATCTTTCCCTTCCTGAGGTCTACATCAATGAGCGCTCTCGATATCGCCCGTCATACGCCGGCGACCACTCATGTATTGCGTTTTCTCTCTCGCACCGACATCGCTTCTCTCGGCGGCGATCGTTCCGGGCTCTACATGCAAGCGGTGGAAGACGGTTTCCGACTTCATGCCGCGGGCGACTATGCACAGCCGCTGAAGCCCTATTTACGCAGTCCCCGTTCCTCCCATATCGCCGACCGCATCATTGCAATGCCTGCCTGGATCGGCGGAAGTGATCCGATCGCCGGGCTCAAATGGATCGGATCGAAACACGACAACCCGTCCGCCCGGTCGATCGAACGAGCGAGCGCCGTCATCGTCCTGAACGACCCCAGCACGCATTTCCCGATCGCAATTCTAGAAGCGGGTCGGATCAGCGCTCTGCGCACTGCTGCTGTAACGGGCGTAGCCTGCCGTCGCCTCGCGAAGCCATTATTCGATCGCGTAGCGATTATCGGTTGCGGCCCCATCGGACGCACTCAGATCGAAATGTTCTGCGAGCAATTCCCACACATCCGAGAGATCCGTCTTCATGACGTCCATGCAGGAAACCTGAGCGAAGGCGTTCAATGGGCGCAAGCTGCGTTTCCCGACGTAGAATTCGTGCCTGTCGAGCAGCCTCGCGCCGCCATTGAGGGAGCGGACGTGGTGGTGACCTGTACGGTAACCGATCGGCCATACTTGCAATTCGAGTGGCTCTCGCCGGGAACATTCCTCGCCAATGTCTCCATAATGGACGTGGAGAAAGAAGTCTTCTTGAGGGCGGACAAGGTCGTCGTGGACGACTGGGATCAGTCCAACCGCGAAAAAAAGATCATCAATCAACTCGTCGAGGCGGGCGCCTTCTCGAGGCGGCAGCTCTATGCGGAACTCGGCGAGATTGTCGTCGGCTCCAAGCCGGGCCGCGAGAACGCCGAAGAAATTATTCTGCTCAACCCGATGGGAATGGCGATCGACGACATCGTCTGCGCGCGGGCTATTCTCCGCCGCGCGGAAGCAGAAGACGTCGGAACAATGCTCGATTTGTTTTGAGGTCGATCATGCGCCAACCGCTCATCGCCTCAGCCGACCCTGTGCTCGCGGAGCTTCTGGAACTCTTGTGGACCGAGGACATCGCGGGCTTTCGCTCTCGGATGCTGGTCGAAGCCCGGGACGGCCGAGCGACTGCCTGCTTGCGCCTCGGCGAGCACGCGCTTTCGGCGGAGTTGGCTTGGGACGCCTGGCGCGAGGAGCTTCGACCGGTGGCGGTCTTCGAGCGCTCGTCGGGGGATGTCCTTCGGGCACTAAATGCTCGAGATCTGTTGTGGATTGCGCTTTCGAGTTTGTGCGATCTCGATCTCTCCATACTCGATCGCACCATACGTCAACTCGACGATAGCGTTCAAAATTTCGAGTTTCTGGAGAAAGCCGCTCCTCGTCTCGAGAACGAGAGCAAGCTCGCCCTCGCAAAGGGCGACAATTCGATCTGGGAGCAGTTAGCCGCGTGGCGCGACAGGCCTTTCCATCCTCTTGCGCGCGGCAGGGGAGGCTGGGGACGGGACGAAATCGAATCCTATGGAGCGGAGTTTGGACGTTTGTTCGCGCTGCGTTGGTGTGCGGCGCCGCGTGATCGTATCCGGATGTCTCCCACAATGGAGCGTGGAGAGCCGGCGGATTTCATCCTCGACTCACCCCAGGCGGAAGCGTTGTCGGAAAAAATGGCGCGAAGCGGCCTTGCGGAGAGTCATATCGCGCTACCTGTTCACCCTTGGCATTTGGACACTGCGGTCGCTCTTGAATTCGCCCCCGAATTAGCCTCGGGCGAGATCGTTGCTCTGGAGCTCATCGGACCACTCGTTTCTGCAACATCGTCTTTGAGAACGGTTGCAATTGCTGCAAATCCTCATCGCCACATCAAGCTCCCCTTGGATGTCTGTACGCTCGGCGTGCGCCGGCTCATGAGCGCTCAGTCGCTTCATAACGGATTGATGGGCGCAGCGCTGCTGGAGCAAGCCTGCTCGGGCAGGCCGACCATCGCTGCGCGGGTTCGGATCGCCGATGAAGCACGCTTCTGGACTTTCGACGAAGCCTCGCACGACATATTCGCACACCGGACGGCCGTTCTCGGTTGCGCCATTCGCGACCTTCCTGTCTCCGCCAACGACGCGGCGCTGGTCCCGTTGGCGAGCTTTTCCGTCGCGCCATGCGCGGGATTGCCTCCGGTGATCGAACAGGCGCTCGAGATTCGGCCCGGAACAAGTGTCGAAGGCTTTCTCGAGGAACTCTTTCAGCTCGTCATCGGCGTCGCTATCGAGGCGCTGCATTGCGGCTTCATGCCGGAGATGCACGGTCAGAACGTCTTGATCGAGCTGGTTAGGGGGCAGCCTACGAGGATCGTGCTGCGCGATCACGACACGGTGCGCTGCCTACCGGAATGGCTGAGGAGAGCGGGCCTTCAGCCGCCTGCCTATCTGATCAAAGATCCCCGCCGCGCGACCATGCTCCTGGAGCGCCCGGAGGATCTGATCGCCTACGCGCAGACACTGCTGTTCGATGTCGCCCTGCGTGCGATTTGCGAAGCAGTCGATCGCTCGGGGCGTCTCGAGCTTCACGCCTCGAAGCGCCTCCTCCGGCGCGTCACTACGCGGGAGATCGAGACGCTCGAGGCGCCGCCGGATATTCGCGAGCGGCTGAGAACCGCTTTTCTCGATGATCGAGAATGGCCTTTCAAGCAGATTTTGACTCCTCTTCTCGCAACCACGCAACTCGGCCTCGGCATGCCAAGTGCGATCGGCCGGGCGAAAAACCCGCTCGCGAATCCGGAGCAGGTCGCATGAGCGCGTCTCTTCTGAGCTCCCGACACGCTTCGCTTCTCCTCGTGCAATTCCTGACGGCCGCCACCCCACTCGCCGTTATCCCATTCCTCTCGTTGCAGTTGGAGCAACTGACGCGAGGTCGGACAGCGGAGGCGTCTTTCTGGACCGCGGTGGCGGCTGCCGCGCCCGCAGCGACAGCGTTGGTTGCGACACCGTTGTGGAGTCGTTTCGCGCGCGGGCGGGGGGTATCTCTGCTGCTGTCTTCGACCTGCGTGTTGACCGCCGCGAGTTACGTAACCATGGCCATCGCGGATGGCGCCGCGACATTCGCGATTGGTCGCGCTCTGCAGGGCGCCGCCGGCAGCAGCATCATCCTGCTGCTCGCCATCGACAGCTCGAGCGCGCGTCCCACGCGCGGCTATATCGACTTACAGCAAGCATTCTCCGCAGGCTGCTGTGTCGGGCCCATTCTCGGCGGATGGGCTTTCGCGCATCAGCGCCTCTCGGTTTTATTGTTTTTCGCTGCCGCCGCTCTTGTCGCGCTCGCGACCGCCTGCGCCCTGCTCTTCCGGAGCGCCTACTTCGATCCACCGCAACGACGCGAAGGCGAGACCCAATTGTCCGAGTCGGTCTTTGCACTTGGCGGTCGCAATCGCGTCCTGATCGTCGCCGCCCTGTTCGGAACGGCTGGCGCTTTCGGCTTCATTCCTTTTTTCGCCGAGTGGGCGATGAGGCGAGACGCCGCCCGTCTCGACTCGAGCGCCGCAGGCATGGTCCACGCGTCGGCCTGGTTAGCCGCGATGATCGTCCTCCCCATTTGGAGCCGAGTCATCGAAAGCGTAGCGGCGACCCGTTCGATCGCATTTTCATTGTTGGGGACGTCGGCGGCCTGCGCAGCGCTGTCCCTTTCAGCAACCACGTCCTGGATTATCGCTTTTCGCGTCGCGCACGGAGCCTTTCATTCTGGGCTCAATCCGGCCGTCTACGCCGGCGTTCGCCAATCGGACGAAGGCGTCGGAGAGCTCGCCTCGGCCCGTACGGCTGTGACCTTGGGGCAGATTCTCGGGCCTGCGCTATGCGGCGCCGTCGTTCCCTTTGCCGGCGTCGATGGCGCGCTCGCGCTCGCGGCGGGGCTTCCCGCCGTTGGACTGCTGGTTCTCTTCAGCGTGCGAGGCGATCGATGACGACCACGAGCGAAGAACCCGCGGCCTTTTGGGACCGTCTGGAACGAAACCGGCTGATCAACACTTGGGTGCGGGAGAGATGCCCAGAGCTTGCCGCGAGGATGGCGGAGAGATCGACAGAGGCGGCGGCAACCGTCTGGGAGATTCCTCTCGGCCGCCAATCCCTGCTCGCCGTCTGCGGACGCTACTCGCCAGGCGGATTCCACGATTGGAACGCGGTTCGGCTCCATGACTCTCGGACGAGCGCAGATCAAATCGCGCCGTTCGATCTCGCCCGCCTCATGCTCGACTCGCTCGGCGATGGAACTGCAGACGCGAGAAATCAAGCCTGCGAACGGATTCTTCATTCGATCGAATCGAGCCGCAACCACGCCAGATTTCTCTCGAAACAAGAACTAGTCTCTTGTGCAGAGCAAGCCGAGCGCGGTCTTTGGTTCGGACATCCTTTCCATCCACTCGCAAAGAGCATCCTCGGTTTCACGTCGAGCGATTTCGACAGATACGGGCCCGAACGGCACGCGCGATTTCAGCTCTGCTGGCTTCTGGCGAAACCCGATCGGGTCGAGAGCTACGGTTGCACGCCAGAGTCGATGTCGAGCGCCGACGCCGTTCTGACCGCGGCGTCCGGATTGAGCACGAGTGTGATCGCCGGACGGACGCTCATTCCCTGCCATCCTTGGCAGGCCGAACGGCTCAGGAACATTCCGCATATTCGCGACGATTTGGATTCGGGAACATTGTCGCTTCTCGGTCCGTCGGGCGACGTCTCCATTCCGACCTCCTCGGTGCGGACCGTTTGGTTCAAGGAGCGCAAACTTTTCGTCAAACTTCCTCTCGAAGCTCGCATCACCAATTTCTCACGCGTGAACACCGCAGAGCAGTTGGCCCGCAGCATAGCTGGGGCGCGCGCGATCACGGCGGCCGCAGAGCAGGTGCGCGCAGCAGGGCTCTCCATTCTGCGGGAGGCAAGCGGACGAATCCTGCGCGACCGGCGGGATTCTCGCCGCACCTATCCCGAGACTGGCTTTCTCTTGCGATTGGCCGACTTCGACGAAGGCGCCGATCCGATCGTCGTCGCCGGTTTCGTGGAGCGCGATCCCCGCACAGCTCGTCCGAATCTGTCCGCCATCGCAGGACAGCATTTCGATGGACAGCAACGGACATTCGAGTGGGTCGAAAGATACATGGAGGTCGTTCTGCTTCCACTCGTCAGGCTGTTCGCCACGACAGGTCTCTGCCTCGAGGCGCATGCGCAAAACAGCCTCGTCGGTTTCGAGAGTGGCTGGCCACAGCGCCTTTTCGTGCGCGATCTCGAGGGGGTCGCCGTCGATCGCGCGGTTTTCCAGCGCGCCTGTCCGTCCGTCGTCGATCTCGACGAAGCCTTGTTCTACGAGCGCGACGTGGTTCGTCGACGTTTTCTCTATTACGTCATCGTCAATCACATCGCCCACGTCTTATCCGTCGTCGCGGAGCTTTCCGGCATGAGGGAGGAAAGCCTATGGGCGGCGAGTCGCAGAGTGCTCGAGAAGGAAGCGGGCGCAGCCCGAACAATTATCGAAGAGATTCTTTCCGCGCCTTTCCTGCCCGCCAAAGCCAATCTCATGAGTTGCATCGCCGGACGCGGTGAAACGCCAGATTATGTGATGATCGCCAATCCGTTCACCGGCGGATGCGCCGATATTCGTCCTAGAAATCTCGAAGAGGCTTCGCCATGACCCCATGCGAACCGAGCTATGCCAGGGCGCATGATCAAATCGATCTTGGCGCGTGGGCGGCGGCCGGCCGTCGAGTCGTCTCGCAATTGCTGACGGCCCTCGTGAACGAAAGCCTCACGCCCTACTGCGCGGTTTCGATCGAGCCAGTCAATTCCCGCGAAGTGGAAGTCGTTCTGGACGTCCTTCCGGGAGCGCTTCGCTATAGGATGCGGGCGCGTCGTGCGCTCGCCTACGATCGCCTGTTGGTGATAGAGGACTCGGTGCGCAGAATATCGGACACTGAGCAGAACTTTGCTGATCCGAAGCGTCTGCTGACCGATCTTTTTCCAGCGCTTCCAGGAACGCGGGAGGCCCGAACGCAGTTCGTAGAAGAAATTCTTCGTACCTGGTCGAACCACGCGCAATCGCTCTGCTTTGGCGCGGCCAGCGGCGCCAAATTATTGGCGCTTCCGTTCGAGGAGGCGGAGAGCGCTCTGACCGATGGGCATCGGCTTCATCCATGCTTCAAATCCCGCATCGGCTTCTCGCCCAGCGACAACCTTGCTTACGGACCCGAATTCGCTAACGCCGTCCGACCGGTTTGGCTCGCCGTCCATCCGGAACTGGTAGCGAGCCGCGCTATTCGCACCGGGCAGGACCAAGATCATGCCATTATCGCTGCGTCGATCGACGAGGCGAGCAGGCGAGAATTCGCCGCCGTGCTCACCAGCATGGTCGACGAGCCAAGCGCCTACCACTGGCTGCCCGTGCATCCCTGGCAATGGGAAAGAATTGTGGAAGCGGGAACGGTTGCGCCGAGGGCGGATTCGCGCATCGTCCTCCTTGGGAGATCACAGCGCCGATATCTGCCTCAACAGTCGATCCGCACGCTGTCGGATATAACCGAACGTCGCGCGCCGTCTCTGAAACTCGCTCTGTCCATACGCAACACGTCGACGGCGCGGACACTCGCGCGCCATACGGTCTTGAACGCGCCGATCGTCAGCGAATGGCTGAGAAACATCGCATTCTCGGATTCCTTCCTCGGCAAAACGGGAGCAATTTTTCTCATGGAACATATGGGCAGCGCCGTCGCTCTGCCGAGAGATGACGATCCGTTCGGAGCACTGACCGGCGCTCTGGCGGCGATCTGGCGCGACCCCATCGGAATCTTTCTTGCCAAAGACGAAGAGTCGGCGCCATTTTCGGTGCTCACCCATCTCGATCACGACGGCCGGCCGGCAATCGAGGACTGGATTCGGCGACATGGCGCGCAGGCATGGACATCGGCTTTGCTCCGTGCGGCGATGCTTCCGGTGGTCCATCTGCTTCTCGCTCGCGGGGTCGCCCTCGAGAGCCACCAGCAGAACATGATCTTGGTGCATCGCGAGGGATGGCCGGTCCGCGTTGCGCTGAAGGATTTCCACGATGGCGTTCGGTTCATCCCGAGCAAGCTCGATGCGCCGCGCCCGAACCTCGCCCCGACCCCTGTCGAACATGCGCGCGTCAATCGCAATTCCTATGTGGAGGCGAGCGATCCCGAAGACGTGCGCGACTTCATGTTCGACGCTCTGTTCGGCGTCAATCTCGCCGAACTCGCCTTGTTCCTCGACCGCCACTTCGATTTCGACGAACAGCGTTTCTGGCTGCTGGCGATCGATATGCTTCGAAAATATCTGTCGGAAAACGACAGCGCGCGCGCTGGCGTGAAGACGTTTCGTTTTCTCGATCCGTCGGTCGCTATCGAAGATCTCGCGCGGCGCCGTCTGGAGCCAGACGCCACTTCGGGAAGGCGCGCACGCAATCCTCTCGTCGGTCTGAACGGCGACATCGTCGGGATGTTCTCGTGACCGCGCGGCTGAGGCTGCGAGGCCTGCTCGATCAGGGCCGGCCCGCCGGAGGGCTTTTCCTTTCCCTGCCTGCCCCTCAAATCGTCGAGATCGCCGCCGTCGCCGGATTCGATTTCGTTCTGATCGATCTGGAGCACACGCTGATCGGCGGAAGGGAGCTGGAGGAGCTGATCGCTGCGGCCGATCGCTCGGGAATAAGCGCTCTGGTGCGAGTCGCGGATGCACGCTCAGAACGTATTCTTCCGGTCCTGGACGCCGGAGCGGCCGGCATCGTAGTCGCGCGCGTGTCGAGCCTCGAGGACGCGAGAGAAGCGATTCGCCGAGCGCGCTACGCCCCCTTGGGGAACAGGGGATTGAATGCCGGCCGGCTCGGGCGTTTTGGAGACTGCGACCTGCCCGCGCTTCTTCGGCAGCTCGATCGGGAAACGCTCCTGATCGCGCTCATAGAGGATGCCGTCGGCCTCGCAGCGGCTGAAGAGATCGCTTCTCTGCCCGGGCTCGACGGCCTGCTCCTCGGAGCCGCCGATTACTCTCAGTCGATTGGCGCCCCTTGGCAGACCACAGCGGAGTCCGTTCGCGCGGCGGACCGACAACTTGCCGCGATCGCCCGTCGAACCGGCCGCTATTTCTTCGCAATTCCGCGGCGCGACGAGGATGTCGTCGACCATCTCCGCGACGGCGCGCTCGGAATCATCGCCGGCAATGACCGTGGCGTTCTGCGGCAGGCGCTTTCGTCCAAAGACCGCCTCTGGCGCGAGATTTACCGCAGGCAAGAATTGCAAGAATTGGAAGCGGGAGAATAGAGGACGAATGACCGCCTTCGCTCCATCCCTCGAAATGATAGAACATCTGGTCAGCCGCGACCGGCCGGTGTCGGCCTTCATCCATGATCTCGACGCGCTCGATCGTCACGCGCGTCGGCTCGTATCCGCTCTGCCGCCGGGGGCCGATCTTTTCTACGCGATCAAAGCGAACAGCGATCCGGCCATACTGAGAACATTGGCGCCGATCGTCGCCGGCTTCGAGGTCGCCTCGGCCGGAGAAATCCGCAAAGTGCGCGAGGCGATCGGGAACGACGCCCGCATCATCATGGGCGGGCCGGCGAGAACCGCCACGGATTTCGCCGCGGTCATCGACCATGTCGTCGAACGCGTGCATATCGAGAGCATTCATCTTCTCCATCTCGCCAACGCGGTGGCCGAGGCTAGGAATACGACGCTTTCCATTCTCCTTCGCGTGAATCTGTCAGGTCCGGTTCCCGGCGCGACGATCACCATGGGCGGACGGCCGACCCAGTTCGGAATAGACGAAGCCGAGATCGACGAGGCTGTCGCCGCGCTCGCCGCCTGTCCGTATCTGCGCTTCGACGGATTTCATCTTCACACCGTATCCAACAATCTCGACGCAGAGACTCATGCAGATTTCTGTCTCGAGGCTCTATCGCGAGCGAGGCGCATCGCCGATCGTCACGGGCTCGATCTCCGTGTCGTGAATCTCGGCGGCGGTTGGGGCGTCAACTATGCCAGGATAGACGCTCTTTTCGATGTGGATTGCCTCGCCGGGCGCCTGCGTGCCGCGCTGGAGCCGAGTGCGCCGCAAATTCAGTTCGAGTGTGGGCGGATCGTCGCAGCCTATTGCACTGTCTATGTGAGCGAGGTCGTCGACGTCAAAACGAATCATGGAAAGGCCTTTGCGCTCCTGCGCGGCGGTTCCCATCATTTCCGCCTGCCCTCGGCGTGGCGCCACAGGCACCCATTCATCGTTATTAATCGGGAGAACTGGCCATGGAAATGGCCAAGGCGCGCCCATACGGATTGCCCGGTCACTGTGACTGGAGAGCTCTGCACGCCAAAGGACGTGCTGCTCGATGCAGAACCTCTTTCCACTTTGCGCATAGGCGATCTCGTCTGTTTCCTCTTGGCGGGCGCCTATGGCTGGGACATTTCGCATCACGATTTCCTCAGCAATGCTCATCCGGAAAGGATATTTCTGCCCGCTCGGCAGGCCGGCGGGGACAAGGAAAGGTGAACATATGAGAACGCAGAACATTCGCCTCCTCTCGCCCTTGGAATTGAAGCCGCATGAGCAGACCGACAGTTGCCGCGTTCGCCATGTGATCGGTCTCCTCCTGCGCGAGCAGGCATGGACGCGCCCCATCTGTGTCGAGGCGACAAGCCTTTGCGTCATGGATGGCCACCACCGGCGCCTCGCCGCCATCCATTTGGGGCTCGCCGCGGTCCCCGTGATCGCCTTCACCTATGACGAGATCCGGCTCGGAAGCCGACAGCCGGGCATGAGCATAGAGCCGGAGGAATTGATCGATTGCGCAATGCGAGGGCGTCTCTTCCCGCCCAAATCCACGCGCCATGTCTTTCCGCCGTTCCAAACGGAAGCTATCCCGCTCGCAAAGCTTCTCCCCTCGCCGGCTCGCCTCAGAGCATGTCCGGAAGAGAGCCCAAGTTACCGGAGACACGTTGACGCGAGTTGGAATTCGCAAGCCTCCGAGCGCGCCTCTTGTTTCGCCACATCACAAAGCCCGTGATGAACAGCACGAGCGGCGCAAAGCCGGATGCGAATGCCGCCAGACGGCCAATCGCTCCGAAAGTGGCGCCGTTGTGCAACCAGAGCTGCTCTGTAACGTATCGATCGCCCGCCGACATAACATCCGAGGTGCGAGCGTGAACGATGTCGCCCGTCCAAGGATCGAGCCAAATCGCCCCCCGTGAACGCAGGGCCGGATCGGCTCCAGCCGGACGGAACAACACTCGCCAGGTGTTGCGCGATTCGGTCGGAGGATTGAGGAGCGCGATGTTTGCACCCGGTTGCGCGGCGCGCGCGCGCTCGAGGATTTGATCAGCGGAAAGTTTGCGCGCGTTCTTGTCCAGCGGCGTTGCGACCTTCGGCGAGGGATAGGGCGTGGTGATCGAGATCAGGCCGATCACCGGCCGCATGACGTCGGGAAAAACGATTCCCACGCCGGTAGCCGCAATCATCGCCAGCGCAGGCAAGGTCCACGCGCCGGCCGCATTGTGAATGTCCACGACAAAGCGCTGCGGCGAGACGCCCTTGCGGAGAGACATCGAGCGCCAGACGCGCCCCGGCCGCGGCCACCATAAGTATAGCCCCGACAGGGCCGAGCAGAGCAGACAGAGACCCAGGACGCCGATAAGCTCCCTCCCCCACCACTCGCGCAGCAATAGCGAGGAGTGCAATCGATAGATCGTGAACGCGAACGCGTTCGTGTAGTCGCGCCTCCCGAGGACCGCGCCATTCGAGGGGTCGATCATCGTGGTCCAGAGGTCCGAATGAGGCCCCTTGCCGTGCACATGAATCGCAATCCAAACGGGCCAGATCTTGTCCGGCGCGATGATGGATGTGATCGGCGCCGGGTCGGCCGCAGCCGCCGCTTGCATCGCCTCGGCGGCCGTAACATTGCGTTCGGAGCCGAGTGGATTGTAGAGCGCCGGATTCAGCGCAGCGTCGATTTCGCGGTAGAAGACGTTGAAGCTGCCGGTGAGACCGATGAGAACGAGCAGAGCGCCGGCGACGAGCCCGATCCATCTGTGCAACAACATGAACGCCCCGCGTAAACGGGGCGTCCATGCGGCTGCAGGGCCAATGATCACGGAAGGCTTCCCCCTCAAAAGTCCACGGTGGTCGAAACCAGGAACGTGCGAGGCGCCCCTGCGGTGAGAAGACCGCGTCCGGTCATCGTCCAATAGTTCGTGTCAAGGACATTCTCGACACTCAGTCGCAGCGTCACCGGCCGGCCCTCTATGTCGATAGTGTAGCGCCCACCGAGGTCCAGCCGCGTCCAGTCTGGTATGCTCTGCGTGTTGGCCTGATCGTAAAATTGGGACGAGGTGTAAATGACGCGGCCGGTGAGCGTCGCATTTCCCGGCGCCGACCAGAACGGCAGGTCGTATTCGCCGTATAGATTGAGCTGCACGTCGGGGACACCGGCGGCGGTCTTGCCATTATTGGTTCCGCTGGCGGTCTTCGTCAGCACGCCGTCGAGCAGGGTGACGCCGCCGAGAAGGCGCACTCCCGGCAAAGGCTCGCCGAAGATATTGAACTCCAGACCGCGATTGCGCTGCTCGCCATCGACCGAGAAACGCCGGGTCGTCGGATCGGTAAAGCTGCTCGGCTGCGTGATGTCGAAGGCGGCGAAGGTCAGTCCCAGAACTCCGAAGTCGTATTTCGCCCCGACCTCGATTTGCCTCGCTATGAACGCCGGAAACGCCTCGCCGGCGTTCACCGCATTCACCGGCGCAATGCCCCCCGAGGTCAACCCTTGAATATAATTCGCATAGAGCGACAGATTCTCGATCGGTTT
The DNA here is from genome assembly GCF_030063565.1 of Methylocystis sp. JR02. Taxonomy (NCBI): domain Bacteria; kingdom Pseudomonadati; phylum Pseudomonadota; class Alphaproteobacteria; order Hyphomicrobiales; family Methylocystaceae; genus Methylocystis; species Methylocystis sp. JR02. Next base: position 53,451 of record NZ_JASIRC010000002.1, on the reverse strand, counting down.
CACCACCAATCCGGCCGCCGGGCTGAAAGCCTGATTTGTGGAGCTAGACGCGATCAGTCCCGTATTGGCGTTGTAATTTTTGACGTCGATCTGCTGCCAGCGTCCGCCCAGGGTGAGGAGCGCCCTGTCGTCGAAAGCCGACAATGTATCGGCGATCGCGACGCCACGATTCATGCGCGCGGCGGTCCGCGGCGCGTCTCGCAGTAACCCGAAATCGCTTCGCGCGGGGACATAGAGAGGAACAAAAATATTCGAGGTGATCGCGCGGCCGACGGTCGAGTTGGTGATCCCCGTGTCTTGCCACAGACCGACAGCAGAAGCTGCGAGCTGATGCTTGATCGGACCCGTCTCGAAGCGGGTGCGCAGACCAATGTCGGTCGTATTGCTCTGCACGTCCTGCGGCGTGAGAGTGGGCGTCGTGCGGAAATCGCCGCGCGCGTTGACTATCTGCAGCACTCCTCCGAAAAACAGCTCGTCGAACCGGGAGTGGCCGAACGCCGCGTAAACGGTGGCGTTTTCCGATACGTCATATTCGGCGCGCAATGCGCCGTGCCAATGGTGGGCGTTATAATATTCCCATGGCTGCTGCGGGTTGATGACAAGCGATGGCGAACTTGGAATCGGAAAGCCGGTCGATACGGTTTTTTGCCGCGTTGGCGCGTCGAGATCGCGCCCCTGGAGTTCGAGATCGGTGGTAACGCGCAATCTGTCGCCACGGTAGTCTAGAGCCAGCGCTGCGACCCCGAACTCTTCGCCTTGGAAGTCGATCGGCGTGCTGCCCTTGCGATAGGCGCCATTGAAGCGGATGCCCCACTCGTTATTCGGACCGAAACGGCGACCGACGTCCACATGTGTGCCGAGCTGTCCGCGGGACGCGAAGCTCGTCGTAACGCGCGTGATCGGCGCGTCGGTCGCCCGTTTGGGAATGAGGTTGATCGCGCCGCCGATTGTTCCGAGCGGCGGCACGCCGTTTAAAAGAGCGCTCGGCCCTTTGAGAACCTCTATTCGTTCCATCGGCTCGATCGCCTGGCTGCGCCAATCGGCGACGCCATAGAGACCGTCGATTGCAAAGTCGCCGGCGAATACCGGAAACCCCCGGACCAGAAATCCATCGATTCCGCCATATCGGGGCGCGTTTGTGCGGATCGAGGAATCATTGTCGGCCACATCCGTCACGGTTCGCGCCTGCTGATCGCGAACGAGCTTTTCCGTATAGCCGGTAAGGCTGAACGGCGTGTCGAAGACATTGCGGTTGCCGAGCACGCCCAAGCGAGCGCCGCTGCCAACCAGACCGCCGGCGTACGGCGCAGGCGGCTGCCCGATCACGCTGGTCGGCGGGGTTTTACCGGCGGACGGACGAGGCGCCTCTCGCGCGCTGGGCGTCGCCGCCTGTATGTCGATGGTCGGCAAGGCTTGTTGCGCGTCGGCCGGCAATGCGCTGCAAGCGGCGATGAACAACAAAGAAGCAGCGCCGCGTGGCGCGTTGTGAGATATGCCACTCATGAAATGCGAACCCCAGCTCTGTGCAACAATTTCGGCTGGCTGGCTCGGCCCGTCGGCCTGGCTGGCTCGCTACATATGCGCGCCACAGGCGTGCGTGTTGGAATGCCCGTCCTTGTCTTAGCCGAGGCATGACCGGTCGATCAATGATTATGGCTGGTGATCACTTTGAAAGATTTCCAAGCGGCAAACTGCAAGGCTTCCAATGAGACGCTTCGAGCATTGACCGACGACGCTGCTTTGTCGAAATTCTTTGCATGACGAATTTCAACGATCATCCCACAAAGCGGAATTCCGATCCGCAGCAGGCTTCAAAAAGCCGAGCCGTGACTCGCGAGCACCATGCGAGCGACCTCTTGGGCGAGAAAAAGGAAGCCACGATCATCCACGCCGGAGAGCATTACCGCCTCCGCATTACTGCGAACAACAAGCTCATTCTGACCAAATGAGATGCATGCCCCGGCCGCCAGTTCCGCGCGTCCGGAGCCGAATGTTTTTGTAGCAATGCGAGTGCAGGCGATGCGCTTTCGACGTCGGCCTATAGCGACCCCGAGCACGAGCGCCAGTCATGAAGGATACGTCGATCTCACCTGTCGCCATGGTGGCGATGAACGGCGTCACCGATATCGCGATTGTCGCCGACTCGCGCAGCAAGACCGCCCCGGGCGCGAGAACGACGGCGGCGGCTGGAGGAGCGGTAAAATGACCGATCTCACGCCCGCCTCCTTCGAAGCCGGAGCGCTGATGGCTGATCCGCCGCCCGTCACGCCGAATTGGCTGCGGGCCGCGAGTCTTTCGGGCGTGCTGGCGGCCCATGGGGCGGTCGCATGGCTGCTGCTGGCCGTCGCCGTTCCGACCATCTCCAATCTCGACTCGATCAGCATGGATCTCGTGCCGCAGGGCGATTTCTTCGAGTCGCAAGAGGTGACGGCTGCCGAGGAACAGCCGCCGCCGCTCGAAGAAGTGGCGCAGCCCGATCTGCCTTTGCCGCCACCCGTGGTGATTTCGCCCGACGCGCCGCCCCTGCCGGCGAAGAAGGATGTGGTCGAGAAGAAAAAGAAGAAGGTCGCCGAAAGGAAGCCCGAGGTCGACCACGCCGACAAGCGACGCGAGGCGCAGGCGCGCCGCCGCATGGGCGCGCCCGAAGGCCATTCGGAAGCGACCGCCATGTCGCAGAGCGATTATAAGGCAATGCTCGCCGCAACGATCCGCCAACACACGCCGGCGACGTCGTCCGCCGGCGAGGGCTCGGCCAGCGTCGCCTTCCATGTGACCGCCGGCGGCGGCATCGCCGGAATATCGGCAAGCGGATCGACGCCTGCGCATGCGGCGTTGGCGCGCCAGATCATGTCATCCGTCCACGCCCCGCCCCCGCCGGGCGGCGGCTTCTTCGCCAGCCAGAATTTTCACTTCCATTGAATCTGGAGTCTGTCATGGCGAGACGAAAGAGACATGGGCGCTGCTTCGCCGCTGTTCTTCTCACAATCGGCGCGCCGGCATGGGAGCGGGCAAAAGCCGACGATCGTCCGGTCACGCGTGTGGCGACAATTCCCATCCCCTCGGCGTCCATATTCATCGCCGTCGACGGCTCGGCCGAACGGCTCGTTGGAATGCACCCGCTATCGAGAAGCGCGATCGAGGAAGGCGTGCTCGGTCGAATGTTTCCCAACGCGCGCGTCATCAATTCTTCGATCGCCGCGGGCGGCGCGGATGGTTTCATGCCAAATGTGGAGACGCTCGCAATGCTTGATCCGGATGTCGTCGTCCAATGGGGCGATCGCGGCGACGATATCGTCGCGCCTTTGCGTAACGCCGGGATGCATACGGCTCTGATGCGTTACGGAACCGAGCAATTCGCGCGCGACAGCCTGACGTTGATGGGAGAGATCGCCGGGAAACCCGACAAGGCGCGCGCGCTGATCGCCTGGCGCGAAGCCGTCGCCACGGAGATCGCGGCAAAAGCGGCGGCCATGCCCGATAAACGCCGCTTGAAGGTCGTCTATCTTCAACGCGCTTCGACCGGGCTCGTCGTCGCCGGAGCGAACACCTACTCTGACTACTACATTCGCCTGGTCGGCGGCGTGAACGCCGCAGCGGAGCTGAGCGGCGCGCTCGCGATAAACGCCGAGCAGCTCGCGCAGTGGGACCCTGACGTCATCCTGCTCAACGGCTTCGAGGAACAGCTCACGCCGCGTCGCATTTACGACGATCCGCTTCTCTCCGGCGCGAAAGCGGCCATGGAGCGGCGCGTCTACAAAATGCCGATCGGCGGCTATCGCTGGGACCCGCCGAGCCATGAGAATCCACTGGCTTGGATGTGGCTGGCGCAACTCCTGTACCCGGATCTGTTCCGTTACGATCTACGAAAAGAAATCGAGGAGAGCTACCAGATCGTCTACGGCTATCGGCCGTCGCTCAGCGATATCGACTCCGTGTTGCGACTCTCCGTGAATGGCGACGCGCGCGGCTACGATCGGTTCACAGCCGTGACGCCGACACCCGGACATGCACCATGAGCCTTCTCTCCGCGATCACAAGTGAGGCGCGCGCCGGCCGCTCGACGCTGCCCCGATGGGCCGGCGCGCTCGGCGTCGCTGGCCTGTTCACCGCCGCCGCGTTGACCGCGCTCTGCGTCGGCCGCTTCCAAATCATGCCGGAAAAGGCGATGGCGATTCTCCTGTCTCGCATTGCGCCTGTCACGCCCGATTGGAGCGCGATGGACGAGCGCATAGTTCTGCTGGTCCGAGCGCCCCGCGTCGTCCTCGCCTCGCTGTGCGGCGCGGGGCTGGCGATGAGCGGCGCGGCGCTGCAGGGCGTGTTCCGCAATCCGCTGGTCGCGCCTCAAATCCTCGGCGTCTCACCCGGGGCCGCCTTCGGGGGCGCGCTCGCTATTCTCGCGGGAGCGAGCGGCTATGCTCTGATCGGCGCCGCCTGCGCGATGGGCGTGGCGGCGCTGGCTCTGGTCGGCGCGCTCGCTCGCGTCGACGGTCGCAGCGACGCCATCATGCTGGTCCTGACCGGCATCGTCGTCGGCGCGCTATTCACCGCGCTCGTCTCGCTCGTGCAGTTCCTCGCCGATCCCAACAGTTCGCTGCCGGCGATCGTCTTCTGGCTGATGGGCAGCTTCTCGGCCGCGACCTGGACGCGCGTCTTCGTCGCTGCGCCTGCCGTTCTTGCAGGCATGGCGCTCGTCTGGTTCATGCGCTTTCGTATCAACGTGCTTTCGCTCGGCGAAGAAGAGGCGCGCGCGCTCGGCCTCGCGGTGGATCGCGATCGCTGGCTCGTGTTCGCCGCGATCGCCCTCATCGAGGGTGCGACCGTATCGGTCGCCGGCGTCATCGGCTGGGTCGGGCTCGTCGTGCCGCATGCGGCGCGGATGTTGGTCGGCTCCGACCAGAGATTGCTGCTGCCGACAGCAGCGGCGCTCGGCGCCTCCTATCTGCTGTTCGTCGACAGTCTCGCGCGCGCAGCGACGGCGGCCGAAATCCCGCTCGGCGTCATCACCGCGGTGATCGGCGCCCCGATTTTCGCGGCGCTGCTCAGAAAGACTCGCCGCAGGGAGATCCGCGCATGATCGGTTTGGAGAACGCCGGCGTCCGCCGCGGGCGGTGGATTTTCTCCGACGTGTCTTTCGCGGTCGAACCTGGACAAACGCTCGCGGTGCTCGGGCCGAACGGACGCGGCAAGACGACCCTCATCAAAGCGCTCGCCGGACTCGTTCCGCTCGCCGCCGGGCGGCGGATCGCGCCGCCGCTCATCGGCTATGTGTCGCAAGCGATCGGCTCCGACATACCTTATCGCGTGCTCGATGTGGTGGTGATGGGCCGCGCACTGCGCCTCGGCCTGTTCGGCGCGCCGGGCGCCGCCGACTATCGCGCCGCGCTCGACGCGCTCGAACAGGTCGGCGCGGCCCAATTTGCCGAGCGGCCGTTCGATCGACTCTCGGGCGGAGAGCGGCAGATCGTGCTGCTCGCACGCGCGCTTGCCACCGGCTCTTCCGCGCTCGTTCTCGACGAGCCGGCCTCGGCGCTCGACCTCGCCAATCAGAACAGGCTGCTCGCGGTTTTGCGCGACCTCAAGGCGGCGGGTCGTCACGCCATTCTGTTCTCGACGCATCTGCCCCAGCATGCGTTGAGCGTCGCCGACGACGCTCTGCTGATGATGGACGCCGCGAGCCATGTGGTCGGTCCGGTTCGGACCGTGCTCGACGAAACCAATCTCACGGCCCTCTACGGCTTGCCCGTTCGTCGCCTCAGCCTCTCCAGCGACAGTGGCGGAACGATCGAAGCCGTCGTGCCCATGTTCGGCGGAGTCTACGCTTGATCGACGACCACAGAGCAGCGCTGCTGATCCTCAGCGCGGACGGCCCGCCCCCCGCGGCCTTCGCGAAGTCCATCGCAGCCGGATTGCTGCAGCCGGTACAGCAGATCGAACTCGAAAACCATCAACTCGCGCGGACGCGCGGACTCGTCACCACAATGCATCTCGATCAGATTGATTTCGCCGCCCGCGGGAGCGCGCTCATCGAATTCTTCGATCGCGGCGGCCGGCTCGCCTTCATGGGCCATCTTGCACGCCCTTTCCTACCCGAGCTCACGCCTTTCATCCCGCTCGCTTCGGGGCGACGCATCGATTTTAGGCTCGTCGCAAAGGGGGCACATCCGATCTTCGAAGGGATCGATCGCGCTTTGCTCGAGACCCGTCGCGGCGTCGCCGGATTCTATGGTCGCGGCTATGCGCCTATCCCGAGGGGCGGCCGGGCGCTGACCGGCATCGGGCCGGAGAAGGCGCCGATCGACTGGGTATGGGAGCGACCGGAAGGCGGCGAGATCCTGATGCATTCCGGCAACGACCTCTGGAGTGTGTGCGATGATGCGGCGGTGAACATCCTTCTCGCCGAGCGTCTGGCCGCCTGGTGCGCCGGCGCCGACGAGACGTTCGACCACATGGACGCGGAGCCATTCGTATGACCATCCTCGCCGTCCACGCTGGCGCAGCCTATCATTGCGAAGCGCTCGAGGCGCCCCGCTACGCGCGCTTCTTCGACCGGCTCGTCCGCCCCGAAGAACTCGATAACGTCGTCTTGTCGGACTTCGACGTCGTTCTCGTCCCTTGTCGCACGCCCGCGAGCCGCATGGCGCCGCATCGGCAGCGCCTCATCGCGTTTCTCGACGCCGGCGGCTGCGTGGTCGCGATGGGCGAGACCGAGCAGGAGCGATGGCTGCCCGGGGTTTGCTTCACGCCCTGCCCGACAAATTGGTGGTGGTGGCTCGAACCCGGCGCGAGCCTGGGTCTGACGATCGCCGCTCCCGACCATCATCTGTTCGAGCGCATCGGCTCGAACGACGTCGCGTGGCATCTGCACGGCGCCTTCGATCCGCCGAGAGGAGCGTGCTCGCTCGTCGAAGACGCCGGTGGCCGCTCGGTCCTCTATATCGACGGGGTCACGACGCTCGGTCGAATGATCGTGACGAGTCTGGACCCCTTCTACCATCACGGGTCGCACTTCATGCCGGCGGCGACGCGTTTTCTGGACGGTTTCCTACCTTGGTTGAAAGAGGAGTTTTGTCGATGACCGAAAATGGTGAGAACAAAATGCCGAAACTCGCGCCCGCCTGGCTCGAGACGCTGGACCACGGCGAGCCGATCGCCATCTCTTTCGACGACATCCTTAAATATCACGGCCGAAGCTTCGTCGGCGGGGCGGCGCATGGCTTCAAGGCGATGCAGCGCGCGTTCCCCCTGCTCTGCGCGGACGCACGTCCGGAACGCTATGAGGTGACGATCGAGACCGCATTCCCGGGGCCGGGCGCGCGCGACGCTTTCGAGATGGTGACGCGCGCCGTCACCGGCGGCCGATACGAGGTCGATACCGATCTCGCCGGCGACGAAGTCATCGCCAGTCCGCGAGGACGCTATTTCTTCCGTTTCTCCTATCGTGGAATGGTCGTCGACGTGAGTCTGCGTCCCGGGCTCGTGCGCGACGAATTCATCGAACTCGCCCGCAAGGGCGCCGCCACCCCCGCCGAGGTGGCGCGCCTCGACTGGTTGAAGCAGGAGATGTCCGATCGTCTGATGAGCCTGCCGGCGGAAGAGGTCTACGACGCGGCCTTCGCCACGCAATAGTGAAGCAATCCATCGAAGCGGCGCGGGACGACAATGTCATCTCGCGCCGTTTTGTCGTTGTCGGAATGCCTTCGCCCGCGGCGTTCACGGCGATCCGGAGCGGCGCGGGCGAAGGCGACAGGTTTATCGCGGCCAGAGATCGAAGCGCTCAAAACCGATAGGATAGTCTCGCAGTGAAATTGCGCCCCGGCTCGAGCAGAGGATTGGTCAGGCTCCGGCCGAAGGAGACATTCGCGAAAGTCGCTGCGTCGACATAACGAGTGTTGAAGACATTCTCCAGCCCCAATGACAGCGTCGTGTCGCCGAGCTCCGGCGCGATCAGCGCTCCGAGTTGAAAACTCGAATAAAGATTCAAGATCGCATAGCCGGAGGTCTTGTATTCCGACGAAGTGTCGATGCGCGTCTTCCCCGCGGCGGCGTTGACCACGCCCATCAGCGAATAGCCGCCGCCTGGCGGCGCGAATTGCAATCCGACGCGCGCCCGGAGCGGCGCGATATAGGGCAGCGGCGTTTGCGTCGAAATATTCGTCCCACGCAGATAGGTAAGATTGCCGGAGATATTGAGCGAGGGCGTCGCCTGCCAACGCTCCTCGACCTCTATGCCGTCGACCTCAGCGCTGCCGACATTCTGATTCTGCGTATAGGTGGACAGGCCCAAATAAGTGACCTGCTTCGCCAGGATCAGATTGTGATAGATGCTGTGGAACCCTGTGATGCTGGCCGTCGCGTCGGCGCCGTGGAATCGAAGCCCGCCCTCGTAAGTGAGACCCGTCTCGGGCTTGAGATCCGGATTGGGGATCGTCGTGGCGGTGGAATTGAATAGTTCCGAATTGGTCGGCTGCCGGAAGGATGTCGCGACATTGCCGACGAGGTCGAGGTCCGGCGTCAGGCGCAGGATCGCGCCCATGCTGCCCGTCGGCGCGAGTCTATCGACATTACTGTTCGCCTGATAGGAGGCCAGCAAGGCTGTCGATGCGAGCGGCCAGGTTTTCGTCTGCGTATTGAAATAATCGAGGCGGCCGCCCGCCGACAGAGTGAGCGGCGCGATGGGCGTCCATTCATGCAACGCGAACACCCCGCCATTGGTCTGAGTCGAATCGGGAACCGTCTGGTTCGGGAGCGTATATTTGATCGCCGTGATGCGTCCGGCGGCGTTCAGAGCGGCGACGAGCGAGCTCGACTGGCTGCCCGGCCGCGCCTCGTGAAAGGCGTCGCCGCCGATCTTGGTGACGCCGCTTCCCCAGCCCTCGATATTCCACGGCATCACGCCCAATGCGCGCCCGCCCACAACGAGCGGTCCGACCACGTAATTATCCCCGAACGACCTTTGTCTCGCGTTGCTGGCGTTGAACGTCAGCACATGCGTGTCGAAGTAATTGACGTAAGCCGATGCTTCGACGTGCTTGAAGAGGCCCGCCGCAAAGTCGCCGGAGTAGTCGATGCGGCCCATCAGCAGTTCGTTGGGGCTCTGGCGCACATTGAGAAATGGATAACCGGGCGCTCCACCCACGCCTCCGGCGCGGCCGTCGGTTTCTGTATAGCCGCGGAAGGTTGCGGAGATGCGTTGGTCGGGCGTCGGCGCATAGCCCAAAGTGAAGCTGCCTCCCAGGCTTCTGTAGTCGCTGTTCCGCGCCACGCCCTGCGGAGTCTCGTAAGAAACGCCTTTGCGAGCGCTGACCCCGCCGCGAACCGAGAAGCCCTCGCCGGCGCCTTCGACCCATTCATATGTGCTGAGCGCCGTGGCGGCGCTGCCGAAACCGAAGGAGGCGCCGCCGCCAGTGAAACGAAACGGACCGGAGGAATCCGCCTGGGGCTGACGCATGACAACATTGACGAGGCCGGTGAGCGCATCGCTTCCGTACAGGACTGAAGCCGGCCCACGTATGACTTCGACCTGCTCGATCTCCTCGGGCGCGAAATAGTTGAGCTGCAGCGTGTTGCGGCCACGCAGGCGATTGCCGTCGATGTAGAGAGGAGACCGCATGCTGTTGGAGCTGAATCCGCGCAGATAGATCTGCCCGCCGATGCCGCCCGAGCGGGCGATCGATACTCCCGGCGCCTGGCCGAGCACGTCGAGCAGGCTCGTGGGATTCGTGAGTTCGATCTGCTGGCGGTCGATGACCGAGACATTCTGCGTCGCCTGTTTCAGAATGCCCGGCTCAGCCTGCCGAGCGCCGATCGGACCGACGCTCGAGCGACGGCTTCCGTCGCGCTGGGGAGAGCCTGTTCCCGATGCGGGAGGCGCCGCATTTTCCGAGGATATGTCGATGGTCGGCAGCACTTCCTGCGCCTGCGCCGCGCAAGCGCATGCCGCAGCCATGATCAACGATGAAACGCTGCGAGACGCCTTATGGCCTACGCTTTCCATGAAACTCGCCCTTCCAGTCCGGCATGTCTTGCTGGCTGGCTGGGGCGTCGGCCGCCTTGCTGGCTCGCTCTTTTGCGCATCGATTGCGCGAAGGAGAAATACCTAGCCGCCCGAACTGGTCCAGGCAACAGGGGCGCCCGCATATATATTTGAAACATTTCCAGATTTTAGGCGTCCTGACGTTATGAAATTCTGCGCCTCGAACAAGGCGCGGTCGTTCAAGCCGGGCCGCGGCGCCTTGCCCCCGACGATTTTCGCGGAGGCCAGCCACACGCAAAGCGCTTCGACCGGCCGGCTGACGACCAGCACGCTTTCACCGGCGTCGGCTGAGGAGGCGTGCGCCCGCCTGCGATAAGTCCAGGCGCCCTAAATCAAGGCCCGCCGCGTCAAACCATTGCCTGCCTCGGCGATGCCGGCCCGATGAACAGTACGGCCGCTGGAACGCTCGGAAGGAACCACGCCATCCTCAATCTGGGACGTGCTGTCGAGCGCGCGCCATTGCTTTTAGCGGGCGGACATAGGGTCTAGCGCGGTCGAAGATGCCCTATGCTGCGCTCTGCCGCCAAAGTAATGCGCGCCTCGAGCGCCTCGTTGCTTACCTCGTAATTTGTGAAGTCGCCGTCATTGGCGAAAACGCCGATCGGCAGCGTCATGGACTGGAAGAAGCTGAACAGCGGTCGAAGCTGATGGTCGATGACCAACGCATGGCGATCGCTCCCCCGCAAGCCGCGAGCAGGACAGGCTTACCGATCAAGGCCTCGTAGTCTATGAGATCGAAAAGATGCTTGAAAAGCCCAGTGTAGGATCCCCGATAGACCGGCGTCGAAACCACGAGCGCGTCTGCCGATTCAATCGTGCGGATTGCTTCGGCGATGCGCGGGGGCGCGCCCTTCGGAGAGAGGACGCCGCCTAGTTCGGCGGCCAGATCGGCAATCTCTACGGAATGGATGTCGAAAGATCCTTGACTGGCGAGCTTTCTCGCAATGGCGGCGGCGAGCGCAGCCGAGCGCGAAGGCCGACTCAAGCCGCCCGAGACCGTGACAAGTTTCACTTTGCTCATCGCTGTTCCTTAGTCTGTTTCAGTTTTAGGCGTTTTGGAGTCGAGCCGCGGCGGAAGGGGTCAATCGAGTAAGGTCGAGTTGATGACGCATCCTTCGGCTCTTGCTTTCCAAATAGCGGATGTTTTCATGCGTTGCCGCCGCATGGAGAGAGACAACCTCCTTGATTGCGACGCCCAGAGAGGTCAGCGCTTCTGTCTTGGCGGGATTGTTGGTCATCAGGCGGACGCTGGTCACGCCAAGGAGAGTCAGGATTCCTGCCGCGGCGCCATAGTTTCGGGCGTCGACCGGCAAGCCGAGCATTAAATTCGCATCGACTGTGTCCGCTCCTTGATCCTGTAGCTCGTAAGCGCGCAATTTTTGCGTCAGCCCGATCCCCCGCCCCTCGTGGCCCCGAAGATATATCAAGACCCCTCTGCCCTCCCGCGCGATACGCTCCAACGCGAGATTAAGCTGGGATCCGCAATCGCATCGCAGGGAGCCAAAGAGATCGCCCGTCAGGCACTCTGAATGCATTCTGACCAACGTGCCGTCCCCCTCGACCGGCCCCATGACAATCGAAAGGTGTTCTGCCCCGTCCGCAGCTCTGAAAACATGAGTGGTAAAATCACCATAACGCGTCGGCAAACGTGAAACCGATATGCGCGTGGGACGCTCATTCTGCTTTTGCCGATAAGCGACGAGATCATTAACTGTGATTATAGGAAGTTCGTGCCGCTTCGCGAATTCGATCAGCTCCAGCCGCCGCGCCATTTCGCCGTCGTCGCGAACGATTTCACAGAGTGCGCCAACGGGCGCGAATCCGGCGAGGGAGGCGAGTTCGCTGGCCGCCTCTGTATGACCCGGGCGACCGAGGATCCCATCAGGGTGTCGCCGCAGAGGAAAGACATGGCCTGGACGCAGGAAACTGTCAGCCCCGCTCGCCGAGGAGCCAAGCGCGCGCACGGTGGCGCTCCTTTCGCTCGCGGAGATGCCGGTGGTAGAGCCCTGAAGATCGACCGAGACTGTAAAGGCGGTGCCATACGCGTCGCCGCTCCGAGCAACCATCAATGGAAGTTCCAAGCGGTCCGCCCATTCGTTCGGCATGGCGACGCAGACGACGCCACTCGAATGACGAACGAGAAACGCCATTGCTGCCGGCGTCATTTTCTCGGCGGGGAGAATGAGATCGCCCTCGTTCTCCCGCCTTTCGTCGTCGACGACGACGACAAATCGCCCGAGCCGTTGCGCCTCGATCGCCTGCTCAATTGTCGAAAACGTCATGCCTTCGTCCTTAGGAATAAAAGGAAGGCGTTGGATAGACGCCATTCAGCGCCCAATCGCCGATTTCTTTGAGTTTGTGATCGAGCGGATCGTGCAGCGTGTGCGTTCGCGCATTTCGCCAGAAGCGGTCCAGCCGAAGGCGCGCCGTCGTCGCTCTAGCCCCCATCACATCGAACACACGGCTGCCGACCTCGAGCGCTGCACGCGACCCAACGGCTTTCGCGCTGGCGATCTCAATCGCCAAGGCGCCCCGCTCATCGGCCGAGATGGCGTCGCCCCTCGACCATGCATGTTGAAAGGCGGCTACTGCGTTGCTAGCAAGAGCTTCCGCAGCTTTGACCTGCGCCGTAAGCTCGCCGAGCGTATGCAGGTTGAACGGATCCGAGCCAATGCGAACGGCGCCCTCCTTGGGCAGGCCACTGATATATGCAATTGCTTCACCGAGCGCGCCACGCGCGAGTCCCGTGTAAATGTTGACGAGAATGAGCTGGGCCAGACAGGGCCGCAAGGCGCCAAAGGGCGAACCGAGCGGCCCGGGCGAAAGGAGAAGCTCGTCCGAAGTCACGCGAACATTCGAGAAGGAAACCGAGCCGCTATCGGTCTGCCGTTGTCCCATATTGTCCCAATCATGATGAACGGTAACTCCCGCTCGCCGCGTCGGGAAGGCGGCGACTTTGAGTTTGCCATCTACATCATGCGCGGAAACGATGAGCATGTCAGAATCAGTTGCGCCCGAGCAGAAGCTCTTTTCGCCGTCGAGCCGGAAGCCGCCTGCGTCGGCCCACAACTTGAGGCGCGTATCCTTAGGATTGAGCGCGTTGCCCCAAAACCAATTCTCGCGCGCGCTGCACTCCATCAGCTTTCGGGCCTGTTCGGCAGAGCCGAAAAATTGTAGCGTCGCGATCATGAGATGATGAAACGCAAAGAGATGCGCGAGCGAACTGTCAACCGCGGCGATCTTTCTGACGATCTCGAAAATGTTGATCCAGTCGGCCCCAGCCCCCCCGAGTTCCTTCGGAATCGACAGTTGCAGCAACCCGCTTTCACGAATGAAATCGCGTTCGCGCTTCGCCGTCCCGCCTTCATGATCGCGCTCGGCAGCCGTCTTCGCCAAAGCGAAGAGAAGGTTGTCGAGGATCGCTGCTTCGTCGCCGGCGTCGCGGCTTGAAGATCTCGTCATCTCTTTTCTCCGCTTATACCGCGGCCGATGGCACCGCGGCGGACGAGCTCTTCGCGGTCGCGACGATGCTTCCGAACGGGCCGGTAATTTTGCGACCCGGCAGAACCCCACGGGGACCAATCCCAAACCTCGGGAAAAGTAATTCGGCAAAGCGATAGGCTTCCTCCAAATGAGGGTAGCCCGACAGGACAAAGCTATCGACGCCGAGCGCTTGATATTCGCGCAGCCGGGCCTCAACCTGATCGGGATTTCCGACGAGGGCCGTCCCGGCGCCGCCGCGCTTCAGGCCTACGCCGGCCCAGAGGTTTGGACTGACCTCGAGATCCTCCCGCGCGCGGCCCGCGCCTTTCCGCAATTGCAACATGCGTTGCTGGCCCACGGAGTCCATGCGTTCGAAGGTCGAGAGCGCGTCTTTAACCGCCGCGTCATCAAGCCGGCTGATCAACTGCTCTGCGGCATGCCAGGCTTCTTCTTCCGTTTCCCTTACAATCACATGCAGGCGAACCCCGAAGCGCAAGGTGCGCCCATATTGCGCGGCGCGCGCCTTGACGTCGGCAATTTTTTCAGCAACCGCGGCCGGCGGCTCGCCCCATGTGAGATAAGCGTCCACCGATCGGGCGGCGAGATCATGCGCCGGCGCCGACGAACCCCCGAAGTAAAGCGGCGGCCTTGGCTGCTGTACCGGCGGGAATAGGAGCTTACCTCCTTCAATCGAGAAGAACTCGCCCTGAAAGTTCACGCTACCTTCCACGTGGCTCGCGCGTAAAATTTCATCCCAAGCGTCGACGAATTCAGCGGAGAGGGCGTAGCGTTGCGCATGATCCAAAAACAGACCGTCTCCTGCGAGTTCCTCCGGATCGCCGCCAGCCACGAGATTGATTAGCAGCCGACCCTGCGAAAGACGATCTAGCGTCGCCGTCATACGCGCGGCGAGCGCTGCTTGCATGAGGCCAGGTCGCAGCGCGACAAGGAACCGAAGGTTTCGAGTCGAGCTGATGAGGCTAGAGGCTACAATCCATGGATCTTCACATGAGCGACCACTCGGGATCAAAACGCCATAGTAGCCCAGATTATCCGCAGCGATTGCGATTTGCTGAATATATTCAAAGTTCGCCGTACGGGCGCCTTCCTCCGCGCCGAGATACCGAGAGTCGCCATGCGTCGGAATGTACCACAATATTTCCATGATGCGTTCCATGATCGAGGGGAAGGCCTGCAGCCGCCGCGATTGTTGCCTGAGCATTCCAGGCTATTGGCGCAAGACTTGGGCCAGCATCGAAACCTTGCAATTGCGGGAGGAATCAATATGCGCTGCTGCAAATGCAGCAGCGCATATCGGGCCTCTGCGGCGCCTGCAACAGTAGCGCCTATGCGATATCGAGGCCCAAGACTCTAACTGCGTTGCGCCAGGCAACCTTCTCCGCAATTTCATCTGGCAGACGAAGCCCAGCTAAATCCGCGATGCTCTGCCCGATCGGGCGGAACGGGTAAGACGAACCGAACAGAAGCTGGTCGCTCAGAAATCCCTTTGCAGCCTCGGCATAACGCTCGCCGCCCGGCGCAAAGAGATACATGTCGGGGGAAACGAAAACATTTTCATGCCGGAACGCCACGCCAAGCATGGCATCGATCTGCGGATAGAAGGCATGACAGCAGATGAGCGAGAGATTGGGAAAAGTCCTCGCGACCCGGTCGACAGCAAGCGGGTCATTGTGCCGCAAATCGGGTGTCGTCGGACCCGACATCAAAAACACCGGCGCATTCTCCTTTTCGCAAGCCGCATAGATCGGAAAGAGCGTTTCGTCGTCATGAGCGATCGGCCGGCCGTAAAAACCGGGATCCACATTGATGCCGATCAACTGCAGGGCATCCAAGCAACGGCGAACCTCTCGAACCGCCTCGTCGCCTGGAAGCGCTTGAGGATCAACCGAACCAACGCCGAGAAGACGCCCCGCGGAGCGTTGCGATAATTCCGAAAGCGCATCGTTCGAAATGCGCACCTGCGGCGTGCTTCGGCCGACCATGATCGCGACGTCGATCGACGCCTGCTCGATCTCCTTTAGGAACGACGGCAAATCAGGCGACCGCGTGAAGTGGTCTATATCCCTCGAGCCCAAGCGCCGATTGACCCAGCGAACTGTCTCAAATTCCGGGGAAGACGGATCCGCTCCGAAGAATGGATGAAGGAAAGAGGGCCGCGCACGCATGTCCACGACATGCCGCGTCAATTTTTGTGAAGTCATTTCGCCTCTTGATCTTTCCCGTTGATTTTAGCGCGACGCGCGCTCTGCGGGCCGACCAACTCAGCAAGCATGGCGCCGCGCAAACGACGCCGCAATTTTCGGGTCGGAACGGACTTCTCCGAAGCGCTGCTGCTGCAAATGCAGCAGCATAACCGGCGCCCATTGTTGCAATTGCAAATTGCGCCGCTCGAAGCGCCGAACCATCTGATTGAATTCACGCAATAAACATCTTTGGCACGCCGCCTGCTGTTATCGAGTGGCACACAGGCCGCTCCTCCTCAAGCGCGTAGCGCATGAAGCCGCGGTAGGGATTCCATGCGGCTCTCACGAAAGGAGACGATTATGACTGGCGCGTCCTCGCCTTCATCGCAGCAGGATACACAACCCATCAAATTCGCCTATTGGGTTCCCAATGTTTCCGGCGGTCTCGTGATCAGCAAGATCGAACAGCGGACAAGTTGGGATATCGACTACAACCGAAAGCTTGCTCAGATCGCGGAATCCTCCGGCTTCGAATATGCTCTAACGCAAATTCGCTTCACTGCGGGATATGGAGCGGAGTATCAGCACGAGTCTGTGAGCTTCTCCCATGCTCTGCTTGCCGCGACGGAAAGGCTCAACGTCATCGCCGCAATCTTGCCGGGTCCTTGGCATCCCGCGGTGATCGCGAAGCAAGTGGCGTCGATCAGCCAATTTACCGGCGGTCGGCTTGCGGTAAACATAGTTTCAGGATGGTTTCGCGGCGAGTTTCAGGCGATTGGCGAACCTTGGCTAGATCACGACGAGCGTTATCGCCGTTCAGAGGAATTCATCCGAGTCCTTCGTGGCGTCTGGGCCGAGGATAATTTCACCTTCGCAGGGGACTTCTATCGCTTCCGAAATTACACGTTGAAACCCAAGCCTTCATCGCCGCCGGAAGTCTTCCAGGGCGGCAGCTCCCGCGCCGCCCGTGATATGGCGTCGCGTGTGTCCGATTGGTATTTCACCAACGGCAACACGGTTGACGGCGTCAAGAAGCAGGTGGACGACATCCGCGCCAAGGCGGCTCAGACCGGCCACCATGTAAAGATCGGCGTCAACGCTTTCGCAATCGTAAGGGCGACGAAGGAAGAGGCGAACAAGGTCCTCGACGAGATCTTGTCTGGCGCTGATCCCGAGGCCGTGCGCGCGTTCCACCATGAAGTGCAGAACGCCGGCAATGCTTCCCCCGAGCGCGAGGGCAACTGGGCGAAATCGTCATTCGACGATCTGGTCCAGTACAACGACGGCTTCAGGACAAATCTCATCGGCGCACCCGAAGAAGTGGCGCAACGCATCGTCGAACTGAAATCCGTCGGCGTCGATCTCGTTCTCCTTGGCTTTCTGCACTTCCAAGAGGAAGTCGAGTTCTTTGGCAAGCACGTCATCCCCTTGGTGCGTGCCCTGGAAGCAAAGGAAGCGGCGTGGGCCGCCGCCTGATCCCGGCAAGCATGCCGGGCAAAGCGCATATCTCCCTAGGAAGGCGTGAAGTAGATGTCGGACAACAAAAAAGAGCAGGCTTTCACGAAACTCGACGAGGTCATCGAGAAGGTCGTAGTGGCCAACGCGGAACGCAACGACGAGCAATCCATCTTTCCTCGAGAAAACCTGGATGCGCTTGCCGTCGCAGGTTGGACGCGTGTCTTGATCCCCGAGGAATATGATGGACTGGGCTTTGATCACCTGGCCTTTTCCGAGGCGGCATACCGTATCGGACAAAGGGACGCCTCTACCGGGCTCGTTTATGTCATGCATGTCGGCGCCGCTCAGACACTCAATCTCTACGGCACGCATGACCAGAAGCTGCGCTGGTTGAAGCCGCAAAATGGCAAGCATTTGCTCGGCACCTATTCGACGAGCGAACGCGCCTCGGGCGGCCACTGGTGGTATAATTTTTCGGAAGCATCCCGCGATGGCGATGACTATATCGTCAATGCGGAAAAGTCATTCACCACTTCCGCAGGCAAGGCGGACTACTACATCACGCAAACGCGCACGCCTGGCGCGCGTGACCAATGCGACATCTCATTCTTCATCGTGGATAGCGCGACGCCTGGAATCACGCCTGGTCCGTGGAATGCGTTGGGCGTGCGTGGCAATCACTCTGGCCCCATTCGATATGACGGCGTGAAAGTGCCGCAACGGGACCGGCTTGGCGCGGAAAACCAGGGCAAAGACATCGTCTACAATGGCGTTTCGCCGGTCTATCTGATCGGACTCGGCGCTGTTTGGGAGGGCGTCGCCCGCGGCGCCTATGATACGGCGGTCGCGCACATCAAGAATTCGATCCATAAGGACACCAACAAGCGTCTCGCGGATTATCAAGCGGTCAGACAAGAACTCGCAAAGGCGAAAGTCCAGATCGAGTCGCTTGGCCCCTGGCGCCGGGAGCTGGCCGCGCGGCTCGACGCGCTGTGGCGCGCCAACGCTCCACAAGCCGAGCTATTGATAGCTCTGACGGAGTTCAAAGTTCACGCTTCGGAGATTGCGAATCTTTCCGCCGGCGCGGCCCTCACGGTCACTGGCGGATATGGGTACAAGAAGGGCGCCTTGGAGCGCTATTTCCGCGACGCCCGAGCCGGCATCGGAATGGGACCCTCCAACATCATCGCTCGGGACTGGATCGGCAAGGCATCCGTGGGGCTGCCCTTGGAGTTGTTCTACGAAAACGGCGAATAAGGCTTCCCCAACATCCACAATTTTACATCAAGGAATGAAGGCGGATTCCTTCATTCCACGACCTCCAAGGAAAACGTCCATGAAAGAACTCGCGTTCTTATCGTTCGCGGTATGCGCTCTCGCATCCAGCGTTGCGTCGGCAGCGGATTTGCCGAGCAGAAAGCTTGCGCCCCCGCTACCTGTCGTCGCCGTCGACGATTATCAACCCTTCCAGATTCGCTTGCGCGCGACGGCGCTCATCCCCGACGGCTCCTTTACGATTTTCGATCGTTACGGAATTGTTCCCGCCGCCACAGGCATCGTGTCGGGCGCGCCTGGCGGAAAGATTTTCGGGGCGGGCGTGGATGTATCGAACTCGGTTATCCCGGAGATCGATCTCAGCTATTATTTCAACAAAAATTTCGCCGTCGAAACAATCGCAGGATATACCCGGCATAAGCTGACGGCGACAGGTCCGCTCGCCAATATTCCCGTTGGCTCGACAAACCTGCTCCCCGTGTCCTTACTCGCGCAATATCACGTCACTGATCTCGGCGCGTTTCAACCCTATATCGGCGTCGGCGTCACATGGGCCGTGCCTTACGCTTATGGGCCCGGAAACGGCTGGACCCCGCTCGTCACCGCGCTTGGCTTCACCGGATTCAATTCTGTGCGAGACCTGCAAATCGGCCAGTCCGTCGGCGTGGCCGGTCAGATCGGGTTCGATTACATGATCACGCCCAATATTGGCATAAACGTCGATCTCAAACGCATCATGGCCCAACCGACAGCCTATGCGACGATCTACAACACCGCGCTCAATCAGAATATCTATGTTCGAGTGCAATCCAATCTCGACCCATGGCTCGCCAGCGTCGGCGCGACCTTCCGTTTCGGGGGCGCCTCTCCGGCGCCCGTGCTGGCCAAATATTAAGGAGGCGCCGCGGCTCGCTCTACGAGCCGCGCCACACCGCATCGGCGATAGCGGCGCGGGCGGGCAATTGTCCCGAGCTGAGATAAGCGTCAGCAATCGCTTGCTGCTCTTCGATGATCTCATCGTCGAGAGGCTGCGGCCGGAACTCTAACCGATTCAAATGACGCTCGGCGACAGAGTGGTCGAGGTTCAAGCAGCGGGCAATAGCCCTAAGATCGTTTGGCTGCCTGGCCGCTCGGCTCGCGCCCAGGGCGCGAATCTCTGTAAAAATCGCTTCGATAATTTGTGGATGCCCGACGGCGAATAAGCGGCGTGCAACATAGAATTGTCGATTCACGACATGTTCTGAACCATCGAGGAGAATACGCGCAGCGTCATTGTCCCGCGCCACGCTGAGGAGGGGTTCCCAAATCCCCCAGGCGTGGATAGCGCCACCTTTGAGGTCGTCGAGCAAATCGAGACTGGGAGGGATGTATATTGGTTCGATATCCGCACGCGAGAGCCCTCTCCTCTTCAGGGCCGTCATCAGGAAATAATCCGCATTCGACCAGCGGCTGAACGCCACTTTTTTTCCTCTCAGATCGTCGACGGTGCGGATGTTTCGATCGGCGACGACAATGGCGACGTCGCTGGGCGCCGGTGGTTCGAATCCTACATAGAAGAATGACACCCCCATAGCGACGGCGAACACGGTTGCTGCTTCGCCCGTAACGCCAAAATCAATCTCGCCGCGCCCTATTGCATCGAGTATGTCGGGCCCGGAATTGAATTCCCGCCATTCCGCGTGAAAGCCCAAGGACGCCAATCTGGCGTCGAGAGAACCTAACGCTTTCAGAGCCGCAAGAGTGCCGAATTTCTGATAACCCAGCCGCGTGACATTTATATCTTTATCTCGGGTTTTTCCGTTGGTTGGCGCACGGAATTTCTTGCGTGGCGCTATCATGCCCATATGAGCAAGATGCGTGCGCAACGCGTTGCGTGTCAGTCCGAGCTTTTCGGCGGCGTGAACTTGATTTCCGCCCTCGCGTTGGAGTGCGGTTGAGACGAGCGACCGAGTGACGAACTCGAAAAGATTTATTTCACCGCGAGAAATAGCTCCTTCGAAGAGTTGACGAAGTTGTTCTTCGAAATCTAGCGATAGTTCGATTTGAGCAGCGGACGATTCGACGATCGGCACATGCTGAACGAGCGAGCCATTTGTTAGTAGGAGCGCATTGTGAAGAACATTCTCTAGTTCGCGAATGTTCCCTGGCCAGCTATAATTCATCAACTTTTGTAACGCGCCGGGGGTCAGCTCCGGATCACGGCGACCGAGCTTCTCTCCGTAAAGCTTCAAAAAGTAATCAGCTAGCGGCTTGACGTCCCCTTTTCGCGCGCGCAACGGGGGCAAATGAATCGTCGCGACATTCAACCTGTAGAATAGGTCGTTGCGAAAGGTCTTGGCTTGCACGGCCGCATCGAGATTGACGTTGGTCGCGGCGATGAGCCGAACATCAATTGGACGCGGGCGACGCGAACCGACACGGACGATTTCTCGCTCTTGCAAGACGCGCAACAATTTCACCTGCATAGGCGGGGGGAGGTCTCCGATCTCATCAAGAAGCAACGTGCCTCCGTTGGCGGCCTCGAACCAACCCATTTCTGTCTTCAAGGCGCCCGTGAACGCTCCTTTCTCATGCCCGAATAGTTCAGCTTCGATGAGCGTTTCACTGAACCCCCCGCAATTCACAGCGAGAAATGGCCCGTTTTTGCGCTTGCTGTGGGCATGAATGTAACGTGCGACCAGCTCCTTTCCGGTCCCAGTCTCTCCGATGACCAAAACGGTGGCGTCGCTTGGCGCGACGCGAAGGATGTCTTCCTTCATCTTCAGCGACAACGGATCTTCGAACACCATCGCAGTGGCGCGACTTGTGGCGCCACGTGGCACGCCGGAGACGGTCTCCACGCCCGCCCGGCTCTTGCCCTGAACCACGACTGAGAGGGACGAGGGGTCGCAAGCCATTTCCACGCTCCGATTAGTTTATAATATTGATAAACTAACTGAGATGATGTTTCAACCGCGACGGTTCTGCCCAAATTTTTGAGCCTGTCGGCTTGAATCGTCGGGCTCAGGATCCGCTGACGCGTCTGAACGGGATGACCCGGCGCATCGCGCCGTCGAACTGCCAAACCATGGTTCTCGGTCCCACCGGCTCATGCAAGGCACTCGTGGCGAAAGCGCTGAAAAACGCCAACGCCCGCCCGCTCGGCTCGATTCACTGCGGCGCAACTCCTGCGGGGCTGACCGAAAGCGAAGATTGCTCGAGGCGCGGACGCGTCGCTCGACTCATAAGGTGGCAGCCGTAATTTTTTATCCCGCGACCATCTATGCCGCGCAACAGCGGTCCAAAGAGCCCACATCTCCCCTGCCGCGATCGACGGTCAGTCGAACGAGCGACCTCGTTCGGTCACCATCATGTTCTCGAACTTGCTTTCTCCCGTTCATGCTATGTTTAAAAGTTTCTAAGACCTGCCTACGCAAAGCCCAGCCGCGGCGTTCGCGAGTGGGGCGCCCATTCGATCTTGGGGGCGAGCGAAAGAGCACGCGTCACAAGACGCGAAAAAGGCGCTTTCAAAAAGCTATTGGTTTCGTATATTTAGAGGTGCGGCGATCGTCGGGGATTTCAAATGACGCTATCCGGTCGTCAGAGCAACAGGGTGATTTGGCTCACTCCGAGGCAGGGCCAAAGCCTGGAGACGCGGTTCCTTATCCACGGCCTTGCCGCCTTCCTGGCTTTCGTGATGGCGACATCTCTCGCGGCAGAGTTTTTGGCGCAGTCCATCGTCGCCTGGATGGGGCCCGGTAGAGGTTTCGTGCTGAGCTTTCTTTCCGCATCTAGTTTTCTGTAGAGGCCGAGCGGGCGGTATAAAGAGCCGGTGCTTTCGGACACGCAGCTAATGCCATCCCAGCAGGCACACATTCGTCCACACCTGCTCGAAGCCGTTCCAGACAAATTGGAAGCAGTCGCTTCCAAAGTCGTGACCCTTGTAGCACGTCGGGCAATCGAGGCGTAGCGGCATGGGACGTACGAGGACGGGTCGAGCGTCGTAGATCGTGGCCGCGCATGCGGTCATCGGCGTAAGCGCCGCGGTTGCGAGAAGGGCGACGCCCGCCATTGAGCGGATGGAGCGCATATTCATGAGGAGGCCCTTCTGCCAAAGCTGCTTCAAGCCGCATCTATCGCGCTCGGTCGCGGCGACAAGCAGCAAGTATGGACAACGGGCGCTTGCCTCGCCGGCTGCTCCTACGGAAAGGCTCTTGGCTGGGCGCAATAGAGCCTTGCAACCGGGCGCGAGAAGGAATGGCTTTGGGACGTCACGCCTCGAGCTATGCGCTCGGACCCGAGCCAGAAACCTTCACAAACGAAATTTTGAAAGTCGCGCCCCCGCCCGGCGTCTCCTCTAGAGAGAGCGCGCCTCCCATCAGTTCGACCAGCTCTTTCGAGATCGCCAATCCGAGCCCAGCGCCCTTTCCGCTGGTCTCGCGGCGCCAGAATGGTTCGAAAATTTTGTCCCGATCGGACGGCGATACGCCATTGCCGTGGTCGACGACCTCGATCACGGCGGGCTCAAGGACGCGCACCTGAATGACGCCGCCTTCCGGCTCGGCGCGAAGCGCATTGTTCAGGAGATTTGTCACCACGCATTCGAGCGCCCATTTGTGCAGGCGGAGACCGATTCGGCTGCGCGGCTGTTCGAAGGCTATGTTCCGTTTGTTTTCGATCACGAGAGGCGTGAAATCGGCAATCAACGCAAGGACGGTCGTCCCAAGATCGAGATCATCGACCTCCTTCTCGCATGGAACTGAAAAACGCGCTGTGGCGAGCAATTGCTCGACAATCGACTGAATGCGGTGAATATCCCGCCGCATGTCGCGCCTGAAGGCCTCATTATCGGGATTATCGGCGTGAGCGCGCATGATCGCGATCGGCGTCCGCAATTCATGCGCCGCATTCGCCGAAAAACGGCGCTGCGCCGCGACGCCGGCGTCGAGGCGAGTCAGCGCGCCATTGACCGCGTCGATAAAAGGAACAACCTCCTTCGGAGCGTCGTCCGAGGAGATGCGTCGATGAAGCGTATTTACGTCGATCGCGGCAATGTCGGCGGCCGCGGCGCGCAATGGCGCGAGCCCGTGCCGAACGACAACCCATCCGACAAGGACCGCGCCAAATATGCCCGGCGCAATCACGATCGCCGTGTGCAAGGTCAGGAACAGCCTTGCGACCTCGTAAAGGTCTTCCCATGCAAAGCGGTAGCCGTAGACGGCGATCACGAACCGGCCGATCGCCGTCTCGATGAGCCGCAGGCTGCCGCGCGCGCGCTTGGCCTCGTCCCCGGGTAGATGAAATTTCAACGCCAGGGCGTCGATCCGATCGAGACCGGCGAGCGCCGCGACGAGCTCCGGCGACGAGCCGGGCAGCGCTTTTTTCGTTTGCGGGTCGACAACGGCGTATCGCGCCTGAGGATTGGCGATCATATAGTCGCGCAGCGCCGCGGTCGGTTGAATGATAGCGTTCTCGTCCGGCGTGCGCGTGAGCGACTTCTGGACCAGGGCGATGAGCCGATACTCTCCCCACTCGTCCGGGCTCATCGCCGAGGCGGCGCCCAAGCCCAAAATGGAGATGGCGAACTCCATGAGGGGAACGAGAAAGACGATTGCCACGAATTGCGCCGCCGCGAGGCTGACGATCAACCGGAAAGATATGGATTGCCGCGCGCTCACGCTTGCGGCGCTCGCGCAATCATATAACCAATGCCGCGCGCCGCATGTATCTCGACCTGTGCGCCGAGATCGTGCAGCCGTTTGCGCAAACGCGAGACGAGAATGTTCAGGGCGTTGCCCTGCACGTCGTCATCGAATCCGTAGACTTCGTCCTGAAGCTGGTTGCGCAGGACGATACGGCCGGAATTCCGCATCAAAGCTTCGAGCAAAGCGAGCTCGCGTCTATGGAGCACCAAGGGCTTTCCGTCGATCGACACCTGATGACTAGCAAGATCGAATGAGAGCTTGCCGAGAACGACGGGCGGCGGCGCCTCCGCGCCGGGGCGCCGCAGGCAGGCCCTGATCCGGGCCATCATCTCGTCGAGATCGAAGGGCTTTGCGAGATAATCATCCGCCCCGGCATCGAGTCCGCAGATACGGTCGCTCACGGTCTCGTAAGCGGTCAAGACAAGAACACGGATGCCGGGCTGCAACCGCTTGAGATCCGGCAGAAGCTCGAGCCCGTCGCCGTCCGGGAGTCTGCGGTCGAGAAGCGCAAGCCCGTAATGGTGACATTGCAGAGCGGCCCGCGCTTCCTCCAACGCGCCGACATAGTCCGCGATAAAGCCGGATCTGCCCAGACGCGCCACGATGGCCCGCGCCATCTCCGGCTCGTCTTCGACTAGCAGCGCACGCATTTCGTCAGGCAGTTTGCCGTCAGGCGCGCGTCAGGGAGAAGAAATTGGGGCATTGATCGTTCCGCCGCAAGCGAACAGCTTCGTAGCTAAAACAAAATATGGCGTTTTTGCAACAGTCGCGCGGAAGCACGGGGACGGCGCCCGCACGTTATCTCCGTGAAAGCTTGGCTGCCTATACCCCGCGCCGGGATGCGGCAACTTCCCGACGAAAGAGCGCTCTAGGAGGCCATTTTGCTCAATCGCAATCAACTACTGGGACATGTGTGCGCGGGGGCGCTGGCGGTTTCATATGCGGGCGACGCCGTCGCTCAACAGAATTTACCCACGATCGACGTCGGCGCAGCGGCGCGATCTCACGCGCAAGGGGCTTCCCGGCCAGCGCCTGCGAGTCAGGCGTCCTCGAATCAACGTGACAGCGGCCCCCCAGTCCGGCAGACGACGGCTGGTCCGGTCCGCGGCTATCAAGCGCTGACGTCGCGCGCCACGCGCTTCGAGACGCCGATCAAAGAATTGCCGATGTCGATCGTGGTGATCCCGCGCAAGCTCATCGACGATCAGCAAGCGGTTTCCCAAAGCGAAGTTTTCCGAAACGTCTCGGGCCTGCAGCCGGTCAGTCCGCTGTTTCCAGGCGAACTTGGTCCGAGCCTGCGCGGCATGCGCGCAGAACGTTACATCGATGGCTTGCCGAATTACTATGATCTCGGCGTGCGCGACCTCCTCGTCAACGTCGAGCGGGTCGAGGTGTTGAAGGGGCCGGCCAGCATCCTCTTTCAGGGCGGCGCGAGCCCGGTCGGCGGCGTGGTCAATATCGTCTCTAAGCTGCCGACGCCGGACCGCTTCGCGGAAGCGGGAATTCGCGGCGGCGGCTACAGCTTCGCAAGCCCCTATATCGATATTAATCAGCCGCTTACCGAGAACAAGAGCGTTTTGTTCCGGCTGACCGCGCAATATGAAACCACGCGTTCGAACATCGATGTTGTGCAACGGCGCAGCTATACGATCAATCCGACGATCAAAATCGCGCCGACGGATGCAACCTCGCTGATCGTGCAGGGATATCTCACCCGGCGCGAGCAGCCTGATTATCCGGGACTGCCGGCGATCGGCACGATCGACAGGACCTTCTATTCGGTGCGCCCGACCGCCTTCCTGTCCAATGCTGGGCTGCCTGCGACAAGCACGTCGTCCTCAGGGGTCACGCTCCGCTTCGATCATAAATTCGACGAGACCTTCTCGACCTTCACGAGCGCGCGCTTTTCCTCTTCGAATCTCTACGAGCCCTCACAAATTCCGTTCGGCAACAAGCCGACCTTTTACAAAGATCCATATGTCGGCGTCGTTGGCGGGCCGAGCCAGTTTTATATGGCCGACGTCATCATGGCCCAGCAGACGAAAGAAATCTCCGTCACATCGAATGTGATGGCGAAGTTCGACGCGGGGCCGACACGAAACAAGCTTCTCGTCGGCGGCGATTTCAACCGCGTCTGGGATAGCGGTTACATGTCCGGCGCCAACGCCACCCCGCCCGATCCAAAGATCCAAAAGACGTTGAACTTTTTCGGAATGGGCGCCTACGCATCCTTTTATCCGACCCTCGTCGACTTCCGCGCGCCGGTCTTGCCGCCCTACGCCTATCCGCTTCCCGGCCAGGGCGGCTACACGATTTTCAGCCGCGTCAACAACACCTATCAAAACGCAGGGCTGACGGCGCAGCTTCAATCTACGATCTTCGAGCGTTTGCATATTCTTGCCGCCGGCCGCGTCGCCTTCATCGACATTTATGCCGAGGAAGGCGCCGCCCGCCCGCCGCGGAAATTCAATTCGAGCCAGACTGCGTTTCTGCCCCGCGTCGGCGCCCTATTCGACGTGACGGACTGGCTCTCGGTCTATGGCAGTTACGCGCAAGGCCTCCGGCCGGTCTCCAGTTTCAGCGGCGCAGGCGGCGCTGCGCCGAAGCCGGAGGGATCGGAGCAATGGGAGGCGGGCGTCAAGCTGGACGGCCCGATGGGACTGTCGGGCACGCTCGCCTATTTCGATCTCAAACGGACCAATGTGGTGACGACGCTCGCGGGAAGCCTCACACAATATCAATCCGGCGAGTGGCATTCGTCCGGCATCGAGGCCGACCTCGTTTGGCAGCCGACGGCGGACCTCTCCTTCCTCGCGAGCTACGCGCATATCGACGCCAAGGTTTCCAAAGATCTGAATATCAAGCTCCAGAATGCCCCCTTGAACCTGGCGCCGGCGGACTCGGGACGCCTATGGGGGAACTACGCCTTCGACGGTTTCCTCAAGGGCTGGTCGTTTGGCGCGGGGCTTTATGCAGCTTCCGGGCAGGTGATCGAAATCGGCAGCCCCTGGAGCACGAGCGGCTATGTCACCTTCGACGCCGCCCTGACCTACAAGCACGACAACTTCACTTTCTCGGTCAACGGCAAAAATCTCTCCGATCATCAGTATTTCGTTCAATATCCGTATCTTTCCGGCCGCGTCATGCCGGGCGAGGGACGCACGTTCTTCGCCAATCTTTCCGTTCGTATGTAGGAGTAAAGTATGAGCACGCTCGACCGCCGCCAGGTCGGAGAGGCGATCGCCGCCTTCGCCGCGATTCTTGCAAGCGGCCGAGCGTTTGCCGCGAGGGACAAGTCGAGCGACAGCGCGGCGCCTGGGCATGACATGTCACAGATGCCGAGCCACTGGCATGGCAAGGAGCGGGTCGCCTTCCTGATCTATCCGGGCTTCACCGCCCTCGACATGGTCGGGCCGCACTATATGTTCGCAAGTCTGATGGGCGCAAAGATCGACATCGTCGCCAAGACGCTCGACCCCGTGCGTAGCGACACGGGTCTGATCTTTACGCCGTCGGCGCGCTTCGAGGAGGCGGTCGCGGATTTCGACATCCTTTGCGTTCCCGGCGGGACGCAAGGGACGCTCGCCGCCATTCGAGACGACGCCACGATCGCCTTTGTTCGCGACATCGGCCAAAAGGCTCGTTTCGTCACCTCTGTCTGCACAGGTTCGATCGTCCTCGGCGCGGCGGGACTGCTCGAGGGCTATCGCGCGACCTCGCATTGGGTGACGAAGCCTTTGCTGCCGATTGTCGGCGCCATACCGACCGACGGGCGCTTTGTGAAGGACCGGAACCGCATCACGGCTGAGGGCGTCACGGCCGGGCTGGATTTCGCACTTTCTCTTGTCGCGGAGTTGCGTGACGAGAAATATGCGCAAGGCGTCCAGCTCCTCGCCCAATACGCGCCCGCCCCGCCCTTCAACGCCGGCGATCCAGCTACGGCGCCGAAAGAGGTGACCGGGATGATAGACGGGATGTTCACGGGCCTGAGGCAAGAAATGCGCGTCGCCGCCGCGGCGACCTATGAAAGAAACAAGAAGCCTTAGATTGGTTCCGCGTCATTGCCGACGCTCGCGTAGCGAGCGATCGGGAATCCAGAGCAACACCCGCTGCTTCTGTGGCTCCGGATTCCCGGTCGGGCTTTCAGCCCGCCGGGAATGACAGCCGCCAATGTAGCTGTTCAAATGGAAATGGCGTCAGCCTTTCGCGCCGGGAGGAACGGCCTACCATGGCGCTCCAAAGCGGCGTTAAATCTCAGCCGATTCGTAGCTCGTGACTTCCATGCCAACGCACACTTCGATGATAATCGGGCTCGACCAGGTCATGACTGCTTCCTTCTATCGGGGCCCTGGATCGGGCCCTTGAGGCAAGATAACGGTCTGCGCTGGTTCGATCAGCCTGAAATTTCGCCAAAGGGCTGTTCCAAAGCTTCCCGACCAACTCCGCATTCTCCGAGGCATTCGCCCTACTCCCGATCGGCCTCGTCTTCGTCGCGGATCGGCAGCGAGACGATCACCCGCGTCCCTCCCGCCACGCCTCGCTCTACTTTCATCCGACCGCCCAGTCCCTGAACGCGCTCGCGCATCCCGAGCAGGCCCATTCCGGAACGGTGCTCTTCCGCGATGCCGACCCCATTGTCTTCGACGACGATAATTAATGTCGGCGCATCCTCCGTTTCGCTTTCTCCCATTTCGCCGATCATATCGCACCCGAATTCGGCAGAGACCCGCGCCCAACTTGCATTGGCGTGCCGAAAGACGTTGGTCACGCTCTCCTGAACAACTCTGTACGCCGTCAACGCGGTCGTCTCGTCGAGCGACGATAAATCATGGGGGCACGACAGCCGAAGATCGACTTCTGGATGGCCCAGCGACCAGGACGCGAAAAGATTCTTGAGCGCCGCCTCGAGCCCAAGCTCGGAAAGACCCGTTGGCCTCAGGCGCCCGAGCAGACCCCGGAACAAAGACTGAAGCGCCTCGCCTGCCCGATCCATGATCGTGCTGATCTGGCGTAATCGCTCAGGGTCCGCCGGAGACTGCGCGACAGCCTCCTGTAGAGACGCCGCCGCCGCGCGGATCGAAAACAGGCAGGGGCCAGCCTCGTCGTGGAGGTCTCGGGCGATGTCTTTTCGCTCGCTGTCCTGAATCTCGATGAGCTCGTTGACGAGATCGCGGTTCTCCTGCCGCACGCGATCGAGCGTCGCTGCGAGCGAATTGAGCGCATTCGAGATGTCGCGAAATTCCGTGGCGCCCTGCGGCGCGATCCGGATTCCGCTTTTCCGCGCTTCGAGGTCGGCAAGGCAGGCCTGCAGCGCTTCGAAAGGCGCGAGCGAATACCGAACGAGGAGCAGCACGAGGACGATGATGGCAAGCGTCACGACCAGACTGATCGACGCCAGCCAGGTCATGTCCGACCAGATCTCCTCCAGCTCGTCGAGGGGATTGGAGACGATCGCGACGCTGCCATAGTCGCGCTCATGGGCGCGGATGGGAACGATGACGACGCGTGGCGGAGGAACATCCACGAGTCGCACAAACCAAGCGGGCGGATTGTCGGCGAGAAGGCGTTCTGGCTGAGACCACTGCGCCGGCGGCGCTTCGCCCCGTTCGAGTATCGTGATGTCGACATGGCGCAAACGACCGAGATTTGCGTAGAGTTGACGCAAGGCTGGAGCTGGATTCGCGTTGTTAGGAATACTTGCAATTGTTGTCAGGACAAACTCCCGAGCGAGACGGAGATTGCTTCCCGCCTCGGCCCGCACGCGCGGTCCCGCATGCATGAGCTGAATCGTGAGATTGATCAGGAGCATTGCAAGAAGCACGAGGCCGATCAGCCAACTCAGCCCCGCTTTCAGTGAGATCATCGGCTTTTGCCTGTGAAAGAGCAGCCACAAAACGGCCACAAGACGATTGACACCGCGCACGCTTTTCACAACAAAGATTTTAGGTCCACAACAAGAAAAATCGTCATGCGTGTTTTGATCGTCGACGACCATCCGATGGTGATCGAGGGCTGCCGCGGCATGCTCTCCGGGCAAAAAGACATCGACGTGATCGAGGCCCACAACGCCGACGAAGCGCTCGAAAAATATGCTTCCACCGCACCCGACGTCATTGTTCTCGACATCAATCTCCCCGGTCTCTCCGGGTTCGAGCTGCTGCGCCTGTTGCTGAAGCGAAACCCCGATGCGAAAGTCATCGTCTTCACCATGAACGACGATCCGGTTTTCGCGGCGCGGGCAATCGAACGCGGCGCGCGGGGCTATCTGGCGAAAAACGAGGACCCGAAAGTCTTCATCAAGGCGCTTCGATCCGTTGCGGCGGGCGAACGCTATCTCTCCGGCAATCTGGCGCTGCGGCTTGCTTTCGCCGACCAGAGTCTGACAAAGAATCCGCTGGATGCGCTGAACAGCCGAGAGATCGAAATTCTGCGCAACCTCGCCAATGGCAAGGATATGACCGAGATCGCGCATATTTTGAAGGTTTCTTACAAGACGGTCGCCAACAACTGTATTTTGCTCAAGCGCAAACTCGGGGCACGGTCCAAGGCCGACCTTCTGCGCATTGCGGTCGAGAACAAAGTCGCCATGCGGCTGGTGTAATAGATCCGCTTGATTGGGCCGGTGTCATTCCCGACGCTCGCGTGAGCGAGCGATCGGGAATCCAGAGCAAAACCAGCGCTTTTGTGGCCCTAGATTCCCGGTCGAATGACATCAATCGGAGCTGTTCTAACGGAAATAGTACATCTACCTGAACTGCTTTTGCGTTCGGTAGCGCTCCGAAAGAAGGCGCAAAGCGTCTTCGCGCGTCACGTTCTTGTGACGCAGATTGAAATAATGCTGGCAGAGTACGCCATAGGTCTGCTTCTGTCCGGCCTCGGCGGCGACATTCGATAGCGCCTCCAGCAAATCCGCATAACCCTCGGCACGCCCCTCTTCCGCCAGCATTTTTCCGGTCTGCGCCGTCCGGTTAGCGAGCATGCGGTCGGTTTCGAGGAAATGCGGGCGCGCTGCGAGCAGCGCCGCACGCATGCGCCCGACTGCCACCTCGCCGGCGACGCCGTCGTGGCCGGCTTCCCGGCGCGCCAGCCAGAGCGCCGGGTCGGTATTGTCCGTCGCGCTCAGCCAGGGGCCGCCGCTTTTGGCCTCCTGCGCCTCGATCACATCATTTGCGTCGCTCGCGCGTTCCTCTTTGCCGCAGGCTGCGCAGAGGAGGCACGTGACGAGCACAAATGCCGCTTTCGAGGCGGTCGACCGCGGCGGCACGCTATTTTCCTTCGACTTTTCTCTTCAGGCTCTCCAGCCCGTTATGGAGATATGTCGCCATCGCGGTGCGCGCCGCGTCATCGTTGAGATTTTCAGGCGGCTCGTTGCTCGTGTCGCCGCGATAGAGGCGCCCATACCATTTCACTTGGCTGCCGCCGCCCGCCGCCGGCTCCACCGTGAAGGTGAGCGTGTAGGAACTCACCGGCAGCGCGTCGAGATTGGGATCGGACATGCGCCAGGAAAGCTTGTGCGCCGCCGCGTCATATTCGTCGAGGCCTTCCTTCAACGCCCCGCCCTTCTTGAGCGTCACTTCGCGCTCGGCGCCCGCAGCGTCGCCGCCCTTGGCCTTCACAGCCTGGACGTCCGGATGCCAGGCCGCCAGCCCGTCGAATTTCCCCGCGACCGCCCAAACTGCCTTGGGGTCGGCGGAGATGACGATTGTTTCATCGACCTTGATCGGCGTCGGCCCATGCGCGAGCGCCGGCGCGGCGAGCAAGAAGGCGATCAACGACACTGCTTTCTTCATTTTGTTCTCCCTCATGGTTGTTTTTACGCGGCGCGCGCGATTTGCCGCTTGCGCGTGAGCCGCTCCAAAAGCGGCGCGATCGAGAAGACCGCGAACAGGCAGGCGGCGGATGCGCCGCCGAGAAATGCTCTGAGATCGAGACTTCCCGAGCGTGGCCGCGCGGTTGCTGCAGCCAGATAGTCGTCGTGCAGACGGGCCGTGTCGCCGAGATGGGCGTAGCCGAGGCCGGTTTTTTCGGCGAGCGTGCGCAGATAGTCTTCCTTCACCGAGGAAAGATGCTCCGCGCCGACGGCGGCCGTCGCGCCAAAGGGCGCGTTGCGGGCATTGTAGCCCTCCCT
This sequence comes from Methylocystis sp. JR02, assembly GCF_030063565.1. NCBI lineage: Bacteria > Pseudomonadati > Pseudomonadota > Alphaproteobacteria > Hyphomicrobiales > Methylocystaceae > Methylocystis > Methylocystis sp. JR02. The sequence continues at coordinate 21,186 of NZ_JASIRC010000002.1, read as the reverse complement.
TTGCTCGGCGCCTTTGGGCGGCAGGCCGAAACGGCTCTCATGCGGGACCTCGTCAACGGCGACGAAGCCGATGTCCCGTCCCCTGTCGTCGAACTTCGGGATCGGCGAGAGCTCATAGCCGCCGGTTCCCACGATCAACCCACGCGTCTCACCGACTTTCCCTTCGAAAGCGGGGCCGCCGGATGGCGGCAGCGGCGGGGCCTCGTGACCATCCGTGAAAAACAGCAGGTCCGTCTTCAACTCGCGCGCCATGTCGATGGCGCGGAACAGACCCGCCGCTATTCGGCTATCCCCCTCCCAGGCCATGCGCCAATCGAGCGCCGCGATCGCAGAGTCGAGCGGCGAGAAATCGGCGCAGGCGTCGATGGGCTCGAAGAGCAGGAACGGCCGCCGTTCGGTGAAAACGCCGAGCGCGACGCGCGAGGGGCAAGGGAGGCTGGCGATCAGCTCCCGCAAGGCGGCCTTGGCCTTTTCGAGACGGCTGATCGGTTTGCCCGAGGCGGCGTAGTCGCGAACATTCATGCTGCCGGTGATGTCGACGACGGCGAGGAGGTCATACCCCGGGCGCGTCACCTGCACCCGGGGCGTAATGAATGTGGCGACGAGCAGCGCGGCTGCCAGCGTCAGCAAGATGAACCGGGGATCACGCAAGTCCGGGCGCATCAGGGCAGACCTTTCGGCTTGCCCGGAATATCGGTCCAGAGCTTTTTCGGATCGGCGCTGAGCTCGTCGCCGCTCGTTCGCTCGAAGTCCGGAAAGTCGCGCACAAGTCGCGCCGCCACGTCGAAATTATATTTGGCGTCCCAGAATTCCGGGTCGAGTTGGAGCGCGCGGCGATATTCCCGCTTGGAAAGATTCACGAAAGGAGCCGCCGCTTCGAGCTCGGATCTCTCGATATGCGCCAGCGCCACGCGCAGCAGCGCATTGGCCAAGAGATAATGCCCCCGCGCGCGGGTCTGCGTATCGCCGACGCGGTCCAACGCCTCCAGAAGACCGCGGGATTGATCCAATTCGTCGCGTTTCGTCAGGAAAGCAATGCGCGCGAGCAGCAGTTCCGGGCGCGCGTCGCCGCCGATTTGAATATCATGGCCTGTGCGGAGCAGTTCGATCGTGTCATTCGTGGCGAGCGCGCGGCGCCACGCCGCCAATTCGAAGCCGGTCGCGACAGCAAACGTCAGGAGGAGTGCGACGAGCAGCGCAGAACGCTGCTCGCGCCAAAAAACGAGAGCTCGTTTACGCAGGCGGTCGATCACGGGACGCCTCTGGGTGATGCGAGCTGAACTTCCGCTAGTTTGGCGACGAGCAGCAGACACACTGCGCCGAGCGCGGCTGCAAAAAATGTCCCGGACAGATCGCGTCGCGGCAGCTTTTCGAAATACGGCATGGGCCGGCGCTCGAGCTGATCGATCTGACGCAAAGCTTCCTCGGTCGCTTTGGGTCCTTCCGCTTCGAAAGCGCGATAGGGCACGCCAAGCGATTTGAAATAAAGATCGAGATGGCGCTCCGGGGCCGCTTGTGGGGACTCGTCGTTGTCGTGCGCGTCGTAGATCCCCTGGCTTCCCTCGGTGCGCAGGAAGAGCCAGTAGAGATTGACGTGGGCCTTTTTGAAATCCGCGCGCAGATCGTCCTGGATTTTGGGATCGATGACACCCGCGCCGTCCGAAATGAGAAGAACGGCCCGGGAGTGATCGGCGTCACTCGCGCGAAACATCGAAAGCGCCATGGCGAGGCCACGTGCAATATTAGTGTAATCCAGCCCCGGCCGATCCATGGCGTCGATCGCTGCTTTGGTCGCGTCAGGGTGATCGGAGAGCGGGGTGACGAGCATGGGCGAGGTCGAGAAGGCCGCGACGCCGACAAGGTCGCGCCGCCGACTCTCGACGAAGCCTTTCAATATCCGCTTGGCGGCGGCCGCCTTGGACTCTTCGTCGCCAGAAGGGTTCCGGCCCGCAAATGTCTCGTTCATACTGCCGCTGCGATCGATCAGCATAACGATCTGCGCGCCTTCGGCCACGCGCTCGACTTCCTCTCCGGGAAGGAAAGGACCGGCCGCGCCCGCGAGACTCGCGAGAAGCGCCACGACGCCGAGCAACTTCAAGCCAACGTCGACGACTCCGGAAAGACGGTCTTCGGGCGCGCAATCCAGCGAGGAGATCGCGCAATCGCGCAATGCGGATTTCCACAGCGGCGCGAGGGCGGCGGGCGCCAGCAGGAGCAGTCCAGGGAGGTCGAAGCTGATAAGCGTCACTGCGCGCGCTCCCGGCGAGCGAGCGCTTGGGCAAAATCGAGGAGCTCGCCGAGCGTGTAATCGGCGACGTGATCGCCCTCTCGAGAAAAGAAGGCGCGTCGCGATGCTAAGAAGAAGCGATCGAACGCGGGCTTCAGGGACGCGAATTCCGGCCGTCGCGCCAAAAAACCAGGGACGTCCTCAGCGAGAAGCGACGCGCCGTTCGCAAGATCGATCGCGCGGTGCAGGCTCTGAAAAGCCAGCGGGAGAACGGTCGCCTCACTTGCCGCGCGCGTCTGCGCTGCGAGCTTGCGCGCCACCGCGCTGAAAATGCGCGCGGGTCTTTTCTGGAATGGCGGCCAGGCGCGATTCCGCGCGACCGCAGTGAGCGAGAGTAAAGAGAGAGCGGCGAATGCCAGCGCAAGACGCTTCGGCTCGGTCTCCTCCGCATAGACCGCCGGCGCATCCGGGCGCAAATAGTCCTCCGAGCGCTCCTGCTTTTCAGGCGCGATTTCGCGCAAGGGCGCGACGCCCACGCGCCAGGCGGGAACCGAAATGGTTTCCTCTCCAAGACGCAGATCGAAAGCAGGAATGTCGATGTTTCGCACATCGAGCGCGACGTAGAAATTCTGGTAGACCAAATCGATGTCCCAGCGCGTGTCCGCGCCGACCGTTGTTGCGTGAACGCCTACGTCTTTGAGGTCGAGCGAAACCCCGAGGGGCCCCGGCCGCGGAAGTGAGGAGGCCGAGAGCTTCGCGTCCGCTGATGACATAATCTCGATGCGGGCATGGATAAGATCGCCGACAAAATAGCCGAAAGGCCGCGCCGAATGAATTTTGACGCGCTGGTCGGCGGCCTGGGCGCAAGTGGCCCAGAAGAGCGCGACAATGAAGAGTGGCGCGATACGCATGTCGCGCCTCACGCCGCCATGAGACGTAAACTGAGGGATCGGGAATCGACACGATCCTCGACGAAAACCGGCGGTCGAACGCGTCCGGCCGCGAGCTGAATCAACGCCGCCCGGCGCTTCGACTCGGCGTCGATCCATTTTTGCCGCAGGCCCGGACGCATGACGACTATCGTACGCCGGCGCGCTGTTTCGGGGTCACGTAATTCGAGCAAACCCCAGCGCGGCGGATTCAGCTCGACAGCGTCGACGAGCACGACCGGCAAAACATCGTGAAGCGCCAGCGCGTCAAAGATCCTCTGGACAAGCGCCGCCGGCCATCGGAAGTCGGAGATGAGCAGAACAAGCTTTCGCCCCGCGCCGAGGCGTATCGCGGCAGTCTCGAGGCTTTCCGCGTTCGTGCCGGCCGGACGTTCGTCGCGAAGCCGATCAACGGCGTGAAGCGCCGCCCTTCGCGATAGCGTCGCCGGAAGAAAGGCGCTCTCACGCAAAACGTCGCCGCCGGCGACGAGGCCGAAGCGGTCGCCAATGCGCGTCGCCGAAAAGGCGAGCGCGGCACAGAGGTCGCAGGCGACCTGGAAACGGTCGACCGCGCCGACAAAGCCCATGGACGCGGAAAGGTCGACAAGCGCGTAAACGTCGATCGCGCTTCTTTGCTCGAAGCGCCGGACATGAGTCTCGCCGAAAGGATCGCGCAATGTCGCGCGCAGATCGATGCGTCTTGCGTCAGGATAGCGCAGGAAGGGCGCTTGGTCACGGAACACGCCGAACCCACCGACCTCGCTCGATACATGCGCGCCGGCATGATTGGACCGGAAGCGTCCGCGAGGGCGGTACAGAATGTCGCCAGTTATGGTCATGGAACCGGAATCGTGTCGAATACGGCTTGGCAGAGCTGCTTGACCGGTTCGTCGCCGCGCAGCGCATGAATGGGATCGACAAAAATGCGATGCGCCATCACCTCGAGAAAAACGTCTTTGATGTCGTCCGGCGTCAGATAGTCCCTACCCTCGAGCCAGGCGCGCACGCGCGCCGCAAGCGCCAGAGTCGCAAGGCCGCGTGGGCTGGCGCCGCCCTTTACAAGCGTCGCGACGTCGACGTCGCGCAACGATATGCCGACGGACGCCGGCTCGGTCAGCGCGCGCCAGAGGTTCAACACATAAGACTGGAGGGTCGGGCTCGCCTTCACCGTCTCCTGGATTGCGCGCGCCACTCTCCCGATCTCACGATAGTCGACCGTTCCGGGCGCCACTCTGTCGAGAAGTAAATCGACATCCTGAAAGACGGGATCAAAAATAAGGCTGCGCCGCGCCTCTGGATCGGCGGGCGCCTGCATGGAAATTTCCATAAAGAAGCGGTCTCTTGCGGCGGCAGGCAGTTCGAATGTCTCTTCGCGCTCGACCATATTGCGGTCGGCGAAAACCTGGAGATAGGGAAAATTGACCAGACGGTTGAACGCCGTCACGCTTCGTTCGGCCATCAGCCGCAAAAGGAGCGAATGGACCTGTGGCCGCGCGCGATTGATCTCGTTGAAGAAGAACACGGGCAGCGTATCCGCCAGCCGCAGAAGCTCCGAGGCTTCGACGCGCGGGCGACCGTCGTCGCCAAGATAGGTATGATAGAGGATGTCGCTCGGCATCATGTCGACCGTGCCCTCGAAACGGGCGAAATCCCCGCCGAGCGCGCGCGACACCGCTCGAAGCAAGGTCGTCTTGCCGACGCCGACGTCGCCTTCGATCATGATATGGCCGCGGGCAAAAACGCCGATCGTGACGAGCCGAATGACGCGCTCCTGGCCAATGACCGCTTTTTGGATTTCCTGCTCGAAGGCGAGCGCGCGTTCGCGCCATTCGCCGAGCTTGTGCTCTTTTTGAGAGTCGTCGTTCAAGACACGACCTTACAGCGCGATAAAAAGGGCGGCCACGATCTCGGGAACGGACGCGATGCGCTGTTGTTGAACAACATCGGATCCAGATCGTGGCCGCTTTCGTTCATCGCGGAAAAACCGCGACGAATTCGATTATTGAGCGATCTTGCTCACGTCATATTCCCATTTGCCAGTCTTCTTGAAATTCTCGACCCGCTTTTTGTTGCGATCTTCCATGGACTGGATCGAGGCCTGCTGCTTGGCGAGTTCCTTCGGATCGTGCTTGGGGTCGTATTTCGAGCCCTCGACCTTTTCCGGAAAGCCCGGCTTGGGTTCCCAGCAGTTGCCGGGCGCTTTGCACTTGGTGCCGTCATAGGCGAGAGCGCTGCCGGCGCTGAACATGATGCCGACGGCGACCGCCGCGGCGAAATGCATCTTACGCATGCCTGGTTCCTCCATATGTGCGAGGCTCGAGCCTCTTTGTTTGCGCCTCCCGCCGATCGGCGGAACTTGCTTCGCCGTGACCTTACTTTTTGGCCTGGCACTTGCCTGGCGGATTGTCCGGCAACGTCTCATGTCCGGCGTAAGGCTTGAACGACTTGCGCTGCGTATCGGTCAGCCAAGTCGCCTTCTCCGGCGCTTCCTTGAAGAGGTGGCGGACCCAAGCCATCACCTTCAGCATCTCGTCGAGCTGAAGATTCTGATATTGCGGCCCCATCGACGCCTGTGCGCCGCCATAGATCGTCGAGAACAGGCCTTCGTCGGTCTCGTTCTGCGGATAGGTCCAATAAGCGTCGTTGAGGCCGGGCCCGATCTTGCCTTCGCCGATATGGCCATGGCAGCCCGAACACGCCGAGAGGAAAGTCTGCTCGCCCTGCTTCAAGCAGCTCGGATCCTCATTGTAGGGGTTGACGCCCGTCGTCATGAATTCCTTGACGGCGGGAGTGTCTTTGCCCTCCGGCAGCGCGTCGCTGAAATTGAGGACTTCGCCAGTGATGGTGTTGCGGAAGGTAATGGCCGACTGTGCGATTGCCGCTACGGCTACGAAGGCTCCGACCGCGGCGACGATCACACGCGCCGCATTTTTTCTTTGCTTGAACACGTTTTCTCTTCCTGCTCAGTATGCGCGCGTCTATTGGGTCACCGGCAAAAGGGGGACGCCTTCGGCTTTGAGGATTTCATCGATCTTCGGCTTGGCGGCGACCAGCGCGGTGTTGACGGCGTCCAGCAACGCCTTGTCGTCACGGCGAACGGCGACCGATTGTTCGAAGCGTTGCGGCACTTTTTCGCCATTGCTCTTCGTCGCATCGTCTTCGATCAAGCTCATTCGCAAGGGAACGGTCGACGCCTTGACGTAACGCGCGACATCCGGCGCAAATCCCACTGCGATTTCGGCGGAGCCATTCACAACCTCGCCCACCATCCGACTCGGATCGATCTGCGTATATTGATTGCGCGCTGATCTGAAGTTCACGAGCGAGTAAAGATAGGCCATGTTGTCTTCATATTGGCCCATGTCTTTGAGGAGCACCTCGCCCGGCGAGCCAAAGGCGACGACGATGTGGCCAGCCTTTTTCAGTCGAGCGTCGTTCCACGACTTCACGTCGAGGCCGCGATCCGCCCGGCTCACGAAGACGTAGCCAGTCCGGTAATAAGGTCTCGACGTCGCGACGCGCGGATCGCCCGTATCGAGGCCGATGACGACGTCGCAGAGGTTCTTGTCGAGATAGTCGCGGACGAGATAGATTGCTGGCCGCTCGGACCACACGAACTGCGCCTTGCGCTTCAACGCGTCGGCGAGCGCTACCCCAATCTTGTTTTCGAGACCCGAGCCGTCTTCCAACGACAGCGGCGGTTGGTTCTTTGCGGCGCAGATTCGCAGCGAATTAGGATCGGCGGCTTGTCCAGGCGCCTGCGCCGGATTCGAAGCCGCGTTGTTTACGGCGTCGCCGGATACGCCAAGCGACGCAGCGGTCGCCGGCGCGGCGCCGAGGAGCGCCGCAGCAGCGACGGCGCTAAACCATGTAGACGAGCGAGTCGGACGCAACATCTTCGCTTCTTTCGTGAATTTCCTCGAGCGTTTGCCCGGACGCAGATTTTTGCGCCCGAGCAAACGTCTCAATTGCTTCTTGCAAAGCAGAGAGGAGATTAGTTGGCCTTGTATTCGCCGAGGTTCAGATCGTCGTAGGGACCCTTGCCGTCGAGCGCGAAGACCATCACGCCGCCGCCCATCTGGGTATAATTGGCGAGCTGCTTGAAGGCGCCGACCGCGCCAAGACCGGCCGTCGGATCCTGAAGGTCGAACACGAGGCCAACGCCCGGCCAACCACCCACGCCGTACAGGATGGCGACATATTCGACGCCCTTGTGCTGATAGACGATCGGATGGCCGATGACGCCGGACGGAAGCTTGAACTTCCAGAGCAGGTCGCCGGTGTCGCTGTTGCGGGCCTTGATGAAGCCGTCGAGCGTTCCGTAGAAGACGACATTGCCGGCAGTCGCGGCGGTGCCGCCCCAAACCGCGAAGCGCTCCATCTTCTCCCATTTGAACTGGCCGGTGATGGCGTTGTAGGCCTTGATCTGACCCAGGCCCTCGCCCTTCTGGCGGTCGCCCTTCGGACCCGGAAACATGTTCAGCGTCGCGCCGACGAAGAACTGACCGGCGCGGTACGGAAGCATGAAGGGCTCCCAGTCCATACAGATGTGGTTCACCCCGAGGAAGAACAGCTCCTTGGTCGGGTCGTAGGAGTCGAGCCCCTGATTGTGATAACCCATCGCCGAGGGGCAAACATCCTTGGCGAGATGATCCATGCGGGTGCCATATTCGGGATCGCGAACCGGCAGGCCGCTCTTCAGATCGACCTTTTTGAAGACATTGACCGTGTCGTCGATTTTGTCCGCCGAGACCAAGGTGCCGTCCGTGCGGTCGAGCGTGTAGACGATGCCGTTGCGGTCCGGATGGGTCAGCAGCTTGCGAAGCTTGCCTTCCTTATCCTTCTGCTCGCTGAGCATCATGAAGTTGATGCCCGCGTAATCCCATTCGTCGTGCGGCGTCTTTTGATAGCCGAATTTCGCCGCGCCGGTTTCGAGATCTCGGCCCCAAATGGTCATCGTCCACTTGTTGTCGCCGGGACGCATCGTCTCGTTCCACGGCGCGGGGTTGCCGCTGCCGTAGTAGACGAGATTCGTGCCCGGATCATAAGCGAACCAGCCCCAGTTCGTGCCGCCGCCGATCTTCCAGGCGTCGCCCTCCCAGGTTGACGTGCCAAGGCCCTTCTGGCCGTAATGCGGGTTCGCCTTGTTGAAGTCGTCGCCGATCAACACGTCGGAATCAGGCCCCGTGGCGTAAGCGCGCCACTTCTGCTCACCGGTACGAACGTCGTAAGCGGTCATATAACCACGCACGCCGAGCTCGGCGCCCGAGCTGCCGACAAGCACCACATCCTTGTAGACATGCGGCGCAACGGTCAGGGTCGAACCGACTTTGAAGTCGGAGTTTTCGATCTTCCAATATTCCTGACCAGTAACCGCGTTCAGGGCGACAACATTGCCGTCGAGAAGCGTCTTGATGATCAATGACGGCGTCTTGCCATCGCCAGGCCAATAGGCAAGGCCGCGATTGACGATGTCGCAGCAGGCGACGGCGCGCGCGGCGGCGTTCTGCTTGGGCTTGTGCTGCCAAAGAATGCGCGTCGGATCGCTCAGATCGAGCGCAAAGGTGTTGTTGGGAAACGACGTATGAACATACATTTTTCCGTCGACGACGATCGGCGCGCCTTCGTGGCCGCTCAACAGGCCCGTCGAAAACGACCAGGAAACCTTGAGGTTCTTGACGTTGTCCGCGTTGATCTGCGTGAGCGTGCTGTAGTGGTTCGCGCTGTAGTTCTTGCCCTGCATCGCCCAGTTGTCTTCGCTCTTCGCGAGCGCTTCGAGCCGGTCTTCGGCCTGGGCGACCGACGCCATAGTGACGGGCGCCGCGATCAGGACCGACAGCAGGGAAACGGAATTTAAGAATTTCCTCATAGACGAGTCCTCCTGCGACGTCCTGCAAGACCGTTGGCGGCTTCTTGAAAGGATGACGTCGCCTCGTGAAGACGCTCCAGCATTTCTCCAGAGTCGTCATGTTCGTTGAAGGTCGCTTCCTTGGAAGCGCTTGCCGCGCTTTATGGGAGAGACGATCCGCGAGCATATAAATTTAAGCGTCGCAGCGTGTCTCTACGATTTATCGGTAATGTGCCTCGGGAAAGATCGGCATATCGCCTCCCGGTATTTCCTACGCGCCGGCGCTAACGCGCCGTCATCTTGACGCGGGTCGACATGCGGTATCTTCTCCCGCCGAACTGCATGGCTATAAGAAGCGTGACGCATGTCTGATCGTATGGTTTTCGGCCTTTTCGGCGCCTATCTGCTGACGCTCGGCGCCGCCGGTTTCGAGGGCCCGACGGCGCCGATCGTCGACATCGCGCTGTATCCGCAGGACGGGCGCCGCCTGATGACCGACGCCGACTTGGCGCGCTTTCCTGGGGCTGGCGTGCTGATGTGCTATTCTGATTTTGGCGCGCTGGAGCGCGGCGCGGCGGCATGGCTGATCGGCGCGCATGATCTCGTAGTCGTAAACGCGCATAATTTTGTCGACAGCAAGCTGGTTCCGACGCACCCCGTGACGAACTGCTTTTTTCGTATCGCGGGCGGCGATTACTACTTCGACGGCGACAATGTGCGGTTTGGCGCGGCGGTGGAGTCCAAAGGCCTGCACATCACCGACGACTGGGCGCTCCTACGGCTGCTGCAACCGACGCCTGACAATGTGAAGCCGCAGCCCATCCCGGATGCGAGCAACATAATGACCGGGCCGGGGATGAAGGTGACGATGGTGGCGCCCGCGGGACATTCCAATACGCGCCTCCCCGCCACGATCGAATCATGCGAGATCCATCGCGTCGACGAACCGAGCGAGGGCCATGTGCGGCGTGCGCGGCACGACTGTAATGACGGCTACGGCGGCTCCGGGTCGGGACTATTCTCGGAAGACGGTCGGCTGATCGCCATGCACAGCGCCTCGCTGGACATGAACCTTCAGAGGCCCTTCGACATCGAGACGCATTATGGCTCCGCCATGCTTTTCGAGGGCGACCTCGCGAAAGCCATTCGAGCGGCCGTCGAGACCCCGCGCTGATTATTCTTTCGGGGGGATGGTTCGTAGATAGGCGACAAGCGCGTCTAGATCCTCTGTCGACATCTTTGCGAAATGCGCCTTGGCGAGCGTCGACATGGGCGGCTTGAGCGGATCGCCGTTACGCGAGACGCCTTGCGTGATGACGCGCGCGATTTCCTCGCTCGACCAGGCGCCGAGACCTTTCTCCTGATGCGCGCTGATATTCGATGCGATAGCGACTCCGCCGGGGGTGCGGAAGATTTTTCCGCCCGCGCCAAGCCGGCTTACGTGATCGGGCGCATCGTCTTTTTCGCCACTGTGGCAGGACAGGCAGCGGGCGATCGAGGCGACGTAGAGGCCGCGCTTGATTTTGTTGGAAAGCGCCGCGTCATCGAAAGGGGCCTCGGCGCCGGGTAGCGGATGCGGCGCCCATTCGCCATGTCGCTGTGGCGGTTGCGCGGGTTGCGTTCGAACGGGAGCTGCGGCGCGAAGAAAGGAGATGATCGCGTCGAGATCGCCTTTGGTCAACGCTCGGTATGAGTCAGAAGGCATCACAGGCGCGAGCTGCCCGTCTCGGCCGACGCCGGCGACAATGGCGGCGCCCAGCGCCTCGTCGCTCCAGCCGCCCACGCCCGTCTCTTTGTCGGGTGAGATATTCGAACCACGTACGGCATAGCCATTGCCGGAGAACGTCTGAGAGCCGCCGGAGAAGCGCGCGGCGTAATCATAGCCCCCCGGGCCGCGCGGCGTGTGGCAATTATCGCAGGCGCCGAGGGCCTCCACCAGATATTGCCCGCGCGATCTGTCGGCTGCGGCGGAGTCGCAGATGCTCAGGGCGGCGGCCCCCATGCAGAAGGCAGCAAGGAGAAATAGGCGACTGATCATACGAACGACTCGAAACGCCGCGGTTGAATTGACGAGGTTCCTACAACAGCGCCATTGTGACGTCTTCTTCATTATTTCCCGGCGACTCCAGGAAGAATCGGCGCTTCGCCGCAGACCCCCGCCTCGCCCGACAGATGGACGTCGAAGCAGCCTGCGTCACGGGAAATTGCTGTGGTCGTAACATTATGACGACGAGAAGCATCGACGGCGGAACGACTCTCGAGCGGGATACTTTCACGGAAGCAAAGGAAAAATCGGAAGGCGCCTTTACGGCGCCGACTAGAAATGATTATGGCCGCACATCGGACCCTGAACGCTCAACGCTCTGCGGGAACAATGTTGAAAAGCCCCCTACTTTCTCCCAGCCTGTTCGCCTCGGTCATGAGCCTCTCCGTTTCGGCGGGAGAGGCGCAGCCGACGGGCGCGGCGCAAACCGAGCTGCCAACAAGAGCCCCGGGTTTGTGGCGGATCGCAACGGTTTCTCCCGAGATCGGGATGCAGACCAATGACGTCTGTATTACCGCGGGCGACAGCATCATCGGCCCTCGCGCGAGCGGCTGTGCGCAACCATCCGTCTCGCATGCAGGCGACCAAGTGATCGTCACGGTCGAATGTGTCGCGGGTGGCAGGCGCGAGGTTGAGAGCTTTCTCTTCACGGGCGATTTCAAATCCTGGTATCGCGCCCAATCCAAAATGAGCTCGGGAGCGATACGCTCCGGCTTCACGATCGACGCGAAATTACTGCGAAAGAGCTGCGAACCTTGACGTCTGCGGCGTGTTCCGCGGCACCCGGCGTCGAGCATCACTCCGGGTAAGCGCTTTCTTCCCTCTATGCCGTTTCGCTATATGAAAGACGCGGGGACGAATTACATCCAGAATTCAGTCTCCCGCTCTGTCCGACATGAAGTCGCAGCTCGAGGTCGTTATCAACGGACGTCCTGCCAATCTGCTGATACTCTGTGATGTTTGCGTCGAAGGGTTACGAAAGATCATGCCCTACTCTGCTTGCTTGACGGCTGGCGGGTTCCACGCTTCCAGCCCGAACCATTGATCCTTGACTTGCTCGTAATGCGTCGTCGCGTCATAGACGGGGACGTCGAGCGCCAGTTTTTCCGCTGAAAGCTGCCCCATCGACGCCAGAAGCCCGAACCCGGAGAGGATGCGGTTGCGCTGAGCGTCCACCAGAGCAATCCTCGCGCTCAACAGCGTTAGTTGGGCGTTCAAAATATCCCATGTGGTTCGCAGGCTGATCTTGGCTTCCTGCCGAACGCCGGCAAGGGCGGACTCGGCGCTTCTGACTTGCTCTCTTGCCGAGGCCGCGAGCTTGCTCGATTCGTTCCAGGCGGCCCAGGCGGCCTCGACCGACTGCTTAATCTCGTTGACTTGCTGGTGGTAAAGGAACTTTGCTTCCCCGAGCCTCTCCTTGGCCTGCCGGGCCCGGGCATAGACAATGCCGCCTTCATAAACGGGTACATTCACTTGAACCCCGACCATACCTTGAAAAAGCCGCTCATTCGGCGCGCCGACATATCCAACGTAATTGAAGTTCTGATTTACCGAACCGACAAGGTTCACTGTCGGCGCCAGCTCTCCTTCCGCAATTTTCACAGCAAGTTCGATGATATCGACGTTGTATCGAGCCGCGAGCGCGGCCGGATGGTCGGTAAGGGCGAGCTGAACGGCGGCGCCAACATTCTGTGGCAGCATCCGATCGGGCGACCCGACAGCCGTCAATCTGTTCGGCGATCGTCCGATCAACTGGCTGTAGGCGGAAATGCTCGATTGAAGATTCACCGTCGACGTCGAGCGATCCAACTTGCCGCGGGCCAGATAGGATTCCGCCTGGAAGATATCCGTCTTGGTGACTTCCCCGCCGAGAAACCGTCCTTTGGTCGTCGCGACCTGATTGGCGACGGCGCGAACAAAATTGTCCCGAAGCTTGTAGACCGCGGCGTCGTGCAAAACATTCAGATAAGCCGCTGCGGCGTTTGCCAGAACGATATTCTCGGCATTGCGCAAAATCTGGCGAGATTGGAATATCTGAGCCTTCGCTTGGTCGATTCCGTTAAGCCCTCGAAAGCCGTTGAAGACATTGAGATTGACCAGCAAGCCTGCGCCGGCCGGCTGAGTCAATGTGTAGGACTTGAACGCGCTCGTCAGCAGGTTCTGCTGGAGGACGGCATAATTGCCGAGAAGATTGACCGTGGGAAGAAGAGTTCCGCGCGCCATCGGCAGGTTCTCGTCAACGCTGCGTGTGCTGGCCCGCTGTGCGTTCAGTTGCGGATTCGTGAGATAGGCTTCGGACAATGCGTCTGTCAGCGTTTCGGCGTGCGCGTGCCGAGCAAGCAGGGGCCACGAGCAGGCAGCTAAGATGAAGAGCAGCGTGTGACCCCCGATTGACGGAACTCTCCTTGCCGGTTTCCCGAAGGGAAATTCTCTCGCCTGTCCCATCATGGTTTTCCCCTAACGATCCTTCGAGCTCCCCGAGAGAGGAGTGCGTTCAGCATGAGCGGGAAAAGACATTTGCAACGATCGACTCGCAGAAACCTCCATTATCGTTCGTTTTCAGCCGTCGACTTCTCCATACATTTGCGCGAGTGAATCGTAGTCGTGCAACGCCAGGCCCTCGTAACGGGGGGACCGGAATCGATCCGTGATCAGATTGTCGAAATCGACCATAGCGGAAGAAAAACGATCTGGCGGCGTTCCGCGCCAAGTGACGCCCGGCTCGGCGTCGCCGACCTCCGCCCCCATCCTCCAGCGCCGGCCAGCCCCCTCGATCTGTGCGATTGCTGGAGCGGCCCACTCGAGCGCGCGTTTGGGATCGGATCGATAGGACATGATCGATAGCGAGTCAGCCCGTCTTGCAAGCTCGCGCAGGAAGTTGGAGCCGCCTGTCGTAAGCGTCGCAAAAACCGGATTAACGGCGATGTCGATCTTTTGATAAGGCGCGGCGGCTCGCAAAAGGTCATAAAACTTCACCGAACCCTTCATAAGAGCGGGTCGCGTCGGTTTGTCGTTCCAATCCGGCACTGCATTAGGCTCGACATCGAAATGGAGCCCGTCGAACAATCCCGTTTCCACCGCCAACCTGACAAGTAAGGCGGCATGCTCCGGCAGTTGCGCTGGTCCCCACGCCCAGTCGGGCTCGCCGGCCACTGCATAAACGCGCCGTCCGTTTGAACGCATTGCGCGCAACGTCGCGCAAGCGTCTCTGTCTCTGGTGAGCAGCGCCTCGGCAGCCGTCGGGCTGACGTAAACAAATAGTGTCGATATCCCGTGCTTCTCTGCAAACGTCAGCACAGCGCCGGGGGACAAAACGCGATCCTTCCACACCCACATCGCCACGCGCGGCGGCGCGTTTCGCGCTTTCGCGAAAGCGCTCGCCAAAGGCGTTACTGCGCAGGCCGACAAGAATGAGCGGCGAGACGTCATAGCTGCTCTGATCATGTGAAGAGGCGCCTTTCGAGAAATGAGCGGCCCAGCAAGCGGCGGCGAGCGACTTTGCAAAAGGCGCTGGCGTTGCTCACTTGCGTTGCGCCTTTTCTCGAGGCTCGAGCGGCGTCTCGCGCGCGGCCAAGCGAATCCCTAACATTCCATATTCAGGCGCTGGATTCCTATCGCCAGCAAAGGCGGCGATCAGCCATTTGGAGCTGGACACAACGGCGCTCACAATTGCCTCGGGCGCCGATGTAATAACATTCGAAGGCGCAAGCGGCGTCGTCACTCTGATTTTCGCCAAAAGCGGAAAGGCTCCGCCGTCTTCGATCGAGATTCGCGCGAGTTGCTGACGCTCTATCGTGCGGAAAGCCGATTGAAACTCGGCTGGTAGTTGGTCGGTGATGTTCCCTACGGCCTCGATGCGCCCAACCTGGCGCTTGAACCCATCCGTGATTACAACGGTTTGGCCCGGATCGGCTGCATAGATGCGGTTCGTCGGGAGATAGGCCAGAATGAACTGCTTTCCGTGGTAAATCTCCGCAATCTTGCCCGCTGCCCCCGGCGAGAGCACGGTCCCAGGCGTCGCGACATGCGCGCCGAGCGTTCCCGCGACCGGACTGATAATTGCGCCATCGCGGTACGAACGCTGCGCCGCGTCAACGGCTTCCTGAAGACGGACAAGATTGCTGAGAACCGAAGCGCGCTCGCTCGTCAGGCCCGCCTGCTCCGCCCGTAACGACGCGACTTCGCGTTCGGCCTCGAAACGATCTCTCGTTGCTTCCAGCAGACGCGTCGTCGTGCTGTAGCCGCGCGCCATCGCTTGGTCCACGACGGCATAGGCGGCCCCGGAATGTTTTATGCGCTGCTGCGCGACTGGAAGCATAGCGTCGATCGCCGATAGCCGCGCGTCGATCTGGGCCTTGCGGACGTCGAATTGACCTTTGCGCGAGGTGAGATCGGAAATCAGGTCGATCATCTGTGTGGACAGGACTTTGCCGATCTGATCGCCCGCCGCGACTTTGTCGCCCGGCCGAACCGAAATCGTCAGCAGTTGCGCGCTGAAGGAAGGCGACACGACTTCCTCGTCCTCGAGGACCATGCCGTTGGCCTCCATGAAGATCATCGGGCCGAAAACGAGAAACAAAACCCAGCATCCCGCGCCAACGAGCGCGGCCAGATAAATCTTGCGTGCAAGAGATTGGGCGGCGCGGGCTTGATTCTTCAGGTTGTCGGGCCGCGAAAGCGGACGCAATGAATGGAGCGTCATGGATCCCTGTCTCCTTTTTCGTCTTAGCGCCAGATCATGAGATCGCGTGACTTTTGCGGGACGTAGTTGTCACGGAGCGAAGATGAAAAAATGATCTCCGTGACGTAGGCATATAACCGGTTCATGCGCATGACGTAGGACTGGAACAAGCCAAACAACGGAACGAATGGCGCCAATCGCCAGAAAATGGGTTTGCCCGTGATGAGCACAGCCGCAAAAAACGTCACGACATCGAAGGTAAAGAGCAGCATCGCGACCGCGATCAGTAAAAGAACTCCGAATTGACCGTAATTGACCAGGAGCCAGACGACATAAAATGGAGAGGCAAGCGTCGGCAGCATGTTGAAGATGATGAAATCCCACTGATGGAACGCTTCACGCCAGTTGAAGGCGGAGTTGAACGGGTTCATGAGCCGGGGATATTTGCGGTAGCGAACCCAGATAGCGTCACGCTCCCAGCGATTGCGCTGGCGCCAGAGATTGTAAAAGGAGTCGGGGACGTCCGTGTAGCAAACTGAATGTCTGGTGAAGACAACTCTGTAACCACAGGAACGTAGGCGGAGCGTAAAGTCCAAATCTTCGCCGCCGCCCACATCCATGCCGCTGACACGCTCCCACGCGTCGCGCCGAAATGCGCCAAAAGCGCCAGAGACGCAGACAACTTGGTCGAGAACGTCCGAAAAGGCCTTTCCCAGCGAAATCGAAAGCAAATATTCGATTGCCTGCAACGATGTGATGATCGACGCCTGCCAGTTGCGCACCAAAATATTTCCGCTCGAACCTGCGATTTCTGGATCGCTAGCAAATGGTCGCAGCAGCTCCTCGATTGCATCCGGCTCGAAGGAGCAATCGCAGTCGATGACGACAAAGATGTCGCCCTTTGCAATTCGCGCCGCGAGATTGAGCGCAGCAGCTTTACCGCCGCGTAATTCCAGTCGGGCGACTGAGCTCACGAGATTTTCGCGCCTGGCTCGGGTCATGATCTCGTAGGTCCGGTCGTTTGAACCGTCATCGACACAGACGATCTCGAAGTTTTTGAAGGTTTGAGCGTGAAGCGAGCGGATGCACTTCTCGATCGACGCTTCTTCATTGTGCCCGGCGAGAAGAATCGAGACGGCAGGAAGGGGCCCTATCGGACCGGTGTGGCGGCGCTCGCCAAACAGCAATGCGGCGGCGGTGGCTTGCACGCCAAGGAAATAGCGAGGCGCCTCCGCGAGAATTGTGAGCCAAAGAAGCGCGAAGTAAGCCGATCCCGGCAGCGCTAGGAGAAAGTGCCAGGCGGAAATGACAGCGTCGATCATCGTGGCGCCTGCGCATTGGAGTTGGCGGCGGCGAGCGCCAGAAACTCAGCGCATGTCAAGACGGCATATTCGACCGACGGAGCGAGCGAGAGATGCCGCTCGAGGCGCGAGCTAATCTCGGGAAGAGCCCGTTCAACGTCCCGCTTCGCATCGCTCTCGATCATCACGAGGAACACAGGAAGCTCCTCGACGATCTCCGTGTCTTGCACGAAACACTCTCGAAGCAAGGAGCGGAAGAATGACCATGTTTGCTGCCAACTACGCCCCGCGGGCGGCGTTCCGGGCGGCTCATGGAGCCGCACTTTCAAAATACAGCCGACGGCGCCTCGCGAGGATAAACGGTCGGCGAAAGCGCGCACCGCGCCAATCATTCCCTCGTCGGGCGAAGAAGGCGGCAGCTTCGGCGCGGGCGAAATGACGAGGGCTCTCGCGGCGTCGGTGAGACTGTATCGATAAAAATCCCGCCTGCTCATATCGCCGGCTGCGATCGAGGCGCCGCAATTCAGGCAGAGTAACTCGATCCGAATGTCGCCCGACGAATGGCCGCATGCGTGACAGATGTACAGAGAGCCTGGACGGTCGTAGTCGAGACTAAAAAAGGTTAGGGCCTGACGACATTTGGGGCAAATAAGCCCGCCGGTTTCTTGTCGGAAATCTGACTCTGGACCCTGATACGCGCAGCTCAGATGATGCAGAACAGCCTGTTCAGTGACGTGCGGACTGCCACAGGAAGCGCAGAGTTCTCGAACGACGAGCCGGGCCGAACACGCACAATGGGGACAAGCCGCCACGGCGTCAAAAAACCGTCTCTCCAGCAGGCCAACCCCAACAAGGTCTTCCGCGGTAGTTACCGCTCCATCGACAGCGGCCTCGTCACGATAAACAAAAGCGTCTTTCGCAGCAGGGTCGATCGAAGGGAGCAAATCGCTGTCTCGCACAAACAACCGCGCAAGAAGCAGAAGGCGTGGATCCGCCGCCTGAAAAATTGCAGGAGAAAGCTGCCTAATTCTCGCAATCATCGGAGACAGTGTGATCAGCGCCTCCGAGAGGGCGCGCGGAGAAGCCATGCCGATGCTGAGATCGCTACGGCGCTTGATGCGATTGTCTGCCGAGATTCCGGTCGCATCCACGACAGGCACGATCGCGGCTGCGGCTGGAGATAAGGCCGATGCAAGGAGAGAAATCGAAGCGGCGTCGTTGATGATTACGAAATCGGGGGCCTCATCGCGCCCGCAGGCGGCAATGCTGTGCGGCAGGAGACTTTCCTCGAGCGGAAACGGCAAGCTTAGAGCGCGCCATTGTGAGCCGGACGCCAAGCGCGTCTCGTTCGATCTCTCGGCACGCGCATCGAAAGAGGCTTTTCGCAAGGTCACTGACATCGCTCTCTACTCGATCATGCAAGCATTTTTGCGTCCGCCGCCAATGGAATGGAGTTCTCCACTTGGCTGAGAAAGCGCACCTTCTTAACCGGGGAGTATTTCCGACGTAAGCATACAGATTGGTCGATAAACGAAAGGCGATGCTACGTAATTGCCGTGCAGATGGGAGAAGGTTGCACACGTCGTGACTACCCCCGATGCGCTGCGGCGCCGGGACGCCATATGAATGTGCGTGAAGGGTAGCGAGTCGCTTGCTTATCCCCCTGCGGCGGCGAGTGCTTGGCGCTTTGGCCGGGCGAGGCGCCATAAAGACTGTGCTCGAGAAGGACGGGCCAGCGCCGCTCCCTCGGGGAGACGTAATCGCAAGCGTCCCTGCCCGCCCTCGCGGCGCGGAAAGCCAAGCGGTTGACAGGGATACGTCCCTTCGGCTTATAAATGGCGTAGGCGATGGAGTTCGCCTTATAACCGCCCTTGGGGCTGATGACTCCTGCTTGCGCACGCACGCTAGGAGTCCGCTTTGAAAAAGCCGTTGTTTTCTTTGCGCTTACAGCCGAGCCCGCGTCGGTCTAGCTTCGCAAGGGCGGCAATATGACCGCCTTCGACGACGATGATCGGCTGACGGGTTGGCGATTCCTCCTTTTTAATGCTGCGCTGGCCGTGGGCAACGTCATCGCTCTCTCCAACGTGCCCGGATATACGGTGCTGGCCCCCTATGCGGCTGGCAGCCTCCAGGGCGTCACGCCCAGTTTCGGCACCTGGGCGACGACGGACCACATGATGGGCATCGTGCTCGGCCTGCCTTTCGCGCGCTGGCTGTCGGCGCGCTATGGCGACTACCGGGTCTATGTCGCCGCTTTCGTCGCCTATGCGGTTTTTTCCCTCGCATGCGCTTTGAGCGAAACCATCTGGTTCTTCGTGCCGGCGCGCTTCCTGCTCGGACTTGCCGGCGGCATATTGCTGCCGATCGGCCAGGGGCTCGTCCTGAATGAACTCCCCGAAAAATACCGCCCCTATGGGGTCGCCTGGTGGGGCGTGCTCAGTATGGCGCCTTTCACCCTGGGCGTTTTCATGGGCGGATTCTGGGCCGAATATTTCAACTGGCGCGTGCTTTTCTATTCGAACATTTTCCTCGGCTTACCAATCGCCGGGGTTGTGGGCGCTCTGCTCTATGGCCGTCCATTCGCCCGGCGGATCACGCGTTTCGACACCATAGGGGTGTTGTTGATCTCCGTTACTCTGGTCGGGTTCCAAACAGTGCTCAACCAAGGCAATGACTTCGATTGGCTTGGATCATCCTTCCTCACGATCGTCATGGTCGTGGTCGCCATCTCCCTCCCGATCTTTATCATCTGGGAGCTCGGCGAACGCCGCCCGGTCCTGGACCTACGGCTCTTTGGTCATCGCAACTATGCGGTCGCGACTTTTTGCTCGGTCTTCGGCTTTCTCTTTATCCAAGGCATGCTGTCGGTCTTTATCGGGCAGCTTCAGTTGCTGCTGGGGTACACCTCCTCGGGCGCGGGGACGGTATACCTTACGATGGCGCTGCTGGCTGTGCCTCTCGTCTCAGTGGTGCACCTTCTCGTCAGGCACATTGATTTGCGCCTTTTTGCGAGCCTGAACTTCCTTGGCTTCTCCGTGACCATGACGTGGCTGGGCCTGTTCGATAAGCCTGCTTCCTTCGATCAGATCACCGTGCCGATGATTTTCTTCGGCTTCTTCCTCGCGACATTCTTCGCGCCGCCCGCCGCCATTGCGGTCCAAGGCCTTGGGGGCTCTCAACTCATCCGCGCCGCCGAAGAGCTTGCGATGCTGCGGACAGCGGCCGGCGCTTTTGGCATCACCCTGCAAGGCGTCGTGCAATTCCGGCGAACGCCTTTCCACCAACTCGACCTCGCGGATCAGCTTGGCGGCCGGCGCTTTCCGTCGCTCGACCTGCTCCCGCAGCTTCTGGACAAGCTGCAAGGGCTCGGATTGAGCGAATCCGTGGCGCGGGCGCAGGTCTCGCGTCTTATTCGCCAGCAAGCATTGCTTATGGGGCTCAACGACGCTTTCCTCACCGGCGCGCTCGCCTTTTTCGGCCTTGCAATTTTTGTCTGGTTGGCCAAACCGGCTAGGAAGCCCGCGCCGAAGCAAAGGTTGGAGCTCCTCCGCGCCAAGGAACTTATGGAAGAGCCCTGATGCCTTGCCTCAACCTAGATGGACTCGACGAATGATCCGGCGCTTGCAGAGGTCCATCCCTGTCGCGGCGGCCTTCGCGTCTCTAGGCGGCTGTATGCCCACAGCGCCGCAGCAACGGGCCGAGTTCATGGAGCCGCCGTCGATGAACCGCACAATCGCGGCTTCCGGCGTCAAGAGCGTCAGCACGGAAAACGGCTGGCCAAGTTCGCAGTGGTGGAGAGCCTTTCGCAGCGCGGAACTCGACGCCATCATTGGAAAATCGCTGCTCGGCAATCAAGGCTTGAGAAAAGCCGCCGACACCCTGAAAGACGCCGAGGCGGCGGTCGACATCGCAGGCTCGCGTCTTACCCCCTATGTGGAGGCCGACCTCTCCTACAAGCAGTATCGCTACGCCGAGCATGGCGTCGCGGCGGGGCTCAATCCGCTGCAGGGAGGCAAACAAAAATCCGCCGCCTTCCTCAACCCGATTTCCGCCAAATGGGAGCTGGACTTCTGGGGCAAGAACCGCGCCTTGCTCGACGCCGCGATAGGCGACGCGCTGGCGCAGGCGGGCGAGCTCGAACAAACGCGCTTATTGC
>NZ_JASIRC010000001.1:3845000-3885632 GCF_030063565.1 Methylocystis sp. JR02 | reverse complement strand
CTCCGACATTCGCGGCCTCGCTTTGCTGCGCGACGCGACGCCCGAAGGATGGGTCGAAGCCTCCGCCGAAGATATCGACAGCGCCGACGAGGGGCGGCTGCGCAAGGACGATGCGCGCAGCGGCGCCGATGTCGTCATCCGCCTGCCCGCCTATGAACAAGTCTCGAGCGACCCGGAAGCCTATGCGCGCGCCTCGCGCGTGCTGCACAAGGAGAGCAATCCCGGCAACGCCCGCCCGCTGACGCAGCGGCACGGCAACAAGGACGTCTGGCTCACCGCGCCGCCGATTCCGCTGACGACGGCGGAGATGGACGCCGTCTACGACCTGCCCTTCGCGCGCGCGCCGCATCCTTCTTACGACGGCGCCAAAATACCCGCCTGGGAGATGATCCGCCATTCCGTGACGATCATGCGTGGTTGCTTCGGCGGCTGCTCCTTCTGCTCGATCACCGAGCACGAAGGCAGGGTCATCCAATCGCGTTCGGAAGCCTCGATCCTCAAAGAGATCGAGATCATCCGCGACAAGACAGAGGGCTTCACCGGCATTATCTCCGACATCGGCGGGCCCACGGCCAATATGTATCGCATGGCCTGCCGCGACAAAGAGACAGAGGCGCTGTGCCGGCGCCCGTCCTGCGTCTATCCCGACATTTGCAAGAATCTGAACACCAGCCACGACGCGCTGATCGAACTCTATCGCAAGGCGCGTGCGCTTCCGGGCGTGAAGAAGGTGATGGTGGCCTCGGGCGTGCGCTACGACCTCGCTGTGAAGAGCCCGGCCTATATTCGCGAGCTCGTCGAGCATCATGTCGGCGGCTATTTGAAGATTGCGCCCGAACATACGGAAAGCGGGCCGCTCTCCAAGATGATGAAGCCGGGCATCGGCTCCTACGACCGCTTCAAGCAATTATTCGACGCGGCGGCGCGCGCGGCGAAGAAGGAATATTACCTCATCCCCTATTTCATCGCGGCGCATCCGGGCACCACGGATGAGGACATGATGAATCTGGCGCTATGGCTGAAGCGCAATAAATACCGCGCCGATCAGGTGCAGACCTATCTGCCCTCGCCCATGGCGCTGTCGACGGCGATGTATCACTCGGGCTTCAACCCGTTGAAACCTGTGCGGCGCGGGGCGTCCGAGAAGGTCGACGCGGTGAAGGGGATAAGGCAGCGGCGCCTGCACAAGGCTTTCCTGCGCTATCACGATCCCGAGAACTGGCCGATGCTGCGCGAGGCGCTGAAAGCCATGGGCCGCGCCGACCTCATCGGGCCCGGCAAGCATCAGCTCGTGCCGAATTGGCAGCCGAAAGGAACCGGCGAGGGCGGCCCTTCTATTAGGCGCGGAGCGTCAGGCGAGCGTAAGTTCCTCACGAAGGGCGTCGCCTATCGGAAGCCGGCCGTCAAATAAATAATCACCGCCGTCATTGCGAGGAGGCGGAGCCGACGAAGCAATCCAGGGCCGCATCGCCGCCCTGGATTCACAAAGCGCCGTCGTCATTTTGTCAAAGCCCCGTCACCTGTGTGTCGTTGCCCCTTGTTAGTGAGCCCCGCAAGCACAGCCTTGGGGGCCGACACAATGACCGCGAGTAACCGCCGCGATTTTATGCGCCTTGCTGGTACCGCAGCGCTCGCCACGAGTTTTCCGCAGAGCATCGAACGCGCTTTGGCGCTGCCGGCGAATAAGCGGACGGGCACGATCCAGGATGTCGAACATATCGTCGTCCTGACCCAGGAGAACCGCTCCTTCGATCACTATTTCGGCAGCCTGCGCGGCGTGCGCGGGTTTGGCGATCCGCGTCCGGCCTTTCTGCCATCCAAGAAATCAGTGTTTCATCAGCCCTATGGCGCCGGCGAACTCTTGCCGTACCGTCCGGACGCGCGCCCGGTCGGAGCGCAGTTCCTGGCCGGCACGCCGCATAATTGGCCGGACGCCCACAAGGCCTGGAATAATGGCCAATACGACCAGTGGGTCGCGGCCAAGGGCCCGCTGACCATGGCCTATATGACCCGGGAAGACATTCCGTTCCATTACGCATTGGCCGACGCCTTCACCATTTGCGACGCTTATCACTGCTCCTTCATGGGAGCGACCGACCCCAACCGCTATTACATGTGGACCGGCTGGGTCGGCAATGACGGCGCCAATGGCGGGCCCGTCCTCGACAATTCCGAGGCCGGCTACGACTGGCGCACCTATCCAGAGCTTCTGGAAAAAGCCGGCGTGTCCTGGAAGGTCTATCAGGACATCGGGACGGGACTGAACGACGCCGGATCGTGGGGCTGGACGACCGATCCCTATATCGGCAACTACGGCGACAATTCGCTGCTCTATTTCCACCAATATCAAAACGCCCAGCCGGGCACGCCGCTCGCCGACAAGGCGAAGACCGGCACGAACATCGCCGTTGGCGGCGCGTTGTTCGACATTCTTCGCGACGACGTGCGTCGCAATGCGCTGCCGCAAGTCTCCTGGATCACCGCTCCCGAGGCCTATACCGAACATTCGAACTGGCCGGTCAATTACGGCGCCTGGTACATCTCGCAAGTTCTCGACGCGCTGACCTCCAATCCGGAAGTCTGGAGCAAGACCGTCCTCATCATCAATTACGACGAGAACGACGGCTTCTTCGATCACGTCGTTGCGCCTTATGCGCCGCAATCGCCGTCGCAAGGTCTCTCCACGGTCGCCACGACGCACGAGATTTATGCGGGCGGCGCGAAATATGCCGCGGGCCCCTATGGCCTCGGCGCGCGCGTGCCGTTGTTCGCCGTCTCGCCCTGGAGCAAGGGCGGTTATGTCTGCTCCGAATTGTTCGACCACACCTCGGTCATTCGCTTCATCGAGCGTCGCTTCGGCGTTGTCGAAACGCAAATCTCGCCGTGGCGCCGCGCGATCTGCGGAGATCTGACCTCGGCCTTCGATTTCACGCGGCCCGACAAACGCTTCGTCGCCCTGCCGAGCACGGCGTCTTACGCGCCGCCGGACCGGCAGCGACATCCCAGCTACGTCCCCACCCTGCCGACCCAGCAGGCGATGCCGAAACAGGAAACCGGCGCGCGCTACGCCCGCCCACTGCCCTATGCGCTCGATGTGAAAGGCGCCCTCGACCTCGCGAAGACGTTCCACCTCGAAATTGCCAACAAAGGCAAGGCGGGGGCCTGGCTACAGGTGCGTTCGGGCGACGCTTCCTCTGGCCCATGGAGCTATACGGTCGAGGCCGGCAAGTCGCTTTCCGACAGCTTGAAGGTCCCGGTCAGCGGTCTGTACGACTTCTCGGTTTATGGCCCGAACGGCTTCCTTCGCACCTTCAAGGGCGGCGTCGCGGCTGGCTCGGCCGACTTCTATGTCGGCGCCCATTACGAGAACGAGGAGGAGGAGGCGTATCGCGACTTCGAGATCGTCGTCGCAAATCGCGGAGCGAGCGCCCGTACCGTCACGATCTTTGACGCCTATACTGGCCACACGGCAAAGCGGCGTCTTTCCCCGGGCGAGCGTTTCGAGAAGTCC
This sequence comes from Methylocystis sp. JR02, assembly GCF_030063565.1. Taxonomy (NCBI): domain Bacteria; kingdom Pseudomonadati; phylum Pseudomonadota; class Alphaproteobacteria; order Hyphomicrobiales; family Methylocystaceae; genus Methylocystis; species Methylocystis sp. JR02. Next base: position 3,882,121 of record NZ_JASIRC010000001.1, on the reverse strand, counting down.
TGGCCGCTGGAAGCCAGCTTCGGCTGGTACGATCTGCTGATCACCATCGATGAGGACAAGAGCTTCGAGCGCCGTCTCGCGGGCCATATCGAAAACGGCAAAGACAGCGTCAGCGACCCGGCCTTCGGCTCGAACGGCGGCAAGCATATCAAATCCGCCGAGGTCGAACACGAGAACGAATAGCCGTCCGGCGTAAGATTTCGCGGGGCCGCCGCTCTGGCAATTGAGCGGCGGCCTTGTCGCATACGTCCCAAGGCAAGCGGCGCGTGATTTCGACGATCGAGATGAGCTTGCGCCTCAGCGCCAACCACTGACGGCCGCGCGTCAAACTTGCCGCGCGCCCCTTATACCGTTTCCGTTTGAATAGCTCGGATTGGGGCTTGTCATTCCCGACGGGCCGAAGGCCCGATCGGGAATCCAGAGCCACAAAAGCGCTGGTTTGGCTCTGGATTCCCGATCGCTCGCTGCGCGAGCGTCGGGAATGACACCGAACCAATCAAGCTGATCCCGTATTACTCGATGCCCTCCCGACGGCTTCGAGTATTGTAAGCCTCGCGAAAGCGCCTGTCGATTTCGCTCGGCTCGACGGGCGCCGGCTGCGCGGCTGCGAGGGCGCCGCGGACCGCCGAGGCTTCTTCCGCGGTCAAGACGAGCGGTCCCGCCATATGCGTCGCATTGGGCACACTCGCCAGGATCGCTTTGCGATTGGGATGAGTCGCGATCTCGACGATCCCGTCGGCGACCGGCTCGCGCGCCACGCAGACATAGGGACCGATGACTTCGATTGCGCGGCCATCTGACGTATTCCGGATGAATGTGACTTGCATCTTTTCGACTGCCCCACGCTCGAGGGATCGTCGGCTTCTTCGTCACCAAGACGAAGGAAGCCTCTCTCATGTGATTTCCGCCCGAGCAGCTCGCGTAACGAGCCAATCAAGCGGATTTGATGTCGCACGCCGGACGTGTGGGAAGTCGGTCGACAACCCCCGTTTCGCCTGGCAGCACTGCCAAGCAATTTTGATGCCCTGCTTGGGGATGTGACCGCGCGACGCCGCATCGCAAATTCGGCGCAGGCGTTTTCCATCATCTTTTCCGGCGAAGCATTTGCCGTGTTTTCCGTGCAGTAAAAGAAGCAGAATTTCTACATATTGCGAGGTAATTGTCGAAGCTGTATCGAGACAGTGGAATAAAAAATTGTAAATATCACGAAAGGTTGCCCTCATGGCCAATACGACGGCCGCGCTCGACGCCCTCCTCATGCAACGGTCGCTGACCGACGCGCAGCTTCTGGCGGCGGCCGAATCCGCCGCCGATTTCCGTATTCTGCCGGACGCGAGCGTGATCAAGATCGGCGGACAAAGCGTCATCGACCGTGGCCGCGCGGCGGTCTATCCGTTGGTGGACGAGATCGTCGCCGCCCGCAAAGCCCATAAGCTGCTGATCGGCACCGGCGCCGGCACGCGGGCGCGGCATCTCTACTCGATCGCGGCGGGGCTCGGCCTGCCGGCGGGCGTGCTCTCGCAGCTCGGCGCCTCGGTCGCGGACCAGAACGCCGCAATGCTTGGACAGTTGCTCGCCAAATACGGCGTCTCCGCCGTCAACGGCGCCGCGCTCTCGGCGGTGCCGCTCTACCTCGCCGAGGTGAACGCCGTCATCTTCAGCGGCATGCCGCCCTACAATGTCTGGATGCGCCCCGCGCCCGAGGGCGTCATCCCGCCCTATCGCACCGACGCCGGATGTTTCCTCGTCGCCGAGCAGTTCGGCTGCAAGGCGATGATCTTCGTGAAGGATGAAAACGGCCTCTACACCGCCAATCCGAAAACCGCGAAGGACGCGAAGTTCATCCCGAAGATTTCGGTCGATGAGATGAAGGCGCAGGGGCTGCACGACTCGATCCTCGAGTTCCCCATGCTCGATCTGCTGAAAGCCGCGCGCCACGTCCGCGAAGTGCAGGTCGTCAACGGCCTCGTCCCCGGCAATCTGACACGCGCGCTGGCCGGCGAGCATGTCGGCACGATCATCACCGCGAGCTAAAAGAGTTTTTTCCCATGACCGACGCCAATAGCATCAAGCACGTCGCCTCGCCGCTCGCGCGCCAGACCCTTCTCGACGGCGATCTCACCCGCCCGGTCGCCGGCCGCCGCCCGATCCGGCTCCTCCCCTGGCTGCAGGTCGTGAAGATCGGCGGCCGCTCGATCATGGATCGCGGCGCGGACGCTATCCTCCCGATCGTCGACGAAATCCGTAAGCTCCTGCCCGAGCACCGTCTGCTGATCCTGACCGGCGCGGGCGTGCGCGCCCGCCACCTCTACGGCGTCGGGCTCGATCTCGGCCTGCCGGTGGGCTCGCTGGCCCCGCTCGCGGCGAGCGAAGCCGGCCAGAACGGCCATATCCTCGCCTCGCTGCTCGCGCCGGAGGGCGTCTCCTATGTCGAGCACCCGACCATCGCAAACCAGCTCGCCATCCATCTCTCCGCCGCCCGCGCGGTGGTCGGAAGCGCCTTTCCGCCCTACCACCACCACGAATTCCCACACTCGCGCATCCCCATGCACCGCGCGGACACGGGCGCGTTTCTGCTCGCCGACGCGCTCGGCGCGGCTGGTCTGACGATCGTGGAGGACGTGGACGGGGTCTATACGACCGACCCCAAAGGCCCCGGCGGCGAGCGGGCCGAGCTGATCCGCGAGGCGAGCGGCGCCGATCTTTCGAAGCTCGATGCGCTGCCTTTCGACCGCGCGCTCCTCGAGGTCATGGCGAATGCGCGGCATCTCGAGCGGGTGCAGGTGGTCAACGGACTCGTTCCGGGCCGGCTGACCGCCGCGCTGCGCGGCGAGCATGTCGGGACAATTGTCCGCACCGGCGCGCAGGCGGCCTGAGCGCTGCGGATTTTAGCGCTCACCGTCATTGCGAGCGATCGGCAATCGGGGGCGCAAGCGCTTCCTGACCCTTCGGGGTAACGCCGAACGCCGGGCGTGAGCCCATCCCTCCCCTTTACGGGGAGGGTGGCCCCGCGTAAGCGGGGGCGGGTGGGGTAAAGCCCACCACTGCCGTTGCGGCGTGAGCCCCACCCGGCGGCCTTCGGCCGCCGACCTCCCCGTAAAGGGGAGGTATGGGGATCATGACGCCAGATCGCTATCACTAATTACGCGGCCTGCGGCTCACTCGTAGCAGATGATCTCGCGCTCGCCGGCGAAGACCTCCCCCATGCGGGCGGCGACGCCCGTCTTGCGGCGCGTGAGGAAACGCGGGCGACGGCTGCGCAGGCTGGAGGCGCCCCGGCGCGGGAAGACCGTAAGCGACGAACCCGCCGCATCCACCCTGGCGAGCTTGCCGTTCTCGGCCGCGAGCCGCGGCAAGGCGAGCCAGCTCGCCCAATATTTCCAGTCCGCCGCGGCGTCGCCGCTGTCCTGGGTTTCCGCCAGCACGACATCGAGGTCGCGGTCGCGATGCGCGAGCGAGAGGCGGTAGCAGGGCGCCCCATCCTGCCCCTCGACGACGTCCAGCACGACGCCGCAATAGGCCGGCGCCGGCACGGAGATCATCATATCGACGCCGTTGAAACGCCGCGAGATGAGGATGTCGCTGCGCGTGACGCGCACGCGCCGCACGCCGCCATCCGCACGCCAGTCGCGTTGAACGAGAAAGGCTTCTTCGATCTTGCGCGCATTGCCGGCTTCGAACATGGCTTAACTCCTCGGGCTCGGGCTGTTCCTTTTGTCCCCACGATCCTGCCGCGCGAGCCCCGGCAAAGTTGCTAAAAACCCTGGTGAATGCGACGTAAACCATTGCATTTGAGCCGTTATCACGACTCCAAGGTAAATGCGGGGAAACACATTTGATCAAATTGTCGGCAATTCGCATCCGCGAATGTCTTGCAGGCAAGCCGCGGCTCCCCTACTGCTTCTCGTGATGCCGCTCGTCGAATCCGACCGTCCCGCCTTCCTATCGCGCCTCGAAGCGATTACGCGCGAGGCCGGCGACATCGCCATGGCCTATTTTCGCCCCGGCGCCCGAACGGCGGCGGCGATCTCCTACAAGGGCGGCGGCTCGCCGGTGACCGAGGCCGATTTCGCGGTGGACCGTTTCCTCTTCGAGGAAATGCGCCGGCTCGCGCCCGAGGCCGGCTGGCTCTCCGAGGAAACCGCCGACACTGACGCGCGCCTGTCGCGCGACGCCATCTTCGTCGTCGACCCCATCGACGGCACACAGGCCTTCACCCGCGGCGACGAGCGCTGGGCGGTTTCACTCGCCTTCGTCGAGCGCGGGCGGCCGACGATCGGCGTCGTCCATGCGCCGGCGCGCGGGGAAACATTTACCGCCGCGCGCGGACTCGGCTCCTTTCTCAACGGCGAGCGTCTCTCGCCGCTCGGCCGCGCCACGCTCGCCGGCGCCATGGTCATCGCGCCGCGGCCGCTGCATGAGCGTATCGCCGCTCTGCCGCACAATATTGCGATCGCGCCGCGCACGCCGTCCCTGGCGCTGCGGCTCGTGGATATTGCCGCCGGGCGTCACGATCTCGTCATCTCTTCGCCCAATGCACGCGATTGGGATATCGCCGCGGCCGACGTCATTCTGGAGGAGGCCGGGATCGCCCTCGAAGAGGTCGAGGGGGGCGAGATCACCTATAATCGCAGCTCCTCGAAGCGCGGCATGCTCGTCGCCGCGCCCAAGCCTCTCATCGAGGACACGAGAACGATAGCTCTGGACGTTTCGAAAGGAATAAAGTGGTCATGACAAAGAAGGCGACGCCCGCGAAACAGGACAAGCAGCTTCTGCATCTCGTCTTCGGCGGCGAGCTGGAGGCGCTCGACGGCGTGACCTTCCGCGATCCCGCAAAGCTCGACATCGTCGGCGTCTTTCCCGACAATGACAGCGCCGTCGCCGCCTGGAAGGCGAAGGCGCAGGCGACCGTCGACAACGCGCATATGCGTTATTTCGTCGTCCATCTCTACAAGCTTCTCGACCCCGAGCACGACAAGCTCTGAGCGAGCTTGGCGCTTTCCAAAATCCGCCGGTTTTGGGAGCATTATTCTGTCGGGGAAGCGCGACGCCGCTTAGGCCAGTCGGCGCGGCCTCGGGCCGAAGCGTTTGCGTAGCACGGTAAACATGCCGCTCCTGAAGCTTTATCGATTGGCGACCATCGCCGCGACGCCCTTTGCCGGAGCCGGCCTCAACTGGCGCGCCTCCCACGGCAAGGAAGACCGAGACCGGCTCGACGAACGTCTGGGCGTCGCCTCGCGCGAGCGGCCGGAAGGGCGCCTGATCTGGCTGCATGGCGCGAGCCTTGGCGAGACGGTCTCGCTGCTGCCGCTGGTCGAGCGCTTCATCCAGCGCGGCGCGGAAGTGCTGGTGACAAGCGGAACGGTCTCCTCGGCGCGCATTCTCACGCAGCGGCTGCCGGCCGGCGCCTTCCACCAATATGTCCCGCTCGACGCCCCACGTTTCGTCAACCGCTTCCTGGATTATTGGCGCCCGGACATCGCCGTCTTCGCCGAGTCCGAGCTGTGGCCGAATATGGTCGCCTCGCTGCGCACGCGGGGGGTGGCGTTGCTGCTGGCCAACGCTCGCATCTCGCGCAAATCCGCGGAGCGCTGGAGCGGCCTGCCGAGCGCCGCGCGCCGTGTGTTCGGCGCGATCGATCTATGCCTGGCGCAGGATTCCGAGAATGCGGCGCGCTTTCTGGCGCTGGGCGCGCCCTGCGTGCGCATCGCCGGCAATCTGAAATTCGACGTGGCGCCGCCGCCTGTGGACGCCGCGCGTCTCGCCGAATTCAACGGCGCGGTCGGCGCCCGTCCGGTTTGGGCGGCGGTGTCGACACATGCGGGCGAAGAGGAATTGATCCTCGCCGCCCATGCCGAGATCAGCAAGCAGATCCCCAATCTGCTGACCGTCATCGCCCCGCGCCATCGCGAGCGCGGCGCGGAAATCGCAGAGCTGGCGCAAGCCCAAGGCTTTGCGACGGCCCTGCGCACGCGCGACGGCGAGCCGCGCCGCGAGACGCAGATCTATATCGCCGACACGATCGGCGAACTCGGCCTCTTCTTTCGCAGCGTCGGCGTCGTCTTCATGGGCAAATCGCTTGTTCCCGGCGGGGGCCAGAACCCAATCGAGCCGGCGAAGCTCGGCTGTGCGGTGCTCTACGGGCCGCATATCGACAATTTCAACGAGATTTACACGGAGCTGGCCGCCGCCAAGGCGGCGGCGCGCGTCGCCGACGCCGCCGCGCTGGCGCGCGCCGCGCAATATCTCCTCTCCGAACCCGCCCGCATGCGCCGCATGGGCCGCGCCGGCGCCGAAGCGGTCGATAAGCTCGGCGGCGCCTCGCGCGCGATCATGACGGCGGTCGAGCCCTTTCTCGCGCAAGTCGCCGCCTCCGGGCGCTGAGCGCTCATGCGCGCGCCCCAGTTCTGGCGAACGGAAGGAGTCGCTTCTCGTCTGCTGTCTCCCTTCGGCCATCTCTATGGCGCGGTCGCCCGCGGCCGCCTGACCCGCGAGGCGCCGCGCGCCGCGCTGCCCACAATCGTCGTCGGCGGCTTGACCGTTGGCGGCGACGGCAAAACGCCGCTCGTTATCGCGCTGGCGAAGCTGCTTTCCGCGCAAGGCGAACGTCCCGCGCTACTCACACGGGGCTACGGCAGGCGCGGCGGCCGCACCGAGCCCTTCGCCGTTTCACCAAAGGACGATGTGACGACGGCCGGCGACGAGACGCTGCTGCTTTCGCGCCATGGGCTCGCCATTGTCGGTGTGGATCGCTCGGCAAGCGCGGCGTTCGCGCGCGGCCTGGGGGCAACCCTTCTCATTTTGGACGACGGCTTCCACAGCCAGAGGCTCTCGCCAGACCTCTCGCTGCTCGTGATCGACTCGGACTATGGCGCGGGCAATGGCCGCTGCCTACCCGCCGGCCCGCTGCGCGCGCCGCTCGAGGCGCAGATGGCGGTCGCCGACGCTCTGATCGTCATCGGCGGGGGCGCCGCCGGGCGGGTGCTTAGTCAGTCTTGCACAAAGCCGGTTTTCCAGGCGCGCGTCGTTCCCGAGCCGCAAGCGGCGAAGGCCTTGGCCGGCAAACGAGTCATCGGCTTCGCCGGAATCGGACGCCCTGAAAAGTTCTTCCACACCCTGGCGGAGACAGGCGCCGACGTCGTTGCGACTCGGGCCTTTCCCGATCATCATCGCTACAGTGAAAACGACCTCGCCGAGCTGACGGCGCTTGCGCGCCGGCAGGGCGCCACGCTCGTCACAACAGAGAAGGACGCCGTCCGCCTCCCGCCCGCGTTCGCCGCAGAGGCTCTGCCCATCAGCCTCGCCATAGCCGAGCAGGAGGCCGTCCTGGACACGCTCGACGCCGCGCTTTCCCGCGCGCGCCTCAGTCGGGCTTCTTGACCCCGAGCTTCATGAGCTTGGCGTGCGGGCCGGCGTAAGGCTCCTGCAGATCGACGTTCCAATAGCGCAGATCCTCGAGCGGGATGGGCTCGCCGGTCACGGCGCAGCGCACATAGGCGCCGGGCTTGCGGATGCGATATTCGCCGTCGAGATACTCGATCTCGGCTTCCCCGGCCGGCTGCGGCGTGCGTTCGTAGCGGTTCATTCGATATCTTCTGTTGAAGCGCCGCGTCAGCGGCTGACCTGTCAGTCGTCGGATCGACGAGATGATCGACCTCATGGACGTCGCCCTCTCCGGCCGGCCGATTTGGCGGAAAGTCTACAACCCCACGGGCGCCAAAGGAAGCGCGAACAATCGCTGGGAGCGTGTCGCCAGAGTTTCCAGTTCACGCCAAGCTGCGTCGTTAGCCCAAATACCTCCCCTTTACGGGGAGGTCGGCGGCCAAAGGCCGCCGGGTGGGGTCCGCGCCAGACGTCAACACGATTGCCCGAATAAGAAACACAGCGGTCTTGTTCCCGTCGTCATTCGCGCCTAGCCTTTCGCGCAAGTGCCGATTTTTGATTCGTCGAGTCAGCCTTTCGCGAACGCTGTCAAGTTCGCGCTTCGATGGGATCACGATAATGGATCGGGACACCATAGGCGATCTGGCCGATTCCCACCCCCTGCCCCACGACGCCGAGTTCTCCGCCGCCAGCCCGCGCGACGCCGCCAAGGCCAAAACGATCTCAGAGCGCGCGTTGATCGTCACCCAGGGCAAGCATCGCTTCTATTCGCTCGTGCTGCCGAGCGATCTTCTCGCCCAGACCTGCACGGTCGAGGCTCGGGCCGAAAATCCGGCGGACGGCTTCCAACGCCTGCTCGACGAGCGGCGCGCAAGATCGATTGCCCGTTACATCGACGCGGGCTTGGGCACAGTCCCCGGCGCCGTGGTGCTCTCGGCGCAGACGCGCGCGCATCTCTCCTATGACAAGGACGACGGCGCCCTCACTTTCCGCAAGGACCCGAAAGCCTTTCTCATCATCGATGGGCAGCATCGCGTGTTCGGCTTCAAGCTCGCCAAATCCTCGGTGAGCGTGCCGGTTGTGATCTACAACAGGCTGACGCGCGCGCAGGAATGCCGGCTGTTCATGGACATCAACACCAAGCAGCGGCCGGTGCCCAATGAGCTTCTGCTCGACATCCGTCGACTCTCCGAATTGGAGACGGAAACCGAGGCGCTGCTGCATAATGTTTTCGACGCCTTCCATACGCGCGAAGATTCTGCGCTCGCTGGCTTCCTCAGCCCCGCCGAGCGCAAGAAGGGCATGATTTCCCGCGTGACCTTCAATGCGGCTCTGCGGTCGATCAAAGGCGCCTTCGACGGCGCGCCGGCCGAGGAAGTCTATGTCGTTCTCAACGCCTATATTCTCGCCTGCCGTCACGGCCTGGGGCTTCACGCCATCGATCAGAACATCGCCAATCCGGTTCTGTTCAAGGCGCTGATGCTGTTGTTCACTAATGTCGCGGGGCGCGTCGCCGACCGGCATGGCGGCCAATATACGGTGCGCAATTTCGAGGAAGTGCTCGTTCCCTTCTTCCGCCGGCTGAAGAAGAGCGACCTGCCGCGCGCGGGCATGACGCATATCATGCTGCACGAGCATTACAGCAAGGCGCTAAGCGCCGGCTTCCTGCTCAAACAATGGCTGTTCGCCTGAGCCCTCCGGATGGCCGCGCATGGTGAGCCCATGCTCGGTCTTCTCCCAATGGAAGGGCCGCAGCCAGAGCTCGAAAAAGGCGCGCCAACAGGCGATGCTGAGCATGAAAAGCCAGATCGGCAGATGGGGCAGCGCATTTCGAAGTGCCGAAAGGCGCCGTCGCCGCATCCCGGCGAGGATGGGCCAAAGCAGCGCCGCCGCCCCTGACAGCGCGAGAAAGCACCATAGCCCGCAGCACGCCGTCTCGAAGAATGTCGTCGGCCGCAACAGCGCGCCGAAAAGGGCGTGATAGGCCAGGCGGCACATCAGGAGCGGGCCGAGCAGCGGACCCAAAACGCCGCCGGCCAACATCGCGAGCACGGCGAAAGCCCGCCGCGCCCCGAGATCGGCGAAAAAGCCCGCGGGATGGCGGCAATGGACAATCGCCGTCTGCATCCAGCCCTTGAACCAGCGCGTGCGCTGCTTGACGAGCGCCCGAAAGACGGCCGGCGCCTCCTCGAATGTGTGGGAATCGAAAGTGCGCACCGCGAAGCCCGCGCGCGCGAGACGCAGCCCGAGGTCCGCATCCTCGGTTACATTATAGGCGTCCCAGAAGCCGATCTCGCGCAGGGCGGCGAGCCGGAAATGATTGGAGGTGCCGCCGAGAAAGAGCGGCAGGTCGAGCCGGGACAGCCCCTTGTTATAGACATCGAAAAGCGCCGCATATTCGAGCGCGAACATGCCCGTCATCCAATTGAGCGCGCCATTGTCGATGACAAGACTCGCCTGCAGGCAGGCGACATCCGGCGGCGCCGCGGCGAAAAGCGCGGCGGCGCGGCGGAGCTGGCGCGCATCGGGAATATCCTCGGCGTCGAACACCGCGACGAGCGCGCCGCGCGCCAACGGCATGGCGATGTTGAGCGCGCGCGGTTTGGTGCGCGGCGCTCCATCGGGCGCGATGATGATCTCATGCGGCGCGCGCGGCGGATGCGCGCGCAAGGCCGCAGCCGTCTCCGCGTCGTCGGCCTCGATAACGAATTTGATGTCGAGCTTGGCGCGCGGATAATCGAAACGGTCGATGGCGCGCGCGAGTTGCGGCGCGACGGCCGCTTCCTTGTAGAGCGCGAGCACCACCGTATAGACGGGAAGCCGCGCATCGTCGATCCATCGCGCGTCCTCCTGCCGCGAAGCGCTCGAGGCGCAGGCGCTCAGGCGCAGAACGACGCTCGCCAGAAAGGCCGCGGCGAGGGCGAAGGCGACGGCGAGATTGACGGTTTCGAAAGGCGCGAACAGGCTGACGACGATGCAGATCAGCGCCGCCGTGGCGCAGGCGAGCGGCGCGCGCGTCGTCGAACCGCGCACGCAAAGATCCCGGTCGATCTGTTCCGCCGAATGGCTCGCGGCATACACGGCGTCTCGCGGATAGGCGTCGCGAAGCGCCTCCAGAAAACGCGTGCGCGTCGTGATCGCGAAAAGCGGCCGCCCTTTCGCCGCGCGCGCGACGCTCGTCAAACGAAAGATTTGCGTTCCCGACGGCGCGAAGAGCCAACGAACGCCGTCGCGGCGATCCCGCAATCGCACATAGCCGAGCCCCGCCGCGGCAAGCGCGCCGGGCGCGAGCTCGATCGTGTCGTCGATGAAGGCGACCCCGAGATGCTGAGCGAGGGCGCGGTAGAAAAACGCTTCCTCGACGACGCCCTCGGCAAGGAGCGCCGCGTCGGCCGAGACGCCCTGACGCCGCGCCAATCCGGCGGCTTCGTTCAATGCGTCGAGCGAGACGCCGTGATCGAGCAGAAAAGCGATTTCGACAGGCGGCGTTTCCACCCTGCGGGAGGCCCTGCGCCCCTCCCGCGCGGATTCATCCGCGAGGCTTTTGCGGCGCAAAGGCAACGGGGGAAAGCCCGTATCGTCGCGCTTGCGTGGGCCAGAATCGATGGAAAAATAGTCGACCGACGCCTTGCTCATGAACTAAACTCAATGAATGAAAAAATATGCAAGCTTGACTATCGGTCAGAAAAATCGGGTGCGCAATAAATTTGATTCGAATTTTTCCCATCCTCCAGCAGCGCTCTCGCTTGGCGTCGTCGCAGCGCTGGCCTTCGCTCTCGCGAGCGTCGCCGCCGTCGCCGATCCGGCGCCCGCGGCGGCGCCGTCGCTCGTCGATCCGCATCGCGCGCTGCAGAAGCCCGATCTCTCGCACATAAAACAGATCCGCTTCCTGACCGAAGACGACTATCCGCCTTTCAATTTTCTCCTCGCGGATGGACAGCTCGCCGGCTTCAACGTCGATCTCGCCCGCGCGATCTGCGCCGAGCTGGAGCTGCCCTGCACGATCCAGAGACGAAGCTGGAATCTTCTTATTCCGTCGCTGGACGACAATAGCGGCGACGCCGTCATCGCCTCTCTCTCGATCAACGACGAGACCCGCAAGCAGGTCGAGTTCACGGGCCCTTATTTCCTGACCCCCGGCCGTTTCGCGACGCTCGCGGATACGACGCTCGCCGCTGCTTCCCCAGAGGCGATAGAAGACCGCAAGGTCGCCGTCGTCGCCGGCTCCCGCTACGAAGCCTTTCTCGAGACGTTCTATCCGCGCGCCGAACGCGTGACCTTCGAGACGACCGCTCTTGCGCGCAACGCGCTCAAGAATGGCAGGGTGGCGGCCTATTTCGGCGACGCGATCGGCATGTCCTTCTGGCTGAACGGCGCGGAGGCGGGCGGATGCTGCACCTTCAAGGACGGCCCCTTCACCGATCCGCGCTATTTCGGCGAGGGCGTCGGCGTCGCCGTCAAAAAGGGCAACGCGCCGCTGCGCCGGGCGCTCGATTACGCGCTGGCGCGGCTCGATCGACGGGGCGTTTTGGGCGAACTCTTTTTGAAGTATTTTCCGATAGGGCCGTTCTGAGCTAATCTCCCCTCCGAACGCCCGGTCCAGCCAATGGATTTCGAATCGACCGTCACGCGCATTTATGAAGCGGCCGCCGACCCGGATTTATGGCCGCTCATCCTGCACGACCTCGGCGAATTGGTCGATGCGGCGGGCGGCATCATCCTCACCCGCCGCGCCGACGCCTGGACGGGCTGGCGCTGCTCCGACCTTATGAATTCGCGGACCACCGACGCCTGGATGGCTCCGGGAGGCGGCGCGGCGCGAACCCAGGCGACCGCCCGGCTCATCGCCTTCGACCGGGCGGGATTCGTTGCGGATAATGAAGGGTTCAGCGAGCAGGAATGGCTCGAGGACTCCGTCATGAGCGAATGGTGCGGCCCCCTGGGTCTGCACCATTGCGCGGCGACGGTGATTCCCGTGCCCACGGGCGATCTGGTTTTGGTCCAGCTCAACCGCCGCGCTGGCAAGCCCCCCTTCGATCGCGCCGACATCGCCCGCCTCGACGCCTTTCGCCCGCATCTCGCGCGCGCCGGATTGCTTGCGGCGCGCTGGCGGCTGGAGCGGCTGCGCGCCGCGGCGCAAGCGCTGGCCATCATCGGCCTACCTGCGGCGGTTCTCGACGCGGGCGGCAGGGTTCTCGCGGCCAATGAGCTGATCGAGGCGATGCGCCCCCATATCGCCTGGCTGCCCAAGGATCGTATCGCTTTGATCGACCCCGCGGCCGACGGAATGCTGCGGCGCGCCTTCGCCGGGGTGACGTACCCAGCCGCCGCCTCGGCGCGGTCTTTCCCATCAAAGGGCGCCGCGGGCGATCCGGCGGTCGTTCATCTTATCCCCATCAGCGGCGCTGCCCGCGAGCTTTTCGGCGGCGGGCTCAGCCTGTTGACGGTTACGGCGGTGGCGACGCCCGCTGCCCCCGACGCCGCGCTCATTCAGGGTCTCTTTGACCTCACGCCCGCCGAAGCGCGCGTCGCGCGCGCCGTCACGCAGCGAAAGACCGTCGAGGATATCGCCTCGGAGTTCGACGTCTCGAAAGAGACGGTGCGGACGCAGATCAAATCCCTCCTCGCCAAAACCGGATGCGCCCGCCAGCTCGATCTGGCGATGCTGCTGGCGCAGACCACTCAGGGACAGCCGCGCCAGACGCGGCTTTCAGAGAGTTCGCGGGCAGATTTGAACATTGGGCGATGAGCATTAGGCTCCACCGTTGCGAGGAGCGAAACGACGAAGCAATCCAGAGGCCGCGATGAGGCTCTGGATTTCTTCGCTCCGCTCGCAATGACGGGGGCGGCCACTTCACCCAAACCCATTATTCTTCGCAAACATGCGCACGCCCCTGCCGCGCGCGTGGCGGCGCCTCGAAGCCTCGCCGCTTGCCGGGCGCGCGTTTCCCCGACATAATCGAACAAGATTTCATCGGACCATTGTTAGCAAAGCAAGCGACGCTGATTGTAATCCTACCGGGCGGTCGCTCGCCGGCTCAGGAGGCAAATTCATGGATCAACGGATAGCGGCGTTGTCGCCGGGACAAGCGCAACAGGCTGTGAAGGAATTATTCGATCTGTTGCCGGTCGATCTGTTCGACGGGGGCAAGCCCACCATCGCCGATCTCGATGATTTGGCCAAAGAGGCACGCGACGGCGCGCCGCCCGACGTCGCGCCTTTCCTCAACGCAATGCTCGCGGAAAGGGAAACCGAGGCGCGCGGCGAGGTGGCCCGCCTCGTTCTCGACCAAGCGGCGCAGACCCCTGGCCTTCGTGATTATCTCGACGAGGCGCTACGGCGTGCGGCGCAGCCTCATATGGACCTGACGCTTTTGGCCGGGGTCGTCATTCTTGCGATGATCGCCGTGCCGAAGAAAATCAAGTTCAAGGACGGCAAGCTCGAAACGATCGAATGGGGCCAACTCCAGGACGGCGCCAAGCTTGCGCACGAAGTGACCGGCTTCGTCAAAGCCTTGCCTAACACGGTGAAGTCCTCCCTTTTCGGCGCCTGATGAGCGATCTGGGCGAAACGCGCTTCCGGGCCTTGGCGGAGCGCCTCGTCACGCTCGAACGTCAAGGGCGAAGCCTCCATTCATTGGTTGCGACGCAGCCCAAAGAGGTCCTCGGCCCCCTGCGAGCGCTTGCCGGGGAGGCGGAGAGTATCGCCCGCGACATCGGGGCATGGGCGGCGGAGCCAAGTCCGCTCGCGAGTGCGTTGGGGCGCCACCTGGCGGAGCGCGCCCGCAAAGCGGGTATTGTCCTGTGGCTCGGAGTAGCCGGCGCCCTCGCGATGACTGGCGATTACGCGGGCGCTCGAGCGGCTTGCCGGAGCAGTCTTGACTTGACCGCCGCCGACGACCCCGAACGCGCGCTTCTCCTCGAGACCCTCGGCAAGATCGAGTTCGAGGCAGGCGATCTCGAAGCGGCGCAAGCGGCGATGACCGAGGCGATCGAGATCGCCGAATCTTTTGCCGATCCCGCGCGCTGGGCCGACCGGATCGGCGCGCCGAAGAGGGAGATGCAGGTTCGACGCTCGATGGAGGGCGTATCGCGAAGCCTCGGTCTCCTTGCGCACATCGCCCTCGCGCGCGGCGACCGCGAGAAATATGCGCGAACGCTCGATCTCGCCTACGAAGCCGCAATCAAGAGCCGCCAACCCGTGCTCATTCGCAGCATCTGGCGCCAGCGCTATGAATATGCGTTGCGCTGGGACGCGTCGGGCGCGGTGCTCGACGCGATGAACGCCGAACTCGATCGCGGCGGAGCGCCAGAGCTCGCCGACGACGAGGCCTATAAGATCGACATGCAGCTCTTGCGTGGGCAGGCGCTCATCGAGCGGGAAGGTTATGCGCGCGCCGACCGCCGGCTGAAGGCTGCGCTCTTGGCCGCGAAGAGCCCGCGCGAGCGTTGGACGACGCGCATGACCTATGGCCGGTTTTGCGAGGATCGCCCTGGCCGTCGCCAGGAGGCGATCGAGCTGTTCGATGAGGCGCTGGCGATCGGCAACGAGACCGGCATCGCCGGATTTATCGACGGCGCGCGGCGCGATTTGATCCGCCTGTTGATCGCGGGCGGCGAAGCGGCGGAGCGAAGGCGCGCAATCACCGAGCTCGACGTCGTGTTGCGCGCCTGCCGCGACGCGCGGGACGGCGAGGGTTACGCCCGGGCGTTGTTGCAGCGCGCGATGGCCCGCTTTCTCGATCGTGATTACGCCGCCGCGCTGACGGACATCGACGGCGCGCTGGACGCCGCCGCCAACGCCCAGACCCGCGGCGCGGCGTTGACCGCCCGCAGCGCCGCGCTACAGCGCCTCGGACGTGATGAGGAGGCGCTCGCCGACGCCATTGAAGCTGTGAGCCTGTTTCCAGAGCGACGACGTGATCCGCTCGGCGACGGGCCGGGCGCGGGCCGGGACGAACTGCAACACATTGAGGCCGCCTACGCGGCGGCCGCGCGCATCTGCGCCCGGCTCGGCCGCGCCGCCGAGGGGTTCGAGTGGGCCGAACGCGGCCGCGGTCGGCTGCTGCGCGCCGGTCAACTGATCTCGCCCGCTGGCCCAGCATCCTCACGCGACATCCTGCCGCTTCTCATCGACGCTCTTGCACGGCACCCAGATGGACCCGCAGCGCTGGCCCTGTTCTCGGTCGGTCCGGTCGATACGGTCGTCTTCATCGTCGCCCCGGGCCGCCCCGTGCGCGAAGTCTCCGCCGATTTCGGCGAGGCTCAACTGCAGAAGTTGCTGCCGACCGCCGATGACGGGCCGCAGCAATGGAACGCGGGTCTCGCCGAGGCGCTGCCTGGCATTTCGGAAGCGCTGCAACGCCCCCTGGCGGGGCTTTTTGAAACGGTCGAGACCTGCAAGACCCTCTATATCGTCCCCGACTCACACCTCCATTCGATCCCCTTCGCGGCCTTGACCGGAAAGGGCGGCGTTTCGCTGGTTGAGCGTTGCGCGACCGTTATCGCGCCGTCGGTGGCGAGCTTACTCGAATGCCTCGGGCGGCGCCCGCAAGAGACGAAATCCTGCCTCGCGCTCGGCGCCGGCGGCGTCGGAGAGATCAGCTTCGCCGCCCAAGCAAAGGCGGTCGCCGACCTTTTCGTCGGCAAGCCCGAATGGGGGAAGCAAAGCCTGTATTTGTCGGAGCCGGAAGCCACTCCCGAACGGTTTCTCGCAGAAGCCGCGCGCTTTCGAGTGATCCATTTAGCCTGCCACGGCAACGTGCTCGCCGGCGTCATGGACACGCTCAGCGCCTCGGCCTTGCAGTTAACGGGTGGCCATCTGACCGCCCGCGCCCTGATCAAGGCGGAGGGGCCGTGGCTCCAAGCGGACCTCGTGTTTCTCAACGCGTGTCGCTCGGGCGGCTTCCGGGCCCGGCTTGCTAGCGAAGTCGGGGGATTCCGCCAAGCCTTTCTCGAAGCCGGCGCGCCGTCTCTCGTCGCAACCCTGTTCTATGTCGATCCGGATCACGCGCAGAAATTGGCCGAGGAGTTCTACCGCCATTGGCTCGACGGCCAGACGAAGGCGGAAGCGCTGCGCCGCGCGCAATGCTCGCTGCGCGAGAGCGGCCTTCGCGTCGGAGACTGGGCCGCGCACACGTTGATTGGTCGCGCCTTTTGACGGCCGTCAGAAGTCCCCTTACGCCGTCATTGCGAGCGAAGCGAAGCAATCCAGGGCCGCGATTAGGCTCTGGATTGCTTCGTCGCTTACGCTCCTCGCAATGACGGAGAGCGACAACCGCCCCGTCACCCAAACCGGTTATTCTTCGGGAACCCTCTCGGCGGCAGCCTTCCCGCTTCCGCGCGATGCCCCATCCATTCCGTCAGCTCCGCCGCCGCCACGTTGAACACGCGGCCAGCCGCATCCGTCCAGCTCAACCCGTCGGCGAGCGAGAATACTTTCGCATCCGCCACGCCGCCGTCCTTGTAGCGCTGCATACGCACGCCCTTGCCGCGCGCCATGCGCGGCGCCTCTTCCAGCGGGAAGACGAGGAGCTTCCTGTTCTCGCCGATGATGGCCGCGTGATCGCCCGCGGCTTCCGTCGCCACTTTCAGTTTCGCGGGCGGCTCCACGGAAAGAACCGCGCGGCCCTTTTTCGTGGATGACAAGAGATCATCCTGCGCCACGATGAAGCCGCGCCCGTCATCCGCAATCAGCAGCAACGACGCCCCCGCCGTATGCGGCAGCACGCGCGCGACATCCGCGCCTTCGTCGATGTCGGCGTAAAGACGGATCGGCTCGCCATGGCCGCGCCCGCCCGGCAGTTTCGAGGCGTCGAGCGTAAAGGCCTTGCCGTTTGTCGCGAGCACGAGAATCTTCGTCGTCGTCTGCGCGAAGAAGCTCGTGTCCAGCGCGTCGTCGCCTTTGAATTGCAGCGTCGACAAATCCTGCACGTGGCCCTTGAGCGCGCGAATCCAGCCTTTCTTCGACACGACAACGGTGATCGGCTCGCGCTCGATCATCGCCTCCGCGAGATCGAGATCGACCGCCGCCGGCGCGTCCTCGAAAGTGGTGCGGCGTTTGCCGACCGGCGTCTGTGGGCCATAGAGCTTTTTGAGGTCGCGCACCTGTCCGGCAATGGTCTTCCACTGCTTGCCTTCGTCCTCGAGCAGGCTTTCGAGCTCGGCGCGTTCCTTGGTGAGATCATCGAGCTCGCGGCGCAGCTCCATCTCTTCCAGCTTGCGCAAGGAGCGCAGCCGCGTGTCGAGGATATAGTCGACCTGCAGATCGGTGAGCTTGAAGACTCTCTTCAGCTCGCCCTTGGCGTCGTCCTCCTCGCGGATGATGCGGATCACCTCATCGAGATTGAGGAAGACGACAATCATGCCTTCCAATTGCTCGATGCGGCGCAGGATCGCCGCGAGGCGATGACGCGAGCGGCGTTGCAGCACCGTTCGGCGATGATCGAGCCATTGCCGCAGCGCTTCGTCGAGCGAAACCACGCGCGGCGTCACGCCGTCGACCAGCACGTTCATATTCATGCTGAAGCGCGTCTCCAGCTCCGAGAGCTTGAAGAGCGTCTCCATCATCAGCGCCGGATCGACATTGCGCGCGCGCGGCTCGAAGACGATGCGCACATCCTCCGCCGATTCGTCGCGCACATCGGCGACGAGCGGCAGCTTACGCTCGGAAATCAGCTCGGCGAGCTTTTCAATCAGCCGCGATTTTTGCACGCCGTAAGGAATCTCGGTGACGACCGTCACCCAGCCGCCGCGCGGCAGCTCTTCCTTCACCCAGCGCGCGCGCACGCGGAAGGAGCCGCGCCCGGTGCGATAGGCCTCGATAATCTCCTCGCGCTTGTCGACGATGATGCCGCCCGTGGGGAAATCCGGCCCCTGCACGAAGGTGAGCAATTGCTCGCTCGTCGCGGCGCGATGCGAGATGAGATAGAGCGCGGCGTCGCACAGCTCGGCGAGATTATGCGGCGGAATGGACGTCGCCATGCCCACCGCAATGCCCTGCGCGCCATTGGCCAGCATATTGGGCAGCGCCGAGGGGAGCACGACAGGCTCCTTCTCCTCGCCCGAGTAATTGGGCTTGAAGTCGATCGCGTCCTCGTCAATGCCCTCGAGCAGAGAGCGGGCGACGGCGGTCATGCGCGCCTCGGTGTAGCGATAGGCGGCGGCCGAATCGCCGTCGATATTGCCGAAGTTCCCCTGTCCGTCGACGAGCGGATAGCGAGAGGAGAAATCCTGCGCGAGGCGCACCAGCGCGTCATAGATCGCCTGATCGCCATGCGGATGATAGGAGCCCATCACGTCGCCGACGATCTTCGCGCATTTCTTGAACGGCGCGCCGGGATCGAGCCGCAGCACATGCATGCCGTAAAGAATGCGCCGATGCACGGGCTTCAAGCCGTCGCGCGCGTCGGGCAAGGCGCGGTCGGTGATCGTCGAGAGGGCGTAACGGAGATAGCGTTCTTCCAGCGCCTCGCGCAGATCGACGGGCGTCACCACGCTTTCGCCGCCGCCGTCCTTGCCCTTTCCCGCGCCGCCTTTCTGCGCCATTCGACCCTTCGCCTCTGTTGGATTTTCGCCCGTACTAGGCGCAGCGACGCGCCGGCGCAAGCGCCAAGCGCGCTACGTGACGGCAAATCAAGCCCTCGACGCGATTCTCACCGCTTATCGGGCTCAGTGGAAAATTAACGCTTGCGGGGCGCCGTCCCGCTCCCTAGAAAAGGCAACACCGCCGGCTCAGCTTCCCCGAGCCAAGTTTCCTCATAAATTTCTGTGGCTTCCGAATGGCATCGATCCTCAGAGCATTCATGATTCTTGGCTTGGCGCAATTGGCGGGCGCGGCGCTCGCCCTCGAATCCCCAAGGGTCGCCGCCAATGATTCCGCGCGCGCGCCGCGCCATCATCAACAGGTCGGCACGGAACAAGCCCGCAACGATAGCGGCATGCAGGCGGTCTGCCGCGAGGTCGTGGTCGACACGGACGAGGGTTACGGCGTGACGAATCACGAGTCGCGCGTCATCTGCGACAACGCGCGCTGATCCTTCACCCCAAGGCGGCGATATAAAGCGCGCGCGACGCCGGCAGAGCCGCGCCGCGCGGCGCGAGCACGTCGCGGGTCAGGAAATAGCCCGTCAAACGGAAGGCGTCCGCGATCTCTTCGGGGGCCGCGTTTTCGGTTTCTTCCTGCAGGAAGCGCGGATAGGGCAACAGCCGATCGCGCCATGGCGCGGCGGCCCCCCGGTTCACCGCGCGGCCAGTTTTCGGCGACACATAGGCGAGATCGTCGCGCGTTCCGGTGACGGCGCAGCGTTCCAGATCGAGGCCAAATCCCAAGGCGCCAAGCAGCGCAAGCTCGAATTGCGCCATCAGCGGCGCGGCGGCGTTGGGCGAATCGAGCCGCACGGCGATGGCTTCGGCCATGTCGAACAAGGCCGCATGCGGATCGCGTTCCGGCAGAAGACGCAGCAGCGCCGCAAGCATCGTTACGCCATGCAGGGCCGCGGCGCGGTCGAGATAGCGCGCGGCGCGCAAGGCGAGCGGCTCCACGGCATAGGCGCCCATATGATCTTCGAGCCGCGCCCGCCAGGTGGAGGCGACGAGATTCCCGGGCTGGAGAACAGGCCGCATGGCCTTGGAGCGCCCGCCGCGCACGACGCCAAGATGGCGGCCATGGGCGCGCGTCATCAGCTCCAGGATGACCGAGGTCTCGCCGTGCTTTCTGGCGCCAATGACGAGGCCTTCGTCCTGCCATTCCATGACCGGGTTTCTCGGCTGTTCCCCGTTGCCTCAGCGATGACAATCTAATCTCCCTCCCCCTTGCGGGGAGGGGTTAGGGGTGGGGGTCGACAATCTGGATTGTTATCGCGGCTACCCCCACCCTGCCCTCCCCGCAAGGGGGAGGGATGGGATCGCGACCACAGTTGGTTACGCTCTCACTGCTCCGAGAGCTTCATCTCCGGGCTGTATTCCACGCCCTCGACATCCTTGATCACCGCCTGCCCGCAAATCACCCGGTTTTGCGCGGTATCGAAGGTCAGCGTCGGTCCGCCGTGGAGTTGCCAGCCCTTGCTCAGCGCTTCCGTCACGCGGTGGCAGAAGGCTGCGTCGTCGGGGCCGGTGAGATAGCGGTAGACGGTCAGCGTTTTCGATTTCTTGGCCATGGCGCCCTCGCGAATCAACTCGCCCGATATTATTCGCCTTTCGGATAATCGAGCCGCATTTCGCGATAGCGTTCGGGGTCCTCCGCCCAGTTCTCGCGCACCTTCACGAAGAGGAAGAGATGCACGGGCTGCTCGGCGGCTTCCGCGATCTCGCGACGCGCCGCCGCTCCGATGGCCTTGATCGTCTTGCCGCCCTCGCCGATCACGATGCGTTTCTGGCCTTCGCGCGCGACATAGATGGTCTGCTCGATGCGCGCCGAGCCATCCTTCTGGTTGGTCCAAATATCGGTCTCGACCGTGGACTGGTACGGCAATTCGTCGTGCAGTCGCTCGTAAATCTGCTCGCGCGTGATCTCGGCGGCGAGCAGCCGCAGCGGCGCGTCGGAGAGCTGGTCTTCCGGATAGAGCCAGGGCCCCGGCTTCATGCGCTTCGCCAAGGCGTGCAGCAGATCCTGAACGCCGTCGCCGGTCAGCGCCGAGACCATGAAAGTCTCCTCGAATTTCGCGCGCTCGTTGAGCTTCGCGGTGAGCGCCAGCAGCTTTTCGCGCGGCACGACGTCGACCTTGTTGAGGACGAGCGCCTTGGGCGCTTTCGCTTGCGCGAGTTGCGTCAGGATCGCCTCGACCTCCTCGTCGAGGCCCCGGCGGGCGTCCACGAGCAGCGCCACCACATCGGCGTCCGCGACGCCGGAAAGCGCGCTCGCCACCATGGCGCGATCGAGCTTACGCTTGGGCTTGAAAATGCCGGGCGTGTCGACGAGCACGATCTGCGCCGGCCCGTCGATGGCGATGCCGCGCACCAGCGCCCGCGTCGTCTGCGCCTTGCGCGAGACGATGGAGACCTTGGCGCCGACGAGCTGATTGAGCAGCGTCGACTTGCCGGCGTTGGGCGCGCCGACCAGCGCCGCAAAGCCGCAGCGCGTATCCTGTTCCTGTTCCGTGGCGTTGGTGTCGGTCAATTCGGTCCCGTTTTCTCGTTGGTCCGGCCTTAAGCGGCGCCGGCGCCGCGTCCCCCTCCCCCTTGCGGGGAGGGGCTAGGGGTGGGGGTCGACAATCCAGATTGCTATCGCGGCTACCCCCACCCTAACCCTCCCCGCAAGGGGGAGGGAAGAGGATCACGCCGCCGACTTGTGAATCTGGGAAGGATGAGAGCCTATTCCTGCACGCCCTCGCGCGCCATGAAGGCCGCCGCGGCCGCCTGCTCGGCGGCGCGCTTGGAGCTTCCCGCGCCAATCGCGGCTTCGAACCCCTCTATTTCCACCGCCAGCTCGAAAGAGGGCGCGTGGTCCGGCCCGCTGCGCGTCACCACCCGGTAGCGCGGCGGCGCGAGCCGGCGGGCCTGGGCCCATTCCTGCAACGCCGTCTTGGCGTCGCGCAGGCTGCGCCCGACGTCGTGCATTTTCGGGCCGAAGGCCGCGCGCACCACGGCTTCCGCGGCCAGCGCGCCGCCATCGAGAAAGACCGCGCCGATAATCGCCTCGCAGACGTCGCCAAGGATCGCGCGCTTCTTGCGCCCACCCGTCTGCGCCTCGCCCTCGCCGAGCCGCATATGAGGGCCGACGCCCCAGCTTTCCGAGACTTCCGCGCAGGTCTCCTTGCGCACCAGCGCAGCGAGCCGGCGGGACAGCTCGCCCTCGCTGTCGCCCGGAAAGCTCTCATAGATCATATGCGCAACGGCAAGGCCCAGGACGCGGTCGCCCAGGAATTCCAGCCGCTCGTAGGAATCCGGGCGCTGCGTCGCGGCGCTGACATGCGTCAGCGCCCAGCGCAGCAGGGCCTTATCCTTGAAGGCGTGCCCGATGCGCTCCTCCAGCGCCGAGAGATCGGGCTTGCTCCGCGCCATCTATGTCCGCTCAATGCGCCGGCTTGAAGAGCCGATCCCAGCGCACCGACCAGGGCCAGCGCCAGAAGGCGAGCGCGGATTCGTCCTTCTTCACGGAGAAGAAAATGACCTCGGCCCGGCCGACGAGATTGACGAAGGGCACATAGCCGACGCCGCCAAGCTCCGGCGCAATGCGCGAGTCGGTAGAGTTGTCGCGGTTATCGCCCATCATGAAGTAATGGTCCGGCGGCACGACGAAGAGCTCGGTGTTGTCGTTGATGCCGTGGTCGCCCTCGATCTCGATGATCGTATGCTCGACCCCGGCATGTTCGGCGTCGCCCGGCAGCGTCTCGCGATAGGTCGCGACCGGAACCTCCTGCCCTTCGCGATTTTCGGTCCGCGCCTTGTCGATTTTCTCGCGCGGCACGACGACGCCGTTGATGTAGAGGCGGCCCTCGATCATCTGGATGCGGTCGCCGGGCATGCCGATCACGCGCTTGATATAGTCCGTCTCATTGTCGCGCGGCAGCTTGAAGACCACGACGTCGCCGCGCTTGGGCGGCGAGGCCAGAATGCGGCCGGAGAACACATTCGGCCCGAAAGGCATGGAATAGTTCGAATAGCCGTAGGCGTATTTGGAGACGAAGACGTAATCGCCGATGAGCAGCGTCGGGATCATCGACCCCGAGGGGATGTTGAACGGCTGGAACAGCAGCGTGCGGATGACGAGCGCAATGGCCAGAGCCTGGACGATGACCTTGACGGTCTCCAGAAGTCCGCCCTCTTCCTGTTTCTGGGCCATCGGGACGTTCCTGCTCAAGCCGTGCTCCTTGATCTGATGGGCGGCCAAACCCGCCCTGCGCCCCTTAGCACGCCAACGCGGGGATGAGAACCGGCGCCGTTCCGGCGGCGCGCGCCTCTTTGCTTTGGGCCCAATCCTCGAAAGCCTTTCCTTTACCGGACAGGCATGCGACAAGCCCAGCGCGGCGGGCCTTGCAGCAGATCGCCGTAAGCTCGAAAAGGAACTCACTGGGTCGCGCGCCGATGTCGGTCAAACACCCTATCATCTCGATCACCGGCTCGTCCGGGGCGGGCACGAGTTCGGTCAAGGCGACCTTCGAGCAGATTTTCCGCCGTGAGCGCATCGAGGTCGCCTATGTCGAAGGCGACAGCTTCCATCGCTACCCCCGCGACGTGATGAAAGCCAGGATGGCCGAGGCGCAGGCCAAGGGCAATCCGCATTTCAGCCATTTCGGCTCCGACGCCAATCTCCTCCCGGAGCTGGAGAACCTCTTCCGCGAATATGGCGAGACAGGCTCTGGCCGCTACCGCCACTACGCCCATGACGAGAACGAGGCTGCCCAGCTCGCCGTGCCGCCCGGGCAGTTCACCGATTGGCAGGAGCTGCCCCCCAATACGGACATCCTCTTCTATGAGGGGCTGCATGGCGCGGTGGTGACCGACGAGGTCAATGTCGCCCGCTACGCCGATCTCAAGATCGGCGTCGTGCCGGTCATTAACCTCGAATGGACCCAGAAGCTCCACCGCGACCGCAACTCGCGCGGCTACACCACCGAGGCCGTGACCGAGACCATTCTGCGCCGCATGCACGACTATGTGCATTACATCTGCCCGCAGTTCTCGGAGACCGACATCAACTTCCAGCGGGCGCCGACCGTCGACACATCCAACCCCTTCGTGGCGCGCTCCATCCCGACGCCTGACGAATCCATCGTCGTCATCCGCTTCCGCGAGCCGCGCGGGGTGGACTTTCCCTATCTCGTGACGATGATCGCCGGGAGCTGGATGTCGCGCGCCAATTCGATCGTCATTCCCGGCAATAAGCTCGATCTCGCGATGCAGCTCATCCTCACGCCGAGGATCCTCGAACTCGTAAAGCGCCGTAAGAGCGCGACCTGAAAGAACGGAATATGTCCAAAGCACTCGAACTCGACGCGCGTAGCTGCGCCAACGCCATCCGCGCCCTCGCCATGGACGCGGTGGAAAAGGCCAAATCCGGCCATCCGGGCATGCCCATGGGCATGGCCGACGTCGCCACCGTGCTGTTCCAGCGCTTCATGAAGTTCGACGCCAGCCAGCCGGATTGGCCCGACCGCGACCGCTTTGTGCTCTCGGCCGGCCACGGCTCCATGCTGCTCTACGCCCTGCACTATCTGCTCGGCTATCCGGGCATGACCAAGGCCGATCTCGAAAACTTCCGCCAGTTCGGCGCGCCGACGGCGGGGCATCCGGAATATGGCCATGCGCCGGGCGTCGAGACCACCACGGGCCCGCTGGGCCAGGGCCTCGCCACCGCCGTCGGCATGGCGATCGCCGAGCGCCTGACCGCGGCGCGCTTCGGCGATGATCTCGTCGACCACAACACCTATGTCATCGCGGGCGACGGCTGTCTGATGGAGGGCCTGAGCCATGAGGCGATCGACCTCGCGGGGCACTTGAAGCTCTCCCGCATGATCGTGTTCTGGGACGACAACTCGATCTCGATCGACGGCCCGACCGATCTCTCGACCTCCACAGACCAATGCGCGCGCTTCGCCGCCGCCGGCTGGCATACGCAGCGGGTCGACGGCCACGATATGGAAGCTGTGGCCAAGGCGATCGAGATCGCCACGGCCGACCCGCGCCCCTCGATGATCGCCTGCCGCACGGTGATCGGCTATGGCGCGCCGGGCAAGCAGGGCAAGGAGTCGGTCCACGGCGCGCCGCTCGGCGCGACGGAAGTCGCCGCCGCCCGCGAGACGCTGCTCTGGCCGCATACGCCTTTCGACGTTCCGGAGCCGATCCTCTCCGCCTGGCGCGCCGCCGGCCAACGCGGCGCGGACGCGCGCGCAGCGTGGGAGAAGCGCCTCGCCGCCTCGCCGAAGGGCCGCGCCTTCGAGACCTTCCTGTCGAACGATGTCGCGGCGGAAATCGCCGGCCCGCTCGCGGCGTTCCGCGCGACGCTCGCCGCCGAGAAGCCCAAGGTCGCGACCCGAAAATCCTCTGAAATGACGCTCGGCGTCATCAATGAGGCGACGGCGGCGACGATCGGCGGCTCGGCCGACCTCACCCACTCCAACTTCACCCTCACCAAGGGCATGGGCTCGGTGCGGCCGGGCGATTTCTCTGGGCGCTACCTCCACTATGGCGTGCGCGAATTCGGCATGTCGGCGGCCATGAACGGCATCGCGCTGCATGGCGGCTTCGTGCCCTATGGCGGCACCTTCCTGGTTTTCTCGGACTATGCGCGCGGCGGCATCCGCCTCTCGGCGCTCATGGGCCTGCGCGTGATTTACGTGCTGACCCACGACTCGATCGGTCTGGGCGAGGACGGCCCGACCCATCAGCCGATCGAGCATCTGGCGTCGCTGCGCGCCATGCCCAATCTGCTGGTTTTCCGCCCGGCCGACGCCATCGAAACGGCGGAATGCTGGGAACTTGCCATCGCGCAGAAGGCGACCCCTTCCCTACTCAGCCTCTCGCGCCAGAACCTGCCGACGCTGGATCGCCCCGTCTCCGAAAACCTTTCGGCCAAGGGCGCCTATGTCGTGCGCGAGCCGGAGGGCGGCCGCGACGTGACGATCCTCGCCACGGGCTCCGAGGTCGAGATCGCGCTCGCCGGCGCCGACGCCCTCGCCGCGAAGGGCGTCAAGGCCGCGGTCGTCTCCATGCCCTGCTGGGAGCTGTTCGAGGCGCAATCCGCCGACTATCGCGCGCAGGTGCTGGGCAAGGGCCCGCGCATCGGCGTCGAGGCGGCGGCGCGGCTCGGCTGGGACCGCTGGCTCGGCGAGCATAGCGTCTTCATCGGCATGACGGGCTTTGGCGCCAGCGCGCCGGCTCCGGAGCTTTACAAGCACTTCGGCATCACGGCCGAAGCGGTGGCGGAAGCGGGCGTCGCGCTGGTCGGGGCGGCCCGCGCCTGAGCGGGTTCGGAGCTTCGCCGGACGGGCAGCTCCGCAAGAGATGTGTTAGAGTGCCTCGGCCGGCCGACGGCCGAGGCATTTTGCATAATGGACCCAGCTTTGAGCGACGAACCCGAAAACCTCACATTAGCGCTGCTGCGCAAGATCGATAAGAAAGTTGACGCCGTCGACGCGAAAGTGGACGCGTTGCGAGTCCAGCTTCACGCCGAGATCGGCGACGCCAAAACTGAGCTTCGTTCCGAGATGCACTCGCTGCGCGCCGATATCGCCTCCGACATGCTGACCCTCGAAAAGCGTCTCTCCGACCAGATCGTGGGGCTGCGCCGCGCTGTGGTGGAATATCACTCCTCGGCGGTGGGACACGGCGTCCTGCTGAGCGAGTTCGAGGAGCGCCTGCTCCGCCTCGAGCGCCACGTGGGCCTGCGCGAGAGTCACTGAATGTCCTAGAGGCGGATTTTCTCTCCGCCTCCCTGCCTCCGGGTCGCCGTCATGGCCGGGACCGAGCCCGGCCATGACGGGCGGGGAACGATTGTCAAGCTCTCCTCGCCGCGGCTGGCCCTTGTTTCCCGTACGATGTAGATAACCGCGCAAGTTCCCGCTATTTCACTCGGCATCCGCCTCTAATAAGGGAGAATCTTCCCAATGGCCCTCGTCACCCTGCGACAGCTTCTCGATCACGCCGCCGAGCACGACTATGGCGTGCCCGCCTTCAACATCAACAATATGGAGCAGGGCCTCGCGGTGCTGGAGGCGGCCTCCGCCGTCGATGCGCCGGTCATCATCCAGGCCTCGCGCGGCGCGCGCAATTACGCCAACGACATCATGCTCGCCAAGATGATCGAGGCGCTCATCGCCATGTATCCCGACATCCCGATCGTGATGCACCAGGACCATGGCAATAGCGAAGCCACCTGCGCCAGCGCCATCCGCTTCGGCTTCTCCTCGGTGATGATGGACGGCTCGCTGAAGGCCGACGGCAAGACGCCCGCCGATTATCAATACAATGTCGACGTCACCCGCCGCGTCGTCGATCTCGCCCATTGGGTCGGCGCCTCGGTCGAGGGCGAGCTCGGCGTGCTCGGCTCGCTGGAAACCGGCGAGGGCGAGAAGGAAGACGGCCACGGCGCCGAGGGCAAGCTCAGCCACGACCAGTTGCTCACCGACCCGGCGCAGGCCGAGGATTTCGTCGCCCGCACCAAGGTCGACGCGCTGGCCATCGCCATGGGCACCTCGCATGGCGCCTATAAGTTCACGCGCAAGCCCGACGGCGCGATCCTCGCGATGAAGGTGGTCGAGGAAATCCACCGCCGCCTGCCGAACACCCATCTGGTGATGCACGGCTCGTCCTCCGTGCCTCAGGAGCTGCAGGACGCGTTCAACGCCGCCGGCGGCGAAATGCCCCAGACCTGGGGCGTGCCGGTCGAGGAGATCCAGCGCGGCATCAAATTCGGCGTGCGCAAGATCAACATCGACACCGACTGCCGCATCGCCATGACGGCGGCCATCCGCGCGACGCTGAACAAGAACAAGGGCGAATTCGACCCGCGCAAATATTTGAAGCCCGCGCAGGAGGCCATGGTGAAGGTCTGCAAGCAGCGCTACGAGGAATTCGGCACGGCCGGCCAGGCGAGCAAGATCAAGCCCGTGCCAATGGCGGAGATGGCCAAGCGCTACGCCAGCGGCGCGCTCGATCCGCAGTTCGCGACGAAGAAGGCGGCGGAGTGAGGGTTTGACGACGTACCTCGGCCGGGGCTCCCGGCCGAGGATGGAATGGAGTTCGCTCGATTCCGTTCGAGCGCGCAGCCGCCTTTTCGACAAAGTCATTATTGCAATCGACTACAATCGAGCGGTGAACTATACTATGGACTTTTTAGCTCATTTCAAGGATATAGCATCAATCGCCACACCGTTTATCATTGCAGCGTTTGGATTTATCATCAATTCGACAATTCAGAAACAGAATAAGCTCGCCGAACGAAGCTCTGCTCTTGCAAAGCAATGGGCCGACGAGTTCGCAAAATCGTCAAGTGACATAGATGAGAAGGCGACATCTGTAGTAGCCACATACTTCAAACTAAAAAACAAAGACTCCTTCGTAACGGGGGACATCGACGAAGAGCTTAAGAAATTTGATCAGTATATAAGAGACACCGCTTATTTTCTTGCCATTGAACGGCTTAGGCTGGAGAAGTTCGTCCCCCTTGCGCCGCGAAATGGAGACGACCTGCTTGCGGCATTCGATGAGTTGCACAAGGAAATTCTGACGTGGTTCAGCAACAAGGGTGGAGACGTGGAAAAGCTCCGCGCAAAACAGGCTAAATTCAATAGCTTATCTCGCAGACTTCACCGTGAAATACTTGAACTGGACTAGCTGACTGCTTCTTCTGCGCCCGTTTTTCAACGCGCCCGCCGCGTCTCCAGCCGTCGCCTAATCGCTTTTTCCCGCCAATAGCCCCGCGATCGAAATATCCTCGCCAGTTCATCCCAGTGCAGCCCTTCACGGCTAATCTCGAAGGCGAGGCGCTGTCTGGGCGTTGCATTGAGAAGGCGCGGGAACCAAGCGAGCGGCACGCCCAAGACTCGCCCATCGGACAATTCGACCCCCATGCTGTCATCGTCGAAACGCAGCGATTCAGCCGAAATAGTCATGCCTATTTCCTTTTGGCGGGTTTGCTCCGCTCAAGGTGCTTTCAGGCTTGAATGGGCCCTCCTCGAGATTAATATCCTCAGCAGACGATTGGGAGCCCTCACATGTCCTCGGATGAAATCGTCCAGGCCCGGATCGACTCGGAGACGAAAAGACGCGCCGCCGCCGTCCTGGAGGGGATGGGCCTGTCGATCTCGGACGCCATCCGCCTGCTGATGCTGCGCATTGTCGATCAGCAGCGCCTGCCTTTCGAAACCGGCGCGCCAAACGCCGAAACCGTCGAGGCGATGAACGAATTGGCTTCCGGCAAGGGGGAGCGGTTCAGCAACGCGACCGAGCTTTACAAAGACCTGGATCTTTGAATGCTGACGCCGGTCCGGTCCGGGCGCTTCAAAAAGGATGTGAAGCTCGCCGAGAGGCGCGGCAAAGACCTCGACAAGCTCAAAGCCGTCCTCCTGCTCTTGCTCGAAGGCGCGGCGCTTTCGCCCGATTATCGCGACCATCCTTTGAAAGGCGAATGGAAAGGTTTTCGCGATCTGCATATTGAGCCCGACTGGCTGCTGATTTACCGCATCGAAGGCGAGGAACTGCAGCTCGCCCGCACTGGATCGCATGCGGACCTCTTCGACGAATAGGATAAACCGCCCTTGTCGCCCGACACCATCATCGCCCCTTCCATCCTCTCCGCCGACTTCGCCAGGCTCGGCGAGGAGACCCGCGCCATGGAGGCTGCTGGCGCCGACTGGATTCACCTCGACGTGATGGACGGGCATTTTGTGCCCAACATCACCTTCGGCCCCGCCGTGGTCGCGGCGCTGCGGCCGCACACCAAGCTGCCGCTCGACGTGCATCTGATGATCTCGCCCATCGACCCCTATATCGGCGCCTTCGCCGACGCCGGCGCGGACATCATCACGGTCCATGCCGAAGGCGGCCCGCATCTGCATCGCTCGCTGCAAGCCATTCGCGCGCGCGGCAAGAAGGCGGGGGTCTCGCTCAATCCGGCGACGCATGAGAGCGCGCTGCAATATGTGCTCGACGACATCGACCTCATCCTCGTCATGAGCGTCAACCCGGGCTTCGGCGGCCAGAGCTTCATCCCCGCCCAGCTCGCCAAAATTCGCGCCATCCGCGAGATGATCGGCCCCCGCCCTATTCGCCTCGAAGTCGATGGCGGCGTGACGCCCGAGACCGCCCCCGCCATTGTCGAAGCCGGCGCCGACGCGCTGGTGGCGGGCTCGGCGGCCTTCCGTGGCGGGCCCTCCCAATTTGCCGGCAATATCGCGGCGCTGCGCGCCGCTGCGGCGAGCGCCGGAACCGTATCGGTCTAGCGCTATTTCCGCTTGAACCGCTCACACCGGGCCCCTGTCATTCCCGGCGGACTGAAAGCCCGCCGGGAATGACAAGGCCCAATGCGAGCTGTTCAAACGGAAATGGTATGACACGAGCCAATCGAACCAATTTCCTACAACGCCCGCCTTTCAATCGGCGCCGCTCATGCTCTAGGCTGGGAGCGATATGACCCACGCCCCTTTCACGATCCTTCTCGCGCTGCTCATTGCCGCGCTGCTTTTGTCGCTTGTCGCCAAGCATCTGAGGATGCCGCCCGCCGCCGCCTATGTCATCGGCGGCATGGCGCTGGCGCTCACCCCCGCCAAGCCGCCCTTCACGATCGACCCGGAATTCATCCTGACGCTCTTTCTGCCGCCGCTGCTGCAGGCGAGCGCCTATTTCACCGTCTGGCGCGATTTCAAAGCCAATCTGCGGCCGATTCTGATGCTCGCCATCGGCGCGGTGATCTTCACCACGCTCGTCGTCGGCCTCGTCGTGCATGCGTTGCTGCCAGAGCTGCCGCTCGCGGCCGGCTTTTGCCTGGGCGCCATCGTCTCGCCGCCCGACGCCGTCGCCGCCAAAGCTGTTTTGCAGCGCGTCCCGGTCCCGCCGCGGCTCGTGACCATTCTCGAAGGCGAGAGTCTCGTCAACGACGCCTCCGGCCTCATGCTCTACCGCCTGGCGGCGGCCGCCGCGCTCACCGGCGTCTTCGACTGGTCGGACGCCGCGATCATGTTCGGCCGCCTGTCGGCGGGGGGCGTCGCCGTCGGCCTCGTCGCGGGCCTCTTCGCCAACGGCGCCATGTCGCGCCTGCGCGACACGCAGCTCCTCATTCTCGCAAGCTTCCTCATCTCTTGGGCGACCTATGTCGGCGCCGAGGCGCTGCATGTCTCCGGCGTATTGGCCGTGGTGACGGCCGGACTCCTGATGGGCTGGGCCCAGCACGCCATTCTCGATGCGCAAAGCCGCATCGAGATGCAGACGGTCTGGCGCGCCGCCGTCTTCGTCATGGAAGCGATGGTTTTCATCCTGATCGGGCTGGCGCTGCGCAAGGTCGTCGAAGGACTCGGCGGCTTCAATGCGGCCGCCGCCTCGGCCGTTGTCGACGCGTTGATCGTCACCGCCGCCGTCATCGGCGCGCGCTTTGTCTGGGTGTTCCCCGCCACTTATCTGCCGCGCCTCGCGCCCGCCGTGCGCAATTATGACCCCTGCCCGTCCGTCTCCGTCCCCATCGTCGTCGGCTGGGCGGGCATGCGCGGCGTCGTGAGTCTCGCCGCGGCGCTCGCTTTACCGGCCGATTTTCCCGGCCGGGATTTCATCGTGCTGGCGACCTTCGTCGTCATCGCCGTCACCGTGCTTTTGCAAGGCGCAACGCTCGGCCCACTCGTCGATTGGCTGAAGCCGACCGCCCGTCCCCCCGGCGCGG
The DNA here is from genome assembly GCF_030063565.1 of Methylocystis sp. JR02. Taxonomy (NCBI): domain Bacteria; kingdom Pseudomonadati; phylum Pseudomonadota; class Alphaproteobacteria; order Hyphomicrobiales; family Methylocystaceae; genus Methylocystis; species Methylocystis sp. JR02. The sequence goes on along the minus strand of NZ_JASIRC010000001.1, from coordinate 3,850,431 downwards.
TCGCGCATCTCGACGACCATGCGGCGCGCGAGAAGGTCTATCAGGCGGCGATTCTCGTGGTTGCGGCCGAAGTCGATGGGGACGGCAAGGAACGGCATCCCATGCTGCTCGAAGATTACCGGCGCCGCGTGACGATCCACCAGCGCGCCCAGCGCGAGGGCGACGCGCTGATTGAAACCAAGCGCGCCCATTTCGCCATGGCGCTCGCCGCCGTCGGCGGCGCGCGCGCGGAGCTTTTGCGCCTGCATCGCGCCGGAGACATCCACGACGCGACGCTGCACGCGATCGAAGCGGAGCTCGATCTGGAAGAGTCGCGGTTGCAGCGCCTCTCCGGCGAGGCCGCGCCGGCGCATTAATGCGCCTTTAGAGCCGCCGTCATTGCGAGCGAAGCGAAGCAATCCAGGGCCGCGTTGCTGCCCTGGGTTGCTTCGTCGGCTTCGCCTCCTCGCAATGACGGCGGAGCGGAACGACGCCGTGTAACAGTCCTGTCGCTTCGCTCATGCTTAAATCACGCGAGGAGGCGGTGAGCTGATGGACACGACCGAGCGCGATCTCAGGAGGCTGCGCGACGACGTCGCGGCCCTGCGCGAGGCAGTCCAAACGGAAGGCGACGCGCGCCTCGCCGATTGGGGCGCCGCAGCGGCGGCGATGCCCGGCGCCCGCAACCTTGCTTATTACCTCGCCCTGCGCGGGCGCAACCTGATCGCGCTGCAATTGCGCCTCGCTTCTTACGGCCTCTCCTCGCTCGGGCGGAGCGAAGCGGATGTGCTCGGCGCGCTCGATGCGCTTCTCGCGACTCTGCGCCGGCTCTGCGGAGAGACCGCGGCTTATCCCGCGCGCCGAAGCGACGACGCCCTCGCCGCCGCTTGCGACCAGATATTCGGCGACGGCGACACGCGCACCCGCATTATGGCGACCTTGCCGAGCGAAGCCGCGGACGACCCCGGCCTCGTCGCAGCGCTGATCGACGCGGGTATGGATTGCGCCCGGATCAATTGCGCACACGACGACGCCGCCGCCTGGAAGCGCATGGCGGGCCATGTCCGCTCGGCCGCCGAGCGGCTCGGGCGGCCCTGCCGCGTGCTAATGGACGTCGCCGGCCCCAAGCTGCGCTTGGAAGAGGTGCGCGGGCCCGAGAAATGCCGCCTCTTCGCCGGCGACCGCCTGCGCCTCGTCGATCAACTCGATAAGCGCGGCAAGGGGATCGCCGCGGCGTTGAATTTCCCGCGCATCGTCGGCCAACTCCAGGCGGGCGCCGAGATTTCCTTCGACGACGGCAAGGCCTCGGGCCGCGTTCTCGCCCGCGAGAGCGACGGCGTCGAGATCGAGATCACCGCGGCGCGCGCCAAGGGGCTGCGGCTCAAACCCGGCAAGGGCGTCAATCTCCCCGCCGTCGACCTCGATCTTTCGCCGCTGACGCCCAAGGATCTCGCCGATCTCGACGCCGTCGCAAAGCTCGCCGACCTTGTCGGCTTCTCCTTCGTCCAGCGGGTCGAGGACATCGCTTTGCTCGATCGTGAGCTTGCCGCCCGGCGCCCGGATGCGCCCCGGCAGGGCCTGGTGCTCAAGATCGAGACGCCGCGCGCGATCCGCAACCTTCCAAGACTGATCGTGGCCGCGGCGGCGCGCGGTCCCGCCGCCGTGATGATCGCGCGCGGCGACCTCGCCGTGGAAGTCGGCTTCGTCCGTCTTTCGGAGATGCAGGAGGAGATTCTCTGGCTCTGCGAGGCCGCGCATGTCCCGGTCATCTGGGCGACCCAGGTGCTCGATCAATTCGTCCACGAAGGCGTCGCCAGCCGCCCCGAGACAACCGACGCCGCCATGGCGCAGCGCGCCGATTGCGTCATGCTCAACAAGGGCAGCTATCTGCCGCAGGGCGTGCGCTTCTTGCGCGAAGTGCTCGGGCGCATGGAGCGCCACCAATCCAAGAAATTCCCCAGGCTGGCGCGGCTCGAGGCGTGGTCTTGAGCCAAATGCCATACTCCCGGGTTGCAGAGCGGCGCCGGCCGCATTATGGAGAGCGAGCGCTTTGGGGCGTCGCCAAGTGGTAAGGCAGCGGATTTTGATTCCGCCATACGGAGGTTCGAATCCTCCCGCCCCAGCCACAACCGGACAACATGTTGTCGACGAAAAGCGCGTCTGAGCCCGGGCAGGTTTTTCACGTCCCGTAAGCTCGCAAGGGCCGCCGCCCCATTCATGCCTGCTTGATGGATACTATCCAGCTCATGGTGCGGAATCTGTCGCGAAGGCGACCGTCACAACTCGAATTGAACAAGGCTAAAGTAAAATGAGCGCGCGGAGTTCGACCCCCTTGGCAGTCGCCATCCTTGGCTTGTTGCTGGCGATCGTGAGCTACGGAATCAAAGATCCGAAAATTGCGACCCTCGTCTATGGATCAGGGCTCATTTCCGCCGGCTTCGCCCTGCTGCATTGGTTCATGATTCCTCAGGGACGCAAGGTTCCGCCGAGCCTTTGACGGCCCTTCGTCGTCGCGACCAACAGGCGCAGCACCCCTGCGCCTCACCATCCCGCGACGAAAATCTCGACGAAGGCGGCAAAGTAAAGCAGAGCTACGACACCGACGACCACTTTGTCTTCCGCCATCGTTGCGCCCTCCTCGCGCAGGCCTCCCAAGGGCCAAACCTAAAGTCCGCGGCCTTCGAGAAAAGGGCGCCAGCGGGATTTTTGCGGAGGGGCGCACCGGCGCGCATATTCCTTCGGGGGCGTCTTCTTCCCTTTTGCGTTCTGCGCCATTCCATAAACGCAGCACGAACCTGCTCGAACAGGCGCGGCTGGAGGAAGCCGTAATCGTAGCGATCCGAGCGTGGGAGTTTGGCGCACCGCCACTTTCGGAGCGGCCCATGCCTTCGAAGTCTTGGCGATCTGAAATTCTGATTTTTCGTAGGTCAATTACTGGAAAGTTGGAATTTGGAGGCGGCCCGGCCTCACGATCAGCCGCCTAAATCCGACTGCGGGACGCGCCTGCGCCGGTTCCGTTTCGGCCACGGATAGAGTAGGAGAAGCTACTTCCCTCTAGCGCGCTTTCCGCTCGCATAGAAATCATGCGAGTGATAGGAAAGCTTGCAGATTCAAAAAGCTGGAGCGCATCCTTATCGCAGAGGTCTTTCAACTTTTGCGGAATGCGCTCTAAGACACAGGAAATGGATAGACATGAAGTGTCCAAAATGCGGTTCGGAATATGCTTACCAGGATGGCGCTTTGTGGACTTGCCCGGAATGCGCGCATGAGTGGAGCGAAGCGCAGGCTGCGCCTGAAGCTCCAGCGCAAGGCGAAGGTGTGCGCGACGCAAATGGCAATCTGCTGGCGACGGGCGATACGGTAAGCCTGATCAAGGATTTGAAGGTCAAGGGATCATCCTCGACCGTTAAAAGCGGCGCCAAGGTCAAAAACATCCGCTTGGTCGACGATGCTGTCGATGGTCACAATATCGCGTGTAAAATCGATGGGATTGGCGCGATCTACCTAAAATCGGAGTTCGTCAGGAAGGCTTGATTGCTTCGCGCTGCGGCGCGGCCTGAAGGCTGCATGGCGTCCTTCCCCTGAGAATTGCGGAGCCAAAGGCAGCGACAGCCCCGCAATTGCTTGCAGGCAAGTGAGCAGCGATTGTCCTGCAACCATTCCTTTCCAGCAATCTGTTCGCAATAGAAGGCGGCGCGCAGTTGCGCCTCGATCGCGTGCGCGCTCGCCGAGAACGGATCGCCCGCGGCGTGGGGCCGCGCCGGCGCACGATGCCGGGTCGAGTTCTGCCGACGCCTTTCGGCGCGGCGAAAAGGCTTTTTATTACAGGGATCTGCTGGGGAAACGTCAGCTTGGATGCGGGGGCAGGATTTGAACCTGCGACCTTCAGGTTATGAGCCTGACGAGCTACCGGGCTGCTCCACCCCGCGACAAGCGAGAAGCGCCGCTTTTTTGGAGCGGCGCTTTTGGTTTGGGATCGGAAGAGGAAGGAAGCGATGTGTTTGGCAGGCCTGGCGACGACCTACTCTCCCAGGTCTTGAGACATAGTACCATTGGCGCGGAAGCGTTTGACGGCCGAGTTCGGGATGGGATCGGGTCTGATCGCTTCGCCGAAGGCCACCAGGCCGGCGAAACACATCGAAGCAAACGGGCGCTGTGCGCTTTGTCTTTCCATCATCCATCTTCGCGTGTTCCCGAAAAGTGCGTAGCGGTTTTCGGATAAGAACACGCGCAAAAGATGGGCATTGATAAATGAGAGCGATCAAGCCAATCGAGCGATTAGTACCGGTAAGCTACGCAGGTCGCCCTGCTTCCACACCCGGCCTATCAACGTGGTCGTCTTCCACGGCTCTCGAGGGAGCACTGGTTTTGAGGTGGGTTTCCCGCTTAGATGCCTTCAGCGGTTATCCCGTCCATACATAGCTACCCTGCACTGCGGCTGGCGCCACAACAGGTCCACCAGAGGTATGTTCATCCCGGTCCTCTCGTACTAGGGACAAATCCTCTCAATACTCCTACACCCACGGCAGATAGGGACCGAACTGTCTCACGACGTTCTGAACCCAGCTCACGTACCACTTTAATCGGCGAACAGCCGAACCCTTGGGACCTTCTCCAGCCCCAGGATGTGATGAGCCGACATCGAGGTGCCAAACAACCCCGTCGATATGGACTCTTGGGGGTTATCAGCCTGTTATCCCCGGCGTACCTTTTATCCGTTGAGCGATGGCCCACCCACTCGGGACCACCGGATCACTATGACCGACTTTCGTCTCTGCTCGACTTGTCTGTCTCGCAGTCAGGCAGGCTTATGCCATTGCACTCGACGACCGATTTCCGACCGGTCTGAGCCCACCATCGCGCGCCTCCGTTACTCTTTGGGAGGCGACCGCCCCAGTCAAACTGCCTACCATGCATTGTCCCGGACCCGGATGACGGATCGCGGTTAGACATCCATGACGATAAGGGTGGTATTTCAAGGGTGGCTCCACACGAGCTGGCGCCCATGCTTCATAGCCTACCACCTATCCTACACATGCCGACACGAATGCCAATGCAAAGTTACAGTAAAGGTGCACGGGGTCTTTCCGTCTGACCGCAGGAACCCCGCATCTTCACGGGGAATTCAATTTCACTGAGCTGACGTTGGAGACAGCGGGGAAGTCATTACGCCATTCGTGCAGGTCGGAACTTACCCGACAAGGAATTTCGCTACCTTAGGACCGTTATATTTACGGCCGCCGTTTACCGGGGCTTCAATTCAAGGCGTGAACCTCTCCTCTTAACCTTCCGGCACCGGGCAGGCGTCAGACCCTATACGTCATCTTGCGATTTCGCAGAGCCCTGTGTTTTTGTTAAACAGTTGCCACCCCCTGGTCTGTGCCCCTCCGATCTGGTTGCCCAAACCGAAGGCCTCCTTATCCCGAAGTTACGGAGGTAAATTGCCGAGTTC
>NZ_JASIRC010000001.1:2640000-3840000 GCF_030063565.1 Methylocystis sp. JR02 | reverse complement strand
TCGCCGACGATGGCGTGGTCGAATTTCTCGCCGCGCGCCCGCGCCCAGTCGAGCATCTTCACCGTGCCGTTGATCGAAGGGCCTTCCTCGTCGCCGGTGATGAGGAAGGAGATCGTCCCCTTGGGGGCGCCATGGCGGGCGACATAGGAGAGCGCCGCGGCCATGAAGGCGCCGATCGCGCCCTTCATATCGCTCGCGCCGCGGCCGACGATCCGGCCATCGACGATCTCGCCCGCGAACGGGTCCGAGCTCCAACGCGCGACATCGCCGGCTGGGACGACGTCGGTATGGCCGGCGAAGACGAGATGCGGGGCGCCCGCGCCAATTTTGGCGAAGAGATTATCGACATCCGGTGTGCCGGGCTCGGTGAAAAGCAGCCGATGCGTCTCGAAACCAGCGGCTTTCAATTCGCGCTCTACCACATCGAGCGCGCCGGCGTCGGCGGGCGTGACCGAAGCGCAGCGAATGAGATCGCGGGAGAGGGAAACGGCGCGAGAGAGGGACATGTCAGAAAGCTTTCGGCGGATGTTTCAGGGCCTCGCGCGCGGAGCGGCGGGACTTGGTCGAACGCGGCAATGATAGCATTTCTGCTCGAACGACTCGCTTGGGGGCGTCATAGCGTTTCCGTTTGGATAGCGCGCATTGGCGTTTGTCATTCCCGACGGGCCGAAGGCCCGATCGGGAATCCAGAGCCACAAAAGCGCTATTTTTGCTCTGGATTCCCGATCACTCGCTGCGCGAGCGTCGGGAATGACAGCGTCGTTCGGCGCGCCATCAGCCGCTGAGAGCGAGGCGCGTCTCCGCCCGAAAGGTCAGCGTAAGGCCGCCGGAAAAGCCCTCATTCAGGTCGAGCAGCGCCGGCAATACCGCCCGCACGTCGTCGATCATGGACTGCCAGGTTTCCGCCTCGACGACGAGGCCTGGCGCGTCGTCGCTTGTCGCGATCCAGACGCGCGCCTCGTCGTCCCATTCGGCGTCGATTTGCACAGGTTTCGGCATGGACGAAAAGGTCGGCCTCTCCCTGCCGGTTGTCAAGAAAGCTCAGGCGAATGCGCTTCCCTGAACCCCAGCTCATACACGGACCAGGCGATCACCCCGACCAGCACGGCGTCCACGCCCCAGACCCAATAGATCGGCATCACCTCGGCCACGCGCGGCTGCAGCCAGCGGGTCGCGCCGTCGATCAGCGCGACGAGCGGCGCGAGGCCCGCGAGCGCGACCGGCGCAGGCTGGCCGAGGTCGCGGAAGCGCTTGGCGGAGAGATTCACATAGCAGACCGCGACGAGCAGGATCGCAAAGGCGTAGACGAGGACAAAGCTGTAAGCCACAGCCGTCATCGGCACGAAGAAGGGGTCCTTGGCGAGATCGTGCTCCGTATAGGGCGAGAGCGCGAGCCAGATGAGGAAGAAAGGCGCAATCACCGCCGCCAGCGCGCCCGCGCCCTTGAGCCAGGTCGCGCGGTCGATGCGCCCCTGCTCGGTGCGGTAGAGGAAGCGGATGCGCTCGGCGTCGATGGCCATCAGTCCCTCAACAGCTCGTTGATGCCGGTCTTGGAACGGGTCTGGGCGTCGACGGTCTTCACGATGACCGCGCAATAAAGCGACGGGCCGGGCTCGCCATTGGGGAGCGGCTTGCCGGGCAGGCTTCCCGAGACGACGACCGAATAAGGCGGCACATAACCCGTGTAGACCTTGCCGGTGGCGCGATCGATGATCTTGGTCGAGGCGCCGATGAAGACGCCCATCGACAGAACCGAGCCCTTGCCGACGACGACGCCCTCGACGACCTCCGAGCGCGCGCCGATGAAGCAGTCATCCTCGATGATCGTCGGATTGGCCTGCAGCGGCTCCAGCACGCCGCCGATTCCCACGCCGCCGGAGAGATGCACATTCTTGCCGATCTGCGCGCAGGAGCCGACCGTCACCCAGGTGTCGACCATGGTCCCGGCGTCGACATAGGCGCCGAGATTCACGAAAGACGGCATGAGGATCGCCCCCGGCGCCACATAGGCCGAATGGCGCACGATCGCGCCCGGCACGGAGCGGAAACCGGCCGCGCTATGCTCGCCCGCGCCCCAGCCGACGAACTTCGAAGGCACCTTGTCCCACCAGGTAGCGCCGCCGGGCCCGCCCGCGATCACCGCCATATCGTTGAGACGGAAGGAGAGCAGCACGGCCTTCTTGAGCCATTGATTGACCTGCCAGGAGTCCGGCCCCTCCTTGCCCTCGATCTTCTCCGCGACGCGCAGCTTGCCGGCGTCGAGCAGGCGCAGCGCGCTGTCGACGGCGCGGCGAATATCGCCCTGGGTCTCGGCGTTGATATTGGCGCGATCCTCGAAGGCGGCGGTGATGAGGGTTTCTAATCCGGTGTGCGGCATGAAGGTCCCATGGGTGGAGAAAGCTGGGCCGGTTTGTAGGCGCATGGCGGGGGGAGTCAACTCTGAGCGCCAGCCGCACAGCCGCGCCTTGCTCTTGACCCGCGGCGGCGGCGGGCCTTGGAAAGAGGCGGCGGCGAAAACGCAATTTTTGAATCACAAAAGGCAAGCCGATGATCGACCCCTCCTTCGCGCGAACCATGGCGCGCTACAATCAATGGCAGAACCAAAACCTCTATGCCGCCGCTGACGGCTTATCTGACGAAGAGCGGCGCAAGGACCGGGGCGCGTTCTTCAAATCCATCCATGCGACGCTCAATCATTTGCTGTGGGCGGACTATATGTGGCTCAGCCGCATCGCCGGCGGCCCGCAGCCGGAGTGCAGCCTGGACGACTCGAGCGCGTTTCGCGCCGAATGGGAGGTCATGAAGGCCGACCGCGTGCAAACCGACTTACGGCTGATCGACTGGGCGAATCGCCTCGACGCTGCGGCGCTCGAAGGAGAGTTCACCTGGTATTCGGGCCTGCTTCAAAGCACGATCGCGAAGCCCAAGCATCTCATCGTGGTCCATATCTTCAATCACCAGACCCACCATCGCGGGCAGGTTCACGCTATGCTCACCGCCGCGGGCGCGCGCCCGCATGGCACCGATCTGGCGATGATGCAGTTTCCCTAGATTAATTCGCTGACGTTGACGCCCTCGGGCTAACGGAGTCACGCACCTTGGGAGCCGTCATGGCCGGGCTTGTCCCGGCCACCCACGCCCAGGTGCACAGCCCAACGAGACGCGTTATTCCTCTCGCTGACGCTAACCTTTCGGCGATTACCCAGCATCCGCTGCGGTTGCGCGGCGTGGATGGCCGGGACAAGCCCGGCCATGACGAGGGCGGCGACACGAAGATGTGTAAGCGCCCTTCTTGAGGACGAGGCCGCCTCGGAAATAAACCCGATAAGCGCGAACCTATGGGGTTTCTTCAACCTTACTGGCAGCTCGTCAGCGGGTCCTTGCAGAAGGGCACATTCTGCCATCTGAAGAGATTGGCCGAGCGCGGATCGATGGTCAGCTTCAGCCACTCGGCCGGCGCGACCGTCGAGCCCTGCACGGTGATGCGGGTCAGATTCGGCACGGGAATGGTCTTGTGAATCTGGCCCATGGCGCTCGACGGATCGGCGAGCGGCTTGTCGACCGTGAAGATATGCGAGTCGCCGTTGAGCAGCAGCACCGGCTTGCCGAAGGCGACGCTGAGACGCGCCAGCTCATTCACGAAGCCCGTATAGCCGTCGAGGCCGTCGCCGCCGGGCGCCGCCGCGAAGCGGTCCCACATATCGGCCTGAATGCCGATCACGACGCCCTTCATCCGATAGCGCATGGCGAATTGGAAAGCCGTGTTGAGCCAGCGAATCGCCGCGGCCGTGCGGTCGGCGATTTCCTGCTGATGCGCGGGGCCTTCGAAACCATTCGTCCAGGCGTTCTTGTCGTTGTTCGAACCCGGCATATTCAGGGTGACGAACATCACCCGCGCGTCCGACCACAGCACGTTCTCGACATATTGTGCGTCCTTGGGGAAGTTCGGGTCGAATTTCTCAGCCTGGGTGTAGACGGTCTTGTCGGTGAGCCCGAGCGTGTGGCCGGGACGTGAGAAAAACAGGGTGCGGATCGAGGCGATTTCATTGAGCGGCGCGCTCGTGGCCTCCTTGGTGCGATGGCAGTCGGTCCACTCATTGTCGCCCGGCGTATAGACGACCGGCGATTTGAACTGCTGGAAGAACGAGAAAATCTTCTGATTATAGCCCGGGTCGGACGTCGGAACCGGCGGCAGGATGCCGGCGCTGGTGCAGGGCATGCTGCCTGAATGAATATCGCCGAGATGCATGACGAGGCTGACGTCCCCGTCCTTATTGACCGAGTCGATCAGCAGCTTCGCATTGTCGATCAGCAGCTTGTTGTACGGCCAGTCGCCGAAGACGGCGATCGTCTTGCGGGCGGAATCTTCATGCTCGTCGCGCTCTTCGGCGAGCGCGGGCGCCTGCGCGGCGCATAGAGCCGCAAGCAGGGCGGCGGAAAAGAATTTTTTCATTGCGGGCTCTCCATCCATCGGCCCGTACGATCGACGCAGCCGGCGGCTGGAGGCCTAAGTAATGGCCAAGACAGAGCAATGTCGCCTGAATGACGGTTAAGTGTCAGCGACCGAGCGTTTCGAGAAAACCCACGAGGTCGTCGGTGACGAAATCGACATGAGGCTCGTCGCCGCGCGCGACCTCCCATGCCTCGCGCTCGACCGCCTCTCCTGCGGCCGGCAGAACGAGCACCGTCGTCATCCCGCGCCTGTGCGGCACGAGGAGATTGCGCGGAATGTCTTCAAAGAGCACAGAGCGTGCGGGGTCGACCTTCAGCCGTTCGAAGAAGCGCTCATAGGCGGCCTCCTCCGGCTTGGCGATGAAATCTGCGGCGATAATGTCGAAAATATCTTCGAAGAGATGGTCGATCCCAAGCTGCTTGGCCGTTGCGATCGCATGATGGCGCGAGCCGTTCGTGAGAATCAGCTTGCGGCCCGGCAAAGCCGCGATCGATTCGGCCAGCGAATGATTATGCTCGAGCGACGAGCGGTCGATGTCGTGGACGAATTCGAGATAGGCTTCGGCCTCGACTTCGTGCTCGATCATCAAGCCGCGCAGCGTCGTCCCGTAGCGCAGATAATAATGTTTTTGCAGGGCGCGCAGCGAAATGGCGTCGAGGCCGAACAGGCGCATCATGAACAGGGTGATGCGCGCGTCGATCTTGGGCCAGAGGTCGGCCGTCTGCGGATAGAGGGTGTTGTCGAGATCGAACACCCAAGTGTCGATGTGGGAGAAGCGATCGTTCAGGCCAGCGCCTAGAGGGTTGCTCATCGTCCGTCAGCCACGACAACCGTCATGGCCGGGCTTGTCCCGGCCATCCACGCGGCAAATGCGTTGGCCCTCGCTCATCGCCGTCCGGCGTGGATGCCCGGCACAAGGCCGGGCATGACGGGGAACTGCACGCGAAGCGTCCTGCGTTCCACGTTTCCTCACCGCGTGATCAGCGTGCCGGCGCCGTGGTCGGTCAGCAATTCGATCAACACCGCATGCGGCAGCTTGCCGTCGAGAATAACCACGCCCTCGACCCCGCGCTCGATCGCATACATGCAGGTCTCGACCTTCGGGATCATGCCCCCGGTGATGGTGCCCTCGGCGATGAGGCCCGGAATATCGGCGACCTTCAGCTCGCGGATGAGCTCCTTGTTCTTATCCAGCACGCCGGGAACGTCGGTCAGGAACAGCAGGCGCTTGGCGCCGAGCGCGCCCGCGATGGCGCCCGCAAAGGTATCGGCGTTGACGTTGAAGCTCGCGCCGCCCGGCCCCTGCGCGACCGGCGCCAGCACGGGGATCAGCTCGCGGCCGAGCACCTGGTCGAGAACCGTGGTGTCGACCTTGTCGGGCTCGCCGACATAGCCGAGATCGACGCCGTCCGAGCGTTCGAGCTTCTTGGCCGTCAGCATGCGACCGTCCTTGCCGGTCAGGCCGATGGCGCGGCCGCCTTCGGAATTGATGTAGCCGACGATCTGCTTATTGATGGAGCCCGCGAGCACCATCTCGACGATGCCCATGGTCTCGCCGTCGGTGATGCGCAGGCCGTCGGCGAATCGCGATTCGACGCCGAGCCGCTTGAGCATGGAGCCGATTTGCGGCCCGCCGCCATGCACGACGACCGGATTCACGCCGGACTGCTCGAGCAGCACCATGTCGCGCGAGAAATTACGCGCGACCTCATCGTCGCCCATGGCGTGGCCGCCGTATTTCACGACGACGATGGCCTCGTCGTAGCGCAGCATATGCGGCAGCGCCTGCATGAGGATGCGGGCCTGTTCGAGCGCGCTTTCAGTGGTCGAGACGGTCATGGGAGAACTTCCTGGATCATTGGCGCTGGACCCATCCCTCCCCGGCGATCGAGAATGCCGGATGAAGCCCCGTATCTGCTTCCTCTCCCGCAACGCTGGGGAGGGGGCGCTGCCGAACTAGCCCGTTCGATCCTTCATATTCAAGCCCCCCGCTCAGCCAGAAGCTGGGCGACGGCGCCGCGGAGCGCCGGAATCCCCTCCCCTGTCTGCGAAGAGGTGAAAATGATCTCCGGATAGGCGGCCGGGCGCTTCGACAGCGCCTCGGTGGTCGCGGCGACGACGGCGCCGCGCTCCGAGATTTTCAGCTCGTCGTGCTTGGTGAGAACGACCTGATAGGAGACGGCCGATTGGTCGAGGAGATCGAACATCTCCGCGTCCACGGGCTTGACGCCGCGCCGCCCGTCGACGAGCACGAAGACGCGCGCGAGCGAGGCGCGGCCTCGTAGATAATTGCGCATCAGTGCGCCCCAGCTCGCGACTTTTTCCTTGCTGACGGCCGCATAGCCGTAGCCCGGCATGTCGACGAGGCGCAGCCGCTCGGCGCCGGGCTCGCCGCCGAGCGCAAAGAAATTGAGCTGCTGCGTGCGGCCGGGCGTATGCGAGACGCGGGCGAGCGTCTTGCGATTGGTCAGCGCATTGAGGAGCGAGGATTTACCGACATTGGAGCGGCCGGCAAAGGCGATTTCGGGGGGGCCGAGCGGCGGCAGGTCGCCCGCCTTGGCGCTGGCGAAGATGAAATCGCAAGGGCCGGCGAAGAGAAGGCGGCCGTCTTCGAGGAAATCAGTCATGGCGGTCGCCCAGCGTTCGCTGTCATCTGACTCGCGTGGATGGCCGGGACAAGCCCGGCCATGACGGGCTCCCAGCGGACCGCGAGCCTTCAGGCTCGCTTCAATGCGCGCCTGAAGGCGCGCGGTCCACCCGGACGCCGCTTAAGCCAGCCCGAAGGTCTTGCGCAGATTGTCCCACAGCTCGAACTTCACGCCGGCGCGCTTCATGATCACGCCCTGCTGAGTGATCGAGAGCAGATTGTTCCACGACCAATAGATGACCAGGCCAGAGGCGAAGCCGCCCATGGTGAAGGTGAACATCACCGGCATCCAGGCGAACATGGTCTTCTGGATTTCGTCGGTCGGCTCCGGGTTCATCTTCATCTGCAGCCACATGGTCACGCCCATGACCAGCGGCCAGACGCCGAGCGCCAGATAGGGCCCGAAGAAGGCGACATGGGTCGGATCGAAGGGCAGCAGGCCGAAGAGGTTGAAGATGTTGGTCGGGTCCGGGGCCGAGAGGTCCTTGATCCAGCCGAAGAAGGGCGCGTGACGCATTTCGATGGTCACGACGAGCACCTTATAGAGCGAGAAGAACACCGGGATCTGCAGCAGCACGGGCAGGCAGCCGCTCGCCGGATTGACCTTCTCGCGCTTGTAGAGCTCCATCTGCGCCATGTTGAAGGCTTGCTTGTCGTCGCCGAACTTCTCTTTCAGCTCTTTGATCTTGGGCTGAATTTCCTTCATCTTGGCGATCGACTGATAGCTCTTGTTGGCGAGCGGCAGGAAGGCGAGCTTGACGATAACCGTCACCGCCAGGATCGCGACGCCGAAATTGCCGAAGAGCTTGTAGAGGAAGTCGATCAGGCGGAACATCGGCCGCGTGATGAAATAGAACCAGCCCCAGTCGATCAGCAGGTCGAAGCGCTTCAGGCCCGGATTGGCCTTATAGGCGTCGAGCGTGTCGATTTCCTTGGCCCCGGCGAAGACATAGGTCGTCGTCTCGGCGCTGGCGCCGGGCTCGATCGTCTTGGGCTCGCTGACCGTATCGGCCTGATAGGTCTTGGTGGCGCCGCCCATGGCCATATAGCGGGCCTCGAAGGCGATGTCCTGGGCAGGGGCGACGACCGCGCCCCAATATTTGTCGGTGAAGCCGACCCAGCCGCCGACGCCTTTGAAGGTCTTGGTGTAATTGGGCTCTTTCTCGATCTTGTCGTAGGTGAGCTCCTCCGCCTGATCGCCGATGACCCCGACATAGCCTTCATGCAAAGCGGCGTAGCCGGCGGACGGCGGGCGGCCGACGCGGATCACGCGCGAGAAGGTGTAGAGCGGCGCCGGCTTGGCGGATTTGTTCTCGACGCTGTCCTTGATCGTGAACAGATATTCGTCGTCGACCGAAATGACGCGCTTGAAGACGAGGCCCTGGCCATTGTCCCAGGAGAGCGTCACCGGCTTGCCGGAGGTGAGCTTGTCCGAATCCGCCGTCCAGAGCGTCTCGGTCGTCGGCAGCGCCGGCGCGTTTTCGGTTTCGCCGGTCAGATAGCCGAGCTCGGCGTAATAGGCGCCCGGGGCGTTTTCCGGCGAGAGCAGCGTGATGATCGGGCTCGTCGGATCGACGGTCTGACGATAATTCTTGAGAGACACGTCGTCGACGCGGCCGCCCTTGAGGGCGATCGAGCCGGAGATGGTGCGCGTGTCGACGGCGATGCGCGGGCTCTCGGCGAGCGCCTCTTCGCGGGTGCGGGCGATCTTGACCGGCGCGGCGGCGCTCTTGTCGGGCGCGCCGAGCTTGGGGATTTTGGCCATGCGCTGCTGCTCGACCTGCGCCTGACGCTGCCGCTCCATCTCTGGAAAGGCGTAGAAATAGTCCCACAGGCCGATGAAGATCATCGAGAGCGCCGCGGCCATGAGCATGTTTTTGGTGTTTTCCGTCATGACGCGGCAGGCCTGTCTTTCTGTTTTGGCCGGGCCTTCGCGGCGCTGCGCTCATCGAGCCGCGCGAAGCCTTTGGCCATCTCACTGACGATTTCGACGAATGGCGCGTCTAGCGCCCCTCGCCGGGCGACGAACACGTAATCGCGGCCGGGCCGCGCGCCAAGGTCTCCGCTTATCCGGAGAGCCTCCTTGAGACGGCGGCGGATTCGATTGCGCCCAACAGCTCCCGCCACCTTCTTGGTGACAGTGAAGCCGAAACGCGCCTCCGCTGGAGAGACCGTCTCCTCCGGCCCGCCCTGCCCCGCCATTTGAAGCGTGAACAAGCGCGCCGAAAAGCGCGCGCCGGTCTTCGACGCACGCACAAAATCCTGGCGCCGGCGCAGACGCGCCCGCTTTTTCTCGGGCTTTTGCGATTCGACGGGGGCGTCGGTCGTCATTTCAGCCGTCCGCCTGTTCCGTCGATCGCGAAAAGCCCTATCAGGCCGAGAGGCGCTTGCGGCCGCGGGCGCGGCGGGCAGCGATGACCGCGCGGCCGCCGACGGTGGCCATGCGGGCGCGGAAGCCGTGACGGCGCTTGCGCACGATTTTGCTGGGTTGATAGGTTCTTTTCACCGAATGTCTCCGTCGCGAACCGCGGCCCCTCCGGCCTTGGCCCGCCTTCAATGCGCCCTGCCCGCTTTTCCTTCCCGCCGCGCTCGAAAAGCGCATGGGACCGCCGATCACGGGACGGCAAAACAGATTAGACGCCGCCCCTCTCGGAGCGGCGCCGCGCGTGGCATATAGGAGAAAGGCTCAGCGCAAGTCAATGACGGCGCCGTCCGTTTTCGGACAAATCCAGAGGCGCCGCCTGAAGCCCGAGCCAAGCTTGCTCAGGCCGCTGACAAAGCGGCCCCGGCGCCCCTCGTGCTTCGAGACGCCCGCTGCGCAGGCTCCTCAGCATGAGGGGCTTCTGCACACTACGCCAAACACTTAGGCCTCATCCTGAGGAGCGAGCGACGCTCGCGTCTCGAAGGACGAGGCCGCCTCGGAAGTTTCCGAGAGACTGCGCGAGCCTTCAGGCTCGCCTTTTTCTGCGCGCCTGAAGGCGCGCGGTCCAGCATTATTTGACATTGTAGACGACCGGTCTAATAATACCCCCATGTCCGATCGCAAGACTACCGACGACACCCGCAAGCGCCTGCTCGACCACGGCGTCGCGCTGATGCTGATGAACGGCTATCGCGGCGCCGGCCTTTCCGACATTCTCAAAGCCGCGCAAGTGCCCAAGGGCTCCTTTTACTATTATTTCGAGAGCAAGGAGGCGTTCGGCGCCGAGGCGATCGCGCATTATCTCGCGCCGTTCCTGCGCCGTCTGGGCGAGCGCCTGCGGGAGCCGGGGAGGAACGGGCTCGACGCCCTCGCCGCCTATTTCCGGGAGCTCGCCGGCGAGCTCGAGGCGAATGGCTTCAAGGGCGGCTGTCTGCTCGGCAATCTCATGGGGGAAATCGCCGACGCGAGCCCCGCCTCGCGCGCGGCGTTGAAACAGGGCGTCGATCGCTATCGCGATCTTCTCGCCGACGGAATCGCCCGGGCGCAAACCGAAGGGGTCGCGCGCAAGGACCGATCCCCCCGCGCCATGGCCGATCTGCTGATCGACGGCTGGCAGGGGGCCATGCTGCGCATGAAGATCGAGCAATCCGCCGCGCCGCTCTACGGCTTCATCGAGGAAACGCTCCTCGGTTATTGCGCGGCCTGACCTAATTTCAAAAGGAGGCGACCACTCGCCCCTTTTCGTCAGCTTAAACTAGACGACCGGTCTAATACCAAAGGGAGAGAAACAAATGAAAAGAACAGTCGCCTTTTTCTGCGCGCTGGCCGCCTTCGCCGCCGCGCCGGCGCGTGCGGAGATTCTGGCTGCGCTCAATTATGAGACCAAACCCGGCGTCGCGCCCCGGCGCGAGGGGATCGCGATCATCGACATCGACCCCGCCTCGCCGAATTTTAACAAGATCGTCAAAGACGCGCCGCTGCCGCCCGATTTCGTCGCGCACCACATCTATTTCAACAGGGAGCGGACAAAGGTCTATGCGACTTCGCTCGGCCGCTCGGCGATCGCGGTTTACGACATCAATAAATTTCCGGCCGATCCGGAAATGTTTCCCGTCCCCGACTGCAAGGTCGGCGAGGACATGGTCTTCACCGCCGATCGCAAGCGCTGGTTCCTGAGCTGCATGGGCTCAAGCAATGTCATCATGGGCGACGCGCAAACCAACAGGACGCTCGCCGTCATCGGCGCGCCGAAGCCCGCCGCCGGCGAACCGCCGCGCCCCTTCATCGAGCATCCGCATGGGCTGACCCTGAACGAGAGCCTCGACCTGCTCGTCGTGACGAGCACGGTCGATCCGGCGGATTTTTCGAAAGCGGGCGAAACCATCACGCTCGTGCAGGCGTCGACCGGAAAGCTGCTCGCCACTCAGAAAGTCTCTGAAAAGCCCTCGCCCGCCGCCGAGGCGCCGGTGGAGACCGCCTTCGCCCCCAAGAAGTCGCCGCAGACGGCCTTTGTCACCAATATGCTCGGCGGGACGCTGTGGCGCGCCGTCTGGCGGGAGGCCGACAAGTCTTTCGATCTCGCCAAGGCTTACGACTTTTCGACGATCGGCCAGGGCATGCCGCTCGAAATGGAGTACAACGAGGCGGGCGACCGGCTCTATGTGACGACCGCCAAGCCCGGCGCGCTCAACATCTTCGACATTGCCGAGCCCACGCAGCCGAAGCTCCTCGCCTCGATCCCGGCGGCGGCGGGCGCGCATCATTTCGTTTTCTCGCCGGACCGCCGCTACGCCTTCGTCCAGAACAGCCTGCTCAACCTGCCCGACATGAACGACGGTTCGGTGACCGTGATCGATCTTCAGGCCAATAAAGTGGCGGGCAAGATCGACGTCCTGCAGAAGGCGGGCTTCAACCCCAACTGCATCATCCTCATGCCGCAATGGAACACGGATAACGATTGAGGCGGCGACCAATTAATTTTCGTCATTGCGAGGAGGCGAAGCCGACGAAGCAATCCAGGGCAGCCACCGCGGCCCTGGATTGCTTCGCTTCGCTCGCAATGACGCCGCGGGTTTCGCTCTGGATTTGCCCGACTTCGCCGCGCCGCAAAAATCAGCGCCTCCCCCAACTGCGCCGCTCTTCCCCAAGCGCCGCCGGGACAAAGATACGGGCTTGCTCGAAGCTGGAGCCGGGCGCGACGTTTCGTCGCCGCTCGGGCGCCGCGCAAATCCCATCCAACGCAAACTTTTACCTTTGCGCGCCCGACTCACGCCGGCGTATAGATTGGGAGAAGCGAGTGATTCGCTTTGTCTCGAAGCCTTCTCTCCAGTTGCGTGGCGCGTTCCCCGTTCAGAGCCCGAATTAAGACTTCGGGCCGCATTGCGGGCGCAAGTGAAGGTTTATTAACCAATTCCGCTTACCGTCAGAACCTAGACGGGAAGAGTCGCAGGACCAGGGGGCTGGTCCGTGACCGACGTGCGCCCATGGGCGGACGGCGATCAAATTCGATGGAGCTCGGTGGGGAACCAACATGCGCGTTTTATTGATCGAAGATGACAGCGCGACGGCTCAAAGCATCGAGCTCATGCTCAAGTCCGAGAACTTCAACGTCTACACGACGGATCTCGGCGAGGAAGGCATCGACCTCGGCAAGCTCTATGATTACGATATCATCCTTCTCGATTTGAACCTCCCCGACATGTCGGGTTACGAGGTTCTGCGCCATCTGCGCGTCGCGAAGGTGAAGACCCCGATCCTCATTCTCTCGGGCCTCGCCGGCATCGAAGACAAGGTGAAGGGCCTCGGCTTCGGCGCCGACGACTATCTGACCAAGCCCTTCCACAAGGACGAGCTCGTCGCCCGCATCCACGCCATTGTCCGCCGCTCCAAGGGCCATGCCCAGTCGGTCATCACGACGGGCGATCTCATCGTCAATCTCGACCAGAAGACGGTCGAAGTGGGCGGCGCCCGCGTGCATCTGACCGGCAAGGAATATCAGATGCTGGAGCTGCTTTCGCTGCGCAAAGGCACGACGCTCACGAAAGAGATGTTCCTCAATCATCTCTATGGCGGGATGGACGAGCCGGAACTCAAGATCATCGACGTCTTCATCTGCAAGCTGCGTAAGAAGCTCGCCAACGCCAGCGACGGCCGCAATTACATCGAGACCGTCTGGGGCCGCGGCTATGTGCTGCGCGAGCCAAGCGAAGCCGACGAGCGCATCACTGCCTGACGATTATCGAAGCGGCTATTGAAAAAGGCCATGTCCAGGCGGACGTGGCCTTTTCGTTTACCGCCCGTCATTGCGAGCGAAGCGAAGCAATCCAGAGCCCCGCCTCGGCTCTGGATTGCTTCGTCGCTACGCTCGCGGTTGCTATCGCGCCCGTCTTCAAGCCAGGCGCAACTGCGGCTGCGCCCGGCGCGTCTGCCAAACGCCATTCACCGTCGTCTGCGAGAAACAGGCGCCGGCCTCCGCCGCCGTCTCCGTGGCGCCGAGGATGAGATAACCGCCGTCGCTCAACGCGCCGGCAAGACGCCCGAGCACGGCGCGCTTCGTTTCCGGCTCGAAATACATCAGCACATTGCGGCAGAAGACGACGTCGAAGGCGCCGAGCGCCGCATAATCCGACAGCAGATTGAACGCGCGGAAGTCGATGCGCGCGCGCAGATGTTCGTTCACGCGCCAGCTTGCGCCGTCGCGATGGAAATGGCGCAACAGAAGGCCTGTTGAAAGCCCGCGCTGCACTTCGAATTGGCTATAGCGTCCGTTGCGCGCCGTCTCGACGGCGCGCGTCGAGAGGTCCGTTGCGAGGATGTCGAGGCTCCAGCCGCGCAGCGCGATGGCCTCATTTTCCAAGACCATCGCAAGCGAATAGGCTTCCTGACCGGTCGAGCAGGCCGCGCACCAAAATCGCAGCCGGCGCTCCTGCGCCCGCGAGGCCATCAGGCTCGGAAGAATCATCGTCCTGAACGTCTCGAAAGGAGTCCGATCCCGAAAAAAGAACGTCTCATTTGTCGTCAGCGCATCGATGATGTCCTGCGCCAGCGAGCCATTGTCGCGGCGCTCGAAAGCCTCCGTGAGATCCGCGAAGCCGGAGATGTTATGCGCTCGCATAACGGGCGCAAGGCGGCTTTCGATGAGATATTGCTTGTCCGCGCCGAAAGCGATGCCGGTGACAAGGGCGATTTGGCGGCGAAACCGCGCAAAGGCGAGAGTCATGCGCGCGCCCTCGCAGAAGAAGGCTGGGCGCCAAGGCCGTCATTGCGAGGAGCGAAGCGACGAAGCAATCCAGAGCCACACGACGGCTCTGGATTGCTTCGCTGCGCTCGCAATGACGGCGCTACTTTTGCTCTGAACGCCCGAGCGTTCGATACAATTTCTGAAGACATAAAAAAACGACGCATATACCAACGCCTTTGCACGAGAAACGCGACACGAGCGCCTTGCGGCGCTAGAAAACCGGCCTCAAACGAGGCCGATTTCCTCGAATTTCGACCGCACGATGTTCTGGTCGAAGGGCTTCATGATATATTCGTCGGCGCCCGCATGCATGGCGCGCGCAATATGGCCCACTTCGTTTTCCGTCGTGCAGAAGACAACCTTCGGCGTCGCGCCGCCGGGCATTTTGCGCAGCGCGCACAGGAATTCGAAGCCGTCCATCTCCGGCATGTTCCAGTCGAGCAGAATGGCGTCCGGCATGGACTTCTCGCATTCGGCGAGCGCGGCCTTGCCGTCCGCCGCCTCGCTGGTGCGGAAATGCAATCCTTCGAGAATCCGGCGCGCGACCTTGCGGATCACGGGGGAATCGTCCACCACGAGAACCTGTTTCATCTCAGCTTGCTCCTGTATCCGAATAATTTGAATTGCCTTGTCGCCCGCCGCGCTGACGCGGCGCCTCGCTCAATTTTGCGACGCGCCGCAGCAATGCCTCGACGTCGAGGACAGACAAAAAGCCGTCGTCCAAGCGATAGCAGCCTGCCACCATCTCCGCGAGACGCGGATCGATATGCGCCGGGCAGGCGATAAGATCGGTTTCACTCGTCGCCACGACGTCTTCCGTCGCTTCGACGAGCAGCGCATATTCCTCGCCGTCATGCTCGATCCCGACCGCAAGGCCGTTGGAGCCGTCGATTGCTTCATCGAGCCACAGACAGCGGTCGAGATAGAGCGCCGTCACGATGCGGCCGCGCAAATTGGTCAGCCCGGCGACCTCGCGCGGCGCAAGCGGCACCGGCGTGAGATTGTCGAGATAGAAAACCGTCTTCACATGCTCGACCGGCAGGCCCACGATCTGGCCGCGCACCCTGATCACGAAATGGCGGCTTTGCGTGACGGCGGGCGCCGCGCGGCTGCGGCTGTAGCTGAAGTCGGCGACGTCGAAACTCATGCGGCGGCCTCCGCCATGATGCGACGCTCGATCTGCTCGCCCGACGCCGCAACGCCATCGAGCAACGCGCCGAGCGTTTCGACCAATGCCCGCCTGTCGAATTTGCCGACGAGCGCGCGCACGCCGCAGAGCGTCGCCGCCTCGAGAGCTTTCGCGGTCTTTTGCGGCGCGAGCGCGACAATCGGCAAATCCGCGCGCCCCGGCGTCTGCAGCAAGGCGCGCGCCAGCGCATAGCCATCCATGTCCGGCATGTCGATGTCGGTCACGGCCGCGTCGATGCGCAGCCCGCGTGCGGCGAGTTCGAGCGCCTCGCGGCCTGAGGCCGCCGTCGTGACTTCATAGCCGGCCGCGAGCAGAACGGGCGCCAGCATGTCGCGGAAGAATTGCTTGTCGTCCACGAGCAACACGCGCGGCCGTTGATTGACGCCGCGCGTCAGCACGCCCGGATCGGCCATTTCGATGAAATAGGCGACGTCGAGCACGTCGACGATGCAGCCGTTCATGCTGACCGTGCCGATGATCCTGGGATCGGCGCCTTTCTTCTGGAAGGACAATTCTTCCTCGACCACGTCGATGACTTCGTCGACGACGATCGCGGTCGCCTGTCCGGCGCCGGCGAGCACGAGAATAGGATAATCACGCGACGCGTCGAGGCGCATATCCGTCGTCGCCGGAAAGACCGGCAACAGCCGCTTTTCGTAAAGCATCGCATAGCCGTCGCCGGAGGGAACGAAGCGGTCGGCCGCCACTTCCTCGATGCGCATGACAAGCGACAGCGGCAATGCTTTCAACGAGCCGCCGCCCGCGCGCAGCAGGATGATCCGCGTCTTCTCACGCTCGGGCGCAAGAAGCGCGGCGGGCGCCGGGCGCGCCGGCGCGGCGAGATTATCGAGGCCCATGCTTTCGATAATCGCCGCCGGATCGAGGATCAGCGCGACGCCGCCGTCGCCGAGGATGGTCTGGCCGGAGAACACGCCGATGCGCGCGAGCGGTCCGGAAAGCGGCTCGATGACGATCTCCTGAACATCCGCGATGGTTTCGACGAGAAGGCCAAAGCGCACGCCGCCCACGCGCAGGATGACGGCGAATCCGTCGCGCCGCGGCGCATCATCCGGCGCATCGAGATCGAGGACATCCGCGAGATCGACCAGCGGCAGCGCGTCGCCGCGCAGGCGCAAGACCGGCGCATCGTGGATGAGTTGGATTTCGTGGTCGAAGCCTTCGCCGACCCCAACCACCTCGATCACCGCCATTTGCAGGACGGCGAAGCGGGAGCGGCCGCAAGAGAGAATGAGCGCCGGCGCGATGGCGAGCGTCAGCGGGATGCGCAAGATAACGGTCGAGCCCTTGCCCGCCGCCGAATTGATGGAAACCGCGCCGCCGATCGACTGGATATTGGCGCGCACGACATCCATGCCGACGCCGCGGCCCGAGATTTTCGTAATGCTCTGCGCCGTCGAAAAGCCGGGCAGCATGACGAATTCGAAAATGTCGGCGTCGCTCATGCGGGCGAGCGACTCTTTCGTCGCGAGCCCCAGCGCGATCGCCTTCGTCTTGATCGCCTCGCGATCGAGACCGCGGCCGTCATCCTTGATCTCGATGGTGATCTGGCCAGCGTCGTAATTGGCGCTGACGCGGATGCGGCCGGCCTCCGGCTTGCCGAGCGCCAGACGCTCCGCGCCGGTCTCGATCCCATGATCCGCCGCATTGCGAATAATATGCGTCAGCGGCGCGCGGATGAGTTCGATGACCTGGCGATCAAGCTCCGTGTCGCCGCCGAGCGTGACAAGTTCGATCTTCTTGCCGAGTTCGAGGGAGAGGTCGCGCACGAGGCGCGGCAGCGTCGCGAAAAGCCGCTCGACCGGCTGCATGCGCACCTGCATCACCGCGTCCTGCAGATCGCCGGTGACGCTCGACAGATTCTGCACGGCGGCCTTGATGACTTCGTCGTCGCCGGCGCTCGAGAGTTCGAGAAGCTGGTTGCGGGTCAACACCAGCTCCGAGACGATCCCCACCAAACGGTCGAGCACGCCCACCGACACCCGCACCGTATCGCTCAGCCGGGCGCCGAGGCTTGAGAGAGTCTCCGACGAGCTTGCCGCTTGCGGCGCCATGGCGGGCGGATTGGCGTCCTGCGGCGCAAGCGCCGCATTCGGTCGAAGGCTCGCCGCGCCCTGCTCCAACTGCGTCAGCAACGCTTTGTCGTCCCCTTCGGGCTCGACTTCGTTGCGGGCAATTTCGAGAAGCAACATCGACAGGCGGTCGACCGCCGCGAGAATCAACGACACATGAGCGGAGGTCGCCGTCGCGCCGTCGCGCAGCCGCCCGATCAGCGTCTCTGTGGCGTGGGTCAGCCGCGCGACGCGCGGCAGGCTCAGAAAGCCGCTCGACCCCTTGATGGTGTGGATATGCCGGAACAGGCTGGCGACGAGGGCCGGGTCTGTCTGATCCTTCTCGAAACGCAGCAGCTCCACCGACGTCGCGTCGATGTGCTCTGTCGCCTCCTGAAGAAAATCCTTGAGCAGATCGTCCATGCCGCGCCCCTCGCCGGCCGTTGCGGCGAATCGGCGCAGTATCGGCAAGAGGGGTTAAAAGAAGCGAAATCCCATCTCGAAGCTTGCGGCGCGCCGCGTTACGCGACCGCGCTCTGCGGCTCCTGCGAGGCGGCGCCCGCCGCCGCAGGCTTGGCTTCGATCGTCACCAGCTCGGGCTCGCAGGCCACGCTCACATCGAGCCCGCAAGCCTTGGCGACGAGGCCGGCGTAATAGGGCTGGATTGCGCGGGCGTCGAGCGCGCCTTCTTCCGTCTCGCCCGCGAGCAAGGCCGGGATCGTGGCGGCCAGACGCGCATTCGTCCCCTTGGCCTCGATCTTGAAGGAAACATTCTCTTCGTCGCCCGTCGACGAAACCGAGATCACGCCGCCGCGCGGGATGGTCGTGTCCGCCAGCAAGCAGAGATTGAGCAGCAGCTTGACCTTGTTCTTCGACATCAGCGCGCGCGGGACGCTCCAGTTGAGCTTGGTGCGCTCGTCGGCGAGAAGCTGGCGGGTGACAAGCTCGGCGTCGCCGGTGTCGATCGACGCGCCCTTGGAGCCGGCGGCGCCGAAGGCCAGGCGGCAGAACTGCAGCCGCGCGGAGGCCTCGCCGGCGCTGGATTTGATGAGCGCCAGCGCATGGCTGCGCATTTCGGCGTCCATATCCTTGTCTTCCATCACCTCGAGCCCATTGACGATCGCGCCGACGGGAGAGATCACGTCATGACAGACCCGCGAGGACAGCAAGGCCGCGAGATCGAGGGCGTCGAGCGAGAACTGGGTCATTGGGCTATCCCGTTTGGCGCGCGGGCGCGCGATGGTTGCGTGATACGAGCCCGAAATCCTTTGCCGCGAATCAGCAAAGAAAAAGCAAACGAATCACGCCATACAGTTTCCGGGAAAGGTAACTGCGGCGACGCAGATTGCAAATCGCAAGCGTCGGGGTCGTAAACAAAAACTAAAGGATAGTCTTATGACGGGGCTCCGAATCCAGAACAACCCCTACGCAACCCGTCATGCCCGCGCTTGCCGCGGGCATCCACGCCAGGACATTACGACATGCGGGGAGAAGAAGCGGCGTTGCTCCCGCTCATGTTCTTAAGCTTTCCGCATCGGCGCGGCGGGATGGCCGCGACAAGCGCGGCCATGACGCTGGAACACATCCGCTCGTTAACCCGAATTCGGAGCCCTGACTCTTATGACCGATCATTGGACGCCGCCGACTGTCTCGCCGACTGACCGCAAGGCGCTTGCGCGGCTGTTCGGCGCTCTCGTCGTCAGCGCCGGCGCGCTGGCGATGGAGGTGCTGGCGCGTCCCAATCTCGACTCCCGCCTCAAGGACGACAAATCTCCCGTCACCGAGGCGGACGAGCGCGTCGAAGATTATCTGCTGGCTGCGCTCGCGCGCGATCTCCCCGGCGTGCCGATCATCGCCGAGGAAGCGGCGGCGCGCGGCGAGACCGTGACGCATGGCGAGGCCTTCCTGCTCATCGATCCGATCGACGGCACGCGCGAATTCCTCGCGCGCAGCCCGGAATTCACCGTCAATCTCGCGCTTATCGTCGACGGCGCCCCCGTGGCCGGCGCCATTTCCGCGCCGGCGGGATCGAAAGTATGGTTCGGCGGCGTCGAAAGCTATTTGGCCGACGCCGCGCCCGGCGGCGCCTTGCCGGCGCCACAAGAGTGGCGGCGCCTGCGCACGCGCAAGCCGCCAGTAGAGGGAATGACCGCGCTCGTCTCCAAATCGCATCTCGATGCGGAAACGCAAGCCTTTATCGCGCGCCTGCCCATCGCCGAGCGCCTGTCTGTCGGCTCATCCTTGAAGTTCTGCGCAGTGGCGGAGGGAAGAGCGGACGTCTATCCCCGCTTCGGACCGACCATGGAATGGGACACCGCCGCGGGCGACGCTATTTTACGCGCCGCCGGCGGCGTCGTGCTCGACCCCTCGGGCGCCCCGCTGCGCTACAACAAGTCGCGCGAGAAATATCTCAACGGCGCCTTCATCGCCTGGGGCGATCCCGCATCGGCAACGCTTTCTTAACGACGACGCGCGACTTTTACGCAAGTTGGCGACGCCGCCGCTGGGCTGACGTATTGGCGCCGCGCGACTGCCGCACTCGACGCCGAGGCGTCGAGCATCGGTTATTTGCGTTTTGGAGCCCTTGTGATCATGAGCGTCTCGTCTTCGTCCCGCCGCGACCTTCTCCGTCTCGCCGCCGCCGCTGCGGCCAGCGCCGCGCTTCCCTCTTTTGCGCGCGCCGCCCAGCGCCCGGAAACCTACACGAGCGGCGAGATCGTCGAGAACGGCCATCACTTTTTCGGCTCCATCTCGCGCGGCCTCGCCGAAGGGCTGGAGCGCGCCAATAAGCAATGGGGCAAGCCCAACGCCTATATCCTCGGCCAGGAAGCCGGCGGCGCCTTCATCGGCGGGGTGCGTTACGGCGAAGGCACGATGTTCACGCGCAATGCGGGGCAGAAACGCGTCTATTGGCAGGGCCCGTCGATCGGCTTCGACGCCGGCGCCGACGGCGACCGCACGATGATGCTGGTCTATAACCTGCCCGACGTCGAGGCGATCTATCGCCGTTATGCGGGCGTCAATGGCTCGGCCTATCTCGTCGGCGGGCTGGGATTCACCGCGCTAAATAATGAGGACGTCATTGTGATGCCGGTGCGCTCGGGCGTCGGCGCGCGTCTCGGCGTCGCGCTCGGCTATCTGAAGTTCACGCCGGACTCGACCTGGAATCCCTTCTGAGGGCCCCTTGCCCTTCGACGAGTCCGACAGACTTCACGCGAAAACCCGCGCCCGCGCGCGTCGGGCGAGCCTCGCCGCCGACCGCATCGTCGCGCTTGGCGTCAGGCATAGTTTCTGGTTCGACTTGCATCATCGCGCCGTCACGGCGCGCTGGTCGACCTTTTTCGCCGCCGCGGCGGCTGTCTTCGTTCTCTTCAACCTGGCCTTCGCCGGGCTTTACCTGCTGGGCGACGACCCCATCGCCAACGCGCGGCCCGGCAGTTTCATCGACTACTTCTTCTTCAGCGTGGAAACCTTCGCCACAGTCGGCTATGGCGACATGCATCCGCGCAGCTATTATGGCCACGCCCTCGCGGCGGCCGGCGCCTTCATCGGCGTCTGCTCGCTGGCGGTGACGACGGGACTGGTCTTCACCCGCTTCGCCCGGCCCCGCGCGCGCATCCTTTTCGCCCGCACGCCCGTGCTCGCACATTTCAATGGCGCGCCCACCCTGATGATCCGCTTCGCCAATCAGCGCCACAACATGATCCTCGACGCGAACGCCGAGCTTTGGCTCTTGCAGCTCGAGCGCTCGGCGGAGGGCGCGCTCTATCGACGCTTCCATCGCCTTGCGCTGACCCGTAATGAGAGCCCGATCTTCTCGCTGAGCTGGACGATCATGCATATCGTCGACGCGACCAGCCCACTGCATGGACTGTCGGCGGACGACCTCGCTGAGAGCGACGCCAGCCTCATCCTGATCTTCGAGGGCCAGGACGAAACCTCCAGCCAGACGTTGCGCGCGCGCAGGATTTATCCGCTCTGCGAGGTGGGGGTCGGGAAGGAATATGTCGACATCCTCAGCGCCGACGAAAGCGGCGCGGCGGTCATCGACTATGCGCTGTTCCACGAGACGCGCGCGAGCCGCCCAGCGAAGACGCGACCGGGGTAGTGGGTTGGCGTCTCTGACGCCTTTGGGAAGTCTCTGACATTGTGGCGCTTGCTGGGGCGGAAGAAGATAAGGTTGCCAAGAAGCGCGGTCCTTACAAAAAGAGAGATTTCTAAACCTTGGTAAGGTCTATTGTTATTCCTTGGCTGTGCATTTCTTTTGCTAGCGTTAGGCGCGTCTCGTTTATATTTTCTTTAAATGGGATATATATTAGCCCTTGAATATCTGATGGCTTTTCCATATCAATGTCGCTTTTGAGCAGAATAGCAACTTTCTGCCTTCCTAAAACAGCCAACATCATTCCCAGTTCTAAAACGACATTCTGGCGCGCTCGAAGCAGTTTCTTATCTGGCTGTCCCTTAACAGCGCGGTGACGAAGTCGCAGCTTGATTAATCGGGTTCCGGAGCGGCGATGACGGCGAGCAAGGCCGGCGCGCCGCCGATGTCGGCGATGATGACGATGCCCGTGGCGCTATCTGTCCGAATAACGAACAAAAAGGCGTTTCTGGCCGCCTCGGCGCGTTCTCTTGGCGTCCCGCAGCCGACGAGGGCGCGCATCAGGACGCCAAGATTGAAGCCTGCGACGTGGATCAGATAGCGCTTGGCGATGTTCTCGCGACCGCGAAGCCAAGCCCGGCGCATGCCGCCGCCATCCAGCACATGGGCGAAGCTGCGTTCGACCAGCTCACCGCGCTTGCGCATGGCGGCGCGTCCAACGCCCGATTTCAGCCGTGCGCGGTTGGCGTAAACGGCGTCGCGCGCTTCTTCGTCTCCATGCCAGCGCAAATAGCCCTTCGCCGGCAAAGGCTCGCTGATCCGGCTCTTCCACTCGCCGTCGTCAAGGCCTTTCAAAACCTCGCGCGAATGATAGCCTTTGTCCGCGATGATTTCGCAAGGATCGTCCGGCGTCGGCGCGAGGCCGACAGCCGAGAGATTGGCCTTCGCCGTCTCCAGCGTGTCGCCAAGCGTCGTCGTATCGCCCTTGTCCGCCTCGTGGATCGGCGCGGCGACGATCACGCCTGTGTCGAGGTCGACCGCATGTTCCGGCTTGTAGGCGAGATGCGTCGTTCCGTCCTTCATCCGCGCGATCTTCGCCTCGGCGTCCGTGGCGCTCGTCCAATCGTCGTTCGAGAGCTTCTTGCCTTTGCGCTTACGGTCGAAACGCGCCAAATCCTCGGCGTTCGGCGTCGCGATCCCGCTTTCCTTCGCCATGCCCTCGAGCATTGCGCGATAGGTCTCGCCATTGTCGCGCCGCACGATGCTGCGCAGCGCCGCGTTCGCCTCCATGGTCGAGCCGTCGACGCCGATGCGCTCGCCCTTCACGAGGCCGCGCTCGGCGACGAGCTTCAAGATGAAACCGAATACCTTCTCGTGAACCTCATGCGGCAGACGCGAGCGCGTCTTCGACAGCCATGAATGATCCGGGACTTTCTCGCGCGTCGATAGCCGCAAGAAATCCCGCAACGAAAAGGAATCCGCGCAGCGCCATACGATGCCGCGTTCGCTGTCGAGCCCTTCGAAGTAGCCCACCATGTGCATGCGGAAATAGCGCCCTGGTGGCAACGAGGGCGCGCCCATCTTCGCCGCGTAGTAGGGCTTGCAGGCGTTCTCGACGAAAACGTCGAAGCCCGCGTCCAGTAGAACCTTCTGAAGCTCGTCGTAAAATGCGTGCCCCGGAGAGCGCGGCAGATCCGCCCAGCCGACAACCAGATCTTCCTGCGTCCCCGTCTCACGCCGCATCGCCATCGAACCAACCTCGGCCGAATCTCACTTGGAAACGGAATCAGTCAGACGCGACTTCGTCAACGGGCTGATAAGCTAGAGCGCGAAGACCTTGAGCTGGATGGAATCCGGCTCAAGAACCTTTTGGCGAAGTCGCAGATCAAGAATGTTAAAGCGGACCGTCGTATGAGAAAAACATACGCCGCTCGCATACTCAAATATTTAGAACTATATTCCTTAGGCGTTGGCTTTCTCGTTTTCCTACATGGGACGCATCTGAAAGGCTTCTCTTTAGAAGAGAACATTCTCGCCGCTCTTGTCGGGAGCACGGCCGTCGCAGCTATTGGGCTTGTCGGGTTCATCGCTAAGGGGCTGTTTCGATCGCCACCGGATCAAAATACAAACTGACCCACTACCAAGCCGCCGATGCTTTGATTTCACGCGCCAGACATGGCACTCTCGGGCCCGTCCCGCCCAAAAGTCCCGAGGGGGCGCGAGGTTGACGTCTTGATCGAACAGGCGATGTATTTCGCGCTCGGCTTTCTCGTCGCCGGGCTCATTACCCTGCTCTTCCTGCCGGCCTTCTGGCGGCGCGCCATGCGCCTTTCCATGCGCCGGCTGCAAATGCTCGCCCCCATGTCCATGGAGGAGGTCATCGCCGAGCGCGATCTGCTGCGCGCCGATTTCGCCCTGCGTGAGCGCCGGCTGGAGCTGGAGATGGAAGCGGTGAAGGCCTCGAAGGCCGACGACCTCGCCGCCGTCGGCCGCCACGCCGCGCGCGTCCTCGAGGCGGAAACGGCGCGCAAGAAAGCCGAGGCGGATAACCGCGACATGGAATTGCGGCTGCGCGACTCGCAGAAAATACTGGCCGAGCGCACCGACCTTTTGCGCTCCACCGAGCTTGCGCTGCATGAGATGACCGAACGCGCCGATCGTTGGGTCGAGCGCCTGCGGCTGCTCGAATCCGACAAGGAAGAGCTCGGCCGCGAGAAGGAAGCGCAATATAGCCGCGTCGTCGCGCATGAAGCCAAGATCGGCGCGCTGCACGAGCAGAACACGCAGCTCCAGCGCGAATTCGACGCGATGAAAGAGGAATTCGCCCGCGTGTCGGAAGAGGCCGGCCACGTCCCGGGCCTCGTCAAAGACCTGTCGGCGGCAAAGGAAGAACTCGAAAGGACGCGCGCCGAACGGCAGACTCTGCTCCAGGAGCGCGACAAGGCGCGCGTCGATAGCGCCGCCGAGAAGGAGCGCCGCGAGAACGACGTCGAGCGCCTTGAAAACGCCCTGCGCGCCGCGCGGGCGGAAGCGCGCGAGGGCGCCGACAAGCTGGAGATCGCGCGCGCCGACAACGCCATGCTGCAGGGCGCCAATGAGGCGCTACGCGCCGAGCGCGCGCAGCAACGCCTCGCCGGCGCCCAGCCCTCCCAGGCCGACCTCGCCGCGCTGCGCGAGGCGCTTACGAGCTTTGGCAATCGTGTCGTGGACCTCGTCGAGCCCGTCCACGAGCGCGCCGGCTGACCGTCATTGCGAGGAGCGCAGCGACGAAGCAAACCAGAGCAGCTATCCTGGCCCTGGATTGCTTCGCTTCGCTCGCAATGACGGCCGCGGCTTGACCACTGTCGCGCCCTTTGGTTTGAAGGGGCCCGTTCAACAGTCCAACAGAGGCCCGCCCTTGCTCTTCGTCGCCCTTTGCTTCGACAAGCCCGGTCACGTCGACCTGCGCATGTCCACCCGCGCCGCCCATCTCGCCTTTCTCGACGCGCATGCGGCGCAAGTGAAGCTCGGCGGCCCCTTTGTCGAGAACGACAAGCCGGTGGGCTCCATGCTCATCCTCGACTGCCCGGATGAAGCCTCGGCCCGCGCCTTGCTTGCCAAGGATCCATACGCGGAGGCCGGCCTTTTCGAGCGCGTCGAACTGAAGGCCTGGAAGCGCGTCGTGGGCGCGGAGCTATAGATGGCGCATTGGCTTTTGAAGAGCGAACCCTCGAAATGGTCCTGGGACCAGCAGGTCGAGGCGGGCGCGAAAGGCACGTTCTGGAACGGCGTGCGCAACCATCTCGCCAAGAAACATCTGATGGCGATGAAGAAGGGCGAACGCGGCTTCTTCTACCACTCGAACGAAGAGCGGGCGATCGTCGGGATCATCGAGATCATCAAGGAATATTACCCCGACCACACCGACGAAAGCGGCAAATTCGGCATGGTCGACGTGAAGGCGGTGAAGCCTTTGAAGAAGCCCGTCACGCTGGCGCAAATCAAGGCCGAGCCGCGGCTCGCAGACATGGTGCTCGTCAATAACTCACGCCTGTCCGTGCAGCCGGTGACTGATGCGGAATGGGCCATCGTGCTGGAGTTGGCGGGGGACTGACGCCATTTCCCTTTGATCGGCTTCCATCGGGCCCTTGTCATTCCCGACGGGCCGAAGGCCCGAGCGGGAATCCAGGGCCACAAGAGCGCTGGTTTTGCCCAGAGCCCGTCATTGCGAGCGAAGCGAAGCAATCCAGAGCGGTAATGGGGCGCTGGATTGCTTCGTCGCTTTGCTCCTCGCAATGACGGCGGTGATTTCCTGCGTGTCCGAACGGCGCGAGCGTCGGGGATGGCCCCGAACCAATCGAGCGGATCTCTTACGAGGCAGGCGCGCGGCGCCTACCCCCCGGTCTTGCGCGCGTCGCCCGCCACCGCCGGCTGATCCTTCAGCCCATTCTTGATCTTGTCCAGGATCTTCGGCAGGTCGTCCGGGTCGGGGTTCAAATCGCGCGCATGGTTCCACTGGAACTGCGCCTCGAGCTTGCGGCCCACGCGCCAATAGGCGTCGCCCAGATGGTCGTTGATCACCGGATCGGAGGGCTTCAGGTCGATCGCCTTCTCCAGCTCGCGCACCGCGTCGTCCCAGCGGCCGAGGCGGTAATAGGCCCACCCCAGGCTGTCGACGATATAGCCGTCGCGCTGGCGCAGATCGACGGCGCGGCGCAGCATCCGGAACGCCTCGTCGAGATTGATGCCCTGATCCACCCAGCTATAGCCGAGATAGTTTAGCACCAGCGGCTGATCGGGGTTCAGCTCCAAAGCCTTCTTGAGGTCGGACTCGGCGCCCTTCCAGTCCTTGCGGCGCTCATTGGCGATGCCGCGATAATAGTAGAGCAGCCACTGGCCCTTGTCGGGCTTGGGCTGCAAAGCGATCACGCGCGAATAGGTCGCCGCCGCGTCATTGAAGAGCTTGCGCGAGCGCTGGAGATTGCCGAGCGCCGTCAAAGCTTCCTGATTTTTCGGATTGGCGCCGACCACCTGTCCGAGATGCTCGCTCGCCTCCTTCGACTTGCCGAGCGTCTCCAGCAGCAGCGCCGCCTGCACGTCGGCGTTGACCCGCAGCGGGCTGTCCTTGGGCACGCTGTCATAGAGGTCGATCGCCGTCTCCTCCTGCTTCATGCGCTCATAGACGTCGCCGAGCGTGATGATGGCGAGGGCGTTCTCCGGCGCGAGATGGAGCGCCAGGCGCAGATAGATGAGCGAAGCCAGCTCGTCGCCCGAGCGGCCGCCGACCGCGCCGAGCCCATAGAGCGCTTCGCCCGCGCCCTCCTCCGGCGTGCGCACGAAAGGCGGCAGCGGCTTGCCCTCATCGAGCGCCGTCAGGCCGGCGGTGATGATCGGATGGCCCGGCGCCACCTCGTCGAAACCTTGATAGAGCTTCTTGGCTTCGTCGCGCTGGCCGCGGCTCGCGAGGAAGCGGGCGTAGGCGTCGACGAGGCGCAGCGTGTTGCGCTCGGCGGCGTAAGCGGATTTGAAGCGCTTCTCCGCCTCCGCCTTGTTGCCGCCGATGTCGGCGATCAGCGCCGCGTGATAGTCGCGGAAAACGATGAAAGCTTCGTCGTTCAGAGAATCGAGCGTCGCGAGCGCCTTGCGCGTGTCCTTGGCGCCCGCATAGGTCCAGGCGGTCAGCAGCGTCGAGGTGATGTCGTGGCGCCGGTCGCCGCCGCTCTTGGCCAGCTCGGCCCGCGCCGCAACGTAGCGGCGGTTCTTGATGAGATCGACGCCCTTGGTCAGATGCGCGAGGCCATTGGCCTTGTCATGCGCCACGACGCGCGGCGCGAGCGCCACCGCATCGGCCATATTGCCATTGGCGAGCGCTGCGACGAAAGAACGGTCGACCAGGTCCTGATTATTAGGATCGTCGCGCAGCGCCTCGCGGAAGAAGGTCGAGGCGGCAAGCGTGTCGCGCTCGGCGCCGGCGACGATGGCCGCGAGATAATTGCCGGAGATGCTCGACCCGACCTCGAAAGGCCGCGCGACCGAAAGATTTCCCTCGCGGGCCAGCGCGAAGCTCGCCGTCGGGAAAGCGCACCAGGCGGAAAGAACGACGAGCGCCACGCCGCCGCGCAGCAACAGGCTCCTGGCGCCGCGGGACGCGGCAGCGAGCGGATCAGCGAAACGAGGCACGGGCGCTTTCCTAGGAAAAGGGCGGCGCGTTTCAGACATGGCGCATCCGCCCGGACGAGTGGCCGGAGTAGTCAGGTTCGGCCCCAAAGATGGCGGTTTTGCGCCCGCGAAGCAAGGCGGAAGGATGCGCTCGGCGAGCAATCGGATGAATAGCGATCTGGCGCCGTGATCCCCATACCCCCCTTTACGGGGAGGTCGGCGGCCGCAGGCCGACGGGTGGGGTCCGCGCCTCAACGGCAGTGGTGGGGCCTGACCCCACCCGACCCCGCTTGCGCGGGGCCACCCTCCCCGTAAAGGGGAGGGATGGGTTCACGCCCGCGCCCGCCAATGGGTTACAAAAACAAAAAACCCCTCGTCCGAGGACGAGGGGCAAATAAACCGATGAGACGGACGTCAGCTTTAGCTAATCGCCTTCACGATCTTCTGCGCGGCGTCGTCGAGATCATCGGCCGGGATCACATTCAGCCCCGACTCGCTGATGATCTTCTTGCCGAGATCGACATTGGTCCCTTCGAGGCGCACGACCAGCGGCACCTTGAGCCCCACTTCCTTCACCGCCGCGATCACGCCTTCCGCGATGGTGTCGCAGCGCATGATGCCGCCGAAGATATTGACCAGAATGCCCTTCACATTCGGGTCGGCGGTGATGATCTTGAAGGCCGCCGTCACCTTCTCGGTCGTGGCGCCGCCGCCGACGTCGAGGAAGTTCGCCGGGAAGGCGCCATAGAGCTTGATGATGTCCATGGTCGCCATTGCGAGGCCGGCGCCATTGACCATGCAGCCGATATTGCCGTCGAGCGAGATATAGGCGAGGTCGTGCTTCGACGCCTCGATTTCCTTCTCGTCTTCTTCGGAGAGGTCGCGCAGCTCGGCCAGCTCCGGATGCCGATAGAGCGCATTGTTCTCGAAGCTCACCTTGGCGTCGAGGCAGCGCAGCTTGCCGTCCTTGGTGGTGATCAGCGGATTGATCTCGAGAAGCTCCATGTCCTTGGCGACAAAGGCCGCATAGAGCTTGCCGACGAGATCGCCCGCTTGCTTCGCAAGATCGCCCTTGAGGCCGAGCGCGTCGGCGACGCGGCGCCCGTGATGCGGCATCAGGCCGGTGGCCGGATCGACCGAGAAGGTGACGATCTTCTCGGGCGTGTCGTGCGCGACCTTCTCGATGTCCATGCCGCCTTCCGTCGAGACGACGAAGGCGATGCGCGAGGTCGCGCGGTCGATCAGCATGGAGAGGTAGAATTCCTTGTCGATAGCGGCGCCATCCTCGATATAGAGGCGGTTGACCTGCTTGCCGGGCTCGCCGGTCTGGATCGTGACAAGCGTATTGCCGAGCATCTGCCGGGCAAAGCCTTCCGCTTCCTCGATCGACTTGGCGATGCGCACGCCGCCCTGCGGGCCGGCCGCCTCTTCCTTGAACTTGCCCTTGCCGCGGCCGCCGGCGTGGATCTGCGCCTTCACCACATAGACCGGGCCGGGAAGCTTCTTGGCGGCCTCGGCGGCCTCATCGGCCTTCAGGACCGGAAAGCCAGCGGCGACGGGCGCGCCGAACTCGCGCAAAATGGCTTTGGCCTGGTATTCGTGGATATTCATGCCGGAGTCTCTCCTCGCAAAAACGGCGCGCTTTCTGGCCTGGCGCTTAATGGCCATGGCGGGGCGGCGGCGTCAAGCGGGCTGGAGGTCACGGGGATGGCGCCGATAGCCGTGTGAGAGTAGGATTTTGATCCGATCGAAAGATTCGAAGGCACGATATGTCAACGGAAACGAAACAAGACAGGCTGGTGAAAGAGATTGATACTAAGATTGGGGAAGTTCGTACTGAAGCAGTGGATTTATCTTTCGGTGAGATTATCAACCTGCAGGACAATAAAGAAATCAAGATTGACCCCGAGTATCAGAGGCTATTTCGCTGGTCTGATGAACAAAAGTCTCGGCTTGTTGAGTCTATATTGCTGCGGCTGCCCATCCCGCAAATATTTTTTATCGAGAACGAAGACGGAACCTTAGAGCTAATCGATGGGCTCCAGCGCATCAGCAGCATGATCCAATTTATCCAATCAGAACTCATTGGTAAGAAACCCTTAAAACTGTCTGGCTGCAACATCATAGGGAATCTGAACGATTGCCTATTCGACGACCTTCCCCTTGCACTCAAGCTTCAGCTCAAACGGTCAAGCGTGCGCGCCATTATTGTAAAACGCCAGAGCAAGTATTTTCTACGGTATGAGATGTTCAAGCGCCTGAATGCAGGTGGGTCAGAACTGAGCGAGCAAGAATTAAGAAATTGTTCTGCTAGACTTTTCGGCGGATGGGGTATCGAGTTTTATAACAAGATTATTGAGATGTCCTATCACCCCTCATTCGTGAAAACAACAGAAACGCTCGCTGACAGCGACCTCGAAAAACGGGGCAGAGAGGAATTATCCCTCAGGTTTTTCGCAGCTAAAGATGGCTCGGATTATTACGCGGGACATGTTGCTAATTGGTTGGATGATTTTATGGAGGCCGTATTACTAACAAGGGTTCCTTTTCCAATCAAAGAGAAACAAGCAATTTTTTGCCGAACCTTCGATTGTATTGAGCGAGTTCTAGGCGAGAGCGCCTTTTGCAAGTTTAAAGACAATCGACCCATTGGCGGCTTAGCTCCAGCACACTACGAAGCGATTTCTGTAGCTTTCTCTCGGAACATTGAAAAATGCGAGTCAACAGACAAAGCCAAACTGTATGACACCGTGACACAGGCTCGCCAGTCTGCGCAATTCAGAGAGAACGTTGGTCCAGGAGCAAATAAAAAATCTAAACTTGCTGGCAGAGTTGCGGTGATTGAAGAAGCTATAAAGCTAGCCTAAAAAGATATCATGCCGAACTCACTTCTTAATTCTTTCATAGACACCGACCTTAGGTGGCGTGAGGGCGAACTCGCAATGTGCAAGCTGCAGCTTCTACGTGACATCAGCGACAAACACAAATTTGGCTTCTCTTACAGGTGTTTTGTGGCAATTACATATGCGCACTATGAAGGCTATGTAAAAAACGTCGCAGCTCAATCGCTACTTCATATAAGAAACTCTACAACAGCGCAAAGCTGCATCCATTGCGTTAGAGAGACGCTTGTTGCCCCCTTGCTAAGAAAGAAAATAAACCAGATGACAAATGATTCCCTGATTTTATCTATAAGCAATGGACAAATATACGACGGAATCTCATTGCCAGACGAGGAAATTTACCTCAAGATAGGAAACATGAATTTTTCGAATCTTAGCTGGGTACTTTCGTCTATCGGAATAAACTCGGATCTTGTTACCGAGTACAAGCCATCAGTCGGCAGATTGGTTGACCTTCGCCACCGATGTGCGCATGGAGAAGTTATTCAGTTTGACTCCGCCGACCTACGAGCAATATCCAATGACATGTTCAAATTGCAGGAAAGAATCATTCATCTGCTGCATGCCATCGCGATTGAGGTAGTAGACTTATTTGAACAACAAAAGTTTATCGCTACCTGAAATTGGCGAGGACTTATCCCACGCTTCAAACTTGAGTTATGTTCCCGCCCCGCCAACTTGCAGGGGCGTAGTCAGGGTCGGCGGCGCCGGCGGGGTCGACTAAGCGCGGGGCGACGCCCCTCGTTCCGTGCGGGAATCCGGCGTCGCCCGCCGTGTCTCTCCCTCATGGGGAGGCGACCTCTGCCCCTCTCCCCGCTTGCGGGGAGAGGCTGGGTGAGGGGCCGGGGCCGGAACCCGCGCGTGCGTTACAAAAGCGAGCGCCCTTGCGGCGTTTTTCGTTTCCACTTATCCCCCAAGCCCCTCACCCAACCTCTCCCCGCGCAAGCGCGGGGAGAGGGGTGGAGCGCGGCCCTCATCAAAAATTTCGCCTCCAATCTATCCCCACCCCCCAAAACCTCCCTTATCCTTCGCTCGCCTCGCCAACTTGCAGGGGCGCCGTCAGGGTCGACGGCGCCGGCGGGGTCGGTTAAGCGCGGGACGCGACCCTCGTTCCGTGCGGGAATCCGGCGCCGCCCGCCGGGCCTTCTCCTTCGTGGGGAGATTGCGCGGGAGAAATCCCACGCAAAGGCTGGGCATAGTTTTCGCGCCCGCGACACGCGGCCCGAGTACCGAAAGGGAAAGCGCCGGCGGGCCGGAGGCGGCGCATGTCGAGACCCTTGCGACGCGCTCGGGAGCGTCAAACCTCCCGGGAAAGAAGCAGGCGCCGTCTGGCGGCTGCACCCGAAGGGCCAAGGTCACTTGATGACCCCACCCCGGACGGAAAGGTGCGCGCGAATAAAGACCGCAGCCGGGACGCCTTGGCCCCGATGCGTTTATTTCCTTCACGCTACCGGCCGAACGGGGCCGGGGCGTCCCGGCTTCCTGGATCGCTCGCGTCGGATCGCCGGCGGGCGGCGGGCGCAGGAGGTGCGGCTCACGCGCTTCCTGCGCAATCCTGCGGTGACAGCCGAGGAGATGGCGCGGCACGCCGCCGGGCTCACAGCGGCGCGGGCGGCGGGTCGCGACATAGTGGTGGCGCAGGACACCAGCGAGCTGGCGCTCGGCGGCAAGCGCGCGCAGGCGAACGGCTATGGGCCGGTCGGCAAGGGCGGCGGGACGCGCGGTCTTTTGCTGCACGCGGCCCTGGCGCTCGACGCCGGCACGGGCGCGCTGCTCGGCCTCGCTCATGCCGAGGTCTGGAACCGCGACACGGGGGCCAAGGTCGCGGCGCGGCGCTCGCGCGCGCTCGCGGACAAGGAATCGCAGCGCTGGCTCGATGTGGCGACGCATGCGCGCGAGGATTTCGCGGCGGCGAGGCGGATCACTGTCGTCTCGGATCGGGAGAGCGACATCTACGCGCATCTCGCGCAGCGTCCGGGCGGCGTGGAGCTGATTGTGCGCGCCTGCCAGAACCGGACGATCGCCGCAGACGGCGAGGATGCGATCGAGCTTTTGTTCCCCTTCGCCGACGGATTGGCCGAGGCGGGCCGCTTCGTCGCCGAGATCCCGGCGGCTCCGGGACGCAAGGCGCGCAAGGCGGCGCTCGCGGTCCGCGTCTCGCCGGTCACTTTGCGCAAGCCGCGCCACGGCGCGCGCGACTTGCCGGACACGGTCGGCGTGACTTTGGTCGACGTGCGCGAGGTCGGGGCCGCGGAGGGCGTCGCGCCCATTCATTGGCGGCTTCTCACGACCCATGCGGCGACGAGCCTGGCCGAGGCGCGCCGGGTGATCGACCTCTATCGAATGCGCTGGACCATCGAGGAATTCTTCCGCACGCTGAAGACGGCGGGCTTCGAGATCGAGCAGGCCGACATCTGCGATCCGAAAGTGATGATCAAGCTGGTGGCGGCGACGGCGGTCGCCGCGGTGACGGTCATGCAACTGGTCAAGGCGCGCGACGGCGCGACCGACCAGTTGCTGACGGACGCTTTCGAACCCGAGGACGAAGCGCTGCTCGAGGCCGTCTCGGCGAAGCTCGAGGGCGCGACGGCCCGCCAGAAGAACCCCCACCGCAAAGGCAGCCTCGCCTTCGCCGCCTGGGTCGTCGCCAGGCTCGGCGGCTGGACCGCCTATTACGGAAAGCCCGGCCCCAAAGTAATGCGCCAGGGCCTCGACGACTTTCGACGAATAAAGTTCGGAGCCGCGCTGACCTTCTACGATGTGTGAATCCGATAGCCCGTGAAACAGGGGAGGGTTGGGGAGGGGGCTCTTGCCCGCCGCTCCCCCTGCCCTATCTGCCGCCGCCAACCGGAGCGGCTGCAATGAACGCGCTGAAAACCGACGACTTCCGTGTCGAAAAACAAAACGCCGAATGGATCGTAACCTTCACCCCCACCGGCGCCCGTTTCTTCTTCGGCGACGACGGCATGGAGACGCGCACGAGTGAATCCGACGTGCCGCCCGAAGATTTACCGACCGACTATGATCCGCTGGAGATCGAACGCATGGCCGCGCGGCTGGCTTATCTCGCCCGTGGTCACGCGATTTGAATTCGGACAGTGACGCCGACATGGCGACCACCGCCGTCATTGCGAGGAGCGCAGCGACGAAGCAATCCAGAGCCACATCACGGCCCTGGATTGCTTCGCTTTGCTCGCAATGACGGCGGGGTTCCCCGGCGCTCGCAGTATTACGCCTTCACGCGCACATAGTCGCCCGGCGCGTCGCATAGGATTTCGAGCTTGCCGCCGCCAGGCTCGCGCGCCGGAACCTTGCGCGGCGCCTGGGCGGTGATCCACTCGAGCCAATGCGGCCACCAGGAGCCGGGATGCTCCTCGGCCGCTGCCACCCACTCGTCGAATCCGCCCTTTACCGGCCCGCCGGTCATATAGCCATATTTGCCCTTCGCCGGCGGATTGATGATGCCGGCGATATGGCCCGAGCCCCCGAGCACATAGGTGACGTCGCCGCCGAAGAATTTATCGCCGCGGAAAACCGAGCGCGCCGGCGCGATGTGGTCTTCCTTCGTCGCGACGGAATAGACGGGAATCTTCACGAGGCGCAGATTGATCGGCACGCCGCTCATCACCATCTCGCCGCGCGTGATGCGGTTTTCGAGATAGCAGCTCCGCATATAGAAGGAGTGATTGGCGCGCGGAATGCGCGTTGAATCCGAGTTCCAGTAAAGCAGATCGAAGGCCACGGGCTCGACGCCCTTCATGTAATTATTGACCACATAGGTCCAAATCAGCTCGTTCGGCCGCAGCATGTTGAAGGCGTTGGCCATCTTCA
Source organism: Methylocystis sp. JR02 (assembly GCF_030063565.1). Classification (NCBI taxonomy): domain Bacteria; kingdom Pseudomonadati; phylum Pseudomonadota; class Alphaproteobacteria; order Hyphomicrobiales; family Methylocystaceae; genus Methylocystis; species Methylocystis sp. JR02. Next base: position 3,805,505 of record NZ_JASIRC010000001.1, on the reverse strand, counting down.
CGCCTTCGAGATAGCCGGTCTTCGCCATGGCCTCGTCGAGCGCCGCCATGCGCGCCTCGTCGATGAGGATCTGAAGATCGCCCGCCTCGCTGAAATCCACCTGCGTCGCAAAGAAGGTGACGCTCTCGATGCGGTCGTCGCCTGTCGCCGCCATATAGGCGAGCGTCAGCGCCAGCAGCGTGCCGCCGACGCAATAGCCCGCTGCCGTCACCTTGCGCTCGCCCGTCGCCTTCTCGATGACGTCCAGCGCCGTGAGAATGCCCTCGTGCATATAGGCCTCGAAACCCTTCTCGGCCTTGCTCTCGTCGGGATTGACCCAGGAGATGATGAAGACGGTGAAGCCCTGCTCGACCGCCCAGCGCACGAAGCTCTTGTCCTTGTTGAGATCGAGCACGTAGAACTTATTGATCCAGGGCGGCATAAGGAGCAGCGGGCGCGCATAGACCTCCTCGGTCGTCGGCGAATATTGGATGAGCTCCATCACGTCGTTGCGCCAGATGACCTTGCCCGGCGTGTTGGCGAGATCGATCCCAAGACGGAATTTGCTGTCGTCGCTCTGGCGAATCTTCAGCACGCCGCCGCCGGCGTTGATGTCCTCGGCGAACATCTTCAGGCCGCGGATCAGGTTTTCGCCCTTGTTCTCGATCGTCGCGCGCAGCAGCTCGGGATTGGTGGCGACGAAATTCGACGGCGACACTGCGCTCGCCAGCAGCCGCGTGTAAAACGCCGCCTTGGCGCGCGTTTGCGGATCGAGCCCCTCGGCCTTGTCGACCATCTCGCCGGCCCAGCGGGACGTATAGAGATAGGATTGGCGCAGCCAATCGAAGAAGGGATTCTGCTCCCATTCGGGCGAGGCGAAGCGCTTGTCGGCGGGATCGGGCGGCACGATCGGCGGAACATTCTCGCCCGTATAGCGGCGCATGGTCTGGCGCCAGATTTCGCTCAAGCCCCCGTAAAGCTCGGCCTGCGCCACGGCCGCGCGGTCGGGTTTTGCCAGCCAATATTCCGCGACGACGCCCAGCGTCTTGGTGGCGTCGGCGACGCTCGCCGCAAGCTCGCTGCGCGGTCCCCCGGCGTCGACATTGCCGATGGCGGCGGCGATGGCCTTGCGGCCCTGGTCGACGAGCTTGGCCATGTTCTCGGCCATGAGTTCGAGCTCGGCGCTCGTCAGCGGCGATGGAATCGGCGGCATCAGCATCGATTGCGCGCCCGCCTCCGCGGCCCTCGATTCGGCCTTCCGTTCCTTGCGCGGCGCGTTGGCGGCAGGCTCCGCCGCCGTCTCACGCATCTTGGCGGCCGCCGCCTTGGCTTTCTTCTCGCCCTTCTTCTTGGATTTCTTCTTGCGTCCCGTCGCCTCCGACGCCGCCTCGATCCCTGGCGGAGCCTTCCGCCCCTCGACCGCAGGCTCTTCGTCGCGCGTGACCGTCATGCTTTCTCCTCGACATTTTCCCGCGGGCGGCGGCTTTTAGCGGCCTGGGCGCTATGCCCATAACGACCCGGCGCGCCTCGGTCTATCGGCGTTTTGGCGGTCAAGAAAGCGGCTGGCCGGCCGCGCCGCGCCTCCGCGCGAGCCGAAGGAAGGTATCGTCTATTTCTTACAATCACATAGAACTCCGGACGCCGCCACTCCGCCATGATGTCGCGGGATCGGGCCTATCGCTCAATAGAAAACACCGGGCAATGGCGTGAGCGGCAGCTCATGCGCCGCCGCGACAGGGGCCGAGACGACGCGCCCGTCGAAAATTTCGAGCCCCGCGCGCAAATGTGAATCGTCCGTAAGCGCCGCCCGCCAGCCCTTGTTCGCGATCGCGAGGACGAAAGGCAAAGTGGCGTTGTTGAGCGCGAAGGTCGAGGTGCGCGGCACGACGCCCGGCATATTGGTCACGCAATAATGCACCACGCCGTCGACGACATAGACCGGGTCGGAATGGCTCGTCGGGCGCGAGGTCTCGCAGCAGCCGCCCTGGTCGATAGCGACGTCGACGATGACGGCGCCGCGCTTCATCGTGGGTAACATGTCGCGCGTGACGAGAATGGGCGCGCGGGCGCCCGGCGTCAGCGCGGCGCAGATGACGAGATCGGCGCGCTTGATTGTTTCGGCGACGGATGTGCGGGTGGAATAGATGCTCCGTACAGTCGACCCGAATCTCGCTTCGAGACGGCGCAGGGCCTCGACGTTGCGATCCGCGACGAGCACGCTCGCGCCCATGCCCAGCGCTATCGCCGCCGCCTGCAAGCCGACATTGCCGGCGCCGAGAACGAGAACCTCCGCCGATGGAACGCCCGGCGCGCCAGCGAGCAGCACGCCTCTCCCGCCCTCGCCTTTTTCGAGAAAGCGCGCGCCCACCTGCGGCGCAAGACGGCCGGCGATTTCCGACATCGGCGCCAGCAGCGGCAGACCGCCGCCGGCGGACGTCACCGTTTCATAGGCGATGCAATTAGCGCCGCTCTGCATCAAGCCCCGGGTGAGCGCGGCGTCGGCGGCAAGATGCAGATAGGTGAAAAGGACCATCCCCGGCCGCAGCAGCGCGATTTCGATCGGCTGCGGCTCCTTGACCTTCACGATCAATTCTGCGCTCGCAAATATCTCCGCTGGGCCTTCGACGAGTCGGGCGCCGGCCAGCGCATAATCGTCATCCGTCAGGCCAGCGCCCGCGCCGGCGCCTTTCTCGATCAGCACGTCGTGGCCGGAATGAACCAGCTCCGCGACGGACGACGGCGTCAGGCCGACGCGATATTCATTGTCCTTGATTTCCCTGGGCGCGCCGACACGCATCCGCCGCTCCGCAAAATTTCTCCGTCACTATATGCGAAGCGCGCCGGTCGGGGACAAGGGCTCCGGTGAAGCCGCGTTCACGACGCGCGCGTCGGGCGCGCGCGTCGCATTTGTCGATATTGCTAAGCCGCCCTCGCGCGCTCGACGCTCCGGCCTCGAGCCGCCTGCGAGATGATCTGGCAGTAAAGATCGGCGGTCTGGGCCATGTTTACCAGAATGTCGCTCTTCTGGCTCGCCGACAGGCCCTCGATCTGGGCGAAGGCTTTCGGCAGATGATCGACGTCCTCCTCGACATGAACCCTCAAGAAATTGGCGCAGCGCTTGCCGTGCGCGCGCTCGACGCGCTGATAGATGTCAGGGCAAGCGGATACCGCGACTCCTTCCAGGAGAAGGATGTAACCAAAGAGCGCGGTCGGATCGAGGCGCTCGATCTTGTAGTATTGCGACTCGTAAAACGCCTTTGTTATCGAATGTTCGGGAAAGTCCTCGAGCTTCGACCCCAGGCCGCGCAGATCGTTCAACGCCAGGCGCTCATGCAGTTTTTCCTCGCCGATATGCTGAACGAAGCGGCGGTGAAGCAGGTCTCTATCGACCCGGCAAAGGCCCGCCGCAAGACCCAAAAGCCGCGTCGAGTGGCAGACGTAGTAATAAGTCTGCGCGAGAAAATCGGCGTAGGCGTAGGGATTTTCCCAAGGGCACGCCGACATTTCCTTTTTCACGTTGCTGAGAAGAACATCGAGCGCTTCACGCATTTTTCGCCCCCTTGTAACGAGCTCTTTGGATGGGATGTTGCCGCTTGACGCCCCAGAGGTACCGTACTGCGCGGGCAACCTCCGCTTCCCCGCCGGTCATGTTTTGCGGAAAGAAGGCGACGAGATCGACCGGCGAATTGTGGTGGACCAAACCGGTCGCCAGAGGCGTCGCGCCGAGCCGATAGGTCGTCTTGTGCATGCCGCGATCAGCGCGCATGGCGCCCGTCATGGCGTCGGCGCCCGACTCCAAAAAGCGCTGGATGAGAAGGCCCATCATGACGTCTTTCATCGGCAGCCCGAGGGCGTTGCTCCGCGCCATCGGATGGATTGTCAAATTGCAGCAGATGATGATGTCTTTGCCATTGGCGCGCAGCCCATCGATGGCTTCCGCGGGCCACATCTGAAAATAGGAATCCTCGCGCACGCTCGGGAGCTCGATATCCCGCCAGCGCATCAGGCCCAGCGCCAAACATACGGGGCCGCGAAAGACGCAGAGGATTTCGTCTTGCCGGGCGAAATCGTCCGAGAACATTTTGTCGAGCCCATCCAGCTCCCTGAATGTCTCCGACCAGACCATCTTCCACATGGCGTAAGCGCTTTTGTAGTCGCTCAATTGAGCAGACGACGGGTTGGCGCCGGGAAGCGAAACAACGCGTAATGTTGGTAGAATGTCGCTGGCTATCATGTCATTTTTACTCCTAATAATTACAACAATTAAGTATTACATGGATCTCATGGCACAATGTTGGCAAAAAGTTGACTATTTTGCGAGTTTATTATAGAGTTAATACATAGTACAAGAATCAAACTTCTTTCTCATAAATATATACTTTAACAGCTTGACTATATACTTCAGCAATAAGTGATTGAATGGATATGACTTGATTTCTACGCAGCCATGCCGTGCAATAAGCTCGGCAGAGGCCGCCCGCGGCCTCTCCCAGGCGCAAGGCGCTCGAGCGCCTCGCAAAATTGTTGCCTCGAGACCGGTCTAAATTGGGCAGGATGAATATATGCAAAGGGCGCCGCTCGCGAGAGCGGCCACGGTAAAGCCGCCAGCTCGCATCGAAACGGAGAGGAACGGCCATGCCCACAATCAATACCGACAAGGTTTGCTTCATCGTCGTCAAAGCGCGCGAACTCGAAAGCGAGGACGAAGGCATGGACGCCGACGCCTCCAACGCCACCGACGACAATTTCGTGAGCGTCATGACCGAAGAGGCCTTTGCTACGGTGCGTGACGAAATTGCTTCCTTCATCGACGCCATGGACGAAGACGAGCAGGCTGAGCTCGTGGCCCTCACCTGGATCGGACGCGGCGATTATGCAGCGGCGGATTGGAACGAGGCGGTGCGTGAGGCGCGCGCCCGGCGTCAGGGCTCGACCTCGGCCTATCTCATCGGCATCCCCCTCCTTTCCTCTCTGCTCGAAAATGGCCTCGGCGAATTCGGCGAAAGCTGCGCGCTCTACGCGGCCGACAGACAATAGAGCGCGCGGGCGCCAAGGGCGACGCTGGAAGGATGACGCGAGCGCGCCATATCGCTTCTGCGGCACGTATTTGAGGAGTCGGTCAAATGAACCGCAGAGTTTTCGCTCTCGCGCTTTCCCTTTCGCTCGGACTGGCCTTCGCGCCACGACTGGCCTTTGCGGAAAACCATCTTTCCGAAGCGATCGCGCATACCAAGCAGGCGATCGATCACGGCAAGCAGGGTCATGGCGACGTGCTCGCCACCCACGCCGAACAAGCGCTGAAACACGCCGAAGCGGCCGAGAAGGAAAAGGCGAACCCGCATATCAAGCAGGGCATCACCCATCTCGAAAAGGCCATCGAGACGGGCAAGGAGAAAAAAGCTGAAGCCGCGACCAAACACGCGGAAGAAGCGCTGATGCATCTCGAGCAAGCAAAATAAGCCGCGCAAAAGGGCGGCTTTGCCCGCTCTTTTGTCGAACATGACAGCGCTGGCGCGATCGCTTATGTGAAGCCTCGGGTATGAAGGGGGCGAGCATGAGCCTGCGCGAACTGGCGCGCGCCAAATCCATCGAGCGTCTTCGATCGGAAGCCGACGGCGCAGGCGGCTTCCCCCGCGTGCTGGGCGTGTGGCAGCTCACCAGCATCGGGCTCGGCGGATTGATTGGCGTCGGCATTTTCGTGCTGACCGGCGTCGTCGCCGCGACGCAGGCCGGCCCGGCCGTCGCCTTGTCCTTTCTGATCGCCGGCGTCGCCAGCGGCGCCGCGGCGCTGTCCTATGCGGAATTCGCCGGTCTGATTCCGGTCGCGGGCAGCGCCTACACTTATTCTTATGCGGTGCTCGGCGAGCTGGTCGCCTGGATCATCGGCTGGGACCTGCTGCTCGAATATGCGCTGGTGGTCGCCGTCGTCTCCATCGGCTGGTCGGGCTATTTGCAGGCGCTGCTCGCCCAGCTTGGCATTCCCCTTCCCGATTGGGCGGCCGGCGCGGCGGGGACGGGCCCCGGTCATATGGTCGATCTTCTCGCGGCGCTCGGCGCCTTGGGCGTCGCAGGGCTGCTGACGCTGCGCATCGAATGGGGCGCGCGTTTCAACACGGCGATGGTGGTTGTTAAGGTGGCGGCCGTGCTCTTCGTCATCGCCGCAGGCCTGCCCTATGTGCGCCTAGAGAACTGGCGGCCTTTCATGCCCTTCGGCTTCTCGGGTGTCGCCGAGGGCGCGGCGGTCGTGTTCTTCGCAGTCTTTGGCTACGACACGCTGACGACGGCGGCGGAAGAAGCGCGTCATCCGCAACGCGACCTGCCCCGCGCCGTGCTGCTGTCGCTCGCCATATCGCTCACGCTCTATGTCGCCATGTCGCTGGTGCTGACAGGCATTGCGCGCTTCGACACGCTGGACACGCCGGCGCCCGTCGTCGCCGCTTTCGCCTCGATCGGCCTGCCCTGGGTGGCCTTCATCGTGTCGATCGCCGCCGTCGCCGGCATCACCAGCGTGATGCTGGCGTTTCTCCTGGGCTGCGCGCGCATCTGGTTCGCGATGAGCCGCGACGGCCTGCTGCCGCAGTGGTTCGCGGTGGTGCATCCGCGCTTTCGCACGCCCTATCGGCCGACGCTGATCGCCGGCGCGCTGACGGCGGTTGTGGCGGCGCTTTACCCGATCAAGGAAGTGGCCGAGCTCGTGAATATCGGCACGCTTTCCGCTTTCGTGGTCATTTGCGTCGCCGTGATCGTGCTGCGCAAAACCCGGCCGGACGCGCCGAGAAGCTTCCGCACGCCTTTCGTGCCCTTCACGCCGCTCGCCGGCGTCGCCTTCTCGCTGTGGCTTTTATCCCGGCTCCCGGCCATCGCCTGGGAGCGCTTTCTCATTTGGATGGCGATCGGGCTGGCGATTTATTTCTTATACAGCCGACGCCATAGCCGGCTGGCGCGCGGGCTGCGTTGATAGGTAACCCACTTGGTTGGTTCCGTGTCATTCCCGACGCTCGCAAAGCGAGCGATCGGGAAATCCAGAGCAAAACCAGCGTTCTTGTTAGCGGCAGCTCACGGCCACCTGGTCACCTGCAACTCGTGCGTATAGCCCACCGCCTTTGCATTGCGGACGCACGCTTGATGGGTGGCTTCGAAAGCCCTTCTGGAAATCGCGGGTGCTGAAGCGTTAATACGCCCTCCACACACAACAACTTGCCCAGTGTTAGGATTTTTCAAAACATCCTGGCTGAACTTGACAGTTGGATTTCCCGACGTTGCACATCCGCCGACAAATAAAGCAACAATCACCCGAGAGAACTTTAACGCCGCATTTTTCATTTTCTTAGTCCTTGAAATACCGACACAAATAAGTCGCTCGCAGACTGGTGGCCGCTTGTCTGCTTAGATATTCTGGCGCGCTTGAGAACTGGAAAGCCTATAACAAACGGCTAAGCTACTGGCAAGGACTGGAGCGGTCGCGTGCTTCCCAGTGCAGCTATGATCAACTGTCGTTTCTGCCGAAGAAGCGGACGCGCAAGCGCGCCAAAGTCGCGCACAACGGGCAGCCAGATATGGCGCGTCTCGCCCTGCTCTACCCCCCGAACAAATCCTTCATCCGCGCGAAGAAACCATGCTCCTCGGGATGCGTCTCGTGCGAGGATTCCTTCTCGAACTCCGCCAAGAGCTCTTTCTGCCGCTTTGTGAGCTTCTGCGGGGTCTCGACGCTGAGCTGCACATGCAAATCGCCGTGGTCGCGCCCACGCAGGACGGGCATGCCCTTGCTCTTGGCCTTGATCTGCCGGCCGGACTGGGCGCCCTCCGGCACCTTGATCTTGACCTCCGAGCCGTCGAGCGCATGGACCTTGATCTCGCCGCCCAGCGCGGCGCGGACCATCGAGATCGGCACGCGGCAATAAAGGTCGGCGCCGTCGCGCTGGAAGAAGGGGTGCGGCTTCACGGAAAGGAAAATGTAGAGGTCGCCGGGCGGCCCGCCGCGCATGCCGGCCTCGCCCTCGCCCGCAAGGCGAATGCGGGTCCCGTCCTCGACGCCCGGCGGCACATTGACGGAGAGCGAGCGCTCCACAGTCTTGCGGCCCGAGCCCGAGCAGGAGGGGCAGGGATTCTCGATGATCTCGCCGCGCCCCTGACAGGTCGGGCAGGTGCGTTCGATGGCGAAGAAGCCCTGCTGCGCGCGCACGCGGCCATGGCCGGCGCAAGTGGTGCAGGTCTTGGGCTTGGAGCCCTTCTTGGCGCCCGTGCCGGCGCAGGCTTCGCAGGTCGCCGAGGTCGGAATCTGGAGCGAGGCGGTCTTGCCGTGATAGGCCTCCTCCAGCGTGATCTCCATATTGTAGCGCAGGTCGGAGCCGCGCTCGCGCCCGCCAGAGCGGCCGCGCCGCCCCATGACGTCGCCGAAGAGATCCTCGAAAATATCGGCCATGGAGGCGCCGAAGCCTTCCGACGCGCCAAAGCCCCCCATGCCGCCCCGCTCGAAGGCGGCGTGGCCGAAGCGGTCATAGGCCGAGCGCTTCTGCGGATCGGTGAGGGTCTGATAGGCCTCGTTCAATTCCTTGAAGCGCGCCTCCGCCTCCGCATCGCCGGGATGGCGGTCCGGATGGCATTGCATCGCCATCTTGCGAAAGGCGATTTTCATCTCGACTTCCGTCGCGGTCTTCGAGATGCCGAGGACTTCGTAATAATCGCGTTTGGACATTTTAGTCTTCGGTTGGTCCGTTCGGCGCGCCGCCTAATTGCTCTCCAGCAGCCTCATAAATCGTATCGAGGCGACAAAGCAATTCCGGCACGTCTGACAGCACTGTTTGCCAAATGACGCGAAAGTTCAGCTCGGTATAGCCGTGGGCGATCCGATTGCGCAATCCAACCATGTGTTGCAACGGCAGGTTAGGATGAGCCGCGATAAACTCCCGGTGATCTCGCCCGAGCCGCGTCGCCGCCTCGCCGATGATGAGAAGGCTCATGGCGACCGCTTGCTGCGTTCGGACATCGGCGAGAAAATCCTGTTCTTGCATTCCCTCTAAAAAGGACGTGGCGCGCCGTCCCGCCTCCAACATTTGGTCAAGGACGAGGAAGACGTTCCGGTCCCTCATATCGGCTCCGCCTCGGAGATCACCTGGGCGCGAATGCGCTTGGGCAGTTCCTGCGGCGTCAGCAGATCAACTCGCACGCCCAGAATACCCTGCAGGTCCATTTGCAGGCCGCCAAGATCGAACAGGGTCGCTCCCGGGAGCGCATCGACCAGAATGTCGATGTCGCTGCCCTCGTGATCCTCCCCATACAGAACGGAGCCGAACACGCGCGGATTGGCCGTGCGGTAGCGAGTCACCGCCGCCCGGACAGCTTCGCGATGTAATTCAAGCGCCGCGGAGGGTCTCATTCGGGGCCTTCCCTGGCCTCACTTGGATGCAACGAAACCCGGCGCTCTCGCGCCGGGCTTCCCCGTTGGCTAGCGCATCCGGCCGCTCGAGGCCAGAGCGCGCTTACTTCTTGTGGTCGTCGCCGACGTCCTTGAACTCGGCGTCGATCACGTCGTCCTTGGGGGCCTCGGCTGCGCCGGCGCCGGTCGCGTCGGCCTGCTGGGCCTTGTACATCGCCTCGCCGAGCTTCATCGAGGCCTGCGCCAGCTCATTGGTCTTGGCCTTGATGGCCTCGACATCATCGCCTTCGAGCGCGCTCTTCAGCGACGCGATTGCCGCCTCGATCGCGCTCTTGTCGGCGCCGGAGACCTTGTCGCCGTAATCGGCCACGGCCTTCTCTGCCGTATGGATTCCGGCTTCGGCATGGTTCTTGGCGTCGACCAGCTCGCGGCGCTTCTTGTCCTCGGTCGCGTGCAGCTCGGCGTCCTTGACCATCTTGTCGATGTCGGCGTCCGACAGACCGCCAGAGGCCTGGATGCGGATCTGCTGCTCCTTGTTGGTGGCCTTGTCCTTCGCCGTGACGTTCACGATGCCGTTGGCGTCGATGTCGAAGGTCACCTCGATCTGCGGCATGCCGCGCGGGGACGGCGGAATGCCCATCAGGTCGAACTGGCCGAGCAGCTTATTGTCCGCCGCCATTTCGCGCTCGCCCTGGAAGACGCGGATGGTCACGGCCTGCTGATTGTCTTCAGCGGTCGAGAACACCTGGCTCTTCTTGGTCGGGATGGTCGTGTTCCGGTCGATGAGGCGCGTGAACACGCCGCCGAGCGTCTCGATGCCGAGCGACAGCGGGGTCACGTCGAGCAGCAGCACGTCCTTCACGTCGCCCTGCAGAACGCCCGCCTGGACCGCCGCGCCGATGGCGACGACTTCGTCCGGGTTGACGCCCTTATGGGGCTCCTTGCCGAAGAACTGCTTCACGACTTCCTGCACCTTCGGCATGCGGGTCATGCCGCCGACGAGCACCACTTCGTCGATCTCGGCCGCCGTGAGGCCGGCGTCCTTGAGCGCCTTCTTGCAGGGCTCGACGGTGCGCTGGATCAGATCGTCGACCAGCGCCTCGAACTTCGCGCGCGTCAGCTTCAGGGTTAGATGCTTCGGACCCGTGGCGTCGGCGGTGATGTAAGGCAGGTTGATCTCGGTCTGCGTGGCGGAGGAGAGCTCGATCTTCGCCTTTTCGGCCGCTTCCTTCAGACGCTGCAGGGCGAGCTTGTCCTTGGTAAGGTCGATGCCCTGCTCTTTCTTGAACTCACTGGCCAGATATTCAACGAGCCGATTGTCGAAGTCCTCGCCGCCGAGGAAGGTGTCGCCATTCGTCGACTTCACCTCGAAGACGCCGTCGCCGATCTCGAGAACCGAGACGTCGAAGGTGCCGCCGCCGAGGTCGTAAACCGCGATCGTGCCCGACTGCTTCTTGTCGAGGCCATAGGCGAGCGCCGCCGCCGTCGGCTCGTTGATGATTCGCAGAACCTCGAGGCCCGCGATCTTGCCGGCGTCCTTGGTGGCCTGACGCTGGGCGTCGTTGAAGTAGGCGGGAACCGTGATGACGGCCTGCGTGACGGTCGAGCCGAGATAGGCCTCCGCCGTCTCCTTCATTTTCTGCAGGATGAAGGCCGAAATCTGCGAGGGCGAATATTGCTTGCCCGCGGCTTCCACCCAGGCGTCGCCGTTATTGGCCTTCACGATCTTATAGGGGACGAGGCCGATGTCCTTCTTGGTCATCGGGTCTTCGAAGGTGCGGCCGATGAGGCGCTTGATGGCGAAGAAGGTCTTGTCGGGGTTCGTCACCGCCTGACGCTTCGCCGGCTGGCCGACCAGGCGCTCGCCGTCGTCGGTGAAGGCGACGATCGAGGGGGTCGTGCGCGCGCCTTCGGCGTTCTCAATGACTTTGGGGCTCGACCCTTCCATGACGGCCACGCAGGAGTTGGTCGTGCCGAGGTCGATGCCGATAATTTTGGCCATATGTCGTTCCTTTCGCTTTCGAATTTGGACCCCGAAGCGGTCCCTTCGACGCTCTTGGACAGCGGCTCGCCATGAGCCCGCCGCGCGATCCAGAAGCGCTATCGTTCCCCAAGATTGTGTTCGCCCGAGCCTGCCGCAAGGGTTGGCCGCATATAGAAGAAGGAATCCTCCTCGACAAGCGGCATGGAGCCGGCGCTCAGGGCGCTAGCAAGATTCTGACCGTTCGCCGCCCGTCAGGGCTTGACCGCGCGTGACGAGTGATGAATATTGAAATTCATCAGACGTTACTCCTCCAGGCGAGCGGAGGCTCCCTTCATACAATGGCCAAGCTTCATTCATCAATTCCTTCGGCGGTTGCTGGACTTATCGTCGCGCTCGGGCTCGCGGCCTGCGAGCGTCACGACCAGGCGGGCGACGCGTCCAATGATAGGCCCGTGCTTGTCGCTCAGCCGCGGCTCGCGGCGCAGTCGCAGCCGCGGGATTTTGTCGCGACCATCCGCCCGCGCGTCGAATCGGACCTCGGTTTCCGCGTCACCGGCAAGGTTGTGAAGCGTTTCGTTCAGGCCGGCCAAAAGGTGAAGGCCGGCGCCCCCCTGGCGGCGCTGGACGAAAACGACCTCAAGCTCCAGGCGGAGCAGGCCGAAGCCGAATTTGCCGCCGCCAAAATGGTCCTGGCGCAGGCGCAAGGCGACGAGAAGCGCGCGCTTGCCTTGCGCAAGAACGGCTGGACGACCGACGCGGCGCTCGATCGCATTCGCGCCGCCGCGCAGGAGGCGCGCGGACGCCAGCAACGGGCCGAGCGCGCGCTGGAGCTGGCGCGCAACTCGCTCGAATACGCGACCCTTCGCGCCGACGGCGACGGCGTGGTGACTCAAACACTGGTCGAGCCGGGTCAGGTCATGATTGCCGGGCAGACGGCGATCAAGCTCGCTCATTCCGGAGAGCTCGAGGCGGCGGTCGCGCTGCCCGAAGATTTCGTCCCGCTGGCCGACAAAGGGACAGCGACGCTGACGCTATGGTCCAACAAGGGGAAGACCTATCAGGCGAAGCTTCGCGAGCTGAGCCCCGCCGCCGACGCCGCGACGCGCACCTTCGCCGCGCGATATTCGATCCTCGACCCCGACCAGGCGGTGCAACTCGGCATGAGCGCGACGCTCGCCATCGCGGCCCCTGGCTCCCAGACCGTTATGAGCGTGCCGCTCTCGGCCCTCTATAATCAGGGCGACGGCCCCTCGGTTTGGAAGGTCGAGGCCGACGGCCGCCTGAAGCTCGCCCCGGTCAAGCTCATCCGCTACGCCTCGGATGCGGCGTTGGTCGCGGGGGAAATCTCCGAAAAAGACCAGATCGTCATGCTCGGCGTCCACAAGCTGGAAGCCGGCCGGAAAGTGCGCGTCATGACGCGCCAGTCGCTTTAGGAGACCGGCGCCATGGGCTTCAACCTGTCGAAATGGGCGGTCTCGCGGCCGGCCCTCATGCTCTTCCTGATGCTGGCGATCGCCGTCGCAGGCGGCTACTCCTATTTGCGTCTCGGTCGCGCGGAGGATCCGTCCTTCACGATCAAGGTGGCGAATGTCACTGCGCTGTGGCCGGGAGCGACGGCGAACGAGATGCGCGACCAGGTTGCGGATCTCTACGAAAAGAAGCTTCAGACGCTGCCCTATCTCGAGAAGATCGACACCTACACGAAGCCGGGCTTCCTGGCGATGCAGGTGACCTTCAAGGATAATACGCCGCCGAAGGAGATTCCCCAGCTCTTCTATCAGCTCCGCAAGAAGCTCAACGACATCAAGGGCGATCTGCCGGCAGGGGTGCAAGGGCCGCTGGTCAACGACGAATATGGCGACGTCGACGCCGTGCTCTACGCCGTCACTGGCGACGGCGCCGATTATAATATGCTGGACAAGGTCGTCGAAGCGCTGCGCCAGCGGCTCATCGAGACGCCGGACGTCGTGAAGGTCGATGTCTATGGCGAGCAGCTACGGCGCATTTTCGTTGAGTTCAACGAAGCCAAAATCGCCAATCTCGGCGTCGAGCCGCAGGCGATTTTCGACTCGCTCGCCAAGCAGAACGCCGTGAACGACGCCGGCGTCTTCGAGACCTCCTCCAATCGCGTCCGCATCCAGGTCACGGAAGAGTTGAAAGGCTCCGACGCAATCGCCGCCATTCCCGTTCCGGCGAATGGAAAAGTGATCCGGCTGGGCGACATCGCCAATGTCTATGCGGGCTTCGAGGACCCGCCGTCATTTCTTGCGCGCTACAAGGGCCAGCCCGCGCTCGTCGTCGGCGCCGTCATGGCGAAGGGCGGCAATGTCTTCAAATTCGGCAAGGCTGTGACGGCCGCCGTCGACGAGATTCGCGCGAAGCTTCCGATCGGGATCGACATAGACCAGATCGCGGATCAGCCGAAGGTCGTCGAGGACGCGGTTGGCGAGTTCACCAGATCCTTCCTCGAAGCGCTCGTCATCGTTCTCGGCGTCAGCTTCGTTTCACTGGGCTTTCGCACGGGCATCGTTGTCGCGCTCTCGGTGCCGCTGGTGCTCGCCTTCGTGTTCATCTTCATGAATCTGATCGGCGTCGATCTTCAGCGCATCTCTCTCGGCGCGCTGATCATCGCGCTCGGCCTTCTCGTCGACGACGCCATCATCGCGGTCGAGATGATGATGGTGAAAATGGAGCAAGGCTACAGCCGCATCAAGGCCGCGACCTTTGCCTGGGAGTCGACCGCCTTTCCCATGCTGAGCGGCACGCTCATCACCGCAGCGGGATTTCTGCCTGTAGGCTTCGCCAATTCCGCGGTCGGCGAATATACGGGCTCCATGTTCTGGGTGCTGCTCATCGCCCTTCTCGCGTCCTGGGTCGTCGCGGTCATGTTCACGCCCTTTCTCGGCGTGAAGCTCCTGCCCGATTTCGGCAAGGGGCATGCCGCGCATGATCCGGACGAGATCTATCGCACGCCGTTCTACAAACGTCTGCGGGCGCTCGTCACTTGGGCGGTGGACCACCGGCTTCTCGTGATCGCCTCGACGGCGGGCGTCTTCGCTCTGGCGATTCTCGGCATGATCGTCGTGCAGAAGCAGTTCTTTCCCTATGCCGAGCGGCTGGAGCTCTTCTTCCAACTGCGGCTGCCGGAGGGCTCCTCGATCAGCGCCTCTTCGGAAGCGGCGCGGCAAGCCGAGGCGCTCATCAAGGACGATCCCGACGCGGCCTTCTACACGAGCTATATCGGCCAAGGACCGCCGCGCTTCTGGCTCGGCCTCAATCCGCAACTGCCGAACGAAGCCTATTCCGAGATTGTCATCGTCGCGAAGGACATTGCGGCGCGCGAACGGTTGAAGAAAAAGATCGAGGCGGCGATCGCCAATGGCGCCGTGCCGCAAGCGCGCGCCCGCGTCGAACGCTTCAGCTACGGCCCGCCGACAGGCTTCCCCGTGCAGTTCCGCATCATTGGCGACGATCCCGAAAAGGTGCGCGCCATCGCCTATCAGGTGCGCGACGTGATGGCGACGGACGAGGGCGTCGACGATCCGCATCTCTCGTGGAACGAGCAGACGCCAAGCGTGCGGCTCGTCATCGATCAGGATCGCGCCCGTCTTCTCGGCGTGACGCCGCAGGACGTCTCCAATCGCCTGCGCATGGTGATCTCGGGCGTCACCGTCACGACGCTGCGTGACGGCATCGACCAGATCGACGTCGTAGCGCGCGCCGAGGCCGGCGAGCGCGGCGACCTTGGGCGGCTGGGCGATATGGTCGTCTATTCGCGCGACGGCAAGCCGGTGACGGTCTCGCAGGTCGCCAAGATTGTCTATGAGCACGAGGAGCCGATTTTCTGGCGGCGCAATCGCAACATGAACATCACGGTCCGCTCGGGCGTCAAGGACGGCGTGCAGGCGCCCGACGTCTCGACGCGCCTTTGGCCGAAGCTCGCCGAAATCCGCGATCAGTTGCCGCAAGGCTATCGGATGGAGATGGGCGGAGCCATCGAGGAATCGGCCAAAGGCAACACCTCGATCTTCGCGGTCTTCCCCATCGTCGGCCTCGCCATGCTGACCATCGTGATGTTCCAGCTCCAGGACTTCACGCGCGTCGCGCTTGTCATGATGAGCGCGCCGCTCGGCCTTATCGGCGCCTCGCTCGCGTTGAATCTGGCGCATGCGCCCTTCGGCTTCGTGGCGCTTCTCGGCCTTATCGCGCTTTCAGGGATGGACATGCGCAATTCGATCATCCTCGTCGACCAGGTGCGGCAGGACCTCGAAAGCGGCGCCAATTATCGCGAGGCGATCATCGGCGCGACGGTGCGTCGCGTGCGTCCGGTGGCGCTGACGGCGCTCGCCGCGATTCTCGCCATGATCCCGCTGTCGCATTCGGCCTTTTGGGGGCCGATGGCGCTGACCATCATGGGCGGCCTGTTCGTCGCGACCTTCCTCACCGTGCTGTTCCTGCCGGCGCTCTATGCGATCTGGTTCCGCAAGCATCTCGACGAGGGCGCCAAGCTCGCGGCGCCGGATGAAGCGGCCCTCCCCGCCGGATTCATCGGCGAGGCGGCGGAATGAGCGCAGTCGAAGACGCCCCCAACGCACGCGAGAACGAGCAGCGCGCGCGGATCGTCGCGACAGCCGAGCGTCTCTTTCGCGAGATCGGCTTTCAGAAGACGACAGTGGCCGATATTGCGCGCGAGCTGCGCATGTCGCCGGCGAATGTCTATCGCTTCTTCGGCTCCAAGTCGGAGATCCATATGGCCGTCGCCCGCCAGTTGATGGGGGAAGTGGAGGCGGCCGCCGAGCGCCTCGCCTCTGGGCCGGGCCCCGCCGCCGAGCGGCTGCGGACGCTGGTGCTGGCGAGCGAAGCCATGAACGCCGAACGCTATTTGGCCGATCGCAAGCTGCACGAGATGGTCGAGGCGGCGCTGAACGAACATTGGCCTTTGATCGACGACCATATCGACCGGCTGGACGCGATCTATGAGCGGATCATCGCGTCGGGCATGGAAAGTGGCGAATTCGCCAAGGGCGACGCCAAGCTCGCCAGCAAGCTCGTTCGCACCGCCTGCGTGCGTTTTTGCCATCCCCACCTGATGGTCGAATTCGCACACCGCCCGCATCCAACGAGCGCGGAAATGGTCGATTTCTGCCTCACGGCCTTACGCGCGGGCGTGGGCTTGTGACGGCGAGGATTTAGCCTATACGCCGCCCGCGGCGCCTGTATAGAATGTCATATTCGGGTAGAGACGCGCCGCCGCGCGGCTTCAGGAAAACAGCAGAGCGGTAATGAAAGTCACACTGGTTCAGATGAATTCGATTGGCGACAAGGCAGCCAATCTCGCCGCCGCCCGCGCCCTCATCGAGCGGGCCGTCTCCCAGGAAAAGCCGGACTGGATCTGCCTGCCCGAAGTTTTCGACTTCATCGGCGGCTCGCGCGCGGAGAAAATGGCGGCGGCCGAGGAGTTGCCCGGCGGCCCCGCCTATGAGATGTGCCGCGCTCTGGCGCGCGAGCATAAGGTTTTCATCCACGCTGGCTCGATCCTCGAGCGGATTGCGGGCGAAGAGCGGCTCCACAACACCAGCGTCGCCTTCGACCGCGACGGCAAGGAAGTCGCGCGCTACCGCAAAATCCATATGTTCGACATCACCGCGCCGGACGGCGCGAAATATCACGAGAGCGCCGCCTTCAAGCCCGGCGACGAGGTTGTGACCTATGACTGCGAAGGCGTCACGGTCGGCTGCGCGATCTGCTACGATCTGCGCTTCCCCTATCTGTTCCAGGCGCTCTCCGAAAAGGGCGCCGATCTCATCGCGCTGCCGTCGGCGTTCACCCTCGTCACCGGCAAGGACCATTGGGAAGTGCTCTGCCGCGCCCGCGCCATCGAAACGCAAACCTATTTCTGCGCGCCGGGGCAGACCGGCGCCCATAAGGCCGGCCATGAAACGCGCTTCACCTATGGCAATTCGCTGATCGCCGACCCGTGGGGCCATGTCGTGGCCAAGGCGTCGGACGGTCCGGGCCTCGTCTCCACCCACGTCGACGTGGATCGCATCCGCAAGGTCCGGGCGATGATTCCCGTCGCGCAGCATAGGGTGAAGCTGGCGGTTTAGCCGAATCGGCTGAGGTTGTGCGGCGCCGTGGCCCCATAAATGTGGCGAAGCGGCGCCACGGCCTTGCATCCCTCTGATTTTTGATTACTATATGGCCTCGTAAGCTGTTCTGCTTGCGAAAATAATCAGTTTCGTCGCGTTGGCCTGAAATTAGAGGAATAGCGTGTCTACGCCGATCCGAAATGATGTGACCGACGCTCGCTTTCGTGTTCGTCCCGCATGGTAAGAAAAATCGACCCAGGCAACACGTTGACGCGCGCCTCTTTGCGGGAGGCCGTCTATAGCTGCTGCCCCACACTATCCCGTGCGGAAGCGCGCAAAATTCTCGACGCCACATTCGAGGAGATCGGCGAGGCTTTGCTGCGCGGCGAGCCGGTCAAACTGCGTTCATTCGGCACCTTCAACGTGCGCTCCAAGCGGGAGCGCGTGGGCCGTAATCCAAAAACCGGCGTCGAGGCCACAATTACGCCGCGCCGCGTGCTCACTTTCAAAGCGTCTCCCGTGCTTGTCGCGCATGTGAACGGCGACGCCATCATTCCCATAGAGGAAGATTGAGAAGTCGCGCCGGCCGTGCATAGGTGAGGGGAGCGTTATTGCGTCCGCGCCTGCGCGCGCTGACGCCGCCATTCCTTCAAAGGGCCAAAGATGCGAAAACTGAGCGCGGCCGTCGCCGCCTTCGCCGTTCTTGCCGCGCTGGTCGGCGCGCATAGGGCGGACGCCGATCTCTTCATCCTCGCCGTCGCCGCCGGACTCTGCGCCGTCACTACCTGGCGCGGGGCCGAGATGTCGACCTTCATGAAGATTTTCGCCGCGATCTTCTCGACCGAAACAATCGTCTTCGGCCTCACGAAGCTTCTCCAGTCAGAGGAGCTGTGGCCTCAGGCGCTCGCGGATTTCGCGCCGCCCGAGAGCATGGCGGTCACCGTCGCGGTATTCTCGATCCTCGTCTACGCCGTCTCCCGCATCGCTGTCGTCCAGGAGATGACGCGCATCGCGGACCTTTATTTCGACGCGCCCGATCGCGGAGAAGCCCGCGTCTGGCCCTTCCCGCGCTTTACGGCCGGAGAGGCGGCGATTGCGACGGCGATGATCGTCGTTCTCGTGCTGATCAATCAGGGGCAGGTCGGCATCTCCGTACGCCTCTCCTTCTTCAACCGCGACTGGTTCAACGCCATCCAGGAGAAGAACTCGGCGGAGTTCTGGCGCCAGCTCCTCTTCGTCTTCACGCCATGGGCGTTCTTTTACGTCGCCATCGCCGTGATCGAATATGTGCTGAAGTCCATGCTGGTCATTCGCTGGCGCCGCTGGCTCACCGAGCATTACATCGAGCGCTGGCTCAGCTCGCATACGCATTACGGCATGACTCTGGCGGGCGGCGACGCCGACAACCCGGATCAGCGCATCGCCGAAGACGTGAACCGCTTCATCGACGGCGGCGAGGAAGGCTACGGCATCTATTCCTATTCGATCCTGCTCATCTCGACGATGAGCTCGCTCGTCTCCTTCGCCTTCGTCCTATGGGGGCTTTCGGGCGCCTATCCGCTGCCCGGCACGGATATTCACATTCCCGGCTTCTTGTTCTGGGTTGCGCTCGCCTACGCCTCTCTGGGCACAGTGGTGACGCATCTCATCGGCCGGTCGCTGACGGGGCTCTTCTTCGAGCAGCAACGCCGCGAGGCCGACTTCCGCTTCTCGCTCGCGCGCCTGCGCGAATATAGCGAGCAGGTCGCGCTTCTCTCGGGCGAGCACGCCGAGCAGGGCTCGCTGGTGCAGCGTTTCCGCGGAATCGTGTTCAACTATCTGGGGATCGTGCGCAAGCGCAAGCAATTGGTGAGCTTCACCGCTTCCTATGGCCAGCTCTCGCCGATCATTCCCTATGTGATCACCGCGCCCTTTTATTTCGCGGGGAAGATCCAGCTCGGCGTGATGACGCAAACAGCGAGCGCCTTCGGGCGGGTGGAAGGCGCGCTGACCTTCTTCATCACTTATTACACCTCGCTCGCGCAGTACAAATCCGTGCTGGATCGTCTCGCCTCTTTCGACGCCGCGATCGATTCCGCCGAGGCGACCCGCGCCCATGTCGTTTCCCGCGCGCCCTCCGATCGGCTGGCGCTCGACGACCTCACTTTGTCGCTGCCGGACGGTCGCCGCATCGTCCATATCGACGCGCTCGCCTTCGAGCCGCGTCAGGCGGCCCTGCTCACCGGTCCGTCAGGCTCGGGCAAATCGACGCTGTTCCGCGCCATCGCCGGCATCTGGCCGCATGCCGCGGGCTCGGTCGTCGTGCCGCAGGGCGCGCGGGTGATGCTCGCGCCGCAGCGCCCCTATATCCCGATGGGCACGCTGGCCCAGGCGGTCGTCTATCCGGCGGACCTCGAGGATTATGCGCGCGGCGACATCGAAGAGGCGCTCCGCGCCGCGCGGCTGGCGCCCTTCGTCGAGCGGCTGGACGAAAGCAATAATTGGGGCCAGCGCCTTTCCGGCGGCGAGCAGCAGCGCGTCGCCATCGCCCGCGCCCTTCTCGCCAAGCCCGATTGGCTGTTCCTCGACGAGGCGACCTCGGCGCTCGACGAGAAGCTGGAGGGCGAGATCTATCGCATGCTGCGCGAGCGACTGCCGCAGACGACGATCGTCTCGATCGGCCACCGCTCGACGCTGCTCGATTACCACGACCGGCAGATCGAGATGGAAGCGGGCGCCGACGGCCTCTTCGCGCCACGCGACAAAGTGCTGGCGTAGTATCCGTCATTGCGAGGAGCGTAGCGACGAAGCAATCCAGAGCAGCTATAGCGGCCCTGGATTGCTTCGCTTCGCTCGCAATGACGATATTCCCCACAGGCTGAAGGTCTGATCTGGAATCCAGCGCAAAACCCGCCAGACTGTGCTACTTGCCTCTGGGTTCCCGGTCGCGCTTCGCGCGCCGGGAATGACATGCGGAGCGAATGGACATGGCCGAAGGCAAGGGATCGGGGCGCGAGGGCGGACGCTCGCTGAAGACGCGGGTGAAGACCGCGCGCAAGCGCTCGCTCTCCTCCACCCTCTGGCTGGAGCGCCAGCTCAACGACCCCTATGTCGCGCGCGCCAAGCGCGAGGGCTATCGCTCCCGCGCCGCCTATAAGCTCATCGAGATGGACGACCGCTACCATCTCCTCAAACCGGGCGCCCGCATCGTCGATCTCGGCGCCGCGCCGGGCGGCTGGTCGCAGATCGCCGCCGACCGCGTAAAGGTCAAGGACGGCAGAGGCAAAGTCGTCGGCGTCGATCTCCTCGACATGGAGCCGATCCCCGGCGTGCAATTCGCCGTCAAGGACTTCAACGACGAAGACGCGCCGGATTTCATCAAGGAAATGCTCGGCGGCGAGGCGGACGGCGTGATGTCCGACATGGCGGCCAACGCCACGGGGCATAAGCAGACGGACCATCTGCGCATTGTCGCGCTGGCCGAGCTCGCCGCCGATTTCGCCATGGATGTGCTGGCGCCGGGCGGATTCTTTGTCGCCAAGGTGCTGCAGGGCGGCACCGAGGGGCAATTGCTCACGCGCCTGAAGCGCGATTTTGCCGCCGTGCGCCATGTGAAGCCCGCCGCGAGCCGGGCGGATTCAGCGGAGCTTTACGTGCTGGCGACGGGGTTTCGGGGGAAGCGAGAAGAGCTGGAGGATAAGCGCGCCTGAAGGCGCGCGCAGACTGCTGACAAAGTGACGGTGACGCCCCTCGTGCTTCGAGACGCCTGCTGCGCAGGCTCTTCAGCATGAGGGGCTTCTGCATCTGCTTTAAAACACTTAGGCCTCATCCTGAGGAGCGAGCGAAGCTCGCGTCTCGAAGGACGAGGCCGCCTCGGAGGTCAACAAACTGAGCGCGCCTGAAGGCGCGCGGTCCGTGGACCGCGCCGCTTTGGACCGCGCGCCTTCAGGCGCGCAAAGCCTTCCGCCCCGTCAGCTCGTCGCCCGCATTCGGCGCAAGGCGCACAAAATTGACGATCGATACCGCCGAGATCGACGCCACCACAAAAAACGCCGGCGGGAAATCCAGCGCCATCAACGTCCCGCCGCCATGCAGCGCCCGCGCGGTCTCCAGCGCGGCCGCACCGATGGCGACGCCGGTCGAGAGCGACAATTGCTGCCCGACCGCCGCAAAGCTCGTCGCATTGCTCATCGATTCCTGCGGAATGTCGGCATAGCAAATCGCGTTCAGCGCCGTGAACTCCAGCGAGCGGAAGAAACCGCCGACCAATAGCATCGCCATGATCAGCCAATGCGGCGTTGTCTGCGTGAAAGAGCCGTTGGCGGCGAGGAATCCCGCGCAGATCAGCGCATTCACGATCAGCACGCGGCGGAAGCCGAAGCGCTTCAAGATCGGTTGCGCGGTTGTCTTCATGACCATCGCGCCAGCGGCGGCGACGAAGGTCAGCATGCCCGATTCATAGGCGCTGAGTTCAAAGCCAACTTGCAGCAGCAGCGGCAGCAGAAAGGGAACCGCGCCGAGCCCAACGCGAAAGAGAAATCCACCATAGATCGCCGCCCGAAAGGTCGGGATGCGTAGCAGCGCAAGATCGATGATCGGATGTTCCGCGCGTTGCGCATGAACGAAATAGGCGTAGAGCGCCGCGGCGCCGATGCCCACGACCGCCGCGACCACCACCGGCGGCGCGAAGCCGCGCCCGAGAATCGTGAAGCCGAAGACGATGAAGGAGAGCCCCACGCCCGACAGTGCGGCGCCCGTCACATCGAGCGGGCGCACATTCTCTTCGTAGAGATCGGGAATGAAGCGCGTCGTCAGCGCGGCGCCGATGAGGCCGATCGGCACATTGATCCAGAAGATGTAGCGCCAGTGAAAATAGGTGGAGAGAAAGCCGCCGAGCGGCGGGCCGATCAGCGGGCCGACAAGGGCCGGAATGGTCAGATAGGCCATGGCGCGCACGATCTCCTGACGCGGCGCCGTGCGCAGCAAAACAAGCCGCCCCACCGGCACCATCATGGCGCCGCCCAACCCCTGCACCACACGCGACGCGACGATCGCCGCGAGCGAGTCGGAGAAGCCGCAGAGAATGGAGCCAAGCGTGAACACGCCGATCGCCGCGCGAAACACGCGCCGCGCGCCGAATTTATCCGCCGCCCAGCCGGACAGCGGGATGAAGACCGCAAGCGACAGGAGATAGGCGGTGAGCGCGAGTTTCAGCGCCACCGGGTCTTCGTGCAAATCCGCCGCCATCGCCGGCAAAGCGGTGGCGAGCACCGTGCCGTCGAGCTGCTCCATGAAGAGCGCGGTGGCGATGATCAGCGGGGTGATGACGAAGGCGGGCAAATCTTTCCTATTCCGGCGAGGGAAACACGAATTCTGGGGCGTGTGCTCCTCCCTCCCCTTTACGGGGAGGGTGGCCCCGCGAAAGCGGGGTCGGGTGGGGCACGCCACAACGACGTCATCGCGGCGCGAACCCCACCCGGTGGCCTTCGGCCACCGACCTCCCCATAAAGGGGAGGTATCAGGCGCCAACCATGCCAGACTGCCGCTCAACCGAGCGCCTGCCTTTCCCGCGCTTTGGAGGTCGGGCCGGGAATTGTCAAATCAGCTTCAGCCCCCTGAAGCTGGTCTGCCCATTGCGTCCAACGATCAAATGATCATGCACGGCGATGCCGAACGGCTGTGCGATGACCACAATGTCCTTGGTCATGCGAATATCCGCCGTCGACGGCGTGGGATCGCCGGAGGGATGGTTGTGCGCAAGGATCAATGCGCTTGCGCCAAGCTCCAGCGCGCGGCGCACCACTTCGCGCGGATAGACGGGCGTGTGGTCCACCGTGCCGACGCCCTGCACTTCATCGGCGATAAGCGCGTTGCGCTTGTCGAGGAAGAGAATGCGGAACTCCTCGCGCTCGGCATAGGCCATGGCGGTGCGGCAGTAATCGGTCACGGCGGAGAAGGAGGAGAGCACGGTGCGCTTCTCCAGCGCGCCGCGCGCGAGGCGTCGCGCCGCAGCCTCGGTGATCTTCAATTCGGCGATTGCGCCCTCGGAGAGGCCATCGATCTCGCGCAGACGCTCGGGCCGCGCCGCGACCGCCTCCGCAAAAGAGCCGAAGCGCTCGATGATCGCCTTGGCGAGCGGCTTCACGTCGCGCCGTGGAATGGCGCGAAAAAGCAGCAGCTCCATTAGCTCGTAATCGGCGAGGGCGGCGTCGCCGCCCTCCATGAAGCGATCGCGTAAGCGCTGGCGATGGCCGTGGAAATGGGGGGCTTGCGCCTCCTCCAGGCCTGCCGTCGCGTTCTTTGCCGGCTTGCCCTTCGGCTGCTTCATGAGGCCGCGCGAGGCGCGGCCGAGGGATTGTCGAGACCTTTGGGGGAGAGCGTGAAAATTTCCGCTCCCGTTTCGGTGACGCCAATCGAATGTTCAAATTGCGCCGAGAGCGAGCGGTCGCGCGTCACCGCCGTCCAGCCGTCTGAAAGAATTTTCACCTGCGGGCGGCCGAGATTGATCATCGGCTCGATGGTGAAGAACATGCCTGGACGTAGCTCAACCCCCTGCCCCAGCTCGCCGTAATGCAGAATATTCGGCTCGTCGTGGAAGACGCGGCCGAGCCCATGGCCGCAGAAGTCGCGCACGACGGAGCAGCGCTCGCTTTCGGCATACTTCTGGATAGCGGCGCCGATGTCGCCGGTCGTGGCGCCGGGCTTCACGACCGCAATGCCGCGCAGCAGCGATTCATAGGTGACGTCGATCAGCCGCTGCGCCTTGCGGGGAATTTCGCCCACGGCGAACATCCGGCTCGCGTCGCCATGCCAGCCGTCGACGATGAAGGTCAGGTCGATATTGACGATGTCGCCCTCGCGCAGCGGCTTAGTGTCCGGCACGCCGTGGCAGACGACATGGTTGATCGAGGTGCAGATCGACTTGCGATAGCCGCGATAGTCGAGCGGCGCCGGATAGGCGCCGTTGGCGACGGCGAAATCGAAGACGAGGTCGTCGAGATATTGGGTAGTTACGCCCGGCTTCACGTAAGGAACGAGCATATCGAGGCCCTCGGCGGTCAGCCGACCGGCCTTGCGCATGCCCTCGAAATCTTCCGGCCCATGCAGCTTGATCTGACCGCTCTTGCGGCCGGCGGGGGCGAGATGGGACTCGATGAAGGTCATACGCGCTCGTTTTCGTGTTTTCGGGGGTCGATGGTTATCGACAAGGTAGTGATTTGGGCGCGCAAAGCAAGGACGGCGCGGAAGGGCCGAAGGAGTCACACGATCTCCGGGCCGTCATGGCCGGGCTTGTCCCGGCCACCCACGCCGAGGGGCACATCCGAACAAGACGCGTTATCACTATGGGTAAAGTTCTTGCAGGGCTTTGGAGGTTCTGGAGTCCCATTCCCAGCATTCGCTGCGGCTGCGCGGCGTGGATGGCCGGGACAAGCCCGGCCATGACGTGGGAAGCGACAGGAAGACGTGTGCATGCGTAGCCCGCAAGGGGGAGCGATGGGCTCACGCCCCAGCGAGCGCCGCTGCCTTGTAGCCCGAGCGGATCGAGCCCTCGATCGTCGCCGGCAGCCCCGTCGCGGTCCAATCGCCCGCGAGGAACAGATTGCGCCATTGCGTCTGCGCTCCCGGACGGCGCGCCTCCTGCGCGGGCGTTGCGGCGAAGGTCGCGCGCTTTTCCTTCACGATCTGCCAGGGCGGCAGTTCGCGCGGCAGTCCGGTCGCGGTCGCGACCTCGGCCCAGATTTTCTCGGCCAAAGCCTCGCGCGGCGCGTCCATCAGCCGGTCGGCGCCGCTGATCGTGACGGAGAGCCGATCGTCGAAGGCGAAGAGCCACTCGGAGAGCGAGCCCACCATGCCGAGCAGCAAGGGCTGGCCGGACGGCGGCGCGACCTTGAAATGCACATTGAGGATCGCGCGATGATCGTCGGGCGCGACGAGCCCCGGGATCAGCTCCTCAGCGATCCAGGCCGGCACGGCCAGCACGACGCGATCCTCGTCGCCGAGCGCAATCTCCTCGTCCGCGAAGCGCAGCGCGCGGGCGCCCTCGCCGTCGAAAACGATCTCGCGCAGCCGCGCGCCAAAGCGCGGCTCAATGCCCTGCGCCTGCAGCTTGCGCAGCGCCGGCTCGATGAAGGCGTGGCCGAGCCCGCCCTTGGCGACAAGTGGCCGGCAGGCCGCGCCGCCCGCCGCAAGCGTCTCGCGCAGCACGGCGCCGGCGAGCGTGGCGGCGGCTTCGCTGGGCTCGATATTGAGCGCCGAGAGCATCACCGGACGCCAAAGCTTCTCCCAGAGCAGGCCCTCGCAACGCATGGTCGCGCCGATGGTCGCGCCTCGCTTGGCAAAGAGCAGCCTGCCGGCGTCGAGATAATCGAGCGGTCCCGTGCCCGGCACGCGGCGGTCGGCGAAGAACACCCACCAGGGGAGCTTCGATTCGTTGGGGCGCAGCTTCCAGCGCTGGCCCGTCTCGAAATCCAGGAAGTCGAATTCGCACTGTTCTGGGCCAACCAGCGCGTCGGCTGCGCCGATGCGCGCGCCATAATCGCGCGCGGCCGTATTGCCCGAGAGCAGCAGATGGTTGCCGTTGTCGATGGTCAGGCCGAGCGTCGCGTCGACATAGGAGCGGCAGCGCCCGCCCGCCATGCGCGCGGCTTCATACAGCCTGACGCTTTTGCCGTCGTCGGCAAGACGCACGGCGCAGGAAAGGCCGGCGAGCCCCGCTCCGATGATGTGAACCGCGCCGCTCACAGAAAGGCGTGCCGGACCAGAGCGCCGACGAGCTTCAGCTTGGACACCCGAACGGGCGCGCGCGGCGGCGCGAAGCCGCGCGTGGTGAGGCCGTCGAGGATGGAGCGGTAGCCGGCGGCCATCAGATAAGGCGCCTTCACCGCCGCCTTCGGCAGGCCCGCCATCACGAGGTCCGCCTGCTCGAAATGCTCGCGCGCCCGCTGCATCACCGGCGCGCAGACCTGATCGAGCGCCGGGCTCGCAAGGGCGGCGTGCGGCGCCTGCGTCGTGACGCCGGCCTCATCCAACGCCTCGCGCGGCAGATAGAGCCGTCCGCGGGCGGCGTCTTCGTCGAGGTCGCGCAGGATATTGGTGAGCTGCAGGGCGCGGCCGAGATGATAGGCGAGGAGCTTGGGGCCGGTGGGCAACTGGGCTTCGTCTTCTTCGACAAGGCCGAAAGCGCGCACCGACAGACGCCCCACGGCGCTCGCGACGCGGTCGCAATAAAGCTCGAGCGTTTCCCAATCGGGCGCGCAAATGTCTTCTTCGACATCCATCGCCATGCCGTCGATGATCGCCTCGAAATCGGCGCGATCGAGCCGGTAGCGGCGGACAGGATCGGCGAGGAAGGCGCTGCGCGGGCGGATGCGGCCGGCGTAGAGTTCGTCGAGATCGTAGCGCCAGTGATCGAGCGCCTCGCGGCGCGCCTCGCGATCGCCTTCGTCGTCGGCGATGTCATCCACGGCGCGGCAGAAGGCATAGATGGCGAACATGGCGTCGCGCCGCGCCGGCTCCAGAATGCGCATGGCGAGATAAAAGGAGCTTTTGACCGCGATGGGCTGCGTGTTCAAAGGCGCGATGTCGTTGAAGCTTTCGATGGTCATTGGGGAACATCCGCCGTTTTGCGGCGCGGGCGGGAGATGCGCCGGATCAAGGCGCCGGCTGCGCCCATCGCGCCTGCGAGCGCAAAGCCGAGCTTGCCTTCATGCACCTTCTCGCACAGCGGATCGGCGATCCGCAACCGCAAGACGAGCCGCTCGGCGAGCGTTTGAATCGCGCCGACTTCCATCGCCAGCCGCGTGTCGTCGATCAGATCGGCGAAAATGCGCGACTCGTCGAGCAGCGCGGCGGTTTTCTCGTTGAGGTCGCGGATAGCGGCCAGAAGCGGCGCGGGCGCGCGCGCCTCGTTCAGCATCTCGACCGCCCCGCCATGGGCGGAAAACGCCTCGGCGGTGATGTAGACGCGGTTCAAATTGCGATAGTCCTTCGCGCAATCCTGCAAATGGTTGATCACCTGCAAGGCGGCGCAAAGCGCGTCATTGGCGGCCCAGACGCGCGCCGGGTCTTCGCCATGCACGTCACAGACGAAGCGGCCGACCGGCATCGCCGAGTAGCGGCAGTAATAGATGAGGTCGTCCCAATCGCGATAGCGCAGATAAGTGACGTCGCGCTTGAAGGCGACAATGAGATCGCGGGCGTGCTGCGGATCTAGGCGGCGCTCGCGGCATTGCTCACGCAGCCTTGCGGCGACGGGCTCGTCGGGGCCGTTGCCGATGAGGGCGGCGTCGAGCCGGTCGAGGAGGTCGAGCTTCTGCTCGGGCGTCAGCGTGGCATGGTCGGAGATGTCGTCCGCCGCGCGCACGAAATCATAGAAGGCCAGGATCGGCGCGCGATGGCGCGGCGCGATGAGCACCGAGGCGACGGGAAAATTCTCGTCGCGGTGCGTCTTGCCGGAGCTTGTATCGGCAATCTCGATCATAATGCCTCTCGCTCAGGCGGGCGCCTGGAAACGACCCTTCCACTCGCCGCCGCGGCCGCGCATGTGACGCCAGGCCGAAACGGCGGTAAACCACGTATAACACGCCGCGATTAACGGCAAAGCGAAGGCCCGCGCCCGCGACAGGCCGTAGAAGCGCAGGCTCGGCATATAGGCCTGCGCCATGATCATCCAGGCCACGAGCCCGATCTCCCGCGCCGGCGGCGCTCCGAAGATGGCGAGCAATGGCGGCGCAAGATAGACGACGATCATGCCGAGCAGCGCGCCCGCGAGCTTCAGGGCCGAATAATCGAGCTGCGCGTAGGCCGAGCGCGTCACCATTTTTTCGATGTCCGCAAGACGCGGATAGGGGCGCAGGCTGTGGACATCGTCGGTGAGGCCGAGCCAGATCGGCCCCTGGCGCTTCATCAGCGCGCCGAGCGCGCAATCGTCGATCAGCGCCTCGCGGATCGCCGGCAGGCCGCCTGCCTCGGCCAAAGCCCCGGGACGGGCCAGCATCACCCCGCCCGCAGCGCCCGCGACCTTGCTCTTGGGGTCGTTCACGGCGCGGAAGGGGTAGAGCATCTGGAAAAAGAAGACGAAGGCCGGGACGAACCATTTCTCCGCCGCGCTCTCGCAGCGCAGCTTCACCATCAGCGAGGACAGCACCGTCGCGCGCGCCGTGGCGCCGGCGACGAGGCGGGAGAGAACCGGCGGCGCGAAGGCGATGTCGGCGTCGCAGAAGAGCACGAAGTCGGGCTGCTTCTCGAGGCTGCGCACATAAGTGAACCCCCGATGCATGGCGGCGATCTTGCCGGTCCAGCCGTCGGAGGGGCCGCCGGATTGGAGGATGGTCAGCCGCTCGGCGGCGCCAAGCTCGGCGGCCTTCGCCCGGGCGATGCCCGCCGTGCCGTCCGTGCTCTCGTCGTCGACGAGAACGACCTCGAAACGGCCGGAAAATTCCTGCTGCAGCAGAGAGGCGACGCTGGTCGCGATCACCTCCGCCTCATCGCGCGCCGGGACGACGGCGATGACATGGGCGCTTTGCGGAACGACCGCGCCCTCGGGCGCGAATCTGCGGTCGTGCTCGGTGAGCCGCCAGAAACCCGAATTAAAAATCAGGAGATAGAGCCAGGCGGCGAGCCCGGCGAGAGCGAGGAGGGTCAAAACCATGGCGCGGCGGTTTCTACCATCGCGGGCGCCGGCTGGCCAGAGCGGCGCTTCAATCCTCCCGGGCAATCCGGCGAAGGCTGGAAGCGAACCAATCCCTCCCCTTTACGGGGAGGGTGGCCCCGCGAAAGCGGGGTCGGGTGGGGTCAGGCCAAACGGAGTCGATGCGGCTTGGACCCCACCCGGCGGCCTTTGGCCGCCGACCTCCCCGTAAAGGGGAGGTATTCAGCGGCTAATGACGAAAGATGCCTGTGTTCAATCCTCCCGCCGCCGCCAGCCTTCTTCCGTCTTCACATAGCTGCGCTTCACCGCCGCCCAGGCGATCCGATGCGCCGCCTCCTCCTGGCGGGGATCGCCTTGGTGATCGGCGAAAGCGTGGTTGAAGGCCTCGCGGAAAATATCCTGCGCATGCAGCGGCAGAAGCCGCTGGAGATTTTCGGGCAGGTCGTCATTCGTCCGATAAGGCAAGCTTTTCTCCGACAGTTGAATTTGTTTTCGCGCGACGCAAAACTAAAAATATAGGGCTGGCTGAATTTGGCGCGCCAGCGCCAGAGGAGAGGCCGTCTTGTTCTATCTTGCTGTCTTCTTTCTTCTTGCCGCCGGCGCCGCGCATTGGGCGGCGAATCGCGAGGCGCAAAAACACGGCGAGACGGTCCTGGCGCGGCGCTGGGAGACCTCTGTTTTTTATCGCGACGAGGAATTCATCGGCTGGGTGACCAGCGGCTCCGCCTCCGTCGACGGGTATAGAAGCGTCCTTGCGCCTTATGATTTGGCGCTGCTCGCCTGTCTCGGCGCGGCGCTGGCGGCGGGATCGCTCGCGGCCGCCGAATCGCTGCAATGCGTCGACGGCGGCCGTTGGGTTCTTTGTGTGGCGCCCGTCGCCTTCAGCGCGGCTGATTTCGTGGAAGACCGCCTGCTGCTCGCCCGCATGGCGGCGCGATCAGCTACGCCCGCCGAGGTGCAGAAGCTTCGACGGGCGACGCTCGGGAAATTCCTCGCTTTGGCGGCGGCCGTAAATCAGACGGTCGCCCTCGCCCTCTGGGCGTTTTTCGCCTGAGAGACGGCTCGTTGTCATTCCCGACGCTTGCGAAGAAAGCGATCGGGAATCCAGAGCCACAAAAGCGCTGGTTTTTACTCAGAGCCCGTCATTGCGAGCGAAGCGAAGCAATCCAGGGCAGCGATGCAGCCCTGGATTGCTTCGTCGGCTCCGCCTCCTCGCAATGACGGCGGTGGTTTCCTGTGTGTCCAAACTGCGCGAGCGTCGGGAATGGCGCCGATTTAGGCGCCCTCGATCTCCGCCACGATGGCTTGGGCCGCCGCGCGCGGGTCGGCGGCGCGGATGATCGGCCGGCCGACGACGAGATGATTGGCGCTCGCGGCGATCGCCTGGGCGGGCGTGGTGATGCGCTTTTGATCGCCGACGTCCGCGCCGGCGGGACGCACGCCCGGGGTGACGAGCAGCATGTCCGGTCCGACGAGCGGCCGGATTGTCGCAAGCTCCAGCGGCGAAAGGATCAGCCCGTCGATCCCCGCCGCCCTGGCCTGCCCGGCGCGGCGGGCGACGAGATCGGCGACGCCGAAGGCATAGCCCGCCTCCTCGAGATCGGCGTCGTCATAAGAGGTCAGCGCCGTCACGGCCAGGAGCTTGAGATCGCCCGCCCCGGCGCGCGCCGCCGCCATGGTCTGCGGATAGGCGTGGATGGTGAGGAAATCCACGCCCATGCGCGCGATCTGCCGCGTGGCGCGCTCGACGGTGGCGCCGATGTCGTGGAGCTTCAGGTCGATGAAGACGCGCTTGCCGGCGTCCTTGAGCTCATGCGCCAGCGCCAAGCCGCCGCCATAGGCGAGCTCCATGCCGATCTTGTAGAAAGAGACGGCCTCGCCGAGCGTCGCGACCAAGGCGCGCGCGTCCGCGACCGTTTCGAAGTCGAGGGCGACGATCAGGCGGTCTCTGGCGCTTTCTTGCGACACGAAAGAGTCTCCGGCGTGAGTTGAAGGACGTCCTCTTCCTGAGGAGCTGCCGAAGGCGGCGTCTCGAAGGACGAGGACGTCCGCTCGCGACGCGCTTTTCCTCTACTTCGTCCGTCGAAACAGCCTCTTCGAGGCCTCCTCAGGATGAAGGAGAGGAAAAGAATCACTTACCCGACTGCGCTGCCATGGCCGGCCTTGCGATAGCGCCAGACGCGGGCCGGGGGGATGTTCAACAGAACGGGCGCCGAGCCCTTCCCGACATAGGAGCCCTTGAGCCCATGGGCATGGATCGGCATGGGCGAAACGGTCAGGCCATAGGTGAACTGGATGAACAGCCCGTCCTCGCCCATCAGCTCGAAGGCCTGATGCAGCAGCTCGACGCGATCACGCTCCGGGCGCACGAGAAGCGGCAGGCTGGAGACCACCGTCGCCACCTGCCCCTCGACCTTGTCCGCGAGCGTCTTCTTCAGCCCATAGGCGTCGCCCTGCACGATCTTCACGCCGGGATAGCGCTCGGCGAGCATGTGGCAGAAGCGCCCCTCATATTCGACCAGCACCAGCCGCTCGGCGGGAATGCCGCGCGCGAGCAGCGCCTTGGTGACGGGACCGGTGCCCGGTCCAAGCTCCACAATCGGACCCTCTCGGGAAAGATCGACGAAGCTCGCCATGGTTTTGGCGAGCGCGGGCCCCGAGGGCTGGACAGCGCCGATGAGCCGCGGATTTTCGATCCATTGCTTGATGAAACGGGCGCTGTCGGCGAGCGAGGCTTTGGCGTTCTGCAAGGGCGGTTTCCCCAAATGCGGCTGTTATTTTTTGGTTTTGCGGCGCGCAAACGGCCCCGCTGCGGGGGCCGTGGGCGTAAGAATAGAAGAGAGCCCCGATAAAGACAACGCGACGGGTCGCTGGGTTCGCGCCGCTTCGCGAGACAGAAACGAGAAAGCCCCAGCCAGTCCTGCGTTTCATGCGACCCGGGCCGCATGGCGCGGTTCGATCAGTTGGACGCCGCGAGCGTCAAGCCGCCAGTGGCGCCGATATGCCTGGCCAGCGCGCCCCATTTGCGGAACAAGAATTCCATGTCGCGGCGCAGCGGCAGGAAAGCGGCGTCGATGTCGAGGCCCTGCCCCACGCGCTCGGCGACGGCGTTCACCTGCGGCATGCCGAGACACAGGCGCAAGGCCGCCCGGCCGCCGATCAGCACGGGCTGACCGACATGGCAGGCGCGCGGATAGTCGTCGCCGACGAGCGCGCCGCGCGTCTGGCGCAGCGCCTCGTAGATCAGGCGCGTCTGGGCCGGATCGCCGTGATTGGCGAGGATCGGGAAGAGCGTCGCGGGCTTGCCCCCGAGACGCCAGTTCTCGGCGTCGAGGAAGTCCAGCTCGGCGTTGCTGGCGACGCCGCGACGGGCGGCCTCCACAAAACGCATCTTGATCTCGTCGCGCAGGCCCGCCTCTATTTTTGCGTAAGTCTCGATTTCCGCCAGCGCGGCGGTCCAGCGCAGCCCCAGTCCGAGATTGGCGGGCGCGAAATTCTCCGCCTCGAAGGCGCGGCCGAAGGATTGCGGCCAGTCGGATTGCGCGGCATAGGCGGCGAACCCCGGCGGCAAGGCCATGTCGCGCAGCGTTTCGGCCTTGTCGGCAGGAATGAGCAAAGCGCCGCAGAAGGGCGGCCCGCCGGCGAATTTCGATCCCGTGATCATCACCAGAAAGCCGGCCGCAAGATCGGCCTTGATGTCGTCGAAAGAGCAACGAAGCTGGCTGGCGTCGACGAGAACGAGCGCCCGGCCTCTGGCGCTCGCAAGAATTTCGCGCGCGGCGGCGCGGCGCGGCCCGGCGCGGCCGGTCTTCGAGGAATCGAGCAGATGCAGCAGCGTGGCGCGGCCCATGCGCAGGGCTTCGGCGACGGCGAGACCGGCGGCGCGGTCGACTTCCGCCGCCGCGCGCGGATAGCCCGAGGGGTCGCGGATCGCGACGCGGCGCATGACCACATCGTCATTTTCCCAGCCGGCGAGCGGGGCCCCTTTTTCGACATTCGGCTCGAAAGCCGCCGTCCCGGCAAAATGCGCGCCCGTCGCCGCCAAAGGCACGCCGCTGCCGGTTTCCTCCGGCGCGACGACAATCGTGGCGATCGGGCGGCGCAGCAGCGCCTTGGCCACTGCGAGCGCGGCGAGCCCCGCCTCCGTGCCCGAGGCGGTGAGAACGACCTCGACGCCCGGCCCGCCGAAGAGCGCAACGATCCGCGCGCGAATCTCGTCGAACCAGCCCGCAAGATCGGCGCCCGGTCGCGACAGGGCGTCGAGGGCGCCGCCGGCGGCGTCATAGCCGCGCGGGCTCACGGCGCTCGCCGTCGAGGAAGAAAACCAAAGCTCGTCCGGCGCAGGCGCCGCGGGAACGCCGTAGCGGTTGCGGCGCATGACGGGATCGAGCCAAATCCGCTCGTCGCCGCCGGAGACGAGCATCATATCGAGCCGTGGATTTTTGGCGGCGCGCGCGTCTTTGCCGACGCCGGGAGCGCTCGCAAAAGCCGGGTCCGCCAATAATCGCCTCGCTGCGTCGCTCATCAGTGCCCGTCGAATCATGGCCGCGCGACCATCGCGCGCGAGGCCAGTCTTGGCGGCGAGTGCTTAACAAAGGCTATGGATGTCGACGCAGGCGCGCCCTCAAAACATATCGACGTAGAAGCTGTAGGAAACGCTCAGGCCGAGCATCCATTGATTAGCCGAGCCGAGATTGGTGACCAATGGGCTGGCCGCCGCGCTGCCGACGAGGCGGTTGTAGCGAAGGAAGGCGGTCGTCGACCAATCCTGCGACCAGTCGTATTTCACGGCGGCCATGGCGCCGAAGGATTTCATGCCCCAGGCCGCGACATAGGGTGGAACGGAGCCATTGCCCAGCGCGTCCTTCCAGGTGACGCCGAAAAGCTTGTTCATGTAAGCCTGATCGCCGATCGTCAGGCGCGGACCGATGGAAAAGGTCCAGGCCCCGTGCTTTTCCACCCAGTCGAGATAAATCTCGGCGATCGCGCCGTGATGGCCGAGGAAGCCATGGCGTAGCTCGGCGCGCGCGCGCAGCTTCTGGAAGGTCCAGAATTCGGCAAATCCGCCCGCTTCGACCGTCCAATCGATGTCATGGACGCCATGGAGCTCTCCCCATGACGATTGTTGGCGCGGGCCGCGCAACCGGCCGGAAACGCCCGCTTTCAAAAAGCCGTTGTCATAGAGCGCAAAGCCGGGCGCTTCGTCCGGCGCGCTGAAGCCGACCGACGCGCCAGGCCGTCGCATCGACAAGCCCGGCAGAAGGAAAGGCGACAGATTTTTCGACCCCTCCCATGTCTGCGAGAAACCGCCGTGCGCGCTCACCGTGACGATCCATCCAGAGACCGGCTTTGGATCGGCAAGACTTTCCGCTTTTGCGGCAGACGCGGAAAGAAGGGCGGCCAGACAGCATGTTCCAAGTAATTTTGACATCGACCCGACGCGAGGCTCCCCGAAAGACCCCGCGAAGTTGCGCCGTTAAGCTTACCGCGATGGAAACGATCATCGTAAACAGAAGGTTATGCGATATAAGCTGAATGGCGCGCGCGATTATCTTTGCAAAATATTTTCGAGCGTCACGATCGAAGCCACATTCCATTTCCGTTTCGAGCAGCGCGCATTTGGGGCCTTGTCATCCCATGCCCGTCATTGCGAGCGAAGCGAAGCAATCCAGGGCAGCGATGCGGCCCTGGATTGCTTCGTCGGCTCCGCCTCCTCGCAATGACGGCGGTGATTTCCTCTGTGTGGCCCTCAAACCGGCGTCAATTCACGAGCCGCGGCACGGCGCCGCCGGTGGAGCCGCCTGCGCCGGCGATCGAATAGGCGGAGCTCTTGAAGCTCCAGTTCAGCGTGTTCAAAATGACCGAGTTGACCACGATCGTCAGGGCGTCCGAGGTGACGTTGGACATGCTGTTGAAGGTGATGTTTCGGCTCGGCAGGTAAATGAGTCCCTGGAAGCTGTGGCCCGCCTGTCCGTTGATGGTGAACCCTGACTGCGCCAGGCCGACGGGCTCGTACATCAGGATATTCGCGTAGGTTCCGGAGGTCGGGGCGGTCAGATTCGCCGTTACGCCGCTGTTGATCT
This sequence comes from Methylocystis sp. JR02, assembly GCF_030063565.1. Classification (NCBI taxonomy): domain Bacteria; kingdom Pseudomonadati; phylum Pseudomonadota; class Alphaproteobacteria; order Hyphomicrobiales; family Methylocystaceae; genus Methylocystis; species Methylocystis sp. JR02. The sequence goes on along the minus strand of NZ_JASIRC010000001.1, from coordinate 3,770,365 downwards.
GCATGTAGGACGAATCGGCGAAATAGAAGGTCACCCCATTGCCGTTCATCGTCCAGCCGCTGTTCATGTTCCAGCCGGCGCCCTTGAACACATAGAGACCGGGATTGAAGGTGACCGTCCCGCTGCCGTTGAAGTTGAATCCGCCGCAATAGACCCCGGGGTTGAGCGTCACATTGCCCGAGTAATTCTGATTGCTGACGGTGCAGGCGCCGACGGAGACGGACGGCAGCTTGCCCGCAAAGGGATCGGAGACGACCGGGCACCCCGTGCTGAGCGCCGGGATCGATCCGGCGTTGTTGAGGATTTGCGTTCCCGCGACGCAGAGCTTGGAAACGGAGAAGCTGTCGCCGCCGTTGAAGGTCGCGGCGGGCCAGCCCTTGGAGGCGACGTCGATCTCGCAGGTCGGCGCATCGATGACGACACTGGAATTGGCGAGCAATCCAGGGCTCGCGGTCGTGCTGAGCGCCAAGAGGCAAACGCTGTTCGAGCTCGCCGCCCCCGCTGTCCCGAGGCTCGCGGCGGCCTTCGCGCTAACCGTGGTCGAATTGATGTTCACAATTCTCATGACGGTCGTCGGGACGACGAGAGCGCCGTTCACCTGATAGAGGCCGGCGGATGGCTCTGTTTCAGAGACGGTCAAACTCAAGCCGCTCGCCGCCGAGCCCATATTCGTGATGACGGACGACTGAGCCAGTTGCTGGCGCGCCGCCTGGGTGAGGCTCGCGTTTCTGGCCGCGACGAGCGCCGCCTCGTCGACCGCGTGCTGCAGACGCGACTTCAACATGGAGGCCGAGGCGAGATCCAAGGCGGCGCCGATCGACGCCATGACCGGCACGGCCGCGAGCGCGAAGATCATCGCTACGGAGCCCGAGCGTGAGCGCCGGAAGAGTCCAGCCAAGTGTGAGATGCAGCGTTTCGCGCGATTCATAACCCCCGCTCCCGATAGGCGTAAGCACAGCGACTAGCTTGACTGTGTAAATCCCTTTCCTTTGCAATGGCTTAACTGGATTGGACAGCCGACGGGAAATTGCTCGGGCCGCGCTCGGCCAAGGCGCCGGCTTCCTTGGGCGCCGACAGACGCATGTTCGCCTAACGAAGGGAGGGTGGTGCGGGCGGCCGGAATCATAAATATTCACTAAATAATTGATTCCAGTTGTATTTTATTTCCAACGACAAAGATTCCAACGTTTTCCAACGCGAACCAAAAATCGAACTGGAATTAGATTATTGTTTTTACAGCGAAAGGCGGGAGCCTGTCAGAGGTCCAGCATCCTTTTGAGCGCCTCAGTGCCTATCGCCGTCAGTATCCTGGTCGCTGCGTCGTAGGTGTCCCTCCCGACTTTCGAGAGATAGCCCTTCAACCGATTTGCGGCTTCTGGCGAAGCGTCCTCGGCGACTGCATCCTTGACGATTTCAGGAACTGCCTTGGCGTCCTCTTCGCCTAGATCGCCCTGAAGCAGTCGGATCAATTGCAGCATTTCTTTTTTCTGTGCGTCGCTCGCCTCGCCGATTGGCGGGGTGTCGTGAAACTTCATCACGGACGCCGCCAACCGCATCAATGCTGCTATCGCATCCGGGTTATCAGGCGTTGCGCGCGCCTTCAGGCAGGCTTGGCGAAGCGCGTCGATCTCGACTCCATACTCAATCGGATAATCAGGAGCGGAGAAGTAATGAACCTCTTCAGCGAGGGTCCGCGCCGCTTCCTCAACGGAATGAAGGAATTCAAAGCAAGAGTCGCTGAGAGCCATGGGCTGTCCCCTGTTACGCCTTAGGAGAGATATAGTAGCGCAGGAGGCTTGGCGCTCGTGGTCGTCCGGTCCACAAGCAATAGTTAAGATTTAGGTATAAGACAGCCGATGGCCCCTCCTTTGACGCGGAGGGGTGGCGGGCCTTGGGGCCCCCTCAGCGTTACCGAAAATGGTTTCCGGCAACGAAAGCGTCGGCGTAGAATCTGGTTTGCAGGATTTTGCCTTCTGGAGACGTATGTGGACAAGTTTCTGGTGCGGGCGGCCGGAATCGAACCGGCACAGGCCTTGCGGCCCTACGGATTTTCATACCCGCTACGGCTTTCGCCGCCCCGCATGCGCGGGTTTGGGGTCTGGACTATCCCTTCGCCGTAGCGCGTTTCGCGCCTTAGGCGCCGCCCGTCTAGTCTCTACACCTTCCCGCCCGAGGGGCGGGCTTGGCTCGGGATCGCCACTTTCGAGGGTTCCCCGACTTTGAGCGGTTCTACTCCGTCGGTTTCCCGGGTGGAGCACTCAAATTTCTTCAAGTCCGTTGCGTCTACCAGTTTCGCCACGCCCGCGATCTGGAACGTCAGGCGCGTTATAGGGCGGCTCCGGCGACGGCGCCAAGCCTCATTTTGGTCTCACCGCCCCCGCGCCGGCTTGTGGATCGGCGCCTGGAAGGAGAGCCCCGTGTCCCAGGGGAAATAAATCCAGGTGTCCTGCGAGACTTCGGTGACGAAAGTGTCCACCATCGGCAGGCCCTGCGGCTTGGCGTAGACGGTGGCGAAATGCGCTTTGGGGAGCATTTCGCGCACGGCCTTGGCGGTCGCCCCGGTGTCGACGAGATCGTCGATGACGAGAACCTCCTCACTCGGGCGCGACAGGATGGTTTCCGTGAGCGGCTTCAAGACCTCGAGCGCTTCGCGCTCGGTCTCCTCGTGATAGCTCGCGACGCAAATCGTCTCGATGACGCGAATCCCCAATTCGCGCGCGATGATGCCGGCCGGCACCAGCCCGCCGCGGGTCACCGCGACGATCGCCGAGAAGCCGCCGATCGACGCGAGGCGCCAGGCGAGCGCCCGGACATCCCGGTGGAACATGTCCCAGGAGACGGGAAAGATTTTTTCCGGCCCATCCTGCATCTGAATCATCTTTTCCGGGCTCATGGCGCGAGTTCTACGAGCATGGCGCGGACGGCGCGCGTGGCAAGGTCGAGGCTGGCGGCGTCGCGGCTGCGCAGCACGATCTGGTTTCTGATGCCGGCGCTGGAGAAACGGGGATAGGAGCCGATGCTCACCCCCTCATGCGCCAGCGCGATTGCCTCGAGCTTCAATGCGTAAGTCCCTTCCGGGATCGCGCCCGCTTCGATGGTTTCAACCTGGATGGGCGGGCCGGACCTGAGCAGCGGCCCGACCGTATCCATCATCGATTGCATGATAACCGGCACGCCCGCCATGACGATGACATTGTCGATCCAGAAGCCCGGCGCCTTCGAGGCGGCGTTGCGCACCAGCGCCGCTCCCTTAGGCACCCGCGCCATGCGGCGGCGGGCGGAGTTGAGCTCTTGCTCGGTGAAGCGCTCGCTCAGCAAGGCGATGGCGTCCGGGTCCTCCACAACTTCGACGCCAAAGGCTTTCGCCACGGCGTCGGCGGTGATGTCGTCGTGGGTTGGGCCGATGCCGCCCGTCGTGAAGACGTAACTATAGCGCGCGCGCAGGGCGTTGAGCGCCGCGACGATCTCCGCCTCGTCGTCCGGCACGACGCGCGCTTCGCGCAGATCGACGCCGATCTGCGCCAGATAATTGGCGATGTAGCGCGTGTTCACGTCCTGCGTGCGGCCGGACAGGATCTCGTCGCCAATGATGAGAACCGCCGCCGTCGCGGGCGCCTCGCCTGTTGCGGCTTCTGTCATTTTCTGCCGGCCTCCCTGGAGCCATTATGGCGATCACAGTCTGGAACGCCAAGCCTGGCGCCAGGGAAGCAGGCGTGATCTTCGCCGCTCGCTTCCGCGTCAGCCTTGGCGTGCGGGCGGCGGCGGCGTATCGCCGGCTCTGCGTGGAATGAGATGCAGATGGGCGTGGAAGATTTTCTGCCCCGCCGCCGCTCCGATATTCGAACCGAAATTGAAGCCCCCCACACTGGGATCGGCGCGCATGATGTCGCCACGCAGCGCCTCCGCCAGCCGATGCATGCATTCGCGCTCGTCCAGCGTCGTGTCGAAGACGTCGAAAGCGTGTCGCTTCGGCAGGATCAGACTGTGGAGCGGGCGGACTGGATGTTTGTCGTGCATGGCGAAAGCGAGATCGTTTTCGCAAAGGACAGACAATGAAGCTCGATTGCAGAAAGGGCAGGAAGCGCTCGTCATTTTTAATTCCCATTAGAAACAAAAAAGCGCGGAGCCAGGCGCCGCGCATAGTTTATCAACAAACCTCCGAGGCGGCCTCGTCCTTCGAGACGCGAGCTCCTCAGGATAAGGCCTAAGTGTTTTAAAGCAGATGAAGAAGCCCCTCATGCTGAGGAGCCTGCGCAGCAGGCGTCTCGAAGCACGAGGGGCGTCAACGTCACTCTCTCAGCACTCTGAGCGCGGAGCAACGCCTCGCGCGCTGTAAAGATGCAGCCCAAGTGATACTGGATCCGCTTGATTGGTTCCGTGTCATTCCCGACGCTCGCTTGAGCGAGCGATCGGGAATCCAGAGCAACCAGCGCTTTTGTCGCTCTGGATTCCCGGTCGGGCTTTCAGCCCGCCGGAAATGACATCTCCCGATGCGAGCCATTCAAACGGAAAGGGTATGAGCGTTGTCTCGTTACGCGCGACGCGCCAGCGATCTCAAAAACCCTTGCATATCGTCGCTCAAATCCTGCTCGATCGCCGGCGCCATTTTCAGCAGCATGTTGGCGATAAAGGCCTGATCGTTGCGCGTCTCGGCGAGCGCTTCCTGCAGTACGGGAACGCTGTCTTCGATATGCGCGAGGAAGGAGACGCCCTTCTCCAGCGTCTCGCTCCATTTGGCGCGCGTCCACACGGCGAGCGGGAACATGATTTCCTGGACAAAATTGGATTGCCGCGCCTTTTCGAAAAAGCGCAGACCCGCGTTCCAATTTTCCCGCGCGCGCATCGGCGGCGGCGGAATATCGCCGCCGAGCATCTTATACGCCGCGGCGCCGACGTGATCTTCGAGGCTCATCGGAGAGTCGTTCGCGGAGCGGAAGCCCCAAAACGCCACCGAACCCGGAAAATCCTTGCCCAGGCTTTCAGCCAGCGCGGTCTCGACCTTGTCCACCGCGGCCTTGTCGCCTTTCAGCGCGGCGGTCATGCAAAAGGCGAAGACGGCGTCGTTGCCATAGTTGGCCGCGACGCCGCCCTTCATCTGCTGCGGCGTGAGGGTCGGCGTCACGCCATCGGCCGGGGCTTGAACGTCGCCCGCGCGCACCGCCGTGATGAAGGTCGTGATCTCCAGCCAGGGGACATAATTGGCGATGAAAGCGTCGGGATCGACATAGACGATCGCAAGATTGATGAGCTTCTTGCGCCTTTGCAGCTCGGCCATATCCGTCATGAAAGCGTCCCCTTTCTCATTCGTCTGCAAGCATCACGCCGGTCACGCAGACGTCGCCGTCGTCGATGACGAGCTTGACGGGAGCGAGACGCCGCCCCTGGCAGGGACCGATGAAACATTCGCCCGTGTCGATATCGAATTGCGCGTGATGCCGGCCGCATTCGAGGAAATTGCCTTCCTCGTCCATGAACTGGCCCGGCTGGGAGTCGAGCCGCAGCCCCTCGTGCGGGCACACATTTTCGAAGCCGTAGAAGTTGTTGCCCTTGCGCGTGACGATGATCGGCCAGGGCGAGGTCTCGCCGCTCTCTTCCGCCTTCATCAGCACGAAGCCGTGGGCCTGCGCGTCGTCGATCTCGACTGTTCGACAAATCACAAAAAGCTCGTCCATGGGTCTGCCCCTTTCGAACAATGTCGAGCGCCTCGGGTCGAAAGAGGCGAGTTCGAATTCGGGTAGCAAGCGATGCGCCATCACTCAGGACCGCGCGCCTTTGGGCGCGCATTCTGGCGGCGCGCGCAGACCGCTGACAAAGCGCCGCTGACGCCCCTCGTGCTTCGAGACGCCTGCTGCGCGGCTCCTCAGCATGAGGGGCTTTTGCATCTGCGCCAAACACTTAGGCCTCATCCTGAGGAGCTCGCGTCTCGAAGGACGAGGCCGCCTTGGAGGTTTATCACCGCTGGAGCGCGCCTGAAGGCGCGCGGTCCAATCTGTTGGCCCCAGCCTTGACTATATGGTTAAATCACTATAGTTGAACCACGCTCGCGAGCCGAGCGAAGAACAGGCTCGAACAGGCTTGATAAGATGAGTGAAAGCCAGCCGACGCCGAAACATGCGGAGGATCACATCCTCAAGGCGCAGTTGGTCCGTAAGATCGAGGCGCTGCTGAAGGCGCGCGGTCTCAAACAGGTCGAGGCGGCGCGGCTTTTCGGCGTCAGGCAGCCGGACGTCTCCAAGATGCTGCGCGGCGACTTCCGGCAGTTTTCCCTGGAGCGGCTCCTGCGCTTCCTCGTCGCGCTGGGCCAGGACGTCGAGATCGTCGTCACGCCGCACGGCGAGGGCGGCGCGGCGGAGACCGCCACGCTTCGCATCGCATAGCGCTATGAAATTGAGCAAAAAGGACAAACCATGACCGCAGCCCTTCGCGCCAGTGACGCCTCGACCGCAGATGCGCTCGAAGCGAGCATCCAAAGCGCCAAACACGCGCTTCTGGACCTCGGCATGGCGGACGGCCATTGGTGCTTCGAGCTGGAGGCCGACACCACCATCCCCGCCGAATATGTGCTCATGCGCCATTTCCGCGCCGAGCCGGTCGACGCCGAGCTGGAGCGCAAGATCGCGGTCTATCTGCGCCGCATGCAGGGCGATCACGGCGGCTGGCCGCTGTTCCAGGACGGCGCCTTCAACATCTCGGCGAGCGTGAAGGCTTACTTTGCGCTCAAAATGATCGGCGATGACATCGACGCCCCGCACATGGCGCGCGCCCGCGAGGCGATCCTCGCCCATGGCGGCGCAGCGACCTCCAATGTCTTCACCCGCTCGCTGCTCGCGCTCTATGGCCAGATCCCCTGGCGCGGCGTGCCGGTGATGCCGGTCGAGATCATGTTGCTGCCGAGCTGGTTTCCCTTCCATCTCGACAAGATTTCCTACTGGGGCCGCACCGTTCTCGTGCCGCTCCTCGTGCTGATGACCTATAAGCCCTGCGCGAAGAACCCGAAGGATATTCATATCCAGGAGCTCTTCACGACGCCGCCAGAGGACGTGAAAGTCTGGCCGAAGGGCGAGCATCAGACCTGGCCCTGGGCGCATATTTTCGGCGAGATCGACAAGCTGCTGCGCCTGCTCGAGCCGCATATGCCGAAGCGCTCGCGCGACTACTCGGTTCAGCTCGCCGAACGCTGGACGACCGAGCGCCTGAACGGCGTCGATGGCCTCGGCGCCATCTTCCCGGCGATGGTCAACAGCCTGCTGATGTATGACGTGCTCGGCATCCCGCAGACCGACCAGCGCGTGAAGGACGCGCGCGAGTCGATCGAGCGGCTGCTCGTCGTCAATGAGACGGAAGCCTATTGCCAGCCCTGCGTGTCGCCGGTGTGGGACACCTCGCTCGTCGCGCATGCGCTGCTCGAGACCGGCGACGCCGACGCCCGCGAAAAGGCGCGGGCCGCCTGCGACTGGCTCGCGCCGCTGCAGGTGCTGGATGTGAAGGGCGATTGGGCGGTTCAGCGCCCCGATTTGCGGCCCGGCGGCTGGGCCTTCCAATACGCCAATGCGCATTATCCGGATGTGGACGACACGGCCGTCGTCGCGACCGCCATGGACCGTCTCACCAGCGCCGAAGAGAAAAAGCCCTATGCCGAGCGCATCGCCCGCGCCAAGGAATGGGTGATCGGCATGCAGTCGAAGAACGGCGGCTGGGGCGCCTTCGACGCCGACAACGTCTATCATTATCTGAACCACATCCCCTTTGCGGATCATGGCGCGCTGCTCGATCCGCCGACGGTGGACGTCTCGGCGCGCTGCATCTCGATGCTGGCGCAGCTCGGCGACACGGTTGAATCGAGCGAATGCGTGCGGCGCGGCGTGGAGTATCTCTTGAAGGAGCAGGAGAAGGACGGCTCCTGGTTCGGCCGCTGGGGCGCCAATTACATTTACGGCGCCTGGTCGGCGCTCTGCGCGCTCAACGCCGTCGGCCTGCCGCACGGACATGAATCCTATCGCCGCGCGGTGGACTGGCTCGTCTCGATCCAGAACGCGGACGGCGGCTGGGGCGAGGATCTCGCGAGCTACAAGCTCGACTACAAGGGCTATGAGCCCGCGCCCTCGACCTCTTCGCAGACCGCCTGGGCCCTTCTCGGCCTGATGGCGGCGGGCGAGGTCGACCATCCGGCGGTCGCGCGCGGCGTCGCCTATCTGCAGGCGACGCAGGCGCAGGATGGGCTGTGGAACGAGCCGCGCTTCACGGCGACGGGCTTCCCGCGCGTCTTCTATCTGCGCTACCACGGCTATCGGAGATTCTTCCCGCTCTGGGCGCTGGCGCGCTATCGCAACCTTCTGCAGACCAACAGCAAGCTGGTGCAGGTGGGGCTGTAAGAGCCTTTCCGCCGATCGACGATTTCGGTGCGCCCCATCCCTCCCCTTTACGGGGAGGGTGGCCCCGCGACAGCGGGGTCGGGTGGGGCCCGGCCGGGATCACGCCCAAAATTGTCGACCCCCACCCCTACCCCTCCCCGCAAGGGGGAGGGAGAGACGCAGCCAACACTGTGGATCGCTTTCATCGCCTCTAGCCCCCGCTTTGCGAGGGCACGCTCGTGATCGGCGTTCTTGATGAAGGCCACGCTCAGCCCCCTCTCCCGCGAGAGCGGGGGAGGGTTGGGGTGGGGGCAACCCCCGCCTGCGTCCCTGTTTACCGTTGACTTCGCCTTCCGAAACATCGGAGGTAGGCGCGGTTGCCAAGCAGGGAGACGCCATGACGCTCGTTCAGAGCCGACGCAGGGAGGCGGTCAGGACCGAGGCTCCCGGTCCCGTCCTTGTCGTCACCGGCATGAAGCGCGAAGCCGCCTGCGCGATGGGGGAGGGCGTCGTCGTCCTGTGCAGCGGCGCCAGCGTCACGCGCCTGCGTGTGGAGCTCGACCGGCTGCATGGGCGGCGTTTTTCGGCCATTGTGAGCTTCGGCCTCGCCGGCGGCCTCGATTACGCGCTGCGCCCGGGCGATATCGTCGTCGCGGACGCCGTCATTTCCAATGGCGCGCGCCACGAGACGCATAAGCATCTCTCCGGCGCATTGGCGGAAGCCATCGCCGCCAAGGGCTGCAAGGCCGTTCCGGGCGCGATCGTGGGCGTCGACGAACCCGCCATGGATACGATGAGCAAGGCGTGGCTGCGCGAATCGTCGCGCGCCCATGCGGTCGACATGGAATCCCATCTCGCCGCCGAATACGCCCGTGACTGGAAAATCCCCTTCGTCGCGCTGCGCGCCATCAGCGATCCGGCCTCGCGCGCCCTGCCCCCGCTCGCCGCCAAGGCGCTGACGCCCGAGGGCGACGTGGACGGAAAAATTGTGGCGCGCGAACTGCTCCGCGCACCACGTCAAATCGGCGAATTGATCCTCGCGGGCCTCGATTCCCGCGCGGCCTTCGGCTCCTTAGGCCGCTGTGGACCGCTTCTCGGACCGCTCGCGCGCCTCATGCTCGCGGATCTCTGAGAGCCGGGCGATATTCTCGTCATAGACATATTCGGCCGGGCGCTGGTTCTCGAGCGAGATATCCGCCGCCATCGGGCCCTCGGTGCGCACGCCGAAGAGCGCCACGGCCGCCGCCTTCCACGGGCGCTTCACCGTATCGGCCACGGCGCTCGGCTCGAAGCCGCAATGGACCATGCAGTCGGCGCATTTCTCATAGTTGCCGACGCCATAGGCGTCCCAATTGGTCTCTTCCATCAACTGCTTGAAGGTCGGCACATAGCCTTCGCCGAGAAGATAGCAGGGGCGCTGCCAGCCGAAGACGGTGCGCAGCGGATTGCCCCAGGGCGTGCAGGCGTAGCTCTCGTTGCCCGCAAGGAAGTTCATGAACAGGCCGGATTGCTGAAACGCCCAGGCGCGCCCGCCGCGGCCGCGGCGCAGGATGTCGCGGAACAGCTCCTTGGTCTTCTGGCGGTTCAGGAAGTGGGTCTGGTCCGGCGCGCGCTCATAGGCGTAGCCGGGCGACACCGTCATCCCGTCGATGCCCAGCGCCGTGGCGTCGTCGAGGAATTTGGCGACCTTCGCCGGGTCGGCGTCGGCGAAGAAGGTGCTGTTCGTGGTGACGCGGAAGCCCTTGGACTTGGCGAGTTTGATCGCCTCGACGGCGCGCTCGTAGACGCCCTCCTGGCTCACGGCGCGGTCGTGCATCTCCTTGTCGCCGTCAAGATGAATCGACCAGGTGAAATAGGGCGAGGGCTTGTACTGGTCGATTTTCTTGGCGAGCAGCAGCGCATTGGTGCAGACGATCGCGAATTTGCCGCGCTTCGCAATACCCTCGACGATCTGCGGCAAATCCTTGTGCAGCAGCGGCTCGCCGCCCGCGATGACGACGACCGGCGCGCCGCATTCGTCGACCGAGGCGAGGCATTCGTCGACCGAGAGCCGCTTGTTCAGGATGTGGTCGGGATAGTCGATCTTGCCGCAGCCGGAACAGGCCAGGTTGCAACGAAACAGCGGCTCCAGCATCAAAACGAGCGGATAGCGTTTCCTGCCCATAAGATGCTGCTTGACGAGATAAGAGCCGATCTTTGCAACGTAACGGAAAGGTATGGACACGGCTTGTTCCTGCTATGGTGCGCGAACCGTCAAGGGGCCGCGAGACAAGAGGCGCCGGCGCGCGTCCTGCTGCGACCATCGCGCCGGTTCGGCCGTCTAACACGAAAAAGCTGGGGAGGAAAACCCGCCCAGCCAAGGGCCTGCGAGCTATTCGGACCGCGCGCCTTCAGGCGCGCATTTGGGCGGCGCGCCTGAAGGCGCGCGGTCCCAAAAGCAGACAGCTTGCGAAGCGGCAAAAATAGGTCTCATTTCCATCGCATCAACCGCGACGGTTAGCGAGCTGGCGGCCGCCGACCTCCCCGTAAAGGGGAGGAATGGGGACAGGCTAGCCAGATTGCCGAGGCCCATGATGCGGGGCTGTTTGGAGGAGCGCTATTCAATGACTGCCGCGAGCCCGCCCGCCCGTCCCGCCGTGAGTGCGGCCCCGCGCCGCCTTGCCGCGCTTTTCGCGCCGCTGAAGCGCTTCTGGGCGGGGGACATCGACCTCGGCCGCATCGGCATGGCCGTGACCCTGCCCGTCCTGGCCTGGGTTTTCTACACGACCTCCTCCGGCATGATCGACATCATGCAGAAGGAGCAGGGCGACGTGGTCGGGATCGCCGGCACTTTCGTCGCCACCACGGCGGTGCTCGTGATGCTCGCCTCGACCTCCTGGTCGCTCGGCGCCGACCTCGCGGCGCTGATCGCACGCCGCCGCATGGCCCGCGAGCGCATGGTGGTGAAGACGGCCGTGACGGCGGCGGTGTTTCTATTCGTCTTCTCGATCTCGGCCTTTTTCTCTTTCACTTATTATTACAACAACATCTTCAAGCTCTCCTCGCGCAAGATCGTCGCCGAGCTGCAGCCCATGGAGCTGGCGGCCGACGTCGTCCTGCCGGCGACGAAAGAGATCAACGCCGCCTATGAGGCCGCCTCCGCCAAGATCGTCGCCGACCCCGCCTTCAAGGCCTATCTCGACTCGCTCGACGCGCTGATCGACACGGCGCGGACCGCCGGCCCCGCCTTACGCGAGACCATCCGCAAGAGCCAGGAGGCCCAGCAGGCCGTGCTGGCGAAGGCGGCCCAACAGGCCGCTGCGGAACTCGAAAGCGCCAACGCCGCGCGCCGCCAATTTGACGAAGGCCGCGTCGAGATCGCCGCTCTCGAAAAAAGCGTCGAGAACCTCGACGCCACCATCAAGGCCAAGCAGGACGAGATCGCCGCCCTTAGCCTCACCGCTCGGCAGGAGGAGCAGCTTGCGGTCGACGCCGAGCACGGCCTCGACAATCGCGGCGCGGCCTGCGGGATAAACTGCCGGACCCATCGGCTCAAGGCCGAGGAAGCCAGTCGCCGCATCGCCGCCATCCGCCAGACCCTCGCCGGGCCGACCGCCGAGCGGGCAGCCGCCCTGAAGAAACGCGACGCGCTGGCCGCCCAGTCCATCTCGCTCAAGCAGAAGGCCGAGCTTGCTGGCGACGCCGCCAAGCGGCCGATGCCCAAGGCCGAAGCCAGCCTTGATCTCGACGCCACGCTGCGCGATCTGACAGCGCTGCGCGACCAGCTTCGCGTCGAGCCGACATGGGCGCGCGTCCATGAGGCCAAGCCGCTCTGCGAGCCGATCCTCGCCGCGGCGCGCCAGTCCAATGCGCTGCCCGCGGCGGTCGGCGGCGACTTCGCCTGCGAGCCGCAAGGCGCGGCGCGCGATCTCCTCTCGGCGCGCGAGGAGGCCCTCGCCGCCCGCGCCGCCTTCGACAAGAAATGCGGGCTGGAGACGGGGCTACGAGACGAGCTGACCGCCGTCGTCGCCAAGATCCGCGCCGCCCCGGCCGCCGACCGGACCGCCGCCGCCAATGGTTTCAACGAGGCGAAGGGCCTTGTCGACGCCTGCGTCATGGCCGGCAAGGCGGTGGGCCTCTCCGAAGACGATGTGCGGGAGCTGTTGAAGAAAAGCGACGCTTATCTGCGGGCGCATTCCACCGAGCGCAACAAATTCGAGCTCGCCCGCGAGGCCTTCTGGAGCTTCACGCCCGATTCGACCATGGCGATTGGCGTCGCCATGGCGCAGGACGCCTTTCTCTTCATCATGAAGTTCCTGTCGGAAATCTTCAAACGCGGCTTCGAGCCGCGCGAACGGCGTCAGTTCATGACGCCCATGGATTTGACCGACGACGAGGAGGAGCCCGTCGAAATCCGCGCCATGAAGGCAATCTTGCGCGTCGCCCGGCCCATGCGCGGCGATATGAGCACGATCGACCCCAAGGACCCCGCGCTGCAGCTCCTTGCGCAAAATGTGCAGGACAATCTCGTCGCCATCCTCAACCGGCTGGTGCGCGACGAGATCGCCCATGTCGACCGCAAGGGCGCCTATGTCGTCGACAACATCACGATTTCCCAGGTCGAGTCGCGCCTCTTCGCCGCGAGTAAGCCCAGAACCCGCGGGCGTTACGGTTTTGACGGCTTTGCAGCGAACAGCGGTCCCCGCGCCTATTACAGCGATCCTATCCTCGCGCAGGCCCGCCGACGCCGGCCCGCGGCGCTGGAGCGCTATCTGGCGCGGGAAGACGCGGAGTCGGCCGGTCAGCCGGGCGCCCCGCCGGCCTAATTCGTCCTGTCGTATTGGACGGCAGCGCTCAGCGATGCATATTATATGGGCGGTCGAGCGATTGGCCGCCTTTCGCCCGCCCAGGCGCCCGGAGTTCTCCTATGCGCTACTGGCCCTTGCTCCTTGCGCTGCCCATGGCGCTCGCCATTGGCGGGACGGCGCAGGCCGTCGTGCGCGTGCATATCGATCTGTCGGCCCAGCGGATGTATGTCGTCTCGTCCTCGGGCAGTTACGTCTGGCCGGTGTCGACCGCGCGCCGGGGCTATCGGACGCCGCGCGGAAGTTTTGCTGCGAAATCGCTGCAGCGCCTCCATTACTCCAGCAAATATGACAACGCCCCCATGCCGCATTCGATCTTCTTTTCGGGCGGCTACGCTATCCATGGCACTTATGCGACCCGCTCGCTGGGCCGGCCCGTCTCGCACGGCTGTGTGCGCCTTTCCCCAGGGCACGCGGCGATGCTTTACGACATGGTGCGGCGAGAGGGCGCGCGGATTTCGATCAGCGGGGGACGCTAGCCTCCCAGTCTTCCCAACGCAGCGCCCTTGCTTGCCTTGCTGACAGAACGGCTTTCAAATGGGCCCACAAAAAGAAAGAAGAGGGAGGAGATCATGAACAAATGGGTTCTTGCTACGGCCGCGGCCGTCCTGGCGATCAGCGGGCCCGCATCGGCGGCCGGGACGACATGGCTCGTCACCGAGGAGAATATCGCCGGCGTTCGGGGCGCTCAGGGCTCCTGGACCGTCAAGAAGGACGGAGACAGGCTGAGCGGCGACGCCTCGATGCAGACGGACAATGGCAAGTCGCTGACCTACAAAGTCGACGGCTCGTTCGAGGGCGGCGTCTACACCATCAAGCTGAGCGACCGTAGCGACGGCAAGAAGGACTGCGTCTGGACCGGACACGCCCCGGCCGCCGGCGGCGCGCAGAGCACCGGTCTGCTCGGCTACGCGGAATGTGAAGGGACAAAGCTCATCATTCGCGCGAGCATCGTGCAGTAAAGGCGGGCGGCCTAGAGCTCGAGCTTCCTCACCATATAGCAGGCGCTTGGCCCGTAGCTCTGCAGCTTTTCGGCGAGCCTGTCGCTGGAAGCTGCCGCGAACCCCATCGCGCGCCAGAAGCGGCCCGTTCCATAGACAGACGCCAACGCAATAAAACCGACGCCCTCCCGGCTGGCGAGGACGCCGAGCCGGTCCATCAATTGCGCAGCCGCCCCGCGCCCGCGCGCGGCCGGGATCAACGCGACGTCGTGCAGATAGAGACAGTCGGGCGAGGGCGGCAATCTTTCGAGAAAAGCGTCGAGCGGCGGAATGTCGAAAAGCGTCCAGGGATGGGAAATGGCGTAGCCGACGAGCGATCCGCCCTGCTCCAGAGCAAAGCAACCGGCGGAGAACAGCCTGAATTTTTCTTCGAAAACCTCCTGCCGCTCGGGCAGTCCGGGATGGACGCCCACGGCGATCCGGCAGACCTCTTCGAGATCGCCTGGTCTCATCGCGCGCCATAAGGGCTTCTCGGCGTCTGATTCCATTTCCGTTTGATTGGCTCGCATGGGGAATCTTATTCTTGGCGATCGGGAATCGAAAACCACAAAAGCGCTGGTTGTGCCCAGAGCCCGTCATTGCGAGCGACGCGAAGCAATCCAGGGCCGCATCGCTGCCCTGGATTGCTTCGTCGGCTCCGCCTCCTCGCAATGACGGCCGTGATTTTCCTGTGTGTTCAAACGACGCGAGCGTCTCGTCTGAACTCACACGATCAGCCCTTCCAACACGCGCATCGGCGCCCGCGAGCCCTTCACCCCCGTCACCAAAATCCGCACCGCCGGCGCGCCGGGGCGGGAATAGACCGGCTGCACCGTGACGCCGCCGAGCCGCCCCGCAACGGAAGCGAGGCACTCATATAAAGCGTCGGCGCGGTGGACCATGGCGAAGATTCCGCCCGGCGCCAGCAAGGCAAGGCAGCCGCGCACCCATTCGGCCAGCGGCACGGCGGCGACATGGGCGCGGGCCTTGTCCGGGTCGGGCGTCACCCGCACGCGGCCGGCTTCGTAGAAGGGCGGGTTGGTGAGCACGAGCGCCGCCTTTTCCTCTACGAGCCCCGCCGCGCGGCGGGATTTCGCCGACGTCGCGTCGCAGCAGTAAACCGACGCGCGCCCCGAAAGCGCGTTCAGCGCGACATTCTCCTGCGCCAGCCCGCAGCTCTCCGGGTCGATCTCCACGAGGCCGACCGTGGCGGCGGGCGCGAGCGTGGCCGCCATCAACCCGACGGCCCCCGCCCCCGCGCCAATGTCGAGAATGAGCCCGGTCTGATTCGCGTCCGTGAGCGAGGCCAGCAGCACGGCGTCATGGCCGGCGCGATGGCCGCGCCCCTGCCTCAGGCGCAGCCTGCCGTCGAGAAAACCATCGGCCGCTTCAATGCTCATTGCCCGGACAGTTCCACGCGCGTCCGCTGTCCACAAGCGTGACGTCGACAATATGAAGTATTTTTAACTTTCCCCCGACCGGGCGGGCATCCCGCTGAAATCCATTGGCTTATGTCTTTGGCGCGGCCGCGCCTTCACGCGCTCGGTAAAATTTTAGCCATTCGATTAAGCTTACGCTCGCGCGCCCCGTGGCAAGACGACGCATGTTCTGCCGCTAATCTCGCCAAAACCGGTCTTTGCCATGACGATCCGCCTCTACGGCAATGTTAAGAATCAGGGTCCCGTCCCGCAAGCGGAGCTCGGCGCCCGGCTGAGCCAATTAGCCATATGCTGCCGTGGCTTGGAATGGGCGATCCAGGATTTATGCGCTGGCGCCGAGACCGACTCGGGCCGCCGCCTCTCCGAACTCGCATCGCGCCTTGCCGACCAAAGCGAACGGCTGGCCCAGACGCTGGCCGCCGAGATCGAGGAGCCGCTCGACTAACCGCTTGCGGCGCCCCAAAAAAGCCGGCAAGCAGGCAGGGGAGCCGTCGACTTGCCGGTAAGGACGCAAGGACGTAAATTCCCAAAGCTAGGTTGTTTTGTCCGCAGGGGGGTCCGTGGGTATCGTTATTCCGCTCGAAGAGAAGAAAAGCGCGGGCCTCGAGAGCCTTCTCGAACTCATCCGCCCGGACCTCGAGCGCACCAATCAGCTCATCATCCAGCGCATGGGTTCCGACGTCACGACGATCCCGGAGGTCGCCAACCATTTGATTTCGGCGGGCGGCAAGCGCCTGCGGCCGATGCTGGTGCTCGCGACGGCCAATATGTGCGGCTACAAGGGCGACGGGCATCTCAAATTCGCCGCCGGCATCGAGTTCATGCACACGGCGACGCTGCTGCACGACGACGTCGTCGACGAATCGGACATGCGCCGGGGCAAGATCGCCGCGCGCATGCTCTGGGGCAACCAGACCTGCGTGCTCGTCGGCGACTTCCTGCTCGGCCACGCCTTCAAGATGATGGTCGAGCCCGGCATGATCCCGCCGCTCAGCATCGTCTCCCAGGCCGCCGCCGTCATCGCCGAGGGCGAAATCCTGCAGCTCAACGCCGCCAAGGACACGACGACGACCGAGGACGCCTATATGGGCGTCATCCGCCGCAAGACGGCGGAGCTCTTCGCCGCCGCGGCCGAGGTGGGCGTGATGCTCTCCGGCAAGCCCAAGGCGGATGAGGCCGCCGCGCGCAGCTACGGCATGAATCTCGGCATCGCCTTCCAGCTCATCGACGACGCGCTGGATTACGGCGGCTCCTCGGCCAAGCTCGGCAAGAATGTCGGCGACGATTTCCGCGAGGGCAAGATCACTTTGCCGGTCGTGCTCGCCTTCCGCCGCGGCAGCGAGAAGGAGCGCGAGTTCTGGCGGCGCACGCTGGAGAAGGGCGAAATCAACGACGGCGACGTCGAGACCGCCTGCGGCCTCATGAAGAAGCACAAGGCGCTCGACGACACGATCGAGCGGGCCGCGCATTACGGCGCGATCGCGCGCGACGCGATGGAGATTTTCCCGGCCTCGCCCTGGAAGGACGCGCTGCTCGAAGTGGTCGATTTCTGCATCGAGCGCGTCTACTGAGCCCATTCCAGAAAGCGCGCTGAGCGACGCGCAACGCCATTAAGATGCCGGCCGCGAGCCCCTCGCGGCCGGCCTATTTTTTAGGCCTTGACGCATTCGGCCTTGAACTGGCGCTTCGCCTTGCCCTTGAGGCCCTTGGCGACAGCCTGATCGGCGCAGCTCTTTTCCTTTTCGGCCTTCGACACGGGCGCAGCAGGCGCAGCCGCCGGAGCGGGCGCGGCAGGGGCGGCGGCGGCCGGAGCGGCGCCGGCGTCGCCAGTCTTCTGGGCGATTTCCGCCGGCGGCTTCCAAACGGTCTCGGCATGAGCCGAAACGACGAGCAGCGCGGCGCAGGCGCTGGCGGCGGAAAGAATCTTGATGCTCTTGTACATGACGTCTCTTTTATTGTTATTGAAGCCCGCGCGGCTTCGTGACTCCCTCGACCACACGCTTACGCGAGCGTGGCCGGGTTAAGATTATGACATTTTTGAGAAAATGTCTCGACAACGCCAGCAAGTTGGAAAACAAGGGAAATATGATCGAGATCAAGAAAAGAAGCTCGGCGCAATTCGATCTGACCGCGACGCCGCCGATCGCCGAACGCCGCCCTTTTCAGAAAATCACCCATGACCGCGTTCTGGACGACGCCTATACTTGGCTCGCCGCGCAGAATTGGCGGGATGTGCTACGCGATCCGAAGACTTTGCCAAAAGACATCGCCGCGCTCGTGAAAGCCGAGAACGCTTACTGCGCCAAGGTCGTTGCGCCGTTGAAAGAGCTGCGCAAGACGCTGGTGACGGAAATGCGCGGCCGCATCAAGGAGGACGACGCGGACGTCCCCGACAAGGACGGCCCCTACGCCTATTACGGCCGTTTCCGCGACGGCGCGGAGCATCCGCTCTATTGCCGCACGCCGCGCGACGGCGGGCCGGAGACCGTGCTGCTCGACGGCGAAGCGCTGGCGGAGGACCACGACTTCTTCGACATCGGCGACACGGCCCAATCGCCCGACCATGCGCAGCTCGCCTGGAGCGTCGACGACAAGGGCTCCGAGCTTTACGCCATCCGCACGCGCGCGCTCTGCGACGGCAAGGATCGCGACGACGTCGTTGAAGACACCGATGGCTCCATCGTCTGGAGCGCCGACTCGACGGCGTTTTATTATGTGCGCGTCGACGAGAACCATCGCACGGCGCAGGTCTTTCGCCATATCGTCGGCGCCGATCCGAAGAGCGACCGCCTCATACTCGAAGAGACGGACGGCGCGTGGTTCGTCGGGCTGGAGGAAAGCCGCTGCCGGCGCTTCGGCATCGTCACGATCCACGGCCATGACGCTTCCGAATGCTGGCTCGTCGATCTGCGCGACGCCGATGCGCGCCCGCGACTCGTCGCCAAGCGCGAGCCGAAGTTGCGCTATGGCGTCGAGCCGCACGGCGATCTTCTCTATATCCACAACAACGCCGACGGCGCGGATGACTTCCGCATTTGCGTCGCGCCGCTCGACGCGCCGCAGCGCGCCAATTGGCGCGATGTCGTCCCCCTGCGCGCCGGCGCCATGATTGTGACCTTCACGGTCTTCAAGCGCTATCTGGTGTGGATGCTGCGCGAGAATTCATTGCCGCGCATTGTCGTGCGCGATCTCGAAACCAATGACGAGCACGCCATCGCCTTCGAGGAAGAAGCCTATGCGCTGGAGCTCGACGCCGGGCTCGAGTTCGATACCACGCAATTGCGTTTTGTCTACGCCTCGATGACCACGCCGGAAGAAACCTACGACTACGACATGGGCGCGCGCACGCGCGTGTTTCGCAAGCGGCAGGAAATTCCTTCCGGGCACGATCCGAAGAATTACGTGACGCGCCGCGTCTTCGCGCCGGCGCAGGATGGCGAAAGCATCCCGGTCACGCTCCTGCACCGCGCGGATTTCACGCCCGGCGGCGACGGCGCGCCGCTGCTGCTCTACGGCTATGGCGCCTACGGCCATTCACTCGCGGCGGATTTCGACGAGGATGCGCTCTCGCTCGTCGATCGCGGCTTCGTCTATGCCCTCGCGCATACGCGCGGCGGAACCGATAAGGGCTGGAGCTGGTACGAAGACGGCAAGCTCGACAAGAAGACGAACACTTTCTCGGACTTCATCGCCTGCGCCCGTCATCTCATCGCTTGCGGCTATACGCGCGAGGGCGCCATTGTCGCGCAAGGCGCCTCGGCGGGCGGGATGCTGATGGGCGCCGTCCTCAATGAGGCGCCGCAGCTTTTCGCGGGCGTTATCGCCGGCGTGCCCTTCGTGGACGTGCTCAACACCATGCTGCGTGACGACCTGCCGCTGACGCCGCCGGAATGGCTCGAATGGGGCAATCCGATCGCCGACGCCGAGGTCTATGACCGGATCGCCTCTTACTCCCCTTACGACAATATTCGCGCGCAGAACTATCCGCCGATCCTCTCCATCGCGGGACTGACCGATCCGCGCGTGACCTATTGGGAGCCCTTGAAGTGGGTCGCGAAGCTGCGCGCGACCATGACAGGCGGCGGGCCCGTGCTGCTCCATACGCATATGGGCGCGGGCCACGCCGGCGCGTCAGGCCGTTTCGAGGCGCTGGAGGATACGGCGCTCGAATACGCCTTCGCCATCGCCTGCGCGGCGCGCCTTACATAGAGGGGCGCTTGCGCTGGATTTCCTCCGGCGGCAGCCATTCCCGTCCGCCCTGCGTGCCGCGCTTGGCTTCGATGCCGGGCGACCCCGCCGCCGTTCCGCTCGGGCCGGCGACGCCGGCAGGCGACGCGTGTTTCTGCGCCTCCGGATTATCCTTCTGCACCACGGTCGGCGGCTGCACATTCGTGCCCGCGGCGGGGCCCGAGGTGTCGCCGGCTCCATGCGACCCGGCGGCCGTTGCGGGACCCGAAGCGTCGCCGGTTTCCTGCGAGACGACGGCCGGCCCGGCGCCGCCCGTTTCCTCGTTCATCGCGGGTTTTTTCTGCGGCCCTGGGATGACGGGCGGATTGGGATCTCCCTGATCCTGCGCGAGCGCCGGCGCAAAAGCGCCCGCCGCGAGAAGGGCGGAGATCACGACAAACTTCTTCATGGCGTCCACTCCTGCCGCCGCCCCCCGAGGCGGACCGGGCAAGCCCCAAGAGCCTAGATGGGAGAGCCGCCAAAGCCGGCAAGAAAAGATCGCCTTGCGTCGCGTTTTTCGTTTAATTGAGCTTTGCAGGAGGAAATTGCCATGGCCATCGAATCAAAACATCCTGAAACCCTTGCGCTTCATGCAGGCTGGCGGGCGGATAAGTCTACCGGCGCCGTCGCCGTTCCGATTTACCAAACAACGTCCTATCAATTCCGCGACGCCGAGCACGCCGCCAATCTTTTTGCGTTGAAGGAGCTTGGGCCGATCTACACCCGCATCGGCAATCCCACGACCGACGTTCTGGAAGCGCGCCTCGCCGCGCTCGAAGGCGGCGTCGCCGCGCTGGCGCTTTCCTCCGGCCAGGCGGCCTCGGCCTTCGCCATCCAGAACATCGCGCGCGTCGGCGACAATGTGGTCTCCTCGACCGGTCTTTACGGCGGCACCTGGAATCTCTTCGCCAATACGCTGAAGGACCAGGGGATCGACGTGCGCTTCGTCGATCCCGCCGACCCCGAGAATTTCCGCCGCGCGACGGATGAGCGCACCCGCGCCTATTACGCCGAGACGCTGCCCAATCCGAAGCTCGAAGTATTTCCGGTTGCGGAAGTGGCGGCGATCGGCCGCGAATATGGCGTTCCGCTGATCATGGACAATACGGCGGCGCCGCTTCTTGCGCGCCCCTTCGATCACGGCGCGGCGATCGTCGTCTATTCCACGACGAAATATCTCGGCGGCCATGGCACGTCGATCGGCGGCGCCATCATCGACGGCGGCAATTTCGACTGGGAGAAGTTTCCGGCGCGCCAGCCCGCGCTCAATACGCCTGATCCGAGCTATCACGGCGCCGTGTGGGTCGAGGCGGTCAAGGCGCTCGGTCCCATCGCCTATATCATCAAGGCGCGCACGACCCTGCTACGCGATCTCGGCTCCGCGCCCTCGCCCTTCAACGCGTTTCTTACGCTACAGGGAATCGAAACTCTCACGCTGCGCATGGAGCGCCATGTGAGCAATGCGCAAAAGGTCGCCGATTTCCTCGGCCAGCGCGGCGAAGTCACGAAAGTTATCTACCCCTCGCATCAGAGCGGCGAAACGCGCACCCGCGCCGACAAATATCTCAAGGGCGGCTATGGCGCGCTCATCGGCTTCGAGCTCAAGGGCGGCGCAGACGCCGGGCGGCGTTTTATCGATGCGCTGGAGATGTTCTATCACGTCGCCAATATCGGCGACGCACGCAGCCTCGCGATCCATCCGGCCACGACGACGCATTCGCAGCTCGGCGAGGAAGCGCAGCTCGCAAGCGGCGTGACGCCCGGCTATGTGCGGCTTTCGATCGGCCTCGAGCATATCGACGATATTATCGCGGATTTGGAAAAGGGGCTGAAAGCGGCGGGCGTTTGACCCCCTCGACTTAGCGCCCCCTCCCCAGCCCTCCCCCACTTCGTGGGAGAGGGAGCGGGTTGTCGCCATCATCGAGAATGCGG
Source organism: Methylocystis sp. JR02 (assembly GCF_030063565.1). NCBI lineage: Bacteria > Pseudomonadati > Pseudomonadota > Alphaproteobacteria > Hyphomicrobiales > Methylocystaceae > Methylocystis > Methylocystis sp. JR02. The sequence goes on along the minus strand of NZ_JASIRC010000001.1, from coordinate 3,748,592 downwards.
ATCGCGAGCGTCCCCTCTCCCGCTTTAGCGGGGGAGGGACAGGGAGGGGGCTCTCACGACTTCACCTTCATCGGGTACCCAGCCACAACCAGCGCCACATCCTTAGCGATCCTTGCGACCTCCTGATGCAGCAGGCCGGCCGCGTCGCGGAAGGCGCGGGCGAGCGCGTTTTCGGGCACGATCGACAGCCCCACCTCCGGCGACACAACGACCGTCGGCGCCTCGCGCGCAGATAAAGCGGCGACCAGGGCGGCGCGATCCGCAATAAGATCGGCTTCGACAAACATTCTGTTGGAGAGCCAGATGGCGAGGCAATCGATCAGCAGCGGCAAATCCGCGGGCGCGGCGCCGATCGCCTCGGGCAAATGCTGCGGCGCCTCGACGGTGCGCCACTCGCCGCCACGACGCGCCTGATGCGTCGCGATGCGCGCGCGCATCTCATCGTCGAAGGCTTGCGCCGTCGCAATATAAGTCCACGGCCCGGGATGCGCCATCACGAGGCTTTCGGCATAGGCGCTCTTGCCCGAACGCGCCCCGCCGAGAACGAAAGTGAGACGCGGATTCTCAATCATCGCGCACCGTCATTGCGAGCGAAGCAAAGCAATCCAGCAGCCGCGCGGAGACTCTGGATTGCTTCGTCGCCTCCGGCTCCTCGCAAAGACGGGCCCTTGCGGTCATGCCACCCGTCATTCCCGGCGGGCTGAAAGCCCGACCGGGAATCCAGAGCCACAAAAGCGCTGGTTCGGCCCTGGATTCCCGATCGCTCGCTTTGCGAGCGTCGGGAATGACACCGAGCCAATGGAGTGAAATCCGTATTAGACATGCTCGGCTCTCTTGAATCCGGTGCGCGCCAATAGGCCGCCCTCTCGGTCGAAGATGATGACTTCGACCTCCGTTTCGCTGGCGCCCAGCGTCTGCGCCGCTGTCGCACAGGCGAGCCTTGCGATTTCCGCCGCGAGATCGACATGCGCACGCTGCGTGATCTGCAACGCCTCCAACGCGCTGTTTGCTTCTTCGATCTTGCGCGCAATCTCGCCGCTTGCGCCGGCCGCCCGCGCGCTCTGCGCGAGCCGCGCGAAATCCACGCTCGACCTGCCCGAATGCAAATCCAGCCGGCCCTGCGCGAGCTTGGTCGTCTTCGCAAATCCACCGCCGATCGTGACGCGCGCGACCGGATGCGTGCGCAGATATTTTAAGAAACCGCCGACGAAATCGCCCATTTCGACGAGCGCCGCCTCGGGGAGATCATAGAGCGCCTTCACCGCGGCTTCGGACGTCGAGCCAGTCGTTCCCGCAATATGTGTGAGCCCGCTCGCGCGCGCGACGTCGACGCCGCGATGAATGCTGTCGATCCAGGCCGCGCAGGAGAAAGGCGTGACGATGCCCGTCGTGCCGAGAATGGAGAGGCCGCCGATAATGCCCAGGCGTCCGTTGAGCGTATGTTTCGCCATCTCCTCGCCGCCGGGAATGGAAATCTCGATTTCGGCGTCTGCGCCAACGCCGAGCCGCGAAGCAGCCTCCTGGATTGTCTGGCGCATCATCTGACGCGGCACGGGATTGATGGCGGGCTCTCCCGGAGGCAACGGCAGGCCGGGACGCGTGATCACGCCCACGCCCTCCCCCGCCTTGAAAGACACTCCCGCGCCCGGCGCCGCGCGGCGGACAGTGGCGCGGATCAACGCGCCATGGGTGACGTCCGGGTCGTCGCCGGCATCCTTCACGATGCCGGCGCGCGCGAAATCATCGCCGCGCGTAAACTCCGCGAGCGCGAAGGCGACGCGCTTGCCGGAGGGTAGAGCGATCTCGATCGGGTCCGGCGGCGGCGCGCCCGTGACAAGCGCTTGATAAGCCGCGCGCGTCGCCGCCGTGGCGCAGGCGCCGGTGGTCCAGCCCCGGCGCAGCGGGCGATCTTTTGGCGCGTCTGTCATGCGTCTTCTTTAGCAATTCCTCGCAAAACGCGACACCGGCCGAACGATCCGCTAAAAGGAGCGCCGGTTTCATTCGACAGGGAGCTTGGCCCATGAGACGCAGCCTTTCGTCCTTCTTCGCCTTTGCGGCGCTCGCGGCGGCGGACGCCGGCGGCGCGCAGGCCTTCGAGCTGAAAAGCCTGGACATCGCCGAGGGCAAGACCATCGACATGAAGCATGTCTACAATTCCTTCGGCTGCACCGGGGGCAATCTCTCGCCCGCGCTCAACTGGACCGACCCGCCGGCCGGCACGAAGAGCTTCGCCGTGCTCGTCCACGATCCCGACGCGCCGACGGGCGGCGCCGGCTTCTGGCACTGGCTCGTTGTCGATATTCCGCCGGATGTGCGCAGCCTCGAGCAGGGCGCCGGCGACGCCTCCGGCAAGAAGCTGCCGCCCGGCGCGCATCAGCTCGAAACCGACTTCGGCGAAAAGGCCTATGGCGGCCCCTGCCCGCCGCCCGGCAAGCCGCATCGCTACATTTTCACGGTCTATGCGCTGAAGATCGACAAGCTCGGCGACGCCGCCCATGGCCGCACCGCCACCGCCGGCTTCACCATCAATGGCAATGCGCTGGCCAAGGCGTCCATCACTGGGCTGTTCGGGCGGTAAAGGGCGTGGCGCATCCGTCATTGCGAGCAAAGCGAAGCAATCCAGAGCGCCATCACGGCTCCTGGATTGCTTCGTCGCTTCCGCTCCTCGCAATGACGGGGTTGTCATTCCTGGCAGGCCGAAGGCCTGACCGGGAATCCAGGGCGACCGCGCGCGCCTTCGGCTCTGGATTCCCGATCGCCCGCCTCGCGAGCGTCGGGAATGACAGGATCGTCGTCATGGGTCGTTGCTGACGACCGCATGACCAACCCCGCCACCGCGCTCCTCGCGCTCGCCATCGAAGCTCTCTGCGGCTATCCGGACCGGCTCTTCCGCCGCGTCGGCCACCCTGTCACATGGGCGGGCGCGCTCATCCTAGCGCTCGACAAGCGCCTCAATCTTGAAAGCGACCCCTTCACTCTGCGCCGCGCCAAGGGCGCCGCCGCGCTCGTCGCGCTCGCCGCGACCGCGCTCGTCGCCGGTTCGATTATCGAAAGCCTCGCCCTCTCGCTCCCTTACGGCTGGATCGCGCTCGCCGTCCTCGCATCGAGCCTCCTCGCGCAAAGGAGCCTCTACGCCCATGTGGCGGATGTCGCGCGCGGGCTTTCCCGCTCGCTCGACGATGGCCGCCGCGAGGTCGGTAAAATTGTCGGCCGCGACGTCACGCTGCTCGACGAAGCCGGCGTCGCCCGCGCGGCGATCGAAAGTCTTGCCGAAAATTTCTCCGACGGCGTCGTGGCGCCGGCGCTGTTTCTCGCGCTCTTCGGCCTGCCCGGCGCGCTGCTCTACAAGGCCGTCAACACCGCCGACAGCATGATCGGCCACAAATCCGCGCGCTATCTTGCTTTCGGCTGGGCGGCGGCGCGCTGCGACGATCTTTTCAACCTGATGCCCGCCCGCTTGGCGGCAGGGCTAATCGTCGCAGCCGCATGGCCGACCGGCGCGCCGGCGCGGGACGCCTATGAGACCGTCTTGCGCGACGCCTCCAAGCACGCCTCGCCCAATGCCGGCTGGCCGGAGGCGGCGATGGCCGGCGCCTTGGGACTTTCGCTCGGCGGTCCGCGCCGCTATCACGACCTCGAAATCGCCGGCGCCACGCTGGGAAGCGGACGGCGCGAGGCGACGGCTGAGGATATTTTTCGCGCGCTGAGGATTTACAAGGCTGCGCTGGCCATGCTTTGGCTTATTATGGTCGTCGGCGCCCTCGCGGGCGCTAGATAGTCTGTTTTTCAAGGATAAACGCGAGATCCTTTCCCCCGGACAACCGGATGGAGCTCGCCCTTTCATTTTCCCGGAATTCGAATATGTTAAGGGGAGATTGTGCAGCGCAACATAACGGAGGCGTAGAAGCGCCAGGAGACGCGTGATTATGGACCGTATGTCGTACCAGGTTTATGAGATGCTGCATCTGGCCTTCGCGCCTGCGCGCGCGGCGACCGACGCCCTGCTCCATACGATCAAGAGCCCTCTCAACCCATTTTCGCATACGTCCTTCGGGCGCAGCATCGCCGCCTCCGCCGAGCTCTTCGAGCGCATGACGCGCCGCTACGGCAAGCCCCTCTTCGGACTCGATACGACGACCATCGACGGCGTCGAGGTCTCGATCGTCGAGGAGCATGTCTGGATCAAGCCCTTCTGCAGCCTGCTGCATTTCAAGCGGGCCTTCGAGGGCGAGGAGCCGAAGCAATCGAAGTTGCTGATCGTCGCGCCCATGTCCGGCCATTACGCCACGCTGCTGCGCGGCACGGTCGAAGCCTTTCTGCCGACCCACGACGTCTACATCACCGACTGGGCCGACGCGCGCACCGTGCCGCTGATCGACGGCAGTTTCGATCTCGACGATTACATCGACTATCTCGAGGACATGCTGCGCCATCTGGCGCAGGACGGCCAGCCGGTGCATACGCTCGGCGTCTGCCAGGCGTCTGTCCCGCTGATCTGCGCCATCGCCGCGTTGGAATCCGCGAATGACCCCGCCGCGCCGGACTCGATGGTCCTGATGGGCGGCCCGATCGATCCGCGCGTCAATCCCACGGCCGTGAACCAGCTCGCCGAGAAGCGCGGCATCGACTGGTTCCGTCGTCACTGCATCCACACCGTGCCCTTCCCGCACGCCGGCATGGGCCGCGAGGTCTATCCGGGCTTTCTGCAGCTTTCGGGCTTCATGGCGATGAACATCGAGCGCCATGTCTCGGCGCATCTCGAAATGTTCAACCATCTCGTCGAAGGCGACGGCGACTCGGCCGAAAAGCACCGCGATTTCTATGATGAATATCTCGCGGTGATGGACCTCACCGCCGAATTTTATTTGCAGACCGTCGAGCACGTCTTCATCCGGCACGAGGTGCCGCTCGGCCTGTTGCGCCATCGCGGCGAGCTTATCGACCTCGCGGCGATCCGCCGCACGGCGCTGCTGACCGTCGAAGGCGAGAAGGACGATATTTCAGGCGTCGGCCAGACTTTTGCGGCGCAGGCGCTCTGCCCCGGCATCCCCGATGCGCGTAAGGCGCATCATCTGCAACTGGGCGTCGGCCATTACGGCGTCTTCAACGGCTCGCGCTTCCGCCGCGACATCGCGCCGCTCATCTGCGCCTTCACGAGCGAAATCGAGAAAGTCGAAGCCTGAAGGGGACCGCGCGCCTTCAGGCGCGCTAAAGAAAGGGCAGCGAGCCTGAAGGCTCGCCAGCTTTTCGATAAACCTCCGAGGCGGCCTCGTCCTTCGAGACGCGAGCGTCGCTCACTCCTCAGGATGAGGCCTAAGTGTTTGGCGCAGATGCAGAAGCCCCTCATGCTGAGGGGTCTGCGCAGCAGGCGTCTCGAAGCACGAGGGGCGTCAACGGACCCAGTCCGGCGAGCCTGAAGGCTCGCGGTCCCCGCTGCGCCGCTCACAACGTCGGCGTCAGCCCTGCTTTCAGGTTTTCGCGGGCGAGGCCAAGGAGCAGATTTTTCGTCTGCTCATCCGCAATCCACGCATCGACGCGTGAATTGGAGAGTCGCTCCGGGCCCGCCTTTTCATAGGTCTTGAACGACGCCGCGAGATATTGCGGCAGGTTGAGAAAATCGCCGACCGAATTGGCGAGATGGTGGTTCTGCAGCTTGAACAGATAGCCGCCCTGCGCGCCGAACACTTTGGCGATTCCCGGATAGACCGGGAAGATTTCCGCACGCGCGAGGTCGTGGATTTCGTAATAGCTGAAATCCGTCGACGGCGGCTTCAGGCCGACTTTCTCCCACATCCGCCGCGCAATATCGAAGAGCACGAAGCTCTTGGGATGCAAGATGCTGTACATGAAGACGCCGCGGCGCGCCCATTTCATGAGATCTTCCGAGAGATCGACGCCGAAACGCGCTTTCGACGTCTCGAGCAGCTCCCGCGCAGCGTCGTTCCAGACATCGAAATAGCCCAGGGCCTGAAAGACATTCTCATTGAACAGCGCCCGCGCTTCGTCGACCGAAAGCCCCGCGCGGTAGGCGAAAAGGGCGAGCGCCGAATGATAGGGCCCGACCGGCCCGAAGATGAAGCCGTGCAGCGGTTGCGATTTGTCCTCGATATAGATGAGGTCGGGATGAAACGCCGCGAAACTGATCGCGGGCGTCAGCGTCGTCTTCGGCAGACGGTTGCGCAGCTCCTCCGAATCTCCGCCGCCGCGCAAATGGCCGGCGAGAAAATCATGCGTGAAGATGTAATCATACGTATCCAGCGTCTTGACCAGAAGGTCCATCGAGGCCTTGGCGTGGCCGATCGCCGAGAAGTGATCGACCACGGCGCTCGGATTCATGACCTTCATCGCATAGGCGATCCCGAAGGCCTGACAATTGCCGATAACGGCGATTCGCGGCCCCGTGGCGCGGATAACGCGGCCCGTCAGCTTGGCGATGTGCGGCTCGACCGCATATTGGCGCCAGGTGCGGAAAATCTGCTTGTCGATTTGAGATAACATACGGTCATTCACCAGTTTCGCCGGGGCGCGTCCCGTCTTCCGGCCCTGGGCTGGTGACAAGAGGCGGCGCCGCGTCTATGGTCCGCTCACACGCAACGGCGCGCCATATGCGCAACGAAGACGAGCGCTACGAGGTCCGTTTGCGAAGATCGATTCGAATCGACGAGGAGTTTGCCCTTGGCAGACAACCCCTATAGCTCCCTACCCGACCATCGCTTCTGGCGCAAGGCTGTGACCGGACTGCCGCCCTTCGCCATCGACCCGGTGATTTCCATGCCCTTCAAGATCGCCCGCGAAGATCGCGTGGCGACTGCGGGAAGCTGCTTCGCGCAGGAAATCGCCCATCGCCTGCAGACGAGCGGCTACACCTATTATCTCGCCGAAAAACCGCCGCAGGGGATGTCGGCCGAGGAAGCGCTGCGGCGCAACTACTCGATGTATTCCTGCCGCTACGGCAATCTCTACACGACCGCGCAATTGCGGCAGTTGATCGAGCGCGTCTATGGGCGTTTCACGCCGTCGCTCGATTACTGGAATCGCCCGGAGGACGGCCGCTTTGTCGACCCCTTCCGCCCGCGCATCGAGCCGGACGCCTATGAGACGGTCGAGGCGATGCGCGCCGATCGCGAAAGCCATTTCGCCGCCGTGCGTCACATGCTGGAGACGATGGACGTTTTCGTCTTCACCTTCGGCCATACCGAGACCTGGCGCCACAAGGCGGATGGCGCGATCTTGCAGCTCGCGCCCGGCGTCGCCGGCGGGACATGGGACGAAAACGTCTACGAGTTCTACAATATGACGGTGAGCGAAGTCGTGCGCGACTTCCTCGCCGCCGTGGATCGCATTCGCGAGGTCAATCCCAAGGTCCGCATCATCCTGAGCGTGTCGCCGGTCGGGATCATCGCGACCTACGAAGACCGGCACGTCGCCGTCTCCAACGTCGCCGTCAAATCTATTTTGCGGGCGGCGGCGGACGAGGTCGTGCGGGCGCGCCCGAACATCGCCTATTTCCCGTCCTTTGATCTCGTGAACATCTCCCCCAATACGGGACGCTTCTATCGCGACGATACGCGGCGCATCAACGCGCATGGCATCGACCGCACGATGAAGATGTTCTTCGATCACTTCACCGACAAGGCGCGCGAGGAGGAGGCGATTCGTTCGCTGAAATTCGACGTCGCGGCGGAAGCCGAAGCCAGCGCCCGCGTCGTCTGCGACGAGGAGGCGATCGAGTCTGCGTGAGACGGCGATCGGCGGATCGGCGCCAGCGCCGATCCGCTGAATTCTTCATCGACCACCGAGCCGACAGCCGATTTCCAAAGGATCGAACATGATCGTAGCTTCGCTTGCGCTCGCCGCTGCGGGGGCTTTTACCGGCGCCTCTCTTTACGTGAATTACGTCGAGCAGCCGGCGCGTCTCGCCTTGAGCGACGATGCGCTCATCAAGGAATGGGAGCCCTCCGATCATCGCGGCTTCATTGTGCTCGCGGGATTGGCGGCGATTGCCGCATTGTTCGGCTTCATCGCTTTTCGCGAGCTCGACGACATTCGCTGGCTGTTCGGCGCCCTGGTTATTCTGGCGTCATGGCCCTACACCTATTGGGCGATCGTGCCGCTCAACAACCGCATCCTCGGCCTCATCGCCGCCGACGCCGCGCATGAGGCGCGCAAAGTGATCGATCTTTGGGGCAAGCTGGAGATCGGCCAGACAGCGATCGGCGTCCTTGCCCTCGCGATCTTCCTTTGGGCGGCCGGCTAAAACCTTCCGTCTGAACCGCGCCCCACGCAAACAGACTGCGCCTCAGGGCCTTCGGCGCCAATCTTGAAGAGCGGCATTCATGATTTATGATCTTGTCGTGATCGGTTCGGGTCCGGGCGGCTATGTCTGCGCGATCCGGGCCGCGCAATTGGGCCTGAAAACCGCCGTCGTCGAGAAAGATCCGACCTATGGCGGAACCTGCCTCAACGTCGGCTGCATTCCCTCGAAAGCGCTGCTGCACGCTTCCCACATGTTCGAGGAGGCCGGCCACGGCCTTGCGCCGCTCGGCGTGATCGTCGATCCGCCGAAGCTCGATCTCGCGGCGATGATGAAGCACAAGAACGAAACAGTTGGCGCGAATGTCAACGGCGTTGCCTTTTTGTTCAAAAAGAACAAGGTCGACGCCTATCGCGGCGTCGGCCGCCTTGCTGGCGCGGGCAAAGTTGAAGTGACCGGCGCCGATGGCGCGTCGCAGACCCTCGAAACGAAGAATATCGTGATCGCGACGGGTTCGGCGGTCGCGCCTTTGCTGGACGCTTCCGGCGCCGAAATTCAGATCGACGAAAAGCTCGTCGTCTCCTCGACCGGCGCGCTGTCGCTGGAGAAGGTTCCGCAACGGCTCGTCGTCATCGGCGCGGGGGTCATCGGCCTGGAGCTCGGCTCGGTCTGGCGGCGGCTCGGCGCGCAAGTGACGGCGATCGAATATCTCGACCGCGTGCTGCCGGGCTTCGATCTCGAAGTGGCGACGCGTTTTCAGAAGCTCCTCGAAAAGCAGGGCTTCGCCTTCAAGCTTTCCTCCAAGGTCACGGGCGTCAAGCGCGAGGGCGATGGCGTCGTGGTCTCCTATTCCTCCGTCGATGGCGCAACCTCGGATACGGCGGCGGCGGACGTCGTTTTGGTGGCCACCGGCCGCATCCCCTATACGCAGGCCCTCGGGCTCGAAGAGGCGGGCGTCGCTCTGGAGCGCGGGCGCGTCATTATCGACGATCACTTTGCCACCAATGTCCCGGGCGTCTACGCCATCGGCGACGTCGTGCGCGGGCCGATGCTTGCCCATAAGGCCGAGGATGAGGGCGTCGCCGTCGCCGAAATCCTCGCAGGCCAGGCCGGCCATGTGAATTACAACGTCATTCCGAGCGTCGTTTACACGAGCCCTGAAGTCGCCTCTGTGGGCCTCACCGAGGAGGACGCCAAGACCAAGGGCCTCGATGTCGCCATCGGCAAATTCCCCTTCTCCGCCAATGGCCGCGCCCGCTCGATGCGCGAGACCGACGGCTTCGTGAAATTCATCGCCGACGCCGCCACCGACCGGGTGCTGGGCGTCCATATCCTCGGCGCCGGCGCCGGCGAGCTGATCGCGGAAGCGGCTGTGCTCATGGAATTCTCGGGCTCCTCCGAGGACCTCGCGCGCACCTGCCACGCCCATCCCACCATGTCGGAGGCAATGAAGGAGGCGGCGCTCGCCGTGGCCAAGCGGGCGATCCACATCTGACGCCATTTCCGTTTGAGCAGCTCGCATTGGGCCTTGTCATTCCCGGCGGGCTGAAAGCCCGACCGGGAATCCAGAGCCACAAAAGCGCGGGTTTCCCGATCGCTCGCTGCGCGAGTCTCGGGAATGGGCGCCGAACCAAATTGGCGTTCACGATCGGACCCTTACATTCTTGCCGGACTGCTGCTGGAGCGCCCGATGGAACAAGTGAACGCATTTCTCGGCTGGCTGAAGCCGCGGTTGGCGCGGGCCTTTTGGTTCACGCTGGCGCTTCTCTTCCTGATCGAGAGCTGGCTTTGGGACCATCTCAAGGACGGGCTACACGCGCTCGAGCGCTGGCTCGGCGTGGAAAAGCTAGAGCCCTGGCTGAAAGCGCTTGTCGCGCGGCTCTCGCCGCCTATGGCGCTGGTCCTTTTCGTGGGCCCGATCGCCGGCATATTGCCGCTTAAAATAGCCGCCTTGGCGCTGCTGGCGCATGGCCATATTCTGGCGGGCGTCGGCGTCATTCTGCTGGCGAAAATGCTGGCGCTGGGCGTCGAGGCCTTCCTGTTCGACATCTGCCGCGACAAGCTTTTGCAGATGCCATGGTTCGCACGTTTCTATGCGACTGTCCTCGACGTGCGCGCCTGGGCGTCTCAGCTCGTGAAGCCTTACAAAGAGCGCTTGGCGGAAGGACTCGCCAAGCTGCGCGCCAATCTCGCAGCCTACCTGGGCGGGGACGGCGAACTCTTGAGAAAGCAGATCGCCCGCCTGCGCGCCCTGGTGAAATCGCGGGGCGCGGCGTGAGCGCTCATACCGTTTCCGTTTGAGTAGCTCGCATGGGGACGTGTCATTCCCGGCGGGCTGAAAGCCCGGCCGGGAATCCAGAGCCATAAGTGCGCTGGTTTTGCTCGGAGCCCGTCATTGCGAGCGAAACGAAGCAATCCAGGGCAGCGATGCGGCGCGGGATTGCTTCGTCGGCTCCGCCTCCTCGCAATGACGGCGGTAATTCCGATCGCTCGTTTGCAAACATCGGGATCAACACCGAACCGATCGAGCGGATCTCGTATCACTCGCAGATGGCGTAGCCGAAGCAGAAATCGGCTGCCGCCGCGGAGGGCGATTTGAACAAAGCGCCCGCGCTCGCGAAGCTTGCCGCCACCATCAGCGATAGAAGGCCGAAGATAAGTGATTTTTTCATAAGCCCCTCTCCGGAAATGCCTTGCGCCGCAATATCGGGGCAGCCTCGCCTCTCAATTTGCGCGCCTGCGCCCCCTTGGCCGACTAACGCCGATCCTACGGCTCCGGTTCCGAGAAACCGTCCAGGCGCCCTCGAGCGTGCTTAACGACAAAGCGCATAGCCGAAGCAGAAATCGCTCGCATCCGCATGAGCGCTCGAGACGACATAAGCGCCAGCGCCAGCCAATTCGAGCGCGAGAACCAGAAAGACCACGAGCAAAGCGCCCAATCCCGCTGTCTGTCGCATGGAAGCCTCCTTCTATCTCCGCCTCGCCCATCGGCGAATAAGCGCAGATTAGGAAAGCAGGGACGCAGACACAGTGCGCGGGCGCACGGGCCGGAGGGTGTGGCTCGAAATGAAAGAGCCTCCCCGCGGCGGAGGAGGCTCGGTTTGCCGCCAAACTTCCGCGGCGGCCTCGTCCTTCGAGACGCGAGCTTTGCTCGCTCCTCAGGATGAGGCCTAAGTGTTTGACGTAAATGAAAAAAGCCCCTCATGCTGAGGAGCCTGCGCAGCAGGCGTCTCGAAGCACGAGGGCACAAACGAGTATCAGATCACGACGACCTTGGTGCCCACCTTCACGCGGCTGTAGAGGTCGATCGCGTCGATGTCGCGCATGCGGATGCAGCCCGAGGAAACGCCCTGGCCGATCTTCTCCGGCTCATTGGTGCCGTGGATGCGGTAGAGCGTGTCCTTGCCCTCCTGATAGAGATAGAGGGCCCGCGAGCCGAGCGGATTGTCGGGGCCGCCCGGCAGGCCGCCGGCGTCGGCGGTCGGCTGCAGATGCGGCCAGCGCTGGAGCATGTCCTTGGGCGGAATCCAGCGCGGCCATTCCTGCATCGCGCCAACATAGGCGCGGCCGCTCCAACCCATCGCGTCCTGCCCTGTCGCAACGCCATAACGAACGGCCTTGCCGCCGGGCATCACGTAGTAAAGGAAATGCGACCTGGAATCGACGATGATCGAGCCAACCGGCTCATTCGTCTTGTAATCCACGAGATAGCGATCGAATTCGGAGCTGATTTCGGCTTTCGGCGCAAGCGCCAGAAATTCGGCGTCGCGACCCGACAGCTTCGGCTCGGGCAAACGCGTCCCGCTGTAACAGCCGGCAAGCGCGAGCGCGGATAGCGCCGTTGCAACCAAAAGCCTCGAATTCATGCCAACGCTCCTTTCCGCCGCAGGATAGTCACGAAAAATGCTTATCACGAACTCGCCCGGGACAATCCGCCTCACCGCCATATTGGAGCCAATATTCCCTTGGTGTTGCCAGGGCGCCACGTTGCACCGCGAAGAAAGTGCCCCACGCCGCCCCAGATGAGGACTTGACGTCTTTCATTTTTCACAGACATGGGCGAAAAACACAGGAACAGGGCGGGAATCGTCCGCCCCTTTAGCGGCGATCTTGTGAAAACCCTTCTCGTCACGCATGCGAGCGGTCTCGATCACGAAATGGGTCCGGGGCATCCCGAGCGCCCGGATCGGCTGCGCGCCATCGAGCGCGAGCTGGACGCTGAGCGTTTCCAATCCCTTACGCGCGTGAATGCGCCGCGCGCGTCCCTCGAAGCAGTGCTGCGCGTGCATCCGCAAAGCTATCTCGACGCGCTCGAACAGGCCGAGCCGCGCGAAGGCTATGCGGCGCTCGACAGCGACACGCTGATGTGCGCCAAGACGCTCGAGGCGGTCTGGCGTTCGGCGGGCGGCGCCGTCGCTGCGATCGACGCGGTGATGAGCGGCGCGGCCGACACCGCTTTCGTCGCCACGCGCCCGCCGGGCCATCATGCCAGCGTCCAGACGCCCATGGGCTTCTGCTTCATCAACAATATCGCCATCGCCGCGCGCCACGCCCAGGCGGCGCATGGCGTCGAGCGCGTCGCCATCGTGGATTTCGACGTGCACCACGGCAATGGCACGCAGGATATTTTCTGGGCCGACGGCAGCGTTCTTTACTGCTCCCTCCATCAGGCGCCGTTTTACCCCGGCACCGGCGGGCGCAATGAAACCGGCGAGCACGACACCATCGTCAATGCGCCATTGCTGGCCGGCTCGTCTGGTTACGCCTTCCAGGAGGCGTTCGCCGACCGCGTCCTGCCGCGGCTGCGCGACTTTGGCCCGGACATCATCCTCATCTCGGCCGGCTTCGACGCCCATGAACGCGACCCGCTCGGCGGACTTCTCCTCACCGAGCGGGATTTCAGCGAGACGACCAAGCGCCTGATGGATGTCGCCGACAAGAGATCCGGCGGGCGGCTCGTCTCTCTTCTCGAAGGCGGCTACGATCTCGAAGGCTTGAGCCGCAGCGTCGCGGCCCATGTTCAGGCCTTGATGGGCGCCTGAGCGGCGGCCAGAGCCTCCGCCTCGAGATGGGCCCTTTCCGCCCGGGCCAGAATATCGGCGAGGATCAGATCGTCGCGCGACGGCTCTTCCTCGCGGGCCTGCAGCAGCCGCTGCTGCCGCGCCGCCTCCAGGGCGCCCGCCGTCACCTTGCCGGAGGCGCGCTCCCTTTCGAGCTGCTCCACCAGGTCGCGATTGGCCTGTTCGAGATGCGCCTTCTGATCGGCGAAGCGGCTGCGCTCCGCATTCAGCCGATCGCCGGCGAGCGCGGCTTTCTGCTCGGATTTTTCGAGCCGGGCGGAGAGGTCGCGCATCGCCCGGATCAGTGAGCGGGCGCGCCTGCTGAGCCGCGCATGGCCGCGCTCGCGGGCGTCCAGCTTTTCCTTGAGCGCCAGCATGTCGGCGGCCGTGGCTTCGGAATGTTCCGAAAGACGCAGGAGCTTCTGCTCCAGGTCCTGAACCAGACGCTCGCCGACGCGGCACTGGTCGCTCTTCTCCTGCAGCTCGGACCGCGCTTCGACAAGAAGCCGCTCGGCGGCCTGGGCGCGGGAGACCTGCTCGTCGAGCTTGGCTTCCAGCTCGGCGATCTGACGGCGATCTGCTTCGAGCTCCAGGCGCGACGCGGCCTGCGCTCTCTGGTGCTCCATATGGGTCGAGGCGATCAGCTCCTCGAGCTTGACGATCTGGCGCCGCTCGGTTTCGAGGGCGATCTCCAATTCGCGGATGCGCTCGACGAGCCCTCCGGCGTAGACCTTCCCCTCCGCCAGCTCGTTCTGCAGCGCGCCTGCGTGCGTCTGAACTTCGACGAGATTTGCTTGCAGGACGTCGGCATGCTGGCGCGCGAAGGCGGCTTCGTCCCGCGCCGCGGAAAGATCGAGCTGCAACTGCGTGATGAGCCGGTCGTTCTTGGCCACCGCGTCCTGCAATTCGTCGAGGTCGCCCTTGAGATGATAGACTTCGGCGCGCTCGGCTTCGTAAGCCTCCTGATATTGCGCGCCGACGCTCTGGGCCTGGCGCAGATCCGCCTCCAGCGTCTCGATCCGCGCTTCATGGACCTGCGTCGCCTCGCGCAGCCGCGCAGTCTCCAAGGACAGCAGGCTGTTCTCGGTCCGCGCCTCGTCCCGCTCCTCGTAGAGCGCGCGGTTTTCTTCCTTCATGTCGGCAAGTGCGCCCTCGGTCAGCGCGATCATCATGCCGCGCTCGACCAGGGCGGCGTTGGTTTCCTCGCGCGCCGCGAGGATATGGCCGATCCAGTTCGAAATCTCGACGAAATGCGCCTTGACCGCGCAAAGCTCCTCGACCTTCTGGACAAGGTCGATGCAGCGGTTCTTGATCTCCTCGTCCTCCGCGCCAATCTGGTCCAGCGTCCACTCGGGAAAGGACGATGGATTTTGGACGCCGGCGTCGACATGGGCGACGCCCGCGTCCGGAACGACGTATTGCGCGGGGAGATGAAGAAGATCGTTCATATCGAGCCTTCCTGTTGTGCCTTATGCGCCGCCAGGAGGGACGCGGTCGGCAGACCTCTAGGATTTGTCTCGAGCTGAAGATATTCAGGAAAGCATAGCCGACGAAATTCGGCCTTTCGGTCACGACCGATACTGGGGAACTACTTAGACCTTTAGGAATAAGCAAAAGCCGCGAGCCTGTCGGCGTCGCGGCTTTTGAAAAAGCTCAATTGCGGGGAGAGCCCCGGACGCTCAGCCCTGGCGGGCCTTGTAGCGCTTCTGAACCTTGTTGATGACGTAGACGCGGCCCTTGCGGCGCACGATCTGGTTGGCGCGATGGCGCGAACGCAGGGACTTCAGAGAGTTGCGGACTTTCATGGTCTATCCTCGGCAATAGAACACTGGCCGGGATAACGCCCAGCGCCTCGTTACGGCCGGATATGCCAAATTTTCCGCCGCCGATCAAGTCGAAACTGGCAAATTGGCGGAACGACCGGGTGAATAACGATCTGGCGTTATTAGCCCCCATACCTCCCCTTCACGGGGAGGTCGGCGGCCGAAGGCCGACGGGTGGGGCCCGTGCAGCAATGACTGTGGTTGGGTTTTACCCCACCCGTCGCGCTTCGCGCGCCACCCTCCCCGTAAAGGGGAGGGATGAGCTCACGCCCGGCGTTCGCCCGAGTTGCCCCTCACAGCGTCGCCACAAATTTCTCCCAGCCCGCCGCGCGCAGCTTGCAGGCGGGGCACTCGCCGCAGCCATAGCCCCATTCGAAGCGCTTGCCGCGCTCGCCCAGATAGCAGGTGTGCGATTCCTCCACGATAAGCTCGACGAGCCCTTCGCCGCCGAGGTCGTGCGCCATGCGCCAGGTCGCCGCCTTGTCGATCCACATCAAAGGCGTATGGATTTCCACATCGGTCGCCATGCCGAGGGTCAAGGCCCGGTTCACAGCGCGAATCGTATCGTAGCGGCAGTCCGGATAGCCGGAGTAATCGGTCTCGCACATGCCGCCGACGAGGTCGGCGATGGAGCGCCGATAGGCGAGCGCGGCCGCGAAAGTGAGGAAGATGATATTGCGGCCGGGAACGAAGGTATTCGGCAGGCCGCCCTCCCCGAGCGCGATTTCGGCCTCCCGCGTCAGCGCGGTTTCGGAGACGGCGCCGAGCGCCTCGAGCGAGATCGTATGGTCCTCGCCGAGCCGCGACCGCCACAGCGGCGAGAGCGCGCCCAGGCCGTCCCGCAAAGCGGCGCGCTGCGCCAGCTCGATGCGATGGCGCTGACCGTAATCGAAGCCCACGGTCTCGACGCGGGAGAAATGCGCCAGCGCCCAGGCGAGGCAGGTGGTCGAGTCCTGTCCGCCAGAGAAAAGCACGAGTGCGGCGGAGTCCCCAGCGGGATTTGCGTCATGGGTCGTCATGAGACGAAGCTAGCGCGCTTTCCGCTCGCATGGAATTGGCGTTCGCCGCGCGATGCGAGCGAATCACGCCGCCGTGCGGCGGGCGGGGCTCTGGGCCGTCGGCGTCTCGAACTTGGGCAGGGCGTTCATCACGCGCTGGGGCGGGAAGATCACGATCGCCTCGGTGCCCTCGCGCACTTTGGACTTCAGCATGAACTGGCCGCCATGCAGCTCGACGAGCCCCTTGACGATCGGCAGCCCCAGGCCCGTGCCCTCGTCGGCGTTCTTCTGCGCGAGCGTGCCGCGGCCGAAGGACGCCATGACGACGGCGATTTCCTCCTCGGGGATGCCGGGGCCCGTGTCCTTGATGGCGACATACTGGCCGCCGGCGCTGGTCCAGCCGACCTTCAGCGTCACCTGCCCGCCCTGCGGCGTGAATTTGATGGCGTTGGTGAGAAGGTTGAGAATGACCTGACGCACGGCCCGTTCGTCGACCCAAATGCGCGGCATGTTCGGCTCCAGCGCCTCGACCAGATTAATGTCGCGCTTCTGCGCGCGGATCGTCAAAAGATGGCGGCACTCCTGCGCGACATTGACGAGCGAGACGCTCTCCTCCTTCAATTCGTAGCGGCCCGCCTCGACGCGCGAGAGATCGAGGATTTCATTGATGAGCATCAGCAGATGCTGGCCGCTCGAATGAATATCCGAGGAATATTCCTTATAGGCAGGGTTGGAATGCGGGCCGAAAAGCTCGTTTTTCAGCACCTCGGAAAAGCCGAGGATCGCGTTGAGCGGGGTGCGCAGCTCGTGGCTCATGGTCGCGAGGAAACGCGACTTGGCGAGATTGGCCTCTTCCGACCGGCGGCGCGCCTCGTCGGAATTCGCCTTGGCCTGCTCCAGCTCGGCGATGAGCTCGTTCTTCTCGGCGCGGAAGAACAGGCTTTCGGAGGCGAGCTGGTGGAAACGCCTGGCCAGCACATAGAAAAACACCTGGCTCGCCGCCACCATTGCGACGAGGGGGGCGATGGTTTGGGCGCCGCGCGCGGCGACGGCGATATAGGCGACGCTGGCCAGCGATGCCGGCAGAATGGCTGCGTAGACGGCGGCCGGAATCGTCGCCGTCACCATGGTGTTGAACGCCGAGGACATCAGCATCATGCAGATGACCAGCGTGCGGGCGTTGGGGTCGTTGACGCTCAGGAGGGTCGCCGCGACGCCGGCCCAGACGAAGCCATGGATAAGCTCGGTCGCGACGAATTTGGTGCGCCACTCCTTGACCGTGATCTTGGAGTCGTCCCGGCTCAGCAGGCTCTTGGCCGTGCCGTAGCAGAGGATGAGGCTGGAAAAGGCGAGAACGAGCCAGACGATGATCCGTTGGCTCGGGACCCAATACAGGGCCAGAAAGGACATCATCAGAATGAGCGCCACCGCCGATACGGCGGAATTGACGCGGGTCTCGGCATAGGCCCGCAGCAGCTCGAGATCGGCGCCGCGATACCCCGTGTCGGAGGTCGTCAGGCGCTCTCGCGCCTGGCGCACGCGCGCGCCGAGCCGACGCTTTTGCGTCGCAGTCTGAGGATCGAGCCCACGACCACGCTCGATCATTTCCGCGGTGATTTCACTCATTTTACACACGCAAGACGTTACTGCGTCGGAAGCCGACGAATGCGATAATTCCCGGTAAATGTTAACAGCCCCCTCACAAGCAGCCACGCTTTCGACTAAATTCTGAATTGCAAGTAAAGAGAAAGGTCCAAAATGCTTCTTTACGATACGGCGCTCGCCCCCAACGCCAAGAGGGTGCGGATTTTCCTCGCGGAGAAGGGGATCGCCATCCCCACGCGCAGCGTCGATCTGCTCGCGCTCGAACAAAAAGGCGAGGATTTCAGGCGTATCAACCCGATGGGCGCCGTCCCGGCCCTGGTTCTCGACGACGGAGAAGTCCTCACCGAATCCGTCGCCATCTGCCGCTATATCGAATGGCTCCATCCTGAACCGCCGCTCTTCGGGCGCGACGCGCGCGAGCAGGCTTTCGTGGAGATGTGGCAAAGGCGCATGGAGTTTTCCCTTTTCCTGGCGGTCGCCATGATTTTCCGTCATACCCACCCGAAGCTCGCGGCGATGCAGCAGCCCCAGCTCCCGGACTACGCCGAGTCGCTGCGTCCGCGCGCGATCTGGGCCATGCGCTTCCTCGACGGCGAGCTGTCGAAGCGCCCCTATGTCGCGGGAGAGGCGTTCACCATCGCGGACATCACCGCCTTCGTCGCGATGGAGCTGACAGCGCCTGCGGGACTCGCGGTCCCCGACGACCTGCCCCACCTCGCCCGCTGGCGGCGGGAAATCTCGGCGCGTCCGAGCGCGGCGGCCTGATGGCCTCAGGCGCGCGACAGCGGCTGGAGGCGCTTGCGACGCGGATTCGCGCCTGCCGCCATTGCGCCGAGGCGCCCGCGCCGCTGCCGCACGCGCCGCGCCCGGTCTTGCGGGTTTCGCCCACGGCGCGCCTTCTTGTCGCGAGTCAGGCGCCCGGCAATCTCGTCAATCAGACAGGCATTCCCTTCAACGATCCGTCTGGCGAGCGGCTGCGCGATTGGATGGGGGTCGACCGCGACACATTCTACGATGTGTCGCGCGTCGCCATCGTCCCCATGGGCTTCTGCTTTCCGGGCAATGACGCGGCGGGCGGCGATCTGCCGCCGCGCCCGGAGTGCCGAAAGCTCTGGCACGACGCGCTGTTCGAGGCGATGCCGCAGATCGAAACCGTGCTCGCCATCGGCCGCTACGCGCAGACCTACCACTTCGCCCGGCTCGGCCATGCGCTGCCCAAATCGGCGGGCGTCTCACAGACCGTCGCCGGCTGGCGCGCGTTTCAGGGCGGAAAGCCGCTGATCTTCCCCCTGCCCCACCCCTCCTGGCGCAACACCGGCTGGCTCAAGAAAAATCCCTGGTTCGAGGCGGAGGTCCTGCCGGCGCTGCGCGCCGAGGTCGCGCGGCTCGTCGGCAAGCCGGGAAAAGCGCCATGAGCATCGTCTCTGTGGGAGAGGGCGCGCGCCGCGTCTCATTCGACAACAACCGGCCCTTGGCGCTGATCGCCGGACCCTGCGCACTGGAGAGCCGGGAGATGGCGCTCGAAGTCGCGAGCGAATTGGCGCTTCTGTCGGACCGGCTCGGGATCGGCGTCGTCTTCAAGGGCTCCTTCGACAAGGCCAATCGCACCAGCGGCGGCGCGCCGCGTGGTCCGGGGCTGGACGCCGCGCTGCCCATCCTTGCGGAAGTAAAGGAGAAGACTGGTCTGCCGGTCACCACTGACGTGCATGAAAGCTGGCAATGCGCCCGCGTCGCCGCGGTCGTCGATCTCCTGCAAATTCCCGCTTTCCTGTGCCGGCAGACCGATCTTATCGTCGCGGCGGCGCGGACCGGGCGACCGGTGAACGTCAAGAAGGGCCAGTTTCTCGCCCCCTGGGATATGGAATATCCCGCGCAAAAAGCCCGCGCCGCGGGCGCCGCCGGCGTTCTCCTCACCGAGCGCGGGACGACCTTCGGCTATAATGCGCTCGTCGCCGACATGCGCGGCCTCCCCATCATGAAGGAGACCGGCGCGCCGGTGATTTTCGACGCCACGCACTCAGTCCAGCAGCCGGGCGGGCGCGGCGGCGCCTCGGGGGGAGAGCGGCGCTTCGTGGCCGCGCTGGCGCGGGCGGCGGTCGCCGTGGGCGTCGCGGGGCTGTTCTTGGAAACCCATCCTGATCCAGACGCCGCCCTCTCCGACAGCGCCACGCAGCTCCCGCTGCGCGAGCTCGCGGCCTTGGTCGAGACGCTCATGGCGTTCGACCGCCTGGCCAAACCGTTCACCGGAAGTTCATGAGCCAGAGGCGAACATCGCCGCCGGCTCCAAAGAAATCCGCCTCGGGGAAGAACGTCTCCCCGGCGCGCCCGCCCGAAAGGAAATGCAGCATGGACAAGAAGACAGCCGGCCTTGTCGGCGCCATATCGGCGCTGACCCCCTTGGCGGCGAGCGCCGCTCCGGCGGTCAAGACGCTGGCGGAAGTGATGGCGCCGACCTCATACGCCGAGCTTCTGCAGCCCATTCCCAATGCCGCCGAACTGCTGAAGCAAGCCGCAACCGCGGCGCCCGAGCCGGAGGCCAAGGTCGAGCAGGCTCAGTATTACTATCCGAACTACAACTATTACTATCAGCCGCGCCGGCGCTATTATCACCATCACCACCATCATCATAGCAATTATTGGGGCGGCTACGGCGGTTACGGCGGCTACGGCGGCGGCTATGGCGGTTGGGGGCGGCCCTATTACCACCACCATCACCATCACCACCACCATCATCATCACTGGGGCGAAGACTGAAGAACTCGCATCGGGCGCCTGTCACTCCCGGCGGGCTGAAAGCCCGACGGGAATCCAGAGCCACAAGAGCGCTGGTTTTGCTCTGAGCCCGTCATTGCGAGCGACGCGAAGCAATCCAGGGGCGGCGATGCGGCCCTGGATTGCTTCGTCGGCTCCGCCTCCTCGCAATGACGGCGGTGATTTCCTCTGTGTCCAAACTGCGCGAGCGGATGGCGCCGAACCAATCGAGCAGCGCCACGACGAGCGCGCCTTACCCTTCCGATAATTTCCGCGCCGCGCCATGCATGCGGCGATAGGTGCCGTCGAACACCGTGTCGGTCGTCGAAAGCCATTGCGAATCGGCGCCGAGCGTCTCGCGGCTTGCGTAGATGCGCCGCGACTGCAGCTCCCGCTCCGCCGCCTCATCCTCGCTCATCGCAACCAGCTCGACGTCGCACTCGGCGGGGACCATGATGAATTGCGCCATGGGCGCGCCCGGCCGGAAGATATGCGTCTGCCCCTCCGGCGGCGCTTTGAAGACGATGAAATAGAGCATCGGCCACCATTCGCGGATCAGCGCCGGCACGGCGATCGGCGCCGTTCCGGTGGTGTCCGTATAGAAGCTCGGATGCGTTTCGACCTTGATCGCATGGCCCGGCTCGGGCTTGAGATCGAGCAGGATCTGATAGGTGTAAAAAGACTCGCCGAAGTTCCGGAACGGCGGCCAGCTCCGGCCGGGCGAGGGCGGCGGCCCGAAATCGCCCGCCATCGCCAGCTTGCCGCCCCGGGTCGAGACGTGAAGCTCGTTGTCATAGGGGTAGAAGACCTCCACCCCATATTTCGCGGCCTCGGTGAAGGGCACGCAGTGCCAGGCGTATTCATGCGAGCCATCGGTCCGGCGCTCCGGCTCGCCCGCCCAGCCCGGAATTTCGAGCCTGGTGCGGCGCGGGCGCAAATCCTCGCCGCTCATCCGATATTTGATCTTCTGCATCTCGCGCCTCCGAGCGGTCGAACGCGTTCAAGCGCTCTCAAAAAGCGGCAAATTCGGGAAGTGCGCTAACCGCGCCCGCGATAGGGCGGCACGCCCTGATCCGGCAGCCATAGCCCCTCCGGCGGCGCGCCGGTCTGCCAGAAGACGTCGATCGGAATGCCGCCGCGCGGATACCAATAGCCGCCGATCCGCAGCCATTTGGGCGTCATCGCCGCGACGAGATCGCGCGCGATGCGCAGCGTGCAATCCTCGTGAAAGGCGCCGTGATTGCGGAAGCTTCCCAGATAGAGCTTTAAGGATTTCGACTCGACCAGCCACTCGCCCGGAACATAGTCGATCACGACATGGGCGAAGTCGGGCTGGCCGGTCACCGGGCAGAGCGAGGTGAACTCGGGCGCGGTGAAGCGCACGAGATAGGCCGCATCCTTGTGCGGATTGGGCACGAGGTCGAGCTCGGCCTCGTCCGGCGAAGCGGGCAGCGGCGCTTTCTCGCCGAGGAGAAGCGCGCCTTCATGAGTCTTGGTCATGGGCGTAAAGATAACGCCGCGCCGCGCCCGTCAAGCGCGCCATCCGTCATTGCGAGCGAAGCGACGCAATCCAGAGCCGATGGCCGCCCTGGGTTGCGTCGTCGCTCCGCTCCTCGCAATGACGGACGGGCATCAGGGATCGCGGTCATCCGCGCATTCCCCCGTGCGCAGCGTGATCGGATGCGCCGTCATCCAGCCGGAGAGAAAGCGATTGCCGTCGCCCTTGAGCGCCGCCTGCATCTCGGCGCGGATGATCTCCAGCCATTTCTGACGCCGGTCGGGCGTGTTCATCTCGGCGGGCACGCCGAGATCGATGGCCTTGATGGCGAATTGGAACGGCATGGTGTGCCAGAAGGCGACCGCGCCGCCGCCCTGCATGGCGTCCACAGCCGACTCGGGCGTCCTGGCGAGCTTCTCCTGCTCGGCGAGCGGGACGGGGTCGCTCTTGCCGTTGGCGGGCGCGGCGACGACGACGCCATTACGGTAGAACATATTCGTCACGGCGCCCTTGCGCTGGGCGACGAGATTGCCGCCGACGACGAAAGTGGCGTTGGACTTCTCGACCGCGCATTTCGTCATGCGGTCGAAACAAGCCGCCACGCCGGACATATGGGCGGCGCAGCCGGTCTCGACCCATTTCGCCATTTTCTCGGGGCTGACGTCGAGGATATAGGCGACGTTGCCGCCATAGTCGCAGCGCTGCACCAGCGCCGCCGGCCAGCCCTGGAAATCCTCCGAGACCGGAGCGCAAGTTCCCGCGCGAACGGGAGATTTCTCGAAAATGGCCTTGACGGCGGCGACATGCTCCGCCGTCTGCGCCGCCGCGCCTTGCGCGCTAAAGAGCGCCACAGCCGCCGCGAAGGCGATTTTTCCTTTATCGAAAGCCATTCCCAATTCCTCCCAGCCTATTCTTTGCTTTTCAGGCGTTTCGAGGACGCCCTATATTTGCTAAAACGCACGGTAACGGCGGCCCCGCGCCAGTCAACCGGCTCGGGAGCCCAGCGCAAAAACCCCGAATACGTCACCTGCCGCGTGACAGCGGGGCGCTTAATGTACGCTTGCCGCGTTAATCCGCCCAGCTAGGCTTCCCCGCGCCGCTTAATGGGGCTAAAAGGCGGCGGCTCGCTTCGCGGCGCATCGAAAAGAGGCCCATATATGACCGAAATCATCGACATCCACGCCCGTGAAATTCTCGACTCGCGCGGGAATCCGACCGTCGAGGTCGATGTGACGCTGGAGGATGGGTCTTCGGGCCGCGCCGCCGTGCCGTCCGGCGCCTCCACCGGCGCCCATGAGGCCGTGGAGAAGCGCGACGGCGACAAGTCGCGCTACCTCGGCAAGGGCGTGCTGCAGGCGGTCGATAATGTGAATGACGAGATCGCCGGCGCGCTCCTGGGCCTCGAGGCCGAGGATCAGGTCGCCCTCGACCAGACGATGATCAAGCTCGACGGCACGCCGAACAAGAGCCGCCTCGGCGCCAACGCCATTCTCGGCGTCTCGCTCGCCGTCGCCAAGGCCGCCGCGGAAGCCACCGCTTTGCCGCTCTACCGCTATATCGGCGGCACGCAGGCGCGCGTCCTGCCGACGCCCATGATGAACATCGTCAATGGCGGCGTCCACGCCGACAACCCCATCGACTTCCAGGAATTCATGATCATGCCGACGGGCGCGGACAGCGTGCGCGACGGCATCCGCTGGGGCGCCGAGATTTTCCACACGCTGAAGAGCGCGTTGAAGAAGGCCGGCCTCAGCACCTCGGTCGGCGACGAAGGCGGCTTCGCGCCGAACCTTCCCTCCGCCGAAGCGGCGCTCGACTTCATCATGAAGGCGATCGAGGACGCGGGCTTCAAGCCGGGCGTCGACGTGCATCTCGCCTCCGACTGCGCGGCGACCGAGTTCTTCAAGGACGGCAAATATGTCTATGAAGGCGAGGGCGTGACCCGCACCATCGACGAGCAGGTCGCCTATCTCGCCAAGCTCGCCAGCGCCTATCCGATCGTCTCCATCGAGGACGGCATGGCCGAGGACGATTGGGAAGGCTGGAAGAAGCTGACCGACGCGCTCGGCAAGAAAGTGCAGATCGTCGGCGACGATCTGTTCGTGACCAACGTCACCCGCCTGTCGCAGGGCATCAAGAGCGGGACGGCGAATTCGATCCTGGTGAAGGTCAATCAGATTGGCTCGCTCACCGAGACGATCGCCGCCGTCGATATGGCGCATCGCGCCGGCTACACCAGCGTCATGTCGCATCGCTCGGGCGAGACCGAGGATTCGACGATCGCCGACCTCGCCGTCGCGCTGAACTGCGGCCAGATCAAGACCGGCTCGCTCGCCCGTTCGGACCGGATCGCCAAATACAACCAGCTCATCCGCATCGAGGAGGAGCTGGGCGAAGCGGCGATCTACGCCGGCAAGAGCGCGCTCAAGCAGCTCGCCTGATCGCGAGCCGCGATCTCGGGGCTCCCCTCCCTCCCCTTTACGGGGAGGGTGGCGAGCGCAGCGAGCCGGGTGGGGCCCGGCCTTGCTGTCCGCATCGTCATTGCGAGCGAAGCGAAGCAATCCAGAGCCCGCGTGACGCCGCTGGATTGCTTCGGAGCTTCGCTCCTCGCAATGACGGAGGGCCCACGCTTACCCCACCCGACCCGGCTTCGCCGGGCCACCCTCCCCGTAAAGGGGAGGGATTTTTGTAACAAACGCCCGGCTTACCCGATGACCATGGAAAAAACCTTCGATCCCCGCTCCATAGAGAGCCGCATCCGCGCCACTTGGGAAGACGCGCAGGCGTTCCGCGCCGGTCGTCCCGAGCGCGCGGACGCCGCCCCCTATTCCATCGTCATTCCGCCGCCCAACGTCACCGGCAGCCTGCATATGGGCCATGCGCTCAACAATACGCTGCAGGACATTCTCGTGCGCTACCACCGCATGAAGGGCCTCGACGTGCTGTGGCAGCCGGGCACGGATCACGCGGGCATCGCCACACAAATGGTGGTCGAGCGCCAGCTCATGGAGCGCCAGGAGCCCGGCCGCCGCGAGATGGGCCGCGAGAAATTCCTCGAGCGCGTCTGGGAATGGAAGGCGGAATCGGGCGGCAAGATCGTCGAGCAGTTGAAGCGCATCGGCGCCTCCTGCGACTGGTCGCGCGAGCGCTTCACGCTCGATGAGGGCCTGTCGCGCGCCGTCGCCAAAGTCTTCGTGCAGCTCTATCGCGATGGGCTGCTCTACAAGGACAAGCGCCTCGTCAATTGGGACCCGGTGCTGCACACCGCGATCTCTGACCTTGAAGTGCTGCAGCAGGAAGTGAAGGGCCATCTCTGGCGCTTCAAATATCCCGTCGTGGACGACGCCGGCAAAGAGACCGGGGATTACATCGTCGTCGCGACGACGCGCCCCGAGACCATGCTCGGCGACACGGCGGTGGCCGTGCATCCGGAGGACGAACGCTACAAGGCGCTTGTGGGCAAGAGGCTGCGCCTGCCGCTCGTCGGCCGCTTCATTCCCGTCGTCGCCGACGAATATTCCGACCCTGAAAAGGGCACGGGCGCGGTGAAGATCACCCCCGCGCATGACTTCAACGACTTCGAGGTCGGCAAGCGCCACGGGCTGCGGCTCATCAATGTGCTCGATGCGCAAGCGCGCATGACGCTCGCCGCCAACGCCGAATTCCACGAAGGCGTCGCGACCTCCGAGGAGCTTGCGGCGACCGTCGCCGCGCTCGACGGTCATGACCGTTTCGATGCGCGCAAGCGCGTCGTGGAGATGATGGAAGAGCGCGGCCTTCTCGACGGCATCGACGACCACAAGCATATGGTCCCGCATGGCGACCGCTCCAACGCCGTGCTGGAGCCGCGCCTCACCGACCAATGGTATGTGGACGCGAAGACGCTGGCGCAGCCGGCGCTCGCCGCCGTGCGCGATGGCCGCACGAGCTTCGTGCCGAAGAATTGGGAAAAGACCTATTTTGATTGGCTAGAAAACATCCAGCCCTGGTGCGTGTCGCGCCAGCTCTGGTGGGGCCATCGCATTCCGGCGTGGTATGGGCCTTACCTTTGGAACGATCCTGCCGTTCCGCGCGTCTCAGGATATGCGCTTTTCGTCGCCGAGACCGAAATGGAGGCGCTAGAGCACGCAAAGCAATACTACGCTCACGTTGACCACGAAGAAGTGAGGATAGTTTCCACACTCGTCGAACTCCATGAATTCCTGACCCCCGATGCCAATGGTCAAATGAAGGCCACGGGCCCAGTCCCGTTGTGTCGCGACGAGGACGTGCTCGACACCTGGTTCTCCTCCGCGCTCTGGCCCTTCTCGACGCTCGGCTGGCCAGACGAGACGCCGGAGCTTGCCCGCTTCTATCCGACGAATGTGCTCGTCACGGGCTTCGACATCATCTTCTTCTGGGTCGCCCGCATGATGATGATGGGCCTGCACTTCAAAAAGGAGATTCCCTTCCACGACGTCTACATCCACGCCCTCGTCCGCGACGAGAAGGGCGCGAAGATGTCGAAGTCGAAGGGCAATGTCATCGATCCGCTGCAGCTCATCGACGAATATGGCGCGGACGCTTTGCGCTTCACGCTCGCCGCCATGGCGGCGCAGGGCCGGGACATCAAGCTCTCGACGCAGCGCGTCGAAGGCTATCGCAATTTCGCGACCAAGCTCTGGAACGCCTCGCGCTTCGCCGAGATGAACGGCTGCGCGCGCGTTGCGGGCTATGACCCGCGCGCCAATAAGGTGACGCTCAACCGCTGGATCGTCACGGAGGCAACGCGCACGGTTCGCGACGTTTCCGCCGCGATTGACGCCTATCGCTTCAACGACGCGGCGGGCGCGGCCTACCGCTTCGTCTGGAACGTCTTCTGTGACTGGTATGTGGAGCTGACGAAGCCCCTCCTCACCGGCCCCGACGGCGCCGAAAAAGACGAAACGCGGGCGACCACGGCCTTTGTGCTCGACCAGATTTACGCGCTGCTGCATCCCTTCATGCCCTTCATCACCGAGGAGCTGTGGGCGATCAAGGGCGCAGAAGGCCCGGCGCGCGACAGCCTGCTCGTTCTTGCGCAATGGCCGTCGCTCGAAGGCCTGGAGGACGCCGAGGCCGAGAGCGAGATCGGCTGGGTCGTGGACCTCATCTCCGAAATCCGCTCGCTGCGCGCCGAGATGAATTTGAACGTCGAAACGGAGCTTCTGCTGATCGGCGCCGACGCCGGCCTTCAGACGCGCGCGACGCGCTGGGAGGAGACGATCCGCAAGCTCGCGCGCCAGTCGAAAATCGGCTTCGCCGAGGCGGCGCCCAAATCCTCGGCGCAGATCATCGTGCGCGGGGGCGTCGTCGCCATCCCGCTCGAAGGCGTGATCGACCTCGGCGCCGAGAAGGCGCGTCTCGCCAAGGAAATCGGCAAGCTCGAAGGCGAGGTGAAAAAGGTCGACGCCAAGCTCGCCAATCCGGGCTTCCTCGCCAAGGCGGACGAGGATGTCATCGAGGAGCACAAGGAGCGCCGGGAAGAGGCGCAGGCGCGCATCGAGAAGCTGACGGCCGCGATGGGGCGGTTGGGCTGAGAGGCCCCCTCCCCGACCCTCCCCCGCTTCACGACGCTTCACGGGAGGGGGAGTAGATTGTCGCCTTCATCAACCGCGCTGATCGTGAGCCGCCTCCCTCCCCCATGCGGGGAGGGGTTAGGGGTGGGGGTCGACAATCTTCGT
Organism: Methylocystis sp. JR02; assembly: GCF_030063565.1. Taxonomy (NCBI): domain Bacteria; kingdom Pseudomonadati; phylum Pseudomonadota; class Alphaproteobacteria; order Hyphomicrobiales; family Methylocystaceae; genus Methylocystis; species Methylocystis sp. JR02. The sequence continues at coordinate 3,720,901 of NZ_JASIRC010000001.1, read as the reverse complement.
CGCCATCTCGGCTACCCCCACCCTGCCCTCCCCGCAAGGGGGAGGGATGGATCGTCGCCTTCATCAAACGCCACAACCATCCTTGCGAGCGCGGCGAAGCAATCGAGGCCCGCAATGACGGAAGACGCCGAGGAAAGTCGGCGCTAAAATGCGCCCATGACACTCACGCACAAGCCCGTCGGCCCCGGCTCTCACGTCTTCCTCGTCGACGGCTCGTCCTTCGTCTTTCGCGCTTATTTCCAGTCGATCCGGCAGGACGCGAAATACAATTACCGCTCCGACCGCCTGCCGACCGGCGCGGTGCGGCTCTTCTGCACCAAGCTCCTGCAATTCGTGCGCGAGGGGGCTGCAGGCGCGACGCCCACCCATCTCGCCATCATTTTCGACAAGAGCGAGAACAGCTTCCGCAAGGAAATCTATCCCGAATACAAGGCGCATCGCAGCGAGCCGCCGGAAGACCTCGTCCCGCAATTTCCGCTGATGCGGGCTGCTGTGCGCGCCTTCGGCCTCACGCCGATCGAGCAGGACGTCTATGAGGCCGACGACCTCATCGCCACTTACGCCGCACAGGCCCGTGAGAAGGGCGCGGATGTGCTCATCGTCTCGGCTGACAAAGACCTCATGCAGCTCATCGGGCCGGGCGTGACCATGTACGACCCGGCCTCTGGAACGGCCGGCGCCAAAGGCTCGCGCGAAGAACGGCTCATCAATGAGGCGGAAGTCGTCGACTATTTCGGCGTCACGCCCGACAAGGTGGTCGACGTGCAGGCGCTCGCCGGCGATTCCACGGATAATGTGCCCGGCGCCAAAGGCATCGGCATCAAGACCGCCGCCCAGCTCATCAATGAATATGGCGATCTCGACACGCTGCTGGAAAGTGCGCCGGGCATCAAGCAACCCAAGCGCCGCGAGGCGCTGACGGACCCGCAAGCGGTCGCGCTCATCCGCCTCTCCAAAAAGCTCGTCGAGCTCGTGCGCGACGCGCCGGTGGAAACCAAGCTCGACGATCTGGGCCTGCATCAACCCGATCCGAAGAAGCTCGTCGCCTTCCTGCAGGCGATGGAGTTCACGACCATCACACGGCGCGTCGGCGATCTCTATGGGGTCGACATTCACGACATCGAACCCGATCCGCATTATGTCGGCGCGGCAGGCTGGCGCGCCCGCAATGGCGAGGTCGATCACGCCGCGTCGCCCGCGGCGCCAAAGCCGAAGGAGCCGCGTGCGCCCGCGGCCGAGAAGGCGACGGAAGGCTTCTCGCCTGCGACGCTGGTGAGCGCCCGCAAAGCGGCGGCGCTCGCCGAGAAAATCGACCGCTCGACCTATGAGACGGTCATGTCCGTCGAACGGCTCGAACAATGGGTCGCCGACGCCTTCGAGGCGGGGATCGTCGCACTCGACACGGAGACGACATCGCTCGATCCGCTGAGCTGCGATCTTGTCGGCGTGTCGCTGGCGCTCGGGCCGGGCCGCGCCTGCTATATTCCGCTTCAGCATCGCGAAGGCGGAAATGGCGATCTCTTTGGCGGCGCCGATCTCGTCGCCGGTCAGATACCGCTCGAGACCGCAATCGAGAAACTCAAGCCGCTCTTTGAGGACGACGCCGTCCTCAAAGTCGCGCAGAATATGAAATATGATCTGCTCGTGCTCTCGCGCTACGGCATCGACGTCGCGCCGATGGACGACACGATGCTGATCTCCTATGCGCTGGATACGGGCCGCAACAATCACGGCCTCGACGAGCTCGCGCAAAAACATCTCGGACACGAGAACATCACTTTCGCGCAGGTTGCGGGCTCGGGCCGCAGTTTCATCGGCTTCGCGCGCGTCGCGCTCGATAAAGCGACGGAATATGCGGCCGAGGACGCAGACGTCTCGCTGCGCCTGTGGCGCGCGCTGAAGCCGCGCCTCGCCGCCGAAGGCAAGACCGCCGTCTATGAGACGCTGGAGCGTCCCATGGTGACGACGCTGGCGCATATGGAGCGACGCGGGATCACCATCGATCGGCACATGCTCTCGCGCCTCTCGGGCGAGTTCGCGCAGGACATGGCGCGGCTGGAGGCGGATATTTTCGATCTCGCCGGCGCGAGCTTCAATCTCGGCTCGCCCAAGCAGTTGGGCGACATTCTCTTCGGCAAAATGGGCCTGCCCGGCGCCAAAAAGACCGCGACCGGCGCCTGGTCGACCTCCGCCAGCGTGCTCGAAGACCTCGCGGCGGAAGGCAATGAATTCTGCCGCCGCATTCTCGACTGGCGCCAGCTTTCGAAGCTCAAAAGCACTTACGCCGACGCGCTGCCGGGCTTCGTGAACAAGGAAACCGGCCGCGTCCATACCTGCTATTCGCTCGCCGCGACGACGACGGGGCGGCTTTCGTCGTCCGAGCCCAATCTGCAGAACATTCCCGTGCGCAACGAGGCCGGCCGCAAGATCCGCAAGGCCTTCGTCGCGCCGCCGGGGCGTGTGCTGATCTCGGCGGATTACTCGCAGATCGAGCTGAGGCTGCTCGCGCATATCGCCGACATTCCGCAACTGAAGAAGGCTTTCGCCGATGGCGTGGATATTCACGCCATGACGGCTTCGGAAATGTTCGGCGTGCCGGTGAAGGATATGCCGCCGGAAGTGCGCCGGCGCGCCAAGGCGATCAACTTCGGCATTATCTACGGCATTTCCGCCTTTGGCCTCGCCAATCAGCTCTCCATTCCGCGCGAGGAGGCGGGGGCCTATATCAAGCGCTATTTCGAGCGCTTTCCCGGCATTCGCGACTATATGGACGCGACCAAAAAGACCGTGCGCGAGAAGATGTGCGTGACGACGATTTTTGGCCGCGCGCTGCATTTCCCGCGCATCGCCTCGGCCAATGCCTCCGACCGCGCCTTTTACGAACGCGCCGCGATCAACGCGCCGATACAGGGCGCCGCCGCCGACATCATCCGCCGCGCCATGGTGCGCATGGACGCCGCGCTGGCGAAGGCGGATTTGTCGGCGCAGATGCTCCTGCAAGTGCACGACGAGCTCGTCTTCGAGGCGCCGGAGGCGGAGGCCGAGGCGACAATCGCCCTCGCCCGCCGCGTGATGGAGGAAGCGCCCCTCCCCGCCGTGGAACTCACAGTGCCGCTACAGGTCGATGCTCGCGCGGCCAAGAACTGGGACGAGGCGCATTAGCGCCCGCCCTTGATTAAAGCGCTCGATCCTTTAAGGGGACCGGGGGGCTTCGTTGTCTTGGGCGGATTTCAATATCTCCGAAATCCGGCTTAGCGATTGCAGGCAGGGGCGTTGAATGCGCGTGCTCATCACCGGCGGAGCCGGCTTCATTGGCTCGGCGGTCGCAAGACGATTCATTTCGCAGACATCCGACGAGATTCTCGTTTTCGACAAATTGACCTATGCAGGCAATCTCGATTCCCTGGCGCCAATTGCGGATGACCCAAGATATTCGTTCCGCCACGCGGATATTTGCAACCGCGCCGCAGTTGCGCAGTCGTTAGCTGAATTTCAGCCAGACGTCGTGATGCATCTCGCGGCCGAGAGCCATGTCGATCGCTCTATCGACGGCCCCGCCGCCTTCATTGAAACGAATGTCGTGGGCACGTTCACAATGCTCGCGGCGGCGCTGGATTACTGGCGCAGTCTCCCGAAGGAGAAATCGGCGGCATTTCGCTTCATGCATATTTCGACCGATGAGGTTTTCGGCGCGCTGGGCAAGGAAGGCTTTTTCCGGGAGGACACGCCCTACGCGCCAAACTCGCCTTATTCGGCGTCGAAAGCCGGCTCCGATCACCTTGTTCGCGCCTGGCGCGAAACCTATGGCCTTCCGACAATCGTCACCAACTGCTCCAACAATTATGGCCCCTATCATTTCCCTGAAAAACTCATTCCACTCACCATCCTGAACGCAATCGAAGGCAAACCGCTTCCTGTCTATGGACGCGGCGAAAATATCCGCGACTGGCTCTTCGTCGAGGACCACGCCGCGGCGCTGATGCTGGTCGCGCGCAAAGGCGCCGTCGGCGAGTCGTACAACGTCGGCGGACGCAATGAGCGAACCAACATCGAGGTGGTCAACGCCATCTGCGACATTCTCGACGAGCTGCGGCCGAGCGGCAATGGCTCCTACCGCAATCTCATCACATTCGTAACGGATCGTCCTGGACACGACCTTCGCTACGCCATTGACTGCTCCAAGATCGAGCGCGAGCTTAGGTGGCGTCCGACCGAGACGTTCGAGACGGGCCTACGCAAAACCGTGCAGTGGTATCTGGACAATCCATCCTGGTGGCAGGCGATACGCTCCGGCAAATATCGGGGCGAGCGGCTCGGCCTCACAGCTTAGCGGAACGCCCATCCTCCGGTCATTAAAACCCATCGAGAGCGTCATGCAATTTCAGGCCACCGACATTCCCGCAGTCTTAATCGTCACACCGAAGAAGCATGGCGACGCGCGCGGTTTTTTCTCGGAGGTTTACAAGGAATCCGAGTGGAAAAAAGCCGGGCTGAACTACACTTTCGTCCAGGACAACCACTCCTTCTCCGCCCCTGTTGGCACGCTGCGCGGCTTGCATTTCCAGACGCACCCTTTCGCGCAAGACAAGCTGATCCGCGTCACGCGCGGCCGCATCCTCGATGTCGCGGTGGACATCCGCCGCTCATCCCCGACCTTCGGCAAGCATGTCGCCGTCGAACTCTCCGCGGAAAATTGGCGACAGCTTTTCGTGCCGGTCGGATTCGCCCATGGCTTCGTCACATTGGAGCCGGACGCCGAGGTGCAATACAAGGTCACGGCGCTCTATTCGGCTGCGAATGATCGCGGTCTCGCCTATGACGATCCGGATCTCGGCATCGATTGGCCATTGCCGCCCGGCGGCGCCCTTCTTTCCGAAAAAGATAAGCAATGGCCGCGTCTGCGCGATCTTACGGACGCTTTCGAGTAAGTGGCTGGTTTTCGGCCGGTTCCAACAATTTTGAGGGGCGCCATGCGCGGAATCATTCTTGCCGGGGGCTCCGGCACCAGGCTCCATCCCATGACGCTGGCGGCGTCGAAGCAATTACTGCCTGTCTACGACAAGCCGATGGTCTATTATCCGCTATCGGTGCTCATGCTCGCAGGCGCGCGCGAGATATTGGTGATTTCGACGCCGGACGATCTTCCCGCGTTCAAGCGCCTGCTCGGCTCGGGCGCGCAATGGGGCGTATCACTATCTTATGCCGAGCAGCCGCGCCCGGAGGGACTCGCCCAAGCCTACACGATAGGCGCGCCCTTCGTCGAAGGACATAATTCCGCGCTCGTCCTCGGCGATAATATTTTTTATGGCCACGGCCTGACGAATACGCTCGCCGCCGCGGCGGCGCGCAAGGACGGCGCGACGGTTTTCGCCTATCATGTGAAGGACCCCGAGCGCTATGGCGTGGTCGAATTCGGGCCGGACAAAAAAGCCGCATCGCTCGAAGAAAAGCCCGCGACGCCGAAATCCAACTGGGCGGTGACCGGGCTTTATTTTTACGACCGTCGCGCGCCGGAATATGCCGCCTCGCTGAAACCCTCGGCGCGCGGAGAACTGGAGATAACCGATCTCAACCGCGTCTATCTCGACGCCGGCGCGCTGAATGTGGAGCGACTGGGCCGCGGCTTCGCCTGGCTGGACACCGGCACGCCCGCCTCCCTGCTCGAAGCGGCGCAATATGTGCAGGCGGTCGAACAACGGCAGGGCCAACGGATCGCCTGCCTGGAGGAGATCGCCTTCCAAAACGGCTGGATCGGCGTGCAGGAGATGCGCGAAGCCGCCGCGCGCCTCTTAAAGAGCGGCTACGGCGCCTATCTTCTTCAGGTTCTCAAGGACGCGGAAGGCTCGCGGGGCTGAGGCCGGCCCCGCCATCGTAATGGCGTAAACGTCGGTTTTTTAGGGGCTACGCTGAAGGCGCCGCCTCGCCGGAGGCGAATCATTCAACGATCCTAAAAAAAGGTCTTCCAATGCAAAACATCGCTCTCCGCCCCCCGGCCAAGAAGGCTTTTCTCGTCGCCGCCGTCCTGATGGGGGCGCTGCCGCTCTATGGCTGCTATACCCCCGGCGAACGCGCGCTCGGCGGCGGTCTCATTGGCGGTCTGGGCGGCGCGGGCATTGGCGCGCTGGCCTCGGGCGGCATGGCTGGTCCGACGCTTGCCGGCGCGGCCATCGGCGCGGCTGGCGGCGCGCTCGTCGGCGCCGCCACGGCGCCGCAGCCGCGGCATTATTACCGCCGTCCGCGCTACTACTACTGAGCCACTTCGCGGCCCGGCTCGAGCGCCGGGCCGCAGCCAAACGATCTTACAGAGCTTTTGGGAGCCTTAAACACAGGCGAAAGGCGCGCGCGGGCCACGGGCGGCGCTGCCCAAACAGTCACATAGCCTCATTCGACAACGATAGACCCATCCCGCCCAACCGCCGGGCGCTGCGCCAAGAGACTGGCGCCCTCATGTCTTATCGCTCTGTCTCATATTGAAATCAGCGCCAGCTTGCTCAGGTACCTTCTGTTGGAACGCGCATCATCCCGCGTCCATGCTCAGGGGGCCCATCTATGGCGAACACCGACGTCTTCGCAGATTTCGTTCACTTCTATAGAGAACGTCAGGCGGCAGAGATGTCGCTCGAGTCCTATCTCCAGCTTTGCCGGGGCAATCCACAGACCTACGCGAGCGCCGCCGAGCGTATCCTGGCCGCCATCGGCGAGCCCGAGCTCGTCGATACGTCGAGAGACCCGCGTCTCGGCCGGATTTTCATGAACCGCACCATTCGGGTCTATCCGGCCTTCGCCGAATTCTACGGCATGGAAGAGACGATCGAACGCATCGTCAGCTTCTTCCGCCACGCGGCGCAGGGGCTGGAGGAGCGCAAGCAAATCCTCTATCTGCTCGGGCCCGTCGGCGGCGGCAAGTCGTCGCTCGCGGAGCGCCTCAAGGCGCTGATGGAAGCCAACCCGATCTATGTGCTGAAGGCGGGCTCCGAGCTCAGCCCGGTCTTCGAAAGCCCGCTGTCGCTCTTCGATCCCGCCGAAGCCGGCCCCCTCCTCGAAGAGCGTTACGGCATCCCGCGGCGCCGCCTCGGCTCGATCATGAGCCCGTGGTGCCTGAAGCGGCTCGATGAATTCAATGGCGACATCACGCGCTTCACCGTCGCCAAGCTCGCGCCCTCGCGCCTGCGCCAGATCGCAATCGCCAAGACAGAGCCAGGCGACGAGAATAATCAGGACATCTCCTCGCTTGTCGGCAAGGTGGATATTCGCAAGCTCGAGGCGCATGCGCAGGCCGATCCGGACGCCTATAATTATTCCGGCGGCCTGAACCGCGCCAATCAGGGCCTTCTCGAATTCGTCGAGATGTTCAAGGCGCCCATCAAGATGCTCCACCCCCTGCTCACCGCGACGCAGGAGGGCAATTACATCGGCACGGAGAATATCGGCGCGATCCCCTTCTCGGGCATCGTCCTCGCCCATTCGAACGAGGCCGAGTGGCAAAGCTTCAAATCCAACCGCAACAATGAAGCCTTCATCGACCGCATCTACGTCATCAAGGTTCCCTATTGCCTGCGCGTGACGGAGGAGCAGCGCATCTATGAGAAGCTGCTGCGCGAATCCGAGCTGGCGAACGCCGCCTGCGCGCCCAACACGCTGGAGATGCTGGCGCGCTTCATCGTGCTGTCGCGCCTGAGCCCGCACGAGAACTCCAACCTCTTCTCGAAGATGCGCGTCTATGACGGCGAAAGCCTGCGCGAGGTGGACCCGCGCGCGCGCAGCATTCTGGAGTATCGGGAGGCGGCGGGCGTCGACGAAGGCATGACCGGTCTTTCGACGCGCTTCGCCTTCAAGGTGCTCGCGGCGACCTTCAACCACGATACTGTCGAGGTTGCGGCTGATCCCGTTCATCTCATGTATGTGCTGGAGCAGGCGCTGCGGCGCGAACAGCTTCCCGCCGAGACGGAGAAGCGGTATATTGAGTTCATTAAAGGCGAACTTGCACCGCGCTACGCGGAATTTATCGGCAAGGAAATTCAAAAAGCATATCTCGAATCTTATCAGGACTATGGCCAGAATCTTTTCGACCGCTACATCGATTATGCAGACGCTTGGATTGAGGACCTGGATTTCAAGGATCCCGACACCGGACAGATGCTCGACCGCGAGCTGTTGAATCAGGAACTAACAAAAATCGAAAAGCCGGCCGGCATCGCCAATCCCAAGGACTTCCGCAACGAGGTGGTCAAATTCGCGCTGCGCTGGCGCGCCTCGAACAAGGGGCGCAACCCGTCCTGGGCAAGCTACGAAAAGATCCGTGACGTGATCGAAAAGAGAATGTTCTCCCAAGTGGAAGACCTCTTGCCGGTCATCAGTTTCGGAACGAAGAAAGACAACGAAACAGAAAGCAAGCATACAGAGTTTGTTAGCCGCATGGTCGCTCGCGGCTACACCGAGCGGCAGGTGCGGCGCCTGGTCGAATGGTACATGCGCGTAAAGCAGGCAGGCTGATAGGGTTTTGCCGGCGACGCGCTTGCAAGGATCGTGAAGGAAGAGATGCGCATCGTCGATCGCCGGCTCAATCCAGGGGGCAAAAGCTTCTCGAACCGTCAGCGTTTTCTTCGCCGTGTCCGAGACACAGTCGAGCGCGCGGTTCGTGAAGCAAGCCGCGAACGCGCAATCGAAGATCTGGAAAACGCGCAGGAAGTGACCGTGCCGGCGGACGGCGCGCGCGAGCCGATGTTTCGGCATACGCGCGGCGAACGCCGCGACTATATCCTGCCGGGAAACCGCGAATATATCGAAGGCGACCTCATCGACCGGCCGACAGGCGAAGGCGGCGGCGGCGGCTCGGAGCCGGGGCGCGGCAACGGCCAGGAGGACGCCTTCAGATTCGTGCTCACGCGCGAGGAATTTCTCAGCATCTTTCTCGACGATCTGGAGCTGCCGGATTTCGCCAAGCGCGGTCTTGTCGACGCGCAGAAGCTCGGCTCGCGCCGCGCCGGCTATTCGACGAGCGGCACGCCGGCCAATCTCGCGCTTGGCCGCACCATGCGAATGTCGCTCGCGAGGCGCATCGCCATGGGTCGGCCGCCGCGCGCGACGGTCGAACAGCTCGAAGAGGAGATTGCCGGGGCAAAGGAAAGCGACTCGCTCGACGTCATGGACGAAAGATTGCGCGCCGTGCGCGCGCGGCGGATGCGCATCCCCTTTCTGGACCCCGTCGATCTGCGCTACCGGCATTTCGAGCGCTTTCCCAAGCCGGTGGCGCAGGCGGTGATGTTCTGCCTCATGGACGTCTCCGGCTCGATGACGGAGCATATGAAGGATCTCGCCAAGCGCTTCTTCATGCTGCTGCATGTCTTTCTCACGCGCCGCTATGAGCGGGTCGAGATCGTCTTCATCAGACATACCGACGAAGCACAGGAGGTCGACGAGGAGACGTTCTTCCGCTCGACCGAGACCGGCGGCACGATCGTTTCGTCGGCGCTCGCCGAGATGGACCGCATCATCACCGACCGTTTCGATCCGGCCAATTGGAACATTTACGGCGCGCAAGCGTCCGACGGCGACAATATGATGAGCGACAATCAGCGCACGCGTGAGCTGCTGCAGGACAAGATCCTGCCGCTCTGCCAATATTTCGCCTATCTCGAAGTCGCGAACTCGCATGAGGGCTCTCCCCTCTCCTATGTGGGCGGCAGCTCGCTGTGGAACGCCTATGCGCCGCTCGCGACGAGTGAGCGCAATTTCCAGATGCGCCGCGTTTCCCGGCGCGAACATATCTACCCCGTGTTTCGCGAGCTGTTCCAACGCCGCGAAGGCGCGCGCGCGGAGCCCGCCACATGAGCGATGCGCTTCTCTTCACAGGAAAAGACTGGAGCTTCGAGACGCTCCAGCATATTCACGACGCCGTCGAGGTCGTCGGCAAGGGCGAGCTCGGCCTCGATACTTTCCCCAATCAGATCGAGGTGATCACGGCCGAGCAAATGCTGGACGCCTATTCATCGACCGGCATGCCGCTGCTCTACCGGCATTGGTCGTTCGGCAAGCGCTTCGCTCAATATGAAGGGGTCTATCGCGCCGGCCTGCAAGGCCTCGCCTATGAGATCGTCATCAACGCCAATCCTTGCATCAGTTATGTGATGGAGGAAAACAGCGCCACCATGCAGGCGCTGGTGATCGCTCACGCCGCCTTCGGCCACAATCACTTCTTCAAAAACAACTACCAGTTCCGCCAATGGACGGACGCCTCCGGCATTCTCGATTATCTCGCCTACGCCAAGAACTATATTGCAGCCTGCGAAGAGCGCTATGGCGAGCTGGAAGTCGAGCGGCTTCTCGATTCCGCCCATGCGCTTGCGCCGCAAGGCGTCGATCGCTATCCGCGCAAGCGGCCGATTAGTCTTTCCGACGAAGAAAGGCGCGACCGCGACCGCCGCGAGGAGCACGAGCGGCTGTACGACGATCTCTGGCGCACCGTGCCGCGCGGCGCCGAGAAGACAAAAAAGAGCATTGACCACCAACGCGCGCTCTTGCGTCTCCCGCAGGAGAACGTCCTTTATTTCCTAGAAAAGACCGCTCCCAGGCTGCAACCCTGGCAGCGCGAGGTGTTGCGCATCGTGCGCCTCATCGCGCAATATTTTTATCCGCAGCAGCAAACCAAGGTCATGAACGAAGGCTGCGCGACCTACTGCCATTACCGCATCATGAACCGGCTGCACGAGAAGGGGCAGATCAGCGACGGCAGCTTCCTCGAATTCATCCATTCTCACAGCAACGCCATTCGACAGCCGACCGCGCATGATCCCTCCTATAGTGGGGTCAATCCTTACGCGCTCGGCTTCGACATGATGTGCGATATTGCGCGCATCGTGCGCGAGCCCACCGAAGAGGATCGGCTGTGGTTCCCCGAGATTGCCGGCCGCAAGGATGAGATGGCGGTGCTCAAGGAGGTCTGGGCCAATTACCGCGACGACAGCTTCATCGCGCAATTCCTCAGCCCACATTTGATGCGCAAATGGCGGCTGTTCCACATCGTCGACGAGGAAGACGCGCCGAAGCTCAAAGTGGAAAAGATTCACAATGAGCGCGGCTATCACGATCTGAGGCGCGGCCTCGCCGCCGAATATGAGGTCGGCCGGCACGCGCCGGATATTCAGGTCGTCGACGTCGATCTCGCGGGCTCCCGCAAGCTCGTGCTGCATCACCGCGTCTTTTCCGGGAAGCTGCTCGACGTCGTCGACGCCGCGCTGGTCCTGCGCCATCTCACTTTGCTCTGGGGCTATGACGTCCTGCTCGAAGAGGTCGACGCGACGACGAATGAAGTGCTAAAGGCGCATCTGGCGTCGCCCGACCAGTAAGGCGCGCGCCCTCACGAGGGAAAATGTCGACCTTTCGCGCTGAACTTCCGCCCGGCCTCTGGGAGCGCTGGATTTCGCATTCGGCGCATTTGCTCAATTCCTATCGCAAGGCCACGGGCCGCGATCTCATGCCGCGCGGCGGCGACGCGCGCGCGGAGGCCGAGCGCCTGCTTGCCGCGCCATTCGTCGTCGTCTCGCATGGGACCGAGGCGGACCCTATCCTCAACTACGGCAATCGCGTCGCGCTGGCGCTGTGGGAGATGACCCCAGCGCAACTGATCGCGACGCCGTCGCGTCTGACCGCAGAAGCGCCGCTGAGGGAAGCGCGCGAGCAGTTTTTGGCGCAAGCCGCGCGCGACGGCTTTGTGCACGGCTATGAGGGCGTGCGCATCAGCGCCACCGGCCGCCGCTTCCATATCGCCAACGCCACGATTTGGAACGTGACGGATGACGCCGGCCATCCCGCCGGGCAGGCGGCGACTTTCGCGCGATGGACTTTTCTGTGAGAGATTGACGCTCGGGAATCGTCATTGCTTCGTCGCTTTGCGCCTCGCAATGACGAAAATAGCAGCTCGCCGACTGTCATTCCCGCGAAAGCGGGAATCCAGAGCAGCAACGCAACGCGCGGGAGTTTCCTTCGCTCGGGCTCATCACAGAGACCCCAGCAAGTCCTGCAGCGCGTCGAGCCCCGCGGGCTTGGTGAGCTGGCGGTCGAAGCCTGCTTCCCTGGCGCGGTCCCGTATCTGGTCCTGCCCCCATCCCGTCAGCGCGACAAGCGTGATGCGGGCGCTATTCGGCAGCGCGCGAATACGCCGCGCGGTCTCATATCCGTCCATGCCCGGCATGCCGAGATCGAGGAAGACCAGCTCGGGCTCGAACGCCTTCACAGCCTCGACGCCGTCTAGGCCGCTGTAGGCGACGCGCACATCGGCGCCGAATGTCTCCAGAAACATCACGAGGCTGTCGGCGACGTCGTGGTCGTCGTCGATGACAAGGATGCGCCTTGCGCCGCTCGCTTCAACTCCGGTCGTCGCCGGCATAGGGGCCTCCGAACTTTGATTTGTGCCGATGGGCAGACGCACGAGGAAGACGCTGCCGCGGCCCAGGCCGTCGCTATGCGCCTCCACGGTTCCCCCATGCAATCGCAGCAGGCTTTTCACCAGGGCGAGCCCGATCCCGAGACCGCCTTGCGCGCGGCCCAGAGAGCGATCGACCTGCGTGAAGAGATCGAAAACGCGCGGCAGCATTTCCGGCGGTATGCCGACGCCGCTGTCGCGCACGGCGATCGCCGCCTCCCTGCCGCGACGCTCGGCGACAAGCTCGATGATCCCGCCGTGCTCCGTGTATTTCGCCGCATTGTTGAGGAGGTTGGTGAAAACCTGCGCCAGGCGCACCGGATCGGCGTCGAGCTCCATGGGTGCGCTGGGCAGCTCGACCTTCAGCTCGTGGCCGCCGGCGTCGATCATCGGCTGCGCCGTCTCGATCGCATGCCGTAAGACCTCGCCAAGATCGATGCGGCGCTTCTTGAGTTCGATCTTGCCGCGCGTGATGCGCGACACCTCGAGCAGATCGTCGACGAGGCGAATAAGGTGCTCGACCTGCCGGTCCACCATCGAGAGCAGGGTGAGATCGCGTTTTCCCTTCGTCGTCTCCCCCACGTCGTGGCGTAGAATATGGACGGCGTTGCGAATGGGGGCCAGCGGATTGCGCAGTTCATGCGCAAGAGTCGCGAGGAATTCATCCTTCCGTCGATCTGCGGCTTTGAGGGCATCCTCTGCGCGCTTACGCGCCGTTATGTCACGGCTCACCGTCGCGAGGCCGATCCGCGCGCCGGCCTCATCTCTCAGAACGAAGACGTTATAAAGCATCCACAAGGCTTCGCCGGTCTTGAAGTGGCGGAAGCGGATTTCGACATTGGCGTGGTCGTCGCGCATCAGGCACGCGTGAAACTCGTTGAAAACGAAGGCGCGATCTTCGGGAAAGAAGTAATCCTGAATGGGCGTGTGCGGCGCCTTCTCTCTCTCCAAGCCAACCAGTCTCGCGCCGGCGGGGTTGATGTAGAGCGGCTCGAATTCGAGGCTGCAAATGCCGATGAATTCCATGCTCTGTTCGGCGAGCGACACGAACTTTTGACGCTCCGCCTCGGCGCGCTTTCGTTCCGTCACGTCCTGAGCGGTGCCGACCATGCGGATCGGTCGACCATTCTCGAAAAACACGGCGCCTGTCGTCGCGATCCAACGCTCCGCTTGGTCGGGTCTCGCCAGACGATATTCGAGAGAGAGACTCCCGCCGCTTTCGGGATCGAGCGAGCGCTCCACCGCGTGTTGCACGCGTTCGCGATCAGCGGCGTGAACGCCCTGCAGGAACAGGGCGTAGCTCACCGTAGCGCCGGCGGGCAAATTCCATTTCTTGCGCAGCCAATCGTCCCAGATCAGCTCGTCGCTTTCGATGCGCCATTCGTAAATGCCGATGTTGCCCGAACTCAAAGCGAGCTGCAGGCGGAATTCACTTTCGCGCAACGCCTCCTGCGCGCGGGCGCGTTCGCAAGCGGCCCAGACACGCTCTCCGACTTCCTGAATCAAGGCGATCTCGAAAGGCGTCCATGCGCGCGGCGCGCCATGCTGCGCGCAGAGGGCGCCGACCCATTGCCCCTGCTTCGTGAGCACCGCGCAGAGCAATGCAGCGACGCCTGTCGATCGCAGGCGCTCCTTCTCTGAGGCGCTGAGACGTTCGTCCCTTGAAATATCCTCAGTGGCGAAAGCCTCTCCGCTCTGAAACGCCGCAAGCGCCGCCTCGCCCAGTGACGCGATCGGCGTCCTGCCGGCGCCGGGCCCCGCACCCGCCGAACTGCGAATGACGAGCTCCTCGCCTTCTATATCCGCGTAGAAAACCCGCTCGACTCGCAGATACTCGGCGAGAAGCCTGCAACCCGTCTCCTGGATTTTTCGAGGGTCAGCGATCTGGCGCAACGCGTCCGCGCATTTCAGCAGAAAGGCCTGGCGCTCCTCGCCTTTGCGGAGCGCGCCTTCGACCTGTCTTTGAAGGCTGATGTCCTGAACCACGGTCACGGCGCTCGGCTTCTCCTTGCCCGGCGTCCGTATCGAGGTCGCCGTGACCCTGGCCCAAAAATGCGTGCCGTCCTTGCGCAGGCAGCGCTTCTCGGCGTCATATGCGGCGGTTTCGCCGCGTTTCATCCGAGTGAGCCGTTCCCAATGCCCCGCGCGGTCGTCAGGATAGGTGAAGTCGCCGAAGGGCCGTCCGACAAGCTCGGATATGTCATAACCGAGCATATTGGCCAAGGTTTCATTGACGCGCAGCAACCGGCCTGTTTCGAGATCGCCTTGCGCCATCCCAACGCCGGCGCGCTCGAACATCGCGCGGAACTGCGCCTCGCTGTCGCGCACAGCGGCGTCGCAGGCCAGTGAAGCGGCGTGTCTGCTTCGTGTAAGGATCGCCCCGCCCTCGGTCAGCGGCGAGTGTTTCGCTTCGACGACGAAAGCTTGTCCCTCCTCCCCCGAGCCGTCGAGATATTCGATCGTGATCTCGCCGGCGGCTCCGCCGGCGATGGCCTCCAATCCGTCGAGCAATCTGCGGCCGTCCGAGCCTTGTGGAGAAGCGCCGAAAGCCTCGAAGAGATTGCAGCCGATCTGCACCGGAGCGCCAAGGAGGGTGGGCGTCGCATTGCGGGCCCATTTTTCGTTTATCGCAACGATAACGCCCGATCGATCGACGGCCAGGCATTCCTGAGGCAGCAGGTCGAGAAAGGGGACGAGAACGGCTTCAATTGCCACGCCCTTATCGACAGCGTTTTTCTGGAATATCAAATCGAGAGCTCCGGCTTGCCGCATCCGTGCCTTCTTAAATTCATAGCGCTTCAATTGCCTAACCGAGATTTAAAGAAAAGCGCCACCTAAACTTTCGGATATTGCAGGATCAATGCGCCCATCTAAGTGTTTTTCCTTAGTTTGGGGAACTAGCAGCGTAGTGTAAAACCGTCGGCGTTACGCAGAAATTTCGAGGTGGCGCCTGTCAGGACCGCATCCGACCGCCCCACCATGCAAGCCTCTTTTTGCGCGACAACACCCGGGATAGAGTGCCACCGTTCGTCGAAAATACCGGTTTCCAAGCAAAACCCTTGCGCTTATCGAGAGGTTTTCACCATGCGGTCGGGCACACTCTGCTGTTTGCAACGCGCAGCGCCGGCGCGCCTCTTTCTCCGATGAGCACGCGCGGCCGTCACTTTTTTCAGCGGCTCACGAAAGACGGGCGAAGCGTCGCCTCGGCTTTTACCCAGCCCTTGCCGGTCCGGCTGCTGATCGCCACGCTCGCGGTGGCGATTGCGACAGCGCTGCGCCTCGCGATTCAGCCGATCCTCGGAGAGGCCGTTCCCTATGCAACCTATTACTTGGCGGTAGAAGCCTCGGCTTTGCTGGGCGGATGGATTGTCGGCCTTCTCGCAATGCTCGCGAGCGCATTCCTGGCCCATCTCTTGTTCGCGCCCATCGCTTCCGATCGCGCGCAAATGGGACTCGCGCTTTTCCTGGCGAGCTGCGCGTCCCTTTGCCTCCTCACCGGGATTTTTCGCTGCGTATTCAAAGATAAGGGGAGCGCGCTTGCCGCTGTTGCGCCGCTCGCGTGGCAGACGGAGCCCCGGCCGCGTGCGGGGGCGATCGACGCGGCGCAAGACGGCGTTCTGATAATGGATGGCGAAGGCCGTATCCTTTCGGCGAACCGCGCGGGCGCAGCGATGTTCGCCTATCCCGCAGATGAGATAATCGGCGCGACGGCGCAGACCCTCTTCGATTTGCCCGCTGGCCTCAAATCTCCTTTGATTGGACGCGCCCCTGGCCTTAACATGACAGAGCGAACCGCAATCAAAGGCCGACGCAAGAACGGCGCGCGTTTTCCAGCCGAGTTCACGCTCGAAGAAATGGATTTCGACGGCAACAGGCTTTTTGTCGCCATTGTAACGGACGTGACGGATCGCAGAAACATGGAGCGAGAGGTCGACGCGCAGCACGCCAGCCGCCTGGACGCCATCGGCGCTCTCGCGGCGGCGCTCGCGCATGAGATCAACCAGCCGCTCGCCGCAAGCGCCACCTATATGCGCGTCGCGCGGCGTCTTCTGCAAAAATCGGAGCTAGATTGCAGCAATGTTCTAGCTGTTCTCGACAAGGCGACGGCGCAGACGCTGCGGGCCGGGCGTATCGTTTTGAATTTGAAAGACCTCGTGCGTCGCGAGGAACCGGATAAGACATTGCTGAGCATGCACGCGCTTATCTCCGCGGCGCGCGAGGCGTTCCTGTCGGACGGCGCGCCAGCCGGATTCGTCATCGACCTCTCCTGCGCCGCCAGAAACGACCGGATTTTGGCCGATCGGGCGCAGCTCGGGCAGGTGTTCGCCAGCTTGATGCACAACGCCAATGAAGCGATGCAACTGAACGAAATTGCTCAACTCCTGATTGCGACGAGCAATCCAGATGATAAGACCATTCGTGTGGATGTCGCCGACAGAGGTTGCGGGCTGCCGGACTCCTCAGAAGAAGGCTGTTTCGATTTGTTTACGACGACCAAAGTGAGGGGAATGGGCGTGGGGCTGTCTATTTCGAAATCGATCATCGAGGCCCACGATGGGCGCATATGGGCGATGCCGAACGCCGGCGGCGGAGCCGTCTTCAGCTTCACATTGCCTTTGCAAGACTCGGGTCTCGATTCATGAATAGTCACAAGGTCGTTCACGTCATCGACGACGACGCCGCCGTGCGCGACGCCGTCGGGCTTCTGCTGAGCACGGAAGGCTATAAGGTCCACGCCTATCCTTCTGCGCCGGCCTTTCTCAAGACGGCCGCCGCCCAGGGCGAGGGCTGTGTGGTCACCGACGTTCGCATGCCGGAGATGAATGGCATCGAGCTTATCGCCAAGATGAAGGAAGAGAAGATTTCGATTCCGGTCATCGTCCTGACCGCACATGCGGATGTGCCCTTGGCGGTCGAGGCGATGAAGCTCGGAGCCGTGGATCTCCTCGAAAAGCCTTTCGAGGATGAAGCCCTGCTCGCCGCCGTCGACGCCGCGCTGGAACGCCGTAACGCCGAGGAATCGCGCTCGCGCGAGTCGATCGCCATCAAGAACCGGCTCGCGACCCTCACCCGGCGCGAAAACGAAATTCTGGCCGGTCTGCTGAAAGGTCTCTCGAACAAGGTAATCGCCCATGATCTCGGCATCAGCATCCGCACCGCCGAGGTCCACCGCGCCAATATCATGGCCAAGATGCGCGCCGGCAATCTAGCGGAGCTCGTCAAGATGGCGCTCGCAGCCGAACCGCCTAAGGCCGACTCCGAATAAGCAAGGCTCGCTTTCCCTCCGCTCGTCAGTCAGCGCGTCACCCCCCGGAACATTCACTCTCGCTTTCCGGTTCCTTCTCCGCCCCCGCCGGCGCGCAAGCGCGGCCAAGCTGGAGGAGCGCGAGATGAATGTCAGCTCCGAACGCAGCAAATCGATCTGGGAAGGCGTTGGCGCGACCGCCGCGCGCTTGCAGGGCGAGATAAAAGCCGAAGTGGCGGTGGTCGGCTCCGGCATCGCGGGCATGTCGGTCGCTTATGAGCTTGCCAAAGCGGGCAAAAACGTCGCCGTGATCGATCGCGGCTCCATCGGCGGCGGCATGACGGCGCGAACCACGGCGCATCTTTCGTCCTATAGCGACGATGGCTTCCGCGAGCTTATCGACACGCGCGGCCTCGAGGCCGCCAAGGGCTGGCAGGAAAGCCAGGCCGCCGCGATTTCCCGGATCGAAGCGATCCAGGCCGAACTCGGCGCGGCCTGCGACTTCCGTCGCCTGGACGCCTTCCTGTTTCTCGCGCCTGAAACCGACCCGGGCGTCATCGACTCGGAGCTTGTGGCGAGCGCACAGGTCGGCATGATCGCGCTGCGGCAAGAGGGCGTTCCTTTCACTGGCCTGGAAGCGACCCCAGCGCTGCGCTTTCCCGACCAGGCGACCTTTCACCCGACGAAATATCTCGCGGCGCTCGCGGGAGCCATCTCTCGAAGCGGGGGCCGCTTCTATTCCGAGAGCCCGGTTTCCTCGGTGGAGGAAGATGAAAATGGCGTCGTCCTGACGACGCTCGACGGGCCCCGCGTCCTGGCCGATGCCGCGATCGTCGCCACCAATGCGCCGATCAACGACCGATTGGCGATCAGCGCCAAACAGGCGCCGTATCGCACCTATGTCGTCGCTTTCGAAATTCCCCGCGCCAGCCTGCCGGACGCGCTCTACTGGGACACGCTCGATCCCTATCATTATGTAAGGCTTCAACCGGGCGACGGCGCATTCGACATTCTCATCGTCGGCGGAGAAGACCATAAGACCGGCGAGAGCAATGACGGGGACGCGCGCATCCGGTCGCTGACAACCTGGACGCGGGGCCTTGTTCCCCAGCTCGGCCGCGAGAAGGCGCGTTGGTCGGGGCAGGTTATGGAGCCGATGGATTACATGGGCTTCATCGGCCGCTCGCCGGGGGCCAAGCGCGTCTATGTTGCGACGGGCGACTCCGGCCAGGGCATGACCCATGGCGCCGTCGCGGGCCTATTGATCTCCGATCTCATCCTGCGCGGCGAAAGCACCTGGCAGAGCGTCTATGATCCCTCGCGCAAGCCGATGAAAGCGGCCGGAGAGTTCATCAAAGAAAATGTGTCGGCGGCCAAGCATTTCGTTGACTATCTGAAAGGCGGCGAAGTCGCTTCGACCCAGGAGATCGCGCCGGGCCATGGCGCGATCGTGCGGAACGGCCTTGAAAAGGTCGCCGCTTATCGCGAAGCGGACGGAACGCTTTACCTGCGCTCGGCCTCCTGCACGCATGTGGGTTGCCATGTCCATTGGAACGACTTCGAAAAATGTTGGGACTGCCCCTGCCACGGCTCTCAATTCGCGCCGGATGGCGAAGCGCTCAACGCGCCGGCTTTCTCGCCGTTGCGCAAAATCGAGAGCTGACGCCGGAGCGCCCGATGGCCCAGGACCCAACGGCGCTCATATTGATGTATTTCATCGTTCCGATTTGGTTTCTCGCCGGCGTGGCCGATTGGATGTGTCACAGAGCGACGCATATCGAAACGACATCCGGTCCAAAAGAGTCGCTCCTGCATCTCCTCATGTTCGCGGAACTCGGCCTGCCCTTGCTGGCGGCGATCTTTCTCGATGTGAACGCGCTGGTGATCGCTTTCATGATCGCCATGTTTCTTCTGCATGAGGCGACCGCCTTCTGGGATGTCTCCTACGCTGTCTCGACGCGGCGCGTGACGCCTGTCGAGCAGCATGTGCACAGCTTTTTGGAGATGATCCCGCTCATGGCGCTGCTTCTCATCATCGCGCGCCACTGGCCGCAATTTCTCGCCCTTTTCGGCGCTGGAGAAGAAGCGCCCAGAACCGCGCTGGCGTGGAAGTCCGAACCGCTGCCACAAGGCTATGTCGCCGCCGTTCTTTCCGGCGCGGCCCTGCTGGGCCTCCTGCCCTATCTCGAAGAACTATGGCGTGGGCTCGCGGCGCGCCGTCACGCGCCGCGCAAGGCGTTCTGACGCGAGGATCACGCTCTCCCCGACTGCCCGAGATCCGCGCCCGTCGTGGGATCGGCCATGGGGTTCGACATGGTCCGAGCCGCAAAGCTCGACAAATCGCTGCGTTCGGAACTCGTCAGGCCGACGCTCGCATCGCCCTCGCCGCCATCGACAGGAATGGCGCCGATAACATCGTCCATGCGCCGCCACTGCTCGCCCGAGTTCCACGGGCCCATCGTATCGCCCTCGCCTTGCGAAGTGTTGACGTAAAGGTCGGCGTATTCGGGAATGCCCTGCAGCTTGCCGGGCGGGAAATTTCCTTCGATCGAGTAAAGCGCCTTCTCGAAAGATTTCTGATGCGCAATCTCGCGCGTCATCAAAAAGCCGAGCGCTTCCTTGACGCCCGCGTCGTCAGTGACGTTGATCAAGCGCTCGTAGACAATCTTGGCGCGCGCCTCCGCCGCAATATTGGAGCGCAGATCGCAGGCGGGATCGCCGACCGTGTCGATATAGGCGGCGGTCCATGGGACGCCCGAGGAATTGGTCAGGCCCGGTCCGCCGCCGTAAAGAATCGCCTGCGTATGACTGTCGCCGCCCTGGGTCAGCGAGCGATAGAGATCCGCCTCCGATTGCGTCGCCTCCGCCAGCTCGCCTTTCATGCCCTTGTTCAACATGGCGACGATGCTGCCGATAACTTCGAGATGGCTCAGCTCTTCCGTGGCGATGTCGAGCAGCATGTCCTTACGGCCGGGATCGTCCTCGGCGAGCGCCTGCGTGAAATAGCGCATGGCCGCCGCAAGCTCGCCCTGCGGGCCGCCGAACTGCTCGAGAATAAGGCTCGCCAACACAGGATTCGGCTCCGAGACGCGAACCGTATACTGGAGCTTTTTATTGTGCGTGAACATGGCCGTCTCCTGTCGCGGGCGCTCCCGGCGAAACGCTTGTCGGCCAACCCGGTTCCCAATTCGGAGCGCGTGCGATTAGTGCGTCATTCCCGACGCTCGCGCCGTTTGAACACACAGGAAATGACTGCCGCCATTGCGAGGAGGCGGAGCCGACGAAGCAATCCAGGGCCGCATCGCCGCCCTGGATTGCTTCGCTTCGCTCGCAATGACGGGCTCTGAGTAAAACCCTGCGGCTTTTCATTCCCAATGCAAGCCATTCAAACGGAAATCGTATTACTCCGCCGCCACAGCGCTCGCCAGCGCACGGTTTTTCGGCGGCGCAACCTCGGCGCAGATGCGACGGAAAGAGGCGAGCGCCTGTCCGACAACCTGGTCCATATTGTAATAGCGGTAGGTCGCAAGCCGTCCGACGAACCAGACGTCCTTCTGCGCCAGCGCGAGTTTCTCGTATCTCTTATAGAGCTCCATATTCTCCGCACGCGGCACGGGATAATAGGGATCGCCGCTATCGCACGGATACTCGAAGGTCACGCTCGTCTTCTCGTGGCGTTGTCCGGTCAGATGCTTATATTCGGTAACGCGCGTGTAAGCCTCCGTCTGCGGATAATTCACGACGGCGACGGGCTGGAGCCACGGCCGATCGAGCGTCATATGTTTGAACTGTAACGACCGGTAGGGCAGCTTGCCGAAACGGAATTCAAAAAACTCGTCGATCGGGCCCGTGTAGATGAGACGCCGATAATCGACTTCGTTGCGTATTTCCTCGAA
Source organism: Methylocystis sp. JR02 (assembly GCF_030063565.1). NCBI lineage: Bacteria > Pseudomonadati > Pseudomonadota > Alphaproteobacteria > Hyphomicrobiales > Methylocystaceae > Methylocystis > Methylocystis sp. JR02. The sequence goes on along the minus strand of NZ_JASIRC010000001.1, from coordinate 3,699,339 downwards.
ATCCGTCTGCAGCATGATCTTGATGTTCGGATGATCGAGCATGCGCTCGAACATGCGCGTATAACCGTCCGTGGGCATATATTGATGGGTATCGGTGAAATAGCGGTCGTCCCTGTTGACGCGGGTCGGCACGCGCGCCGTCACGGATTTATCGAGCTGCGACGGCTCGACGCCCCATTGCTTCTTCGTGTAACCCTTGAAGAATTTCTCATAGAGTTCTCGTCCCACAGTGGCGACGACGACATCTTCGGAGCTTTTGATTTCTTCTCTCTTCTCGGCGCGCGCCGCAAACCATGCGGCGAGGCCCTCGGAGTCGAGCGAAAGGCCAAAAAGCTTGTTGACCGTGTCGAGATTGATGGGGATCGGCAAAAGCATCCCATCGACCTTCGCCAGCACACGGTGCTCATAGGGACGCCACCGCGTGAACTTCGAAAGATAGCTGAAGATCGCTTCGGAATTGGTATGAAAAATATGCGGTCCATATTGATGGATGAGCACGCCGGCTTCATCATGCCGGTCATAGGCGTTTCCGCCGATATGCGCCCTTTTGTCGATGAGAAGAACCCGCTCTCCGCGTTGAGACGCAATGCGCTCCGCAAGAACGCTTCCGGCGAAGCCCGCGCCGACGATCAGCCAGTCAAACACGACGCGCCTCCATGCCTCTGTGCGAGATCGAATTCAGATGCCCCGCCATCCCCGCCCATGTGCTGTCCCACGACATGCCGGAAAGATGCGCGTCGACCATTCTCAGCCAGGGCCCCTTCGGTCTGCGCAGCAGATATTCGGCGCGTTCGACAAATTGTTCGGCCGTTCTTGCGATCTCCACGAGCCCCGCCTTTCCATAAGGCTCGACGACGTCGGCGATCGGCGTCGACACCAATGGGACGCCAGCGGCAAGAAACTCGGGCGTCTTTGTGGGGCTGATGAAACGCGTCGCCTCATTCAGCGCGAAAGGCATAAAACCAACGTCCCATCCCGCGAGGTAACGCGGCAGCGACTCATAGCTCTTGCACCCGAGCCAATGGATGTTCGGCGCAATTGGAAGCCGCGATGGATCGATCTTCGCGGTCGGGCCCACCATCACCAATTGCCACTGCGGGCGAAGCGCGGCGACGCCGGCGACGATGTCGAGATCCATCCGCTCGTCGATGACGCCGAAAAATCCCATGCGCGGATGCGGAATGAGCGCCTGATCCTCGGGCGCGTCGCGCATGGTCCGCGCCACACGAAAATGCGCGACGTCGACGCTGCTGGGATAGACGTGGATATTTGGATGCCGATTGCGTTTGGCCTCGTAAAGCGAACGGCCGCCGACATAGACGACGTCGCATTTCTCCAGCAAGCGGCGCTCCCAATCGGCAATATCACCCGGCGCGCCCGCAAAGGCGGAGAGTTCATCCATATTGTCGTAGACGCAGCCATCGGGCTCGAGCTCATGCGTGAAGCGGAGCGCCATGGGCGTGTAATACCAGGCAATCAATCGCTTTGGCTGAATCCGCGACAAGAGCCGCGCCAAAAGCGCTTTCAATGTTTCGTTGGTCTCTGGCTCGTTCAGCCCTTTCGGCACGAGCGGCGTGACAACCGAGACGTTGCACGCTTCATCCGTCTCTATGCGCAAGACAGGCGGCCCGTCGAAAAACTCGGGCTCCTCGAAATACCAGGTTTGGAACTCTTTCGCCGCGCGGCTCATGAGATGTTGAGGACGTTGAAAAACAAAACGCCAACGCAAATGTGAAAAGCATAAAAGATGGGATGAAGCGCTCGTCTCATGTACCGCACGCGCCATTGGTGACTCCTTGTCCGCGTAGCTCCCGCTCGCATCGTCTTTGCACGGGCGTTGCTCTGCCGCCCTTGTCGAAACAGCTCGGAAACGCTTTTGTTCCAAGGGGCCGCATAGCCGGCAGCCAGCGCAGCGCCCGTACGGGGCGCATCTCGACCTTCAATGCCGCGTGCGAAAGTATCGCAGATCGCCCGTCGTGATGACGTGATCGTCAGGGAGAAGTTCGTGCGGCTCTATATCGCGCGCCGCCTGCAGGCGATCATAAAACGCGCCGAAATCCTGGTAGCATTGGTCGAGAAGCTGCTCGAAGCTGTCGATGACGAAATAGATCTGCTGATAATCGCTGATGACATATTTCGTTCGCATGATGCGAAAGAGATCGAAAGCGATCCGATTGGGTGACGTGTCTTCGAGCGAGAAAACGGTTTCGCCCGGCGACGACAATATGCCGGCGCCGAAAATGCGCAGCCCATCGCTGGAGCGGATCAAGCCGAACTCCACCGTATACCAGTAGAGTCGCGCCAGATTGTGCAATTGGCCTCTGCGCAGCGCGCGCTGGCCGCCCTTGCCATAGGCTTCGAGAAAACGCGCATAGACAGGATCGGCCAGCAGCGGGACATGGCCGAAGACATCGTGAAACACGTCTGGCTCGGAAAGATAATCGAGCGCGCGCTCCGAACGGATGAAGGCGCCGGCGGGAAAGCGGCGATTGGCGAGACAATCGAAAAAGACGTCGTCGGGGATAAGTCCCGCGACGGGCGCGATGCGCCAGCCCGTCAGACGGGATAGTCGATCGCTCACTTTCGAGAAATCGGGAATGCAATGGCGCGGGAGCTTCAGCGTCTCTTTGGCTTCGAGAAAGGCGTCGCAGGCGCGGCCCGGCAGAAGCTTTTCCTGCCGCGCGACGAGACGGCTCCAGCGGTCGTGTTCGTCCTGCGTATAGGAGCGCCAGTTCTGCGCAATCGTCCAGCCGCCGTTTCGCGGCGTCTCGGCGGCGCGATTGTGTGACTGTGACGCTTCGGCCATGGAAGACCTCGCCATCCCCCCACGCTTCTATCTATGTCGGAGGCTGACGGCGTGTAGCGGCGCGGCAAGGGCGCTCCGGGGCGCGCGAAGAATCAAAAAATCCAAAAAATGAGAGGGCGCGGACGAAACGCCCGCGCCGATCGATCAGTGCTTGCGCTTCTTGCCGCCCGACGGAGGCGTGGTCTCGGACGCCGGCGAAGCAAGGCCCAACTCGGTGCGGCAGGCTGGGCTGATGCTGGCCGCGCTGGCCCGCAGGCATTTCTCGATCGCGACGGCGTCCGGCACCTGGGCCTGGCAGAAACGGTAAGCGTCGTCCTCGCAGGCGGCGCGCTGGGAGGCGGTGCCCTCAGCCAGGGCCGGCGCCGCCACGGTGATCGCCAGCAAAGCCGAAAGCCGGATAAAAATGCGCATTCACACGTCCCTTCTCGATTGATTTGGATTTCCTGCGGTGCTCAGCGCAGGCTGAGCGGATCATACTCGACTGGAAGCCTTGGCGAAACCGCCCTGACCGCGGTCGCCGCCCGGTGAGGGCCGAAAAACGCCCATCGGGCCAAAAAAAGAGCCGCTGGTCGGCCAGCGGCCCAAGTTCAGGGAGGAAATGCCCAAGGAGAGCACGCGACGATTGCACGCGTGAGCTATGGCAAAACTGTGTTCGACGGGGGCCGAAGCTCCAAAAAAGCTGTGCTGTTGCAGCTTTACCACAACCGGTCAGCGGGGCTTGCTGCCCTCGAATGTGCGTAGCTCGGCCGTGGAGGGCGCCTTGATGCTGGCGTTGAGCTTGCGCAGCATTGTGAGGCACAGTTCCTTCACCGCGTCGTCCTGCACCGTGTCGGTCAAACGCGCGACATGGTAGAAGGCCATCGCCCGCTGGGAAACGAGATCCTCGTAGCTGAAGGGGTCGGACAGGCCGTCCATATCGTCATGGGTGTTGTCAGTCATAGAGCCCTTCCGATCGTTTCGCCTGCATATTGGGATGGGAGACGATAAATTAAAGGGGACCGGCGGCAAGCGCCGCTTGGCGCAAAATCCGCAAAAATCGACAGGCTTTTTGCAAGCATGCGCTCCAGCTTCTGCGCGCGCTCGATTTCCTACCGAGGCGACGAGTCCATCCGGGAGGAAAACCCGCCCGGCGTGGTTAAGGCCCCATAGGTGGCCTGACGCGCCTCCTGATGTGGACTGAGCGCATAAAGAACATATGACGAGAGCGAGACCGCCGTCGCCGCGACAATGACTCCGAGAAGGCGCTGCCTGGCCCGCAACGAGGTTCGCGCCGCCGGACCGGCGAGGGCGAACAGACCGACAAGGCCGATGAAAGCGCTGAGCAAAGCGGTGAGATAAAGCGTCTCGACGGCGACGACCATTGCTTCCTCCGCCGGATCACGCGCCGGGCCGGCGAAAGACGCCCGGCGCCCATTGGCTCCTAACGCGCGCTTGCGAAAGAAGGTCCGGGGCTTACGAATCACCGCCGCCGGGCGGCGTCTTCCGGCGGCGGCCGTTCCGCCGTCCCCCTGTCGGCTGGCAAAAGCGCATTCAGGAAGCTGGCGTAAAAATCGTGCGCCTTGATCGCCTGATCGAAGAAGCTCCGATACGGGAACAGAGACAGCTCCGGCGCCGCCAATCTCGCCTTCTCATCGAGCCGGCCGCGCAGCGAGGTCCAGAGCCGGCGCATCTCCCGGGCGGCGACGCCGCTCGGGTTGAGTTCCCCGACCCCGAGGCCGAGGCGGATGGCGTCCTGATAATCGACGCGGGTGGAGACGAGCGGCGCCAGCAGCGCCCCGAGCTGCTGCAAAGCCTGCGCGCCGCGCTCGACGCGAACGCCCTGCTGGGCGGGCGGACATTGGTTGAGAAGGAAAGCGTAATCCTTGCCGCACGACCGCACCTTGGCCAGGGTCGCTTCGCTCGCCCATATGTCGAGCGTGTTGGGCCGCGCCGGGATCACGCAAAGATCCGCGGCCCGTATCGCCTCTTCGCAGGCGGCCGGATCCGCCCCCGGCGTGTCGATCACCGCCAGCGTCACGCCCTTGCTTGCCAGCGCCGCCAAGGCGGGCGCGAGCTTGCCCGGCGGGATATGTTCGACCGGAACGTCGACCGCCTTGCGCGCCTTCGACCATTTGACCAGCAACTGCAGCGGATCGAGATCGCAGACGAAGACGCGCTCGCCCGCAAGATGGCCGGCGACGGCGACATTGCTCGCGAGCGTGCTTTTCCCGGAGCCGCCCTTCTGGGCGACGAATGCGACGATATGCATGCCCCCGCCTGGTTCAGGGTTGAAACGCCGGGAACTGACGCGCGACGCTTGGCGCCGCCAGAAGCTGTAAATTGGCGGCCGCCCGCTTCCGTGCCGAGGGAAGCATCGGGAAAGATACAACCGGCGATGGCGTTGCTGAAAGAAAATTTGCCGCCTCACGCGATAAAAAGAGGCCCTGACGCTCGTTAAGGCTCGATAAACCCTCCCTCGTCAGAATCACCGCAGGCTTGACACGATCTGCGCCGCTTTCGGCAGGCTGGGCGTTGCTGGGGTCCGAGGGGTTTTATGAGCGGTCTGGTCGCGATCTCCGGGGAACGTGCATATGGCCCCGACGTCTCCATCGTGATGCCCTGCCTCGACGAAGCCAAGTCGCTTCCAGCCTGCATCGCCAACGCCCGCGCGGCGCTGGAGCGCATGCGCGCCGACCTCGGGCTCTCCGGCGAGATCGTCGTCGCGGATAATGGCAGCACGGATGGCAGCCAGTTGATCGCGCGGGCGCTGGGCGCGCGCGTGGTGGACGTCCAACGCCGCGGCTATGGCGCGGCGTTGATCGGCGGGATGCAGGCGGCGAGCGGAAGCTATCTCGTGATGGGCGACGCGGATGGCTCTTATGATTTCACCGAATCGGTCGCCATGGTGCGCACCCTCGCGCGCGGCGCCGACCTGTGCATGGGCTCGCGCTTCAAGGGCGGCATCGAAGCCGGGGCCATGCCCTGGAAAAATCGCTACATCGGCAATCCCGTCCTCACCTTCATCCTGAACCTGTTCTTCGGCGCGAGCGTGAGCGACGCGCATTGCGGCTTGCGCGCCTTGACGAAAGAATGTTTCGAGCGGCTCGCTCTCGGCGGCGCGGGCATGGAGTTCGCCAGCGAGATGATCATCAAGGCCGCGCTCAAGCGCCAGAAGATCGTTGAAACGCCGGTGATCCTGCGGCGGGATCTGCGCGAGCGCGCGCCCCATCTGCGTCCCTGGCGGGACGGTTGGCGGCACCTTCGCTATCTGCTGATGCTGAGTCCCGCATGGGTCTTTGCAGCGCCCGCGGCCTTCGCCGCGGCGCTCTCGCTCGTCATCCTCGGCGTCGCCGGCTCGAGCGCGCTGCTGGGATCGCCTAAGGAATCGCCTTTCGGCAATTACTGGATCATCCTGGCCGGCGCGCTTCTTGGCCTCTCCCATGTCGCCGTGCTTCTCGCGACCGCGAGCCATCTCTACGGCCGCCGGCAGGGCTATCGCCGGCCCGCCCTCTGGGAGGCGCGCCTCGCCAGATGGGCGACGCTCGAAGCCATGCTCGTTTCGGGCGCGGGCGCCATGCTCGTTGGCCTGGCGATCCTGCTCGGCGTGCTGAGCTATTGGTCGGGGCATCACTTTGTCGCGATTGGCAATGTGTTACCCGCGGTCCTCGGAACGACGCTGATCGTCCTAGGCGCGCAAAATGCTTTGGGCGGGTTCCTGCTCGCAATCATCAACGGCAACGAAGCCAGATTCGTCGATCTTTCGCCGCCCAGGCGGCGGCAGGAACGAACGGGTCAGGAGTCGACCCGCCAGAGGCGCTTCGATCGCGCCACAGGCTGAACCGCGCGCCTTTGTCCTAGTCACTGCTCCCACCGGTTCAACGACCAAAGCCTGCTTACGGAAAACGCCCGATGACCTGCAAAGACCTTCTCTCCGAGTTTATTGCGGCGTACCCGGCGCAGCCAGCCACTGCCTATTGGCGGGCGATCGAAATCGGCGCGTTGATACGACATGGCCTGCCGCAAGGGCTGGGGCTCGATCTGGGATGCGGCGATGGCATATTGACCCGCATTCTCTTATCGCACACGGGCTCCCGCAAATTAGTCGGAATCGATCCGGATCCCTTGGAAGCCGGCGCCGCTCGAAAGTTCTCTTTCTACGATCGCGTCCATGTCACGCAAGGAGACGCCATCCCGGAGGAAGAAAAGAGTTTCGATTTCATTCTATCAAACTCGGTGCTCGAACATATCCCTCAGCTCGACTCCACGCTTTGCGAGGCGTCCCGCGTGCTCAAGCGTTGCGGGCAGTTCCTGTTTACGGTCCCTGGGCCGAGGTTTCGGGAGAACCTTGCCGGCCCGCTCAGTCCCGGCGTTTCCCGTGAGACCTATCTGAAGACGCTCGACCAGCGCCTCGCGCATCTGAATTACCTCGATCACGAAGGCTGGCGCGAAGTCCTCTCGCGGCACGGACTCCAGCTAGATAATGCTCTCGGCTATCTGGATCGGGATCAGACCTGCCGCTGGGAGACCCTGTCTCGCATGACTGGCGGCTTATTCTATTCCATCTTCGGCGGACGTAAGCAGCCCATCGAGATTCAACGAACTCTGGGAATGCGAGACTTTCAGAACCGAGCAAAATTGCCTGATTTTCTCGCCAGGGCAATGGCGCGCGCTGTCAGTTTCGGGGTTCCCGTAGGCGACAATGACAGTCTTTGGCTCGCCCCCGAGAGCGCGTCATGCCTGCTGTTGGTCGGCCACAAGCCTTGAAGCCCAACGATGCGCCTGCGCAAAGGACGCCGCCGTTGCGAAGCGTCTTCAGGGCTCGGTAAATGATCTCGCCTTAAACCGGAACAAGGGCCTCAGTGCGGGACACAGGCGCCTTCGCCCGAGGTGACGATGCGGAGCCAATGCTTCCTAAAATTCTCGACCTGGTTCGACGCCCCGCTGTTCGCGCGTTTTGCAATCGTCGGCGTGACATGCGCCTTATTAAACAACGCTTTGCTAATTTGCTTCGTGATGCTGGGGCTCATGCCGATCGGTGCAGCGCTGGCGACCGTGCCACCAAGTCTCATGATCGGCTACGCTCTTCAGGCCGGTTTTGTGTTCCGCGAGCGCCCGACCTGGGCCGCCTTCCTGCGCTACTGCATCGCGATGCTCTCCAATCAGCCTATCAGCCTCGCCCTAATCTATGTGTTTTGTCACATCCTCAGGCTACCAATTTACATCGCGGGGCCGGCCATGACGGCAATGCTGTCACTCTGGAATCTGATAGCGACCCGATGGGCGATCGAATCCGAAGGTAGTTCGCCGGAAGCCCCACGGTTGCCGGAAGTGGAAAGATGATCTCCCCTCGGCGCATTGCCATCGTCTGCGACGCGGTCATGCCGTGGAACAAGGGCGGGCGCGAAATGATCCTGCATCAGATATGCCGAAGGCTCCGTCGCGCGGACCAGGAAGTGCATATCTACACGATGAACTGGTGGGGCGGTCCTGCAATCATAGAAAGAGAGGGAGTTTATTTCCACGGGCTTTGCAAATTCAGACCGCTTTACAGGGGCGATCGCCGCTCGACCGCGCAAGCGCTGTTCTTCGCGTTTTCCGTATTCAAACTCCTTTTCGAGCCCTTCGACGTGCTCCACGTCGATCACATGCCCTTCTTCCCACTCTATAGCGCCCGGATCGTCGCCTGGCTCAGAGGAAGACGGATGACAGCCATATGGCATGAGGTCTGGGGACGTGATTATTGGTTTAAGTATATGCGCGGCCCAGCCGGCGCGATCGGTTATCTGACGGAACGAATATCCTTCTCGCTCCCTGACGCTATCGCTTCTGATTGCGAACTCACGACGGCGCGCTTACGCGCGAATGGCGCGACCTGTCAGATCGAGACCGTGCCTCTCGGCGTAGACGCTAAGGCGATTGCGGCAGTTGGTCACGCAGAAGAGCAAAGCGACGTCATTTATGTCGGCAGACTTATCAGCCATAAGGGAGTCGACCTGCTTGTTCGAGCCATCTCGAGACTCGAGGCCGAACGGCCGAATATTCGCGTTCTGATTATCGGAACAGGCCCCGAAGAAAAACGCCTGATTCAAATGACCGCGTCGCTCGACCTATCGAAGAATATTCTTTTTCTCGGCCAAATCGACGCAAACGAACGGGTCTTCGCATTGATGAAGTCATCAAGCGTTCTAGCCCTTCCCTCCCGGCGCGAAGGATTCGGGCTCGTGGCGCTAGAGGCCAACGCCGCCGGCATTCCCGTGGTGACCCTGCGTCATCCGGACAACGCGGCGCAGGCGCTGATCCGTGAGGGCGTCAACGGCTTCCTGGCTGATGAATCGGAGGACGACCTTGCGGCCAAGATCGGCCTTGCGCTGTCTCGTAAAGAGGCGCTTCGCCCTCTCGAGGGCCTCGAGGCATATGATTGGGAGATCGTAGCCAGGCGTCTCGAGCGGCTCTGGCTGCCAAAGGAACAGCCGAGCGCGTCAGGAAAATGAAGGAAAAGCTGAAACCGGCGAACGACGCCGCCTCAGGCGTCCTGTACGCCAGCTTCTAGTTTGGTTGCCTATCATGAACATGGAACTTGGTAAGAAAGACATCGTCCGTGACCGGGTTTTCGCCACGCACCGGGCGCCTCTTGCGTTTCGTCACGCGCTGATTGCCTGCGCCGCGTCGATCATTGCCGTCTCCTCGGCCGCTTATGTCGCGGTCACGCTCTATCCGCTTCGACCCGCCGCCGCCTTAGCGGAATATTTTTTCCGCATGCAGGATGCTTTTTGGCTTGTGGCGATCGCCATTTTCCTGGCCGCTTGCGGCGTTTTGCGTTTTCCGGTTTTTTCGGCGCCGCTCCCCAACAGGATTTCCCCGGGCCTCGTTGCGCTCGCGCTTGCCGCCTTGGTCTTCCTTTGCGGTGCCATCGGCGCGCAGCTCGTCTTCGACGGCTACCATCTTGCTCGAGATGAGGCTCTCGCGGAATTCGACGCCGTGATTTTTCGCACCGGTCGATTGATCGCGCCGGTCGCGCCGGAGTGGCGCGCCGTCTCGCAAGCGCTCGCACCGCGTTTCATGCTCCCCATCGCGGAGCAGATGGGTTTTTCCTCCCAATATCTCCCCGGCAACGCGCTGCTTCGCGCTGTCGTCGGCTTATGGGCCGATCCCAACCTCACGAGCCCGATATTGCTGGCGATCGCCGTCCTTGCCGCCTATGGCGTCGCGCGGCGGCTCTGGCCCGACCGCCGCGACGCCGCCATTATCGCGCCGCTGATGATCGCCACCTCGTCGCAGGCGCTCGTCACCGCCATGACAAGCTATGCGATGACCGCCCATTTGGCGCTCAATCTTTTGTGGCTCTGGCTGTTCCTGCGTAACGACAAAATCGGACACGCGGGCGCCATTCTCGTCGGCGCGCTCGCCTGCGGCCTGCACCAGGTCGTTTTTCATCCCCTCTTCGCCGCGCCCTTCATCCTTCGCTTGTGGTGGGAAAAGCGACGCGTTCTGGCTGTGGTCTATAGCGTCAGCTATGCGCTCATCTGCCTGTTCTGGATGCGCTATTTTCAGATCGCCCTGGAGCTCCAGGGCATGACTGCGGAAACTGCGCGGGGCGCGGGGCTTCTCGATTTCATCGATCGCGCGGTGGAGCAGATCCTCACCGGCGAGAAGAATAGCTTCGCCATCATGCTGATGAACATTTTGCGCTTCGTCGGCTGGCAAAACCCGCTTCTTCTGCCTCTGGCGCTCCTCGCCTATGGCCAGATACGCCAGGGAACGGGCATTGCGCGCGAGCTGGCCGCCGGGGTCGCGCTGACGCTTTACGCGATGATGATTATCATGACCTATCAAGGCCATGGCTGGGGGTACCGTTATTTACACGGGCTGATCGGCAATCTGGCGCTGCTCGCGGCCTATGGCTGGGTCGGCGTTACGGCGCAGGCAAGCGCCGCGCAAATGGCGGCTTGCCGATCGATCGTCGCCATTTCGAGCGCCTTTGCCGCATTCCTCCTTTTCCCCGCGCATGCAAAGCAGGCGCACGACTTTGCGGCCCCCTACGCCAGAGCCAGCGCCGCCATCGCGCGCGCCCCGACGGATCTCGTCATTCTCGACGGGAGCGACCTCCTCTTCAGCGAGGATCTCGTCCGCAACGATCCGTTTCTGCGCAACAGGCCGATCGTGCTCGGCCTCACCCTGATGGACGAGACCGATCTCGTAAGGCTCTGCCAAAGGCATAGCGTCTCCCTCTTCGATGCGTCGCAAGGGCGCAGATATGGGATACGGCCGGACCCTGGCAGTCAGGTCGCCGCCGAGGGCGACCTTCGCGCGAAACTGCGGGCTGCCGAAGAGCAGCGCCGTATGAAATTGCGAGCGACAATGGCCGGGGCGCCCTGCGCGACGCCGCATTCCACAGGCCCGTAAAGTCTTTGCTGCAGGATACTGAAGCTCGAGCGCTTGTTATACGAGTTCGGCTTGATTGGTTCACCGCCGTCATTGCGGGCGCTGAGCAAAATCAGCGCCTTTGCTGCTCTGGATTCCGGTCGAGCTTTCGGCAATCGGAGCAGTTTAAACGGAAATGGCATTACGAGCGCACACGGAGCGAAAAACTGCCGCCCTGGGTATATTATGTCCATGGCGCAGCTTGAAATTCCGGCCTCCACCTGCTTGGGGAGGCATAGCCGAAACGGCTCTCGCGGCGCGTTCAAGGGGTTAGCGAGGGCTTGGCGGTTTCTCGCGGCGACGGGAGTTGCGGCACATGTTATCCGCGTTGAGTGAATGGCTGTTTGGCGCGTCCGGGCTCGCGCCCCACGGCTATTGCCTGCTTTGGGAACCCGAGCTGATTTGGCTTTATGCGATTTCCGACACAGCCATCGCGGTCGCTTATTTTTCCATCCCCATGGCGCTCGGCATTATTGGAAGACGGCGCCGCGATCTCATCTTTCCTCCGATGCTGTGGCTGTTCGCCGCTTTCATCATGCTTTGCGGCACCACCCATTGGCTCGATCTGGCCACGCTTTGGACGCCGCTCTACGGCATTCAGGGCGTCGTCAAGGCTGCGACGGCGCTGGCCTCGATTTCCACGGCGATCGTGCTGTGGTGGAAGCTGCCGGATTTTCTCTCCCTCCCGTCGATCGCACAATTACGCGACGCCAACGCCGCCCTGCGCGAGAGCGAGGAACGCCTGGCGCATGCGCAGAAGATGGAGGCGATCGGGCAATTGACGGGCGGCATCGCGCATGATTTCAACAATATGCTTCAGGTGATCGTGGGGTCGATCAGCGTCATCGAGCACCAGATCGAGATCGGGCGCGCCCAAGACATCAAGCCTGCCGTCGCCGCCATACAAAAAGCCGCGAACAACGCCTCGAGCCTTATCAACAGATTGCTCGCCTTCTCGCTGCGCCAGACGTTGACGCCGCGCGTCATCGAGCCCGGCAGGCTCGTCGCCGAAATGGAAGAGTTGCTGCGTCGGACTCTGGGGCCCGAAATCGAGCTGCAGCTACGCCTGGCGCCGGCGCGCTGGAACGTCGCCTGCGACCCTTCGCAGCTCGAGAGCGCTCTGCTGAATCTCGCCATCAATGCGCGCGACGCCATGCCCGAAGGCGGCGCGCTTCAAATCGCCACGGCGGATCGGGAGCTGATCGCCGACCCGGACACCCCCGGCGCGCAGCCGGGAAACTACGTCGAGATCGCGGTGACCGACAGCGGCGAGGGCATGACCCGTGAGGTCCTGAGCCGGGTGTTCGAACCTTTCTTCACGACCAAGCCGACGGGCAAAGGCACGGGCCTCGGCTTGTCCCAGATATATGGGTTCGTCAAACAATCCGGCGGATTCGTGCGGATCGAGAGCCATCCTGGCGGGGGAACGCGCGTGAGGATTTATCTTCCCGGCCGCGGGCCCGTAAAGGATTGCGTCGCCGCTGAAGATCGCCCCCGCATCGAAGCAGCGGCTTTGTCCGAGTCGACCCATCGTGGAAAAGCTCTCGTCGTCGAGGACCAGGCGGAGGTGCGCGCGCAAATCGCCGAGGCGGTCGCCCGAATGGGCTTTACCGTCGTCGAAGCCAGCGAGGGCTTGGCCGGACTGAAGGAATTGGAGTCCGACGCGCCGCTGGACCTGCTGATCACCGACGTCTGCCTGCCGGGCGTGAACGGTCGCCAGCTCGCCGAAACCGCTCAATCCAAGCGGCCGGAGCTACCGGTGCTGCTGATTACGGGCTATGCGGGGAATTCGTTGGAGACGTTGCGGCTCGCGCCAAACATGCAAATCCTGCGCAAGCCGTTCCTTCTGGACGAATTGACCGCCAGGGTTCGCGCGATGGCGGGAAACGCCGCTTCGTAAAGGCGTGACGCCGGTTTTGCCCAGAGCCCGTCATTGCGAGCGAAGCGAAGCAATCCAGGGCGGCGATGCGGCGCTGGATTGCTTCGTCGGCTCCGCCTCCTCGCAATGACGGCGGTGACTTCCTTTGTGTCCAAACGGCGCGAGCGTCCGGGATGGCGCCGAACAAATCGAGCGCAGCTTTGGCCTCGGCCGCCGGCGTCTCTACCCGTATTTTTGATTTCAATGGTGGGCGATGCAGGGATTGAACCTGCGACCCCTCCCGTGTGAAGGGAGTGCTCTCCCGCTGAGCTAATCGCCCGTCGCGTCGGACGCGAGGAACCCTCCTGTAAGAGAGGGCGGGGCGTTCCGTCAAGTGCGCGTGAAGGCGGAAGGCGGGAGAATCGACTCCGCCGCCGCCCAAAGCTCGTCGAAATGCGAGATCACCCGGTCGGGCGCGAGCTCGGTCACGGGGATCTCCGTATAGCCGAAATCGACCGCCACCACCGGCGCGCCGGCGCCTTTGGCGGTGTCGATGTCGGTCTTGGAGTCGCCCACCATCACCGCCCGCGCCGGGTCCCCGCCCGCCGCTTGAATGGTCAGCGCCAACGTGCGCGGATCGGGCTTGTGCATGGGGAAAGTGCCGCGTCCGCAGATCGCCGCGAAACGATCGGCGGCTCCGAGCTTCTCCAACAGCAGCCGCGCCATCCGCTCGGGCTTGTTGGTGCAGACCGCGAGCGTGAAGCCGGCGTCGCCGAAGCGATCGAGCGCCGTCAGGGCGCCGGGAAACAAGCGGCTCTCATCGGCGATATGGGCCTCGTAATGCGCCAGAAATTCGACGACCAGCGGCTCTACCCGCTCCGGCGGCAGCGGCGCGCCGCTGAGGGCGAAGCCGCGCTCGATCAGCGCCCGCGCCCCCGCCCCCACGATGCTGCGCGCCGAAGCGGGCGGCGCCAGGGGCAAGCCCTCGCGGGCCAGCAGCACATTGAGGGTGGCGATGAGGTCGTGGGCGGTGTCCGCCAAAGTGCCGTCGAGATCGAAGACGAGAATGGGCGCGCGCTGGGTCATGCGCCCGGGCCTAAAGGGCGCGCGCGCGCCGATCAAGCGCCGCCGCCCGATTTTCCCGCCGAAAGGCGGCGTGTAGACTGCGCGCAACCGATTCGCGACAGGAGAGAAGGAATGCGTCTTTCGCAATTTTTCGGTGGCCGGGGACGCCGTTTGCTCGCCGCATCGCTCGCCCTCGGGCCGCTCCTGGCGACAAGCGCCGCGTCGGCGGCCGGAAACTACGAATTTCTCGCCGCGCCGCAGACCGACCTCAACCGGGTCTTCCGGCTCGACAAGGCGACGGGCGAAATCGGCGCCTGCCAATATGGCCTGAAGGAAGGCACGGCGATCGGCGTCACTTTGTGCTATCCGCCGGGCGAAGGCGCCAAGGCGGGCACTTTCAGCGAATATGCGCTCGTCGCCTCGCGCCATACGGGCGAAGGCGGCGTGTTCCGCGTCGATCTGCGCTCCGGCATGATGTCGATCTGCTTCGTGCTCAACGAAAGCTCGGTCGTCTGCACGCCCCAAGCCAAATGAAGCCTCTGGCGCAGGCGACGGCGGTTGAGTTCGCGGGCGTTCGCTTCGTTCTCACGGACATGGACGAGACGCTGACCTATCGGGGCCGCCTCCACGCCCACACCTATTCGGCGCTGGAGCGGTTGCGCGACGCCGGCGTGACGGTCATCCCGGTGACTGGCGCTCCGGCGGGCTGGTGCGATCAGATGGCGCGCATGTGGCCCGTCGACGGCGTCATCGGCGAGAACGGCGGGTTCTTTTTCCAGCGCGATCCCAGCGGGCACGACATAGCGCGGACATTTTGGCATCCGGACGCGGCGCGCGCGGAGGTCGCCGCCCGTTTGCAGGCGATTGCCGACGCCGTGCAAAGCGCGCTTCCGCAAGCGCGGCTCGCGCAAGATCAGCCATTCCGCCTGACGAGCCTCGCCTTTGCGCGGCCGGACGACCCCGTTCTTTGCGGCAAAATTCTTTCCGCGCTGAGGGAGGCCGGCGCGGATGCGACAGTCAACAACCTCTGGGTTCTCGGCTGGATCGGCGGTTACGACAAGCTCGCAATGGCCCGTCGCGTCCTCGCCGAAACATTCAGCCTCAACATCGACGACGATCGCGACGGAGTGCTCTATTCCGGCGACTCGACGAATGACGCGCCCATGTTCGCCTTTTTCCGTCACACCGTCGGCGTCAGCACCGTTCGCGACTATCTGTCGGAAATCCCGACGCCGCCAGCCTGGATCACGCAAGGCCCCGGCGGCGCCGGCTTCGTCGAAATCGTCGACGCGGTGATACAGGCTAAAAAAACGCGGTAGAGCGGAAGCGGCGGCGGGCCGCCCGGGCCTCGCGACCAAGGCTCGGAATCCAGGTTAACAAACCTTACGCAGCCGCGTCATGCCCGCGCTTGTCGCGGGCATCCACGCCAGGACATTGCGACACGCGGGGAGAAGAAGCGGCGTTATTCCGGCTCATGCTCTCAGCTTTTCAGCATCGGCGCGGCGTGGATGGCCGCGACAAGCGCGGCCATGACGTCGGAAGGCGTCTGCGCGTTAACCCGAATTCGGAGCCCTGCATTGCGACCGCGACGATTGATTTTGCGTCCGCAAGCTCCTATTCGCGGGTTTCGCCGCCTCTCCCGCGGCGCGGGATCACACCATGTCGCCCTTTTCCGCTGACGCCATGAAGCGCGCCGCCGCCGAGGCGGCGCTTCAATCTGTCACCCATGGCATGCGCCTTGGGCTCGGCACCGGCTCCACCGCCGCGCATTTCGTCGATCTGCTCGGCGCCCGCGTGCGCCAGGGGCTGGAGGTGGTCGGCGTGCCGACCTCCGAGCGCACGCGCCTCCAAGCCGAGGGGCTCGGCGTCACGCTGTCGACGCTCGATGAAACGCCGGAGCTCGACCTCACGATCGACGGCGCCGACGAGTTCGACGCATCGCTGCGGCTGATCAAAGGCGGCGGCGGCGCTTTGCTGCGTGAAAAAATCGTCGCGGCGGCCTCCAAGCGCATGTTCGTCATCGCCGACGCGACGAAGGAAGTGGAGACGCTCGGCGCCTTTCCCCTGCCCGTCGAGATCGACCGTTTCGGCGCGCGCTCGACGAGGCTGCATATCGAGCGCGTCGCGCGCGGCCTGGGGCTGGAGGGCCCGATCACGCTGCGCATGAGCGCGCCGGACGCGCCCTATCTCACCGACGGCGGCCATTATATCTACGACTGCGCCTTTGGCGCGATCGATGCGCCGGAGACGCTCGCCGAGCGGCTGCGCGCCATTCCTGGCGTCGTGGATCACGGCCTCTTCATCGGCCTCGCCACGGCGATCTTCGTCGCCGGCAAGGATGGCGTGCGCATCGTCGGCGACGTGACAGGCGGCGCGCTATGAGCGGCTTCGACTATGATCTCATCGTTATCGGCGCGGGCTCGGGCGGCGTGCGCGCCGCGCGCGTGGCGGCGAGCCATGGCGCCAAGGTCGCAATCGCGGAGGAATTCCGCGTCGGCGGCACATGCGTCATCCGCGGCTGCGTGCCAAAGAAGCTCTATGTGCTCGCGAGCCGTTTCAAGGACGAGTTCGAGGACGCCAAGGGCTTCGGCTGGCATGTTGGCGAGACCTCCTTCGACTGGCCGACGCTCGTCGCCGCGAAAGAGAAGGAGATCACCCGCCTCTCCGGCCTCTACGAGCAGACGCTCGGCAATGCGAAAGTAGAGCTGATCCGCGCCCGCGCGACCATCGCCGGGCCGAACGCCGTGCATTTCTCCGACGGGCGCACGGCGCGCGCGCGCTACATCCTCATCGCGACAGGCGGCGCGCCGGTGCTGGCGCCGCATATTCCCGGCCTCGAATGGGGCCTCTCGTCGAATGAAATATTCGATCTGCCGACCTTCCCGCAGCGGCTGCTGATCGTCGGCGGCGGCTATATCGCGGTGGAATTCGCCAGCGTCTTCGCGCGCCTCGGCGCGGATGTTTATCTCGCCTATCGCGCCGATCTCCCCTTGCGCGGCTTCGACGAAGACTTGCGCAAGCGCGTCGCCGAGGCGCTGACGTCGGCAGGCGTCGCGCATCACGCCGGCGCGCTGCCGACGCGCATCGACAAATGCGCCAAGGGCTACGCCGTCTCCATGAGCGACGGCGAGACGCGCGAGGTCGACGCCGTGCTGGTCGCCACCGGCCGCCGGCCGCTCACGCAACATCTCGGATTGGAGCGCGCGGGCGTGGCGACGCGCGAGAATGGCGCGATCATCGTCGACGCGCAGTCGCGCACAAATGTGCCGTCCATCTATGCTGTGGGCGACGTGACCGACCGCATCAATCTCACGCCGGTCGCGATCCGCGAGGGCCATGCTTTCGCCGACACCGTCTTCGGCGATCTGCCCACGACCGTGAACTACGACAATGTGGCGAGCGCCGTCTTCACCACGCCGGAGGTGGGCGCTGTGGGGCTGACGGAGGCCGCCGCGCAAGAGAAATACGCCGCGCTCGATATTTACGAGACGAGCTTCCGCCCGATGCGCGCGACGCTCTCCGGCCGCGCCGAGCGCATCTATATGAAGCTCATCGTCGAGGCCGAGGGCCAGCGCGTCGTCGGCGCGCATATTTTCGGCCCAGAGGCGGGAGAGATGGCGCAGCTCCTCGCCATTCCGCTCAACATGGGCGCGACGAAACGCGACTTCGACGCGACCATGGCCGTGCATCCGACGGCTGCCGAAGAGCTGGTGACGATGCGGGCGCCGGCGCGCAGGATCAGGCGAGAAGGGTAGCGGGAGCCGCCAGCGCCTTTGCCGTGGTTATGGACCGCGAGCCTTCGGGCTCGCATTGCGGGGCGAGCCTGAAGGCTCGCGGTCCAGAGGCGCCCATGCTTTCTCGCGCTCCCCCCTTCTCTCGCTTGCGGGAGAAGCTGGCCCTCGCGTCAGCGAGGGTCGGATGAGGGCCCATCTCGCCCGCTCATTTTATCCCCACCCTCCAAAGCTCCCCTATACTCGCTCCCGCCTCGCCAACTTGCAGGGGCGTCGTCAGGGTCGGCGGCGCCGGCGGGGTCGGTTAAGCGCGGGACGCGACCCTCGTTCCGCGCGGGACTCCGGCGCCGCCCGCCGGGTCTCTCCTTCGTGGGGAGATTGCGTGGCGCAAGTCACGCAAAGGCTGGGCATAGTTTTCGCGCCCGCGACACGCGGCCCGAGTACCGAAAGGGAAAGCGCCGGCGGGCCGAAGGCGGCGCATGTCGAGGCCCTTGCGACGCGCTCGGGAGGTTCAAACCTCCCGGGAAAGAAGCAGTCGCCGTCTGGCGGCTGCGCCCGAAGGGCCAAGGTCACTTAGATGACCCCACCCCGGACGGAAAGGTGCGCGCGAATAAAGACCGCAGCCGGGACGTTCTGGTTCCGATGCGCTTATTTTCTCACGCTACCGGCCGAACGGGGCCGGGGCGTCCCGGCTTCCTGTATCGCCTCGCGTCGGAAATCGGCGGCGGGGAAGTTGGCGCTGGGTCGCCCCCTCCCCAACCCTCCCCCGCTTCGCGGGAGAGGGGGTAGATTGTGGCCTTCATCAGCAATGCAGATCGCGAGCGTCCCCTCTCCCGCTTGCGGGGGAGGGACAGGGAGGGGGCGTCTCAGTGATGGAAATGATGCCCATTTCCCTGCGCGCAGCCAATCAGGGCCGGGGCGTCCAGCGAGACGCCGGAAAGGGTCGCGCCGTCTCGAATTTTCCTCTATAAGCGCCTTTCACGCCAAAGCCGTGGCCTCAGGAGGCCATGGACTCGCGGCGGCTGATTTCGTGGAGTTTGGAAAGTGGAACGCTGGACGCCGGGCAGTTGGAGGAATTTGCCGATCGAGCAGACGCCGGTCTATCGCGACCAGGCGGCGCTCGCGGATGTCGAGAGGCAGCTCGCCGGCTTTCCCCCGCTCGTTTTTGCCGGCGAGGCGCGCAATCTGAAGCGCCAGCTCGCCGATGTGGCGGCCGGCAAGGCTTTCCTGCTTCAGGGCGGCGATTGCGCCGAGAGCTTCAACGAGCATTCGGCCGATAACATCCGCGACTTCTTCCGCGTTTTCCTGCAGATGGCGGTGGTGCTGACCTATGCGGCGGGCTCGCCCGTGGTCAAGGTCGGCCGCATTGCCGGGCAATTCGCCAAGCCGCGCTCCTCGCCGACTGAAAAGAAGGGCGATCAGGAGCTGCCGAGCTATCGCGGCGATATCATCAACGACCTCGAGTTCACGCTAGCCTCGCGCGAGCCCGATCCGCAGCGTCAGCTCTTGGCCTATCGCCAGTCGGCGGCGACGCTCAATCTGATCCGCGCCTTCGCGGCCGGCGGCTTCGCCAATCTCGAAAATGTGCATCGTTGGATGCTCGGCTTCGTCAAGAACAGCCCGCAATCCGCGCGCTATCAGAAGCTCGCCGACCATATCACCGAAACGCTCGGCTTCATGCGCGCGATCGGCCTCGATCCCGAGCACCATCCCGAGCTGCGCGGCACGGATTTCTACACCTCGCACGAGGCGCTCCTGCTCTGCTACGAGCAGGCGCTGACCCGCATCGATTCCACGACGGGCGATTATTACGCGACCTCCGGCCATATGCTGTGGATCGGCGATCGCACGCGCCAGGAGCAAGGCGCGCATGTCGAATTCATGCGCGGCATCAAGAACCCGATCGGCCTGAAATGCGGTCCGAGCCTCACGCCGGACGGATTGCTGCGCCTCATCGACGCCCTCAATCCCGACAATGAGGCGGGGCGGCTGACGCTCATCTGCCGCTTCGGCGCGGATAAGATCGGCGACGCCATGCCGGCGCTCGTGCGCGCCGTCACTCGCGAGGGCCGTAATGTCGTGTGGTCCTGCGATCCGATGCACGGCAACACGATCAGCGCGGCCGGCTACAAGACGCGCCCCTTCGACCGGATCATGTCGGAAATCCGCGGCTTCTTCGAGGTCCATCAGGCCGAAGGCAGCTATGCCGGCGGCATCCATCTCGAAATGACCGGCAAGGACGTCACCGAATGCACCGGCGGCGCCCGGGCCATTTCGGAGAATGATCTGCGCGACCGCTACCACACTTATTGCGACCCGCGCCTCAATGCGGAACAGGCAATTGAAGTGGCGTTCCTCGTGGCCGAGCTGCTCAAGGCGGAGCGGGTTTCCCGCGGCGTGCCGGAGCAACACGCGGCGGAGTAAGGCCATTTCCGTTTGAGCAGCTCGCGTTGGCGTCTGTCATTCCCGGCGGGCTGAAAGCCCGACCGGGAATCCAGAGCCACAAAAGCGCTGGTTTGGCTCTGGATTCCCGATCGCTCGCTCTGCGAGCGTCGGGAATGACAACCGGGCCAATCAGCGGATCTCCGATAAGACCCGGTTGGGCCCCCCTGAGGGGAGCGGCGTCAGGCAACCACGCTATATCTCTCCCCACCCGCCGCTACGCCGCTAAGATGCTCGTGGCGACGATGGGAAAAGGGATGGAGCTGGCGGCCATGAGCGCACCGGAAAACAACGACCCTTTCAATCTGCAGCGCTTCATCGATGCGCAAAGGGACTCTTACGCGCAGGCGCTCGCCGAGCTGCGCGCCGGGCGCAAAACCAGCCATTGGATCTGGTATGTCTTTCCGCAACTGACGGGTCTCGGCTTCAGTCAGGCCAGCCGTCTCGACGGTCTTTCCGGGCTTAATGAAGCCCGCGCCTATCTCGCCCATCCAGTTCTTGGCCCGCGGCTGCGCGAATGCGTGGACGCCATGGCGACGGGCGATCGCAGCGCCGAGGATGTCCTGGGTTCAACCGACGCGATGAAGTTCCGCTCGTCGATGACGCTGTTCGCACGCGCCGCGCCGGAGGAGCCTCTTTTCGAGCAGGCTCTGGGGCAGTTCTTCGACGGGGCGGAAGATCCGAAAACGCTCGAATTGCTAAATGAAGAAGGGCGGTGAATGCGCCCTTCAGTTTGTTTACGAACTTCGGAGGCGGCCTCGTCCTTCGAGACGGGCGCTTCGCGCCCTCCTCAGGATGAGGCCTATGTGTTTGGCGCAGATGCAGAAGCCCCTCATGCTGAGGAGGCTGCGCAGCAGCCGTCTCGAAGCACGAGGGGCGTCAATGCCACTTTGTCGGCGATCCTATCTGCGACAGCAGCGTCAGCCCACCGTATCCTCGACCTCGCGCACGGTCATGGCGTTGCCATGCCAGACGAAATCGTCGAAGAGCAGCGCGTCGACGAACATCACCGGCAGGAGCAGATCGCGCATCGCCAGCGCGAAGGGCGTGCGCCAGTCGAGCGGGAAGCGGCAAACGCGCGCCAGCCACAATTCGCCGCCATGCAGCGCGCCGACGATCGCGGCGGCGGTCAAAGCAGCGGAGGCCGCGTCGCCGCCGAACTCCAGCGCCGCATAGGCGCCGAGCACCACGGCCACGAAGCTGCCGTTCATGAACTCCGGCGCGTAATGGGCGGGGAACGTCACGCGGCGCAGGCGCGCCCAGCGGACATGGCGGGAATAAACCTCATGCGCTGTGCGCTGGCCGAGCGGCTGCTCGAACGGCATGTCGACGAGCCGCACCCGCATGTTCTGCGCGCGGATGACCTTGGTCGAGGCGGCGTCCTCGGCGATCTCGGCGCCGAGCGCGCGAATGCCGCCGGCGCGGTCGAGGACCTCGCGCCGCCACATCATATTCTTGCCCTGGGCGAAGCCGGCGCCGATCGCCTCGGCGCCATATTGCCAGCGCGCCTGGAAGGTGTTGAGGATCGCGCATTCGACCGCGCCCCAGAAGCCGACCGGGCGCGAGCCGATCGGCATGGAGACAGTCATCGCCGTGTCCGGCCGGAAAGCCGCGAGCATGGTCTGCACATAATCGCGCGGCGGCAAAGCGTTGGAATCGGCGAGGATAACATAGTCGTAGCGCGCCGCCTCCCAGCCCTTGACGCAATTATTGAGCTTGGGATTGGCGCTGACGTAATCGTCGCCGATCAGCAGCTTCGCCTCGCGCTCGGGATGCGCCTTGATCAGCCGCTCGACGAGCGGAATGATCGGGTCGCTCGGCGACTGCACGCAGAAGACGATTTCATAATGGGGATAGTCGAGCTCGAAGGTCGCGCCGAGCGTCTCCTCCGAAAAAGCCTCGAGGCCGCGCACCGGGCGCACGATGCTGACCCAGGGCGCATCGGCCGGAGCCGGCATGTTCCGCTCGCGGGCGCGGCATTTGCGGCCCATGAGCCACATGCTGGCGAAGTTGAGGACGAGGATGAAGGCGCACCATCCGGCGCAGATATAGGCGAGGATCATCGAGTTTTTCGGCTCACGCGTCGACTTGGGCGGATTGGCGGCGCAGGCGAAGGCTGGCTTCGGTCTGACGGTTGGCGCGGCGCGCCAGGCCCGGACGCGGCCAGCTCAATATTCCGACTGACAAAAACGTCGGCTCTTGGCAAAAGGGTTGCGGCGCGGGATTCTTTTCCCTGCCCTCGCTTTGCGAAAACTCCTGACGAAGCTTCCTCATGACCTCTCCGATCGTTCGTTTCGCGCCGTCCCCGACAGGCCGCATCCATATCGGCAATGCGCGGGTCGCGTTGTTCAATTATTTGTTCGTCACAATGCACCATGGACGATTCATACTGCGGTTCGATGACACTGATTTCGCCCGATCTACCGAGGAATTTGCAGGCTCGATCGAAATCGATCTCGCCTGGCTCGGCGTCGTTCCGGACGCGATTTTCAGGCAGTCAGAGCGCATCGCGCTCTATGAGGCCGCGGCCGCAAAATTGCGCGAAGAGGGTCGCCTCTACCCCTGCTACGAGACGCAGGACGAGCTGGAAAAGCGCCGCAAAATGCAGCAGGCGCGCGGCTTGCCGCCAGTCTATGACCGCGCCGCGCTGCGCCTTTCCGACGCCGAGCGCGCCAAGCTCGAGGCCGAGGGCCGCCGGCCGCATTGGCGCTTCAAGCTCGCGCCGGGCGTCGTGGAATGGAACGACCTCATTCGCGGGCCTGTGCATATCGATTGCGCGGCGCTCTCCGATCCGGTGCTGATCCGCGAGGATGGGAGCTTCCTCTACACCCTGCCCTCCGTCGCCGACGACATCGACATGAAGATCACCCATGTCATTCGCGGCGAGGACCATGTGACCAACACGGCCGTGCAGCTCCAGCTCTTCGCGGCGCTCGCCCCGCAGGCGCCGCCGCCCGCTTTCGCCCATCACAATCTGCTGATCGGCGCGAGCGGCGAAGGGCTTTCCAAGCGCACAGGCTCGCTCTCCATCGCCTCGCTGCGCGAGGAAGGCTATGAGGCGCTGGCCGTCGCGGCGCTCGCGACGCTGACCGGCTCCTCCGACAATGTGCAGGCCGTGCGCACGCTCGCCGAGCTGGGGCGGCATTTCGATCTCGCCCATGTCTCGCGCAATCCGGCGCGCTTCGATCCCGGCGATCTCGCGACGCTGACGCATCGCACGCTGGCGCTCTTCGAATTCGAGGATGTGCGCGACCGTCTCGCCGCGCTCGACGTCGTCGGCCACAAGGCGGAGCCGCTGTGGCGCGCGGCGCGCGGCAATCTCTCGACCTTCGACGATATTCTCAAATGGTGGCGCGTGGTCGAGGGCGAGATCGCGCCGGTCCGCGAGGACGCGGACTTCCTCGCGCAGGCCGCCGCGCTTCTGCCGCAGGAGCCTTGGGACGAGACGACCTGGTCCGCCTGGGTCGGCGACGTGAAGACGGCGACGGGCCGCAAGGGAAAGGCGCTGTTCCACCCGCTGCGCCTCGCGCTTACGGGGGAAGAAAGCGGTCCCGAGCTCGCGGCGCTCCTGCCGCTGATCGGGCGCATGACCGCAATCGCGCGCCTTGCGGGCTGAGAGGGCCCTCTTCCGAAGTCATATGAATTTTGGTCGACTGGTGCGCTGTCATTCCCGACGCTCGCGCAGCGAGCGATCGGGAATCCAGAGCAAGACCAGCTACTCTGGCTCTGGATTCCCGGTCGGGCTTTCAGCCCGCCGGGAATGACAGATGCCATTGAGAGCTATCCAAGCGGTTATGTCGCTCAGCGCAGAACGGAGACGCCGAAGAGATAGGGATGCAGCAGCAGGAGCAGCACATAAAGCGCCGTGCCGGCGCCGAGCGCGATGGCGTCGCCCTTGGTGAAGGCGTCGAGACGCGGCGCGCCGAGGTCGCCGCGCCGCTTGACGGCGATGCGGTCATAGACGCCGAAGCCCAGGAAAGAGCCGAAGAGCAGCATGCCGCCGAGATCGCCGTTGACGAGAAGATGCGCCGTCGCCCAGCTCTTCAGCGCGACGAGCGTCGGATGACGCAGCCAGCCCCTGATGCGCGAGGGCGGCGCGCGGCGGCTGGCGAGCGCCACGAAGGCGATCCACACCAGCGGCATGGCGATATGGCGCGTCCAGGACGGCGGGTCCCAGATCTGGACCATTCCTTCGGCGCGATAGCGCGAGAAGCCCCAGACGGTCAGCACAAGACCGAGAAGCGCGACAGCCGAATAAGCGCCCTTATAGGCCTGCAGGCCATATTGCGCGACGAGCTGGCCGCGCGCGCCGCGCAGGGTGGAAAAGACATGGACGCCAATGAAAAGCGCTATGCCGAGAATGAGAACGAGCATGTTGGGTTGGCTCCTCGCCGTTGGCAAAAAGAGTTATACGCCTCAAAAACAGCGCACTTGCGCTTCGGCCTGCGCGCGACGCAGCGTTTCCAGCGTATCGCGCGCGGCGCCCGTGTTGCGCATCATCATGCCGATCTGTCCCGGCTGCTGATTGACGCTCGCGACCGTCTCGGCGGCGACATAGCTGTCATAAGGCAGAATGCTCGCGATCACGTCGATGGAGCAGGAGCATTGCTCGAGCGACAGCCGCGAATCGCCGTTTGCTTTCATGCAGGCGAACACATAATCGGCGCGCGCCGAGGTGGGGTAGTCGTTTATGTCGGCCGCCGCCGCAGGGGCGGCCGCGAGCAAGAGCATAGCGAGCACAAGACGCATCGCGCTTTCCTATCCTCAAAGAAGTCTGTTTTGCAGTCTATCGCTTCGCCCGCGCGACAACCAGCGGTCGCCGGTCAAGGTGACGCAACGTCGGCGCAATGTCATTCGCCCGTCACCCTGCCCCTCTAAACCGGCCTTAGAACCGCTGGGCGACAGCTCGGAAGTTCTAAAAACGCCGGGCCGGAGGTACGCCCGGCGTTTTTTTATGCCCGGCATTTGCGAGATTCTCGCAACGCCAGAGGCAAAAAGATTTGTTATTTTAAGGTCTTGCGCCAGACAGCGGAAATCGGACATTGTAACCCGGGAGGGGACGATGGTCGGTTCTGTCAGGTTCGCAGGATTTTTTTACAGCGCTCAGACCGGCTTACAACGGGATGGCGTCCCGATTCACCTCGGGCCCCAGGCCCGACAACTGCTTGAACTTCTTCTCGAGTCGAATGGGGGAGTCGTCTCGAAGGCGGAGATCGCTTCCCGGCTATGGCCGGATCGCCCGCCGTCGGACGATTCGATCGACCGCTGCGCCTATCTCTTGCGCAAGCCGCTGCGAGAAGCCGGCTCCGGCGATCTGATCGCGACCGCCTATGGCCGGGGTCTCTCCCTGCGCGCGAAGGTGCAGCCGGCCGACCCTGAGAACGAGCCTATGCGCGCGCCGCCTGAGGCCATCGAGGGACGCATTCTCGATCTTTGGCGGACGGCCTGTGAGCTCGCTGGAACGCATTCCCGCGACGGCTACGCCCGGGCGCAAGCGGCGATCGCGGCCGCGGTCGAGAACGGGGGCGAATCGCCGGCGATCTGGTCGCTTTCCGCCGATATCGCGGCGGGCCGCGTCGTTCGCGGGCATCTGCGCCCCGCGCAAGCGGCGGCGATGATCGAGGCCAACGCCGGCCGCGCGCTCGCGCTTTCCCCTGATTTTCCTCCCGCTTTGGCCGCGCTGGGCTGGGCGCGCGCCACGCTCTCGGCGCGGCTCGACGAGGGGCTGGAGATGCTCGACAGAGCGCTGGCGCAAGACCCTGATTACGGCAGGGCGCGGGCTTACCGCGGCTGGGCGCTCGCGGGCGGCGATCGGCTGGCCGAGGCGATCCGGGACGTCGAAGCCGGGCTGCGGGTTTGCCCTTACGATGAAACGCTTCTGAGCTTGCGCGCCTGGCTGGAGCTCTGCGCCGGCGATCCCGAAGCGACCGACGCGCTGGCCCGCCGGGGACTGCATCTGCGGCCCGACGCCGCCAGCCTGCGCGTTGTCGCCGCCACGGCGTGCAGCCTGTGCGGAAAGCATGACGACGCTCACGAAGCGGCGCGACACGGATTGCAGGCGACGCCCAACGACCCGCTGCTTCTCGCCGCCTTTTCCTATGTGCTCGCGAGAGCGGGACGGCTCCAAGAGGCAGAAACGGCCTTTGCCGCCTGTTCGTCGAATGACGGCGCCGCGCCGCCCCGTCTGTTCGAAACGGCCGCGAAACTGGCGCTCGGCCGAGACGCCGAAGCGAGAGAGTCGCTCCGTCGGGCGCGCGACGAGGGCTGCCCCTGGTTCGTCTTCGCGCCGCATGAACCGCGCCTCACGCCTCTGCGTAGCGAAATAAGCAGCTTGCGCGGCAGCCCGATCCAGATCGTCGAGGACGGTTGAAATTTGTCCCGCCGTGGCCTTAATGCCGCGAGCAACATCGCGGCGTCGCCGCTCGGCTTGGGGAAATTAAAGAATGATCGGTCGTCTCAATCACGTCGCTATCGCCGTCGAAAGCGTGGAAAAAGCGTCGGCGGTCTATCGCGACGCGCTGGGCGCAAAGGTAACGGAGCCCGAGACGCTTGCCGAACACGGCGTTACCGTCGTTTTCGTCGAACTGCCGAACACCAAGATCGAGCTGCTCGAGCCCTATGGCGAGAATTCGCCCATCGCCGGCTTCGTCGCCAAATCCCCGTCCGGCGGCGTCCATCACGTGTGCTATGAGGTAGACGACATCCTCGCGGCGCGCGACCAACTGAAGGGCGCGGGCGCCAGGGTTCTGGGCGACGGCGAGCCGAAGATCGGCGCGCATGGCAAGCCGGTGCTCTTCCTACACCCGAAAGACTTCTGCGGCACGCTGATCGAACTCGAGCAGGCCTGACCCATGCCCTTCCCGCTTCCCCTCGCTCTGGCGATCTACGTCACCATCTGGTGGATCACCCTGCTTGCCGTCCTGCCGCTCGGCGTTCGCTCATCCGAGGAAGCGGGCGAGGAGCTGCCGGAAGGCGCCGATCCGGGCTCGCCCGTCGCGCCCCAGCTCGCCAGGAAAGCCGCGATCACCACCGTGGTTGCGGCCCTGATCTTCGGCTTGGTCGTGATTGCCGCGAATTTCATCGCCGGTTAGCTTTTTGGGGCGATTGAAGGCCGAAGGGGCCGAACCGGGGTTGACCCGCCCCGCGGCGGCGGGTAGTTGAACGCTAGCCGCGCCAGCAGCGGCAGGTAAGCGGACCGACCCGCCTGCCTATAGCCCCGCCGCCAGAGGTGACGGGGCAAAACGGTTAGAGCGCGTAGCTCAGTCGGTAGAGCATCTGACTTTTAATCAGGGGGTCCCGGGTTCGAGCCCCGGCGCGCTCACCAACAAAATTAGTGAGATAAGCGTCGCGTAGTATCTGCGCGCTATAGGCTGGTGACCACATGGTGACCACTCGCGCCTCACTGAAAATTTATAGGACGCCGCGGGCAAGCCCGATAAGTCAGGGCCCGGACAACTGCGTCTTTAGCTTCGCCATGAGCGTGTTAGAAATCCTCGTCTTCACCGGCCGCGCCACGGGCGCGCGCGACTATCAGCGGCTGCGCGCCGCCTTCGACCGGCTGCAGTCGACGAGCGTCGTCACGTTGATCCGTTAGAGGACCGAAAGGCGCCGGCGGCGCTTCTCCTGGATCAACGAATGGAAGGAGACCGCCGATCCAAGCGGACGGCCGCTCGGCGTCGAACTGATTATCCTCGACTGGTTCTACGAGGGCGTCCTCAACGAAGCCTTGGTGCTCACAATCGACCTGGCCTATTTCGGGCTGACGGGAGGTTTGGAGCGCTGACTTTATCGCCTCGTTCGCAAGCACTCCGGTAATCAGCATGGCGGCTGGAGCTTCCATTTCGCACATCTCCACGCCAAGTCCGGCGCGCTCTCGCCGCTCAAGCATTTTGCCTTCGATCTGCGCGACTCGGTTCGGCGCCAGCCCATTCCCAATTACCGGCTCGACATTCGTCGAGCCCCTTCGACCGCGAACTTCTCGTCTTCACGCCGCTCACCACCGATCCGCTCGAGAGCGCCGTCCAGCGCCTCGATCGTCCTCTCGCCGCTGGGGAAAAGCTGTGAACTGGCTCGTGCTATCGGGGACCGCGACTATCGTGCTATCGGGGACCGAATCCTCGTGCTATCGGGGACCAAAATGGGGCCCAAGCCATTGTCACTGTGTCATTCACGGCGCTCGTAACTTTCTAACTTCGGAATCCTTCGGATTCCTACTAACGGCGGGCACCTCCCGCTCGGCTGCCGCCCCACGAGCAAAAGGCCAGCCGGTAAGAGAAGAAGGCGCGCCCGCAGCTCGGCGCCCGCGCCGCGCGCGCAGAGCCGACCATCCGGCCGACGGCGACGCCGTCATCCCTTCGAGACAACGACCCTCGCAGACAGAATTCGGCCCGCGTCTCCCTTCGACCATGACTCGAACGGAGGCCGGTCATGAGCGCGTCGACCGAAGTCGAACTCTATTTCGTCAGAGGCAAGATTGAACGCTGGCTGCGCTTTGGCAAGCCGATCAGCGAGCAAACGCTCGATCGCCGCCGACGCGTCGCGACATTCACGCCGGGTGCCATCTTCGCCTTCATCCGCTGTGCGTCGAATGCACATGGAACGCTCGTCTCGCGGGTCGACATCCTGCGCGCCTGAGACGACGGCGAGCCCTGCCCCACCGTTCCGGGCGTAAAGCCCGGCGCCTTGGAGCGACGCCCATGAGGACGCTCGCTCTCGCTTTCGTCGTCTACGTAATCGCGTCGATCTTCGCCAGCGGCCGTGAGCCGCTTCTCGTCTGGAACGCCTCCGCCAGTGCTCCCATCGGACTCTATGCTGTCCGTCCACTCGGCGCGCTCGCCATCACTGATCTCATCGGCGCGCGGCCGCCCAAACCCCTCGCCAGTGGCTCGCCGCGCGCGGATATCTGCCCAAAGGCGCGCTGCTCATGAAGCGAGTGGCGGCGCCCCCCGGACAGAAGGTGTGCCGAGCCAACCTCACATCTCTGTCGACGGCAGCGTCGTCGCCGAGGCGAATGCGCGCGATCACGCGGGCCGCGACCTGCCGCGCTGGAGTGGATGTTTCACGCTCAGGCCCGGCGAAGTCCTGCTGCTCAATTGGGACCATCCGGCCTCGCTCGACGGGCGGTATTTCGGTGCGCTTCCCGTCGACTCCATTGTCGGCCGCGCGCAGCCAAACTAGACGCAGGAGGAATGATGATCGACGCATCGCTCTGCTGGGATAAAAATCGCAACGGCGCTTCAATTGGTCGGCGTTCGGCAAGGCTTCGAACAAACGGGGTGGTCTTGCTCTGCGCGTTGTGCGCGCTTCCTGAATATGCCGCGCCCGCTCACAGCGAGCCAATGGTAAATGAAACATCCCGCGATCTCGCCACCTCGCGCGCGCTCGGGGAGGCCTCCAATCGCTTCCGTCTCCCGGTCCATTGGCTGCGCGCCGTCATGAGCGCCGAGAGCGGCGGTGACGCCAAATCCGTCTCCAGCAAAGGCGCGATCGGCCTCATGCAACTCATGCTGGCGACCTACACCGAGTTACGGACCCGCTACGACCTTGGTGCCGACCCATTCGATTCTCACGACGATATTCCGGCTGGAGCCGCCTACCTTCGCGAGTTGCTCGATCAATATGGCGAGCGCGGCTTTCTGGCGGCCTATAACGCCGGTCCCGGCCGCTACGAGGAGCTTCTTCGCGCTCGTTTGTTGCCGGCAGAAACGACGCATTATGTCGAAAGAATTGCGTCCACGGTTTCACTCGGCGGACGCTCCACGGAGCCTTTTTCGGCCTCCTCTGGCAACGGTTCCTCTTCAATCTTTGTCGCGATCACCAAGTCGGACGAGCGGGAATATAAATGGCCGAAACACAACGTCGACACTGCTCTCAGAGCCGAAGAATCGACGGGACGCACTCTCTCATTCCGGCGCAGCGAGACGTCAGATGATTTGCCAGTTTTGCACGCAGCGAGCGACTCCAACGCTTCGTCGCCTGCTGTTCTTCAGCGCGCCTCCGACCTTTTCGCTATTCGCTGGTCGTCTGGAGCGTCCCAATGACGCCGCTCCCCCATTTTCGCAGAATAGCGCATGTCCTCGCGCCTTTGAGCGCGAGTGCCGCCGAGGGAGCGCCAGCGACCGGCTTATTGCAGGATAAAAGGGACAGCCTTCGGCTTTGTCCGGCGGTCGCTTTGTCGTTGCGCTTCAATGCATTCACACAGGCTGCGATTTCAACGCGCAGTCTTTGGTTCGCAGCAAGCCTCTGTAATAACGCGTCAATTTCCACCTCGCCTGCGCATTGTCATGTCGCGTAACGACGACATTCGCATCCGGCCCGAGCGCATCCGCTCGACGAAGCCGGGAAGAGCGAGGAGCTTCGTGTCGTGCGTGCTGGCCGCGACACAGGGCGGGCGGCCTCATTGTTCGGGCGCCCGCAGAAGGGAGCGCGGCGCCTTCGGTCGAGGCCGGGCGGCGAGCGTCTCCGCGCTGCGCGGCCTCACTTCCTCTTCGCGCGACGTCGTGATCAAGGCGCACGTCGTGCGACATGGTCCGAAGTCGACGCTGCTCTACATCAGCCTTGGTCCCCGGTCATCCTCCGATGATGCTTGGAGCCGAAGAAAGTCGGACTCCATTTCACACCATTCTGGAGGATGACCAGACCACCTCACAGCGAAGCCTCCGAGTCGCTGCGGCCGTTCCGCCATCTAATCAGCAATGAAGCGATAGCCTATCCCCGTCTCGGTAAGAACAATCCGGGGCGTCGCGGGATCGTCCTCTATTTTGGCCCTTAACTGGCCGATGAAGACGCGGAGATATTGCACATCGTCCTGATGCGAAGCCCCCCACACAGTGCGAAGGATTTCCCGATGCGTCAGGGGCCGCCCGGCGTTGCGCGCGAGAATCGTTAAAAGGTCGAACTCCCTCGGCGTCAGGTGCAGGGTTTGCCCATTTTTCGTCACGAGCCGCTTGGGAATATCCACGCATAAGGCGCCAGCCGTGACGATCGCCGGTTCCGCGCCCGCGCCACGCGCAAGTCGGAGCGCCGCGCGTATGCGCGCCAGGAGTTCGCCCATGGCGAAGGGCTTTTCGACATAGTCATTCGCGCCGAGATCGAGCGCTGCAATCTTTTCGGATTCCCGCTCACGGGCCGAAAGAATGATGACAGGCGTTTTCGTTGTCATGAGTCGCAGCTTGCGGAGCGTCTCCTTGCCCTCCATGTCCGGGAGGCCGAGATCGAGGATCACAAGGTCCGGCATGCTCTCGGAAACCCGCGCTAGCGCTTCATCGCCGCTTGCGGCTTCCCGCACCTCGTAGCCGCTCGCGATCAGGGACGGTCTCAAGACGCGCCTGATCTGCGGCTCGTCATCTACAATGAGGACCCGCAGCTTGTTCATGCGACGATTTCCTGCCGCTCGGGCTGGGACATTGCCGGGAGTCGCATAACAATCCTCGTTCCCTTTCGTCGGATAGCGGGGCTCTGAGCGACGATGGTCCCTCCCATTGCGCTCACCAAACCGCGACAGATCGACAGGCCCAGACCCGTGCCCGCTTTGCGCCCGTCGACGCGGCCGCTTCGATAGAATTTCTCGAAAATACGCTCCAAATCGGCGGGCTTTACGCCAGGCCCCTCGTCCGTCACCGTAACGACGACGTCTTCATTTTCCCGCCGCGCATGAATAATCGCGCCGGTCTCTCCGCCATATTTATGCGCGTTGTCGACAAGGTTGAACAGAACTTGTTCGAGCAGATTGGCGTCGCCGCGGATCTGCGGGAGATCGGGGGAAACGCTGACCCCGATTTTCTGACCAGGAAACGCTTTTTTGCATCTTTCGACTACCCGCCGAATGACCTCTGCGACATCGACGAGATCGCGACGCGGCGAGAGCGCGCCCGATTCGATGCGGGACATATCCAGCAGATTGGCGATGAAGCGGTTGAGACGCCCTGCTTCTTCTTCGATCGACAACAAGAGATCGTCACGATCGGCCTTCGGCAGTTGTTCACCCAGCTGCCGCAGGCTGGTCACCGCCCCGGTGATGGAGGTGAGAGGCGTGCGCAGGTCGTGTGAGAGAGAGGCGAGTAGCGTCGTGCGCAGCTTTTCGTTCTCCTCCAGAGCCGCCGCCCGGATCGACTCGCCGACGAGCATCGATCGGTCGATCGCGACGCAGGATTGCTCGATCAACGAGGTCAGGGCGCTTTCCTCCTCGGCGGAGAAGGGTTCGCTCGGATGTCGCGGCTCGACGCCGCAAACGGCCAGGACGCCGCGCGCCGTCGCAAGCGGGCGAAACTGGAACCGGACGCTTGGGAGCGTTCCTGTCCGCCAGCCGGCGGCTTCTCCCTTTTCGAGCGCCCAGCGCGCCGCGGCGGCTTCGCCAGCGTCGAGCTGGTCCAGAGGCGGCCAGGCGGCGCCGAGCCGCAGCGCGCCGTCGTTGGGCATCATCATGACGACGCATGGCGCGTTCAGGGCCTTCTGGATTTGCATCGTGGCGGCCCACAGGACTTCGTCGAGGTCCTTGGCGGCGGAGAGTTTGCGGGAATATTCGAAGAGCGCCTGCGCCCCCTGAGCCCGTCGCCTCATCTTCTGGGCTTGGTCGCGCATCTTGCTCGCCAGAGTGCCGGTGATCACCGCGACGACTAGGGAGACGACCAAAGCCAAAAATTCCTGAGGCTCGGAAATGGTGAACACATATCGCGGTTCGATGAAAAAGAAGTCGCAGGCGAGAAAGGACAGGATGGCGGCCGCAATCGCTGAAACCAGCCCGAATTGGGCGGCGCACAGGACGACAGGCAGAAGGAAAACGACGGACAGATTGGGTGGATGCAGCCAGTAATCGAGCAAATAACCAAAAGCGACGGTGAGTGAGACCGCGCCGATAGCCCCCAGAACCGAAATCCCTGTCTCTGGAAGCGAGGGCAACCGCCATCGACGGGGCCGAGGCTCGGTCGTCCCCATATCGTCCACGACGACATGGACAGCGATCTCCTTCGATCGCCGAACAATTTCGTCGGTGAAAGATCGTCCCAGGAGTCGCGCCAGGCGGCCGGCGCGCGAGCGGCCGAGAACAATCTGGGTGATGTTCTCGCGGCGCGCGTATTTGAGAACTTCCGCCGCGAGGTCGTCGCCAGACAGGCGTTCGACCTGCGCTCCGAGCCGCTCGGCCAACCGTAGAGCGGCGTCGATATTCCGCACGGTCTCCGCAGACCGCTCCTCCTGGCCCGCAAGCTGGACATAAAGCGCGATCCACGGGGCGTTGAGGCCAGTGGCGAGGCGCGCGCCGGCGCGCACGACGGCGAGCGACGTCCTGTCATGTCCGACACAAACCAGAAGGCGCTCCGAGGTCGCCCAGGGCCCTTCGATCGCGCCCTGACGAAGAAAATCGACCATCTGATCGTCTACGCGCTCGGCCGTACGCCTGAGGGCCAGCTCGCGCAGCGCCGTCAGATTGCGCGGCGTGAAGAAGTTTTGCGTCGCCCGCCTGGCCGTCTCGGGAACATAGACCTTCCCCTCTTTCAGGCGTTGGAGAAGCTCGTCCGGCGTGATGTCGACCAGGATGACGTCATTGGCGTCCTGCAACAGACGGTCGGGCACCGTCTCGCGGACGGCGACGCCGGTAATGCGCGTGACGACGTCGGCGAGACTCTCGAGGTGCTGGACATTCATCGCTGTCCAGACGTCGATTCCCGCCTGAAGCAACTCCTCGACGTCCTGCCATCTCTTCGGATGCCGACTGTTGGGGGCGTTGGTATGGGCGAGCTCGTCGACAACGATGAGCTGGGGCTTGCGCGCGAGCGCGGCGTCGATATCGAATTCATCGATCGCGCGCCCTTTATATTCGCTGCGCCGGCGCGGCAGGACATCGAGCCCCTCCAGCAGCGCTTGCGTCTCGGCGCGGCCATGCGTTTCTACAAGGCCGACCACAATATCCAGACCGTCGGCCTTTGCCGCGCGGGCGCGCAAGAGCATGGCGTAGGTTTTGCCAACGCCCGGCGCCGCGCCCAGGAAGACGCGCAGCTTGCCCTGCCCCTCCTTCTCGCTCAAGGCGAGGAGAGCGTCGGGGTCAGGGCGGCGATCGAACTCGTCTCGCGACAAGGCTTCTTAGCTCCGCCTGATCTCCGTTTATTTTAGCGCGTCGAGGGCAATGTTGAGCAGGAGGACATTAACGCGCGGTTCGCCGATCACGCCCATGGCCCGCCCTTCCGTATGCTCCTCCACGAGGAGGCGCAACCGATCTTCGCCGAGCCCGCGCGCCTTGGCGAGGGCGGGTATCTGAGCCCGCGCGAATTGCGGCGAGATATGGGGATCGAGGCCCGACCCCGAGGTCGTCACGGTGTCGGCTGCGACGACATCGATGCGTCCCGCCCCGAATTCGGCCTCGATCGCCGCATTGACGCGGTCGACGAGCTTCTTCGAGGTCGGCCCGAGATTGGAGCCGGCGGAGTTTGCGGCATTGTAGGGGGCGTCCACGGTCTTGCTGGCGTCGGAAGGGTCATAGCCGACGGTCGCCGAGGGGCGCCCGTGGAAATAGCGCTCGGACGTGAAGTTCTGGCCGATGAGCGACGATCCCACGATCACGCCGTTGCGCTCGACCATGCTGCCATTGGCCCGCTCCGCGAGGACGAGCTGAGAGATGCCAGTAATAGCGAGCGGATAAAGGACGCCTGTGAGGGCGGTAAACAGCGTCATCATGACGATCGCGGGGCGAAGTTGGGAAAGCATTCTTGCCTCCTCAAGCGAGATGAAGAAGAGAGACGACGAGGTCGATCGCCTTGATCCCCACGAAGGGGACGACGATGCCGCCGAGTCCGTAAATCAGCAGATTGCGACGCAGCAGCGCGGCGGCGCCCACGGGACGATATTCGACGCCCTTCAAGGCGAGCGGGATGAGCGCAATGATGATGAGCGCGTTGAAGATGACCGCCGAAAGGATCGCGGATTGGGGCGACGCCAGCTTCATGACATTGAGCGTCTCGAGCTGGGGATAGGCGGCGACGAAAAGCGCGGGGATGATCGCGAAGTATTTCGCGACGTCATTGGCGATGGAGAAGGTCGTCAGCGAGCCCCGCGTCATCAGAAGCTGCTTGCCGATCTGCACGATCTCGATAAGCTTCGTCGGATCGCTGTCGAGGTCCACCATATTGCCGGCCTCGCGCGCCGCCTGCGTGCCGGTTTGCATGGCGACGCCGACATCCGCCTGCGCCAACGCCGGCGCGTCATTCGTGCCGTCGCCGCACATGGCGATGAGGCGCCCGCCCTGCTGCTCCCTTCGGATATAGGCGAGCTTGTCCTCGGGTTTCGCCTGGGCGATGAAGTCGTCCACGCCCGCCTCGCCAGCGATCGCCGCGGCGGTGATGGGATTGTCGCCGGTCACCATGACCGTCTTGATCCCCATGGCGCGCAGAGCCGCAAAGCGCGCTTTTATATCGGGCTTGATGATGTCCTTCAGATGCACGACGCCGAGCAGCCGGCCGTTCTCCGACACCGCCAGCGGCGTTCCGCCAGCGCGCGAAATGCGCTCGACCGCCTGATCGAATTCGACACGCGCGCGATCGACCGCGCTGGGGGAGAGCGTCGTCGTACCGCCACCGATCCACTCAGAGACCGCAGGCGTCGCCTGGGCGAGCACCGCGTCGACGGCGCCCTTGCGCAGCGAGCGGCCGGGAAGATCGACGCCGGAAATGCGCGTATGCGCCGAGAAGGGAACGATCATCGCTTCCGCGCCGAGCACCGGGGCCTCGAGACCGTAACGGCTCGTCGCCAGTGCGACGATCGAACGGCCCTCAGGCGTCTCGTCGGCGAGAGACGCCAGCAGCACCGCTTCGGCAAGCCTATGCTCCGAGACGCCGCCGACAGGCACGAATTCATCCGCCATGCGGTTGCCGAAAGTGATCGTCCCAGTTTTGTCGAGCAACAGCGTGTCGACATCGCCCGCCGCTTCCACCGCGCGTCCCGAGGTGGCGACGACGTTGAAGCGGATGAGCCGGTCCATGCCCGCGATGCCGATCGCCGAGAGCAGCCCGCCGATCGTTGTCGGAATCAGGCAGACGAGCAGCGCAATGAGCACGGTGATGGAGAGATAGGCGCCCGAATAGACCGCAAGCGGCCACAGCGTCACGCAGACGATGAGAAAGACGATCGTCAGGCCAGAGAGCAGAATGGAGAGGGCCAGCTCATTCGGCGTCTTCTGTCGCTGCGCGCCCTCGACGAGCGCGATCATGCGATCGATGAAAGTAGAACCGGGCGCGGCGGTGATCTTTACCTTGATCCAGTCGGACAAGACCGTCGTGCCGCCCGTGACGGCGGAACGGTCGCCGCCCGCCTCGCGGATGACAGGAGCAGACTCGCCGGTGATCGCTGACTCGTTGACAGAGGCGACGCCTTCGATCACCTCTCCATCGCCGGGAATGAGATCGCCAGGCTCGACGAGCACGACGTCGCCGACGCGCAGCTCGAGCGCCGAGACGCCCTGATAGACCTCCTTCATGCCGGCTTCGCCATTGGGGTCTATGAGTCGCTTGGCGTGCGTGTCGCTACGGGTCTTGCGCAGCGCGTCGGCCTGCGCCTTGCCGCGCCCTTCCGCCACCGCCTCGGCGAAATTGGCGAACAGCACGGTAAACCAAAGCCAGGCTGCGATCTGGCCCGAGAAGAAGGCCTGGCCATTTTGGGCGATGAGGTCTCGCACAAAAAAGGCCGTGACCAGCGCGGAAACCATTTCGGTGACGAAGATCACCGGATTGCGCGCCAGCCGGCGCGGATCGAGCTTCTTGAAGGCGTCGATGCTGGCGCGTTTGATGATCGCGGCGTCGAACAAGCCGGGAGCGGCGACTTTTGAGGACATGAGCGTGCTCCGATCAGAAGGTTTTGCCGGCGGTCATGAGCAAGTGCTCGACGATCGGGCCGAGCGCCAGCGCCGGGAAATATTGCAGCAGGTAGAGGATGACGATCACGCCGAGCAGCAGGCCGATGAACAGCGGGCCGTGCGTCGGAAACGTGCCGACAGAGGCCGCAGCCTTCTTCTTCGCCGCGAAGGAGCCTGCCATCGCGAGCAGCGGAATGACGAAGAAGAAGCGGCCGACGAACATCGCCACGCCGAGCGTGGTGTTATACCAAAGCGTGTTGCCCGAGAGACCCGCGAAGGCGGAGCCATTGTTGTCGTTCGCCGAGGCGAAGGCGTACAGAACCTCGGACAATCCGTGCGGCCCGGCATTGTTCATGCTGGCGAGGCCCGTCTGCAACATGACGGACGCAGCCGTGAAGCCCAGAACAGTCAGCGGGTAAATCAGCACCGCCAGCATGGCGAGCTTCATTTCGCGCGTTTCAATCTTCTTGCCAAGATATTCCGGCGTGCGCCCGACCATCAGACCCGCCACGAAGACAGCGATGACCGCCAGCACGAGGAAACCGTAAAGCCCCGCCCCGACTCCGCCCGGCGCGATGCTGCCCATCAGCATGTTGAACATGGGCAGCAGGCCGCCAAGCGCGGTGAAAGAGTCGTGCATGGCGTTGACCGCGCCGCAGCTTGTCCCAGTCGTCGCGGCAGCAAAAAGGGCGCTGGTGGCGACGCCGTGGCGGACTTCCTTGCCTTCCATATTGCCGGGCGAAGGATCGACGCCGATGTCCGTCAGAAGCGGATTGCCCGCCGCTTCCGCCCAATACACGAAAAGCGCGCCAAAGAGCAGCACGATCCCCATCGCCGTCGCGACCGCGCGCCCTTGTCGCGCATCGAGAACCGCGCGCCCAAAGGCAAAGACCGAGGCGAAAGGAACGACGAGAAGCGCCCATATCTCCAGCATATTGGAAAGCGCGTTGGGGTTTTCGAAGGGATGCGCGGAATTGGCGTTGAAGAAGCCGCCGCCATTCGTGCCTAGTTCCTTGATTGCCTCTTGGCTGGCGACAGGTCCGAGCGCGATCACCTGATCAATGCCTTCGAGCGTCGTCGCTTGGGCGGAGGCCGCGAGCGTCTGTGGAACGCCGAGCGCGACAAGGGCGAGCGCCAGGACTATCGACATGGGCAGCAGCACGTAAAGCGTCGCACGCGTCAAATCGACCCAGAAATTGCCGATTGTCGAAGAATCGCTGCGCGCGAAGCCGCGAACCAGCGCAAAGGCCATCGCAAGACCTGTTGCGGCGGAGACGAAATTATGCACGGTGAGGCCGAGCATCTGAGTCAGATGACTCATGGTCGTCTCGCCGGCGTAAT
Organism: Methylocystis sp. JR02; assembly: GCF_030063565.1. Lineage (NCBI taxonomy): Bacteria > Pseudomonadati > Pseudomonadota > Alphaproteobacteria > Hyphomicrobiales > Methylocystaceae > Methylocystis > Methylocystis sp. JR02. The sequence goes on along the minus strand of NZ_JASIRC010000001.1, from coordinate 3,660,859 downwards.
TCTGCCAGTTCGTATTGGTGACGAAGCTGACCGAGGTATTGAAGGCAAGGTCGGCGGGCACGCCGGCGAAGCCTTGCGGATTGAAGGGCAAAACGCCTTGCAGCCGCTGCAACGCATAGAGCGAGAGCAAGCCGACGACACTAAAGGCAAGCATTGCCATCGCATAAGCGAGCCAATTTTGCTCGCGGGCAGGATCAACGCCCGACAATTTGTAAAAGCCGCGCTCGATAGGCGCGAGCGCGGGCGTGAGCGCCGTGCGCTCTCCGCCCATAACGCGGGCTATGTAGGCGCCGAGCGGCAGGGCTGCAGCAATCACGGCGACGAGGACGACGGCGATCTGCGCCAGTCCAATTGCGGTCATGGCGAACACCCGGACAGAGCCGGGCCTCCCTCATCAAAACTTTTCGGGGCGCAGAAGCGTGTAGGCGAGATAAACGCCGAGAAGAACGGCCACGATCAGGCCGATGGCTGGTTCCGACATGCCGCCGCTCCTTCAAAGACGACCGCACGCGCGCGCATAGGCGGCGGCGGCGACAATAAGAACGACCTCCAAGGCGACGTAGACAAAGTCGAGCATTCGCCGCCTCCTCAACTGCGCGGAGTGTTTCTATTCCGTCGCGATTTGATCTCGTGGAGGAGATTGTTTCCGACGGTGAGGACAAAGGCGAAGAGGCCTAACGCGAAGATTGGCTCTGGCATGACAGAACTCCATGGCCTGCGTCGTCGGTCCGTTCGAGCTTGTGCCGAGGGGATCGATCAGACACGATGGAGGATGGCCGCAAAAGACATAAGGAAGCCATTAAGATTTTCGGATGGCTGTCCGGAACGGGAGAGAAGCAAGGCGCTCCGCCAGAGATCAGGGAATCCGCGGCGTGTTCCTTTCCAGATGGCGGTCGCTCTTGACGTGCTTCAGACACGGTGCGTTGAGTTGCTCGGCAGCGAACCCATTTGGAACATGCGCCTTTGCCATACGCTCCGGATTGTCCATCCAGCTCTTGGGTACATGCAATTCGTGGTCAATGAAGCTTGGCGGCGCGGCGCGATAAAGCAGGCGACGACGCAATCTGGCGGTTCATGATCTTGCCCGCCGAGCCCGTGTATTGCCGCACGAGCCGCAGGGGGGCTTTGCCCAGCCTCAGGAACCCTGTCTCGTCGATGAGAACCGTGTCGTCATCGGCCAGGGATTTCGGGCGCGTCATCGCGCACGATGCCGCCCAACGCATCCGCGTCCCAGCGTGCACGGCCAAGGATCACTTGTTGTCGCCACGGCCCCGAATCGCCGGCCGCCTCGGCGAGCATCCAACCGGTCTTGCGGCGCTCCTCGCCGAGCAAGTCTAAAGCGATCCAAATGTCCAGTCGCGAAACCGAGGCTCCCAGAGCCAAGAGAGATTGATCATGGACGAACTGACGCTCCTTGGTAGCGCCGATCCAGGCGCCGTTATTCGGGGCTACGGCCGCCGCACCCGACGAACCCGCGCGCTGTTCGAGCCGCTTCTCGAACATCAACAAATCCTGCGCCGGATCATCGACGCCGGGCTCGGCGAGTGGATCGGCTCAGATTGCTGGACTTGCGAACCCCAGACGCCGTCCGTTAACGCGCTCTCATCCGCCGGGAGCAATTGCCGGCCCGCGAGGCGCTGCACCGACGGGACGACGAATTGTGCCATGTGCTCGACGCCAAGGCCGACGAGAAGATGGTCTCCGTGCTGCTGTCGATCATGCTGGACGGCTTCCCGCGCGGGATGATCCCCGAACGTCCAGACTTATGCCGACGCGGCTCTCCTGGCGCTCGGCGAGATTGTTCTCTCGGCCCAAATCCTCGCCGCCGCCATTGTTCGCATCTGGGGTAAGGACCGTTTCCCGCCCACCATCGCCGATCTCCTCGACGAGTTCAAGCGCGCCCGTCAGGCGGCGCTAAACGCCCGGCGCGTCGTCGCCAAAATGATCGCACTGTTGGATAACGCGGAGGAAGTTATCGCGTTTGCAGGCAGGCCCGGGTCGCATGATTGACCATCCCCTCGCCGTTCTCATGCACTGCCGTCAAGCGCGGCGGCGAGGCTCGCGCCAATCTTATCTGCAGCGAGACGGACTGGGTCGGCGTCGAGATGCGCGTAGCGCTGCGTTGTCGCAGTTTGCATATGGCCTAGAAGCTTGCCGACAATCGGGAGCCCAAGCCCCGCCCCGGCTCCGACGCTGGCAAAGGAGTGGCGTAGATCGTGAATGCGTAGTCCCTCAAGGCCGGCGGCCTCTGTAACGGCAAGCCAGGGCTTCTTGAGGTCGGCTCGCGGGACATTGGGATTGGCGCCGGGAATGACGCAGTCGCCAACGCGTTCTAGCGAGCTTAGCACCATCATCGCCGGCGCATTGAGCGTGATTGTCTTCTTGCCGGTCTTCGAGTCGGGCAAGAACAAAAGCCCGCGGTCGAGGTCGACATGCTCCCAGCGCAGGTGGAGGATTTCTCGCAGGCGCGCCCCGGTGAAGAGCAGCAGTCTCAACGCGGCGACCCCTTCTCGGAACCGCCCGTCGCCTTCGAAGCGTCGGAATGCTTCCCCGAGCCGCCCCAGCTCCTCCTTACTCAAGAACCGTTCACGTCGGCTTTCCGGAAATCGCTCGATACGGCTCGCCGGATTATACGCTTCGGGCGTCAGTCCCATCCGCTCTCCAAACGAATACATACTGGCGACCACCGCCAGCAGCCGGTTGGCCTGATAGGGCTGCTCCCGCATGGACAGATGGAGGCGCGCGAGATCGGGCCGTGACAAATCATGCACTTTGCGGACCCCATGCTTTGGAACGAGATAACGCTCGATTAGGCTTCGGTAGTGAATGGCCGTCGTTCCCTTCCGTTTCGGCCCGACATGCTCCGCCAGAAATCGACGCGCCAGCTCCGCGACTGTTATCGCCGCGCGCTCCCGGCGTCGCTCTTCCGCCGGATCGTGCCCCATATGCACCTCCGAGAGCGTCGCCTGCGCCAGCCCCCGCGCTTGTTCCGGGGTCAAGGGGCCAAACCGGCCGACCGCCACAAATCGCTTTCGCCCGGCAGCCCGATATCGGACCAGAAATGTCTTCGTGCCCGAGGGCTCGACCCTCAGGCCGAACCCTTTGAGGGCGCTATCCCAGATGACATAGCGCTCGGCGTTTGGCGCCGCCGCGTCGACGACGCGCTTCGTCAGCTTCGCGATTCGCTTGCTCATCTCGCCTCCTTCGGTGACCAAATGGTGACCACATGCAAGAAAGTCGCTGGCGGCAATCGGAAACAATGTCGAAGATAATGTCAATATAAGTCAATATGATATCGCACTGTGGCGGGGAATCGGATAGTGCCGGATAGGCGGAAAATGAGACTTTTAATCAGGGGGTCCCGGGTTCGAGCCCCGGCGCGCTCACCACAGGCTCAGCAACCTAAGCTTAGGACGAGATTTCCACGCTGCGCGCAGTATGGCGGGCGCTCGCAATTTATTCCTCCATTGAACGCGCCGCGCGAATCGATATGAGTCGCGCAATGATTTTTGGTTCCCTCACTGCCGGGCGGGCGCTGCGATGACGCCGTCCCCCAGGATTTCCATCGACCTCGGCGCCCGTGCTGGCGGGGCGACGGCCCTGCTGGATCTCGAGGAGCTGCTGACCACCCGCCTGCTGGTGCAAGGCAATTCCGGCTCCGGCAAGTCGCATCTGCTGCGCCGTCTGCTGGAGCAGAGCGCGCCATGGGTGCAGCAGGCGGTCATCGACCCCGAAGGCGATTTCGTCACCCTGGCCGACCGCTATGGCCATGTGGTGGTCGACGCCCAGCGCAGCGAAGCGGACCTCCAGCGCATCGCGGCGCGTGTGCGTAAGCACCGGGTCTCGGTGGTGCTCAATCTCGAAGGGCTCGAGACCGAGCAGCAGATGCGCGCCGCCGCCGCATTCCTCGGCGGCCTGTTCGAGGCCGAACGCGAGATGTGGCATCCCGTTCTGGTGGTTGTGGACGAGGCGCAATTGTTCGCCCCCACCGCCGCGGGCGAGGTGTCCGACGAGGCCCGCAAGGCGTCGCTCGCCGCCATGACCAATCTCATGTGCCGCGGACGCAAGCGCGGCCTCGCGGGGGTCATCGCGACCCAGCGCCTCGCCAAGCTCGCGAAGAACGTCGCGGCGGAGGCTTCCAATTTCCTCATGGGCCGCACCTTCCTCGACATCGACATGGCCCGCGCCGCCGATCTCCTCGGCATGGAGCGCCGTCAGGCCGAGATGTTCCGCGACCTGGAGAGCGGCAATTTCGTCGCCCTCGGCCCGGCCCTCGCGCGCCGCCCGCTCCCCGTGCGGATTGGCCCGGTGGAGACCTCGGCGCGCTCGACGAATCCCAAGCTGGCGCCGCTGCCGGAGCCTCTGGCGGCAGAGGACGCCCATGATCTGCTGTTCACCCCCGGCGCCGACGAGGCCCGCCTCTCGGTTCCGCGCCGGCCTGCGATGGTGACGCCAACAGTGGACGTGCTGGCCCAGCTCGCCCGCAGCGCGCCGCCGTCGCCGCCGCCTGTCGCCGAGCCGCCGCCCGGCCTGTCGCCTGAGGAGCGCCAAGCGGCGATCGACGCGGCGGTCTGCGATATCGTGAGCGAGGGCGCCGGCGAGTTCCGCGCCGCCGCGGCGCTATACCAGGACTTTTTGGCGCGCTGCCGGATTCGCCGGATCGGCGGCGAGCCGCTCAGCCTGGCGTCGTTCCGCCGGCGACTCGCGGCGGCCCATGCGGGCGTCGACCTCGCCGAGGCGGAAGCGGAGGGCTCTCCTTGGGCCGAAGTGCTGGCCATGGCGGACGCGCTGCCGGAAGACTCGCAGGGCGTGTTCCTCTCCCTTGCGCGGGCGGCGTTCGACCGCCGCCCCTGCCCCTCCGACGCAGAGGTCGCCCGCGCCTATGGCACCAACTCCCCCCGGCGGGCGCGCCGCCTTTTGGCTTATATGGAAGAGCGTGAGGCGATCGTCTGCCGCCTCGACGGCCTGGGCAGGCGCATCGTGGCTATTCCCGGCGTCGCGTGGGAAACCGATCCAGGCGATCCCAACGCCGCGGAGAGCGCCGAGGCGGCGCCCGCAGACTGAGCCGAGGGCATGCTCCGCAGGCGACGCGGCCCGGCTTATCGCCGGTCCGCTCGGAACTGCACCGGCACGTCGAAAGACAATCCTTGGTCGGCGATTACCGCGGGGGGCGGCGGCACGGGGTCGGCGCGCTTCATCATGGCGAGCGCGGCCTCGTCGAAGAGCGGCAGGCCGGAAGAGCGATTGACGCTATAGGCCAGCACGTGACCGAGCCGATCGAGCGTGAAATGGACGCTCGCTTCCGCCGCACGCCTGCCCCCGCCCGCCGGATAGCGTTTCGCGCGGTTAAGATGCGCCATGAGCGCCTTTTGCCACGTCAGCTTGACGGCGTTCACCGCCGCATCCGCGCCTTGCACCGGCGCGGCGGGGCGATCTGCGACTTTCGCAGCTTCCGATTTCGGCGGCGCGGTCGCTTCGGACGCAGCGGACTCGCTCGAAACGACCTGCTGGGCCTGCTGCGACTTTTGGTTTTCGACCGGCCGTTCCGGTTTGGCGTCGCGCGACAATTCTGCGTCCTCCGCCTCGGCGCGCGCAATTTGCTCTTCGGTGCTTTCCTTCGTTTCGGCGGAGGAGACGGAGGGCGCCGCGGCGGCGGATTCGTCGGTGACGGGGCCAGGCGGCAGATCGGTCGGCTCAGTCTCACGCGCCGCGACGGGTTCGAGTGAAAGCTCGATTGCGGGCGCGCCGCTGGCGTCGTCTTCGATGTCGCCGCGCAGGGTGAGGAGCGCCGTAGCCGCGCCGCCGACATGCAGGAGCATCGCGCAAAGCGCCGCGAGGCTCCAGAGCCTGTTGTTGGGCGCTTCGTTTCTCAGAGCCGTCGCGCCGCTCATTTCACGGCGCTCGCGTCTTTGCCGCCCGCATCGAGCGCGACAAGCGCAACCTTCAGAAAGCCGCCGGCGCGCAACCGCTCCAGCACCGCCATCATCTCTCCATATGGCACCGCGCTGTCGGCGCGCAAATAGATGCGTTTGTTCTTGTCTCCGAGCTGACGTTCCAGCGTCGTGACAAGATCGTTGCGCTTGACCGGCGTGTCGCCGATCGCGAGCGCAAGATCGGATTGGATCGTCACATAGACGGGCTTGTCCGGTTTCTCGTGCGGCGCGGCGTTGGAGGCAGGAAGATCGACGGGAAGATCGACGGTCGCGAGCGGCGCCGCGACCATGAAGATGATCAGCAAAACGAGCATCACGTCGATGAAAGGCGTGACGTTGATCTCATGCGTTTCCTGAAGGTCGCCCTTGCCGAGATGCGCGGCCATGGTCGTTTACTCCGCCGCCTGGATCTTGTTTGCATGATGTCCGCGATCAAGGTCGCGGGAAACGATGCGCAGCAGCTCACCCGAGACATTCGAGACGAGTTCGAGATAGGCGCCGGTCTGGCGCGCCAGATGGTTGTAGATCAGCACCGCGGGAATAGCCGCAAACAGGCCGACGGCCGTCGCGAGAAGCGCTTCGGCGATGCCGGGCGCGACGACGGCGAGATTGGTCGTCTGCGCTTTCGAAATGCCGATGAAGCTGTTCATGATGCCCCAGACTGTGCCGAACAAGCCGACAAAAGGCCCCGTGGAGCCGACGGAAGCCAGCAATCCCGTCCCGCGCTTGATCGACAGCGCCTCGGCGCGTTCGACTTCCGCAAAACAGGAGGCGATACGCTCCTTGACTCCAGGTCCGGAGAGAATGTCCGAGGACAGCTTCAGTTCCCGCGTTGCTTCGGACAGAAGAGCGGCGGTCAAACGATCTGCATTGCCCAAGGCAAGTCGCGCCTCCGAAAGTCCGCGCGCTTCGGAGAGCCTGGCGATCGCGTCGATGGCGCGCTGGCGCGCGCGCTTCAGCTCGATCGTCTTGGCGATCAGAACGGTCCACGTTCCCATCGAGGCGAGCAGCAAGCCGATCATGACCACTTTGACGACGATGTCCGCGTTGTAAAACATTGCCCAGACGGAAAGGTCGTGAGTCTTGGCTGCGTCGACTGCGCGCGCAGCCGAGGGGCTTTGCGCTGCGCAGGATGAGACGAAGCTCCCGAGAGCAAGCATTCCGAGGAACGCCGATCGCATTATGCTTTTCATGCTTCCGCCCATATCCGAATGAGATTGTGATAGATGCCCGTCAGCCGCACGCAAGCCGGGTCGCCAGCGCCAAGCCGATTGCTCAGGGACTGGATCGCTTGGTCTAAATCGAAGAGCAAAGCGCGCGCCACATTGTCCCGGATCATGCTCTGCAGCCAGAAAAACGAAGCGACGCGCTCGCCGCGCGTGACCTCACGGACGAAATGAAGGCTCGTCGACGGGTAAAGGACCAGATCGCCTGCAGCGAGCTTGACCTCCTGCTGCCCCACGCGGTCCTCGATCACAAGCTCCCCGCCGTCGTAATCTTCGGCCTCCGAGAGAAACAGGGTGCAAGACAGATCGGTGCGAATGCGGACCGCTGCGCCAGGAACGCCGCGAATAGCGTTGTCGACGTGGAGGCCGAAATTGTGTCCCGTGCAATAGCGATTGAAGAGCGGCGGAAATATCTTGAGCGGCAGCGCCGCTGACACGAAAGCCGGCGAATTGGCGAGGGCCTGAAGGACATGCTCGCCCAATTCCCGGGCGGCGGCGCTGTCCTGCGGGAGCTGCAAATTGCTCTTCACGAGCGATGATTGTGCGCCGGCCGTGGCGCGACCATCCTCCCAATCGGCTGCCGACATGGTCTCTCGAAAGAAAGCCACCTGTTGTTTGGTCAATACCTCGGGAATGCAGATCAGCATGGGCGCCTACGCTTCTCCCCAGATTCGGATCAGGTTGTGATAGACAGTCGAGAGCTTGCGCATGTCGGGGTCGTCCCCATCGATACGCGGCGAAAGGTCCTGTATCGCCGTATCGAGATCGCAGATCAGGTCGCGCGCCTCGTCCGACTGTATCATGCTCTGCATCCAGACAAAGGATGAGATGCGCTCGCCTCTGGTGATCGGCGTCAACATGTTCAGGCTGCCAGCGGAAAACAGCACTGCATCGCCGGCGCGGGGCTTGAATTCACGAGAGCCAAACATGTCTTCAACGACAAGATGGCCGCCGTCATATTCCTCGGGCTCCGACAGGAGGAGAGTCGCTGCGAGATCGACGCGGATGCGCGCGCCGGTCATGGCGTCTCCGCGCACCGCATTATCGACATGTGGATCGTAGCGATCCCCCACTTCGTGACGCTCGAAAAGAGGTGGGAAGATTCTCAGTGGGATCGCCGCCGCAACGAATGCCGGACTGGCGAGCAGGGCTGACCCCACCGCCGCCCCGAGCTTGCGCGCCAATTCGGAGTCGGGCGGGACCTGGCTGTTTCGCTTCGCCGTCTTGCTCGCGCCTCCCGACGGCGCGCCGTCCTCCCACGGCGCGCCGGCGAGCGCGTCACGAAAGCGCTGGACTTCCGCCTTTCCGAGCGCCGTTGGAACATATGCGAGCATCGCAAGCCTCCTAGAACTTCACGCGGGCTTCGAGATAGGCGGCGCGACCGGGCGCCATCTGCGCGAAAGGCGCGGCAGTTTGGTAGAAGGAGTCGTAGTAGGTGCGGTTGAAGAGGTTTGTCACCGAGAATTTGAGCGTCGTGTAGGGGCCGATCTTCGCTTCGGTGAAGACATCGAACCGCCAGTAGGACGGAAGTTGCGTTGGCACATTCACGAAGGGATTGCTCGCGGTCGGCGTCGGCCAGCCAAAGGCGTTGAAGCTGGTTCCGCCATTGGCGACGAGATTGTTGCCCCCGTAGATTTTCGAACGGTAGATTGCTTGTCCGCCGAACTCCAGGACGTCGGGATTAAGCCCAAGCAAGTCTCCGAATTTGTATTTGGAGAGCATGCTGAAAGACTGGTGGGCGACATTGGCGAGCTGCAATCCGACATTGGTCGGCGCATAGGAACTCGTCACCTTGGACTCCATCAGGACGAGCCCGCCCATCGCGCTCCACTTTTCCGTAATGTTGCCGGCCAGTTCGAGATCGACGCCCTGAACATAATAGGCCGCATTGCCGGTGGTCACGCCGGCGTTCACTTCGCGTGCGCCAGTCACATCGGTCCGGAACAAGGCCGCTGTCGCGAGCAGATGCCCGAACAGCTCCCATTTGACGCCCAACTCCTTCGCACGGTTGTATTGAGGCGTGAAAATCTGGGCCGCAGTCGAAAGACCGCCGTAATTTGCAGCGCTTCCGTCCAGCTCGGCCCCCACGGGGTTGCTCGATGTTGCGTAAGCCGCATAAAGGCTGACGTTCGGCATCGGCTTCACGGTGAGGCCAACATTGTAGTTGACCATGCCGGAGTGATTGGCCGCGAAAGTCGTATAGGTCTCGTTGCGGCTCGTGATCGTGTAGTCGTCGTAGCGGACGCCGCCGTTGGCGAGAACGAGATCCTGATAATTCGCCGTCTCTATGACATATCCCGACTTGGTGTCGACCGCTATGCGCGTGGGATTGGCTGTCAGATAGGGGGCGTTCAAGAAAGGCAGATATGTTGGCGGCAGATACAGGTTGCCGACAACGCTGCCGTTGGCGGGTCCTGCGGCGTTGAGCTCGGATTGCAAACCGGAATAAGTGTTTCGCGTGAGACCTTCTCGGGAAAACTCGACGCCCGTCACGACCGCGTGACTGACGGGGCCTGTGTTGAACTTGATGTTCGCCTCTGTTTGATTATCCAATACGCTCGTAACCTGATTTCGGCTTTGCGGGCTGAGCGACACGGTCCCCGTAAAGATATTGGCGTTTTGCGCGAGCGTGCCGATATAGTCCAGAACCGATCGCCCCTGACGAAAACGGCTGCTGAGCGTCACGTTTTCCGACACTTTATATTGAGCGGTGAAGGTGCCGAAGTCCTGCTGCGAGGCTTGGAAATCCCGGCCAAGGAGCCCGTACCAAGTGTAGCGCGGCGCCAGATTTTCGGTGACCGGGCGATTGGCGATTCGATTGTAGGGCACGCCAAAGTCCGGCAGCCCACGTAGATAGACGTGGTTATATTCCGCCGTCAGCGTCAGCCCCTCGATCGGCTTGAAAACGACAGAACCCGCGACGCCGTTGCGGTCGTCGACGACATAGCTGCGCCCGGCCACATTGGCGCCCTGATACATGGCGTTGAGGCGCACCGCCAGGATCGGGCTGATCGCTTTGTTGACGTCGAGCGTGACGCGCTTGGTATGATCCGAAAAGCCGCCCATGAAATTCAGATCCGTGAAATCACGGTCGGTCGCCTGTTTGGTCACGATATTGACCGCGCCGCCGGCAGTGCCGCGACCGGCGAATGTCGAGCCGGGGCCGCGCAGGATTTCGACCTGCTCGGTGTAAAAATTTTCACGAATGCTGACGCCCGGATCGCGAACGCCATCGACGAAGATGTCGTTACGCGCGTCAAAGCCGCGAATGAAGAAGCGGTCGCCGAAGGCGTTGCCGCCTTCACCCGTTCCAAGCGTCACGCCCGCCGTGCTGCGGCCAATCTCGCGCAGAGTCGTGGCGTTCTTGTCCTGGAGCACTTCCTTTGTGAGGACGGTTATGGTGCGCGGCGTATCGAGTATCGGCTGCGTGAATTTATTCGACGAAAGTCGAACAGCACGATACGGCGCGACCGGATCTGCATAGGGGTCGGCGTCGGCCGCGCCAACGAAGAGCGGAACGCTCGGCGCGCCGCCCTGCCCGCCTGCCGAAGCCGCGCTCGCAGACGTCGTACCGGCGTTGCGCTCTCCCGCCGATGCGTGAGACTGGGCCGGGTGTTGGGCTGGTTGCGGCTTCGCGGCGGCGACCGGCGTGGGTTTCGGCTTCACGGGAGTGACGACTGGGCGCGGCTTCTCTCGAGGCGCGTCGACTTTGACAGGCGGCAGGGTCGTCGACGACTCCTGCGCCAAAGCCGAGACGCTGACGCCGGTGGCGACAATCGCAGCGCCGAGCGCTTTCGCCGAGGCGCGTTCCGAGAGGCCGGGGAGAGACGCGTGCAATGCTCGGAGCGAAACGGGAGATTTGACCTTCTTCATTCTGAATCCATACTATCTGTGTGCGTCTGCGCCATCGAAGCGCAATGTCTGTTGACTAAAGCTAGTGCTGTAGCTTGCCATTGGTCAATTATTCGCGGGCCTAGAATGGAACTCTTACAATAAGACGCTTTCAGACAGGCTGCTGTACGGATTGTTTTATTTCAAACAAGGTCGATTCCCAGTTAGGAATCGTTCCAGTTAGCAAAATATACTGTCTTCTCGGGGAGGCTTGAGCTCTCGACGAGCCGCGCGAAAGCGGGCGAGCGCGGCCAAGCGTCGAAGCGGCGCGCAAATTTCTCGAAGGCTAGAAGGGCCGATCAGCGCTCACTGGCGAGATTGTCGCGCGTGGCCATTCAGAAGGAACTGTGGGAAGATATCGGGAAATCTGGCGCCATGAGCGTTGCACTGTATATTAACTTGAGCTCGGTAGTCGCGCCGGCTGATTCGCCTCTCGCTCCAGACCTCCGCTGAAGGACGTCGATCCTTGGTCAAGGAACGCACCGGGAGGCCGCGCGTCGCGCGTCAACTGGCCAAAGCATTTTACGAGAAAAATTGGGGCCTTGATGGGAGCTGCTGGTGCGAAGAAGAGGGGCGCGGCGTGTGTCGCGATCGTCCTTTCGACCCTGTCGGCCGGATGCGCTGTCGGCCCTGACTTCGCAACGCCGCAGGCGCCGATCGCCGACGCCTGGATCGAATGGCGCAACCACTCGCTCAAAAGCGGTCCTGCCGAATATCGGGACTGGTGGTGGGTCTTCCACGATCCGGTCCTCGACCGGCTCATCGACGCCGCCTACGCCCAGAACCTGACCCTGCTGAGCGCCGGAACGAAAGTGCTCCAGGCGCGCGCAGAGCTGGGCGTCGCGATCGGAGAATTATTCCCTCAGAAACAAGCGCTTTCCATCTCGACGTCGTACAATCGCTCAAGCAATGCGACCACGCCGTCCCAAGGCGGAAACTCCTCCAAGCTCGGAAATTTCTGGGCCGACAATTGGTCGGCGGCCGCCGTCTGGGAACTTGATTTCTGGGGGAAATTCCGGCGCGGCGTCGAATCCGCCGACGCCACTTACCTCGCCTCGATCGCGAGCTATGACGACGTGCTCGTCACCCTGCTCGCCGACGTCGCGCAGACCTATATCGGCATTCGCACGCTCGAACGCCAGATCGCCATCGCCCGCGAAAATATCACGCGGCAGCGCGAAGCGGTCCGCATCGCGCGCGACCGCTACAAGGGCGGCGCCGCCACGATGCTCGACGTCCACCAGGCGGAAAATGTGCTCGCAACCACCGAGGCGAGCGTCCCGCAACTGATGCTCCAGTTGCGCACCGGGCAAAACGCATTGGCCGTGCTCCTCGGCATGGCGCCGGGCGAGATCGGCGCCATGCTCGCCCCTTCCAGCGGGAAAATCCCATCCGCCCCGGACAAAGTGGTGGTCGGCGTTCCGGCGGATCTGCTGCGCCGCAGACCGGATATTCGCGCCGCCGAATTGAAGGCCGCGGCGCAAAGCGCGCAGATCGGCGTGGCGCAGGCGGAGCTCTATCCGGCGATCAGCATCACAGGCGGCTTCGGCGGGCTCGCATCCACGGCCAGCGGACATAATCTGGCTCAGGCGTTCCACCCTATCGGCCGAATGTTCACCGTCGGGCCGTCGTTCAAATGGAACGTGCTCAATTACGGCCAGATCACCAATAATGTGCGTCTCCAGGACGCGACCCTGCAGCAATATCTGGTCGACTATCAGAACGCTGTGCTCGTGGCGCAGCAGCAAGTCGAAGACGGCATTTCCAAATTCACGCTTTCCAAGACGCAGGCGCGCTATCTGGCGCGCAGCGTCTCGGAGGCGCGCGGCGCAGTCGATATCGCGCTGCTGCAATATCAGCAGGGAACGCAAGACTTCACGACGGTCCTGACCTCTGAAGAAAATCTTCTGACGGCCCAAAACAATCTCGCGGCGGCAAGCGGCAATGTGGCGACCGGGCTCGTCGCCGTCTTCCGCGGTCTTGGCGGCGGCTGGCAGATCCGCGAAGGCAAAGGCTTCGTGAACGAGGCCACCGCTCGCGAGATGCGCAGCCGGACCAATTGGGGCGAGTTGCTATCGCCCGAGGGAGAAACGCCGCCGCCGGACCCCGGTCTGCCTGGGCCCGAGGACCGAGGCCCCACAATCCGCCTGCCGGAATGGTGAGGACGAAGGCAAAAGCAAAGGGCGATTCGCGATGATGGTCATTATTCATTTGGCGCGAGGCGCGGGCTGCTCAAGAGCTCGCAACGGGACGTCGCGTCCTGGCGCCGCGCTGGCCGTCGTCGGCGCGCTCCTTGGCGGATCGACGCAGCCGTGCCTCGCAGATTCGGCATGGAGCAAGCTTTTCGGCGCAAGCGACAGCTCCCAAACCCCGGCGCAGGAAAAAACCGCGCAAAGCTCTGCGAGCAAGCCGACGGCCGTGGTCGCCGCTCAATCGGCGGGTCCGTCGGTCCCGGTCGTGCGCCCCAAAGTTCAAAAGGTGACCGAATATATTCAGCTCACCGGCAATGCCACGCCGATCAACACGGTCAACCTCATCGCCCGCGTCGAAGGCTATCTCGAGAAGATTCACTTTCTCGACGGCCAGATCGTCAAGAAAGGCGACCTTCTGTTCACGATCCAGCAGCAGCAATACAAGGATCAGCTTCAACAGGCGGAAGCCCAGGTCCGCGCGCTGGAAGCGGCGCTCGTCTATGCGAAGATCGAGACCGCCCGTTACGAAGCGCTGCAAAAGAAGGGCGCGGCGGCGCAGGTCGTCGTCGATCAGTGGAACTTCCAGACCAAAAAAACCGAGGCCGATCTCGCCTCGGCCAGAGCGCAAGTCGACATCGCAAAGCTCAATCTCAGTTACACCGAGGTTCGCGCCCCCTTCGACGGCCAGATGAGCAAGCGTTACGTCGACCCGGGCAATACGGTCGGGGGCTCCGGCCAGCGCACCGTCCTCGCCGACATCCTCCAGCTCGACCCGATCTATGTCGTGGCCAACCTCAGCGAAACGGAATTTCTGACGGTTCGAAAGAACCTTAATCAACGCATGCCGAGCCACGCCGAACTCATGCAGGTTCCCGTCGAGGTCGGCATGGAGAACCAGGGCGATTATCCCTTCCGCGGGACAATTCAATATGTCGCGCCCGGCATCGATCCCAAGACCGGGACGCTCTACGTGCGCGGCGTGCTGGATAATCCCAACCACAGGCTTCTGCCCGGCTTTTTCGTTCAGATTCGTTTGCCGAAAGCCCGCGTATTGCCGGGAGCGTTGCTCGTGCCGGATCGCGCCGTGCAATCGGATCAAGTCGGCCGCTTTCTCTACGTGCTGAACAAGGATGACGCAGTCGAGCAACGCTATGTTCAGCTCGGCGATCTCGACGGCAACCTTCGCGTCATCCTCTCCGGCATTCAGAGCGACGATCGCATCGTCGTCGGGGATTTCTGGCGCGTTTCGGCCGGAGCGAAGGTCACGCCCAGGCTGACGGCAATCGAGGGGAGCGCCGATCAGCAATGATCTCGAAATTCTTTATCGAACATCCCATCCTCGCAAACGTCATTGCGGTCGTGATCGTGGTGATCGGCCTCGTTGCGATGCGGAGCCTGCCGGTCGCCCAATATCCTAATATCGTTCCGCCGACCGTGGTGGTCTCGACTAACTATCCGGGCGCCAGCCCGCAGACGGTGATCGACAACGTCGCCCTGCCCATCGAGTTGCAGGTCAATGGCGTCGACAACATGCTTTATATGTCCTCGACGAGCGCGGCCGACGGCAGCTACCAGCTCATCGTGACCTTCAAGATCGGGACGGACCCCGACATGGCGCAGGTGCTCGTCCAGAATCGGGTATCCAATGCGCTGTCTTCGCTTCCTGCCGCCGTGCAGTCGCAGGGCGTGACCGTTCAGAAAAAATCGACCGCGATCCTACAGATCATTGCCCTGAATTCGCCAAAGGGAACCTTCGACGCCTCCTTCCTCAGTAATTACGCGACAATCAATCTCGTGAACGAGCTGGCGCGCCTGCATGGCGTCGCCAATGTCACCGTCTTCGGCGCGGCCAAATACGCCATGCGGGTCTGGATGGATCCGCGCAAGCTCTATTCCTTCGGACTGACGCCCCAGGATGTCAGCACCGCCATCAATCAACAAAGCCAGCTCGTGGCGGCCGGACAGACAGGCATGCCGCCAGCCGCGAAAAATCAGGATTTCCAATACACGGTCGATATTCGCTCACGCTTCAACGATCCCGGGGAGTTCGAGAACATCATCGTGAAGTCCGAAGGGACGGTTCAGGGCGGACGTCTCGTCAGAGTCAAGGATATCGGCCGGGTCGAGCTTGGCTCGCAGAACTACTCGCAACAATGCAAGATGAACGATCGTCCCGCGGGCTGCATCGCCATTTTCCAGACGCCGGACGCCAACGCGATTCAGGTTTCGCAGGAGGTGCGCGCCAAGATGGTGGAGCTGGCGCGGCGTTTCCCGCAGGATCTGCAATATACCCTTCCCCTCGACACCACGGATTTCGTCAAAACCTCCATCAATGAGGTTTACACGACGCTGTACGAGGCTGGCATCCTCGTCCTTGTCGTCATTCTGGTGTTTTTGCAAAACTTCCGCGCGACGCTCGTCCCCGCGACCACCGTGCCGGTGACGATCATTGGCGCCTTCGCCGGCATGGCGGCGCTGGGTTACAGCATCAACATGTCGACGCTCTTCGGCGTCGTGCTGGCGATCGGCATTGTCGTCGACGACGCCATCGTTATTGTCGAGGGCGCGTCGAAATATATCGAGCAGGGCATGTCCGGCCATGACGCCGCGATCCGCGCCATGAAAGAGTTGTTCGGGCCGATCATCGGCATCACCCTCGTCCTGATGGCCGTTTTCGTCCCGCCCGCCTTTTTGCCCGGGCTCTCGGGCAAGATGCTCGCGCAATTCGCTGTCGTCATCGCGACGACAGCGCTCATCAGCGCGATTAATGCGGCGACCTTGAAGCCGACGCAATGCGCCCAGTGGCTGCGCCCACAACAGGCTGAAAACACCAACGCCTTTTATCGCGCCTTCAACATTGCCTATAATTTCCTCGAAGGCTTCTACATCCGCTTCGTCGGCGTGCTGGTGGCGCGTTCGAAAGCGGTTGTGCTGATCGGTCTCGCGATTTCGGCTTTGGCTGTGTGGGGGATCGCGCGTTTGCCGAAAGCCTTCATCCCCAACGAGGACCAGGGCTATCTGATCGTGGTGGCGCAACTGCCGGAAGGCGCGTCGCTCGAACGCACGGCCAACACTTTGAGCGAAGCGGCGCGCAGCGGGATGTCGACGCCCGGCGTGAAGAATGTGATCACCATCGCCGGCGTTTCAGTGCTCGACAACAACGCCGTGCTCTCCAACGCCGGAGTCGCCTATTTGGCCCTCGATGACTGGGACGCGCGCGGAAAGGCCAAGGACCAGGACATAGCGTCGCTTACGAAAATTGTACAGAAGAAGTTGGCGAGCATCTCGGACGGCCTGGCGGTCGTGGTGGCGCCGCCCGCCATCCAGGGCGTCGGAAACGCCTCTGGCTTCCAGATGCAAGTGAATTTGATGGGTGGCAGCTTCGACTATGCGAAACTGGGCGTAGCGGCGCAAAACATGGTGAAAAATGCGCAGGCCGACGCCGCGCTGCAGCAGCCGTCCACCACTTTCCGAGCCAATTCGCCGCATGTCGGGCTGAACGTCGACCGCGTTCAGGCAGAGACGGTCAAAGTTTCCGTCGGCGACGTCTTCTCGGCGCTGACGTCTTATGTCGGCTCCTCCTATGTCAGCCAATTCACCAAGTTCGGGCAGGTCCTGCAAGTCTATGTGCAGGCCGACTCGCAGTTTCGTCTTCAACCGGAAGACCTGTTGAACATGTATGTTCGCGGGACGGACGGGAACATGGTGGCGATCGGGACGCTCGCGCAACTGACGCAAACCTCGGCGCCTCCGCTGATTACGCTCTTCAATCTCTATCCGTCCGCCACGATCACGGGAGGGTCTGCGCCGGGCGTCAGCTCGGGCCAGGCGATGGAGCACATGGAGTCCGTGGCCGCCAAGACCTTGCCGAGCGACATGGGCTACGCGTGGAGCGCCGTCTCCTATCAGGAGGAGATCACGGGAAACCTGCTCTATCTGGGTTTCGCCATGTCCGTGCTTCTGGTCTATCTCGTGCTTGCTGGCCAATATGAGAGCTGGCTGCTGCCGCTGGCGGTGATCGCGGCCGTTCCTTTGGCCCTGGTGGGGCCGGCCTTGACCCTGACCAGCCTCGGCATCGACAATAATCTCTATGTGCAGATCGGGCTGATGCTGCTGATCGCCCTTTCGGCCAAGAACGGCATCTTGATCGTCGAGGTCGCGCGCGAAGTGCGCCTCAATGACGGCAAGCCGATACTGGAATCGGCGATCGACGCGGCGCGCTCGCGCTTTCGTCCCATCCTGATGACGTCGATCGCCTTTATTCTCGGCGTTCTCCCGCTCGTTTTGGCGACGGGCGCCGGCGCCAATTCCCGCAGGTCGCTCGGCACCAGCGTCTTCACCGGAATGATTTCATCGACCGTCCTCGCGGTCCTCCTGGTGCCGGCGTTCTTCGTGGTGCTGCAGACGCTGGACGAGCGCTGGCGGGGAAACTCTCACACCCCGAAGAAGCCGGAGCACAAGACTCTGGAAGAAATTGAGGCGGAAATTGCCTGATCGCCCACGGGCGGCTTAGGCGAGATCCGCTTGATTGGTTCGGTGTCATTCCCGACGCTCGCGAAGCGAGCGATCGGGAATCCAGAGCAAAACCGCTCTTGTGGCTCTGGAGTCCCGGTCGGGCTTTCAGCCCGCCGGGAATGACAAGGCCCAATGCGAGCTGCTCAAACGGAAATGGTATAGGCGACAGCCTCCAGCGATCAGCGCTCGCTCTTGGGAGGGAAACGCCACTTGCCGTTGCGGATCGGCAGGAAACTGCCGTCATCCACGCCCACTTCGTTCGCAACCAGAGTGTTGAGCTTGGCGTTGAGGGCCATGATCAGTTCGCCTCGCTCCTTGGGTTTCATGGCGAGATTCTCGACTTCCTCGGGGTCGCTGTTGTGGTCGAACAGCTCGAGGTCGTTCCTGGCCAGCAGCTCCTCCATTGTCGTGGGCGTGTTGAACTGCAAGGGCGAAAAGTAGCGCGAGAAACGGTAGCGGCCGTCGAACACGCTGCGCATCGACACGCGGTGGTGAAAGTCTGGCTCCTTCTGTTTCAGGACCTTGATCTTTTTCTTATCGGGAACCTTCGCTGATTCCATGAAGTCGTAGAGATTCGCGATCCAGAAGACGTCCTGAAACAGCAGCATGTCGAAGCAGAACAGCGCGCCGGACCGCAGCGTGTCTTCCTTCGCTGTCGCCGGGCTCCTCAGAAGCACCGAAATGTCCCTGCCCTTCAGCCCCTCTGAAGCCTGCTTGATCTTCTCCTGATCGAGCCCCGTCAGGCCAAGGATCGTCGGCGCGAGGTCGATTTGCGATGTGACCGCGTTGCACTCCACGCCGCCCGGATATGCCGGATGATAGATCATGAGCGGCACGTGGTTTTGCTGGCGGTAGGCGGAATTGCCCTTGCCCCGCATCTGATGGCAGCCGCCATACTCGCCATGGTCCGAGGTGAAGATAACAATCGTATTCTTATCGAGCCTGTGCGCCTTCAACGCCTCCAGGACACGCATGACCCGGCGGTCGCAGTCGCGAATGCAGTTGAAGTAATAGTTCTGCAGGAGACGCCAGCGGCGGTCTTCATCGGGCCACTCGCCAGAGAAGAGATATTGAATATCGCCGTAGATCTTGTGGGCCTCGGGACGGCCTGGCGCGTCGAGAGGCTGGCTGCGCGTGCTGGGTAACGGAACGCCGTCCCAACTGGCCGAGTAAATCTCGTCATCGGGCGGCGGCGCAATGCCAAGTGCGTGCTTCTTGCCTTGGACAGGGCGCCCGGGAAGGTCGGCATCGATATACATCACATCGTGTGGATTGACGAAGTTTACGGCCATGAACCAAGGCTTGCCCTCGGCCCGCAGTTTCTCGCCCTCGGTTCGCATCCAGGTGATCGCGATCGACGCCGTATCCGCGTCGTACCGGTAGCCGCCGAGTTCCTTATCGATGATGTCGCCGTAGCCGAAAAAATCCTTGAAGCCATAGCTCTCGAGGATTTTCCGGTACTCCTGCACCGGCGCCTCAAACGGGCGCTTCGCCTGATCGAGGTTATACGAGAGGTGCCATTTGCCCTGGTAAACCGGATAGTAGCCGAGCTGCTGAAGCCGGTCGCCGACGGTTCTCACCTTCGTCGACATGTCCGGCTGCCACAGATAGTTCATCAGATCGAAGACGCCCGTGTGTTGAATATGCTGGCCGGTGTAAATGACCGAGCGGGCCGGCGAGCATACCGACGCGCCAATCTGGTGATTGTTGAAAGTGACGCCGTTTTTCTTGAGCCACTCGCGGGCCGGGACCGGGAATGGCCACTTAGGAAAAAACCGCTCCTGATCCACCAGGATGAAAAGGATGTTGTAACCTTGCGGCGGCAATTCGGGCGCGGCGGCGGTGTTGTTTTGTGGAAGCTCGCTGTGAGCGTTGGCCTGCGCCTGAGGAACGACGCTCGCGCCAACAAGGGCGGCGCTGGACGTCAGTATGGCGCGACGAGAAGGATTTGTCAGATCGTCACCGTTCTTCATCGCGCTTCTCTCGTGGCTAAAAGTGTGGGGCCAATCGACGGCGCGGCTAGGCGCCGTCGCCGCCTAATTTGAAAAGCTTCTGCGCATTCGTTCGGCCGATCTTACGGCGGTCGCCTTCGCTCATGTCGACAGCATCGAACCAAAGTGCGGCTTGGTCGATGTTTTCGAAAGGCCAATCCGTCGAGAACAGGACGTGGTCGGCGCCCAGTTCGGCAATCGCGCACATCAGCGTCGGCGTGTGAAAGTTGCCCGACGTCGTCAGGTAGAAGTTTTCCTGGAAATAGTCGCGAAGGCCCCGTTTCGCTTTATGCTTGGGCGGCGCCTTGGCCCATGCGTTGTGATGGTCGACGCGCCAGATGCTGTAAGGGAGCCCTTCGCCGAGATGCCCCATTAGGATGGCCAGGCCAGGATGCTCGTCGAAGAGGCCCGATCCCATCAAGCGCAAGGCATGCACCGCCGTTTCGCTGCCGAAGGCCCAGGTGGGCCCCATGAGCCATTCCTGCCCCTCGTAAACGCCGGCGTTGCGCGGCAGCGGATTACGCGGATGAAGGTAGAATGGCGCGCCGAGTTGCTCCATGAGCGCCCAGAACGGACGGTATCTCGGCATGTCGTAATACAGAGCCTCACGGTCCGCGCCAAGCTCGGTGAAGCCGTTCACAAGGGCGCCGCGAAAGCCGAGGGCGCCGATGCACCGCTCCAACTCCACACAGGCGGCGTCCGGGTCCTGCATCGGCAGCGCGGCAAAGCCTTGAAACCGATCCGGTCGTTTGGCGACCTGTTCGGCAAGATAATCGTTCAATCGCCGGGCCGTTTGTATCGCCGTGGGGGCGTCTGGAATCTCTTGTATTCCGGGCGAGGTCAGCGACAGGATCATCATCTCCATGCCGAACTCGTCCATCAGCCGGAGGCGGCGGTCGTGGATGTCGAGAATCCTGCTTTTCAGCTCGTCCCACCGGTCGGCGGGCACGACGCCTTCGGAATCGTGAAGAAAATCCGCCGTGCCGAAATGCTCCTCGAGCCCGATCTTCCCGTCCATGATGTCCCTCTGCCGCTTCTGCCCAAACATTGCCGGAGGTGACAAGCTTAGCGCGGATCTGTCAACCGACGCTTACTATTTGAACGGGCATTCCGTAAGTCGGCGTTTGCTAAGGGACTGCTTTCCAGACGCCGGGTTTGAGATACATATTGAGCACGTCCTTTCCTTTCGCTCGGGCGGGCGAAAGGTAACGACGATGGAGAAGTGAACGTGGCGAGCGCAGCTCATCGAATGATCCGCATGCTCGCCTGGGCATGCGTCTTGGCGATCCTAGCGCTTTCACTGGCGCCCGGCGACGCCCGCCCGCACACTCTTCTGCCTGGGAAGCTCGAACATTTCATCGCCTATGCAGGAACGGGGCTCCTTTTCAGCATTGCGTATAGATGTCTTAGAGCGCGGGCGCTGATTTGGGGCGCGCTCGTTATCGCCAGCGTCGTCTTGGAGGGGATTCAGAGTTTCATCCCCGGGCGGTCGCCCGACCTTCTCGACGCCTTAGCCAGCTCAACGGGACTGACCGTTGGGCTCGCATGTGGCGCCGCCTTGGCGCGTCTCTGGCCCCGCGCCTGACCCAGAGCCCGTCATTGCGAGCGAAGCGAAGCAATCCAGGGCAGCGATGCGGCGCTGGTTTGCTTCGTCGGCTCCGCCTCCTCGCAACGACGGCGGTATTTCCGATCGCTCGTTTTGCGAGCGTCGGGATCAACACCGAACCACAAAGGCCTACACCGGCCCCGCCATCGACGTTGTAACCACGCGCAAGCTCGGTTGATCGTCCGCCGGCAAGCCCACGCCCTTGATCAAAGCGTAGATCGCCGGAATGACCAAAAGCGTTAGCAAGGTCGACGACACCATCCCGCCGATCATCGGCACCGCGATGCGCTGCATGACCTCCGACCCGGCGCCGGTGCTCCAAAGGATCGGCACGAGCCCGGCCATGATCGCCACGACCGTCATCATCTTTGGGCGCACGCGCTCCACGGCGCCGAGCATGATGGCCTTGTGAAGATCCATCTTCGTGAAGGCTTTCCCTTCCGCGGCGCGTTGGGCCGCGATCTCCTGCCGCGCGGCGTCGAGATAGATGAGCATGACGACGCCGGTCTCGGCCGCGACGCCTGCAAGCGCGATGAAACCCACGCCCACGGCGACTGACATGTTGAAGTTCATGAACCACATCAGCCAAACGCCGCCGACAAGCGCGAAGGGCAAGGACAGCATGACGATGAGCGTCTCGGTGATCTTGCGGAAATTCAGATAGAGCAGCAGGAAAATGATCGCGAGCGTCACCGGCACGACGACGCGCATGCGCGCTTCCGCGCGTTCGAGATATTCATATTGGCCGCTCCAGACAGCATAGGAGCCGGCGGGGAATTGAACTGCCTCGGAGACGGCCTTTTGCGCCTCGGTCACGAAGCCGCCAATGTCGCGGTCCCGGACATCGACGAAGATATAGACGGCGAGCTGCCCGTTCTCCGTGCGGATCGACGTCGGGCCGCGAACCAGCTCCACCTTCGCGACCTCGCCCAGCGGGATCGTTCCGCCCCCAGCGAGCGGGATCAGCACGTCGCTCGCAATCGCCCTTGGACTCGATCGGAAGTCGCGCGGATAGCGGACGTTCACGCCATAGCGCTCGCGTCCTTCCACTGTGGTGGTCACTGTTTTGCCGCCGAGGGCCGTGGCAATGGTCGCCTGCACGTCGTCCATCATCAGGCCGTAACGCGCGAGCGCTGCGCGATCAGGGATGATGTCGAGATAGTAACCGCCCATGACGCGCTCGGCATAAGCGGACGCGGCGCCACGAACGCCTTTCACGACCTTCTCGACCTGGCGCGCCAGTCCTTCGAGCTGCGCGAGATCGCGCCCCATGATCTTGACGCCGACGGGCGTGCGAATGCCGGTGGCGAGCATGTCGATGCGATTGCGGATCGGCATGGTCCAGGCGTTGGAGACGCCAGGAAATTGCAGCGCCGCGTCCATGTCGGCGACGAGACTTTCGACGGTCACGCCGGGCCGCCACTCCGCTTTCGGCTTGAGATCGATGACCGTCTCGAACATTTCGAGCGGCGCCGGGTCTGTCGCCGTCGCTGCGCGGCCCGCCTTGCCGAAGGTGGATTTCACTTCCGGAAAGGATTTGATGATCCGGTCCTGCGTCTGCAGCAATTGCGCGGCCTTGGTCACCGAAAGCCCCGGCAGCGTCGTCGGCATGTAGAGCAGCGCGCCTTCGTTGAGCGCCGGCATGAATTCGGAGCCGAGCTGACGTGCGGGAATGATCGTGACGGCGACGGCCGCGAGCGCCAGAACGACGGTTGGAATTTTCGAACGCATCACGAGGCGGATGATCGGCCGATAGATATAGATGAGCGCCCGATTGATCGGGTTTCTCTCCTCGGACACGATCTTGCCGCGCACGAAAATCACCATCAGCGCCGGAACCAGCGTGACCGACAGAAGCGCCGACGACGCCATGGCGAAGGTCTTCGTATAAGCGAGCGGACTGAAGAGACGCCCTTCCTGCGACTCCAAAGTGAAGATCGGCAGGAAGGACACGGTGATGATCAGCAGGCTGAAGAACAGCGCCGGGCCGACTTCCGTCGCCGCGTCGATCAATATATCGATGCGCGGCGTATCTGGCGGCGCGCGCTCCAGACGTTTGTGCGCGTTCTCGATCATGACGATCGCCGCGTCGACCATGGCGCCGATGGCGATGGCGATGCCCCCTAAGCTCATAATGTTGGAGCCGAGCCCCAGCGCCTTCATCGCCGCGAAGGCCATCAGCACGCCGACCGGCAGCATGATGATGGCGACCAGCGCGCTGCGGAAATGCAAAAGGAAGACGACGCAGACGAGCGCGACGATGACGCTTTCCTCGACCAGCGCGCCGCGCAGCGTTTCGATCGCCGCATGGATGAGTTCGGAGCGGTCATAGACGGGGACAATCTCGACGCCCTTGGGCAGGCTCGGCGCGAGCTGCGCCAGAGCGGCCTTGACATTGTCTATGACAGTGAGGGCGTTGGCGCCGTAGCGTTGCAACGCAATGCCGCTCGCCACCTCGCCCTCGCCGTTGAGCTCCGTGATGCCACGGCGCTCGTCGGGGCCGAGCTCTATGCGCGCCACGTCCTTCAGCAGGAGCGGCGTTCCTCCGCCGGCGCGCAGCACGATGTTTTCGAGGTCAGTGACGCCCTTCAGATAGCCGCGGCCGCGCACGATGAATTCGAATTCGGACAGTTCGACCGTGCGGCCGCCGACATCGGCATTATTGGCGCGGATGACCTCGCGAATGCGCGAGAGCGGGATGTTGAGCGCACGCAGCCGATTGGGATCGACGACGACGTTATATTGACGAACAAAGCCGCCGACGCTTGCGACCTCGGCGACTCCTTCGGCCTTGGCGAGCCCGTAGCGCAGCGTCCAATCTTGCAGCGAGCGCAACTCAGCGAGGGTCATTTCCTTGGCGACGAGCGCATATTGATAGACCCAGCCGACGCCCGTGGCGTCCGGGCCGAGCACCGGCGCGGCGCCCGCTGGCAAGCGTTTGGTTGCGGCGCTCAAATATTCGAGCACGCGCGAACGCGCCCAATAGACGTCGACCCCATCCTCGAAGATGACATAGACGAAAGAGACGCCGAAGAAGGAGAAGCCGCGCACCACTTTGGAGCGCGGCACGGTGAGCATGGCGCTCGTGAGAGGATAGGTGACCTGATCCTCGACCACCTGCGGCGCCTGACCCGGATATTCCGTATAGACGATCGCTTGCACGTCGGAGAGATCGGGAATGGCGTCGAGCGGCAAGGTGCGCAGCGCATAAAGACCCGCGGCGACGGCAAAGGCCGTGCCGACGAAGACCAGCACCAGATTACGCGCCGACCAAGCAATGAGACGGCCGATCATTTGCCCGCCTCTGCGTGGTCGAGCGCCTGCAACGCGGCCTTGAGATTGCTCTCGGCGTCGATCAGGAAGTTCGCCGACGTCACGATGCGGTCGCCCTCAGCAAGGCCGCTGGCAATTTCCGCAAAGCCGTCGCCGCGCTTCCCGATCTTGATTTCGCGCGGCTCGAAATGCCCCTCACCCTTATCGAGGATGACGACCTGTCGCTTGCCGGCGTCGATGATCGCGCTCTCGGGCGCGGCCAGAACCTTCTCCTTGCCGCCCGCTTCGATCTCGACGTCGGCGAACATATCGCCGAGCAGGCGCCCTTCCGGATTTGGCAGCTCGATGCGCACGCGGGCCGTGCGCGTCTCCATATTCAGATGCGGATAGATGAGCGCGACGCGTCCTTTGAATGGATGATCGGGGTAGGAGCGCGCGCGGATGATCGCTGTTTGCCCCGGCGCCACCGCTTCGACGTCGCGCTCGGGTATGTCCGCCAAAATCCAAACAAGGCTGTGATCGACGATACGAAACAGCGTCTCGCCAGGCGCCGCGCGCATCCCGCTCAGCGCCGTGCGCTCGATGACATGGCCGTCCTGCGGCGCGGGCCAGTCGATGACGCGCGGCACACGGCGGCTGCGCGCGATCGCGGCGATCGTCGCGTTGTCGAGTCCGAGATTGACGAGTCGGCGCCGCGCCCCTTCCATGCGCGCCGCCGAATGCGCGTTGAGCACGGCGACATATTCCGCGGCGGCGCTCGAGAGGTCGGGCCCATAGACGCGCATGAGCGGCTGGCCCTTATGCACATAATCGCCCTCGGCGACCTTCTCGACGGATTCGATGAAGCCCTCGAAGCGGAGCGCAACGACCGCAGTTCGGCGCGGATCGAAATCCACGCGGCCCGCGGCGCGGACAGGAACGGTCACGGCCCGGCGCTCGACAGGCTCCGAGCGCACGCCCGTCTTTTGCAGCTTGCCGGGGCTGATCGTGACGGTCGAAACGTCCTGCGCTTCGTCCTCATAGACAGGGACGTAGTCCATTCCCATCGGGTCTTTCTTGGGAACGGGCGACGTGTCCGGAAGGCCCATGGGGTTGCGGTAATAGCGAATGCGCCGGCCGGTCGATTGCGTTTGCGCAACTTCCGGCGGCTTGTCCTCGAAAGAGACATCCTCGCTGGCGCGAACGGCGACATAGTCCTTGCCGGCGGCGTTCTTCTTCGGCTTTATCGAATAGAAGGGGCCATCCGGATCACGGTAGTAGATGATTGGGCCGGTCCCTTGCGCATGCATCTCGCCGGCGTTGCGCGGCGTCTCTGCGCGCCACAGCCACAGGCCAGCGGCGCCGAGCGCAACAGCGGCGAGGACGGCCGAAAAAATGAGTTTTGCGCGGCTCATAGCGCGCCTCCTGCCAGACGTTCGAGGTCGGCGTATTTGCTCTGCTCCTCGACCTTCAAAGCGAGAAGCTCCAGTTCGACGGCGCGCAGGCGCCGCTCGGATTCGAGAAGCGTCGCGAGATTGGTCGTTCCCGCGTCGAAACCGCTGCGCGCGGTCTCGACAGACAGCCGCGCCGGGGGAAGCTGGCGCTGCTCGAAGATTTTGATCGCCTTGCGGATCGCCTCCAGGCGATACCACGCCTCGGCGACGTCTCCGTCGAGGCGGATACGAAGCGCGTCGTTGCGCGCCTGCGCGGCCCCGAGACTGGCGCTGGCCGCGCGCTGTTCGGCGTCCTTCGCTTCATATTGCAGCGGCACTTTGAAGCCCAGCAGGAACATGCCGCTGTTTTCGCCGCTCTGGCGCTGCACGAAATTCGCGCCGGCGGTGATGTCCGGATAGTAGTTGAGGTCGGTCAATTCCTTCGTGGTCGTGGCGGAGCGCACCTGCGCATGCGTCGCCGCGAGCTGGGGATTCGACGACCGGGCAAGATCCTGGACGCCGGAGAGCGTCAGCTTTGTTCTCAGCGGCGGAAAGCCCTTGGACGGGGCCAGCGGCGCACGCGCGTCGCGGCCGATGAGCGCATTCAAGCGCGCGGCCGATGATTTGACGTCCCCTTCTCTGCGGGCGACGTCGGCGGCCGCGGTGGCCGCCTCCAGCTCGGACCTGATGACCTCCTGCTGATCGACCGAGCTTGCGCCATAACGCAGTCGCAACAGCTCCAGGAGCTGATCGACGCGCTGCTGGAGCGACTTCGACAATTCCAGCGCGCGCTGGGCGGCGCTGTATTGGGCGTAGGCGGTCTTCACACGAGCGACGAGATCGACCTCCATCGCATGGCTCTGATGCCGCGACGCATCGGCGTCAGCCTGGGCGACGCCTTTTTCGAGGTCCGTCTTACCCCAGAGTCTGAAGGTCTGCTCGACGCCGATCCAGCGCTGGCCGACGCCCTTGCTGTTCACGTCCCATGCCTGCAGGGTGACCGTCGGGTCGGGTTGAACCCCGGCGGCGCCCACGCGCTGCAAGGCCGCGTCGGCGTCGAGAACCGCGGCCGCAAGCTCTGGACTGAGCCGCCTGGCCAAGGCCACCACGCTCTCCGCCGTCGCGCCGGGCGGACTCCTTTCCGCCCCCGAAACAGGCGAAGCGAAAACGCCTGTCGCGACGCAGATCGACAAAAAAACGAGTCGCCTCATGGAGTCGCCTGCAAGATCAGCCGGCCCTGGAGCGTTCCGGTCTCTCCCTGAATCTTCGCCGCGATGGACATGCGCCAGCGTCCCTCATCCGTCAGATCGACCTTGAAGCGGTAAAGGCCAGGCTCAGGGCTTTGCGTCAGTGCGATGGCGCTCGTCATCGATTCCATGTCATCCGGCGCCATGTCGAGTCGCGTGGCGAAAATAATGGCGTCGCCAACAAGTTTGCCGTCTGGTTTATGGACCAGGCGCACATCGGCGAAGCTTTGCCCCTTTTTGATTCGAGTTTGAACCAGTTGAAATGCGTAATCGTCGACCGCCGCGCGGGCATATCCGAGGCCGAGCGCGAAGACAGCCGTCGCGCCGACAAGCCGCAAGAAGTTCTGTCGCATCTGAGTTCTCTCACGCCTCACGCGCAAGCGTCGCTGCGCGCAAGTGGGCTACCGCCCCGCTGGGGGCCTGATATGAGATCGTAAGACGGAGAATCCGGGCCGCTCGCGCGCGTTGGCCGGTGGCGCCAGCCACCGAGGCGCCCATGATGGCGCATGCGCAGAGAGCGGGCCCTTAGGTGGGCGCTCAGAGAATCGGGGGACGAAGGTCCGGCGGCGCCGTGCGCCCTCGATAGGCCGCGTCGTCGAATATACGACGCGCCGGTGAGAGCGCGGCCGTAATCGTCGGCACAAGGGCGCTAGGCGGCGTCAACTGAATAGCGCTGCAAATGAGAGAATCGCAGTGCCGCGGCGCCGTCGCATGGTTGGCCGAATGGTCGGGGCAGTCGTCCGCTGCGGTCATCGCCGCACAGGCATGGGGCGCAGGCGCAGCGTAACCCGGCGGCGCCGCCCACAGAGCGGCGATGACGAGCATCGCAGAGACGATAAGGCGCAGCCAGTTGAGCTTCATTGCGTTTCCCGGCCACACAATAACACAGAAGGTCCGGTCGGCAACCATCGGGGGACGGCGAACTCAACCACGGATCAGACCAGCCGCCCGAAGGCGCTCATCGGCAAATCCAGACCCAGCCCTCGCCCGCGTCCCAATCCCAGCAGACGCTGTGCACATGGCGCCCTTTCTCGCCGCTCCAGTCGCGGTGCATATGGCGGTAGTGGCCGCCGAGGTGCTGCATGGCGCTATGTTCCCGGTGCTCCAGGCTTTGCGACGCCCCGGGCAGGGTCGTCGCGAGCAGAAGCGCCGCCATCATCATCAACCGCTTCGGCATTTGTCCGCCTCTTCGATAAAGGCGCCCGATCGGCCGTTCGTTGCTTTCCGAACGGCCGGCGGGACGCGCGCCTACTGCCGCCCAAGCCAGGACGTCACGCGATCGCGCAGCTCCGCGAAGCTGTGCTTCGCCGCGAGCGACCGCGCCCGGCGGGCGACCTGTTCGCTGATTGGCTGCCCGAAATGCAAGACGCCGCCATAATGGCAGTCGCAAAGGAGTTCATGCGCCTCCGACAAGGACAGCTTGAAGAAGGAGACGCCGTCGCCGACAGTGTCCCCCGACAGGCCTTCTAGCCGGAAGATCGAATCCTTGAGGGCGATGGCCAGGGGCGATCCTTCCTGCCGCAGAGCGAGGCGCCTTTTTTTCGGATAGCACTCCATCGTCGAGAAGAGCCGCACCGGCTCACTCTCAGCTTCCATCAAGCTCGCCAGACGTTCCAGTCTCAGTCGCCGGAGCGCCCAATCGGGGCAATCCGGTCTCGAAACGGGAGCGCATGCCGGCGTGTCTTTAATAGAGCGGCGTTCCATGTCGCACCTACTATGATCCAAGGGGGCCTTCGCCAGAACCCGGACATCGTCCGCGAGGTTCCGAATGGACCAACATTCCTTGCTCGGGCGCTCCGAGACGCTCATGCGCCAGCTTTCGCTGCGATATGCGTGCGTCGCGCTTCGATAACGCCAAAAATAGATGTCGAACGACGTTCCAGAAACGACACGCCACGCGTCCCAGAAAAGAAGGGAGGAGATTCGTCCTCGCCGATTTTTCTGTGTGGTGGAAAATGAACGAGACAACGGCCAAAAGAGAGTGGAAGAAAACAACGGCGATTACGATCGTCATGGCCGTGAAAGCGATCGACGCCGGCAGCCCCGCAGTCGCGCATGCCTCGATGACCAACAGGGAAATCGCACAGGCGGTCAAAACCTACCAGATTCCTCAAAGCTCGATGGATGTTGCTCTCAACCGGTTGGCGGATGCAAATGGCCTTCATGTTCTCTATCATTCGCGTCTAACGGAGGATCTCACAACGCCGGGGCTAAACGGAGATTATACGCTCTCTGGCGCGCTCGACTCGCTGCTGTCGGGAACAGGGCTCAATTACCGGCTCAGCGAGAACGGCGACGCGATTTCTATCGTGCTGGCCCAATCGAACAGGACGATGAGCGACGCGAGCCCGCGCAATGCGCAAGCATTGCCGCCGATCGAGGTCGGCGCGTCTCCCCAGTCAAACCAACAGGCACCTCATGGGAGCGGAGCCGGCCGGTCCGCCGCAACCGCCTCGCGTGACCAAAACGCCGGAAAAGATGGTCTCGGCGGACGATTCACCGGCTACATGTCGGACACGGCCGGCACAACGCTGAAAACCGACGCGCCGCTGCTGAAGACTCCCTTCTCGGTGCAGGTCATCACGCGCCAGACGATGGACGATCAGCAGGCAATCGATCTCAAAGATGCGGTTGTGGGCAATTCGAGCGGCGTGCTCGCCGTGCCCAACAGCTCATTCTACACAGGACTGATGATTCGCGGTTTTTCCACGAACACAAGCGTTTATTTCAACGGTCTGCGCCAGTACCAGCTTATGAACGTCGATACCGCCAATCTTCAGTCGGTGGACGTTTTGAAAGGTCCGGCAGCGATGCTCTATGGGCGATCCGAGCCCGGCGGCTTGGTTGATCTCGTGCCGAAACGCCCCTTGGACCGCCCTTATTATTCCGTGCAGGAGCAGGCCGGCTCATATGGTTTCACCCGGACGACGGTGGACGCCACGGCGCCACTGAACAAAGAAAAAACGCTCGCCTATCGCTTCAACGGCAGCTATGTGCGCTCCGACTCCTACCAGGACTTTGCAAACAAAGAATATTACTTCCTGGCGCCGACATTCTCCATCCGCCCGAATGATCAATTCAGGGCCAATATCGACTTGCAATTCATGCATGACGTGTTCATGCCCGAGTCCAACACCGTCGCGGTCGGCAACAGGCCCGCGTCGATTCCAATCACGCGCTATCTTCAAGACCCATCATACACCGGCAAGCTTCCGCAGCGGTTCGACCTTAGATACTATGGCTATGACTGGACGTTCGACATCGATAAAAATTGGAGCCTGACGAACAGGCTCTATTATCGGAGTCAGGGGCAAGATTTGTCGTCGGTGTCTTTCATCGGCCTCAACCAAGCGACAGGCGCCCTGACGCGCGGCTCCTATTACCAGTCCATCACCAACCAAGGCATGGCCACAAATCTGGATCTGAAGGGCAAGTTCGTCACCGGGCCCTTGAGCCATTCCACGCTTGTCGGGTTCGATTATTACAGCAACTATCAGCCGCTCGCGCCCTTCTATCTTGTCGTTCCCGCGTCGAAATATTTGCCCGCGTTCAACATCTACGCGCCGGTTTACGGAAGCAGATATGCCGGCGTAACGCCCAATCTTTTCACGACAAATTCAGAATCCTGGAAGGGCGTCTACGCCCAGGACACGATTTCGTTCTGGGACGATAAAGTCCATCTGCTTCTCGGCGGCCGATATGATTGGGCCGAGACCAACTGGCAGGTTAAGAATAATGATCTGCGCACCGCTTGGATCGTGAGCCCGAATTTGAGCAAGGCGTTTAGCCCACGCGTGGGTCTAACCATACAGCCAACGCCTTGGCTTTCCTTATACGCCAATTACACGAAGTCGCTGAACGCCGACAATGGGCTCAACGCCGGCAGCGCGGTCCCGTCGCCCTTGCCTCCGGTCCGATCCTATGAATGGGAAGGCGGCGTCAAGGCGGAGTTTTTGGATAAGCGTCTCTTGCTGACACTGGCCTATTTCGATCTCGTCAAGACGAATGTCCCGGGGCCTGATCCGACCAATCCCGGCAACACGCTGGTGGCGGGCGAAGCCGAAAGCAAAGGATTAGAGGTCGATCTAAAGGGCCAAATAAACGAAAATTGGAGCGTGATCGCCAATTATACGCATGACGACGCACGCGTCACCAAAGGCTCGCTCTACAATCCGCTCACCGAAATCAACACCCAGCTTTTCATCGCTGGGAACCGGCTTCCGACCGTTCCAAAAAACATGGGCAACCTTTGGGTCAAATATGACGCTGACGGCTCATTCCACGGCCTCAGCATCGGCGGCGGCGCGCAGGTCGTGGGAAGCGCCTTTGGCGACAACGCCAACTCCTTCACCATTCCGGCCTACGCAATCCTGAATGGAATGATCTCTTATCGCT
The DNA here is from genome assembly GCF_030063565.1 of Methylocystis sp. JR02. Classification (NCBI taxonomy): domain Bacteria; kingdom Pseudomonadati; phylum Pseudomonadota; class Alphaproteobacteria; order Hyphomicrobiales; family Methylocystaceae; genus Methylocystis; species Methylocystis sp. JR02. The sequence goes on along the minus strand of NZ_JASIRC010000001.1, from coordinate 3,629,178 downwards.
TCGACGTCGGTCCCGCGCATCTCACCGCGCAGCTCAACGCGAAGAACCTCCTGGACACGACATATTATGCGAGCGCTGCGTCCCGGTTCCAGATCATGGCCGGCCCCCCGAGAACCATACTTGGTTCCTTGCGTCTGGAATTCTGACCATCGAGCGGATTTCCGGCGGTGGGGTTTGATACGAGATCCGCTTGATCGGTTCCCTGTCGTTCCCGACGCTCGCTTGAGCGAGCGTCGGGAATACAGAGCCCAAAAAGCGCTGGTTTTACTCAGTGCCCGTCATTGCGAGCGAAGCGAAGCAATCCAGGCAGCGGCGCCGCCCTGGATTGCTTCGTCGGCTCCGCCTCCTCGCAATGACGGCGGTAATTCCCGATCGCTTGCTTTGCGAGCGTCGGGAATGACAGCGAACCAATCGACATTTCAGAGCACTGACCGCGGCGTTTCCCCATCTCCCCGAGGCGCTTTCGCGACTTCATCGAATTTTCAACTGCGCGGCTGTAGCCCCCCGCTACAACCAACCGCTTCCTCTGAGCCAATCGGCGCTTCGGCGTTTCGGCGCGGCGCTCTTCTTTGCAGCTTGCTCATGACGAGATAGATCACCGGCGTCGTATAGAGCGTCATGATCTGGCTGAGAAGCAGACCGCCGACGATGGTGACGCCGACCGGGCGGCGCAATTCGGCGCCAACGCCCGTCGCCAAAGCGAGGGGGAGCGCGCCCAGCATTGCTGTCAGCGTCGTCATCAGGATCGGGCGGAACCGCTCGGCCGCCGCCGCCAGTATGGCGTCGTGCGGCGAGAGGCCCTTCTCATGCTCTGCCTGAAGCGCGAAGTCGACGAGCATGATGCCGTTTTTCTTGACGATGCCAATCAGCAGCAGAACGCCGATCAAAGCCATGGTGGTGAAGGGCGTCTGAAACGCTTCGAGCGCGACCAGCGCGCCCAGCCCGGCCGACGGCAGCGTCGAGAGGATCGTCAACGGATGGATAAAACTCTCGTAGAGCATGCCGAGGATAATATAGACGGCGATAAGCGCGCCGAGCACGAAGAGCGGCGTCCCCTTCACCGTCTTGATGAAATCCGCCGCGTCGCCGGCGAATTCGGCATGTAGCCCATCTGGAATGCGCAGATTGTCGACCGCCTCGCGCACCGCCGCCGCGGCGGCGCCGAGCGAATAGCCGGGAGCCGTGTTGAATGTCAGCGTGATGGCCGGCGAGACGCCCTGATGATTGACGGCGAGCGGCATGGCCCCGCTCTCGATACGCGCGACCGCGGCGAGCGGCATGATCTGTCCGCCGGTCCCCGTCACATAGACGCTTTCGAGATCGGGCAGGCTGCGCTGGCGCGATTCGGGCGCTTCGACAATCACGCGATATTGGTTGCGCTCCGTGTAGATGATCGACGCCTGCCTTTGGCCGAAAGCGCTGTTCAGCGCGGCGTTGATCGACGAGATCGCGACGCCCATTCGGGAGGCAGCGTTGCGATCGATCATCACATTTGCTCTGAGGCCGCCTCTCTGCACGTCGCTCGACACGTCGGCGAGCTGAGGCAGCGCTTTCAGACGCTGAAGGACTTTAGGGGTCCATCGTCCCAGCTCCTCGACGGAAGCATCCCAAAGCGTGAATTGAAATTGCGCCTTGCTCTGCCGGCCGCCCGCGCGAAAATCCTGCGCCGGGATCATGAAGAGTTTTAAGCCGTCGATCTCGGCAAGCTTCGGCCGCAGCCGCGCGACAATCTCGGCGCTCGTCGCTTTGCGCTGGCCCGCCGGCTTCAGCGCGATAAAAAACCGCCCCTGATTGCCAAGCATGCCCAAGCCGCCGCCCAGGACCGAACCGACCCCCACGACGTCCGGATCGGCGCCGATCACATCGGCGGCTTTCCGCTGCAGCTCGACCATGCTCGAGAAAGATATCTCGGGCGAGGCCTCAGACGTCCCGTTGATAAGGCCGATGTCGTCCTGCGGCATGACGCCCTGAGGTATGGTGAGATAGAGCCACACAGTCACGCCTATCGTCGCCAGGATCACGAGGAGCATCACGCGCGGATGATCCACGACGGGCCGCAATGTTCGTGCATAGAGCCGCAGGATCGCGCCGAGCGCGCCGCCCACGATCCGGTCCATGACCGACGGACTCGCGGGACGGGCCGAACGAAGATGTGCGCAGATCATCGGCGTGACCGTCAAGGACACGAGCATCGACGCAACGATTGCGAAGCTCAGCGTGAATGCGAATTCCCGCAGCATCATGCCGACGGTGTCTCTCATGAAGAGCAGAGGGACAAACACGGCGACGAGAGACAGGCTGATGGAGACGACCGTGAAGCCGATCTGCCGCGCGCCCTCGAGCGCCGCCGCGAGCCGCCCCATCCCGCGCTCGATATTCCTTTCGATGTTCTCGATCATCACGATGGCGTCGTCGACGACGAAGCCGACAGCGATCGTCAGCGCCATAAGCGAAAAATTGTCCAGCGTGAATCCTGCCGCCCAGATCGCCACGCAGGCGCTCGCAAGAGAGAGCGGGACGGTGATCCCCGCCGCAAAGGTGGGCGCCGCGCGGCGAAGGAAGAGAAACACCACCAGCATGACGAGGATAACCGAGATCAGCAAGGCGCGCTGGATCTCCGAAACGCTGGCGCGGATCGTCTGCGTGCGGTCTGTGAGCACCGAGATGTCGACGCCGCTCGGAATCCAGTTCTGCAATCTCGGCAGCAACGCCTTTATCTGATCCACCGTCTCGATCACATTGGCGCTCGGCTGCTTGGAGACGACCACGAAAAGCGCAGGCTTGCCGTTGTACCATCCAGCCGACAGCCGGTTGCGCGGGCCCAACTCGACAGAGGCGACGTCGCCGAGCTTCGTCACGGCGCCGGCCGAGGAAGCGACCACGATCTGACGAAATTCCTCGGGCGTCGACAGGAGGCCGTTTGCGCCGAAGGTCAGGGAACGCGCGTCGCCGTCGAGCGCGCCGAGCGGACCGAGGACATTGGCCTTCCGGATCGCCTCGCTCACCCTGTCGATGCTGAGGCCCATGCTTGCAAGCCGCGTCGGGTCCGCCTGGATGCGGATTGCCGGCTGCTCGGCGCCAGCGATCCTTACGTCGGCGACGCCTGGAATCTGCGCGATTCGCTGGGCGATAACCGTGTCCGCTATGTCATAGATCGCGCTGGTCGGCAGCGTATCCGACGTCATCGCGAGGGCGAAGACCGGCGGCCCGGCCAAGCTGGCCTTGCGGAAGGAAGGCGGGGACGGCAGGTCGGGCGGAAGATCGGTCATCGCCGCGTTGATCGCAGCCTGCACGTCGCGCGCCGCCGCATCGATGTTTCGGTCGAGCCCGAATTGGAGGGTGATCGACGTCGAACCGTATGAATTGGCGGAAGTGAGCTCGGTAACGCCGGATATGCCCGCGAGCCGCCGTTCCAACGGCGCAGCCACCGAGGCCGCCATGGTGGCCGGATCGGTCCCCGGACGATTGGCGGAGACGCTGATGATCGGCCGCTCGACGGACGGAATGCTGGCGACCGGCAGAAAAAAATAGGCGAGCGCGCCGAGCAGGAAGAGGGCGGCGGCAATTAACGTGGTGGCGACGGGGCGTCGAATGAAAGGCGCGGAGACGTTCATCTCGCTCCGCGCCGCAGAGGCGGTTGCTGGGCGCCGTGAAATGGAAAGGACGAGCGCATGAGGTCATCACAATATCGGAGCCGTTGCGGCGTCTCTTTTCTCATTCTTTCTCCTTCGACGCAGAGAGACCGAAAATCGCAGGCGCTCGAACGTCAATACAAGAAGGTCGCGAACGGCGTCAGACGAATGGCGCGCAAACCGAGCGACATCTCCATTTCGCTAATGATCTGCGCCTCGTCCGCGACGTCGAAAACACCAGAAACGCGGCGACTGCAAGCTGAGGGTTCGACGCAATAAATAAAGCCGCGATGGTAACGCCCAACCGTCGCCAGAACGTCGCCGAGCGGCAGCTTGGTCACGATCAGCTTCCCGCGTCGCCAGGCGGTCGCCGCCTCGACGTCCACGGTTTCGGGCGCGCGCGCCGCTGCGTCTCTCTCATAAGCGCTCTGTTGGCCCTCCTCCACCACGACCGAGGCTCCCCCGCTCATGACCAGCACGCGATGTTCATTCACTGTGACGCGCGCGCCGGAACCGTTCAAGGCGACGTCGAAGGCGGTGCCGAGCGCTGTCGCCGATCCTTCGCCGGCCTCGACGACAAAGGGACGCGCGGGGTCGCGCGCGACATTGAACCAGGCTTCGCCGGATAGCAGGATCACGCGCCGCTCCGCGGCGCTGTAGCGGACCGCGATAGAGGAACTCGCATCGAGCTCCGCCTTTGAGCCGTCTTCCAAGGCGACGACCTTCCTTTCGCCGACGCCGGCATAGTGATCTGCTCGGAGTCGCGTAGCGACGTCGCCCAAGGACAGCAGTAGCGCGAGAGCCGCCGCCAGTCCGGCGACCGCGGCCGCGGCATGGCGTCTACCGCTATGGCGCGGCGTTTGGGCCCGACGCGACGGGCTCATCCCGGCGAGATGGCCAAACATCCGCAGGACCTCCTCGAAGGCCGCCGCATTTTCCGCGTCTTTGGCGCGCCACTGCTCGAAAGCCGCCTTTTCCTCGTTGGACGACAGTCCCGCCCTCAACCTCACGAACCAGTCGATGGCTTCGTCTCCAGCATCGTCGGAGTCGGAGGGCGGTGTTTCAGTGCCAGGCATCATTGATCGAACCGAAATTGCTGCTCTTCGTCTGCTCGCATGGCGCTCAGTCGAGAGAATACTCCTTGCGCGCGAAATGCAAGCTGACCCGGAAATCCGATCGGAATCGCGTAACGCATGGGTTGGCGTAAATATTCTCTCCAGGAAGGCGCTGCATTGGCGCCTGTCGATGCGGCCGGCAAAAGATCAGCGCCCAAGGAGGGCGTCAATAAAGAACGTGCGCTCGGCGAAGAGGAGCCGCGAGACACGGCAAGCGCAGATGCGCCAGCTTCGGTTTCAGCACAACTGAAGGTGCGGGTTCGAAGATGGCGGCGCCTCTCGCGCGCTTTCCGCTCGCATGGGATCATGCGAGCGACGAGAAAGCGCGCAGCTTCAAAAAGCTGAAGCGCATTCATTTCGCAAAAGCGCACCACTTTGCGGAAATGCGCTCTATGACGAGGCGCCGCCTTCTCGCTAATTCGACGCCGCCGCCTTTTTCCAAGGATCAGAGAACCTTGGCGAGGTCAGCAGAGTCTCGTCAGTGAGAGTCTTCAGGAAGGCCAAAAGATCGGCCTTTTCCTGCGGCGTCATGTCGATCTTGACGATCAGGCCGCTTTTGAGCGGGCTCGCTTGTCCGTCGCCGGCGTTCGGCCCTTTCTCGATCTTACGGCCGCCCTTCGAATAAATCTCGATGACGTCTTCGAGCGTCGCGACGGTTCCGTCATGCATGTAGGGGCCTGTCACCGCAATGTTGCGCAGGCTGGGCGCGCGGAATTTGCCCATGTCGTCAGGATCGGACGTTATATCGAAGAGACCGCGGTTCGGAAGGGGATATCCGCCCTTGCCGTCGATGTCGTAAAGCCCGGTGTTGTGAAACGGCGTCTCGGCCTCGCGCGTCTTCACGTGAACAAACTGGTCGTTGAAATTCACGCTGCCGTGGCAGTGATGACACTCCGCTTTCTCGCCGAAATAAAGGTCGTGGCCCCGTTGCTCGGCCTCGCTCAATTTCAGCTTGCCTTGCAAATACTGATCATAGCGGCTGTTGAACGATACGACCCCACGCTCGAATGCGGAAATCGCCTTGACGATGGTTTCGAGGGAGATTGGATCGGTCTTGTCGGGAAACGCCTCCTTGAACCATTTCCGATAATCCGGGTCGGCGCGAAAGCGCGCAAGGATCTCGTTCTTGTTTGCGTCGTTCACGCCCATTTCGATCGGCCGCTCGCCCATCAACGGGTTCGTCATCTGCCGCTCGAGCGTCACCAGCGCCGGATTGGCCCAGGTCAGCGTCCCATGCCATCCCGAATTGATAATCGAGGGGGCGTTTCGGGGCGTATTCTCGCCGGTCGAGCCGACGCTCAACACGCGGCCGTCCGTGAAGGCGCGCTCCTGCAGATGGCAGGAGCTGCACGAAATCGTCCCGTTCCCGGATAAACGCTTATCGTAGAACAAGCGCCTGCCGAGCTGGAACCTCTCCTCCGACATCGGATTGTCCGCAGGAACGCGCGGCGGCGGAACATAGTTGGGCAGGTCCCATTTCCAGCCGGTTTGCTTGGCCGGCTCGGCCATCGCGAAAGACGCGGCGGCGAACCCCAGCAAAGCGATCGCGAAAAGCTGCCCGCGCCTCATTGCTTGCCTCCCGCCAATTTCGCGAGGCCGGCCTTGAAGACCGGGGAGGCGCCTGGCTTCGTTTGCTTGCCTGCCGTCCCGTCGGCGCCGGTGAGATTGAGGCCAAGCGCGGCGAAAATCGCGGGGCATTCCGGATCATCGAGCCCGCTCATGCAACCGACCGCGCCGCCCTTATCGACAAGAAGGTCGCTGTTCTCGAAGAGCCGGGTGAGGTCGAATTCGACGCGCTGCGTCTTCGGATCGAAACGGTCGAAGGTCACGGTGAAACGATTCTCATGCGCACAGGAAACGATTTCGCCCGTGGCGGGATTACCCTTGCAGCCCGTCGAGCCCAGATGCACCGTCCAGGTCTTGGTCTTGGAACCGTCCGCTTTGACGATCGGAGACGGCGGATCGACCTCGAACACCAGGAATCGACGCCCGGCCTGCCAATTCCACGCCATGCCGGCGACATCGAGAGGCGGCGGCGCCGTCTCGACGTTGGAATGGTTGATGGAGACGGGTTTTCCGTCGATAATCGTCTCCACAGGCGCGCCGACGGAAAATTCCAGACCGACATAGGCGCGGCGCGGCGCGGTCCCGGAAATCCTCGCATTCTTGGCCGGATTGCTCTCCGTGCAGGGAGCGTTGCCGCCGCGCGCGTCTTTGAAATCGACCAAAGCGACGTCGCCGTACTGCCATTCGTTTTGCGCGAGCGCAACGGGCGTACGTATGCCCTTGGCGTCGATGAGCTTGACGCCATAGATGTAAAAGCGCGCCTCATGGAGCTTGGCCTGCAGATGGGCGACGCCGAGATTGGCGAGCGGCGCCCCGCAACCGACATCCTTTCCATCCGCCATCAGTCCGAAGTTGATGGCGACAGGCAAATCTTTCGCTGCGGCCTCTCCGACGCCGGCGAGCGCCGCGAGCGTCAATAGCAGCCAAAATGCAGTCCTTCCAATCGATCCCAACATCGCTTCGATCCTCATTCGCAGACCGGAAAACACATACGGCGCGGTTAATCTTCTATGCGGAGCAGTGAGATACTCGCAGGCGTCCAGCGACGCCATGGCGCTTGGCCGCGCGAAAGGGCGATTTCGTCTCGACGCGCCCTCATCGAGCCAATTGTCGCACTCCCCGTCAGATCATCAGAGCTATAGGTTGTCCCAACCTCCTTAGACGCATCAGATCGAGAATAAGGAACCTCCCCGCAGGAATTTTTTCTGCAGCGGGCATGTGTCACTCTAAAGAAGATTTGAGCGCGGCGCGGCAGGTCCGGAAAGCCAGGCTGAGATGCTTACGCACCATCCTGTCGGAGATCTCTAATTTCCGCGCAATCTCGTGGAGGGGAACGTCTTCGTAGATATGAAGCTTGAAAACCTCCCGGCACCGCGGCGGCAGAGAGCTGACAGCCACGTCGAGGAGGCGGGATTTACGTTCATAATCCAGACGTTCGTCGGCGGGAGCATCCGCGGACGGCGCTTCGACCAGATAGTCGCCAAACTGGATATAGCCCGCTTCGGTTCTCCGGCGGCGCACAAAATCGCGCGCCAGATTAGTCGCGATCGTTTTCAGGAAGGCCGGCGGATCATTGATTCTCTCCGGCTTTTCCAGCCGGACGACCCTGACAAAGGTCTCTTGAAGAAGATCCGGCGCGTCGGTCGAGCCGACCTTTCGCGTGAGGTAGCGGAGAAGGTCTCCTTGGCTCGAAAGGAAGACCTCACGAAGCGAATAAGCTTCCCCAACGGGAGCATGCGACTGCTCGCCGCTCGATGAAACGGTTGAAAACACGTTGCTTCTCCCTGACGGCGCTGTCGGCCGCGAGAACCGAAATTATCTTGCGCAGACTCTGGCTGCGTTCGGTCGATCAGGAGAAGAAGGGTGGCGCGCGAGACGACCAGCTATTCAACCGGCCCGGGATGGGCCAGGGTTCGTCCAAGAGGCCATAAGCGGCGATTTGGCGCTCGGGGAACAAGTCCAGGATAGCGAAGCAAGTGACCGCGAACGCCAGAGCAGACGCCGCGCGGCCGCTCGCCAAACAATGGTCGCGGCATTTGGAATGATGGCTGTCGCCATGCGCCGGAGCGGCGTTATCGCCCTCCAGGCTGCACAAGGCGGCGGCTTCCGAGGATGCGTAAAGACCGATGACCCCGGAAAGCTTTATCGCCCCCGCTAATGACGCGAGCTGAAGCAGAAAAATAGATAGCGTGGCGCAAGCGATAAACGCGCGCCGAAAGCTGCTGTATTTTATCCGCCGCCAAGCCATCGCCCCTAAAATGGCCGAAGTCTGTAGAGTGTCAAGCTCCATGGTCGCGCTTGTCCTATCCACCCTTTGCATTTGGATAAGGCTCTGAAAATCACGCCCATCAGTGACCGTCGGCGTGAAACGGGAATTCGGCCGAGATCTTGGCGGGTAGGACAACGAAAGATCGTAACGCGTTCCCGCGGTCGGTCGAGCAGATCGCCACTGGAGCCGCCCCCTCTCGCCCGAGAACTCGTCCTACCCGAGCATAAAGACGTTCCGGCAACTTATAGTTTCATCTTTTCCAGCGCCCCTGGACCGCGCGCCTTCAGGCGCGCTTTTGGCAACGGCGAGCCTGAAGGCTCGCGGTCCAGGGGCGGTAGGCGCCATCTCCGTCGTGACCGCGACTACACCCCATCCGCCAAAGTTGATCGGCTTTTGCGAAAAGAACGCGCTCCAGCTCTTTGAATCTGTGCGCTCTATTATCGCTCGCACGATTCCACGCCAGCGGAAAGCCCGCTAGGGCGCCGCCGGAAACAATTTCGCATGGGCAGGGTTGTTCCCGCGTCTCAACCTGCGGAGAAGCCTCATGCACACTCAGGAGATCATCGGGACGCATCCAGACGTAAAGGGGCAGACCAACCAGGCCCTGATCCGCGCGATCGAGGAATGCTACGACTGCGGACAGAGCTGCATTTCCTGCGCCGACGCTTGTATCGGGGAGCAAGAGGTCACGCGCCTCAGGCAGTGCATCCGCCTCAACCTCGATTGCGCGGACATTTGCTTTGCAGCCGGGGCGATTGCAACGCGCCGCACGGGAAGCAATGAGGAGATCATCCGTTCGACGCTGGAGAGCTGCATGCTGGCCTGCCGTCTCTGCGCAGACGAATGCCAAAAGCACGCGCAGTCGCATGAGCATTGCCGTATCTGCGCGGAGGCCTGTCAGAGCTGCGAACAGGCGTGCCAGCAAGCGGTTCAGTCCCTCGGCGCCACGCACTGAAGCGAGCGCGCAGAGTGAGAGGCGCTACGCGTCAGCGTTCGTGTAGCGCCTCTTGCCCTTTCAATATCGGTTTGAGCAAATAGTCGAGCACGGTTTTCTTGCCTGTCTGAATATTCACGTCGGCGACCATTCCCGGCTTGATCGGGAGGGGGCCGTCCGGACCCTGCAACGCAGCCGTGTCGGTGAGCACGCGGACTCTATAATAGGGGTCGGCGTCCTTCCGCGTCTCGTCCTTGAGAGTGTCGGCGCTGATGAACACAAGCTCTCCGGTGAGCATCCCGTAGATCGTGTAATCATAAGCCGTGATTTTGACATTGGCGCGCTGACCCGTATGCAGGAAGGCGACGTCCTGGGGCCTGATTTCGGCTTCGACATAGAGCTGATCGTCGAGCGGCACGATTTCCATGATGGTCTCGCCGGGAGAGACGACGCCGCCGCGCGTCGTCACTTTCAAATTCTTGACGATTCCCCGCACTGGCGATTTCAGCACGGCATGCGTGAGCGCATCGCGTTTCTGTTCGCGCTGCTGAGTCAGGCTCGCAAGCTCCGCGCTCTTTTTGGTGATCTGGTCGTTGATTTCCTGAAAGTAGGAATTGCGGGCTTCCGCCAGTTGCCCCTTCAGATCGGCCAGCGTCCGCTCGAGCTCGATCTGTTTCAACCTGCTCGACGCGCCCCGCTCCACCATCGGCTTGAGCAGTTCGAGCTGTCGGGAGGTCAGTCCGATGCGTTCGTCGAGCGAAGAAACTGCTTCCGAAAAATGTTGACGCCGCGCATTGAAGAGGCTGATTTCGCCTCGGATGATCTCGTCGTTGGCCTTTACGTCCCGGTTGAAGTCGATGTGATCGGCGCCGCTCAGCTCCGCGTAAAGCCGGCTCAACGCGGCCTTCAAAGCGATCGTCTGGCCGTCGAGATCCTGATAGGCGGCGCGGAACTGCGTGTCCTCGATGACCGCGAGCTTCTGGCCAACTGCAACCTCCTCGCCTTCCTGAACCGCAAGCGACTCCAGGATTCCCCCTTGCAGACTCTGGATAACCTGGCTACGGCTCAATGGCTCGACCTTCCCGGCGCCATTAGTGACCTCGTCGAGCGACGCATTGGCGGCCCAGACCAAAAAAACCACGAGACCAAGCGCGGTAATCCAGAGAAGCGGTCGTGACATCCTGAAGCGGTCGGGGGCTTCGTCCTCCATCGCGGCGGCGATCAGCGCAGCCGCATTGGCGCCGATGCGTTTTATATCCATCACTCGGCCTCCTTCGAGGGCTGTGGATGACGGGCCGGGCCAGCCGTGCGATTGGAAGCGAGCGCCGCAAGCACGCCCTCCACAGGCCCATGGGCGGCGGGGCGGCCCGCGTTGAGCACGATGGCGCGCTGCGTAAGGGCGAGGACCGGTTGGCGATGGGTGGCGACGACGAGCGTGCGGCCAGCGGCCCATTCCCTGATGCGGTTGATGAGCACGAGCTCCAGCGCGTGGTCGATCGCGGCCGTCGGTTCGTCGAGCAGGACAATTCGCGGATCGCGCAGCCATATGCGTGCCAGACCGATCGACTGCCGCTGTCCCCCGGAGACGCCGCCGCCGCCTTCGGTGATCATCCGGTCGAGGCCGAGAGGATGTTCCTGGACAAGGCCCTCCGCGCCGACGAAAGCCAGAGCTTCCAGCAATTCCTCGTCCTGCTTCATCTCGAGCCCGAGACGAAGATTATCCCGCAAGGTGCCGTGAAACAGCCGCACATCCTGCGGCAGATAGGCCACTGATTTCCGCACATCCGCCGGGTCGATCTGCCTGATCTCCGCGCCGTCGAGCAGCAATTGCCCCTGCTGGACGTGATACAGCCCCGCCAAAATCTTCAGCAGCGTCGATTTTCCCGATCCATTGGCGCCGAGAAGAGCTGTGGATGCGCCGGCGTCGAACGACAGGGTGGGGATCTGCAGCGCCGGGTTGCTGTCCTTGTCATAGGCGAAAGCGACGTTTTCGAAACGATAGTTGCCCATAAGCCGTGGCCGGTGAACGAACTTCCTATCCGCCGGACGGTCGACGGGCGCCTCCATGACCGCGTCGAGGCTGTTGAGCGCGGCGCGCATGTGCTGCCAGCGGGCGAAGATGCCGGCAAGTTGCGTGAGTGGCGCGATCGTCCGCGACGAGAGAATCGAGCAGGCGAGCAACGCCCCGACCGTCATCTCGCCGTCGGCGATGCGATAAACGCCGACGACCATCACCAGCACATAGGCGATCTGCTGAACGGCGGTCGCGGAGAACATCAGCAAGCTGGAGATGGTGCGCATACGCACGCCGTTTTGCGCGAGCAACGCCGTATATTCCTCCCATAATCGCTGGAAGCGGCCCTCCGCTTGTGTCGCCTTGACCGTTTCGATACCGGAGAGCGCCTCCATAAGCAGCCCGTGACGGACCGCGCCTTCGCGCAGGTGTTGTTGCGATAGCTCGGAAATCGGCCATTGCGCGATCACGCCGGGAATGACAATCAGCGGCACGGCGCAGGCAAGAACGATCGCGACAGGTCCGCCGATATAAGCGACGATCACGATGAACAAGATGAGGAAGGGAATGTCGCTGAGGGCGCCGATCGTCGCCGAGGTAAAGAATTCGCGCACTGCATCCATTTCTTTGAGCTGGCTGGCGAAAGAGCCGACCGATCGAGGCCGGGCTTCCAGCCGCAAGCCGAGCGCCCTTTCGAAAAGGCGCGCCGATAACGTGAGATCCAGCCGGCGACCGGCGACGTCCATCAGATGCGCGCGCAATATCCGCATGACCGTCTCGAGGACGATCGCAAGACCGACGCCCAGGGCGAGCACCCACAAGGTCGCGAAAGACAGATTTGGGACGACCCGGTCATAGACCTGCTTGGCGAACAGAGACGTTGCGATGGCGAGGAGATTGGCGACGCCCGCGGCAAAAGCCACTTCCAGGAAATTCGGCCAGTAGCGCTTGATTTCATCCCAGAACCAGTGCTTGTCCGGCGCGTCTCCAAACCCGTCGGCGCGGGAGTCGCGCCGCGCCAGAGGCGCGGCCAAGACGACGAGGCCGCTGTGGCGCGCCATCAGGCTCTCGACCGGCGCCGACATTTCGCGCGTGGCCAGTTCGGGCAGAACGATCTTCGCTTTGCCCTCTTTAACGCTGAGAAGCGCCGCCACGGAGCCGTCCTTCATCAGGAGCAGCACGGGCAGAAACCCCGAAACGATCGCGCTGATGTCCTTGCGGCGGACCTGGACGTCGAGGTCTGCGCGGGCGCCGGCGCGCCGGAGGAGATCGGGCGTAAGGCGCCCACCGTCGAGCGGCAGGCCCGCCGTTAGTTCCGAGGCGCTCGCAGGCCGATTGTAAAGTTGGCAGAGCAACAGCAGCCCATCCAGCAAGGAATCCCCCTCGTCGGACTCGCGCGTGCGGGCGCCGGCCTTGATCGACTGAACCTTCCCCAGCTCGGTCATTTCTTCTGCTCCCCGGCGGCGATGTCGAGCAACTGCAGGAGCCTGCCGAGCGCGCTTGCCGCCGAATATTGCAGATCGGAAATCGCATATCGCGCTTCAGCGCCGTTGCGTTCGATGCGATAGACGTCCCCCTGCACCGATGCGAGGTCGGTGAGCGTGCGTTCCCCGAGCAGGAACTGATCTTCATAGATTTTGCGCAGGGCCTTGGCTTTGCGCAGTTGCGCCTCGAGAATACTCACTTGGCTGCGCAGGGTCGGCGCCTTGTCCTGGAATGCGCGGACATCCTCCACCGCCTTGCGGATGGTCGTCTCGGCCGCCCATTGCGCGCTGTCGGCCTGCAGGTGAGCAGCTTCGACACGCTTGAAATTGCTCAGCCCGACGAAGGTCGGCGCAACGAGCCGTAGACCTACGCCCGCGTCGGTCGTGCGCGTATAGGGGTACTGCGAGTTGGAGTACGAGTTATTGGGATATTGCCGCACGAAGCCTTCCGCAGTGAGCTTCGGGAAGAGCTCCGCTTTCGCAGACGCTACGGCATGTTCCGCCGCCCTGCCCTTCGCCAGCGAGGCGGAAGCGGCCGGAGCCAGAGAGGCTTCGGCTCTGACATCCGTTATATCGCCAAGCGCGAGATTGAGGTCTGGAATATCCGAGAGCTGCTTCGGCTCATATCCGACTTTCGACAGGAAGATGCTGCGGGCGTTGCGCAACAGCCCGTTGACATTTTCGAGTTCCGACATCGCCTCGGACTGGTGAACGCCAGCGAGCTCGACTTCGCTGTGGTCTCCGACGCCGCCCTTCGCGCGTTCCTTCGCAAGCTTGGTGAAGCGCTCATGTGCGGCGAGATTATCCTGAGCGGCGCGAACGATCGCCTCGTTTCGCTTGACCGATATATATGCCTGCGCCGCTTCGAGCGCGGCCTTCTCGTGCTCCGCCGCAAGCTCCAATCCCGCCGCTTCGCTTTCCGCATGGGCGCGGTCGACGTCGGCGTCGGTCTTTCCCCAATCGTAGAGCGGCTGACTCACGGTGAACTGGAAATCCGGCAGGCCGGCCGCGCCGAGATTGCGGTAGGCCGAATGTTTTATGCCGCCAGCAGAGCCCTGCAGCGTCGGCTGATAGCCGGCCCGCGCAATATCGATATTGACGCCCGACAAGGCGAGCTGCGAGCCGGCATGCCGAACGCTCGAGCTGTAATCGAGCGCGGCTGAAACGGCTCCGCGCATCGTGTCGAGGCTGACGGGACGTTCTGGGACGGCGGGTGGGGCTGAAACCTCCTTTTTGGGAATAACCTTCTCGCTCGCCACGGCGCGAGTCACGACTTCCGCGGCCATCTCAGGCGGCCCGTCATTTCCGACGCTGGAGCAGCCGTGAAGCGCGAGGGCGGCAAGAAGACAAGCAAACAGGGGGGGCCACATTCCCGACGCTCGCAGAGCGAGCGACCGGAAACCCCGCGTATAACCATAGCTATTTTTGCTCTGCATTCCCGGTCGGATTTCCGGCGCGCCGGGAATGACAAACTCCAATGCAAGCTGTTCAAGAGGAACGAGGAAGAGGCGCCTCGTGAGGCGCCTGACACGCTTTTTCAAGCAGAATTCTCCCGACGTAAAAATCTTTCGACAAATGAAGCTCTCCACTCTGCGCCCGCATGCGCGCGGAGCATCGACGAAAGCCGGTTCCCGCTCCTAATCAGGGATGCGAGCCCCGCTTCTGAATCAGATAGCTCGCTTTGGCGCTTGTCATTTCCGACGAGCCGGAGGCCCGATCGGTGATGACGCCGAACCAATCAAACCGATCGCGTCTCAGACAACCACTATTCCCTGCTGAATCCAGACATCGCCAAATGTATGGGCCGCATCGAGCGCGCTGTTGTGATAAACATCGAAGGTCACGGAACCCACGGTCTGCGTGTTCGTAACCGACCACGCGCCGCCGCCATCGATGAGGTTCACAGTCGACGTTGCGCTGCCCGCAATCTCGATATGGCCGAGCGTCGACGCCGCTTCGGGTTCGTTCAACACGTCGGACAGGCGGATATCGAGCTCATTGCCGCCGCTTCCCAGGTCGAACTTCTCGAAGCCCTGGACCCTGTCGCCATAGGCGCCAAGGTTCAGAACCAGACCAGACCCATCCAGCGCCAGAGTATCGATCCCCTCTCCGCCATCGACGCGCGTGAAATTGAGGCCGGCAAGATGGATCGCATCGCTTCCCTGCCCGCCATAGGCCACGTCGTGCAAGACGCTGGTCGCGGTCGTGCCGGTCGTGTCCGTGCCGATGCCGAGTATCGTATCATTGCCCAGACCGCCGCTGATCCGATCGACGCCGTCAACAATCGACGCGGCCCCGATCGTCGTGCCTCCGGCAACCAGCGTATCGTTCCCGACTGTGAAGGATTGGGTGAGCGCGCTGGTCGATCCCAGGAAGCTGTAGAATCCGCCGGCGCCCGTATTGATCCCCCAGGCGCCGATGGCAAAGTCGCTTATGCCGTCGCCGTTCCAATCGCCCATAGCCGTGCTGACGCCAAGGAGAGAACCAGCGCCCAAATCGTCGAGCCTTACGGCGGTCCCGCCGGAGACCATCGATTCGAGATTGCCGCTTACAAAGCCCCCGCCCGCGGCGCCATAGACCAAATATACGCTGCCGCTGTCGGTCCCGCCCGCGTCGATCCCTGGCGCGCCGATCAGGAAATCATCGACGCCATCGCCATTGACGTCGCCGGCGCCGCGAATATCGTAGCCCAGCCAGCCGTTTGTTGCGTTGGTCGACAGGCTGCTGGTCAGCGTGAAACCTGTGGCGCCGCTCGCCGCGGTCGCAATCGACCCGGAGGCCCATCCAGATTGGCTGCCGTATAGCACGTACACACGCCCTGGCGCGAAGCCATCCTCTAGCCCATCGCCCCATTCGGGAGAGCCGATCGCAAAATCCCCAAACCCGTCGCCATTGATGTCGCCCAATGCGGCGATCGTATTTCCTTCGCCCGAGCGCCACGCATCAGCCGAGCCGTTATTGCCGTAGTCCAATTGAACGCCGCCGAGGTCTTCTCCGGCCTGAGAGCCATCGAGGCGAATGGCCTGTCCGGCAGAAAGCAGAGAAGTAATATTCACGTCGGAGGCGAGACCGCCCTGCTGCCCAAAAACGAGATAAGCCGCGCCCGAGTTCGGCGTGGTTATGTCGCCCAGCCGCGGATCGGTGACAACGAAATCGAGAATCCCGTCGCCATTCACATCACCCACATTCTGGACCTTGCCGCCGAAGTGCGCGGCGCCCGTGTCGTTGGTGCCAATCGTGGTCTGGGCGCCCGCTCCCAACTGGGTGTTGGTCACGGAGTCGTATAGACCGTTTCCGTTTCCATATAGATTCGTCCAGACCGCCGCCCCCGCGCCCGAATGGCCATAGAGCACGTGCAACGCGCCGGCGGTCAACGTGCCGACGGGCGACGACTCGGCCGAGTAACCGCTGGGATCGCTCAAAAGCAGATCCGCATAGCCGTCATTGTTCAAATCCGTGCCGCCGGCCGCGGCCCCAAACAAAACGGAGCCCGCGACGCCGTGGATTGCGAAACCGTCGCTCGTCGCGGTTGTATCCATCGAGCCCAGGCTGATCGTCCCTGTGGCCGCAGCGCGTCCCCAGATGACAAAGGCGCCGTCGTTCAGCACAGATGTCACGAGAAGGTCGCTAAATCCGTCGCCGTTCAGGTCGCCGATCCCCTGAACTTGCAAGCCCTGAATGTCTTGGTCCCCCGAAACGCCCTGCCCAGTGATATGCAGCGCCTTCGACGCCAATAGGCTATCGGCGTCGCTGGTCGACGGCAAACCATTGGCGGAGCCATAAATCAGGTAGAGTTCCGATGCCCCTCCGACCGTATCGCCAAAGTGGGCGTGCGGGCCCGAAACCGCATAGTCCATGTATCCGTCGCCGTTGAAATCCCCGGCCGGGCTCGCCGCAAAGCCGAGACCATCGTGAGATTGCACGGAATAACCCGCATTCGCGGTCGTAAACGTCCCGGTCGAAATTGTGAGCAAGCTTCCGGACGTGCTCGAGCTATCGAAATACCCCGCCTTTGCATTCCCCGCCGGGTCGGTCATTTCCACTTTCAAATTATAGACGGCGTCCGGAAGAGACGGCAGCGTGAAGCTAATGACCGCCGACGAGCCGGCGAACTCCGCGCTGAAGTTGTCGTTGCTGACCAGCACCCGCTCGCCGGCGTCGATAACATTGTTGTTATTCGCGTCGTCCCACAAGTTGAGGGTCGTATTGCCTGCTTCGATCGAGGCGCCGTCGGCCGCGTTGACGCCGCTGACATATACTGTGACTGTCGGCGTCGAGAGGGCGGTGATGTTATCGGTGGTGCTCGGACCCGTGTCGCTCGCACTGGCAAGGTCGATCAGGAGCGTGCCGGAGGGCGCCGTCGTATCCACCGCCACAGCGAAGGGCGACGAGGCCGTCCCCTCATTGCCGGCTGCGTCCGCCACCACCGCCGTATAGCTGTGCGTCCCTTCCGAGAGCCCGGAGAGCGCCAGCGTCCAGCCCGTCCCCGAGACGCTCGCTGTCCCAATGAGCGTCGCGCCTTCGTAGACCCGAAGCTCCTCGCCCGCCGCAAGCGGCGCGGACAGAGTCCCGTTCAGGACCGGCGACGAATCGTCCGTCGCCGTCCCGCTGAGGTAGTTCCCCTGCTGCGTCCCGATGTTGTCCGTGAAGCTGGCGATGCTGGCGATGGCCGCCGGCGCCGTCGTATCGACCGCCACAGCGAAGGGCGACGACGCGGTCCCCTCATTGCCGGCCGCGTCCGCCACCACCGCCGTGTAGCTGTGCGTCCCCTCCGAGAGTCCGGAGAGTCCCAGCGTCCAGCTCGTCCCCGAGACGCTCGCCGTCCCAATGAGCGTCGCGCCTTCGTAGACGCGCACTTCCTCGCCCGCCGCCAGGGGCGCCGACAGCGTTCCGTTCAGAACCGGCGATGAATCGTCCGTCGCCGTCCCGCTGAGGTAGTTCCCCTGCTGCGTCCCGACATTGTCCGTGAAGCTGGCGATGTTGGCGGCGACAGTCGGCGCCGTCGTATCCACCGCCACAGCGAAGGGCGACGAGGCCGCCCCCTCATTGCCGGCTGCGTCCGCCACCACCGCCGTGTAGCTGTGCATTCCTTCCGAAAGCCCGGAGAGCGCCAGCGTCCAGCTCGTCCCCGAGACTCTCGCCGTCCCGACCAGCGTCGCGCCTTCGTAGACCCGCACTTCCTCGCCAGCCGCCAGCGGCGCCGAGAGCGTTCCATTCAGCACCGGCGATGAGTCGTCCGTCGCCGTCCCGCTGAGGTAGTTCCCCTGCTGCGTCCCGATGTTGTCCGTGAAGCTGGCGATGTTGGTGGCGACAGTCGGCGCCGTCGTATCCACCGCCACAGCGAAGGCCGCCGACGCCGTCCCCTCATTGCCCGCCGCGTCCGCCACCACCGCCGTGTAGCTGTGCGTCCCCTCCGAGAGTCCGGAGAGCGCCAGAGTCCAACTCGTCCCCGAGACGCTCGCCGTCCCAATGAGCGTCGCGCCTTCGTAGACCCGCACTTCCTCGCCCGCCGCCAGCGGCGCCGACAGCGTTCCATTCAGCACCGGCGAGGCGTCGTCCGTGCTCGTCGCGCTGGGGTAATCGCCCTGGTGCGCGCCGACGTTGTCGGTGAAGGTCGCAATCGTCGCCGTCGTGACCGGCGCCGTCGTATCGACCGCCACGGCGAAGGGAGACGACGCCGTCCCCTCATTGCCGGCCGCGTCCGCCACCACCGCCGTGTAGCTGTGCGTCCCTTCCGAGAGGCCGGAAAGCGCCAGCGTCCAGCTCGTCCCCGAGACCGTGGCCGTCCCAATGAGCGTCGCCCCTTCGTAGACCCGCACTTCCTCGCCAGCCGCCAGCGGCGCCGACAGCGTTCCGTTCAGGACCGGCGACGAATCGTCCGTGCTCGTCGCGCTGGGGTAATCGCCCTGGTGCGCGCCGACGTTGTCGGTGAAGGTCGCAATCGCCGCCGTTGTGACCGGCGCCGTCGTATCGACCGCCACAGCGAAGGGCGACGACGCCGTGCCCTCATTGCCCGCCGCGTCCGCGACGACCGCCGTATAGCTGTGCGTCCCTTCCGAGAGCCCGGACAGCGCCAGAGTCCAGCCCGTCCCCGAGACGCTCGCCGTCCCGACCAGCGTCGCGCCTTCGTAGACCCGAAGCTCCTCACCCGCAGCCAGCGG
The DNA here is from genome assembly GCF_030063565.1 of Methylocystis sp. JR02. Taxonomy (NCBI): domain Bacteria; kingdom Pseudomonadati; phylum Pseudomonadota; class Alphaproteobacteria; order Hyphomicrobiales; family Methylocystaceae; genus Methylocystis; species Methylocystis sp. JR02. Next base: position 3,610,003 of record NZ_JASIRC010000001.1, on the reverse strand, counting down.
CGCCGATAGCGTTCCATTCAGCACCGGCGAAGCATCGTCCGTGCTCGTCGCGCTGGGGTAATCGCCTTGGTGCGCGCCGACGTTGTCGGTGAAGGTCGCAATCGCCGCCGTTGTGACCGGCGCCGTCGTATCGACCGCCACAGCGAAGGGCGACGACGCCGTGCCCTCATTGCCCGCCGCGTCCGCCACCACGGCCGTATAGCTGTGCGTCCCCTCCGAGAGCCCGGAGAGCGCCAGCGTCCAGCTCGTCCCCGAGACGCTCGCCGTCCCGACCAACGTCGCGCCTTCGTAGACCCGCACTTCCTCGCCCGCCGCCAGCGGCGCCGACAGAGTCCCGTTCAGAACAGGCGATGAATCGTCCGTCGCCGTCCCGCTGGCGTAGTTCCCCTGGTTCGTCCCGACATTGTCGGTGAAGCTGGCGATGACAGTGTTGGCCGCCGGCGCCGTCGTATCCACCGCCACGGCGAAGGGAGACGACGCCGTCCCCTCATTGCCCGCCGCGTCCGCCACCACCGCCGTGTAGCTGTGCGTCCCCTCCGAGAGCCCGGAGAGCGCCAGAGTCCAACTCGTCCCCGAGACGCTCGCCGTCCCGACCAACGTCGCGCCTTCGTAGACCCGCATTTCCTCGCCCGCCGCCAACGGCGCCGACAGCGTCCCGTTCAGAACCGGCGATGAATCGTCCGTCGCCGTCCCGCTGGCGTAGTTCCCCTGGTTCGTCCCGACATTGTCGGTGAAGCTGGCGATGACAGTGTTGGCCGCCGGCGCCGTCGTATCCACCGCCACAGCGAATGGCGGCGAGGCCGTCCCTTCATTGCCGGCGGCGTCCCTCACCACCGCCGTGTAGCTGTGCGTCCCCTCCGAGAGGCCAGAGAGCGCTAGCGTCCAACTCGCCCCCGAGACGCTCGCCGTCCCGACTAGCGTCGCCCCTTCGTAGACACGCACTTCCTCGCCCGCCGCCAGCGGCGCGGACAGAGTCCCGTTCAGAACAGGCGACGAATCGTCCGTCGCCGTCCCGCTGAGGTAGTTCCCCTGCTGCGTCCCGACATTGTCCGTGAAGCTGGCGATGTTGGCGGCGACAGTCGGCGCCATCGTATCCACCGCCACAGCGAAGGCCGCCGAGGCTGTCCCCTCATTGCCCGCCGCGTCCGCCACCACCGCCGTATAGCTGTGCGTCCCTTCCGCAAGCCCGGAGAGCGCCAGCGTCCAGCCCGTCCCCGAGACGCTCGCCGTCCCAATGAGCGTCGCGCCTTCGTAGACGCGCACTTCCTCGCCCGACGCCAGCGGCGCCGACAGCGTTCCGTTCAGAACCGGCGAGGCGTCGTCCGTGCTCGTCGCGCTGGGGTAATCGCCCTGGTGCGCGCCGACATTGTCGGTGAAACTGGCGATGTTGGCGGCGACAGTCGGCGCCGTCGTATCCACCGCCACAGCGAAGGCCGCCGACGCCGTCCCCTCATTGCCGGCTGCGTCCGCCACCACCGCCGTATAGCTGTGCGTTCCCTCCGCGAGACCGGAGAGTCCCAGCGTCCAGCTCGTCCCCGAGACGCTCGCCGTCCCAATGAGCGTCGCGCCTTCGTAGACCCGCAGCTCCTCGCCCGCCGCCAGCGGCGCCGACAGCGTTCCGTTCAGAACCGGAGACGCGTCGTCCGTGCTCGTCGCGCTGGGGTAATCGCCCTGGTGCAACCCGACATTGTCCGTGAAGCTGGCGATGTTGGCGGCGACAGTCGGCGCCGTCGTATCCACCGCCACAGCGAAGGGCGACGAGGCCGTCCCCTCATTGCCGGCGGCGTCCGCCACCACCGCCGTATAGCTGTGCGTTCCTTCCGAGAGGCCGGAAAGCGCCAGCGTCCAGCTCGTCCCCGAGACGTTCGCCGTCCCAATGAGCGTCTTGCCTTCGTAGACCCGCAGCTCCTCGCTCGACGCCAACGGCGCCGACAGCGTTCCGTTCAGAACCGGCGATGAATCGTCCGTCGCCGTCCCGCTGAGGTAGTTCCCTTGGTGCGCGCCGACGTTGTCCGTGAAGCTGGCGATGATAGTGGTGGCCGTCGGCGCCGTCGTATCGACCGCCACAGCGAAGGCCGCCGACGCCGTCCCCTCATTGCCGGCGGCGTCCGCCACCACCGCCGTGTAGCTGTGCGTTCCCTCCGAGAGCCCGGAGAGCGCCAGCGTCCAACTCGTCCCCGAGACGCTCGCCGTCCCAATGAGCGTCGCGCCTTCGTAAACCCGAAGCTCCTCGCCCGCCGCCAACGGCGCCGACAGCGTTCCGTTCAACACCGGCGACGCATCGTCCGTCGCCGTTCCGCTGGCGTAATTCCCCTGCTGTGTCCCGATATTGTCCGTGAAGCTGGCGATGACAGTGGTGGTCGCCGGCGCCGTCGTATCGACCGCCACAGCGAAGGGAGACGACGCCGTTCCTTCATTGCCGGCGGCGTCCGCCACCACCGCCGTGTAGTTGTGCGTCCCCTCCGAGAGCCCGGAAAGCGCCAGCGTCCAGCTCGTCCCCGAGACCGTGGCCGTCCCGACCAGCGTCGCGCCTTCGTAGACCCGCAGCTCCTCGCCCGACGCCAGCGGCGCCGACAGCGTTCCGTTCAGAACCGGCGATGAATCGTCTGTCGCCGTCCCGCTGAGGTAGTTCCCTTGGTGCGCGCCGACGTTGTCGGTGAAGCTGGCGATGATAGTGGTGGCCGTCGGCGCCGTCGTATCCACCGCCACAGCGAAGGGAGACGACGCCGTCCCTTCATTGCCGGCGGCGTCCGCCACCACCGCCGTATAGCTGTGCGTCCCTTCCGAGAGCCCGGAGAGCGCCAGAGTCCAGCTCGTCCCCGAGACGCTCGCCGTCCCGACCAGCGTCGCGCCTTCGTAGACCCGCACTTCCTCGCCCGCGACCAACGGCGCCGACAGCGTTCCGTTCAACACCGGCGATGAATCGTCCGTCGGCGTTCCGCTGGCGTAGTTCCCCTGCTGCGTCCCGATATTGTCGGTGAAGCTGGCGATGTTGGTGGCGACAGTCGGCGCCGTCGTATCCACCGCCACAGCGAAGGGCGACGACGCCGTCCCTTCATTGCCCGCCGCGTCCCTCACCACCGCCGTATAGCTGTGCGTCCCTTCCGAGAGCCCGGAGAGCGCCAGCGTCCAGCTCGTCCCCGAGACGCTCGCCGTCCCGACCAGCGTCGCGCCTTCGTAGACGCGCACTTCCTCGCCCGCCGCCAGCGGCGCCGAGAGCGTTCCATTCAGCACCGGCGACGCATCGTCCGTCGCTGTCCCGCTCAGGTAATTCCCCTGCTGCGTCCCGACATTGTCGGTGAAGCTGGCGATGCTGGCGGCGACAGTCGGCGCCGTCGTATCCACCGCCACAGCGAAGGCCGCCGACGCCGTCCCCTCATTGCTGGCGGCGTCCGCCACCACCGCCGTGTAGCTGTGCGTCCCTTCCGAGAGCCCGGAGAGCGCCAACGTCCAACTCGTCCCCGAGACCGTGGCCGTCCCGACCAGCGTCGCGCCTTCGTAGATTCGCACTTCCTCGCCAGCCGCAAGGGGCGCCGACAGCGTTCCATTCAGCACCGGCGACGCATCGTCCGTCGCCGTCCCGCTGAGGTAGTTCCCCTGCTGCGTCCCGACGTTGTCCGTGAAACTGGCGATGTTGGCGGCCACAGTCGGCGCCGTCGTATCCACCGCCACAGCGAAGGGCGACGACGCCGTCCCCTCGTTGCCGGCGGCGTCCGCCACCACCGCCGTGTAGCTGTGCGTCCCTTCCGAGAGCCCGGAAAGCGCCAGCGTCCAGCTTGTCCCCGAGACGCGCGCCGTCCCAATGAGCGTCGCGCCTTCGTAGACCCGCACTTCCTCGCCAGCCGCCAACGGCGCCGACAGCGTTCCGTTCAGAACCGGAGACGCGTCGTCCGTGCTCGTCGCGCTGGGGTAATCGCCCTGTTGCGCGCCGACATTGTCGGTGAAGGTCGCAATCGTCGCCGTTGTGACCGGCGCCGTCGTATCGACCGCCACGGCGAAGGCCGCCGACGCCGTCCCCTCATTGCCGGCTGCGTCCGCCACCACCGCCGTGTAGCTGTGCGTCCCTTCCGAGAGACCGGAGAGTCCCAGCGTCCAACTCGTGCCCGAGACGCTCGCCGTCCCAATGAGCGTCGCGCCTTCGTAGACCCGCAGCTCCTCGCCCGACGCCAACGGCGCCGAGAGCGTTCCATTCAGAACCGGCGACGCGTCGTCCGTGCTCGTCGCGCTGGTGTAATCGCCCTGGTGCGCGCCGACATTGTCGGTGAAGGTCGCAATCGTCGCCGTCGTTACCGGCGCCGTCGTATCGACCGCCACGGCGAAGGGCGACGACGCCGTCCCCTCATTGCCGGCTGCGTCCGCCACCACCGCCGTGTAGCTGTGCGTCCCTTCCGAGAGGCCGGAGAGCGCCAGAGTCCAACTCGTCCCCGAGACGCTCGCCGTCCCGACCAGCGTCGCGCCTTCGTAGACCCGCACTTCCTCGCCAGCCGCCAGCGGCGCCGACAGCGTTCCGTTCAGAACCGGCGAGGCGTCGTCCGTGCTCGTCGCGCTGGGGTAATCGCCTTGGTGCGCGCCGACGTTGTCGGCGAAGGTCGCAATCGCCGCCGTTGTGACCGGCGCCGTCGTATCCACCCCCACAGCGAAGGGAGACGAGGCCGTCCCTTCATTGCCGGCCGTGTCGGCGAGCACCGCCGTGTAGCTGTGCGTCCCTTCCGAGAGCCCGGAAAGCGCCAGCGTCCAGCTCGTCCCCGAGACGCTCGCCGTCCCAATGAGCGTCGCGCCTTCGTAGACCCGCACTTCCTCGCCCGCCGCAAGCGGCGCCGACAGCGTTCCGTTCAGAACCGGAGACGCGTCGTCCGTGCTCGTCGCGCTCGGGTAGTCGCCCTGGTGCAACCCGACATTGTCGGTGAAGGTCGCAATCGTCGCCGTCGTTACCGGCGCCGTCGTGTCGACTGTCAGCACGAAGGGAGACGAGATCGCGCCATCAATGCCGGTTGCGTCCGCCACCACCGCCGTGTAGCTGTGCGTTCCTTCCGAGAGGCCGGAAAGCGCCAGCGTCCAACTCGTCCCCGAAACGCTCGCCGTTCCGACCAGAGTCGCGCCCTCATAGACGCGCACTTCCTCGCCCGGCGGCAGCGGCGCGGAAATCGCGCCGTGCAGAACCGGCGAGGCGTCGTCCGTCGCGGTCCCGCTCGCATAATCACCCCGGTTCGCGCCGACGCTATCGCTGAAACTCGCGATCCTCGTTGCGATGGAGTCGATATAATCGACTGTCGCAGCGGGAGCGGTGTTTCCGTTGATGTCGGTCGCCGTCGCCGTCACCAACCCGCTGGTCTGGGCTGTTGGGGCCTCGATAAGGTAATGGCCCGCCAAATCGGCGACCGTCGTCGAGGTCGAACCGTCCGGCCAGGTGACGGTCACCGTCGCGCCGGGCTCCGCGGAACCCGAGGCTTCGGGCTGATCGTAACTATTCGCCTCGGCGACAGCGAGCGTCAGCGCCGGCGGGGTCGTGTCTGTATAGGTCGCCGTCGTGGCTGGGCTTACCTCGCCGGCGAGATCCGTCGCCGTCGCCGTCACCAGGCCGCTCGGCTGCACTGTCGGCGCCTCGACCGCATATTGACCAGCGGCGTCCACCACCGTCGTCGAAATCGAGCCGTCCGGCCAGGTCACCGTCACCGTCGAGCCGGGCCCCGCCACGCCCGCCGCTTCCGGCAGGCCGTCGGCGTCGGCGTCGGACACGGCGAGCGTCGGCGGATCGATAAAGATCGTCGAGGCGGCCGGACCCACATTGCCGTTGATGTCCGTCGCCGTCGCGGTCACCGGCCCGGTCGGCTGCACTGTCGGCGCCTCGACCGTGTATTGACCCGAGGCGTCGGCCGTCACGGAAGATGTCGTTCCGTCCGGCCAGGTCAGCGTTACGGTGGAGCCGGGCTCGGCCGTCCCCGAGGCCTCGGGCCGGCCGTTGAGGTTGGCGTCTATGGCGGCAAGCGTCGGCGCCGCGGGGGGCGTCGTGTCCGTATAGGTCGCCGTCGCCGACGGACTCGTCGCGCCAGTCGGGCTTGTCCCCACCGCTGACACTGCGCCATTCGGCTGGACTGTCGGCGACTCGGCCGTGTAATGGCCGGACGCGTCCGTCGTCGTTACGGACGTAGAGCCGTCGGGCCAGGTCACCGTCACCGTCGAGCCGGGCGCCGCTGTCCCCGCAACTTCCGGTCGGCCGTTGGCGTTCGCGTCGGAGAGCGTCAGCGTCGGCGCCGCAGGCGCAACGGGCGCGGCGGGCGGAAACCAGGCGAACGGATATGCGCCGCCGCCACTGCCGCCGCCACCGGCGGCCGCAACGCCAGCCGCGGCGCCTCCGGCGCCGAGCAGCGCCAACGGCAAGAGCGCCATATCGGGCAGGCCGCCGGCGTGCTCCGGCGCGCTTTGATCATCGATGCGCGCGCATGAATCCTCCGGCAGGATCGGCTGAAGGATTCCCTGGCGGTCGTCCCTGAAGTTTATTTCGATGTAGCGGCCGTCGACGCCCTCGGCGTCAGCCTCCGCGCAGTCGTCTTTTTCCAGAAACAAGACCGGACGGCCGTCCGCGTCGTCTCTGAAGAAATTATTCAGGCGGATCCATTCGCCATTCGTCAACACGAGAATAAGATCGTCGCCCTGACGCTCGTAAACAGCAACCCTGTTTGCGTGAAGCGCCAAAGCCACGCGCTCGGCATGGCCTGCATCCAGAGTGGCCCTCTTCCCGGAAAGAATGACCGTGTGCGCGGAGTGCGATCCAGAATTGACGACTTGCGTGCGAAGCTTCATCCCAGCCCTCCGTGGAAGCCTTGCGCCGCTCTGCGTGCGGGCCTCCATCAACACGATGCAAAAGAAAACACATTGGCTCGACGACGCGGCGCTCGAACCGATCGGCGACGCAACGACGACCTCGGCGGCCGCCGTCGTTCACTGGATTCCATATCGGTCGCGAGTGTGCGCGCTTCCGAAGCGGACGTCTTGCGTGTGGAGGAACTGTTTTTGATCCAGCCTGATCAGGCTTCCAGTTTAGCTTCGAAAAATCGCTTTATCTCGGCAATGGAGCCGGCCAAGGCAATCCCATGAGAAATTTCACTCGGCCTGCGTCCGCTTGTTTACAAACGACGCAAATGAGTGCGGGAACAAATTAGAATCGCCTTCGAATAAACCCTCCGCCATTTTCTCATCGAGCGGAATCGCTCACGCCGACATGCGTCGCGGCTTGCGCGGAAACGATCGCTTTCACCCGCGCCGACAACGCGCCTAGGTCTTCTTCGCCGAAGGTTTCCGTTTCGAGCAGACGCTCCGCCGACTCGCGATGCACGGATGCGCAAGCGCGCAGAAGCTCGGTCGCCCGCTCGAACGCCTCCTCGACGAGACGGCCGATCGCTTCGTCGATCCTTGCGCTGGTTTCGTCGCTCATTTCCGATTGCTGCGGACCGAGACCCTGTAAATCCAGATAACGCGGGCGTTCGACGACGAAAGACGCGCGCCCGAGCTCTTCCTCCATTCCGTAGCGCGTGACCATGGCGCGCGCCATCTCCGTCGCGCGTTGCAGATCGTCCGCGGCGCCGGTCGTCGCCTCCTGGAAAATGAGCATTTCAGCCGCTCTACCGCCGAGCAGCACGGTCATGCGGTGGAGCAGCTCCGTCCGCGTCATCAGATAACGATCTTCTGTTGGCATTTGCATCGTATAGCCGAGCGCCCCGAGGCCGCGCGGGATGATCGAGACTTTCTTGATCGCATCGACGTCCGGCAGCGCCATTGCGACAATGGCGTGGCCCATCTCGTGATAAGCCACGATCCGCCTCTCGCGCGGATTGAGAATGCGCTTGCGCTTCTCAGGGCCGGCGAGAACGCGCTCGATCGCCGCGGTAAAGTCGGCGGCCGAAACCGCCGCCGCCTTGCGCCGCGTCGCCAGCATCGCCGCTTCATTGACCAGATTTGCGAGGTCGGCGCCGGTGAACCCCGGCGTCATCGCCGCGATCTGCGCCGCATCCACGTCGCCGTCCAATTTGACCTTTGCCAAATGCACCTGAAGAATGGCGACCCGGCCGTTCTTGTCTGGCCGATCGACTGAGATCTGACGGTCGAAACGCCCCGCGCGCAAAAGGGCCGGGTCGAGCACCTCCGGGCGATTGGTCGCGGCGAGCAGCACCACGCCGACCGTTGGATCGAAGCCGTCGAGTTCGCTCAGGAGCTGGTTGAGCGTCTGTTCTTTCTCGTCGTGGCCGCCGCTCAGGCCGGAAATCCCTCTGGCGCGCCCGAGCGCATCCAATTCGTCGATAAAGATAATGCAAGGCGCGGTGGCGCGCGCCTGCGCGAAGAGATCGCGAACGCGCGCGGCGCCGACGCCCACGAACATTTCGACGAATTCCGAGCCGTTGATTGAAAAGAAGGGAACCCCCGCCTCGCCCGCCACCGCGCGCGCCAGCAAGGTCTTGCCTGTTCCGGGCGGGCCGACGAGGAGGATGCCCTTGGGCACATGCGCGCCGAGCCGGCCATAGGTCGCCGGGTCTTTGAGAAACGCCACGATCTCTTGAAGCTCTTCCTTGGCTTCATCGACGCCGGCGACGTCGCGGAAGCCGATCCGAATATCCTTTTCGACGAAGATTTTGGCCTTGCTCTGCCCGACGGACATGATGGAGCCGAGCCCCTGCCCGAGGCGGCGGGAAACAAAGCTCCAAATGAGAAAGAAAATCGTCGCCGGCAAAATCCAGGAAAGAAGGGTCGACACCCAGGTGCTTTCGGCGGCCCCGGAATATTTCACCTTCGCGGCTTCGAGCTCTTGGGCGAAATTCGGGTCGACGCGACGGGCGAAAATGTCCTTGCGCCCGTCGGGCATCGGCGTTTTCAATGTGGCGCGCACAGTTTTTTCGCCGACCTCGACATCGGCGATCTTTCCCTCACGCAGCATGTCGTAGAATTCGCTGTAAGAGACAATCTGGACGCGGCTGCTTGTGTCCAGAAGCTGGTGGATGAGGAGGATCGCCGAGAGGGCAAGCAGGAAATAGCCGATGTCGAAACGTGTCCTCGGCTTGTCGCTGGATTGATCCATAATGGTTTTTCCCCACCAAACGCCATGCCGGACGCCGGCCGATCCCGTCCCGGGAAGCCTGCTCGAGCATAACCTTGCCGCACGCCCGTTCAATCGGCGGCGACCACCCTGCCCTGCTCCGTCACCGGCGGCGTTCGGAAAGGGGCCTCCAGCTCCGCCGCGATAGCGCGTACAATATCCGCTCGCGTTACGATCCCGACCATCCGGCCGTCGTCGCAAACGAGAACCCGCTTGATCTTATGCGCCTCCATCAGGCGCGCGATCTCCTCGACCTCCGCTGTTTCGGCGACCGCGATGACCGGATGCGACATCAGCTCTCTGACGCAACGATTGTCGCTCCAGGCGGCGGCCAGAAATTTCTCATCCAGCGGCTCACCTTCCGCCAATTGGGCGAGCCACCATTGGGCGCGCTCCTTCCGGCGCAGCTCATTGGCGGCGGCGAGGTCGCCCTCGCTGATCATACCGACGGGCTTTCCCGCCTCGAGGACCGGCGCGGCGCTGATCGATTTCTCGATCAACAGCCGCGCGACGTCGCGCATGGTCGCATCGCTCTCAACGAAGGCCACGTCTGTCGTCATAATATCTTTCGCGCGCATGTTCGGCTCCGGGGCCGCGAGAATGGCTCGATCGGCGCCTGTCATTGTCAAGTATGTTCAATGCGGCGTTTCACAACCTGAGCATGCGCGGCTTCGTGCAAGCGGTCGCGACCCTGTCCTGGCGAGCAACCGCGGCGCAACTCGAAAAACGGCCTTATCGACAGGGCGTCTGGAGCGGACGCCGGTTATCGCCTGCGACCGGATATTTCGACCGGCTTTTCCGCCGCATCGCGTTTCAGCATGGCCGCAAGCGTCTGCTGCAACATGTCCGCGACAGCGCGGCGATCGGCCTCGGGATCACGAAGGGGCAGCGCTTTCAACCCGTCGATCATCGCGATCATGATCGTCGCCGTCGTCTCGGGATCGAGGGCCGGATCGATCGCTCCCCGCTGCTGCCCCTGCCGTAGCACATTTGCCAGAATGCTGCGCAGCCTGCGGCTGTGCGCCTGCACCAGCTTCGCCATGCCGGCGTTGCGCGTGCTCTCCGCGAGCATTTCGAAGACGAGCTGCGAACGGGCGTTCGGCCCGCTGGGAACGAGCTGGCTGATTTCCTCGACGAGTGACGCCACGACGCCGCCCTCCTCGATCGGCAATTGCTCGAAGCGCCGGCTGATGTTGTCGAGCCAGGCCTCGGAGAGCGTGGCGACGATCGCGTCCTTGCTTTTGAAATAATGATAGAGGTGGCCCGGGCTGATTCCGGCCTCCTTGCAAATGTGCGCGATCGAGGCGCCCTTGAGCCCGCTGCGCTCGAAGCAGCGTCTGGCGGCCGACAGAATTTCCTGCCGCTTTTGATCGTGCCGGGCGGGATCGAGCTTTCTCATTCTGCCCTTCCAAAAACTAGAGCAGCCGCTCTAGGAATCTTGCCCGCCGCTCCCGTCGTGGATATAAAGATAGAGCGATCATTCTAGCAAAAGGAACATTCCGTTGAAGCTGCGGCGATTAGGGAAGGACGGACCTGAACTGCCGGCGCTCGGCCTCGGCTGCATGGGGATGTCGCCGTTGCGCCCGCGGCCCGGCCGCCACGATGCGGCGCAAGACGCCGAGAGCGTGGCGACGATCCAGGCGGCGCTCGACGCGGGGATCCGGCTGATCAACACCGGCGACTTCTACGGCATGGGTCACAATGAATTGCTGCTGCGCGACGCGCTGCGCGGTCGCCGAGACCGGGCTTTTCTCAGCGTCAAATTCGGCATGATGGTCGCGCCGAGCGGAACGCCGCTTGGTCTCGACGTCAGCGCCCGCGCGGTCAAGAACTTCTGCTCCTATTCGCTGGAGCGGCTTAACACCGATGTGATCGACCTCTACCAACCCGGCCGTATCCCAACCTCGGCCCCCATCGAGGAGACAGTCGGCGCGATCGCCGACCTCATCAAAGAAGGCAAGGTCCGCTATCTCGGCCTGTCCGAGGTAACCGGCGCGCAGCTCCGCCGCGCCCACGCGGTTTATCCGGTGACGGCCGTCGAGGTCGAATATTCGCTCGCCGGCCGCGCCATCGAGGACGACCTGCTGCCCGTGGCGCGCGAGCTCGGCGTCGGCGTCGTCGCCTACAGCGTGGCGGCGCAGGGGCTTCTCACCGGCGCGATCAAGGGGCCGCTGCCGCCCGGCGACGCGCGCAACTGGACGCCGCGCTTCCAGGGCGAAGCGCTCGCGAGAAATCTCCGCGTTGTCACGGAGTTCGAGAAAATGGCGGCCGCGAAGGGCTGCACGCCCACGCAACTCGCCGCCGCCTGGGTGTTGGCGCAGGGCGCGGACATCGTGGCGCTGATGGGCATGAGCAACCGCAGCCGAATTCGCGAGAATCTCGAGGCGACCGCCATCCTTCTCTCGGCCGGCGAACGCGCCGCCCTCGACCGTCTCTTCGCGCCGGGGGCCATCGAGGGGGATCGCTACGCGCCGCAGATCGTCAAGATGTGGCGTACGTGATCGCTCACAGGAACGCCGCCACGGCCTATTTCCGAGACAGAGTCATAATACCTTCCCTCTTTCCGCGAGGAAGTCGAGGAGCGCCCTTACCCGCGAGGGGAGCGGCCCGCCCTGGCCGATGTGGATGGCATGGAAGGCTTCCCGGTCGCCGGGGTTTAGATGTTCGAGAACAGGCCGAAGGCGGCCGGCGGCGATGTCGTCGCGCACGGTAAAGCTGGCGAGACGCGCAAGCCCTGCGCCGCCGAGCGCCAGCCGCCGCAGCGCCTCGCCATCGCTCGCTTGCACGCGCCCGACGGTGGGAACAACGATATTTTCGCCGTCCTTGAGCATTGGCCAGCCATCGACGGTGCGGACATAGCCGAAGCCGAGGCGGTTGTGACGGTCGAGTTCATCCACCGTCTTCGGCTCGCCGAAGCGCGCGAGATAAGCAGGCGCGCCGACGACGACCATGGCTGTATCGCCCAGCTTTCGGGCGACCAGGCTGGAACTTTTGAGCGGTCCCGCGCGAACCGCCACGTCGGTTCGCTCCGCCAGCAGATCCATCACCAAATCGGTCTGGATGAGATCGAGCGTGACGCCGGGATAGCGGTCCAAAAACTCGGGCAGGATCGGCGCCAAGATATGCGTGGCATAGGAGGCGTTGGCAGTGAGCCGGATTCGACCCACCGGCTGCTCGCCCGAGCCTGCACTACGTTCGGCGTCCTCGATGTCGGCCAGAATGCGCGCCGCCCGCTCATAGAATGCGCATCCCTCCGGCGTGAGCTGAAAGGCCCGGGTAGAACGGTTGACCAACCTTGCGCCAAGGCGAGCTTCCAGACGGGAGACGAGCTTGCTGACGGCCGAAGGCGTCATGCGGCGCGCGCGTGCGGCGGCGGAGAACCCCCCGCGCTCCACGACACAAACGAAGACCTCCATCTCGCCGGAACGGTTGATCTCTGGCCGCGTCATTGGTCATTCAATTCATAAGTGATGTTCCTATCGGCATTCTAGGTCGCCTTCAGCGCGGCGTCTATCTTGGGAACGTCTTCCGGGTTGGTCTCGCGCAGGCTTCGTTCCGGCGATCGCCCACTCGCCATTTGAAAGGATCATTCAATGGAATATCGCTCGCTCGGTCGATCAGGTCTCAAAGTTCCAGTTTTGAGCTTCGGCGCCGCCACATTCGGCGGCGTCGGGCAGTTGTTCCGCGCCTGGGGCACTACCGACGCCAACGAAGCGCGCCGTCTCGTCGACATTTGCCTGGACGCAGGCGTCAACCTCTTCGACACGGCCGACGTCTATTCCAACGGCGCCTCCGAGGAGGCGCTTGGCGCGGCGCTGAAAGGGCGGCGCGATCACGCGCTTATCTCGACAAAAACCAGCCTGCCGATGGGCAATGGCCCGAATGACGCGGGCTCGTCGCGTTTCCGCCTTATCCGCGCCGTCGAGGACGCGCTGAGGCGGCTCGGCACCGACTATATCGACCTCTTGCAGTTGCACGCCTTCGACGCGGCGACGCCCGTGGAGGAAGTGTTATCCACGCTCGATACGCTCGTGCGCGACGGGAAGGTCCGTTATGTCGGCGTGTCGAACTTCTCTGGCTGGCAGATCATGAAGGCGCTGGCGGTCGCCGACCGCTACGGCTGGCCGCGCTATGTCGCCAATCAGGTCTATTACTCGCTGATCGGCCGCGATTACGAGTGGGATCTCATGCCGTTCGGGGCCGATCAGGGTCTCGGCGCTCTGGTGTGGAGTCCACTTGGCTGGGGACGGCTCACGGGCAAGATCAGGCGCGGCGCGCCATTGCCCGAAGGAAGCCGCTTGCATGAGACCGCTCAGTACGGCCCGCCGGTCGAGGACGATTATCTTTACCGCGTCGTCGATGCGCTGGAGGCGGTGGCGGCGGAAACCGGGAAGACCGTGCCGCAAGTGGCGATCAATTGGCTCATCCAGCGCCCGACGGTCTCTTCCGTGATCATCGGCGCGCGCAACGAGGATCAGCTTCGCCAGAACCTCGGCGCAATCGGCTGGACGCTTTCCGCCGAACAGATCGCCACGCTCGACGAAGCCAGCGCCGTTGCGGCGCCCTATCCGCATTTCCCCTACCGGCGGCAGGAAGGGTTCACCCGACTTAATCCGGGTATGGTGGGTTGAACCCCGTCGGGGTTTTTGCGTAACGATCGCGGCATCCGGGACGCTTGCCAAACCGAATCTGTTTCCCGTGCCCAGCGCCTCGCGATAGGTTACATGTAACCTGATCAGAGGATCGGATCATGGCGCAGCCAAGAGGCGCGAAGCCCATCAAGGCGAAGGGGCGGGAGCACCGAGACCGGCTGCGCGCCCAAGGCCTGCGGCCGATCCAGATTTGGGCGCCGGATGTGCGGGCGTCGTCCTTCCGATCTGAGGCGCACCGGCAATCTCTGGCCGTGGCGGCGAGCGCCCATGCTGCCGAAGATCAGGCGTTCATCGACGCCGTGTCGGACTGCGACGAAGAATGAGGCGGGGAGACATCTGGACCGTTTCCGGCGGCAAGCGCTACGCAGGCAAGCCTCGCGGCATGCGAGCCAATCAAACGGAAATGGAATGGCGGAGGGGGCGGGATTCGAACCCGCGATACGGTTTCCCGTATACACACTTTCCAGGCGTGCGCCTTCAACCACTCGGCCACCCCTCCGTTGGCGCGCAATATATTCATGGCGGCTCGGAACGCAATTGCCGAGATCGAAATTATCCCTCTTGCGCCCAAATTTCCGTCTTTTAGGTCCAAACGGCGTTTCGGTTGCGCCAATGGCGCGACTCCCGCTTGATCACGCGTCGATTTGCGTGTTAAGGGCCACTCACCACAAAGCTGTGGCCCCTCGGGGCCGAATCGGCGCGCCGGAGAGGTGGCTGAGTGGTTGAAAGCACCGCACTCGAAATGCGGCATACGGGCAACTGTATCGGGGGTTCGAATCCCTCCCTCTCCGCCACAAATTCAATCACTCGGCGTCGTCTGCGCTCCCCGCTGCGGGGACTGCTTGCGCCTCAACGCCGGCGCATCGCCTGAATCACCCCGGAGAAGTCGTCTTCCCCGCCCCCTTCGCTCTCGAAATCGGAATAGAGCCGAGCCGCGGCTGAAGCCATGGGCGTCTCGAGCCCGGAGCCCGCAGCCGCCATTTCGGCGAGCCTCAAATCCTTGAGCATGAGCTTCGTCTGGAAGCCGGCCTTGTAGCCCCGGTTGGCGGGCGAATCCGGGGTCAATCCCGCCACGGGGCAATAGCTCGTCAGCGACCAGGATTGCCCCGACGAGACCGACGCCACGTCGAAGAGCGCCTGGCTGGAAAGGCCGAGCTGCTCGGCGAGGGTAAAAGCCTCGGCCGTGGCGGCCATGGCGACGCCGAGCATCAGATTGTTGCAAATCTTTGCTGCTTGCCCGAGCCCCGGGCCGCCGCAATGCACGATGCGCGCGCCCATGCTTTGCAGGATTGGCTGGGCCTTCTCGAAAGCCTCTAGTTGGGCCCCGCACATAAAAGTGAGCTTGCCCGCCTGTGCGCCGGCGACTCCGCCCGAAACTGGCGCGTCCACCGATAGCGCGCCCCGTGCGCGCGCCAGGCCATGGGCGCGTCGGGCGCTCGCCAGATCGATGGTGGAGCAATCGATGAAGAGCGCATCGGCTGCAAGTCCGAGCAATCCCTCCCAGACAGATAGAACCTGGCCGCCGTTTTGCAGCATTGTCACAACTGCATCCGCGCCCTCGGCCGCCTGCTCCATTGAGTCGCTGAGCCGGAGGCCTTGGCTCGCCGCCTTATCGCGGGCGGAGGCCGAGCAATCATAACCCGCGATCTCATGGCCCGACGCCGAGAGATTGGCGGCCATCGGAAGCCCCATGGCGCCCAATCCGATGAAGGCGATGCGAGACAAATTGGCTCTCCTTGCTCAGGACATCGTCGGAAAGGCGAAATTCGCCCCTTCCCCGCCGCCGCCAGCCCAGCGCGAGGTGACGGTTTTCGTTCTCGTAAAGAAACGAAACGCATCTGCGCCATGCTGGTTGAGATCGCCGAAGAAAGAGCGTTTCCAGCCGCCGAATGTGTAATAGGCGAGCGGCGTCGGCGTCGCGACATTGACGCCGATCATCCCGGCTTTGGCGCGCGAGGCGAAATCCCGCGCGACATCGCCCGACCTAGTGAATATGGCGGCGCCATTGCCATATTCGTGCTGATCGACAAGCGCGAGCGCCTGTTGGTAATTCTCCGCGCGCACGACCGAGAGCACGGGGCCGAAGATCTCTTCCCGGTAGATTCGCATGCTGGGCTCGACCTCGTCGAACAGACAGCCGCCGATGAAGAAGCCGCTTTCATAACCCTGCATCTTGAAACCGCGCCCATCGACGATGAGCTTGGCGCCTTCGGAAAGACCGAGCGAAACGTAGTTTTGCACTCTGTCGAGATGGGCCTTCGAGATCAGCGGCCCAAAGTCCGCCGTTTCATCCGTCGAAAGCCCGACCTTCAAGGACTCGACTCGCGGCGCCAGCCGATGCAGCAGCTCCTTCGCGGTCGATTGGCCAACCGGCACGGCGACGGCAACCGCCATGCAGCGCTCGCCAGCCGAGCCGTAGCCCGCGCCAACCAGCGCGTCGACAGCTTGGTCCATGTCGGCGTCCGGCATGACGACCATGTGGTTTTTTCCAGCGCCAAAACATTGCGCCCTTTTGCCGTTCCCCGTCGCGCGCGCATAGACATATTCTGCGATCGGCGTCGAGCCGACAAAGGCGATCGCTTCGACGTCGACATCATCGAGGAGCGCGTCGACCGCCTCTTTGTCGCCGTTGATCACGTTGAGGACGCCTGGCGGCAGGCCGGCTTCCAGCATCAGCTCCGCGAGACGCAACGGCACGCTGGGATTGCGCTCCGACGGTTTGAGAATGAAGGCGTCGCCGCAGGCAATCGCTGGCGCGAACATCCACATCGGGATCATCGCCGGGAAGTTGAACGGCGTGATCCCGGCCGCGACGCCAATGGGCTGGCGCATGGAGGCGATGTCGATGCCGGCGCCGGCGGAATTCGTGTAATCGCCTTTGAGGAGATGCGGCGCGCCCACGCAAAATTCGACGACCTCCAGCCCGCGTTGAATATCGCCGCGCGCATCGGCGATCGTCTTGCCATGCTCGCAAGCAAGGAGCCTGGCGATGGCCTCCTGCTCTCGCGCCATGATCTCGAGAAAGCGGATCATGACGCGCGCGCGCCGCTGTGGATTGACCGCCGCCCACTCGGCCTGCGCGGCCCGCGCATCGGCGACGGCGGCGTGAACCTCTTCGGATGAAGCCAGCGGCGCGCGAGCCCTGACGGCGCCGGTCATCGGCTCGTAAACGTCGATGAAACGGCCGGACCGCCCGGGGACGCGACGCCCTCCGATAAAATGCGTCAGCTCCTGCATCTTTATTTTCCTCGGTAATGTCGCCGCTATCTCGCCTCCACATGCTGCTCGATCGCTCCGAAGATCGAATGGCGCTCATCGTCCAGCATCTCAATGCGCACGACGTCGCCGGCTTTGAGAAAAGGCGTGCGCGCCGCGCCTTCCGTCAGCGTCTCGACGGTGCGCTGCTCGATAAGGCAGGAATAGCCGAGGCCGCCCTTCGCGATGGGAAGCCCCGGCCCGCCATCCGCGCCGCGGTTCGACACCGTGCCCGAACCAATGATCGTTCCAGCCGACAGCGGACGCGTGCGCGCCGCATGGGCGATCAGTTGTCCAAAATCGAAGATCATATCGGCGCCGGCGTTCGGTCGACCGAGGGGCGCGCCATCGATAGACGAGAGCAGCGGCCGCGAAAGCTTACCGCCGTCCCAGGCCGAGCCGAGCTCATCGGGCGTTACCGCGACGGGAGAAAAAGCAGAGTTGGGCTTGGACTGGAAAAAGCCGAAGCCTTTGGCGATCTCGTCGGGCACGAGCCCGCGAAGCGTGATGTCGTTGACGAGCATGACGAGCAGGATGCTCTCCCGCGCCGCGACGGGCCCGACGCCCATCGGCACGTCGTCGGTGACGACAGCGATCTCCGCTTCCAGATCGAGGCCGTGTTGCGCGTTGTGCAGAAAGATCGGATCGCGTGGCCCCAGAAAAGCATCGGAGCCGCCCTGATAGATGAGCGGTTCGCTCAAGAAGCTCGCGGGCATCTCCGCGCCGCGCGCTTTCCTGACAAGCTCGACGTGGTTGAGATAGGCGGAGCCGTCCGCCCATTGGAAGGCGCGCGGCAAAGGAGACGCGCAATCGCGCTCGCGAAAGCGGAACGTCGCCGTGGAGTCGGCTTCAACCTGTTCGTAAAGCGCCTGAAGCAGCGGGGCGATGCGCGCCCAATCGTCGAGCGCCGCCTGCAGCGTCGGCGTGATGTCACTGGCAAGCGCAGCGCGCGTCAGATCGCGTGAGACGACGACGAGCCTGCCGTCGCGACCGCCTTTCAAGGATGCGAGCTTCATGGCCGCTGCCTCTCGAACCGGTCGAGCAGACCATCCCAGCAAGCGGCGTAATCCACCTGACGACTTTCGAGCGTCAGGGCAAAATGTGTCGGATGCTGCGGCAAGCGCGACTCGAACATGAAAGCAAGCGTATTTTCGAGCTTGGCGGGCGCAAGCTCCGCATGTGTCGCAATCTCGAACGCCGCCGCATCTGGCCCATGCGGCAGCATGGCGTTGTGCAAAGAGACGCCGCCTGGAACGAAGCCGCTCGGCTTCGCGTCATAAGCGCCAAAGATAAGCCCCATGAATTCGCTCATGACATTCATATGGAACCATGGCGGCCGGAACGTATGCTCAGCGACCTGCCAGCGCGGCGGAAAAATGACGAAGTCGACGTCGCCCACGCCCGCTTGAGCGGACGGCGAGGTCAGCACGCAGAAGATGGAAGGGTCGAGGTGATCGAACAGCAAGGCGCCGACAGGACAGAAGCGACTAAGATCATATTTGTACGGCGCGTAATTTCCATGCCAGGCGACGACATCGAGTGGCGAACCCCGGGTATCGCACACATAAAAGCGCCCGCCCCATTTGACCATCATGGCGGAGGGGCGCTGGCTATCCTCGAAAGCGGCGACAGGCGTGAGAAAATCGCGGGCGTTGGCGAGGCCATTCGCGCCGATGACGCCACGGCTCGGCAGAACGAATGGCGCGCCATAGTTCTCGCACAAATAGCCTCGCACAGGACCATCTTTCAGACTGACACGGAATTTCACGCCGCGCGGCAAGACACAAATTTCGCCCGGCCCCACGTCGATGCGCCCAAATTCCGTGTCGAAGATCAGCGCGCCCTGTTCTGGCGCGACCAAAATCTCGCCATCGGCATTAAAAAAATACGCGTCGACCATAGACCGCGTCGCAACATAGACGCCCGGCGCCATTCCCATGCGCGCGTCTGCGTCGCCCGCCGTCGTCATGATCCGCACGCCCTCGATAAAGGTGACGGCGCCGTCGGGCAGCGGCGTCGGCCCCCATCTCATCTGGTCGATTGGATGCGCTGGCGTCGTTCGGCAGGGCGCTGTCTCCCACAGAGGCAGCTCGGCCGCCCGGAAGTTTCGCGCATGCATGACAGAAGGACGAATGCGGTAAAGCCACGAGCGCCGGTTGGACCCTTGCGGCGCAGTGAAGGCCGAGCCGGAGAGCTGCTCCGCATAGAGCCCGTAAGGGCAGCGCTGGGGTGAGTTCTGGCCTTTTGGCAAAGCCCCCGGCAAGGCTTCCGATTCGAACTCATTGCCGAAGCCGCTCATATAGGCCGACATCGCGCGTCACTCCGCTGGTTTCAGCGCGCCGCGGCGCAATTGATCCTCTTCGATCGACTCGAAGAGCGCGCGGAAATTGCCCTCGCCGAATCCCTCGTCGCCCTTTCGCTGGATGAACTCGAAAAAGATCGGGCCGATGACGGTCTTCGAGAAGATCTGCAAAAGCAGACGCGGCGGCGAACCCGCGGCTCCCTCGGCGCCGTCGATCAATATGCCGAGCCGCTTCAGTCGCTCGATCGGCTCCCCGTGGCCCGGGAGGCGTCTTTCGATCGCTTCATAATACGCATCCGGCGGCGCTGGCATGAAGTCGAGCCCACGTTCGCGCAGGCGTTCGACAGTCGCGTAGATGTCCCGGCACAAGCAGGCGACATGCTGTACGCCCTCGCCCTTATAGGCGTGGATAAATTCCTCGATCTGGCTGGTCTCGTCGGCGCTTTCGTTGATCGGAATGCGAATCTTGCCGCAAGGGCTCGTCATCGCGCGCGAGTGAAGCCCGGTGAACCGCCCCTCTATGTCGAAATAGCGAATTTGCCGAAAGTTGAAGAGGCGCGCATACCAATCGGCAAGCTCGTTCATGCGTCCGCGCCGGACATTATGAGTGAGATGGTCGATCACGAGGAGACCGACGCCCTCGGGCCTCGGCTCGGCGGCGCCGGTCCAGCGAAAATCGACATCCCAGATCGACCCGCGCGCGCCATAGCGGTCGACAAGATAAATGAGCGCGCCGCCGACGCCCTCGATCGCAGGAATATGAAGCTCCATCGGACCCGGATGCGCGGGGATAACCTTTGCGCCCAAAGCGGCGGCGCGGCGCAATGCATGGGCGGCGTCCCGCACCCGGAAACCGATCGCGCAGACAGACGGCCCATGGCTTCGCGCGAAGGCCGCGCCGAAACTATCGGGCTCAGCATTCAAAACATAGTTGATGTCGCCTTGCCGAAAGAGCGTGACGTCCTTCGACCGATGGCGGGCAACCGCCGAAAAGCCCATCGTCTGGAACAGCGCGGCGAGCGCCGCGGGATCGGGATGGGCGTATTCGACGAATTCGAAGCCATCCGTCCCCATCGGATTATCGCCGGGGAGAAGGTCGCCCTCTTCCTGTCGCGTGAGCGGATCCATTGTCTTCTTCCTCTCTCGAGAGGCGAGACGAACAAACACGAAATATAGCGGCGCCGCCGGGCTTGAAGCCCTATCTCGAGCCTATCGAGATGTTTTTCGCTGGAGGCCGAGCATGCTCCTTTATGATTACTTCCGCTCGTCGGCCGCCTTTCGGGTGCGCATTGCTCTTGCAATGAAAGGGATTTCGGTGGAACGCCGCTTCGTCCATCTCGTGAGAGATGGGGGGATGCAAAAGAAAAAAGCCTATCGCGAAAAAAAACCTCAAGCTCTCGTTCCCGCGCTCGAGCTCGACAATGGCGTGACGCTGACTCAATCCCTGGCGATCATTGAATATCTCGATGTGCTGCAGCCAACGCCCCGCCTCATTCCGGATGACCCGATCCTTGCCGCGAAGTCGCGGGCCGTTGCGCTCGCCGTCGCTTGCGACATTCATCCACTCGGCAATTTGCGGGTGCTCGCCTATTTGAGGGACGAGCTTGGGCAGAGCGAGCAAGCTATCGCGGACTGGCGCAAACGCTGGGTGCACGACGGCCTGGCGGCGATCGAGTGCTTGATCGACCCCGCCCCCTTTTGTTTCGGCGCGCAGCCGACGATCGCCGACCTCTGCCTCGCGCCGCAGCTCTTCTATGCGGCGCGCTTCACGATCCCGCTCGACGTCTTTCCGAAAGTGCGCGCCGTCGGCGCGGCCTGCGACGCGCATCCCGCCTTTCGCGCTGCGCACCCTTCCGCACAGCCAGACGCCGAGTAAAGGCGCGGTCGGCGCCTTGAAACCGGCCGGCGCTGGCAAATATAGCCGTCATGCCGGCGCTTGGCGTAAAGGAGCGGGGCGCGATGCGCCATTTTGCCAGGGTTCTGGATTTCGATCTCGGCGAGACCACGGACCTTCTGCGAACGCAGGTCGAAACATTTGCTGCGCGCGAGATCGCCCCGCGCGCAGCGCGGATCGACGCCGATAACGCCTTCCCGAGCGAGCTATGGAGAAAGCTCGGCGCGCTCGGCTTTCTCGGCGTCACAGTGGCGCCGGAATATGGCGGCGCTGGTCTTGGCTATCTCGAGCATGTGATCGTCATGGAGGAGATCAGCCGCGCCTCGGCGTCTGTCGGTCTCTCTTATGGCGCGCATTCCAATCTCTGCGTCAACCAAATCCATCGTAACGGCTCGCCTGAGCAAAAGCGGCGCTATTTGCCCAGGCTCGTCTCTGGCGAGCATGTCGGCGCGCTGGCCATGTCCGAACCGGGCGCGGGTTCAGATGTCGCCAACATGCGCTTACGCGCGGAGAAGCGCGGCGATTCTTACGTTCTCAACGGCGCCAAAATGTGGGTGACCAACGGGCCGGACGCCGACGTTCTGGTGGTTTACGCGAAAACCAACGCCTCGGCTGGCGCGCATGGCATTACCGCCTTCATCATCGAAAAGGCGTTTCCGGGCTTTCAGCCCTTGGCCAAAATCGACAAGCTCGGCATGCGCGGCTCGAACACATGCGAGCTGGCGTTCGAGAATTGCGTCGTCCCGGCGGAAAATGTGCTGGGGCTTCGCGAGCAAGGGATTGCCGTATTGATGAGCGGGCTCGACTATGAGCGCGCGGTGCTTGCTGGCGGGCCGATCGGCATCATGCGCGCCTGCATGGATGTCGTCCTTCCTTATGTCCATGATCGCAAGCAATTCGGCCAACCGATCGGCGAATTCGAGCTCATGCAGGGCAAGCTTGCGGACATGTATACGGCGCTCAGCGCGGCGCGAGCTTACGTCTATGCCGTCGCCAAAGCGTGCGATCTCGGCAATGTCACGCGGAAAGACGCCGCCGCCGCGATTCTATTCGCGGCCGAGCGCGCCACTTGGATGGCGCTGGAAGCCATCCAATGCCTCGGCGGTAACGGATACACAAACGACTACCCGGCCGGGCGGCTGCTTCGCGACGCCAAGCTCTATGAGATCGGCGCGGGCACCAGCGAAATCCGCCGGATGCTTATTGGACGTGAATTGTATCAGGAGACAGCCTGAAGGAAACGAAACGATGGCGACGCTGGAGACGTCGATCGATACGCGTTCCTCAGAATTTGCGCACAACCGCGACGCAATGACGGCGCAGGTCGAACGGCTGCGCGCCATCTCCCGCAAAATTCGAGAAGGCGGGGGAGAGGAAGCACGCGAGCGGCAGCGGCGGCGCGGGAAAATGCTCGTCCGGGAGCGCATCGACGCGCTGATCGACCCGCTGTCGCCCTTCCTGGAGGTCGGACAATTCGCGGCGCATGATATGTATGACGGCAAGCTGGCCTGCGCTGGCGTCGTGGCTGGAATCGGCAGGATCAACGGCCGTGAATGCATGATCATTGCGAATGACGCAACGGTGAAGGGCGGCGTCTATTTTCCAATGACCGTCAAGAAACATTTGCGCGCGCAGGAGATCGCAGCACAAAATAGGCTGCCCTGCCTGTATCTGGTCGATTCCGGCGGCGCCAATCTCCCCACGCAAGACGAAGTCTTTCCCGATCGCGAGCATTTCGGGCGTATTTTCTACAACCAGGCGCGAATGTCGGCGCAAGGCATTGCGCAAATCGCCGTGGTGATGGGCTCCTGCACGGCCGGCGGCGCTTATGTTCCCGCCATGTGCGATGAGACGATCATTGTGAGAAATGAAGGAACGATCTTTCTCGCCGGCCCGCCGCTCGTCGAAGCAGCCACGGGAGAAGTTGTGAGCGCCGAAGAGCTTGGCGGAGCCGAGGTGCACTGCCGACGCTCGGGCGTGGCCGATTACCTCGCTGAGAATGACGCGCACGCCATCGTGCTCGCGCGCAACGCCGTCGCCACACTTCCGCGTCAGCACGCAGCGCACTCGGGAAATCCACCGATGCAGCCGCGCCACGATCCGGCGGAGCTTTATGGCGCCGTTCCCGCCGATTTGCGCAAGCAGTTCGACGTCAAGGAAATTATCGCGCGCATTGTCGATGGATCGGAGCTCGACGAATTCAAAGCCCTTTATGGCCCAACTCTTGTGACCGGATTTGCGCGCATCTGGGGCTATCCCGTCGGGATCATCGCAAACAATGGCATTCTCTTTCCGGAGAGCGCGCTCAAGGCTGCGCATTTCATCGAGCTTTGCGCACAGCGCAAAATCCCCCTCGTCTTCTTGCAGAACACCACCGGCTTCATGGTGGGGAGCAAAGTCGAAGCGGAAGGCGTCGCCAAGGAAGGAGCGAAGATGGTGACGGCGGTGTCGACGGCTGCGGTGCCGAAACTCACGGTCGTTATCGGCGCCAGCTTCGGCGCCGGCAATTACGCAATGTGCGGCCGGGCTTTTTCGCCGAATTTCCTCTGGATGTGGCCAAACGCGCGCATCGGCGTGATGGGCGGCGCCCAGGCTGCCTCGGTGCTCTCACGCCTGCGCCGCCAGGCCATGCAATCGCGCGGCGAAGAATGGTCTCTTGAACAAGAGCGGGAATTCGCTGCGCCGATCCAGGCGAATTACGAACGGCAAAGCGACCCGCTCTATTCGAGCGCCCGGCTTTGGGACGACGGCGTCATCGATCCCGCCGATACGCGCCGCGTTTTGGCGTTGGCGCTGTCGGCGAGCGCCAATGCGAAGATCGAGGATACCCATTTTGGTCTGTTCCGCATGTGAGGTTGCATGGATATTCTCGAATCGATCGACGAACGCGGGGTCGTCCATCTGACGCTCAATCGTCCACATCGACGCAACGCCTTCGATCGCGCCTCCATGCTGGAGCTGACGACGATATTACGCCGCCTCGACTCCGACGCGCGCGTGCGTGTCGTGGCGCTCTCCGGCGCTGGCGGCAATTTCTGCGCCGGCGGGGACATCGAATGGATGCGCGGTCTCGCCAACGCCTCGCCAGAGGCGCAGGAAGACGATGCGCTGGCGCTCTCGGAGATGTTCCACACACTCGATACGCTCTCGAAGCCGACAGTGGCCATGATAGAGGGCGTTGCTTTCGGCGGGGGCGTCGGTTTCGTCGCTTGCTGCGACATCGCCATATGCGACAACAGCTCAAAGTTCTCCATGAGCGAGGTCAGGCTTGGGCTGGCGCCCGCGGTTGTCGGACCGTATGTCGTAAGAGCCGTTGGTCCCCGGGCGTCGCGCGCCTTGTTCCTGACCGCCGAGCCCATTTCAGCAGAGAGAGCCCTGCAAATTGGACTTGTTCACCAGATCGCCCAGAAAAACGAAATCGAGGCGGCGCGCAATCATGTGATCGATGCGTTGTTGTCCGGCGCGCCGGGCGCGCAGGCGCAGACCAAGAGCCTTGTCGCGCTCTGCGAGCAACGTCCGATCGATCTCTCGCTCAGGCGAGAAACCGCGCATGTGATTATGGCGCGTTGGGCCTCTTTGGAAGGAGCAGAAGGCTTGAGCAGCTTCCTTGAAAGGCGTGCGCCAAATTGGCGTCCACGCCGGCAAGCCTGACATGTTTCGAAAAGTGCTCATCGCAAACCGCGGGGAGATCGCCTGCCGCATTGCGCGCACGGCGCGTAGGATGGGCATCGCGACTGTGGCTGTCTATTCGGAGGCGGATCAAAACACCCTGCATGTGGCGGTGGCCGACGAAGCGATTAACATCGGCCCACCGTCGCCACAGGAAAGCTATTTATCGATCGATCGAATCCTGGACGCAACGCGTCGAAGCGGCGCGGACGCCATCCACCCGGGCTACGGCTTCCTCTCCGAGAACCCGGATTTTGCAGAAGAGTGCAAGCAGTCGGCGCTTACGTTCATTGGGCCGTCGGCGGCGGCAATGCGTCTGATGGGCTCCAAGGCGCAAGCCAAGGAATTGATGGCGCGCATCGGCGTGCCGATCCTGCCGGGCTATCATGGCGAGGCGCAGGAAACGGCATTGCTCGCCGAAGCTGCAGCGGCGATCGGATTTCCTGTTCTCGTCAAGGCGTCGGCCGGAGGCGGCGGACGTGGCATGCGCGTCGTTTCGACGCCGGGCGAGCTCGATCTCGCCATTGAGAGCGCTCGGCGCGAGGCTGTCGCAGCTTTCGGCGACGGTCGATTGATGATCGAAAAATATCTGACCCATCCAAGGCACGTGGAGGTCCAGCTTTTCGCGGACGCGTTTGGCGCTGTCGTCACCTTTCCAGAGCGTGACTGCTCCTTGCAGCGCAGACGCCAAAAGGTCATCGAAGAAACGCCTGCGGCCCTCCCTACCGATCTGAGTCGCTCGATGCGCGCGGCGGCAACGAAGGCAGCCCGCCATTCGAGCTATGTCGGCGCAGGCACGGTAGAGTTTCTCATCCAGGACGGCGCGTTTTATTTCCTCGAGATGAATACGCGCCTTCAGGTCGAGCATCCGGTTACCGAAATGATTTGCGGCCTCGATCTCGTAGAGTGGCAGTTCCGCGTCGCTGCGGGCGAGACGCTGCCGCTGGCTCAGGAGGACATAGAAACCCGAGGCTGTGCAATCGAAGCGCGGATATGCGCTGAGAACCCGGCCGAAGGGTTCATTCCCGCAACGGGGGTCATCGCTCACCTACGGTTCCCACAGCAGGACGCTCATACGCGAGTCGATTCCGGCGTTCGGGACGGCGATCGCCTCTCGTCCTATTACGACTCTCTCCTGGCCAAGCTCATCGTCTGGAGTCCAGATCGCGCTAGCGCCATCATGAGGCTGCAAAAAGCGCTCGATAGCTGCGAACTCGTCGGCGTCGCTACTAATCTCGACTTTTTGCGCGCGCTGGTAAGAGACCCGCGCTTCGTGCTTGGCGACTATGACACAAGCTTGATAGGCGCATTCCAGGACTGGACGCAGCCCGCCGAGCCTCAAGACGAAAAATTCCTATTTTCAGCAGCGGCGGCGGCCTGGCTGGACGAAGTAGCCAGAAGCGCAGAACGAGACGCCGGCGCTTCTGGCGATCCCTGGTCCCCATGGGGCCTGGCTGACGCCTGGCGCCTCTACGACAGCGCGTCGCAGGAAGTCGCATTTCTCTGGGATGGCAAATCGCTATCGGGGCGCGTTCGCCCGCTGGGAGCTAACGCGTTTTTGCTGGAGACTTCTTCGCAGGCGTTTCAAGTGCAAACGAGCCGGGACGGCGACAGATGGGCTATCTTCGTCGACGGCGTGAAGCGCGATGTCGCGATCATTCGGCAGGGAAAACATTACGTCGTCGTTCTTGCGGGACGCAATTATTCGCTTGAACGCTTGGACCTGTTCGCGCCAAGAGCGACGGATCAAGCGAGAGAAGAGACTCTCCTGGCGCCGCTCCCTGCCCGGGTAACGCGCATTTTGGTCAAGGCGGGGGATCGGGTCTCGAAAGGAGAACAGCTTCTCATGCTGGAGGCAATGAAGATGGAAATCACGCTCACCGCGCCGCGCCACGGAGAGGTCGAGAATATCTACTGCAAAGAGGGGGAGACGGTTCGCGAGGGCGCCGATCTCGTGCGCCTCGCGGAGGCGTCGTGACGCTGCCGTCTCGCGTGCAAATCGTCGAGGTCGGACCGCGCGACGGCCTCCAAAATGAAGCGGCGATCATGCCGGTCGCCGTGCGCGCGCGGCTCATCGAGCTTCTCTCTCGCGCCGGGCTCAACCGCATCGAAGCGGGGAGCTTTGTCTCGAAGAAAGCCGTGCCACAAATGGCGGGCACAGCCGACGTCTTGCAGTTGGTACAAGTTCCAAAAGGCGTAAGGCTGGCCGCGCTTGTTCCAAACGTCCGGGGCTTCGCTGCCGCAAGCGCGGCCGGCGCGGGCGAAGTCACGATCTTCGCCGCCGCGACTGAGAGCTTCTCTCTTCATAATCTGGGCTGTGGAGTCGACGAGAGCTTCAGAAGATTTTCCGAAGTTGCGATAGCGGCGAAAGACGCGCGGCTGCCGATGCGTGGCTATGTTTCCTGCGCGCTCGGTTGTCCCTATGAAGGCAAGGTCGATCCAGAACGTGTGGTCGAAACGGCTCAGCGCCTTTTCGCGCTTGGTTGCTATGAAGTTTCGCTCGGCGATACAATCGGCGTCGGCACGCCGCTCGCCGCGCGGAGGCTGATCGAGCGCGTGGCGCAAACTATCACCGTCGCGCACATTGCCGTTCATTTCCACGACACCTATGGCCAGGCCTTGGCCAACATCTATGCCTGTCTGGAGGTCGGCGTCGAAGTGGTCGATAGCTCCATCGCCGGGCTTGGCGGCTGTCCCTTTGCGCCCGGCGCCGCTGGGAATATCGCGACGGAAGACGTGGTCTACATGCTCGATGGGTGTGGCGTCGAGACGGGCGTCGATCTGAACAAGCTCCTCGACGCCACGCGCTTTATCTGCGGGAACCTCGGCAGACCACCGGAGAGCAAGGTCGCGCGGGCGCGCCTTGCAGGCGAAGGCTTGCCGGGACAGCGCTGCGCGACAAATCTCTCATAGGCAAGGGCGAGGATTTGCGATTGGGCGCGTGTTCGACTGCCGGATTGACCGCCGACCAGCTTGCGATACGCGAGATGGCGATGGCGTTCGCGCAAGAACAGATTGCGCCTTTCGCAAATGATTGGGACAGAGATAAGTTTTTTCCCGTGGAGACCATGCGCGCCGCAGCCGACCTCGGCATGGCGGCGATCTATGTTAGAGAAAACACCTGCGGCTCGGGCCTTTCTCGATTGGATGCGGCTCTGATTTTCGAAGCGCTGGCGACAGGCTGTCCGGCGATCGCCGCCTATCTCTCGATCCACAATATGTGCGCCTGGATGATCGACGCCTTCGGCTCCGATGCACAGCGTGAGACATGGATGCCGCGCCTCGCCAAGATGCAGTTCCTCACGAGCTATTGCCTGACGGAGCCGGGCTGTGGCTCCGACGCGGCTGCGTTGCGTACCCGCGCGAGGAAGCGCGGCGATTCCTATTTTCTGACTGGCGAGAAGCAATTCATCTCGGGCGCGGGCGCCGGCGGAAATGAGCATCTCTATCTCGTGATGGCGCGCACGGGCGCGGAGGGGCCATCTGGAATCTCAGCCTTTCTCGTCGAAGGCGGAAGTCCCGGCATAAGGCTCGGCGCCAATGAGCGGAAGATGGGCTGGAATGCGCAGCCCACGCGCGCGGTCATTTTAGACGAATGCCAAGTGCCCGCCAGTTGCATGCTCGGGCCCGAAGGACGCGGCTTTGCAATGGCGATGGCTGCGCTCGACGGCGGCAGGTTGAACATCGGCGCCTGCTCGATCGGCGGCGCCGACGGCGCGCTCAACCATGCGCTCGCCTATATGAAGGAGCGCAAGGCTTTTGGTCGCCGGCTCGACGAATTCCAGGCGCTGCAATTTCGTCTCGCTGATATGGCCACCGAACTCGAAGCCGCGCGCGCGCTCTTGTGGCGCGCCGCCTCGGCGCTCGACGCCGGCGCGCCGGATGCGGGGCGACTTTGCGCCATGGCGAAGCGCGTGGCTACAGATATTGGTTTCGAGGTCGCCGATCAGGCGCTGCAACTGCATGGCGGCTACGGCTATCTTTGCGATTATGGGCTGGAGAAGATCGTGCGCGATCTGCGGGTTCATCGCATCCTCGAAGGCACGAACGAGATCATGCGGCTGATCGTGGCCCGCTCGCTGCTCGAAAGCGAAACGAAATGAGCGAAGAAGAGTCGCTTCTCGTTTCTCGCCAGCACGGGCTCGGGCGCATCCGGCTCAACCGGCCAAAGGCGCTGAACAGCCTGACGCTGGATATGGTCCGGCGTTTCGCGCAAGCGCTCGCAGACTTTGCTGACGATCCCAATATCGTGGCCGTGCTGCTCACCGGGGAAGGCGACCGCGGGCTCTGCGCCGGCGGGGACATTCGCGCGCTTTACGAATGCCGCAACGACGGCAAAGAGCATTACAAGACCTTTTGGCGAGAGGAATATGCGCTCAATGCGCGCATCGCGGCTTTCCCCAAGCCTTATATCGCGCTGATGGACGGCGTCGTCATGGGCGGCGGCGTCGGCATTTCTGCGCATGGGAATCGCCGGATTGCGACCGAACGCACGCAGATCGCCATGCCCGAGACGCGGATCGGCTTCATCCCGGACGTCGGCGGAACGTGGCTGCTGACGCGAAGAAACGGCGCCGGCGTCTATATGGCGCTCTCGGGCGCTGCCGTCGGCGCGGCTGACGCCATCCGTGTCGGGCTGTGTGATTTAACGGTCGCTTCCGCGCGCGTCCCCGAGCTCCTCGAAGAGTTGACGCTGGCGCCCAACGCCAATCATGTCGATAGGATACTTTGCTCTTTCGCGGTCGACGCCGGGAAAGGGGAATTGCAGCGGCATGAAGAAGAGCTGCAACGCATAAACGCTTTGGATAGCGTCGAGCGCGTTCTGGATCATTTACGTTCGAACGGATCGACTTTCGGGCGCAAGGTAGCCGAGGAAATTCGCCGTAACTCGCCGACGAGCTTGAAGGTCACGCACGCGCTTTTAGCGCGCGCGAGGATTGCCGGGAGATTGGAGGCCTGTCTCATCAACGAGTATCGTGCGGCCTGCAGCCTGCTGGACAGCCACGATCTCTACGAGGGCATACGCGCGGCGCTCATCGATAAGGACAAGACGCCAAGATGGCTTCCGTCGTCGCTCGAGGAAGTCGACGACATCGCTGTGCAGAAAATTATCGAAGGACGTGGCGACCCAGAGCCCGATTTCGGTTCTTTGCAGCAATAGGCGCCAGCCCTTCCCCATCAGCGCGCCCACCCCACTTCATCAATTGGCGGGGCAAACGCAGGAGGCGGCGGAACGAGCATGAAAGACCCGGTGGTCATTGTCGGCGCTGCACGGACGCCGATCGGCGCTTTTCTGGGCGAGTTGGCCCATGTGACTGCCCCGCAACTTGGCGCGCGCGCGATTGAAGCGGCTGTGACCCGCGCAGGAGCGCCGAAAGACCAGATCGACTCATGCGTGATGGGTTGCGTCTTGAGCGCCGGCTTGGGCCAGGCACCCGCGCGGCAAGCCGCTCTCGGCGCGGGCCTTGGCGTCGAGACCGGATGCGTCACTGTCAATAAAATGTGTGGCTCCGGCATGCAGGCGCTCATCTCGGCGCATGACCAGCTCCTGGCCGAGAGCGTCGATCTCGTAGTCGCGGGCGGCATGGAGAGCATGAGCAACGCGCCCTATTTGCTGGATCGCGCACGGTCGGGCTTTCGTATGGGGCACGGGCGCGCGCTCGACCATATGTTTTTCGACGGGCTCGAGGACGCCTATGAAAAGGGGCGACTGATGGGCGCCTTCGCGGAAGATTGCGCGACTGACTATCAATTCACGCGCAAGATGCAGGACGCGTTTGCGCTGAGATCGCTTACACGCGCGCAACAAGCCGCGCGGCAAGGCCTTTTCGACGCCGAAATCACGTCCGTCACGTCAGCCAAAACCAAGACCGAAGTTCTCAGCGACGAACTTCCCAGAAAAGCCAACGCCGAGGCGATCGAGACGCTTCGACCGGCGTTCAGACCGGATGGAACATTGACTGCGGCGAATTCGAGCGCAATCTCGGACGGCGCCGCCGCTTTGGTGTTGACCCGCCTTGAGCACGCAGAGCGCAATGGGCTAACGCCACGCGCAAGGCTCGTCCGCCATGTCACCCACGCCGGACCTCCCGGCAAATTCCCGACAGCGCCGATCGCCGCCATACGAAAACTCCTGGACAAGCTCGCTTGGCGCGCGGAAGACGTCGATTTCTTTGAGATCAACGAAGCCTTCGCTGTCGTCGCAATGGCCGCCCAGCGCGATCTCGCTTTGCCCGACGATAAGGTGAATATCCACGGCGGCGCCTGCGCGATCGGCCATCCGATCGGCGCGTCTGGCGCGCGTATCGTCGTGACCCTGCTTGCAGCGCTCGAACGATATGATCTTCGCAGAGGCGTCGCCGCGCTCTGCATTGGCGGCGGGGAAGCGACGGCCGTCGCAATCGAGCGGTCTCTTTAAGCCCCGCTCGGATTTCCTAGCGCCACCGCTTGAGTTTCATCATCTTGTGAAGCCGGTCCGTCGCTAGCTTCGTCGCCGCCTCGGCGGGCGGAACATGCGCTGCGAGGGCGCCCTCGAGCGTAAGCCGCGTGTTGCGCCCGACCTTCTCCTCGATGGCGGCCAAAGCGATCGCCTCGGAGCCGCCGCCATATTCGACGGCGCCAGCGATCACGCCGCCGGCATTGGCGATAAAATCCGGAACGCTGATGATCCCGCGTTCGAACATTCGCGCTTCGGCGTCTTTGGTCGCCGGAACATTTGCGCCTTGAACGACAAGCTTGCAGGCGAGGCGATCGACATTGTCGGCGCGTAGCGCATCCGGCCGCGCCGCGGGAATCCAAATGTCGCATGGGAGGGCGACCAGCGCGTCACCGGGGATGACTGTTGCCTTAGGATAGGCGGAAACGCTTTTACCCGCCCGCTTCAGTTCCGTCAGCACTTCTATGTCGATCCCATCGGGGTTCGAGATCGCCCCGGCGATATCCGCGACGCCAACCAGGCGCGCGCCTCTCTTTGCGAGGAAACGCGACGCATGCTCGCCGACGGCGCCAAAGCCCTGCACGACGACGCGTGCGCCCTCCAAGGAAAGGCCGGCGAAAGGCGCGGCGACTTCGGCCGCAATCGCGACGCCGAAACCCGTCGCGCCGATTTCATTGAGCGGAATGCCGCCTATTTCCGCCGGAAGGCCGACCGCACGCCCGATTTCATCGTGAATCCAGCCCATCGCCAATTCGTCGGTGCCCATGTCCGGCCCTGGGATATATTCGACAAGCGGCGCGATGGCGCACGCAAAGGCGCGGATCAATCGCTCCTTCTCGTGTCGCGGCATGGTCGGATCGCCAAAAATAACCGATTTGGCGCCCCCGTGCCGCAGAGAGCAGGCAGCGTTCTTCAGCGTCATCGCGCGCGCCAGGCGAAAACATTCTAGGACCGAGACGTCCGGCGCCATGCGGGTTCCGCCAATCGCAGGACCGGCGGCGACATTGTCGATGACGACGATCGCCCGCAGCCCAACCGATGGCGTGTGCAAATAGACGATCTTCGCGGGCCCGAGCGCATCGCCGAAGGCGAAAAGTTCCGCGTTTGTATTGGTCGACATAATGATTAGCTTGGAAGCGCAAGGCCCTTGGTCAAGAGGCGCCATGGCGCGCCGCTATTGTGCAACGCAGGAAGGCGGCGCTTGAAAATTCGACTGCCCCAACGTGACTTCGAGCTTCGGCGCGCTACTTCAGCCTGCATCGAGGCGCTGACCTGGTTCGCGCTGTGACTTGAACGCGACGAGTCTCGCATGGGCATTCACACAAGCGTTGACCCAGAGACAGATACTGTACGCTTCCTTTCGCCAGAAGGCGCCTTATGCCGCCCGATCCCCTCGTCTGTTGGCGACGAATTGCTCGTGATGCTCTATCGGGCGATGACGCGCACGCGGATCTTCGACGGCAAGGCGGTCGCCTTGCAGCGCACGGGGCAGCTCGGCACCTTTGCGTCCGCTCTTGGTCAGGAGGCCGTCGGCGTCGGCGCCGCCGCCGCAATGCAGGCGCGCGACGTTCTTGCCCCATCCTATCGAGATCACGGCGCGCAATTCCTGCGCGGCATGACCATGGCCGAATGCCTGCTCTATTGGGGCGGAGACGAGAGGGGCAGCGACTTCGCGGGCCCTCGCCTCGATTTTCCCAACTGCGTGCCTGTCGCAACGCAGATCGCGCATGCAGTGGGCGCGGCATATGCCTTCAAGTTACGGCGCGAAGACCGCGTCGTTCTCACCTTTATCGGCGACGGCGGAACCGCCAATGGTGGTTTCTACGAGGCTTTGAACATGGCCGGCGTTTGGAAAACGCCAGCCGTGATCGTCATCAACAACAATGGCTGGGCGATCTCGACGCCTTGCGCGCGCGAATGCGCGGCCGCCACACTGGCGCAAAAAAGCGTCGCTGTCGGCATCGAGGGGCGGCAGGTCGACGGCAATGATGTCGTGGCGGTCTATGACACTGTCCGCCAGGCTATCGAAAAGGCGCGCGCCGGACAGGGGCCCACTTTGATCGAAGCCCTCACTTATCGCCTCGGCGACCATACCACGGCCGACGACGCCACACGCTATCGTGATCCAGAACTCGTGCGACGCGAATGGATGCGCGAACCAATCGCGCGGCTGCGCGCCTATCTCACGAGAAAAGGCGCTTGGAGCCAAGAAAAGGAAGACGCGCTGCAGCGCCAATGTCTGGAAGAGGTTGGGCAGGCGGTAAACGCTTATCTCGGCGCGCAGCAACCTAACTGCGACGCCATGTTCGACCATCTCTACGCCGCGCTTCCCGCATCTTATTCCTACCAACGCGACATGGCCCGCCGCTTCTCGCCACGCAACGGAGGCGGCCATGGCTGAGCTGAACCTTGTCGAAGCTGTCAACCACGCGCTCGCTTACGAGATGGCGAATGACGAGAGCGTGTTGCTGCTCGGCGAGGACATTGGCGTCAATGGCGGCGTATTTCGCGCCACCAATGGCCTGCAAGCGCGCTTCGGGTGCGAGAGGGTGATCGATACGCCGCTTGCCGAAGGGGCCATCGCGGGCGTCGCCGTCGGCATGGCCGCCATGGGGCTGAAGCCCGTTGCGGAAATCCAGTTCACAGGCTTCATCTATCCAACCATCGATCAGATGATCAACCATGCATCGCGTCTGCGCAATCGCACGCGCGGGCGGCTAACCTGCCCGATGGTGCTGCGTTCGCCCTATGGCGCCGGCATTCACGCCCCCGAGCATCACTCCGAGAGCCCGGAGGCGATCTTCGCGCATATGCCTGGCTTGCGCGTGGTGATCCCGTCGTCGCCAGCGCGCGCATATGGCTTGCTGCTCGCAGCCATGCGCGACCCCGATCCGGTCGTGTTTCTCGAGCCGACGCGACTCTATCGCTTATTCAAGCAGGCGGTCGCGGACGACGGGGAAAGCCTGCCGCTCGACGCTTGCTTTCTGTCGCGCGAGGGCAAGGACGTCACGCTCGTCGCCTGGGGCGCGATGATGCAAGAGACTCTCGCCGCAGCCGACGCTCTCGAACAGGAAGGCGTCGACGCGGAGGTTATCGATGTCGCGACCATCAAGCCGCTCGACGTGGAAACGATTCTACGCTCCGTCGAAAAGACCGGTCGCTGCGTGATCATCCACGAAGCGCCCCGCACGGCCGGCTTCGGCGCCGAGATCGCCGCTGAAATTGCCGAGCGCGCACTGTTTTCGCTGCTTGCGCCGGTGAAGCGCGTCGCCGCCTATGACGTCGTCGTGCCGCTGTCCCGCCTGGAGCGCCAATACATCCCCAGCGTGGATCGAATCGTCGAGGCCGTGCGCAGCGCCATGGAGGGGTCATGAGGACATTCCGATTGCCTGATCTCGGCGAGGGCTTGCAGGAAGCCGAGCTGGTCGAATGGCGTGTGAAGCCCGGCGAAGAGATCGCTGTCGATCAGCCACTTCTGGCCGTCGAAACCGCGAAGGCGGTCGTTGAGATTCCCTCCCCCTGCGCAGGCCGCGTCGAACGGCTTTTCGCAAACGCCGGCGACATTATCCGCGTCGGCGCGCCTCTCGTCGAGTTTGAAGGGCAAGCCAACGACGACGCCGGCACGGTCGTCGGCGCCGTCGAGAGCGGCGCGAACATATTGCGTGAAGCACCGACGTCTCTTGGCCGCTCCCACGGTTCCGTGCGGGTGATTCCAGCGGCGCGTGCGCTGGCAAGACAGCTCGACGTCGATCTGGCGATGGTGACGCCGTCGGGCGCGGATGGCGTCATCACGCCCGATGATGTGCGCCGTGTCGCCAGGGTCTTGAGCGAGACGGAGCCCGCCGAGCCTTTGAGAGGTCCAAGACGCGCCATGGCGCAAAACATGGCCTTTGCGCAAGCAGAGGTGGCCGCTGCGACGATCATGGACGACGCCGTCGTCGACGCGTGGGAGGCTGGCGCGGATGTCACCATCCGCCTGATCCGCGCGCTTGTGAAAGGTTGCGAAGCTGAGGCGGGCCTCAATTGCTGGTTCGAGAGCGCAACGCTCTCCCGCCGGATACTGCGAAAAATCGATCTTGGCATTGCCGTGGATATGCCAGACGGGCTCTTTGTTCCTGTTCTACGCGACGTCGGAAACCGCGATCCAGCCGATCTGCGCCGAGGACTGGATCGCATGCGCGCCGATGTTCGCGAAAGGCGTATCCCACCGGAAGAGCTGCGCGGCGCGACAATCACCTTGTCGAATTTCGGGACGATCGCCGGCCGCTACGCCGCGCCCATTGTGTTGCCGCCGACGGTCGCGATACTCGGGGCGGGCCGTATCAGAGCCGAGGTGAAAGCCAGAGATGGCGCGCCGGCCGTCTCACATGCGCTTCCCTTAAGCCTGACATTCGACCATCGCGTCGTGTCGGGCGGAGAAGCGGGACGGTTTCTGGCGGCCGCCATATCGGACCTTGCGCTCCCCTCCTGATGTCTTGGTCTGCAGCCGAGGACCGCGCGCCTTCAGCCTCGCTTTGGCGGCGGCGAGCCTGAAGCTCGCGGTCCAGAGCGGACCTCGCTTTCACTGGCGCGCCCACGCCTCCAATCGACTTAGCCATTTTGAGTCGCGAAGGCGCGCGCTTGGCCGTCTTCCTCGAACGCGCTAAAGGCCCGCGGCCGCCGCGATCGCCTCCACCGCCTCATCGACGCCAGTCGGTTCTATCGGGGCCCTTTGTGGGCCGCAAAGTACCTTCTCCAACTCGACGGCCAAGCCGCGTGGATCGTTGAGGCCTCCTGACGCCAATGCAAAATTGCAATGACGCTCCGCCCAATCGACAAGGCAGTCGGTCTCCGGCCAATCTTTTCTCGGCGCAATGACGACTCCGACCGCGGCACAGGCTGCTTCAACGACAGTGCAGTAGCTGTCCTTGCAAATGACCGCGTCAACAGAAAACAACAGGTCGAGCACCGATAGATCCGACGCTTCGCAGGCTGATACGTCGTCGCGAAGCGGCGCGATCGCGCGACGCACCAACCAACGTACGCCATCTACCCTCGGAAGATCGAGCGAGCCGGGGTTTGGCAAGCCTCCAAGGGTCAGCAGCACGAGCCTCTCGCCATTACCCACATTGAGCCGTTTGCGCAACTCGTCCCTGCGTCGGACGCCCTTGCGCGCGATCGGCCCGATCGGCCGCCCACTCGAAATATCCGACATGCTCATATGCGGGCGCGGCTGTAGAAACAATTCCGCAGTGGAATAAGCCTCGCGCAGCGTTCCAAGGACGCAGGAAGCTTCGGGACGACCACTGAAGAAATTCTCGTAAATATCCGCCCAATTCATGCAACATAGGGCGATATTGCGCACGCCCGCGCGACGCGCCGCCGCGAGGCTCAGTGGACTGATATTCGACACGACCAGTGACGGCTCGAGCGCCCGCATGAATTGCGACTCGACATCCAAAAGGTTTTCCCACGCCGCATACAAACGCATATAGGCGGCCGCGCTGGCCTCCAAATCGACAGACATCGCATCCGGAGCGTCGACGGTTACGTCCATAGGCGCCTGGAGGATCTCGATGCCGGAGGAAATGAACTCTTCGACCACGCGTCTCGGGTGTTTGGTTCGCAGGACGATCCGGAGGCCCGAAAAGCGCTCCTGCAACCGGTCGATAACAGGAGCGGTTTGTGACAGATGCCCAAAGCCATGGTTCGATATGTCAAACAAGATCGTCTTGACGCTCATGCACCAAAGCCTCAGCACAACTGACTTTTACTTCTGCATTCCAGGCCTATGGGCACGCCCGCTAAGCAGCAACAGCCCCGCATGCATCCGATTGGTGGAGGCGTTCAAGATACCACTTGTATGTGCTCGCGATCCCGTCTTTGAGCGCCACCTGCGGCCGCCACCCGAGCTTGGCGATGCGGCTCGAGTCCATCAGCTTGCGCGGCGTTCCGTCGGGTTTCGAGGAATCAAAAACGATGTTTCCGGTGAAGCCGACGGCGCAGGCGATCAGCTCCGCAAGATCGCGAATCGGGATCTCCGACCCTGCGCCGCAATTGATATGCTCGTAACCGTCGTAATGATCCATGCAGAAGACCACGCCCTTCGCCAAATCGTCTACATGCAGAAATTCACGCATCGGCGAACCCGTTCCCCAGACCACAACGTCCCGACGGCCGTCACATTTCGCTTCGTGGAATTTCCGCATGAGCGCGGGCAGCACATGACTGGTCGTCAGGTCGAAACTATCGTTTGGGCCATATAAATTGCAAGGCATCACGGAGATATAACGTCGCCCATATTGACGGCGATACGCCTGGCAGAGCTTGATGCCTGCGATCTTGGCGACGGCATACCATTCATTTGTCGGCTCCAGGGGCCCGGAAAGCAGCGCCTCCTCCTTGATCGGCTGCGGCGCAAACTTTGGATAGATGCAGGAGGATCCCAGGAACACGAGCCGGTCGACGTTAGCGGCGTGCGCAGAATGAATGATATTCGTTTCGATAGCGAGATTGTCGTATATGAACTCGGCCGGGAATGCGTCATTTGCAAATATGCCGCCGACTTTCGCCGCTGCGAATATAATGGCGTCCGCGCGGTTTTGCTTCAGCCACAACTCGACCGACCGCTGATCCCGTAAATCGACGACGGAGCGATCGACTTTCAGCACTTCGTCGCCACGCGACTCCAAACATCTGGTTACCGCCGAGCCAACCATGCCTTTGTGGCCAGCCACCCATATGCGCTGTCTGCCCATGTGCTCGCTCCTCCAACACTAACTCGATACACGTCGAGGCAAACGAGTGACTACCTTCTGCCCCGCGCCGCCTATTGCTATTTTGCCTCCGCCGCCTGAGCGGTCTTCGTCGCAACGGCGCCAAAATCAAGGTGACGTTTTTCCTTCCTCTTTGCCGACGCGTATTTCTCGTGCCTTATGAGATAACTGGCGAGGCGCCCATAGCCGCTCTGCGCGTGCTTCTTCAGATTGACTTGCGTCAGCACGACGGTCGTCTCTTCGCGGCGTATATCTTTGAGGAGCTCGATCGCGTTGCGGGCGTCTTCGAAGCGCGTGCTCTCCCATTTCACAAGGAAAAGGACTTCGTCAGCGAAACGCGCCAGCAAACGCGTATCGGCCACGTCGAGCAACGGAGGCGCGTCGAAGAACACCCAGTCATATCGTTCTCGCAGCGCCGCGAGCACGGCAAGCAAGCGCACAGCCGCATTCGATTCCGATAGATCGTCGGAAATTCGGCCGAAGGGAAGATAGTCGACGCCTAGGCTCTGAATCCGTTGGATCGAGTCGAATATGCTCCGATCGAACACGCCTGGATCGAGACAAGACTGCGTCCCGGTCGTCAGGCCATCACGTTGCAAAGCCTGGGGCCAGATATCGAAATCGACGACCACCGCCCGCCGTCCATGGATCGCGGAGAGGACAGCGAGACTAAGGCAGAGCGTCGTCTTGCCTTCGTCTGCGCCGCCTGACGTCACCATGACCGTTTTCGATGCGTTCCCCGGCGCCACTCGAAACTCCGGTTGCAGGGCGTCGGTCAATAATTGAACAGATTGCGCAAAGGGCGTGGAGCGCTCCATCAGCAGCTTTCGATATGGCCATTCCTTCTTTGGGAGCCGAATATGCGGCACGACCGCAGCGCAAGGAACGCCCAGTGACGTCATAACGTCCCGTTCAGTCCTTATCCGACGATCGAATTGAGCCAGCCAAGCTGCGAGCCAATTTCCTGCGTAGCCGAAGGCGAGCATCGCGGGGATCACCAGCAGAAGAGGATTTATCGAGCTGGGCCTGTCCGGTATCGGGGCGTAAGAGAGAACCCGCGCATCCGGTTTGCAGTGCGCTATCCGCTCGCGGATAATGTTCACCTGCCGCTCCAAAGCTGGCTGCAATTGCCGCGCTGCGGACGCCTGCGTCAAGGCTTCGCGGATACGCTGATCCGTGAATTTGTTGCGCCCACTGGCGTCGTGAATCGCCTCTGCCTGGTTCTGCAGGAGATTTCGAGCCAGGCTGTCCGTCTGTATTGCTTGCGACCTTATGACATCCAGTTGGGCCGATATCCGGGTCAGTTCGAGCTCCAGCGCATTTCGCTTCGTTTCCACAGAGCTGGCGACGAAGAGATCAGCCATCCGGTTGACAAGACCAGCCGTCTTGATTGGATCTGGAGACGAAAAGTTTATCGAAATGACATCCGAGTGACCCTCTTGAGAAACTTTCACGCGCTTCTCGAAATCCTCTGGCCGGGGCCCGCCGCCGGATGGCTTTTTCGTCAATGCGCCTAACCAGATTTCGAAACGGCGCTTCAGCTCGGAGACGCTGAGCTGACCGGTCTGCGACGCCTCGAAACCGCCCGTGGCCTCCGCCGCCGAGCTAACCGGATCGGGGGACGGCTCCCATATTCCGAGCATCGCGCGGCGTAGAAAGTCGCGAGAAAGAAGTTTCGCCATAGCGGTCTCGATTGCCGCAGGCTGAACGGGCGCCGCTGGCGGCTGGGCGCCATTTGGCGTTTCTGCACCGGTAGCGGTGTCCTTTTGCATTTCGATCAGAAGCTGCGATTTGGCGGAATAGGTCGGACTAAATAAGAGCCCGCCAAAACCGACCAAGCCGCCCCCCAGGAATGCGCCAGCCGCAATAAAAAGAATTCGCTTTCCGAGCGACGCCTTCCGAGAGACGGCGCCCCGGTTCACGGCGTGATCCGAGGGCTGTTGCATCGGCGAAGCCCGCTCGACCGGCTCGGACATCTTTTGCGTCCGTTGCGCGGAAACGCCGAATGAAAAAAGATCGATCGAGGCGGGCGTCGCCGCTGTTTGCGGGCAACTCGACCAAAGACGCTTCTTAAAGCGCTTCCGACCATTCATCGCCGGCGTGCGGCCTTTCGCGTGAAGCGCTTTGGAGCCAACCCGAAGCGTTTGCTTGCCATGCTTGGCCCCCGAGCCGCCGATGTCTTCCGGCCCCTCGGCCACCCGCTTCCCGCGCGTCTTGTTGCTTCCAAGAGGTTTCTGTCTCGAGAATTTCACTAGCATGCGCCCTGCCCATTGAATGAAAGTCCGTCGCTTTAACGACGGGTCCTAAACAATGCTTCAGGAAAGTTTACGCGAGTTTTTGGTCAAAACAACGCATGCAAAACGTATAACCCTTAATTGCCGGAGATGCCCACACTGGCTCGCGCACGTTTGAATTAGTCAATTGGTCATACGTATTGTTACGCAGCCGCGCATTATGGACAATACACGCCATATTTTCAAAAAATGCGTTGATGCTTCACCTATTTTTAATTAGAGGTAGGAAGTCGGGATGACCTCAAAATAACTCGACGAGCACTATTCTATATTGCTCGCGTTCTCGTTCCCGGAGGGCCTATGCACAGGCGCAGCTATCCAGACCACAAGACTGTCGTGACTGCCATAGTTGAGCGCAATGGCTTGTTTAGAGACGGTCTTGTCGAAATACTTCAAACAAGCCGTTTCGACGTCATCCTATCCGCTCCAGTAATAGACGCGGACGCCATAGCGTTGATCCGCGACCAGAAACCCGACCTGCTGGTCATCGACCTCGGACAGGATCTCCGGGACACGCTCAGTCAGATCAGACTCTTCAAAAGCTTTCGTGCGGACGCGCCGGTCGCGGTGCTTGCGCCAAGCTTGGACAGCGATCTGGCGCCACTGCTCCAAGAGGGCGTCTCGGCCTTCCTCAGTAGCTCGATGCGGGGCGAGGCGCTCATCAAGGCGCTAGAACTCGTCATGCTCGGAGAGACCGTCTTACCGCAACAACTTCTCGCGACGCTGCTCGTCAACTCCAAGAGCGCTCCAACCGCCCTGCCCCAATTGCAAACCGAGACCTCGGTGAATGAATTGAAATGCAGGATCGACGCAACGGCCGTGGCTGGCGAACGCGCGCAGCATAACGCGCTGGCAAAGAATGAGACGACGCCCCAATTCTCGGACCAAGAGCGACGCATCCTGCGCTGCCTCGTCGATGGCGACTCCAACAAGTCGATCGCCCGTAGAATCGGCATCGCAGAGGCGACCGTCAAAGTGCATGTGAAAGCAATCTTACGCAAAATTCGACTACAAAATCGGACCCAGGCCGCCGTCTGGGCTCTGAGCCAAAACCAGCTCCTGGTCGCCGAGAGCGCCAAAGGAAAGCTCGACTCCTCAAGCAATCGAGAGTCCTCCGTCGCTCTCATCGACACGCCGCCTCAATAGGCGCGCCCGAGGATAAGTGCGACCGGCGTGCGCATCAGTATCCACATATCCAGCCAGAGCGACCAATTCTTCACGTAAAGAACGTCGAAATCAACGCGCCGTTTCATGTCGCTGAGCATAGCCGTCTCGCCACGAAAGCCATTCACTTGCGCCAGACCGGTCATGCCCGGAAGGACATGTAAGCGATACACATAGTCCTGTATGAGCGCCTTATATTGAGCGTCATGCGCGAGCGCATGGGGGCGCGGTCCGACAAGCGACATATCGCCCTTCAGCACGTTGAACAACTGGGGCAGCTCGTCGATGCTCGTCTTGCGCAACACGCGGCCGACGCAATTGACCCGCGCATCGTTCTTCCGCGCTTGCTCGATCGACGCGCCATTTTCCAATACGTTCATCGTACGGAATTTGTAGATGACGAACTTCCTTTCGTTGAATCCGCTCCGCATTTGCCGGAATATGACTGGGCCTGGGCTCCCCAGCTTGATAGCGATCGCCGTCGCAAGCATGACGGGAGAAAGCAAGAGAAGCGCTAAGGACGCGAGTGCGATATCGCATCCGCGCTTGATGGCGCGCTCTGTCGCGCTCATCGCGATGCGTGGCATTTCAATCGATGTCGCGCTGCTCACCAATGTCCGTAAAGATCGGTCCGGAATGAGACGCACGGGAAGCGCCGAACAGCGCAGGCGCATGTCTATCTCTGCGATCAGATCTACGTCGCGCCAACGAAACGCAATGACGAACTCGTCCGCGTTCGTCTCGGCGGAAATTCTCCTGGCTTCCTCCAATTTGGACTGCCCGCGCTCCGTTAGCTGGCCGTTTGCAGCGGCCTCGTCATCGAGCGTTATGCGAGCAACCTCACTGAGCCCGAAAGACAGATTCAGATGTGCGGCGCTCAAACGCCTTAGCTCCTCGGCGTCGCCGATAACGACCGCCCGACGCCCCGCTACCGAATGTTTCGCTGTGAAGGCTCGCAGGGCGCGCGCAAACGCGCGCCGGATCGCGAGCAACAACGCCAGATCGACTGCCCCTGAAGCGAACAAAAGCCCGACATAAAACGAATCCGCCAGCCGCAAGGGGTAGATGAGCGCAAGCTGCATCGCTAGCGCCAGCAACCATGAAAGAATGACGTGATTCCGATGCTGCCGCGCGTCCAGCAGCGCGCTCATGCGATAAAGACCTTTTGATTGGCAGAGCAAGCCGTAAACAACGAAACCGACCTCGCTCAGCGCAATCGTTCGGTCAAGAAAGGGCGTTAGCGACAGGAAAGATTGCCCAATATACTCGACCGCAAGAGCCCCGCCGAAAATTGCCGCAGCCTCCGACAGCGCCACACCCGCCAGCACATAGGGATATGAGATGCGCCATCTCGATCTGTCCGAGCTGAATGTGCTTCCTGCTCCCTCCCACCACGACGATGCGCTGCGAACGACATGAGGAGATAAACGCTGCCAGAGCATTGAATATTTCTCCGCCGATAGTTTCGCCCGAGAAATATACTTTTATGTGTCCTGGCCTATTCTACTCAATTGCTCTAGGGAGTTACTCCGCCGGATTGATCTTGCTTCTATTATGCATGTGCTCCCAGGTATGACGCGCTGCTTGCTTGTTTGATCACACTCAAAGGGCCTTCCTCTTCCGCGGCGCCACGCGCGAACCACTTTAAGCGTGCGGTGTGTTGAATCCGCCAGTCAGTGGAACGCCTCGGCTAATACAGCTTAGACCTTCTGCATCTTCATCAAACGGCGCAGCAACAATTCTCGTGCGCTCAAACATAGGAAGGTGGGCACCACGATCGCATAACGTCGCCAGAGCCGTCTCGGCTCGCAAGCCAATCGGAAAAGCCATTCCAGACCGCTTCGCTGCAGCCATTTCGGCGCCTCTGGTTTGGTTCCTGCCAAAAAATCGAAGGCCGCTCCGACGCCAACCATGACGGGCGCGTCGATGCGGTCGAAATTCGCCGCCATCCAGCGTTCCTGCTTGGGCGCGCCAAGGCCGATCCATATGACATCCGGCCTCGCCGCATTGATCTCCTCTACCGTTTCGAGGTTCTCGGCGGCCGAAAGCTCACGAAAGGGAGGACAGAGTGCGCCGACCACTTTGAGCCCAGGATGAGCGGCGATCAGCTTCGCGCTCAGCGCAGCAGCGGTTCCCGGAGCCCCGCCAACGTAAAAATGACGCAGACCGAGCCCGCACGACATTGCCGTGACTGCCCGCATGAAATCCGTTCCACGCACCCGTTCGACCCCGGATTTTCCGAGCAGCTTCGAAAGCCACACGATGGGCATTCCATCCGGCAGAGATAGGGCTGCGTTCTGATAGATTTCGTTCAACGTCGCATCCTGCCGGGCGGCGAGAAGCGCGTTTGCGTCCGTGACGCAAATATAGACTTTCCGACGCTCACGGATCGCTCGCTCGACAAGCTCCGACGCCTCTGTGAGATTCGTAGCGCTAAGCCTAACCCCAAACACACTTACATCCTCAGCGATCTTTTCTCGTACAGTCGCTGGACCGGCGCCGTGACGAGAAGCGTCGCAAGGTCTTTCGAAAGCTCGCAATGGCCGCATCCTTCTTTCGCCGATACATCGCGCTCGGCTCTGATGCGCCAACGATATGCGGACGACGACAGAACGGATATTGCGCAAGCGGATGCAGCT
The DNA here is from genome assembly GCF_030063565.1 of Methylocystis sp. JR02. Classification (NCBI taxonomy): domain Bacteria; kingdom Pseudomonadati; phylum Pseudomonadota; class Alphaproteobacteria; order Hyphomicrobiales; family Methylocystaceae; genus Methylocystis; species Methylocystis sp. JR02. The sequence continues at coordinate 3,565,858 of NZ_JASIRC010000001.1, read as the reverse complement.
TGGCGCCCGGGACTAACTCTCGAGGATGCCTCCGATTGGATGAAGGCTTCCCCGCGCCACTCCAAAATTCATATGACATTCGCAAACCATCGCCTCGCTTTAGTGAGCGCTGCAGAGGCCCCTTAGAGGTAGCCCGTATATCTAATTCAGTAGAAGCCCAGGATGTGGCATTGAATCTGTGAAAGTTTTTTCTCTGGCGGAGAAAAACTTTTTCGACGCGGTGGGCAAGGAAGACAGCGGGCGTGGATGGAGCGCACGCATTTCCGATCCCACGAGGGAAACACGCTCATGAAACAATTTGCTTCGACAGCCGTGTCTTCGACGGGAAATGTCGTGCCGACGGGGGTGACCCCGCCGCGTTCAGCAAAGATCCACCTTGGCCCCGGATTCCGCATAAGACTCGATTTCGACAGGCCGGCGCCTGAGCTGCTGGAGGCATTCGAAGGGCTCGACGTCGCCGATATCTCCGACCAGATGAACAGGCTCTATGCTGTCGATCCCGAAATCAAGTCCCTGGCTGCGTCTGAAAAGCGATTGATCGGACCAGCCTGTACAGTGCGGGTTTTTCCTGGCGACAATCTTATGGTGCATAAGTCGCTCGATGTCGCGCGGCCTGGCGACGTCGTCGTTATCGACGCTCGAGGATCTTCTCTAAACGCTGTGCTTGGCGACATGGTTTGCACAAAGGCGAAGCATCGGGGCATTGCTGGCTTTGTGGTCGACGGATATGTGCGCGACATAGACGGCGTGCGAGAAACCGGCTTTCCGGTTTTCGCGCGTGGCACAACGCCCGTAGGGCCGCTCCATAGAGGCCCCGGCGAAATCAATTATCCAGTTTGCTGCGGCGGCGTCGTCGTCCACCCGGGCGACATTGTTGTCGGAGACTCGAGCGGAATCGTCATTGTGCCACAGGCGCACGCGATCGAAATCCGCGACCGACTGCAGGACTACCTGCGTAGAAGCGCGGATTACCGGCGGAGCCTAAGGGCAGGAACCTTTTCGAATGCCTGGGTCGACGACATCCTTGGCTCCTTAGGGTGGAGGTTCTGAGCACATTTAGAGGTCCGCGCGCTGCACATACTCGAACGATTGGCGATGACGACGCCGGCTTGGCGGTCAATGATGGCCCTGGCGTTCGTCACCATTATTGAAAAAAGACGGGTTCGTCCCACCCGGCTGAAATCCTGCGAGGAGCGTTCATGGTTGATCATAGCGATTTCAGTTCCCCTCAAAAGCAACCAGCCGCGGCGATCGTTATCGACGGGACATACAATAATTTGTCTGTGGCGCGCAGCCTCATCCGCAAAGGGATCAAAGTTTATGTCCTTTGCGATGCGAGCGAACCCGTTCGATACTCTCGCGGCGTCACATGGCTACGCATGTCCGATGGCGGATCGCCCGCGTCATGGGAAAAGTTCCTGCTTGGGCCGGAGTCGGATTACCTTGGCGGAGCGGCGCTGCTTGCCTGTAGCGATCCCGCAATAAAGTTGATCTCTCAAAATAGTGAAGCGCTCTCGCGCAAATTTCTGATCGAGGAGGGTGATCCAGCAACCCGGCTTTGCCTCCTCGACAAGCTGCAAACCTATTATAGAGCTCGGGAGGCCGGCGTGCCGACGGTCGATTTCGCGCTCGTCGATTCCGCTGCTCAACTCTCCGAGCTGACGTCCAAGTTTCGCTTTCCGTTCATTCTCAAACCTCTCTATTCTCCGGACTCGGCTCGGCTCGGCGGAAAATTCCTGATGGCTCGCAATGAGAGCGAGCTGCTCGCTCTCAAGGATCGGCTCGCGACAGGGATCAAGACCGTTGCAATGGAATTTGTTCCGGGCGGCGACGATCTCCTCTGCAGCTACTATTGCTACATGGATGAAAGAGGGGAGCCGATCGTCGAATTTACAAAGCGATTGCTTCGCCGCTCCCCGATACACACGGGCAGCGCGTGCTACCATATTTCGGACTGGAATCCGGAAGCCGCCGAGCTAGGACGAAAATTCTTCAAACATGTGAAGCTCCGCGGGATCGGAAATATCGAATTCAAACGCGACCTACGGGATGGCCGTCTGAAGGTCATCGAAGCCAACGCCCGCTTTACCTTGGGAGACCCTTTGCTTGTGGCAAGCGGCGTCGATCTTGCCTGGATCACCTACGCCCGTCTGACAGGTCAGCCGGTGATCCCGACGCAGGATTATAAAAGGGATCTGGTATTTTGGCTACCTGCTGAGGATCTCCGCACCTTTTTGCAATTGCGATCGCGAGGCGAGATTACCCTTTTTGAATGGTTGCGCAGCATATCGCGCGCGCGCGTCCTTCCCTATTTTTCATGGAAAGACCCAGCGCCGAGCCTCTACTGCAATGCGCAGCGCGCCTTACGGCTCGTCGAGATGTGCCGCGCGAGACTCCTCGGGAAATCTATCGACTTGCGCCTTCCCGGAGTCCAGGCGGGTAAGAACTCATGAGCCGAATTGCACTTTTGTCTCCCGGAGGCCTTGGCGCGGCAATCGGGCGCGCTTTGGCGGCGACGGGCCATGAAGTCTTCTGCGACGTTTCCGGTCGAAGCGAACAAACCAGGCAGCGCGCCGCCGAAGCCGGCCTTGTTCTGACGACATTGCTTCCTGAAGTAATCGACGCGTGTGATGTGATCCTTTCTTTTGTGCCCCCTGCCCAGGCATTATCTGTCGCTCGACTGGTTGCGCGGCGCCGGAGCGAGCGCGACATTCTGACATCCTCCTCTCGGCCCCTTTATGTGGATGGCAACTCTATTTCGCCATTGACGGCGCAAGACGTGCTCGACGCGCTCGCGCCCGCCGATGTCGCTTCTGCGAAGGTGAGCGTGTTCGGTCCATCGGATAGCCTGACCATAGACAACATCATCGTCATAAGCGGAGAGAACGCCCGTGAAGCAGCGGCGCTTTTCGAACCGCTTACGCGAGTCAAAATAGCAGGCGACGATTTCGTCGCAGCCGCCGCCGTTAAAATGTCTATGGCGAGCGTGACAAAAACATTGCCGGTTCTTTTTTTGGAGGCGATGGGCGCCGCCGCCAACTCCAGCCAGCTCGAGCTCACGATAAGCCTTTTTGAGGAACTCTATCCGGGCATGTTGCAGTTTCTGCGTCGAACGCTTCCAACCTACGTCCATCATGCAAGGCGCCGGCTGGATGAAATGCGGGAAATCGAAACTTGGGTCGACGCGATGAGAGGAGACGCCGCGATCACGAGGAGCGGCAGGCTTGTCTTGGAGCGGCTTCGATTGGAGGAAATACCGGCCGAGGAGTCCGAGAACCTGGTTGCTCTTATAAAGGCCGCGCTGACGCGAACTGCTTTGCCGCGGGATTCGAATGACGCCGAGCAGAACGTCCGGCATGAAATTCATGCCCAAGCATAGGTTTAGAATTATGCGACTTCGGATTATCTCCGAAGAGCATTTTCCAACCTGCAAGGGACGCCTTTAAGAATTTGCTCAAGGTCCGCGTAGCGCATCTTCGCGCCTCGCAAAACTCTCCGATCCGTTTAACGTCAATTATGCGGGGCTTTGCTGTGAAGATCCTCATGAGCGCATTTTCATGTGGCCCGGGGCAGGGATCCGAGCCTGGCGTCGGCTGGAATATGGCGATCGAAACGGCTCGATTGGGTCATGTTGTTCATGTGCTGACCCAAACAGAGTTCCGTACCGAAATAGAAAGAGAGATCGCTGCGGGAGCCTTGCCGCCAAATCTTACTTTCGACATATACATGCCGCCCTGGCTCGAGGCGTTGCGGGACCGCGGCTTGAAGATGGGTTTCTTTTCCCTCACCTGGCACACGGTGAATTTCCTATGGCAGTTTTGCGCGCTTCAGCGCGCCTGGCGCCGTTATCGACACGCAGGCTTCGACATTATTCACCACGTCACGCTGGCGGGAATCCGCTATCCGACGCTTCTCGCGTCACTTGGGCTTCCCACAGTGATCGGCCCCTTAGGCGGCGGCGAAAGAGCGCCGTTTGCGCTACGCAAAAGCATGCCTTTGAAGGATCGGCTTTCGGAGCTTTTTCGCGACATGCACAATGTGGCGTTGCGGATCGACCCATTTACCCGCTCGGCCTTCCGTAATGGCGCGCTTATTTTCGTGCGTTCCGAAGAATCTCTCGCCGCGGTCCCGCCTCGATACCGGGACAAAGCCGTCGTCGACGTCGGAATGGGCATCGCCGAGGCTGAGGAAACGCGACCGCAGCGTCGCGTCCCGGGTCGTCCATTTCGGCTGCTTTATGCGGGACGGCTGGTTTATTGGAAGGGCGGCCATCTGGCCATCCGCGCGCTCGCCGCTGCCCGTTCGCGCGGCGCCGAAGCGACATTGATACTCGTCGGAAGCGGGCCCGCGCGAGGGGATTTCGAGCAGTTGGCGCAGCGTCTTGAGGTTTCCGAGCATGTCCGATTTCGTGGTCAGGCGCCCCATGACGAAACGCTGACGATGTTTCGCGAACATCACGCCTTTCTTTTTCCCAGCCTGCATGACGCGGCACCGACCGTGGTGCTCGAAGCCTTCGCCAATGGATTGCCCGCGATCTGCCTGGGGTTGGGCGGTCCGGCGAAAATGGTGGACGAGACCTGCGGATGCGTCATTCCGGCCGCGGGGCGAAGCGAGGCGGAATGCGTCGGCGCCCTTGCCGATGCGATAGCTTCTCTTGCGCTGGATGAGGACAAGCGTCTCGATTTGGCAAATGGCGCAGTCCGACGCTACCAGCGCTACAAGTGGCCGTCCGTGACGGCGGCGCTTTACGCCGAGATCGAAAAGCGTTTACCGGCGCGGTACATCGAAAGTCGCGACGCGGAGCAGAGCTTATCCGCTCGATGGAGGTCGTGATCCGCTTGCTTTGTCGGGCGCGGTTCCCGCCCGCAAGCGCGTGATCGGGAATCCAGAGCCACAAGAGCGCTGGTTTTGCCCAGAGCCCGTCATTGCGAGCGAAGCGAAGCAACCCAGGGCAGCGATGTGGCGCTGGATTGCGTCGTCCGCCTCCTCGCAATGACGGCGGTGATTTCCTGTGTATCCAAACGGCGCGAGCGTCGGGGACGGCGCAGAACCGAATCTCGTATGACAGACCCCGGTGCGAGCCAATTCCGGAAATTGTTCGACTCGATTTACTGAGGCGTTTTTTGGCGGGTCTCGGCGTAAACGCGTATAGATTGGCGCTGCCTGCTCTTCCCGGCGTCCGCCGTCGCGATGGCCTGTTCGTAGATTCGCATGAGCGACTTGTGATTGGCGTCTTCGGTAAAATTGTCAGCATAGGCCCGATAAGCGGCTCGGCGCATATGAGCGCGCGCGACTCCATCCGCCATCATACCTCGAATTTTCTGTGCAAGATCCGATGCATCGCCCGGTCGAAACAACAGGCCAGTCACGCCATTTTCAATAATCTCCCCAATGGGCCCGAAGCTTGGCGCGATGACGGGCGTTCCTTTGCCAAAGGCCTCGACGATCACGCGCGGAAAATTTTCGTAGCATCTTGACGGCACAATCAGCGCTTCGGCGTCTCCAACGAGTTCGTAGACAGCTTCTATGTCGAGCTGGCCCAGCCACTCGATCGCAGGCTCTTTCGAGCACGCATCTTTTACGCGCCCCGCCATCGGGCCGTCGCCGATAATCTTGAGAGGGACCTCGCGGCCGAGCGCGCCCCAGGCCTCCAGCAATAGATCGACGCCCTTCTCGCTAGAAAGGCGTCCAGCATATATGACGTAGCCGCCGCGCCCGGGACCCGGCTGGGCGTCACGAGCGAGGAAGTTAGGCTTCGTCGCAACTCTACTGGCTGGAAAGCCGCCCGCGACGAGCTTGCTTCTGCCGAATTCGCTAAGTGCAATATACATATCGACGGCGTTGCGCCATGTCCCTGCGAGTTTATGGATCGCGAGCATCCCGGAGATTGTCGCGGTCGCCGCGCGACTTGCGCGGTAGCACTTATTTTTGATCGCGGGCCAAGGAACCATTTTGTCGCAGCAATCTTCACACACCCTTCCCTGACGGAAGAAAAGCCCGTTGGGGCAAAGAAGCCGGTAATTATGCAGGGTCTGAACGACTGCCGCGCCGTGCTGCTTGGCTGCGTAATATGCAGAGGGAGAAATCAGCGGCAAAGTGTTGTGGAAATGCACGACCTGGGGGCGGCGGTCACGCACGATCGCGCCAAGGTCGTTGAATGCTTGTCTGCTCCAGATGGTGTTGGCGGCGAGCGTGAGGGGCGGCATCCCCTCGAGAGAGTCGTTGTGGACAAAGTATTCGATCACATTGTGGCCGTGCGACCTCAGCATTTTCACCTCGTCCTCGACGCACTGATCCTCTCCGCCTCTTTGCTGATAAAAGTCGTGCGCGACGACGATGTCCATCGGGGAGCCCTCGCTGCCTTCAAAATTTGGAAATGCATCGCCGTCTCAGCGACTCTCTTCGGCGCATAATTGCCCGTTCGAGAGCGTGCGCGCGTCTTTTGCCAGGTCGCCGAGAAGCGCGAGGATATATTCCAGACGCTCCCACTGATTATTGTCTTGCAGCTCCCATGAATGGCCCCAGAGGTGAAACACGCCCCCTCTTGTCGTGGCCTCGCAAGCGAGCGAGCGCGCCAATACGGGCCAATCGCGCGAGCGGCCATGGGTGACGAAGCGCCATATGCTCCTGAGCGCCGCCCGCTTTAATGTATTTCTCGCATAGACCATCGCGTCGTGGGGGTGGGCCTGGATCGTCGTCGGCATCAGCATGATGCCGCCCACGCGTTGCGGAAGATCGAGAGACAGCAGCGCAACGGTTCGAAACCCGACATAGCCCGCCCGCTCCGCCATGAGCATATGCTGACGGCTGTATCGCCCCTGAGGGGGGCAAAACATTCTGCAAGAGACGCCCGTGACACTCTCGACCCAGCTTTTCGAGCCGGAGATCTCCGCCTCTGCGCGTGGAAGGGAAACCTCGGTCAGGACTTGATGCCCAAGCGTATGCGCGCCGATTTCGAACGCCGCGCTCAACTCGCGGATTTCGCATTCTGTCAGAGTTGCTTTCTCATTGGCGCGAGGGATGTAGAACGTGCCGGAGACATCGAATTTCGCCAGTAGCTCCGCCACGCGCAGATCCAGCGGATGTCCGTCGTCCCAACTGGTCGTAATAAAGGTTTTGGAGGCCACGGATTCGGTTCTCCTCAATCGGAAGCGGCGCTTTCGAAACGAAAAAGCGCTACTCGGTCGCTGAGGCATTAGCGCCCGGGCGCGCACATCTTTGAATTGGTCAAAGGTAGCGGCGCCAATCTCTCACGCTCGAAGTCGTGGTAATCCGGACTTGCCTTGGCATAGGCGTGTTCGCGTCTTGAGCGTCCGCTCGACCCGCCAATCTCGAATGTCCATATGCGGTGAGCAGAGCGACACAGCGGCGCCCGGACCTCGCCGGTGTTGCCGAGATGATCGTGCAAAGCCCGGCGACCGATCCGAGCGCGACCTTAACTATAAGAACACGGATTTCGCCGGGATAATGCTCAAGCCCAAGCATCTCGTCGCGGTAATTTTCGTCGACCTGGCGACCGATCGCGTCGCAACAAGGTCAACTCCCAGTAAACATTGAGATTACCTCGAAAGTTGACGCCCTTGTGACGCCATTCTCTTGGCGCCGGAGGGTTCCAATTATCTGGGTCTTGGCCATTTTGCTTGTTGTGAGATTGCAACAGTGAGCATAAACTCTCGTACGTACGTAACATTCTCGATTGCGCAAATTGGCGGATGCATGAGACGTTCATGCGGAAATATCTATAGCGTAACGCATCCTATCGCCGTGTAGCTCAACGAAAAGGATTACCCGATCCATGCGAGGCTTGATCCCCTTCACGGGCTTGCTGTTGCTGCCGCTCGCCCTCGAAGGATGTTTCACGCCCGGCTCAGGGCCGCAGATCGAGGCTGTTTACGCGAATGCGGTAACCCAAGATGGCGAGGTACTCCGCCCGAACTATGAGCTGATCGAATACTCCAGCCCGATCCTCGAGATCCTGCGACGCCGGTCCAGCGACAGCCTCTATGGCCACTTCGGCGGCGGCCGCTTAGGTCCCTCGCAGGTCACGATCGGGGTTGGCGACGTCATCGGACTTTCGGTCTACGAAGCCTCCGCGGGAGGGCTTTTCACGCCGGCCGCAACGGACACGATCCGACAAGGCAATTACGTGAATTTCCCGCAGCAGGTCGTCGAGCAAGACGGAACCGTGAGCGTTCCTTACGCCGGCCGCATTATGGCGAGAGGAAAGACAACCCGTCAGCTCGAGCAGGAAATCGTCAGCCAGCTCAAAACGCGAGCGGTCGAGCCGCAGATTGTCGTCAGCCTCGTCGATTCGCGTTCGAGCCTCTTTTCGGTTCTCGGCGAAGCGCAGAGGCCCGGTAGCTTCCCAGTCAACTGGGCTGGCCAAAAACTGCTCGCGGGCATCGCTCTCGCAGGCGGCCCGAAGTGGGCCGATTACGAGACTTCCATCACGATCAATCGTGGCGGGAAGACCGCGACGGCCATGATGCAGAACATCATCGCCGATCCCCGCGAGAATATCTTTCTGCGCCCGGGGGATTCAGTCTTTTTGCGACGCGAGCCGAGATTCTACACAGCGCTCGGAGCGGCAGGCAAAAGCGGCCATTATCCAATCGACGTGCCCAAGATCACCCTTGCGGAGGCCGTCGGCCGCGCGCAAGGACTTCTCGATACGCAAGCCGATCCGACAGGCGTGTTTCTGCTCCGCTGGGAGAAGAAACAAGCGCTCGAGAAAATCGGGCGCCCGGTGGCGAGCTACGTTACGCCGACCGTCCCGACCATCTATCACTTTGATCTAAGAGATCCCAATCATTTGCTGGCGTCCCAGCAAATCGACGTCATCCACAGCGACGTCATCTACATCAGCAACGCGCCGACGGTCGAGCTGAGAAAGACGCTTCAGGTGCTGGCGGACCTTTCCTACATAACGCTGAACGCCGCCCAAACGAGTTTCGTGCTGCACTACTGATACGAGATCCGCTTGATTGGGTGTCATTCCCGACGCTCGCGTAGCGAGCGATCGAGAATCCAGTGCAACAACAGCGCGTTTGCGGCATTGGATTCCCGCTCGGCGCTTAAGCATGGCCTAACCCGGCCGTCAGCCTCTGTTTCGGGCAAATAGGAAACGCCCCCATTTGGCGTGCACCTTTTGCTTGAGCGCCCGGATGCGCGCCTCATGCCACACCCAGAAATTTTCGGAGCTTTTGAACCGTTTTGGCGATTGCGGCCTAATAAGAAGTTTGGCCGGAAGCGGCGCCCCGGCTGACACATTTAAGGTCGGGGCAATCGCGCGCGGTTCAGCATTCGCGCTTGAAATGAGTCGCGGCGCGATTGCGTCCTCGCGCTTGAACCCGGAGTCGATCTGCGAAAGATACAGCTTTGCGCGCCGACAATAGTCGATCGAACGCGCGGTCATGCGCTCTTCTCCGAGGCCCGCTCGGTATTTCATCAATGCGCGACAGATGTCGCCGTTCGACATACGCCAGGCTTTGGCGAGGTAACCCACGCCGTAGTAAATGTTGGTTTGCGGCGCAGCGAGGTCGCTCATGGCGCCCTTGAAGCCCATCATGGCGGCGGTGCTGGGAAGCACTTGCATCAGCCCAACCTCCCCCACTGCCCCCCTCGCCTCCGGATCATAGGCGCTTTCGATATAGGCGACGGCTTCTGCGAGGTCTTCTGGAAGATTCCTGGTCTTTGCCTCGGCGCGCACCATGCCGATCAACCTGGCTTTAGGCGAGGTGAAACGCGCGTCGATCAAGGGCATTGCTTGCGCTGGCGGCTCCTCTTGCGCCGTCAGGAGCTTGATGCCGCTCGTCGCCTCGCGCGCGGACATAGGGGCCTCGATAGGCGCCGGCTTTTGCGGTCGATTGCAAATATCTGAAGCGAGCGCGCCGGATAGCAGGCAAATCCCAAAGGATGTGCGCGCCGGGCGGAACAACCCGGACAATTGCCGGTTCTCACGTCGCTGCATTGGATGCTCGCATGTCAGCAGGTCTCGCGTCGGAGTTGAAAAAGCGATGGCGCTTATGAGCGCCTCGCGCCGCGCCGATTGATCTATTTCCATGAGACCAGCGCGCTCGCCGCTGGGTCTCGTGAAACGCAAAGCGCCTAAACTCTTTCCTTTGGCGCGTTGTCGATACGCGGAGATTGGACATCCTGCGCGTAGTTCGCCAGTACCTCGGCGACGCAGCTTGCCAGCTCCTCGGCATAAGACGCGGAGATTCTCGGATGCGTCGGCAGCGTGAGAATGGCGCGCACGAAGGCGGAGATCGTGCTGGAGCGTCCTGCAATGGTCGCATTCGCGGGAAGCTCGTGCACATTAGGATACAACATGAGGCCGATGTCATAGCCGCGCCGCAACACTTCCCGATAGACGCGCTCCCTGTTCTCTTTTCCGACGACGATCGGATAGCTGAACCAGGACGAGGCCGCGCGCGTCTCTTCGTCCGTTTCCGCCGCCGCGCAAAGGTCTCGGAATCTTTTGTCATAGATCGCAGCGATCTTTCGCCGATGCGCATTGATGCGCTCGACATCGCGGGACTTGTGGTTCCATTCCGCAAAGGCGCCCAGTGACGGACGGGTCGTGATCGTCTCGTCCAGAGTTGGCGTTTCGATCAGAACGCGGGGAATAAGATCGGCGATTTTCCCCTGCTGCACGCTTAGTCTTCGCGCCCGAAACGCGAAGGGAAACACCAGCGGACTTGTCAGAAATGCATAGCGAAGCACCGTCTTCGCCATTCCGAGATACTGCCGCGGCCGCAGACGTGGCCAGCGCGACACTTCGCGCGAGAGCGCGTCGAAAAGCTCGGCGTCTCTTGTGGCGATAAAACCGCCCCAGATGAAATTCTGAATCTTGAAGCCCGACAGGCTGAACACGCTGGCGTCGCCGAACGCGCCGACCGGCTGTCCGTCGAGCGTCGCGCCCAGCGCGACGGCGCAATCCTCGAAGACTTTCACGCCGTTACTGTGGCACAGGCCGACAATCTCCTGCGTCCTGTTCTGGGTGACGCAATAATGCGTGAGCAACACGCAGGCGGCGCTGTCGTCGATGAGAGAGCGTAGATGGGCGACGTCCACATTCGTGGAATCGGGAAGGCAATCGACGAACACCGGCTCGCCGCCGGCAAATCTCACCATGTTGACGACATCGGCAATCGTCAAAGGCGACATCAGGACGCGCCGCCTCGTATCGGCCAGCGCGCTTTTGACCAGAAGGTACAACCCCGCCCGCGCCCGACCAAGCGGGAGGATATAAGCGCCGCCCAGCCTCTCCGAGCTTTGCGCAATGAAGGTTCTTTCTGATTGCACGTTTCCCGAGACCCACGGCGTGAGGTACCGCATCGGGTAGACGATCTGCCTCGGCTGGACCATTCGAACAACTCCACATTTGCTTCAGGCGCACAACAGGACCTAGCCTGTCATGGCGTTCGAAGCGTGCTTTCTGCGTTCGCCAATTTCGTAACGATGTCGGCGCTCGAACCACGCTCCAGAGTGGATGCGATATGATCGGCGAGTCGAAGCGCCAGAGCGACGATGGTCGTCGTTGGAAAATCGCCGCCTGCTGTGGGAAAAATCGAGCTGCCGGCGACATACATATTCGTGATTTCGTGAATGCGGCAGTTGGGATCGACGACGCCGAGCTTGGGCGACTCATGCATGCGCGTCGTTCCCATATGGTGCCAGCATCCCTCCTGCGAGAAACTTTCCGGCCAGCCATTTTCGACGATGGGCGGGTCGAGCGCTATGTCGGCGACTCCGGAGCGGCTCAACTCTTCAGCGACAAGAGCGACCGTACGGTCGATGGTTCTCTTGGTTTGGTCGCCGAGGCGCCAATCGACTTTCACCCGGTTCAAGCCGAGCTGATCCCTCGCCATGGAGAGCGTCACGCGGCTATCGGGATTGGGAGCCGGTTCGCAAATGACCTGGAGCCGTGTGTGGTCGATGAGCGAGCGCATCTGCAGCGAGCCCATTTGCAGATAACGCGCGGCGATGAAGCCGAGAGTATTGAGCGGCTGCCCCGCCAGCGTCAGGAATTCGCGCAGCAGGGAGCGTTGCGTTTCTTGAACGCCTTCGAGTCGGCGCTTGAGGCGGACAAGCGCGTCTTTCACGCCTGTGTATTCGCCCGGGAATATCGGCACGAAAGTGATGTTGGTGTTCAACAGCCGCTCGCGCTCGCGCGCTTTGGGACTTAAGGAGAGATGCCCGGCGATGCAGGTGCCGTGGGCGGCGACGGCGTCGTTGCGGTAGTGGAATTTCGCGTCATAGAGCATGTTGTCTGACCATCCGTCACGGAAGCGGACGGTTCCCGTCGTCAGGCAAGGATGATCCATGAAAAAGCGCCCGACCAAATCATGATGATTGCCGAGCCCCTGCGGCCGATCCTTGTTGGACAGCAACAACAGGCGCGCGTTCTCTATGCCCCCGGTCGCCAGGATAAAGATTTTCGCTGCAACAGTCGCCGAGCGCCCATTCAACATTCTCAATCGCGCGTAGCGAACCGACTCGCCGCCTCCTGTCGAAATGTCGGTGACATTCGCATTGAGGAAGACGGTGACATGACGCGCTTGCTTCAATTGCGGGCGGTAGACCTGTCCAAATCGCACCGGCGGGCTGAATTGAGAGATAACGTCGATAACATCGTCGCCGGCATAAGAGTGGCGCCGGACGTTGCTGCGTCCGATAGCGTCTACCCAGAAAGACGCGTCGAAATTGGTTGGGCCAAGCTGCAGAATGGAATGGGTGCGCTCATAATAGGGCTCGAGCTCCGATCTTTCGAACGGCCAGCCGCTATAGGGGACCCAGTGGCGCGCGACGAAGTCGTCTTCTTCGAAGGGCCTGCACCAGCCGCCCCAGCAGTTGCTGCTTCCGCCAAGGTAACGGCTACGGCAGCCATCGGCGAAACGATAGGGCAGCCCAACGCTCTCCCCACGATAAAGGTCGCGGTTGGCCTCTTCGCTTTGGAAGCCGCCGCTCTCGATGAGAACAGCCTTTATGCCGCGTTTCTCGAACTCGAGCGCGACGGTGATCCCCGCAACGCCCCCGCCTATGATGCAGATCTCGGATTCTATCCTGTATTCATCGTCCAAACCCAACGCGTCGATGAACATGATCCGCTTTTCCTTGAATAATTACGGATCGATCAGACCATGATAGCAATATTATATCAATAACGAGCGGCGTTGAATTCTGGATATGCTTGGCTAGCAAAAAGGTCTAAGCCGAATGGGCTAAGTATGATTTTTTCGAGACAAGGACATTCTTCATCATTTGGGCTTGCGTCGTGAAACGCGGTTGCATTCGAACGGTAGCACCCGTGGGAGAAGGCGAGGCGCCTTTCCGCCCCTTGCCGCTTGAGTCGCGCTTGGCAACGAATACTTAGGCGTCGGCGGGAACGACAACCGGCTCATGTTTACGGGAAGCGTCATGCAAACCGTCATTGCGAGCGAAGCGAAGCAATCCAGAGCAGCGGTGCGGCCCTGGATTGCTTCGTCGCTTACGCTCCTCGCAATGACGGCGTCCAGTTGGAGTCCGGCGCCGGCGTCACGGCGGCCAACATTATCGCGAGGCAGGCATGGCTCGCAAAGAAAAGCGCGCCGCTGTCATGAGCGCTTGGGAAAAGCGCGCCTCGGCGTCAGCCCAAAGCGCAGCAAGACGCCGGAGTCAGCCGTTTGCTGGCTCCGGCGAAATTCAGAAGTGAGGAAGAGTGGGCTGTCAGCCGATCAAACCGGTGATGTTGTGAAGCACGATGATGAATCCCGCTGCGACTGCAGCGACGACAACGAGGGCCCTGAATAGTTCTTTGCTGTTGTGGGCTGTCTGCATGATTTGTTTCCTCCAGCAGTCCCCTTTTCGGGCTTTGCGAGGAAAGGTTAGGACCGGCGCCAAATTATCTCAACGAAGATTACATGCGACAAATATACGCATCTCCGTTTATTTTAATAGTTCTATATTATAGCATTTCTAATCTCATCTTTTTCTACAGCATTCTAGCATTCAAATCCGTTTAGGCATTCTGGTGTCGTCGCGCGCTGCCGCGGGGGTGCGAACCGAGAACACACTAAACTGCCTGGTTGGTTCATCGTCATTCCCGACGCTCGCGCAGCGAGTGATACCGTTTCCGTTTGAATAGCTCGCATTGGCGCTTGTCATTCCCGAAGGCCCGATCGGGAATGACAAGCGCCACAAAAGCGCAGGTTTGCTCTGGATTCCTGTGTGTCCAATCTGTGCGAAAGTGGATACGGGCGGGAGACCGTTAGATTCCTGGTGATGTCACCGAGATCGGGCTTGGTCCCCGCCCGCGTTTGTATCCACCTGAACAGTTGCACGAGGCTGCGCCAACAGACCTCGCATCACAGGGACAGGCCAAATGACTTTATCCCCTGTTTGCGTCGGAATCGACGTTTCAAAAACCCATCTCGATATTTATGACGCCATCGAAGGCCATCGCCGAGTGGCCAATGTCGGCCCCCACATCGCCGAGCTGTCGCGCTCCTTGCAGGAAAGGGGCTGCTTCGTCGTCTTCGAGGCGACCGGCCACTACGACGCCGCCTTGCGGCGCGGCCTCGAGGAAGCCGGCGTCGCGCACGCCCGCCTCAATCCGGAACGCGCGCGCGACTTCGCCAGAGCCATCGGGCGGCGCGCAAAAACCGACGCCGTCGACGCCCGCATACTCGCCGAGCTTGGCAGCAGGCTCGCGCCTGAACAGCGCGAGGCCGCCGACCGCACCCGCGAACAGCTTGCCTTCCGGCACAAGCGGCGCGATCAGCTCGTCAACATGCGCCAGCAGGAAAAGGTGCGCCGCAGCGAGTGCCCCGATCAGAGGGCCGTCGCCGACATCGAGCGGCATATCGCCTGGCTCGATCAGGAGATTGCCGCCGTGGAGGCCGGCATCCGCGCCATGATCGACGCCGACGCCTCCTTGCGCGAAAGCGAGCGGCGCTTGCGCAGTGTGCCAGGCGTCGGGCCAGTCACCACCGTGACCCTGCTCGCTCTCATGCCCGAGCTCGGCCGGCGCTCGCCCAAGACGATCGCGGCGCTCGCCGGCCTCGCCCCTTTCAACGACGACAGCGGCGCACGGCGCGGAAAACGCGCGATCCGCGGCGGACGCAGGCGCGTCCGGAGGGCCCTCTACATGGCGGCTCTCTCCGCCTCGCGGTCGAAATCACGACTTGGCGATTTCGCGCGCGCCTTGCGGAAGGCTGGAAAGCCCCCGAAGGTCGTCCTTATCGCCGTGGCCAGAAAGATCCTCGTCATCCTCAACGCCATCACGCGGGAGAACGGCTCCTACGCGGCAGCATAAAAACACAGTTGCCTGTGTGTCCAGACGGCGCGAGCGTCGGGAATGGCGCCGAACCAATCGAGCGGAGTATGATGGGGAATTCAGTACAGAACCAACGAGGCTCTGGATTCCCGCCCGTCGGGAATGACACATCCCAATGCGAGCTGTTCAAACGGAGATAGTGTGACGCGCCCCAATGCAGGTGCACGTGTCAGATATCGAAGAAGATCGCTTCCGCGTTGTTTTTGGCTCGGTCGCCCATCTCTTGAAGAGAGCAATTGTCGAGCACGTTCGACAAGGCTTCCTGGGCGCGCTGCATGATCTTGCGCACGGCGCAGGTGTTTTCGTCGAAGCAATCGTCACAGCGCCGGTAGCGCGTCTTACTCGCGCAAGGCACCGGCGCCAAAGGCCCGTCGATCGCGCGCACGAGTTCGCCGACGGTAATCTCGCTCGCCGGGCGCGACAGGGCGTAGCCGCCGCCCTTCCCCATCTTCGAATGGACAAATCCCGCGTTGCGCAGCTCGCAGAGGATGGCGTCGAGAAACTTTTTCGGGATGCATTGCTTTTCGGAGATTTCGAGCACGGGAACCGGGCGCCCGGGCTCCGACTGCGCCAGATGCACCATGGCTTTGAGGCCGTATTTTCCCTTTTTTGTCAGCACGCGGATGACTTCCCGAAAGCGAGCGCTTTCCGCTGTTATCCCCATGCAGCTAATCAGTCAACTATTTCCATAGATTATACAGGCTTCAAAACAGACAAACGGTCGAGCTTCTAAATGAGCCGATCATGTGGGTGAATGGGCGGCTGACGCCATGCCGCCCCTCTCTCTTGCCCTGCTCAGAAGCCGCCGCGGCCCGCCTGCAGCTTCAACAGCGCCGCCACCAGCGCATCGACGTCCGCGCAGGTGTTGTAGAAGGCGAGCGAAGGCCGCACCGTCGCCTCCAGGCCGAAGCGGCGCAGGATCGGCTGGGCGCAATGATGGCCCGCGCGCACGGCGATGCCTTCCCGATCGAGCGCCTTGCCGACCTCCGGCGTGCTGTGGCCATCGAGAACGAAGGACAGCACGGAGGCCTTCTCGGCGGCCGTGCCGATGAAGGTCAGGCCTGGCACTAAGCGCATTTTTTCCGTCGCATAGACGAGAAGATCATGCTCGTAACGGGCGATGACCTCCATGCCGATGCTCTCGACATAATCGAGCGCCGCGCCGAGACCCACTGCGTCGGCGATATTGCCCGTGCCCGCCTCGAAACGCTCCGGCGCGCCCTGATAGATCGTCTTCTCGAAGGTAACGTCGGCGATCATATTGCCGCCGCCCTGCCAGGGCGGCATGGTTTCGAGCACTGCGTCCTTGCCGTAGACGACGCCGATGCCGGTCGGCCCGAAGACCTTGTGGCCCGAGAAGATGAAGAAGTCGCAGTCGATCGACTGCACGTCGACCGGCATATGCGAGACGGATTGCGCGCCGTCGATCAGCACGCAGGCGCCGTGGCGATGCGCCATGGCGGTGATCTCGCGCACCGGCGTCACCGTGCCGAGCGCATTGGAGACCTGCGTCACGGCGACGATGCGCGTCTTCGGATTGAGCAGCTTCTCATATTCTTCGAGAATGAGCTGGCCGCGATCGTCGACCGGCGCGACGCGCAGCCGCGCGCCCTTCTCGGCGCAGAGCATCTGCCAGGGAACGATATTGGCGTGATGCTCCAGCCAGGAGACGACGATCTCGTCACCCTCGCGCACATTTCGGCGGCCCCAGGCCTGGGCGACGAGATTGATGCCCTCCGTGGCGCCGCGCACGAACACAATGTCCTTGACGCTGGGCGCCTTCAAAAAGCGGCGAACCTTTTCGCGCGCGGCCTCATAGGCGTCGGTCGAGCGCGCGGCGAGCGCATGGGCGGCGCGGTGGATGTTGGAGTTTTCATACTCGTAGAAATGCGACAGCCGGTCGATGACCGATTGCGGCTTCTGCGTCGTCGCCGCATTGTCGAGCCAGATGAGCGGCTTGCCATGCACCTGCTGCTGCAGGATCGGGAAGTCGCGCTTGACCCGATAAGGATCGAAGACCTGCCGCGTCTCTGCGGAACTGGGCGAAAGCTGCGGCGCGAAGCCCTGCGGCTCGGGCGCAGGCTGCGCCGGCGCGGCGGCGGGATGGCCGCCCGTATGGCTCACGAAGTAAAGCGCGTCGCTCGCGGCGGGGCCGGATTGGCCGGGCGTCGGGAAGCTCTCGAAGCCGCTCGAAAATTGCTCGCCGCCGACGGGCGGCGTGGCGAGCGAAGCGGAGTCCGAGAGACGGTGCGGATCGGCTTCCGACGGCCCTGAGATGGCGAAGCTCTCCGGCGCGGCGGGAGCCCTGGCCTCGGCCTCCGCCGGCGCGCTCGGCGCGGAGACCGGAATGTTCGGCTGTCCGAGCTCCGGCTGCGGCGCGACCGCCGGCGTATGCGGCGAGAGATAGGACGGCGCGGGCGCGGCCGGCGCGCTCGTGGGGGCCGCCCGCTCATGCAGGAAGTAGAGATTATCGACCGCAGGGCTCGCGCTTACCCCGGCGGGGCCGATCGCTTCCGGCGCGTTGACGTGGCTTTGTGGCACGAGCGACATGTCGGCGGAGAGAAGGCGCGGAATGAGGCTGTAATCGACGTCTGAGGGAATAGCGGAGGGCGTGGAGCTGCCGAGCGACGCGCCGGGCTGCGGAATTTGGTCGAGGCCGAGCGGCCGCGTCGGCGACTGCAAACCCGTCGGCGCGGCAGGCGCAGGGATATTCGGCGTCGGGATGACGGAGAGAATTGTCGTTGGCGGCACGTCCGGTGGTCCCATCTGGGCGCGCGCGGGGGCGAGCGGCGCGACCGTCGTCACGACCGAAGGCGCCGGCGCGTCGGGCAGGCTCGGCGTCAGCGCCGGCGGACCGAAGGGCAGCGAGGAATTGGCCAGCGGAACCGGCGGCTGCTGGAAAAAAGCGTTGGCCAGCCGCGCGATCATATTCGGGTCGATTGTCGGCGCGGCGTGATGGCCGGCGTCCTGAGCGGGGAGATTGTCGAGCGGCAAATCGGCGGAAGCGGGAATGGCGGGCTTCGCAGGCGACATGAAGGCGGCTTCCTCGGCGTGAAAGAGAGCCGGCGGCGCTGGGCCGCCGGCGTTGTTGCGATCAGACGCGCTTGTCGTCGTATTCGTGGAACTTGCTCACATCGACATCCTCGAGCACGCCGAGGGCGTCATGCGTCAGCACTGCGGCCGAGCAATAGAGCGAGATCAGATAGGAGGCGATCGCCTTGCGGTTGATGCCCATGAAGCGAACCGAGAGACTCGGCGCCACCTCGCCCGGAACGCCGGGCTGAAAGAGGCCGATGACGCCCTGCTTCTTCTCGCCAGTGCGCAGCAGAAGAATATTTGTCTTGCCGTTCTCGTCGATGTAGAGCTTGTCGCTTGGCACCAGCGGCAGGCCGCGCCAGGTGATGAAGGGCGAGCCGAACAGCGTGACAGTTGGCGGCGGCACGCCGCGGCGGGTGCATTCGCGCCCAAAAGCGGCAATGGCGCGCGGGTGCGCCAGGAAGAACGCCGGCTCCTTCCAGACCTTGGAGATCAGCTCGTCGAGATCGTCCGGCGTCGGCGGACCCTTGCGAGTCTTGATCCTCATCGACGGATGCGCATTGGCGAGGAAGCCATATTCCGCATTGTTGATGAGTTCGGCCTCCTGCCTCTCCTTCACCTTCTCGGTGAGGAGACGGACCTGCTCCTGAATCTGATCATAGGGATGGTTGTAAAGATCCGAGACGCGGGTCTGAACGTCGAGAATCGTCGTCACCGCATTCATCGAATATTCGCGCGGCGCATCTTCGTAATCGACGAAGGTCTCCGGTAGGTCCGCATCACGATCGCGCGCCGGGCTGCATTGCACGACGGCGTCGCTCAACGCCGACGATTCCTTGACGCGGTTCAGGCGGTAGATGCCGGCTTCGACCGGCACCCAGGGGAGGAAGGACACGAGCCAGCGCGGCGTGATGCCCGACCATTGCGGGCGGGTTTTCGTTGCGTTGGCGAGCTGGCGCGCCGCCGCCTCGCTCAATGTTCGGCGGACTTCGGGTTCTGCAGTCATGCAATCGTCCTAGGAGGGTCGACGGGAACAGACGGGCGCCGCGCGGGAGGGCGCGTCGTCTTTTCAAATACAAGAAATCGCTAACATGTTGCTTGCGACAGCGTGAACTCTACACGCTATCGTTCTGGATTCAAGAGTATTTCATGGAATTAATACATGACAAAGTTCTACTATATTAGAATACATATACTAATACGACCAGCCGTACATGCTGCTGACAGCCGAGGCGAAGATAGCAAAGCGCGTTTTGCGGCTATTGCCCTTTCTGATGATATAGTCTATGACTTTTATAGATTAATTCGCGTGCTGCTTGAAGGCCGTGGAATGACGCAACAGTTCGAGACAATTTTCCTGGACCCGGACGGATTCGACGTCGAAGACATCGTCTCAGCTCTCGCCGTCTTGCGGCGAAAGTCGCAGACGAATCGTTACGGAAACGGCCGGCTTCCCGAGCTGCCGTCGCGCGCGGCCATACTCGACACTGTCGAGGATTTGACCGCGGTTCTCTATCCACGGCATTTCGGCCCTTATGAGCTGACGCCGGAGACGACGGACGCCTTCTTGACCCGGACTCTCGGCCGCGCGCTGCGGATGCTGCGTGAGCAGGTCCGCCGCGAGCTCAAGCTCTTCGAACCCGAAGCCGCCGACGATGCGCTCGCGAGCCGCGCCAGACTGATCACAGAAGAATTCGCGCAGGCGCTGCCACAGGTCCGCATGCTTCTCGATACGGATATTCGCGCCGCCTTCACAGGCGATCCGGCGGCCAAGAGTCTCGACGAAGTCGTCTTCTGCTATCCTGGCGTTTCCGCCATCATCCGCCATCGTCTCGCGCATCGGCTTTATTTGCTCGGCGCGACGATGATCGCCCGCATCGTCGCCGAGATCGCGCATTCGCAAACCGGCATCGATATTCACCCCGGCGCGACCATCGGCGAAAGCTTTTTCATCGATCATGGGACAGGCGTCGTCATCGGCGAGACGGCGGTCATCGGCAAGCGCGTGCGCCTCTATCAGGCCGTTACCCTCGGAGCCAAGCGTTTCGACGTCGACGAGAACGGCGCGCTCGAAAAAGGCAAGCCGCGCCATCCGATCATCGAGGACGACGTCGTGATCTATGCGGGCGCCACCGTACTCGGCCGCATCACCATCGGCCGTGGCTCCGCCATCGGCGGCAATGTCTGGCTCACCCAGAGCGTGCCGCCTGGCGCCAACATTTCCCAGGCGAAGGCGCGCGTGGAAGTCTTCGACCACGGGGCAGGCATATGAGTTTCGATCGGCGGACCGGAAGCGCTTCGGCAGGAAGTGAAAGGATAGACAAATGACTATTCACAGCGTGAACTTCACGCCGGCGGCGCGGCCAGGGCGCGGCCGGATCTACGACTCCATCACCCAAACCATCGGCGACACGCCGATCGTGCGCCTCGACCGCATTGCGCGCCTCAAAGGCGTGAAGGCGAATATTCTGGCGAAGCTCGAATTCTTCAATCCGATCTCCAGCGTCAAGGACCGCATCGGCGTTGCGATGATCGAGACGCTCGAGAAGGAGGGGCGTATCGCGCCCGGCAGGACGGTTCTGATCGAGCCGACATCCGGCAACACCGGCATTGCGCTCGCCTTCGTCGCCGCCGCGCGCGGCTACCGGCTCATTCTGGTGATGCCTGAATCGATGTCGCTCGAACGGCGCAAGATGCTCGCTCTGCTCGGCGCGGAGCTCGTGCTCACGCCTGCCTCGCAAGGAATGAAGGGCGCGCTCGCGAAAGCCAATGAGCTTCTTGCGCAGAACCCCGACGCGCTCATCCCCCAGCAGTTCGAGAACCCCGCCAATCCCGAAATTCATCGCGCGACCACGGCGGAGGAAATCTGGAACGACGCCAATGGCGAGATCGATTATTTCATTTCAGGCGTCGGCACGGGCGGCACGATCACCGGCGTCGGACAAGTGCTGAAGCGGCGCAACCAAAATCTGCGCATCGTCGCCGTGGAGCCGGAGGACTCAGCGGTGCTCTCCGGCCGCCCGCCGGGACCGCACAAGATTCAGGGCATTGGCGCTGGCTTCGTGCCGCCCGTTCTCGACCGGAGCGTGATCGACGAGATCGTCACCATCGGCAATCAGACGGCGCTCGACACCGCGCGACTCATTGCACGGACCGAAGGCGTCCCCGTCGGCATTTCTTCGGGCGCGGCGCTCGCGGCCGCATTGGAGATCGGCGCCCGCCCGGAGGCCGAAGGAAAGAATATTGTCGTGATTGTGCCGTCTTTCGCGGAGCGTTATCTCTCCACGGCGCTTTTCGAAGGGTTGTAGCCGCCGTCATTCCCGGCGGGCTGAAAGCCCGACCGGGAATCCCGAGTCCGCAACAGCGCTGTTTCGCGCTGGATTCCCGACCGCTTGCTTTGCGAGCGTCGGGAATGACGCGACTCGCCTCAGCAGTAGGATTTTTCCTCGACCAGAGACGAGCCGCAGAGTTGGTTCAGCCGATATTTCAGCGCGGCGCGCCGGTCGTTCTGGTGATAAACGCTGCGCGCAAGCTCGATGAAACGCGGGCCGAAATCGCCCTTGCGCTCACAGTCGCGGATTTCGTCCTCGATCGCCCAAAGCGCCGCATTCACCTCGGCCAATTGGCGACGTACGGACTCCAAATCGGTGGCCGCGAGACCGAGGCGGAACTCCGTTTCGCGCAAGAGCTTCAGCTCCTGCCGAACATTGGTAAGCTTCTTTGCATCTTCGATGTGATGCTCCTTGAGCTCCAATATGGAGATGCGATCGAAGAGTTCTCCGATCGAAGACGGAAGCATCAAGGGATCATTGTTTCCGAAGATCGACTGCTTCGTCGTCATAGCCTCGCTCGCAACGCCTCCGTCATATCCGCAATCACGCCGCCCCAATCGCCCGGCGCGCTCTGTCGAAAAAGCTGCGCTGTCGGATACCAGGGGCTATCCTCGCGCTGCAGCAGCCAGCGCCACTCGGGCACATATTTGAGGGCAATCCATAGCGGACGACCGAGCGCGCCCGCGAGATGGGCGAGCGACGTGTCGATCGTGATGACGAGGTCCATCGCCTCCATCGCCGCCGCCGTATCGAGAAAAGCATCGGGCCCCGCGTCGAAATCCGGGCCCAGCTCCTCGATCCGAAACACCCCATTGGCCTTCGTGATTTCCTGCACGCCCTCGTTCTTCTGCAGGCTGATGAGACGAACGCCCGGAAGCTCGGCGAGCGGCGCGAAAGCGGAAAGCGGCGCGCTGCGGGTATCATCCGACTGGGCGGTCGAGCTGCCGCGCCAGGAGACGCCGATCTTGAACCCGTGGGCGCCGATCCGCTGCCGCCAGACATCACGCCGCCGAGGATCGGCCGCGAGGTAACGCGCGGGCGCCGGTATGCTGTCGACCCTCGTCCCTAAGACGAGCGGAAGGCTGCAAAGCGGCGTGAAGAGATCGAACTCGTCGACCCGCACATCCGTCACCAGCCCGGTCGGCGGGTCGAGTGTCTCGATCAAAGCGCGCATGCTCGCGCGACAACCAAATGCAACTCGGCGCGCAGGTTCTCGCGCCAATAAGGGAAAATAGCGGCTATATTGGATGACGTCGCCGAGACCGGCTTCATCCATCACCAGCAGGCGCTTACCTGTTAAATCCTCGCCGCGCCATTCCGGCCAGGGCAACCGCGCTTTCAAGTGTAGAGTGTGGCTATTCGCCCGCCGACATTCGAAGAGCGGAAGCCCCTCGGGATAGCGGCCAAGCAGCAACAAGAGAGCGCCCTTGTTGCTTTTCACATCTTCATTTTCGGGGTTGATCGCCAGCGCCGCATCGAATGTGCGCAAAGCGGCGTCGACCTCTCCGAGTTCTTTGAGCGCAATGGCCTGGCCGCTCAAGGCATCCGCGTCATTGGGGGAGAGCTCCAGCGCGCGGATGAAGGCGTCCCGCGCCGTCTCATACAAGCCGAGCTTCAAAGCGACTGTGCCATAGGCGCGCCAGGCCAGCGACACGTTTGCGTCGCAAGCAAGGGCTTCTTTTGCGCTGGCGAAGGCTTCGTCCCGCCGGTTGAGCGAGAGAAGCGCCGTTGAGCGATTGACGAGAAGCTCGACGTCGCGCGGTGAAAGGCGCAACGCAGCATCGTAGATTTTCAACGCCTCGTCGAAGCGTTTCGCGGCGAGCAGCGCATCGGCCTTGAGGCGCAAGGCGCGCTGGTTGCGTGGGTCTTTCTCGAGCAGCCGATCGCAATAGGCGATCGCCTCCAGAAAGCGCCCACGCTTGCTCTCGGCGAAAGCCGCCGAATCCGCGGCAATCGCATAGCTCGGGTTAATTTCCAGCGCCCGCGCAAAGGCGAGAAGCGCGTCGTCGACCGCGCCGAGCCCCAATAATGAGACGCCGAAATTGTACCATAGATCCTCTTCTCGCGGCGCAAGAGCGAGCGCGGCGTCGTAATCGAAGAGGGCTTCATTGTCGCGGCCCAATGCGTGCAGAGACAGCGCGCGTCCCCTCAGCGCGTCGATGCAGTTTTTATCGAATTTGAGCGCCTTGCTATAGGCGGCATGCGCCTGCGCATAGCGCCGCGCCAAAAGCTCGGCCGCGCCTTTCGCGACAAAATACGCCGCGCCTACTGGCGGCGCGAAGGCGCCGCGAGCATGTCGAACTGTCTGACGTCGAGACCGGGCCATAGGCAAAGGTGAGCCGAAAAAAGGAAGTCGCCGGCTGCAAGCCTATGAAGACAAGCTTTCCGCAAGCTGACTGCCTTGACCGGTCCAATTTGCGCCAGGCATATGCGTAGCGATCAGCGCGGCGTCTGCGCGCCCTGCCCCGCGAAAGCGCCGTCGACCCAGACGCCTTCCTTCAAAATCTTTCCCGCTTTATCGGTGAGCACGCCGCGCCCATTCGGTCTATCATTTTTGAATTCGCCCGACCATTTGTTGCCGTTCTGGCTCGTATAGACGCCTGCGCCTTCGCGGCGGTCATTCACGAAGCCGCCGGTATATTGCTGCCCATCCGGATAAGTGATCGCGCCCTGCCCATGTCTTTTATCGTCTTTGAAGGCGCCGACATATTTCGACCAATCGTCATAAGTGTAAGCGCCTTCGCAATCGGTCCACACGACCTTTCGGCTCGCCGGGCAAGGCGGGAGCTTGCCGGCCGCAATGACTGATTGCGGCGCCGACATCGACAGCAGGAGCAGCGTCAGAAGCAGAAAACGCGACAAGGGGCCTCCTCCTCGGTTCTCAATGTGCAAGCGGCGACGGGCGAAGCTGGAAGTTCACGACAAGCGGCGCCGAATAGGTTTCCGGCGTCTTGCCCGGCGCGCCCGGCGCAGGGGCGTCGATCGCCTCGATATGGAAAGGCGTGCGATTGCCGGAAGTCGTCCAAAGGCCGCGGCCTTTCCAGCCAGCGGACGGATCGTCGATGCGGCCGTCGACGCCCTTTGCATAGAAACCCATCGGATAGGGGACGCGCAGCTCGACAATCTGTCCGTTCACCAGCGCGTGCAGCGAGTCCGATTGATTGCCGGTGGCGAAGGGCGTGTTCGGCCCGAGGCCCAGAATATCGTGCTGATCCACCCAGGCGTAATAGGGCGTCTCCGCCGCGCCCGGCGCGCCGGCGAAACCGGGGCCCGGAAGCGGATAGAAGCTCCAGCCCTCAGGGCATTTCTCGCCCTTTTCGGCGCCGGCCCCGTTGAGCGGCCCCTTGCATTTGCGGCGGTCGAAGCTCGCCAGATGCCCGCTGCCGAGCGCCGCCCAAAAGACGCCGTTGCGATCTACGTCCGCGCCGCGAATGCCATAGCCCGGCGACGGCACTTTGTAGATTTCGGTGAGCGCCGTCTCCGGCGGATTGGCGCCGAGCGCGACGCGCACCGCATAGCCGGGGAAAGTGAGATTGGAGCCCCACACGGAACCGTCGAGCGGGCTGGAGGCGACGCTGTAGAGCCCGTAAGGCACGCGCGTGTCTTTCGTCGCGTCGATCGGCTTGCCCGGTTGGTTGTAGTCCTCCGAGCGCTTGCCGTCGCCATTGGTGTCGACGATGAGCGCCGTCCACCCCTGCGATTGCATGCTGTCGCCGGTCTCCCAGAATTTCCTGGTGTTGACCCAGCCGAGGACGGCAAGCTCCCCCTGCCCCACATTGTTGAGGAACAGCGTGTCGCTCTTATCCTCGGC
Organism: Methylocystis sp. JR02; assembly: GCF_030063565.1. Taxonomy (NCBI): domain Bacteria; kingdom Pseudomonadati; phylum Pseudomonadota; class Alphaproteobacteria; order Hyphomicrobiales; family Methylocystaceae; genus Methylocystis; species Methylocystis sp. JR02. Next base: position 3,540,360 of record NZ_JASIRC010000001.1, on the reverse strand, counting down.
AAAATTCAAATGATGCGAGCCGAAGCAGGTGTCGATGAAGCCCCATTTCTTCGTCTTCGGATCATAGACCGAGACCTGACGCGCATTGCCGACGAAGCCTTCGGGCTTGGCGGGCAACGGATAAAGCTGCGCAGAACGCAGTGGGGAGTCCTTCGTGCAATAATCTGGCGTGTTCTTTGGCGAGCGGATTTGCGCCGCGAAATAGACGCGGCCTTGCGAATCCATCGTCGGCGTATGGGCGTTGAATTTGCTGTTCCACAAGGCCTCATTGCCGAAATAGGGCGAGGGCGCGATCACCGGATTGGCGAGGAGCGAGCTTGGCGCATCCGCGTCGCGCAACTGCGCGGGCAGCAGCGATTTCGTGTTCCTGACCGGATCGAGAACCGGAATGTCGTCGCTGCCGAGTTCGGTCGCGCCATAGATCAGGCCATAGGGATTGACGGTCGGCTTGCGCTTGTCGGTCAAAGTCAGGTCGTGGAGATAATGCTTCGCGTCCGCATAATCATGCACGGTGACGACGATGTTGCGCTCGACACCGGACGGGCGAGGCGGCGTCTCATGCGGCAACTCTCCGCCGGCGATACGGTCGGTCCAATCAGCAAAAAGCGCGAGCTGCCCGCCATCCGGCGAATCGAGACGGACAATCCCGTTGATCATTGCCGTGCCGCCCTGACCCGATTGCAGGCGCCGCCGCCAAGCCTCGACGGATGAATCGAAGTGCCCCAGCGAAGCGGGAATGGCGCGCGTGGCCAGATTGCCGAGCTGATGACAAGGACCGCAACCATTAGTCTTCACAAGATCGAGCCATTGCTCTTGCGATGTAAAATTCTCAGGCACACCATTGCCGCTCGCTCCCGTGCCGGGAAACTTCTCACGGCCGGGAACTTTGAGCAGGGAAAGCCAGTAGATCGGCGGATAATATTGCGCCGCGGCCGAGAGGCTCGGCGCAACGACTGCCTGCAGATCGATCTTTTGTCCCGGCTCCGCGGCGACCTTTGGCGAATCGACCAGCCCATAGCCGCGCACCCAAAGCCGGTAATGCGCTTTGGGCAGATCCGGGATGACGTAGCGCCCCGCCTCGTCCGTCACCGCGATCTTCGCGAAACGAGTCCCGAGTTCCGTCGTCTCGGCGATGACCCATACGCCCGCCTCGGCGCCGACGCGGCTCGTCACGACGCCGCCGATGTCGTCGGGGTCAAGCGTGAGCGCTGTTTCGACGCCGGCTTGGGCCGCGGCGGACAGCGAGAGGCTCAAAGCAAGGACGACGGATGATTTCATAGGCGCTTCCTTCGAGGCGACGTCTTCGGCGCGGCAAACTAACATGTTCTTACCTATCCACAAGAAGGATATTTTATATTGCCGCGACAAGCGCGCGCTCGTCATGCACAACTTTTTCCTTATATAAAAGCACCAAACACTCTATTCTCTTCGTCCCGGTCGCAGGCTATTGCATACCAAAACACTATAGTTATAATCGCCTCAGTTCCAGGCGACGGAGAGGTAGACTCATGGCTCATTCGACGGCTTGCGCGCTCGTTCAGAACCAATCTCGCAAGCAGCGGCTCCTCGCTTTGACGGGCGCCGCTTTCTTTTTCTTCGCGATGCGCGCGGCGCCGCCCGCCCACGCCGAGCCGAGCGTCTACCCCACCGGAACCACGATCTACGATCCGGCCAAGGCCTATAATTCCTACGTGCTCTTTCCGGGCGGCGACGACGTTTCCCGCTTGATCGACCTCACCGGAAAGGTCGTGCACGAATGGAAATATTCGGGGCAGCCCGTCGCCTTTATCGATCCGGCGCTTGTCGGCGGCGCGCGCGGCCATGTCTTCGTCACGCTGGAAACGGAGGAAGGCAAAGGCACGGATCTCGTGCCGGGCCGCACCTTCACGCGAATCCGCAAAAGCGTCGGCGAGGTGGACTGGAACGGCGCCAAGCTCTGGGAATTCGGCGCCAACGCGCCCGGCGGCCGTGCGCAGCAACATCACGACATTGCGCGGCTGCCAAACGGCAATACGCTCGTGCTCTCGAATATCGTCTACCCGCTGCCGGGCTTCGCCACGCCGCAAGTGCTCGACGACGTCGCCTATGAAGTGAATCCGGAGGGCGACATCGTCTGGACATGGGCTGCATCGGACCATATCGACGAGATCGGCTTTACCGCCGACGAGCTGAAACTCGTAAAGAACTCGAAAAGCGCCGACTATCTTCACGTCAATGATCTGAAGCCCGTCGGCCCGAACCATTGGTTCGACGAAGGCGACCAGCGTTTCGCGCCGGACAATCTCATCTTCGATTCACGCTCTGCGAACTTCATCGCGATCATCGACCGCAAGACGCGCAAGATCGCCTGGACCCTGGGGCCGCATTATCCGGGGATTTCGGAAGATGGGAGCCCGACCTCGCGGAAGGTGCCACGTCCGGTCGATCAGATCTCCGGCCAGCACGACGCGCATATCATTCCAAAAGGCTTGCCGGGCGCGGGCAATCTCCTCGTCTTCGACAACCAGGGCGAGGCCGGCTATCCGCACGCCGCCGTCTCCATCACCGGCGGCTCGCGCGTGCTCGAGATCAATCCGGTGACGAAGGAAATCGTCTGGCAATATACGGGCGCCAGCTCGGGCCAGCAGGGATGGGCGTTCCGAAGCACGCATATCAGCAATGCGCGCCGGCTTCCCAACGGCAACACCTTCATCGACGAAGGCCAGATCGGCCGCTTCTTCCAGGTGACGCCCGCGGGCGAGATCGTCTGGGAATATGTCAATCCTTATCCGCGCCGCGGCAAAGATCCCGAGACCGGTCGCGCCACTGTGAGTTACGCGGTCTATCGGGCGCAGCCGGTTCCTTACGAATGGGCGCCGGAGGGAACGCCGCATAGCGAAGAAAGCGTGACGCCGCCGGAGAACGCCAGTTTCCATATTTCGGCCAAAGCAAAGTAAGCGCGGCGATCGAGCGAGGCCAGCGATGTTCCACGTCTATTTGATCAAGATCGGCGCCGACCCCGTCGGCGTCGTCGCGGACGGACCCGAGGGCTACCGCTTCTACGCGATCGAAGACTCTTTTCGAGAACTCGAAGAGCTCGTATTCGACCGCGCGGAGGATGCGAGAAGCGCTGCGGTCATTTTGTTCGATAGCAAATGAGGTCGATGCATGGCCGCTCGAGCCGCTCGTATCCGGGAGTGAGATAGACATGGGTAAATTGCTGAACGCGTCGCTCGGCGCGGGTCTTGTTCTGGGCCTCGCGGGGGCGCTTCAAGTCGCCCTCCCGAGCCGGGCGGACACGGAAAACGGTTTCATCCGCCTTTTGCCCGAGCAGGCGCCCTTTAAATCGCCGCTTGGCGCAGGGCCGTCCCAGGCGATCATCTACGGCGATCCCTCCAAACCCGGTCTCTATGTCGTGCGCAACCGCTTCCCGCCCGGCGCGCATTCCAACCCGCATTTCCATTCCCAGGACCGGCACGCGACCGTCATCAAGGGCGTCTGGTACACTGGAGTGGGCGAGAAGATCGACTTCAACGCCGCCGCGCCGCTGAAGGAAGGCTCTTACATGCTGCATCCGGCCAATGGCGTGCATTGGGACGGGGCCGGCGCGGAAGAGGTTGTCGTGCAGATCATCGGGGTCGGACCGGTAACGACGACGCAAGTCGGCGCGCCGGATCCGCAGAGCAGCAATTGGCCGAAACCGAAGTAAAAACGCGTGCGGAGCGAAGAAGGCTTCGACGCCATTTGCGCGTGAACAGCTCCCTTGGGGCTTTTGTCATTCCCGGCGGGCTGAAAGCCCGACCGGGAATCCAGAGCCCCAATAGCGCTGGTTTTGCTCTGGATTCCCGATCGCTCGCTGCGCGAGCGTCGGGAATGACGCGTGATCAAACGCGTTTCGTACGAGTTGGCGCTCGTCACCGCAAAATCTGTGTCTCTCGATTGCCGCGATTGCGCAGCGACGCGATGCTGGTGCGATCCAGAATGAGTGCGATCGAATCGCGCACGTCCAGCATGATGTCGCGGATCGCGCAGGCGTCTTCGTCCGGGCAGTCGGCGCAGCGCTGATAGGCCGTGCGGCTCGCGCAGGCGATCGGCGCGAGCGGGCCGTCGAGGATGCGGATGATCTGGCCGACGGTGATCTTCTCCGCCGGGCGCGCCAGATGATAGCCGCCGCCCTTGCCCTTCCGGCTGTTGAGAATGCCGGCGTTGCGCAGCTCGACCAGGATGGCGTCCAGGAATTTCCGGGGGATATTGTTGGCGGTCGCGATATCGCCGGCCAGACATTTGTCGTCCGCCTTGGCGAGATGGATGAGCGCCTTCAGCCCGTATTTCGCTTTATTCGAGAGCATTCTTCTTTCGAGGCCAAATCGGCCTGCCCGCGCGCTTGGGAGGCCCTCCGATGCGGACGCCCCGATCAACGCTAGCTATCATATAGGAACATCCGGCGAAAGCAGAAGCGCAAATCTGCCTGCCTATCGGCCTCCGCCGCCTGGGCGGTCGGGGCAAGCAACTGATTTTATAACTTGAAATTATCAAAAAACACGTCCCGGGCCCGGGGGAAACTAGGCGCTCCGAGGACGGCGGAGCGCCTTGAGGAAAACGAGCCCGGGACGTTTCGCGCGCCTATTGCGCCGCCGAAGCGGCCCTGGCGCCCGATCCAGCGCCCTCGGAGACGAGAGCGACCTTCACATAGCCGGCGGCGTTGATCACGCCCATCGCTTCGGCGACCTTGCCATAGGCGACGGCCTTGTCTGCGCGCAGATGGATGCGGCGGTCCTTGTTGTTCTCGCTGTTCTCCTTGAGCACGGCGAGCAGGCCTTCGACGCCGGTCGCCTCTTTCTTGTCGACGAAATAGGAGCCGTTGGCGTCGACACTGACGACGATCGGCGGCTGCTGGTCATTGAGCTGCTTGGCCGCCGTCTTGGGCAGATCGACAGGCACGCCTGAGGTCATCAAGGGCGCCGCCACCATGAAGACGATGAGCAGCACCAGCATGACGTCGACGAGCGGCGTGACATTGATGTCGGCGATAGGCTGCGAGTCGAATTCCGAATCGTGCTTACGCAACGCGAAGGCCATTGCGCTCTCCTCTCTTGGACAGATGACGGGACAGTTCCACCTCGAAGACGCCGATGAAGGCGGTCAGGCGTTTGCCATAGGCGCCGATGTCGCCGCTGATGCGGTTGTAGAAAATGACGGCGGGAATGGCGGCGACGAGCCCGAGCGCGGTCGCGAAGAGCGCCTCGGCGATGCCGGGAGCAACCACCGCGAGGCTGGTGTTGTTCGACGCCGCAATGCCCTGGAACGAGTTCATGATGCCCCAAACCGTGCCGAAGAGGCCGACGAAGGGCGCCACGGCGCCGATGGTGGCGAGAAACGGCAGCCGCGCCTGCAGTTGATCGAGCGCGTGGGAGCTCGCTAGCTGCGCTACGCGATGAACGCGGTCTTGCAGAGAGTCGCGCTGCGCCTCCGTATACACGAGTTCCGCCGAACGGGTCTGCTCGTCGACCATCGCCCGATAAACCTGCACGAGCGGATCGTCCTCGGAGGCTGAATTGAAGCTCTCCGCGACGGCCGCAACCGGCAAGCCGTCCTGGACGCTGGCGATGAGCTTGTCGGCGCGCTTATGCAGGATGCGCAGACGGATGAGCTTCTCGGCGATCACCGCCCAGCCCCAAGCGGAAGCGATGATGAGCAGGATGATGACGCTCTTCACGATGGCGTCGGCTTGCAGGAAGAGCTCGATGGGCGTCAGCGTATGCGCGAGCGCCGTCGAGGCCGTGTTGGTGACAGGATCTGCCATTTATCTGCCTTTCAATTGCTGGGAATCAGGGGCTGAAGGTGAAGGAGCCCGAAAGCGAGACCGGCTTGCCGGGCGCGGCGACGGAGCCGCAACGGCCCCCGAGCCGGTTGGCGACCGCATCGAAAGCGCCATTGCCCGAAGGCGTGATCGAGAAAGAGGTCATCGATCCGGTGGCGCCGAAGGTCGCGCGGTAGCCGATATGCGCGGTGCGCGGCGCCTGCGAATCCGGATAGGCGTTGGCGGCGGCGCGCTGCATGCAAGCGTGGAACTGGTTGGCGATCGCCGAGGCCGTTGCACCCGATGGAGCCGCCGGCGCACGAACAGCAGGCGCATCCGTTCTCGCGGCCGTCGGCGCGCGGGCGGTCGCCGGCTTCGCGGCGACCGGCTTTTCGATTTTCTTCTCGAGCTTGGGCTTGATGGCGGGCTTCTCGATCGGCTTCGGCGGCTCGATCGGCGCAATCGGGTCCAAGACCGGCGGGGGCGGCGGCGGCTCGTCAGGGAGCACGAGCTCCTCGGGCGGCGGCGGCGTGTCCTCTGGCGGGGGCGGCTCCTCGGCCGGCACGGGCGCAAGTTCGATTACTTGCTGCTCTTCGACGGGCGCCTCCGCGGCTTTGAAAGACAGGGTGACGATCAGGCCGAGCAGAAGAGCGTAGAGGGCGGCCGCGCCCAATTGGGCGGGATAATTCGGCCGCAGCCCACTCGGCTGCAGCAATCCCTGCACACCCTGCGGATCAACGAGGAAATCATCGCCGGCGGCGTCGGCGGAGTCGAAATTCGGCGCGGCGGCTGTCGCCATCGATGTCGCCCTTTCTCATGAAAACCAGACGTCCAATGACTAGCGTATATTTCCTATAGACGCAATGTGATTATAGCTGCATCGCACATTCTTTTCACTTCATCGCGCGAGCGCGACGCCGCGCAACAAAAAAGGGCTCGGAACAAATGCCCCGAGCCCAAAGCGCCGCAAAATCGGCACAAGCTATTTGACGAGCGCCGGCGGCGCCGCGAGCGGGCCAGCGGAGAAATGATAGTTTATTCCTGCGCGCACCACATGTCCGGCGCTCGAAACATTCGCATTGAGGACGCCGCGATTAGTGTTGTAGGCGACGCCTGTCTCGGCAAGCCAGGCATAGAGATATTCGCCCTTGATCGAGATTTTGTCGTTCCAGGCATATTCGAAGCCGGCGCCGGCGGTCCAACCGGGACGCAGCGTCGGCCCCGAACTCAACTGCCCATAGGTGAAAGGCGGAAGGCTCGAAAAGTTATTCGAGATGAAATTCGTTCCGTAAGCCAAGCCGGCGCTGACATAAGCGAGCCAACGCGGCGCGAAGGCGTAGCCCACTCTGCCACGCAGGGTCCCGAGCACCCCGGAGTCGGTCCGGCCGGGATAGCTCCAACCCGTGCGACCAGGCTGAATGCTGCCGCGGTAGCCGAAATCGGCTTCCGCGCCGAGAACGATCGTATCGGTCCATTGCCAATTATAGCCGATCGTTCCACCACCAACGAAAGCCGAGCCGCGCAGGGGCGTTTGATTGACGAGCGTGAATGCGCCCTCGCCGAGAATTGCGCCCGCGTAAACGCCGACATAGCCGCCCTGCCAGCTAAACACCGGCGGCGGCGGGGGCGGTGGAGGCGCTTTGGCGCTCGGCAGATCGGCCGCCGCCGCCGATCCTGCGAGCAGCGAGATCGTCATAGCGGCCAGATGGAAGACGGTAATTCTCTTCATCGTACGAACTCCTGAACGTGTAGCGAGACGTTGCTCAATAGAGCTTGACGCGCAGCGTCGCGCCGAAGGTGCGTGGGTTGTATGCGTCGAAGGTGACGGTGGACGGCGAGGGCGACAGGCCCGTAGACGCGATCGTTTGTGCGACGATGATGCGCTCGTCGAGCAGATTGCGGACCCAGAGATTGAAACTGTAGACATCATCGTCAGTCTTCAGACCGACGCCAGCGTTCCAGATCGCGTAGGCCGGCATGAACAGCGGATAGATGGACAGCGGATTGGAAAGCTGCGTGCGCGCCCGCCATGCGGCGTTGGAATAGCTGAAGAGCGTCACCGGCCCCGTATAGCCGACGTCGCGGAAGATCGCGCCAAGCGGATATTCGTGATTGAAGCCGAGGTTGAAGGAGAACGGCGCAACCGGGTTATTTCCCGAAACGCCGCCGGTGATGCTATGGCCCGAGAGGCTCATATAGGCCGGCGCCGCCACGCCGCCGATATTGCTCGAGGCCGGCCACAGGAATTCCGGCGATGGCGAGGCCTTGGGGAAATCGACGTATTGGGCGTTGGTATAAGCGCCCGAGAAGGTCAGCCACAGGCGATCGATCGGGCTCCAGCGTCCGTCGATTTCGAAACCGCGCAGACGCACATGACCGATGTTGCCGAGATAGTTCTTGCGAATGGGCACGCCGGAGACGTCGGTATAATCCGTGTTCACGAGCACCGACTGGAAATTGTAGATATCATTCCAATAGGCGTTGGCGTTGAGGATGAGCCGGTTGTCGAACCAGTTTGTCTTGACGCCGATTTCATAGTCCCATGAGACTTCCGGCTTGGTGATGACGGGCTGCCACCCTTGGAAAACGCCGGCGCTGTTGAGGATCGGCAAGGCCTGGGTGTTGACCGCGCCGGATTTTTCGCCGCGCGCCACCGAGCCATAGGTCATGACATTTTCGTTGATGCGATAGGAGGGATTGAAAAGTCCCGAGATCGAATTGACGCGTTTCTGCTGTCCGCCCGTGTCGAAGAACGTCGTGCCGCCGGTCGCCTGCCTAACCGCCGCGAGCTGGCTGAGGTTGGAAAGCCCCTGAATCCAGCCGAAATCCGAGCCCTCACGTATCTCGTAAGTGTCGCGCAATCCGGCGGTCAGCGCCCATTTTTCGTCGATGTGCCAAGTTCCCTGGCCGAAAGCAGCCGTGCTGAAAGTGCGCGCGACGCCGTCGTTGCGATAGGAGAGGCCCCAGAGATTATAGGGATTGGCGTTGATGTTGTTGGCGAACCACTGGCTCGCCTGTGAACCGAAATCGACGTGGTTATACGACCAGACATGTTCGTAGAGATTGTAGTTGCCGATCGTCCACTCGAATTCCTGGCCCTGCGGCGACGCAAGGCGCGTTTCGTGCGAGAATTGATCGACCTTCACGTCATAGGCGTTCGCGCTGATGTCGGTGAGCTGATTGCCGGTCGAGTTGTTGGGATGCAGAATGAATTGACGCCAGGCCGAGACGCCGGTCAGCGTATTCTCTCCCAAAGTGTAATTGAACTCGTTCGAGACGCCGGTCGTGCGCTGATCGAGCTTGCCCAGTCGCGTGAGATAAGGCTGGTAGGGATCGAATGTGAGGATCGGCGTGCGCAGGCGCGTCCAGAGATTTTGCGCATAGGTTCTCGCCAGAGCGCCATTTGCCCATAGCGGGAAGGAGTTTCCGACGACGCCGCTGTAGTTGTTGTATTCATCGGAACGCAGGCGGTCGAAAATCAGGCGATCGGTGAAGTTCTCGCCGACATAGAGCAACTGCCCGCGAATGCCCCAGCGATTATTGTCCAGGAGCTTCTGGCTGTTGAACTGATTATGGATCCAGCCGTCGCCACGATCGTAATAGAGCGTCACACGATAGGCGAGCTTGTCGTCGATGATCGGACCGGTGACGTTGAGCTTTTGCGTGACGCGGTTGTAGGCGCCGATGGTCGTCTCGGACGTCGCAGATCGGGCAAAGGACGGCAATTGCGTGCGGATCACGACGGCGCCCACCGTCGTGTTTTTGCCGAGCAGCGTGCCCTGCGGGCCGCGCGCAACTTCGAGCGATTGCAGATCGACGAAGTCGGCCCATTGGAAGCCGACATGCGTGTAGAAGACGTTGTCGACGATGAGGCCGACCGCCGACTCGGAACCGTCGGCGCCGCCAGAGATGCCGGAAATGCCGCGAATCGACATGGCCGAGGTGCGCGGATTGTTGATCGACGGCACGAAATTCGGGACTTTCTGCGCGAAGTCCTGCAAGCGCTCGAGACGCTCTCTCTCCTGCGTCTTGGCGCCGACCACGCTGACCGGCAACGGCACATCCTGCGCTTTCTCCTCGCGCTGACGCGCAGTGACCTTTACCTCCTCCACCTGCGCATCCTGGGCGCGGGCAGCGTCGGCGACCAGCGTCGCAAGCGCGCCAAGAGACAGCGGCGCGAGTGCGGCGCTGGAAAGAAGCATTCTACGAAACGCGAAGCCGTTACGGCGCATTGGAACACCCACCCGTTTGCTTATTATATCTACCAACTATGTATATTTCTAACTGCCGGTCAAGCTGGCAATCGCTTTCGCGCCCGATCTCGCCGCCAGACTGCGCCCAATATCGCCTGATGTTGCAAAACAGCAACAAAACGCACCACAAAACAAAATCGGCCGCGATCTCGTGAGAGATCGCGGCCTTGTCGCCACGTAGGAGAACGCGAGGGGACCTACGCGACTATTCCATCGTTCGTGACTATGGATAAGGTTCAGAAAGCGGCGATATCGACCTGCGCCCCGGGCACAAAGCGCAGGCCGAATGCGAAAGCGGCGACGATCGCGACGAACAGGAGAAAGGCGACCGCGCCGCGAGAAGATCGCAGCGTTTCCTCGGCCGGCACGAATTCACTGGGTTTGCTTCCCGTCACCATGGCGCGGATGATCGGTTCCCGCGCAACGACGACATGCGCCAGCACTGCGGCGACATGCACGAAGACCGCCGCGAGAATGACGTAAAAGAGCTTGCGATGAAGCGAGGTCAGCAGGAGGCTTGCGTCCTTGCTGACAAGAGGGGCAAGCGGCCCCGCATTGAATATCTCATCGTCGCCGAAGAGCCCGAAAGCCGCCTGCGCGCCGAGCGCCGCCAGCAGCGCGATCACCATCAATGCGCCGAGCGGGTTGTGCCCAACATAGCGTGTATGTCGACCGCGTCCAACCGCGCTCACATAATGCAGCACGCTGCGCGGCCCTTTTAAAAAACTGGCGAAACGCGCATGCCGCGCCCCGACAAAGCCCCAGACGATGCGGAAAGTCACGAGGACGATAACCGCATAGCCGAAAAACAAATGCAGCGAGAAATAGGCCGCGCCGAGCTTGTTGGACGCATAGGCTCCGGCGAATGCGGCGACGAGGCTCCAATGGAAGAAGCGTGTCGGCCAATCCCAAACCTTGCGATAAGTCCTCGTCTCACTGTACGACGTTGCAGAAGAGAGACGGTCATTCTCGATGGTGGTCATATCGGCCTCGTCACCGTTTTAGTCTTATTTCGCCTGGGTTATTTCGCCTTGTAGGTCTCGTGGCAGCCCTTGCAGTCACCCGCCAGAGCCGCGACGGCCGCCTTGAAAGCGTCGGTCGCGCCCTTTTCTTTGGCGTTGACCTCGACGAGCGCCTGGGCGTGCGCCTGGAAATCTTTCAGCTTCTTGTCGAAATCGGCGCGGTTGCTCCAGACGTCGGCCTTGGCCTTGGATTCGGGCTCGCCGGGGTTCGAGCCTTCGGGAAAGGCGTCTTCGACAATCGTCGACAAAAAGGCGATTCTCGACGCGCGCTTTGTCGCCTCCGCTTCGTCATACGGGGCGGTCCCCTTCGAAACAGCGCCGAAATAGCGGAAGTAATTGCCGATCAGCAGGAAACCGGCCTTGCGGTTCTCGACGGCTTGCTTGCCAGGCGCGGGCGCGTTCTGCGCCTGAGCGCCAGCCACAACGGCGACGCTCACGAGAGCAATGACGCCGGCAGCGATCGTGAGCGGCGCGGCGCGGTGTGATAGACGAGACATATGCAACGAACTCCATTTGCGATGAGTAATAGTGGTGGAAACAGCCGGCTTACGGCTTGTGCTCTTCACGCCATTTGCGAACGAACTCGAGCGTGCTCTCGACATGCCGGCTCGGGTTGGAGTCGGTCAGTGAGAAAGCGACTTTTCCGTCCGGCAGGATCACATAAGAGATGCGGTCGGCGACCGTATCCCCCGAGGCGCTCGGTTTGAGCCGCTTGGCGTCATAGGCGTTGATCACCTTGAAGGCCGGGTCCGCCGCAACAGGAAATTTGTCCCGGCACTCTTTCGTCGAGAATTCTCGCTGCGTCTCGATCGTGTCGCTCGATACGCCGATGAGGGACGCGCCCACCGCAGCGAAACTGTCATAACTCTCGGCGAATTCATGCGCCTCGATCGTGCAGCCGCGCGTAAACGACTTCGGATAGAAGTAGAGGACGACGGGGCCCTTCTTCAAAGCCTCCGTGAGGGAGAAGTTGAAATCCTTTCCGCCGATCGCCGCTTGCGCGGCGAAGTCCGGCGCTGCGTCGCCGGGCTTCAACGCGGCATGCGCCGCGCTGACCGACAAAACGAGGAATAGCGAAATGATAACGCGCGTGATGTTCATCGCGACGGACCTTTTCTATTTCGCCTGTTGAGCAGGAGCCGCGGCAGCGGTTTGCGCGGCCCCGGGCGCGGCGGCGCTCTGCGCAGGCGGCGCGATCTTCAACAGGGAACCACCCTCGTCTTCATAATCGCGCACGCCGATGGCGCCGACGACACGGAATCCATAAGACGAGAGCAGGTCACCGACAGCCCCGGCGCGATGCGCGCGATTTGAAACGACGACGATCAGCCGATCCCGGGGATATAGGCGAGACTATTCTGCACCTCTTTGGTCTGGATGCTGAGATAGACAGGAAAGCCGCCCACTTTCGTAAGCTCGTCTGGTCGACGCACATCGAGAACGAGCAGCTCACCGGGACGCGCCGCGAGCGCATCGAAAGCCGCGCGATTGAGGCGAAGCGTCTTATAGGTATAGGCCGGGTCATTTGCCGGCGTGACAGGCGCCGGATTCGTTGCCACGGGCGCCGCCGCTGCGGGCGCAGCCGGATTGTCGGCGGCGAAGGCCGTCGTGGCGGCGAGAAAAGAGACGAGGAACAAGAGCGGTGTCTTCATGGCGTGTATCCTTTGGGAACTGTGTCAGCCGCGCAGATGGGCGTTGAAGAAATCGATGGTGCGCCCCCATGCGAGCTTCGCCGCCGCCTCGTCGTAGCGAGGCGTGGTGTCATTGTTGAAGCCATGCTGCACGCCGGGATAGACGTGCGCTTCGTAGGAGATCTTCGCGTCTTTCAGCGCCGCCTCATAGGCTGGCCAGCCTGCGTTGATGCGATCGTCATTGCCGGCGTAATGGAGCAACAGAGGCGCCTTGATATTCTTGACGTCCTCGGCCTTCGGCTGGCCGCCATAGAACGGCACGGACGCCGCCAAATCCGGAACTTTGGTGGCCAGGAAGTTGGAGACGCCGCCGCCATAGCAGAAACCGACCACGCCGACCTTGCCGTTGCCGTCGGGCAGCGCCTTCAGCGCCGAAACCGCAGCCACGAAATCCTTGCGTGTTTTTTCCTGATCGAGCTTTTGGAAAAGTTCGCGCGCTTTGTCTTCATCGCCAGGATAGCCGCCGAGCGGCGCCAGCGCGTCGGGCGCAAAGGCGATGAAATTGGCGAGCGCCAGACGGCGCGCAATATCTTCGATGTGCGGATTGAGGCCGCGGTTCTCATGGACGACGAGAACGACAGGCAGCTTCCCGCTGACATTCGCCGGCTTTACGAGATAGCCCTTCACCACGCCATTGCCGTCGGGCGAGGGATATTCGACTATCCGCCCGACAATACGCGCATCGTCTTTCTTGACTTGTTCGGCCTCGGCGAAGCGCGGATTCAGGGCGTCGAGCATCGCGGCCGCGCCAGCGGCGCCGAGCCCGAGCTTGCTGACGCGATCAAAGAAGCCGCGCCGGTCGATGTCGCCGTGGACGTAGAGATCGAAAGACTTCAGCACAGCGGGACTGAAATCCTTTGCCGTCTTGCGAGTCATGTTCTTCCCTTTGGCGTTGGATTGAAGGTCTAGCGCGCGAGACGCGGCTTGTAGATGTCGTGGCAGGATTTGCAGAGGTCGGGCGCGCCGCGCGCGGCCGACGCCGCCGCATCGAAGTCGTTGCTGTCGACGCTCGCCAATACGGCGCTGATGAGCTTCACGCCCTTACGCGAGATTTCGACGGCGTCGTCGGCGCCCTTCTTGGCGAAATAGTCTTCTGTATATTTGAAGCCGTCGAGCAGCACCTGCGCATCTTCCTTCGCCGCATCCGCATTCTTCGCGGTGATGTCGGGCTCGAAATATTTGACGGTCTTATCGAGGTCCCGCATGAGATCATTGTCGTAGTCACGCAGATCGATCGCTGCGATGACGGGCGCGCTCACGAGAACCGCGGCGAATGCAATCAGGACGTCGACACGCAGTAGCTTGAGAAACTCGATCATTTGGTCACCGTGATTTTCCCTTGCATCCCCGAGTGCACGCCGCAGTAATAAACCGCTTCGCCTGGCGCCGAGAGCACGACGCCGAAGCTCTCGCCCTCGTCGAGCTGCTCCTTGGAGCGAAAGGTCTCGCCATTCGGCCCTTCGAGGACGATCGAATGGGGAATTTGGTCGTTGTTGATGAATTCGATCCTCTCTCCGACTTTCACGCTGAGAGCCGGCGGACCGAATGCATAGTGTTCGATGACGATCTTTGCCGGCGCGCTTTGCGCCGCTGCTGTGGAAGGACTGGCGGAGACCGCCAGTCCAAGGAGGAGAAAGAAAGATCCGCGACCAGGCTGCATGCAGCGACGCCTAGGCGAGGATGTCTTTGACGACCTTGCCATAGACGACGGTCGGACGTTCGGCGCGGCCAGCGCGCAGATAGATCGTCTTGAGGTGATCCAGGCCGAGAAGCTGAAGAACCGTCGCATGGACATCGTAGGTGTCCACCGGATTTTCGACGGTCTTCAAGCCGATCTCGTCGGTCTGACCATAGGTGAGACCGTGCTTCAGACCGCCGCCGGCGAGCCATTGCGTATAGCCCCATGGATTATGGTCACGGCCGTCGCCACTCTGGCCGTAAGAGGTGCGGCCGAATTCCGAGGTCCAGATGACGAGCGTCTGATCCAGCAGGCCGCGCGCCTCGAGATCGGCGAGGAGAGCGCCGATCGGCTTGTCCACCGCTTTGACATGCATGCTGTGGTTCTTTTCGAGCTGGCGATGCGCGTCCCAGTTAGAGTCGTCGCCGACGCCGGAACCTTCGATGGGGCCCGAAACAACCTGGATGAAGCGAACGCCGCGCTCGACGAGGCGACGCGCGCGCAGCAGCACGGTGCCGTAGTCCTTCGTGGCGTCTTCATTGAGGCCATAAGCCGCTTTGGTGGCCTCGGTTTCCTTGGAGAGATCGACAGCCTCCGGCGCCGTCGCCTCCATGCGATAGGCGAGATCATAGGAGCGCGTGCGCGCCTCGAGTTCGGTGTCCTCCGGATGCGCGGCGCCGCGCAGATCGTTGAGCTGCTTCAAGAGGTCGAGGCTCTCGCGCTGCTGCTGCAAGCCGATGAGATCCGGCGGCGCCTGATGCAGGATCGGCTGCGCGCCGGGACGGAAGGCCGTGCCCTGATAGACAGCCGGAAGGAATCCGGAACTCCAGTTCACCGAGCCCGCGCGCGGCTCGCGCTTGCCGCTGTAGAGCACGACATAGGGCGGAAGATCGGGATTGGCGGAGCCAAGCGCATAAGTGACCCAGGCGCCGAGCGACGGACGGCCCGGCGAGAGGTCGCCGGTGTTGAGCTTCAGGATCGAAATGTCGTGCGTGGCGCCGACGGTGACGCTCGATTTGATGAAGGTGAGCTTGTCGGCGTGCTGCGCGATGTTTGGAACCCAATCGGAGAACCAGGCGCCACTCTGGCCATATTGCTTCCAGGTGCGGTTGGTGGCGAAGAGCTTGCCGACGCCGCCCTGGGTCGAGGTCTTGATGCCCTTGAGAAAGGACTCCGGCACCTCTTGCCCGGCGAGGCGCACGAGCTCGGGCTTGTAGTCGAAGAGATCGAGCGTCGAGGGCGCGCCATCCATATGAAGCCAGATCACCGACTTCACTTTCGGCTCGAAATGCGGGGCCTTCGGCGCCAGCGGATCGACGAAGCTGGCGGCGTTGGCCGCCGGGGCGCCGAACCAGCCGCCGCCCGGCATCATGCCGCTGACAGCGTAGCCGCCGAGACCGTAAGTGGCGCCGCGCAACCAGTCGCGACGAGAGGTCTTGATCAACATGACGAATGTTCCTTTCGAAGGATCAGAAGCGATAGACGAAGTCGTTGGAGTTCATGACCGTGTGCACGAGATCGACGAAGGCCGAGGCGCGCAGCGGATCGGAAGGCTTTTCCTTGGCGCCGATCGGCAAAGCGATGGCGAGCTTTCCGTCCTCGGCCTTTTGCGCGATCGTCTTCTGGTGCTGATCGAGGAAGGCGCGCAGCGCTTCCTTCTCGGCGTCGGTCGCTTTGCGCGAGAAGAGGATTTGATACAGGCGGTCGATTCGCGCCGTCTCGTCCGGACCGGCTTCATTGATCACGCGGCCGGCGAGCGCCTGCGACCACTGGAAGAACTGATCGCTGTTGTAGAGCGTCAGCGCTTGCAGCGGCGTCGTCGTCACGTCGCGCTTGCTGTGAATCTGCTGCGCATTCGCCATGTCGAATGTTTCGAGCAGCGGATAGGGCAGACTGCGGCGCGTGAAGATGTAGAGGCTACGGCGCGCATGGTCCTTCGGGTCTTTCGACGTGGTCCAGGCCGGGTCCGCGTTGAAGTTGTTGCCGCCGCTCACATTGGCGGGAAGCGGCGGGAAGACGCTCGGGCCGCCGATTTCTTCATTGAGCTTACCCGACGCGACGAGAACAGAGTCGCGAATCTCTTCCGCCTCGAGACGCTTGCGCGGGAAGACGGCGAGGAGCTTGTTCTCCGGATCGGCCTTGGCGACGTCCTCGCGGAAATCGGAGGATTGGCGATAGGTCGACGAGAGCAGGATATCGCGATGGAGCTTTTTGACGCTCCAACCGTCCTTCACGAAATGATCGGCAAGGTAATCCAGCAGCTCTGGATTGGTCGGCTTGTCGCCAGCCTTGCCGAAATCGGAGACCGTGCCGACAATGCCCTTGCCGAAATACTGGTTCCAGACGCGATTGACGAAGACGCGCGCGGTGAGCGGATTCGTCGCGCTCGCCAGCCAGCTCGCCAGAGCCGTGCGACGACCCGACGATGTCGCCGTCGGCTTGATGTCGGGCTTCTCGCCGGTGATCGCCTCGGGGAAAGCGGGCTGAACTTCTTCCAGCGGCTTCTCGTGATTGCCGCCGAACAGGACATAGGTTGGCGGCGCGTCCGGATGGCCGAGCTCCGTCGCCGTCGTGAAGGTGTTGGCGCCGCGCGCGGGCTTTTTATCGGCGAATTTTTGCAGCTCACGCTGGAGCTTCTGATACTCCTCGTATTTCTGCACCGCCTCTGGGCTGTGCTCGGGCGCCGATTTATCCTCGGCGGCGTAACGCAGATAGGCGGCGAGCTGCGGCCGGTCTGTCACCGCGTCGAGACGATGATTGACCCAGCGATCGAGCGCGTTCCACTGGTCCTTCGGCTTGAAGATGGATTCGCGGCTGTCGGTGAGGTAGCGCTCTTTGTGATATTTGAGCGCGGCTTCGTAAACGCCATCGATAATGGCTTTCTGCTTGGCCCGAATATCCTTCGTGGCCTCGTCGTAAATCGCCTGCGCCTTTTCATAGGCGAGCTCCTGCTCGCCTTTCTTCGCGGGCACCTTCTCCTGGAAGGCGGTATTGGCGAAGAATGCCTGCAGTGAGAAATAATCTTTCTGGGTGAACTTGTCGCTCTTGTGATTGTGGCAGCGGGCGCAGCTCACCGTCGTGCCGAGAACGGCTTGGCCGATCGTATCGACGATGTCCGTGGTGATCTGATATTTGCGCTGCACGAGGTCGCGCGAATTGCTGTTGTCGGGATAGCCCGCGAGAAAGCCGGTTGCGACGAGGACGTCCTGATCGTTCGGGGCAATCTCGTCGCCGGCAATCTGCTCCTGAATGAAACGCGAATAAGGCTTGTCCTCGTTGAACGCCTTGATGACATAGTCGCGGTAGCGGAAGAGATTGGGCCGCGTATTGTCGTTCTGGAAGCCGGTCGAATCCGCATAGCGCGCGAGATCGAGCCACAGGCGCGCCTGACGCTCGCCGTAACGCGGCGAGGCGAGAAGGCGGTCGACAAGCTTCTCATAGGCGTCGGGCGCGGTGTCGTTCACAAAGGCGTCGACCTCCTCCGGCGCCGGGACAATGCCCCAGGCGTCGAGCGTGGCGCGCCGGATGAAGGTGGCGCGGTCGGCGTCCTTGGAGGGCGCGAGGCTCTTGCCTTCGATCTTCGCGAGCACAAAGGCGTCGAGGGGCGAGCGCACCCACTCCTTCTGCTTCACGACAGGAATGAATTGCGCCTGGACCGGCTGCCACGACCAATGCGGCTTCGAGGAAGGGCTTGCAGCCTTCGGGGCTTCAGGCGCCGCCGCGGCGGAATCGTTCGGCTTCACCTCCGCCGCCACGGCAAGCGCGGCGAGGGAGACGCTCATGAGCATCGCAAGGTAGGCTTTCTTCGCAGTTTTCTTCATTTCTTCTGCCTCGATCCAATGGCTCTCTGCGGATTCGCTTTTGGGATAGGCGTGTCCCGAATGAGCGAAAGCTAGCCTACCTAAACTATGAAGTCTACCTATATTGTATGTTTTAAATCCAGATTTTTTGGCGCGGCGGACCTGGCGGTTGACGGCTAGCCTTCGGGTTTCGCTATAGCAATTGAGAAGCACCCCCGCCCCCGAGGGCGAAGGGAGTCGCACATTTCGATGACCGTCATGGGCGGGCTTGTCCCGGCGACCCACGCCCCTCGAGCGCAGCTCAACGAGACGCGGTATCGCTATGGATAAAGCTCGATACAGGCTTTGCGATCACGCCGACTTATGACTGGCATTCGCAGTCGTTTGCGTGGCGTGAGCGGCCGGGAAAAGCCCGGCCATGACGAGGGCAGCGACATGAAGATATGTGCATGCGAGCATGCCCTTGCGGGATCGGGCCCAAAAACTGATCGAATTGTCTCAAAGCGCCCCGTCTGGAGGGCAGAATTCATAGGACATAACTAGATAAAGCGTCGCAGGCGCGTCGCCGAGGTTCCGATACAGGTGCGGCACATCAGCCAGGAAATCGATGGCGTCGCCCTCTTGCAGAATTTGCGGGCTCTCACGGCCGACGACGATTTCGATCGCCCCCTTGGCGACGACCAGATTCTCTTTGGTGCCGGGCGCATGCGCCTCGACATGCTGGCTATGGTGGGGCGCGAGCGTGATCTCGTAGAACTCCGCGCTACGGAGCCCGTCATAGGGAAAGAGAGGACGCGTGCTGAAATTTCCGTCCTGGGACGTGACGCTCTGACGCGAGTCGCTGCGCAAAACCAGGACGCCGCGGCGTCCCGCCGAGGCGACGAGACGGCCGAAGGGAACCCCCAGCGCATTGGCGATGCGCCAGAGATGGTTGATCGTCGGGGCCACCGCCCCCGCCTCGATCCGCAAAAGCTCGGAAGGATCTATGCCGGTCAGTTGCGCAAGCCTCTTGAAGGAACGGCCCTCGAGCGTGACGAGTTGCTTCAATCGATCGGCGACAAGCGCGGCAAGGGCGCTTTCCGCTGCGGCCTCGCGCTTCTGACCATGCTTGTTCATGTCTATAGACCCTATCATCTAACCATTTATGTCTCCAACTCAGCCGTGGTCAAGGAGTTTTGTTGGTTAGGCAGAAAGGGATGGGTATGCCTACCCATCTAGCGCGATATGGGTGCGATCTGCGCCGCTGTCTTGACTGAGTAAAATGCATAATCCTAGTATGAATATGCCTGCCGACCCGGCGGCCTCAGTTTGGAGCTGAATTTATGAGGTTTCTTGCCACTTTCGCCGCCGTCGCGACGCTTGGCGCTTCTCTCGGCGCGCCCTTCGCTTTGCCGGCGCGCGCCGAGCTTCTCTCGCTCAAGGCGCTGTCGGCGCCCATCGCCTTGAGCATCGCTCAAACCGCCTATGACGCCTGCCTGCAGCAGGGCTATCATGTGTCGGTGACTGTCGTTGGTCTCGAAGGCCAGCCGCTGATCTCGCTTCGCGGCGACAGCACCTCGCCTCACACGATCGAGAATAGCCTCCGCAAGGCCTATACCTCGCGCACCTTCCGCATCCCCTCCGGCGAATTTGCGCAGCGCGTGAAGGACAATCCGACCTCGGGGCAGGTGCATCTCGCCAATATTGTCGCCGCCCAGGGAGCCCTGCCGATCAAGACCGGCGACACAGTGATCGGCGCCGTCGGCGTCTCCGGCGCGCCCGGCGGAGAGAAGGACGAAGCCTGCGCGAAGGCGGCGATCGACAAGGTCGCGGATCAACTCAAGTAAGACATCTGCGAGAAGAGAGAGGCCGCGAATGGGCGCGGCCTCCTTGGCGCGCTATCACAGTTAGGCAATTTGCCCGACGTCATACCGCGAGCGCCAAAAGCGCGGCGCTCATATTGCGCTCGTCCTGATTGCTGATCTAATGGCCGCTCCCTTGGGCCCCGATCACACAATCGAACATGAGCGATGTGAGAATTCTTCTCGTCGACGACCACCCTGTCGTAAGGGAAGGCTATCGCCGTCTCCTGGAGCGCCACGCAGGCTTCTCGGTGGTCGCGGAGGCCGAAGACGCCGTTGCGGCCTATCGCCTATATCGCGAGACCTCGCCTGATGTCGTCATCATGGATCTATCGCTCCCGGGCGCCGGGGGCATAGAGGCGGTGCGCCATATCCGGCAATGGGACAAGCAGGCGCGCGTTCTCGTTTTCACCATGCATAGCGCCGCTGCCTTCGCGCTCAAGGCATTTGAAGCGGGCGCCGCCGGCTACATCACCAAGAGCAGCGACGCCGCGGAGCTGCTGCGGGCCGTGTCGATCGTCGCCCATGGCGGGCGCGCCCTCAGCGACGACATTGCGCGCGAAATCGCCGCCGAACGCCTCGGCGAGGGCCGTTCGCTCGCCGACGAGCTCGGCCCGCGCGAGACGGAAATATTGCGTCTTGTGGCGTCGGGGCGAACGAGCGACGAAATCGCCGCGCTGCTCAACCTCAGTTGCAAGACGGTTCAGAATTATCACTACCAAATCAAATCCAAGATCGGCGCAAAGACGGACGCTCATCTGGTTTGGCTCGCCATCGGCGCTGGACTCGTCGGCGACGCCGACGTGACGTGATCTCCGGGAATTTTGCCCGGCAGGCGGCGGGAAAAGCGCCGAGGCCGGCACTCCGGGCCCTCTCCTAGAATAGCCGCGCAGACGCAAAGTCTGCGAGACGATTTCAGGAGACGCCTATGCGCATCCGCGCCTTCAAACTGGCCGCACCCGCCTGCCTGTTCGCCTTCGGGCTGTTTTTATTTCAGCCGTCGGCGAGCGTCGCGGAAACCACGCGCCCCATCAAGCTTGCCGTATTCGATATGGAGCTGGACGATTTCAGCGCCGGCGGCCCGCTCGCGGGCGAGAGCCCCGCGGAGACCGAGCGGCTCCAGCGCATGAATCGCCTGGTGCGCGACTTATTGGCCCGCTCCGGCCTGTTCGAGATCATCGACGCAAGCGGCTCAAGTCACCCGATGGCGAAGGATCACTGGCTGCGAAAATGCAACGGATGCGAAGCCGACGCGGCCCGTGAACTCGGCGCCGACATGTCCTTCATGGGCTTCTTCCGCAAGATCAGCGTCATGGAGCAAAATCTGGAGTTTCGAATCCGCGACGCCAAAACCGGCGCGCTCGTCAACGTCTCGCAAACCGATTTGCGCAACGAAACCGACGAATCCTGGAGCCGGGCGCTGAAATTTCTGATCCGCTACAGTCTCGTGGAGCCGGAACTCGCCAATAGGAAGAACGAGCGCTGACCGGCATTGGTGCCGAATGGCTGTCGTCTTACAGCACGATCCTTGAAAGGATGGTGCCCAGGAGAGGACTCGAACCTCCACGGCTTTCACCACTGGTACCTGAAACCAGCGCGTCTACCAATTCCGCCACCTGGGCACGTGGGACGCTCTCTTAGGGGCGCCGCATGGCGTCTGTCAATGTGGCTCTGTGGGAAAATGCGCCTTCGAACGGAAAAAGAGCGCCAGCGGGGCGGCCAAAGCCTCGCGGCGCATTTCCTTCCCCACCGAATTTCGCTAGAGCACGGGCGACGAATTTTCCAGCCGGCCCGGCCGGCGCGGCGAACGGAGCAAGAGAGCGATGAACGGCGTGAACGGTGGCGCGGGGCGCGTTGTGACGGTATTTGGCGGTTCGGGCTTCGTCGGGCGCTATGTCGTGCGGGCGCTGGCGCGCGACGGCTGGCGCGTGCGCATCGCCTGCCGCCGCCCTGACCTCGCCTTTCACCTGCAGCCGCAGGGCCGCGTCGGCCAGGTGATGGCGGTGCAGGCCAATATCCGCCATCCCGAATCGGTCGCCGCCGCGCTGCGCGGCGCTTCGGCGGTGGTGAATCTCGTCGGCATTCTCGCCGAGAGCGGCGCGCAGAAATTCTCCAAGGTGCAGGCCGAGGGCGCCAAGACCATCGCCGAGGCCGCCAAGGCGGCCGGCATCGACACTCTCGTGCATATTTCGGCGATCGGGGCGGACGCCAATTCGGCCTCGCAATACGCTCGCAGCAAGGCCGCTGGCGAAGCCGCGGTGCTCGCCGCGGTTCCCACCGCCGTCATCCTGCGCCCCTCGGTGATCTTCGGCATCGAGGACCAGTTCTTCAACCGCTTCGCCACCATGGCCCGCTATTTCCCGGCGATCCCGGTCGTGGGCGCGGAGACGAAGTTCCAGCCGGTCTATGTCGGCGATGTCGCCGAGGCGGTTGCCGCCGCCATCGCCGGCCGCGCCACGGCGGGCGCGGTCTATGAGCTCGGCGGATCGGAGGTGCGCAGCTTCGCGGCGCTGATCGAGTTCGTCCTGAAGGTCACCGAGCGTCAGCGCCGCATCGCCAAGCTCTCCTTCGCGACCGGCAAGCTCGTCGCCTCCATCACCAGCCTCTTCACCAAGCTGTCGCTCGGGCTGTTCCCGACACTGCTGCGCATGACCGCCGATCAGGTGGAGCTGCTCCAGCACGACAATGTCGTGAGTCCCGCGGCGATCAAGGAAGGCCGCACGCTGCAGGGGCTTGGCGTCGAGCCGCAGTCCTTCGAGGCGATCGCGCCGACCTATCTCTATCGCTACCGCAAGACCGGGCAGTATCAGGCGCAGCGCCTGGAGGCGTAAGCGGCGGGGGGGCCGCGCCCCCTCCCTGTCCCTCCCCCGCCTTGCGGGAGAGGGGACGCTCCCGATCAGCATTCTTGATGAAAGCGACAATCTGTTCCCTCTCCCGCGAAGCGGGGGAGGGTTGGGGAGGGGGCTTCCAGACGCCTGGATTACCGCCCCGCCCAACGCGCCTGCCGCTCCGCCGACAGCGTTTTGTGAATCCGCGCCATGAAGGCGACGCCGAAGAGCGGCGTCAGCACATTGAGGCCCGGGGTCACGACGAAGGCGGCCATGAACAGGCCGGCGAGAAAGAGCTGCGGCGCGTAGCGCCGGCGCAGCTCCATCGCCTCCTCGAGCGAGCGGAAGCGCGTCGCCGCGAAGAGGAAATATTCGCGCCCGAGCAGATAGGCGTTGGCGAGCAGAAAGGCCACGGCGTTGATGCCCGGCAAGAGCAGCAGCAGCAGCGCGAGAAAATTCACGCCCGCCGACACGGCCGCGAATTTCACGCCCATCATGACCGCCTGAGAGACCGGTATGGCCGTGCCCCTTTCGCCGGGCGGATAAAGATCGGCTTCGACGACATCGGCGAGATCATCGAGAAAAAGCCCCGCGACCAGCACCGATATCGGGCCGATGAGAAAGGCGAGAAAAACAAAGAGCCCGACGCCCGTCGCATAAGTCAGCGCGAGCTGCAGCCAGGGATGATCGACGGAGATATAGGACAGAGCAAGCTTATCGAGCCCAACCCATGCCAGCGCCAGCAGCAGGAAGGTCATCCCTAAGCTCTTGAACAGCACATTGCGGAACGGCGGCGAGACGATCTCGCGCAGGGAGGCGAGGGCGGCGTCGAACATGAAGGTCATGCGTGGCCTCTTCTTGGAAGCGCGCCTTTGATGAAAACCGGCGATCGTTGCGCGCTCCGGCAGCCGCCCGCGCGGCGACCGCCCAGCAAATGGCGATAGAACGGCACGGACGCAAGGGGGCTTGCATCCAGCGTTTCATTGCATGGGCCAGGGGGCGATGCAGCCAAGACAACCTCTCCAGCAAATTCACCGACACGAAAAGCCCCGCCGTCTCTCGACGCGAGTTGTAAGGAAGTCCGGAACGCCCCGGCCCCGTTCGGCCGAGATGTATTTTGTTTATGCGCACCGGAGCTAAAGCGTCCCGGACACGGTCTTTATACACGCGCACCTTTTCCCGACGGAGTGACCTCGCTCCCGGACACGGCCCCTGACAGGACCGCTTCTTTCCCGCCTGACGCAAAACGCCAGACGGGCGCGCGCTCGAACGCCGCGGGCAATGTCATTCCCGCAGTCTTCCAATGCCGTCTTCCTTGGGGCGCGGGCTCCCTTTTCAGGAGGGACCGCGGCGCAGCCCGAAGGAATATTGAGGCCCAGCCTTTTGCGCGTGAGCGTTCACGCGCCCCCCGCCAAGGGGAAGCCCGACCGACGACCCGCCCACATCCGCCGAAAGGCCCGGCGGACGCTTGACCGACCCCGCCGCGCCGCCGACCTTGACGACGCCCCTTAGGTGACGAGGCGGGGGGAGCGTAAGGGCGAGTCAGGGGGGTGGGGATAAGTTTTTTTGCGCAGATGAAGGGCAGTGGAGGGAATTCTGACGACCGACTTTTGTTCGAAAATTGGGATTTTTGAGAGATAATCCATTCATGACCGACGCCAATCTCCTCAATGCAATTGTGAATCCGTTCATTGAGAGCGCGGAACGTGACGGCTTCAACGGGGTCGTAGCGTCCGCGCTCCTGCGTCTTCAACCGAATCCAGAGAAGCTGCGCACTTCGCTGTCCGCATTCATACGAGACGGGCAAATCACCGCTGTGTTCTCGCGTCTATCCGTGAATATGCATATTAAGCGCTTTCCAGACCATTCCGCCGAGGAGCAGCTAAGACTCTTGGTCGATGAACCCCTGAAGGAGTTCTGCCTGTATCCCACAGCATCAGTCGTCAGGCCGCGCGTCGACCTCTCCGCGTGGCAGGATCGCCCCTTCAGCAAGGCGCTCCTGCTCGCCGAGGCGCAGTTGTCGTTCCGCGCCTTCGATATGGGCGCGCTTGAGCGCTATGTCGCAGACCCACGTTATGACGTTAGCTTCAATGATTACATGGGGCGGATGTGGGTCACGAATGAGTTTTTCGGCGACGCGCAGCATCCGGAACGGGACAAGGTTTCCCTCCAGAGCTTCGGTCTCGGGTTTGACGGTCAGCGCAACCCATACGTCATTGTATATCTACGCTACCTCGCAGGGCTATCGGCCGAGCATCAGCAATATTGGAACAGTTACCTAATCGGCGGCGACGTGCGCATGAGCAAGCCCTATTTCAGTTCCAGCATTCAAGGTGAATTCTGGAATAACCGCTCCGTGCGTCACGCTATTGTCGAGGAAATGCGCCTGATCCGAGCACTTACCGAAGCAATCTGGGGTCGCAGCCTGTTCCGAGCCCCACCTCAGGGTGGCGTTCCAATCGGCCTCACTACTTTTCTCCGCCCAACCGCGGAGAACTTCAATCGTTTTGTCATGGCCTTGGACAAACTGCTGTCTGATAGCATCGATGGGAAGTTCTTTGAAGGAAAAGTCCCGCTCGAAACCGAAACTGCGCGTCCTGATGGAAAGATCGTCGTTCAGAAAAAAGGAACGCTGACGCTATTAGAAGAGTGGCTACTTCAGGAGATCATCTGGAGCGATCCGGCGGCTTTCCGCAAAGTGGTCATTCAGCCACTGCGCGAAGTCCGCGGTCTTCGCCAAAAGCCTGCTCACACCTTCACGCCTGACACCTTTTCGGCAGAATACCGCACGAAGCGAGAGCAACTCTTGTGGAGCGTATTCAACAGCCTTTCCAACATCCGAGCGACGTTCGCAAAGCACCCGAGCGCGGGTAATATCCCGATACCGGATTGGCTCGACAATGGCAGCATCGACGTCTTTTGAAGCAAACCATCGTTCTAGGCTCGCCGTGCATAATTCAAGACTTCTGCAACCGTGACTGCCCCTCCCCTCTCCCCGCGCGCGGGGAGAGGCTGGGTGAGGGGCTTGGGGGATGAGTGGAAGAGGAAAACGCAAAACGCCGCCGCCATCTTGGGAGGCGCCCCGGCTCCGGCCCCGGCCCCTCACCCAACCTCTCCCCGCAAGCGGGGAGAGGAGCAGGCCCTGATGCTGAAGGAATAGCGGTTATTTTGCGAGAGCGGCGCAGCGCTCCTCTCCCCCGCAAAGCCCGTCGAAGGGGCTTCGGCGATTAGCCGGAATTCTCGACCAAGACCGCAAGAATCGCTTCCGCCACAGCATCCGCATTCTCGTAAAGCTGCTGGTTGGTGAAGCGCATCACCGCGTAACCTTGCGCATTCAGGAAAGCCGTTCGTCGAGCGTCCGCAGCAAGCTCCTCGTCTGTCGAATGCGTCTCGCCGTCGAGTTCGATAACAAGCTTTCGTTCGCGGCAGGCAAAGTCGGCGATGAAAGGGCCGATCGGCTCCTGGCGGACAAATTTGAAACCGCCAAGGCCCCTGTTTCTCAATCGAGCCCATAAGACTTTTTCGGCGGAAGTCGCGTTTCGACGCAATTCACGCGCGCGCCGGGTCTCGATGAAGCGAAGGCCGCGCATATGGGAAAGGCTCCAAATAATCCCCCGGCCCCTCACCCAACCTCTCCCCGCAAGCGGGGAGAGGAGTCAGGCGCGCCCCGATTACGCCTTCGCCGGCTCGCGCTGCGCATAGCCGAGCCGGATGTTCAGCTCATGCAGCAGCTTCTCGGCGGCAGCGGGGATGTTCGTTCCGGGCGGGAAGATCGCCGCGGCGCCGAAGTCGTAGAGGGCCTGGAAATCATCCGGCGGAATGACGCCGCCGACGACCATCATGATGTCCTGGCGCCCCACTCCCGCCAGCGCGTCGCGCAGCTCGGGGGTCAGCGTCAGATGGCCCGCCGTCATGGTCGAGACGCCGACGATATGGACGTCGGCTTCCTTGGCCTTCTGCGCCACTTCGTCCGGCGTCGCGAAGAGATCGCCGATCACGACGTCGAAGCCCATGTCGGCGAAGGCCGAGGCGATGACCTTCTGGCCGCGGTCGTGGCCGTCCTGGCCCATCTTCGCGACGAGAATGCGCGGCTTGCGGCCGGTGTTGTCCTCGAAGTCGCGGGTCATGCCGACAACACGGCCGACCTGGGCGCTGTCCTTGCCGGCTTCGCGCGCATAGACGCCCGAGATGACATTGGCCTTGGGCTTGTGACGCGTGAAGACCTTTTCGAGCGCGAAGGAAATCTCGCCGACGCTCGCCTTGGCGCGCGCCGCCTTCACGGCGAGGTCGAGCAGATTGGCGCCCGAGGTCGCGCCTTCGGTCAGGGCGTTCAGCGCCGCCTGCGTCGTCGCCTCGTCGCGCTCGCCGCGCAGGCGCTTCAGCTTGTCGAGCTGCGCGGCGCGCACGGCGGCGTTGTCGACCTTGAGGACATTCGGCTTGGCGTCGTTCTCGGGCTGATATTTATTGACGCCCACGACGATCTGCGTCCCGCTGTCGATGCGCGCCTGCGTCTTGGCGGCGGCCTCCTCGATGCGCTGCTTGGGCACGCCCGCCGCAATGGCCTTGGCCATGCCCCCTAACGCCTCGATCTCCTCGATATGCGCCCAGGCCTTTTTGGCGAGCTCCGCCGTGAGACGCTCGACATAATAGGAGCCGCCCCAGGGGTCGATCACGCGCGTCGTGCCGCTCTCCTGCTGCAGCACGATCTGAGTGTTGCGGGCGATGCGGGCGGAGAAGTCGGTGGGGAGCGCCAGCGCCTCGTCCAGCGCATTGGTGTGCAGCGACTGGGTGTGGCCCTGCGTCGCCGCCATGGCCTCGACGCAGGTGCGGATGGAGTTGACGTAGACGTCCTGCGCGGTGAGCGACCAGCCGGAGGTCTGGCAGTGCGTGCGCAGCGTCAGGCTCTTCTCGGACTTGGCGCCGAGATCCTTCATGAGGCGCGCCCAGAGCAGCCGCGCGGCGCGCAGCTTGGCGACCTCCATGAAGAAATTCATGCCGATGGCGAAGAAGAAGGACAGACGCGGCGCGAAGGCGTCGATGTCGAGGCCCGCCGCGACGCCGGCGCGCACATATTCGACGCCGTCGGCGAGGGTGTAACCGAGTTCCAGATCAGCCGAGGCGCCGGCCTCCTGCATGTGATAGCCGGAGATCGAGATCGAGTTGAACTTCGGCATATTCTGCGAGGTGTACGCAAAGATGTCCGACACGATCCGCATGGAGGGGTCCGGCGGATAGATGTAGGTGTTGCGCACCATGAACTCTTTGAGAATATCGTTCTGAATCGTGCCTGTGAGCTTGTCGGCCGACACGCCCTGCTCTTCCGCCGCAACGATGAAGAGCGCGAGAACCGGCAGCACCGCGCCGTTCATCGTCATCGACACGGACATCTGATCGAGCGGGATGCCGTCGAAGAGCGTGCGCATGTCGTAGATGGAGTCGATCGCAACGCCCGCCATGCCGACGTCGCCCATGACGCGCGGATGGTCGGAGTCATAGCCGCGGTGGGTCGCGAGGTCGAAGGCGACGGAGAGGCCCTTCTGGCCGGCGGCGAGATTGCGGCGGTAGAAGGCGTTGGAATCCTCGGCCGTGGAGAAGCCGGCATATTGGCGGATCGTCCAGGGCTGGGCGACATACATGGTGGAATAAGGCCCGCGCACGAAGGGCGCGACGCCGGGGAAGCCGTCGATGAAGGAAAGCCCCTCGACATCCCCCGGCCCATAGGCGCTTTTCACCTCGATGCCCTCGGGCGTCAGCCAGCTACGCGGCGGCGCCTCCTGCGCGACTTTGGTGGCGGCGAAGGGGATTTTGGTGAAATCGGGGATGGCGGACATCGTTTCCTCGGTCTTCGTGACGGGACCCTCATAACCCACCGCCGCGCGGGGCGCAAAAAGCCTGCGGTCACCCTTCCCCGGGCTGCCTCCCGGGCGTTTTTGACCTGCGCAAAGGGAAGCGGAAAGGCGGCTTATGGCCGCTTCCATGTGGCCAACCGCCGCGAACGCTCTCTAATTCCCCGCCTCCGGCTCCATTTCCTCGTCATAAGGAGCGATCTCGTCACGCCAGCACAGCTCGGCGAGATCGAAGACGGCGCAGCGGCGCGGCTGATCGCCCGTATCGCGGCACAGTTCGAACAGCGCGAGGTCGCCTTTGACACGAAAGAATTCGGGGGAGAATATGGTGCGCGGCGGCGCGCCGCCCTCATCGATAACCGTGATCTCAAAGGTCTGCGTATCTAGCCGCAGAACCACCTGCCAGGAATGTTCCCGCCCCGCCGAGCGGTCGATGCGGCCAAAAACCAGCAAGCAGCCGCGCCGCGCCACAGCGCAGAGCGGCGACAGCGGCGGAAGGAGATCCGGCGGATAGATGAAAATGTCGATCCCGCCGTCCGGCTTCTCGACGATCACGTCCGAATAGGTCCAAACGTCCGGCCACTCGTTCTCGAATCCGTCGCAGAACTCCAGAACGGAGCCGCCAATTTGAACCCGGGCGCCGTCGGGAAGCGTTACAAGGGCAGCCTCGTCACGTCGCGCCGTCCAGACCACTCCAGGGCGCAGGGGGGAGGGTCGCGAGGCTTCCCAAGCAGCCAACATTTTTTTTATGTCGTGTTGCCGCTCATTCAACTCGCCGGTCTCGAATGTCGCGGCGGCTTCCGCGATTTCCTCTGCCGTTGAACATTCAGATTTCGGAAACTCGAATTTGGGTTTTTCAGGCCCCGGGTCCCCGTAATGCAGCCGCGCGCGGCTCGGGAGCCAGCGCCGCCGCGCCATTTCGAGCCAGAAGGGATTATCGGATTTCTCTGGATTGGCGCGGCCGGCGCGCGGGTTCTTGCAGGCGTCGTAGTCCTCGCGCGAGATCGGAAACAGCGCCATATCGCTGTGAGCGCGGCGGCGCCAGCGCAAGGTCGTCAGATCGAGTTCGAATAGCTCGCGATTGGGCTCTGACGAATTCTCATCGACGAATTGTCCCCCCACCACGAGAATGCGCGCGTCGTCCAACGGTTCGGCGCAATGGCGCGAGAGCCAGCCGGGGACGTCGCCCGTCGTCTCCATGCTCTCGATGTGGAAGTCGCGCGTATCCAGGCGCATGACCTGAACGGTCTTGCCTCGCGCGCCCTGATAACCCAACCCGCCGATAAGCCAAAGCCAGTCGCCCATCAATGTGGCGCTGTGGAAATCGGTCGGCGGAAAAATTTCGGGAGGATAGAGGTAAAACTCGGCGTAGCCGTCAGAATATTCGACGACGACATCATTGTAGATATAAAAATCCGGATCATAAAAATCTTCGTGTTCGCCAGCGACGTGAATCGTCCGCCCGTCCGCCAGCGGTGTGCGCGAGCGCCCGAAACGCTCCCAGCTCCACAGCGGAGGGCTCGGGTAAGTTCTGCCAATCGTCTCGCCCAAGCGATAGGCCGACCAGCCGTTACGCATGGCCTCGAGCCAGACAAGGTTCTCAACTTTCTCCGGATTGGCGGCACCGCGACAGGCCAGCGCGGCAATCGACGCATCAATGTTTGTCATCCAAAATCTCAAGTAGTTATGAAAACAAAACGGCGGCCCGCTCTGGCAGCCAAGAATTACCTCAGCGCTGAATCGACGCCAGATAGGCGAGCAGCGCCTCGACCTGTTTCGCGTTGAATTGAAACTGCGGCATCTCCGGCCCCTCATGGCCGACGACGATGCCCTCGCCCAGCGCCTCCTCCAGATTGGAGAGCGGATATCTGCG
Source organism: Methylocystis sp. JR02 (assembly GCF_030063565.1). NCBI lineage: Bacteria > Pseudomonadati > Pseudomonadota > Alphaproteobacteria > Hyphomicrobiales > Methylocystaceae > Methylocystis > Methylocystis sp. JR02. The sequence goes on along the minus strand of NZ_JASIRC010000001.1, from coordinate 3,509,749 downwards.
GCCGAGATAACGGAAGGGCGGGGCTTTGGGGATCGCGCTCGCGCCTGTGCGGCCGATGGCGTGACAACGGCTGCAATTGGCTTTTGCAATACCGGCCCCGAGTGCCAGACGCCCCCTGTCGGCGGCGCCGGCGGGCGCCGAACCACATGTGGCCGCAGAAACGAAAAGGAGGGTGGCGGAGAGCGCGAATCGAACCATGTTCGCCAATCTAGCCGCCGCCCCTGCGCCCGCCACCCGCGCCTATTGACGCACCACCAGCACCGAGCATTTGGCGTGGCGGACAATCGTCTTGGCGTTGGAGCCCAGGAGATAGGTCGCCATGGTCGGGCGATGCGAGCCGACGACGATGAGATCGGCGCCCCAGTCTTCGGCCTCGGCGAGGACCTCGGGATAGACGGCGCCGAAACGCACCGTGGAAGAAACCCGCCCGGCCGGCAGATCGACCTTGCCGGCGACATCCGCCAGATCCCTCTCGGCCGCAAGGCGCATTTCCTCGTCGAAATTCGGCGGGATGTAATCGACGAAAGCCACCGGCACGAGCGGCTGGACGCTCACGAGGCGCAACTGCGCCTCGGGGGCGGCCTTCGCCAGAGACAATGCGGCGTCGAGCCCGATCCTGGTCATGTCGGCCTCGCCCAAATCCACGGGCACGAGAATCTTCTTGTACATCGCCGCCGCCTCCCTCTATGGTTTTTGTTCAAATCGTCCGGCCATAATATAGGCGCTCAGCCATCCCCGCGCGAGCGGGCGGGTCGCCGCATGGCTAGAAAATCCTTATTGCTTGCGCGTCAGCCGGCCGACCGCCGCTTTCGTCGCCATGATGGTCTCGAGCGACTGCGCGCGCTTGGAGGCGGCCTGCGCCACAGCGGCTTTCACCTCCTCGACCGTGTAAGGCTTGGGTATCACCAACACGGGCTCGAGGTCGCCGGTTTGAAGCCATTGCGGAACGGCGGTCACGAACACCACCGCGGCGTCGATCTGCTTGAGCATCTCGTCGACCGCGACGATTCCCGAGCTGCCGTCGGCCAGCCGCACATCGGCGACCACCACCGCCGGCCGCGATTTGAGGGCGAGCGACAACGCCTCTTCCTGGGTGCGGGCCGGACCGATCACCCGATGCCCGAGATCGGTGATGATGAACTCGATGTCCTTGGCGATGATCGACTCGTCTTCGACGACCAGCACGTCGAGGGCGCGCTGGCGACGTTTCATCCGGGGGTGCGGCGCTGTTTCGGGCGCCTGCGCTTCATCCAGGGGCAAATTCACGGCGGAGCCTCTCTCCTCGCAGCAATCCTGCGGTTTCGGACGCCAATCTCCCGAGTAGAAGCGCGTCGATTAACGGCAAGCGCTTACGCGCGGCTCAAGCAATGGATCGTTAACGCGCGTAAATGCCGAGCGTTCCGAGGCGCTTGCCGCTTTTGCGCGACGCGCTGCGTTGCGGCATTTTGTCCATTCTTGCGTTCTCCGCCCAAAATGGGCGCGGCCTCGTTGAAGCAAACGGGAGCGCCCAATAGATTCACAATCAGTCAGCTTACCTTCCTGCTGATCTTGCCCTTTTGGGCGTTCTCCCCCCGACTTGGGCTGCTGGCGACGGCAGCCCATTTTTCTTTCGTGATCAGATATAAGGCGCGAGCGCGCGCACGAGTTTCACGAGGCGGCGCATTTCTCGCTGCCAGAACTGTTCGTAATCCGCCCGGATGATCGGCTGGTCGTTACGCACGGCCACCTGCCATTTATCCGGCTCGACCTTTTCCAGAAGGCCGCGCTTCTGCAAAGCGAGCAGCTTTCTGCGCACCGTCTCCCGCGGGATTCCGGTGAGCTCCGATATTCGGGAGAGGGTGGGCGGAACCGCCCACAGAACGTCCTGCTCCTGCTCCTGCAGGCGGCCGCGCTCCTCGCGCAGATAGTAACGGGAAACGAAAATAAAGATTAGCAGCTCGTCGAGATCACCGTTGAATACCTTACGAAAATCGATGAGCTGGGCGACCAGAAACTCGATGAACTCGTGCTGAAAGGTCACATAGTTTTCCTGAACGATCGTATCCGGAAAACTCCTCTCTTCGTCGGGCATGGGATTATCCAGTCGGGCAATTTTCATCGGGAATGAGCGGAACGACGCTTCGGCGCGCCACGCACGCGAGACCGGCGCCCTCGGCTCGCGACGCTGACGCGAAGGCAAATGCCGGCGATAGTCGTTCCGTCACGAGATAAAGGGCGTCCCTCGCCAGAGAGGTCGAGGGACGCTCATTTTCGACAATCAGACCGCCTGCATCGCCTCCGGCTTGGAGCGGCCGCGCTTCACCATCAACTTATTGAGCGCCGAGACATAGGCGCGCGCCGAGGCGACGAGCGTGTCCGGATCGGCGCCCCGGCCGGTGACGGATTTGCCCTCTTCGGTGAGGCGCACGGAGACTTCGGCCTGCGCGTCGGTGCCCTCGGTGACGGCGTGGACCTGATAGAGCTCCAGCGTCGCCTCATGCGGCGCGAGCGCCTTGATGGCGTTGAAGATGGCGTCCACCGGGCCATTGCCGGTCGCCTGGTGGGTCACCTTGTCGCCGTCGATGTCGAGCGTCAGAGCCGCCGACTGCGGACCATGCGTGCCGGCCATGACCATCAAAGCGAGCACCTTGATGTGATCATGCGCGGAGACGATCTCGTCGTCGACCAGCGCGATCAGATCTTCGTCGTAGACGAACTTCTTGCGGTCGGCGAGATCCTTGAAGCGGTTGAAGGCGTCCTGCAACGCATTCTCGCCGAGGTCGTAGCCCAGCTCCTTCAGCTTTTCGCGGAAGGCGTGGCGGCCGGAGTGCTTGCCCATGACGAGCGAGGTCTTGGTGACGCCGACGCTCTCGGGCGTCATGATCTCGTAAGTATGCGCATTTTTGAGCATGCCGTCCTGATGGATGCCGCTCTCATGCGCGAAGGCGTTACGGCCGACGATCGCCTTGTTGTATTGCACCGGGAAGGACGTCACCGCCGAGACGAGCTTGGAGGCGCGCGTCAGCAGCGCCGCGTCGATGTTGGTGTGATAGGGCAAAATGTCGTGACGCGTCTTCAGCGCCATCACGATTTCTTCCATGGCGGCGTTGCCCGCGCGCTCGCCCAGACCATTGATCGTGCATTCCACCTGCCGCGCGCCGCCGCGCACGCCGGCCAGCGAATTGGCGACCGCGAGACCCAGATCGTCGTGGCAATGGACGGAGAAAATCGCCTTGTCCGAATTGGGCACGCGCTCGCGCACGGTGCGGAAGAGCTGCTCATATTCCTGCGGCGTCGTATAGCCGACGGTGTCGGGAATATTGATCGTCGTCGCGCCGGCTTTGATCGCCGTTTCGACGCAGCGGCACAGGAAATCGATTTCCGTGCGCGTGCCATCCTCCGCCGACCATTCGACGTCGGCCACCTGATTGCGCGCGCGACCGACCGAAGAGGCGACCAGCTCCAGCACCCGCGCCGGCTCCATCTGGAGCTTGTATTTCATGTGAACGGGCGAGGTGGAAATGAACGTGTGGATGCGCGCCCGCTTCGCCTCGCGCAGCGCCTCGGCGCAGCGATCGATGTCTTTTTCGGACGCGCGCGCGAGGCCGGCGACCGTCGCATTCTTCACGCGCCGCGCGACCTCGCAGACGCTTTCGAAATCGCCGGGGCTCGCAATTGGAAAGCCCGCCTCGATGATGTCGACGCCCAATTGGTCGAGCAGCTCGGCGACTTCCAGCTTTTCCTCCAGCGTCATGGAGGCGCCCGGCGACTGCTCGCCGTCACGCAGGGTCGTGTCGAAAATGACGACGCGCTCGCCGTCCTGGGAGCCATGTGCGGTATGGGTCATGATGAAACTTTCTGAAGCTGCTGCGCCCGATGTCAGGGCATATCCGGGTTACGTCGAGCCCCTGACCGCCTGGGCAAAAGCCCTGCGGGCGTCAGGGGCGACGAAGAAGCAGCAGGCCGGCGCGCGCAAAAGCCGCGCAAGAGCCGGCAAGCCCGCACGCCTTTTTAGCTTCAAATGTGGCGGTATCGGCAGCCACCTTCCGACGTCCTCGCTTCGACGGCCTTCTCCAGGCCGAAATCCGCCCAAGGATAAGCAAATACGCGGCGGCAGGCAAGCGACCGCCTGCGCGTCCGGCGTAAGTCGAGGCTATCAAAAGTCTATTCGAAGCGCATTTGTTTTTTTGCGCTTTCCGCCATTCGTGCCTCTTGCCCAAAGGCCGATATGAGCCCTAACATCTCTCCATGGTCAAAACCGCCTTCTCGATCCGCCACGCACGCCCCGGCGACGCCGAGGAAATTGCACGGGTTCACGACGCTTCCTGGCGCGACGCCTATCGCGGCGTCATTCCTGGAGTCGAGCTCGAACGCATGATTGCGCGGCGCGGCCCGGCTTGGTGGCATTCCGCGATCGTGCGCGGCACGGGCCTGCTCGTGCTGGACTTCGACAAGCAGATCGCCGGCTATTCGACCTATGGCCGCAACCGCGTGCCGTCGATGCCCTATTCGGGCGAGATATTCGAACTGTATTTGGCGCCGCAGCATCAGGGCCTGGGCTTGGGCCGGCGCCTGTTCAACGCAGCGCGGCGCGAGCTCGCCGAGCACGGCTATCTCTCGACGATCGTCTGGGCGCTCGCCGATAATGAGAAGGCGCTGTCTTTCTACCGCGGCCTCGGCGGCCAAACCGTCCGTCGCGCGGAAGAGCGCTTCGGCTCGGACATGCTGACGCGCGTCGCCTTCGGCTTCGTCTCCGCGCCCGTGCGCTAATCACGCCGTCATTGCGAGCGTAGCGAAGCAATCTCCTCGCAGTGATCGACCAATACGAGATCGGCTTGGACTGGTTCGGTGTCATTCCCGACGCTCGCGCAGCGAGTGATCGGGAATCCAGAGCAAAATCAGCGCTATTTTGGCTCTGGATTCCCGGTCGGGCTTTCAGCCCGCCGGGAATGACAATGAGTATGACGCTTACCGCCCTTTCAACCTCGCGAGGATTTCCTTCGTCGCGAAGCCGTCAGCGGGCTGTATCCCTTCCGCGATCTGAAAAGCATGGACGGCGTTGCGGCTGGTGCGGCCCAACTTCCCGTCGATTGCGCCCCGGTAATAGCCCTTCTCGGTCAGCAACTGCTGCATCGCCTTGACGTCGCCGGTGGAAAGCGGCGCGACGCGCGGCCAGGGCGTCACGGGCGTATCGTGTCCGGCGATGCGATCGGCAAGTATCGCGACCGACATCGCATAGGCATCCGAAGTATTATATTGCCGAATGACCTCGAAGTTATCCGAGATGAGAAACGCCGGACCATTCGCGCCAGCCGGCAAGTAAAGGCTTGCTGGGCCACTTGAAGGCAGCGCCTCTCCGTCCGCCCGCTGAACGCCCAGCGACCGACAGCGACCGAAGTCGAGATCGAAAGCCGCGTAATCGAAGCCATCCGGCAGGCGGACCTCGACGATCGCGGGAAGGCCAGCGACCCAACCGGATTTCGCAAGGAAACTCGCAATCGAGGCGACAGCATCCGCATGCGAACGCCAAATATCCGGCGCGCCGGCGCCGTCGTCGCTTTCCGCATATTTGAGGTAGGCGGACGGCATGAACTGTGGCTGGCCCATGGCGCCCGCCCAGGAGCCGCGCAATTGGGCGCGCGTCGCATAGCCCTTTTCCAGCATCACCAAAGCGGCGACGAACTCCTCGATGAAGGTCTCGGCGCGGTGGCCTTTCCAGGCGAGCGTCGCCAGCACCTTCAGAACATCGGCGCCCCCGGTCGCCGTCCCGAAATTGCTCTCGACGCCGAGAATGGCGACGATGATCTCGCCAGGAACGCCATGCCGCGCCGTCGCCCGGCGCAAAGGGCCGGCGAGCTCCGCCGCGACGGATTGGCCGCGCGCGACGCGGCTGCTCGTCACCGCTCCAGCGAGATAGGCGGGAATGGAGATGGTGAATTCGGCCTGGGCCTTGGGCTTGGCGAGAACGCCCGGCTCCGGCGCGAGGCCTGAGACCGCCGCCTCGAAGGTGGCGCGGGAGACGCCCGCCGCCTGGGCTTGCGGCCAGATGTTTTGCAGAAATTGCGCGAAATCTTCAGCCTGCGCCGGAAAAGCGAGCGCGATCAGGCTCAGAGCCAGCCCCTGCAAGGCGCGGCGACGATCGAGAGGGCCCAAGGCCCTTTCCCTGCGGCTCATTGTCTTCCCCTGGCCCTGCTTGTTTGGAAATCTTTCATATTGCAGCATTTGACAGGCCAGCCGCGCTGCCGTCTACTGAAGACAACAGAGTTTTGAGGGGCGAGATTGCTCGCTGTCGGTCCTTACAATGACACATCAAGCTGTGCCTAGAAGCTTCAACGACTCCCGCCGCTTGCGGGAGCAGCCCGCCGGCGTTCCGCTGGACCCCAAGACCAAGCTCCGCAACGCCGGCCTGCGCCCCACCGTGCAACGTCTGGCGCTCAGTAAGCTTCTCTTCGGCAAGGGCGATCGCCACGTCAGCGCCGAGGCGCTCCATGCCGAGGCGCGCGAAGCCGGCCTCACCATGTCGCTCTCGACTGTCTACAACACGCTGAACCAATTCGCGCAAGCTGGGCTTCTGCGGGAGATCGCGGTCCAGGGCCCGCGCACCTATTTCCACACCCGCACCTCGCCTCACCACCATTTCATGGATGAAGCCACAGGCCGCATGTTCGACGCGGCCGATCGCTCGGTGGAGTTCTCCCGCCTGCCGGCGCCGCCGGAGGGCATGGAGATCGTCGGCTGCGACGTGATCATCCGCATCCGCCCGAAGAAGGGCTGAGCGGCGATGCGCGCCTGAAGGCGCGCGGTCCAGCGCCACCATTGGACCGCGCGCCTTCAGGCGCGCTCAGTTTATCAGCAAACCTCCGAGGCGGCCTCGTCCTTCGAGACGCGAGCTTCGCTCGCTCCTCAGGATCAGGCCTAAGTATTTGATGCAGAAGCCCCTCATGCTGAGGAGCCTGCGCAGCAGGCGTCTCGAAGCACGAGGGGCGTATCGCTTCAGGCTCGCTTAGATCATCATACGAGAAGCTTTTTCAGCTCCGCCCGCAGGCCGTCGGCCACATCCGGCCGCGCCAGGCCGAAGGCGACATTCGCCGCGAGGAAGCCGAGCTTCGAGCCCGTGTCATAGGTGCGGCCGTCGAAGCGCACGCCGTGGAAGGGCCGCTCTTTGGCGAGATGGATCATGGCGTCGGTGAGCTGGATCTCGCCGCCCGCGCCCTTCTCGCCCTTTTCGAGCAGCGCGAAGATCTCCGGCTCGAGAATATAGCGTCCCGAGATAATGAAGTTGCTGGGCGCCGTGCCCTGCGGCGGCTTCTCCACCATGCCGGTGATCTCGAACGTCTCGCCGAAATCCTTGCCCTTGGCGACGATCCCATATTGGTGCGTCTCCTCGGGCCTCACCTCCTCGACGGCGATGATGTTGCCGCCGTGCTTCTCATAGGCCTCGACGGCCTGCGCCATACAGCGCGAGGTCTTGCCGGCGGCCGGGAGGGTGATCATGTCGGGAAGCAGCACCGCGAAGGGCTCGTCGCCGATGATCTCGCGCGCGCACCAGACGGCGTGGCCGAGCCCGAGCGGCGCCTGCTGGCGCGTGAAGCTCGTGGCGCCCGCCTTCGGCAGATCGGCCATCAGGCTTTCGTATTCTTTTGTCTTGTTGCGACGCTTGAGGGTGTCCTCGAGTTCATAGGACATATCGAAGTGGTCCTCGATCGCGGCTTTGCCGCGTCCGGTGACAAAAACGAAATGCTCGATTCCGGCCTCGCGCGCCTCGTCGACCACATGCTGGACCACAGGACGGTCGACGACCGTCAGCATTTCCTTCGGCACCGCCTTTGTTGCCGGCAGGAAGCGCGTGCCGAGGCCGGCGACAGGAAAAACAGCCTTACGTATGCGTTTGGTCATTGGTCCGACTTCGAGTGGTTAGGTTACGGAAGCGCCGAATCTCGCGTAAAAGAACTCAAATTCTACGCAGCCGGCCTGAGTTTTAACGATGCGGCGTTAATTTGGGGTGAGGAACACCGGAGGGGCAAGATGACGGTTTTGGTCACGGGCGGCGCCGGCTACATCGGCAGCCATACAGTTCTGGAGCTCCTCGACGCCGGCGAAAGACCGGTCGTGCTGGACGATCTATCCACCGGCTTTCGTTGGGCGGTCCCCGAGGGGGCGCAACTGATCGTCGGCGACGATGGCGACGAAAAGCTCGTCGCAGAGCTGATCCGCGACCATAAGGTCGACGCCATCATCCATTTCGCCGCCAAGATCGTCGTCCCCGACTCCGTCGCCGATCCTTTGGGCTACTATCTCAACAATACGGCGAAAGCGCGCTCGCTGATCGCGACCGCGGTCGGCTGCGGCGTGAAGCATTTCATCTTCTCCTCGACCGCCGCCGTCTATGGCGATCCCGAGCACCTGCCCGTGACCGAGGACGAGCCCTTGAAGCCCGTCTCGCCCTATGGCCGCTCCAAGCTCATGGTCGAATGGATGCTGGAGGATACCGCGCGGGCCCATGATTTCGCCTATGTAGCGCTGCGTTATTTCAACGTCGCGGGAGCCGACCCCAAGGGCCGCTCCGGCCAATCCACGCCCAACGCCACCCATCTCATCAAGGTCGCGGCGCAGACGGCGCTCGGCAAGCGGCCGAAGATGCAGGTCTTCGGCACGGATTACCCCACCCCCGACGGCACCTGCGTGCGCGACTACATCCAGGTCACAGACCTCGCCCGCGCCCATCTCGACGCTTTGCGCTATCTGCGCGACGGCGGGAAAAGCCTCGTCGCCAATTGCGGTTATGCGCATGGCTTTTCGGTGCTGGAGGTCATCGAGGCGGTCAAGCGGATATCCGGCATCGATTTCCCGGTCGACTACGCCCCGCGCCGGCCGGGCGATCCGGCGGCGATCGTCGCCGCCAATGATCGCGCGCGCAATGTGCTCGGCTGGAAGCCGGAGCACGATAATCTGGACGAGATCGTGCGGCAGGCGCTCGATTGGGAGAGGAAGCTCGGCGAGCGCTCGGGTCATCCGGGGTAGGCCGGTTCTGCAGTATGGTCGCTGCGGCGCCGTGCGCGCGGCGACCCGCCGCCGACCTGGAAAAAGGACCAGAATAGCTGTATTTTCAGGCCATGACCCGTGAAGACGCCTTAAGCCGGTTGAGGGCGCACGAAGCCGAGTTGAAGAGGCTCGGCGTCGAGCACCTTTACCTCTTTGGCTCCATTGCGCGGGGGGACGCGCAAGATAAATCCGACGTGGATTTGTTTTTCGATCATCAGAAGGGCAAGCTCGGGCTTTACGAGCTGATGGATTTGAAGCAGCGGGCCACCGATATTCTCGACCGTAGGGCCGACATCATGACGCGCGACAGCCTGCATCCGATTCTGAAAAAAGAGATCGAAGACTCGGCCGTGCTCGTCTTTTAATGGTTGCGCGGCGCATTTCTCCTCGGCTCTCCGACATCATCGAAGCCTCCGTAAATATCGACGCCGTTTTGGACGGCGTCTCAATGGCCGCTTTCGAACGCGACTGGCAAAAGCGCTGGCTGATCGAGCGCGGAATAGAGATTATCTCTGAGGCGAGCCGCCATCTGCCAAAGGAAATCAAAGACCGGCGACCTGAGATTCCCTGGAGCAAGGTCGCTGGCATCGGCAATATTCTCCGGCACGATTACCAGCGCATCGCCCCGGATGTGCTCTGGAAGCTGGTGCGGGACGATCTGCCGCTTTTGGAAAGCGTCTGCCGCGAGGAGCTGGCGGCTGCCCTCCGTCGCGAGAGCGAGGGATAGGCTAGCCTGTATCCGGTTCGCTTGAACCGCCCGCCGGGGCTTGTTTGCCGCGCTGGCCGCAGCCCCATCTGATCACGCCTCCAGCCGCTCGACGATGGTTCGCAGCACCTTGAGACGGGCGAACTTCTTGTCATTGGCCTCGACCAGCGTCCAGGGCGCGAGCCGCGAGCTGGTGCGGTCGACCATGTCGGTCATCGCCTGTTCGTAAAGGGCCCATTTCTCGCGGTTGCGCCAATCGTCGGGGGTCAACTTGTAGCGCTTGAACGGCTTGGCTTCCCGATCCTGGAAGCGGCGCAACTGCTCGTCCTGCGAGATCGCGAGCCAGAATTTGACGACGAGATAGCCGCACTCGCCGAGCTGGCGTTCGAAATCATTGATCTCCGGATAGGCGCGCATCCAATCCTCCGGCGGCGCGAAGCCCTCCACGCGCTCGACGAGCACGCGTCCGTACCAGCTACGGTCGAAGATGGCGACGTCGCCGCGGCGCGGGAGATTGCGCCAGAAGCGCCAGAGATAGGGCCGCGCCAGCTCTTCGTCGCTGGGCGCGGCGACGCCATGGACCCGGAAGCGGCGCGGATCGAGCGCCTCGCGCACGCGGCGGATCGCCCCGCCCTTCCCCGCAGCGTCATTGCCCTCGAAGACCAGGACAAGCCCTCTGTTGCGAAAGCTCTTGGCCGTCGTGGCCTCGGTCAGGCGCTGCTGCAAGTCCCGCAGCTCCTCGCTGTAGGTCTCCCGATCGGCGGTTTTCGCCAGATCCAGCGCGGAAACGAGGCTCGGCCGCGGCAAAGCGCTCTCCGGCGTCGCGACGGCCTGCGTGCTCGGCGCTGCCGGCGTCCCCTCGGCGGCGCTTGTCAGGGTCTGCAATAAGAGATCGCCGACGGCGGCGTCGCGGTAATGCGGGTCGGACGCCGGCACCACGGCCCAGGGCGCATTGCCGGAGGAGGTCTTTTCGATCATCTCCAACGCCGCGTCGGTCAGGCGGGCCCGAGCCTTGCCGCCGTCGATCTCGTCCCATTCGATGACGGCGGGGCGGCGCAGCGCGCCATTGGCCTCGCGCAGCTTCTCGAGCCGCTTCTGCGCCTCGCGATCGTCCATATGGAGCCAGATCTTGAGGAGATGCACGCCCTCGCGGCGCAGCATTTCCTCGGAGCGGATCATATCCTCCAGGGCGTTGTCATAAGCGTTTTTGTCCAGCCGCCCCAAGGCGCGGTTGCGCAGCAGCCGATGGTGCCAGGAGCCGATGACGAGCGCGATGCGTCCCTTGGGCGGCATATCCCGCCAATAGCGCCAGGAGCCGGGGCGCGCCCGTTCTTCGTCCGTCGGCTTGCGGTAAGAGAGAGTCTCCACGAGATGGTCGTCGAGCCAGTCGTAGAGCCGGTTGACGACCTCGCCCTTGCCGGCCCCGTCCGAGCCGTTGACGAGCACCATGATCGCGGCCCGCTTCTGCTCCGCCACCTCGAATTGCGCGTCGAGCAAAAGCTCGCGCAGCCGCATCTCGGCGGCCTCGAACTCATCCTTGGTCATGACATGCGGCAGGTTGGCGGATTCGAACATGGATCTCTTTCCGGCAATGGCAACTTTTCAAACGGGCAAGCTGTGGTAGATGTAGCGGCAAGCGGGTCCCGTAGCTCAGCAGGATAGAGCAGCGGTTTCCTAAACCGAAGGTCACAGGTTCGAATCCTGTCGGGACCGCCATAAGCTTCAAAGAAAATCTGCGTTCCGCAATACTCTTCGACGGGCATAAACAAAAAGAAAAGGCCCGGCGTGAACCGGGCCTCCCCTTGACGAACGAAAGGCTGGATTTCGCTCGGTCAAAAACTCGCGAGGACCGGCGCCGAGCCCCAGTTGAAATGGTAATTCACGCCCGCGCGCACGATATTGCCGCGGATGGGCGCGGAGACCACAGGCGTTGTCGCCGCGAAGGTCCAAGTGGGAACCGGCGTGAAAGCGATGCCCGCGCCGCCGAAGGTGTGGATCGCGCCGAGGTCGTAATAGAGATATTCGACCTTTGCGGACCAGTTCGGCATGAACATCCATTCGAGGCCGCCGCCCGCCGTCCAGCCCGTCGCCGTGTCGGAGAAGCTCGAGAAGCCGGCGCCGAACTGGCCGGTCGGGTTGAGGATTTGAAGCGTGCTCGCGTTCAAGGTCACGCCGCCATAGGCGAAGCCGCCCGTGCCATAGAGCAAGAGGGTCGGCATGACGAGCCAGCCCAAGCGACCCCGCACCGTGCCGAGATAGTCGAGGCTGCCTGAAAGCCGCGTGAACTGGCTGACGCTGAAGCCCGAGGGGAGCGGCAGAACGCCAAAAAGAGTCGTGTCGCCGCCGCTGCTGGCGACGCCCTGGATGTCCGCCTCCAGGCCCACGAGGAAGTTCTGGTAGAACTGGTAATTATAGCCCACCTGGCCGCCGCCGATGAAGCCGGAACGGTTGCCGATCCCCGCAAATCCCTGGCCGCCGCTGAACCAGGCCCATTGGCCGGGCGCAGGCGCAGGCTGGGGGCCGCCCCAGCGCTTGGTGGGCGCAGACGTCACGAGGACGCCGTCGAACTGCGTGAGCGTTGCCGTTGTGTCGGAGGCCCATGTCCCGCCGGCGTTCACGCCAGCATAGAAACCTGTCCAGGTCGGCAAGGGCGCAGCCGCCGGCGCGACGGCGGGCGGAGCCTTAAGGGACGGAAGGTCCGCCGCAAAGGCGGAGCCCGCCATCAGCGCCGAAGCTGCAACCGAAAGACAGAATTTTTTCATAACGATCATCCTCCTTGAATCACGCCTCTAGTGATCGCGGGGAATAGATCGCACGTATAGTTTTATGAGAAGATGGATATTACGGCAAAGTCGTTCTTTATTATCGCATGTGCCAAATGTGCAACAAATATTTCAAATAATACAGTTAAGTCATAGGCATGTGTAGTAGTTATACTTACTTATATCTGCTTACGTGTAGCTACGTACAGGAGGACATGCTTTGCCGTGCGCCAATGAGGGTCGCTGTGCGGCGTCCGTGCGAGGAAGCGCCCGGTTCCATGACGTCGCATCTGAGCCATCTTCGCGCCTCTTTTCACACGGACGCTTCCGCCAAAAGATGCGCTGTGGCGTCGATGCCGCGGTACGCTCTCGCGCCCTTCCTTTTTGATGGATTTTCGGATATGCGCCGCCGCCCAACAGCTTTCCTTGCCGCTGTGATCATCATGCTCGCCGCGGGGTGGGCCAATGCGCAAGATCGACCGTCCCACGCAAGGAAATTCAGCGCGGAAAAGCGACCGGCGCTGCCCGTGAGCGAGCCGGCGCCCTGCCCTCGCGCCACATGGAAGGACGATCCCGTCTGCTTCGGAGAAGGAGACCGAGACGCTTTGCCGGTTCCCTCGGCTGCCTCGATCCAACACGAGCGGACCGCCGACGGCATTGAGATCAAGCCGACAGCGAAGCTCAACCCGCGCCCGACCGGCCCCGGCGGCGGCGCCTATCAATCGGAAAACACCTACCAATCGAACGGAAACTCGGTTACCTCGAATTACGGCGGCGGCCTCAGCCTGCATCTTCCCTTCTGAAACTGGCGTCGGAGACGCGCCCGCCGGCTCGACAACCGATTATTCCGGAGCCTGATCCATGGCCGATGAAGCCCGCCCGCCGCTGCCGCCCTTCACCGATGAAACGGCGCGGCAGAAAGTAAGGCTCGCCGAAGACGCCTGGAACAGCAGGGACCCGGCGCGCGTGGCCTTGGCCTATACCTTCGACAGCCAGTGGCGGAATCGGTCGCGATTCATTTCCGGCCGCGCCGAAATCATCGCGTTTCTCGAAGCCAAATGGGCAGCCGAACAAGACTATCGGCTAATCAAGGAGATCTGGGCGCATCAGGGCAATCGCATCGCCGTGCGCTTCGCCTATGAATATCACGACGCGTCCGGCAACTGGTTTCGCGCCTATGGCAACGAGAATTGGGAGTTCGCCGAAAACGGGCTCATGCGCCGGCGCATCGCCAGCATCAATGATCTGCCGATCGACGAAAAAGAGCGCAAGCTGACCTTCCCGCAAGGGCGTCGTCCCGACGATTTCCCCGGCCTCACCGAACTCGGTCTTTGAGTCCTCACACGGGGAAGCAGGACGACGCGCGGATGTCGAAACTCGGCAGGTTCAAATAGGGCGCGAAATTCGGGAAGGCGTAGCTCGCCGAAACGAGATTGCCGCAGGATGACTGGCTGAACGAGAAGGTCGTAGCGGGAAGGTTCAGACCGAAAGCCTGACCGACCGCGAACTGCTGGATCGCGGCGGGCGAGCTGCAGACCGCCGGATTAATGGTCGCGCATCGCGCGGCCATTTCGGCCCCGTGCTGCAATCCGACTTGCGTCCACATCCACATGCCGAGCTGAAAGGTCGCCAACAGACCGAGCAGAAACAGCGGCGCCGTGAAAGCGAATTCAACGGCGGCGACGCCAGAGACATTATCGAGGAATTTTTTGGAAATCATTTGATGCGCACCGTCGATTGAGCCGTGAGGGCGAAGCTTTTGGGAAGCAGCGGATAGGCAAGGACGGTCTGGTAGGTCGCGCTCGCCGACGCCTGCACGAACTGACCGGCTGCCGAACCGGAGGCGCAAATCGAGCCGCAGGCGGCCGCCACAACGCCGGTCGCCGAGGCGCAACCGCAATAGAGCTGCGGCTGCGGAGCGGCGCTGACCCCCGAATAGCTCGTGGCGGCGAGAATGGCGTTGGTCGTTCCGTTCTGATCGTAGCCATGCACGGCGGCATATTCGGCGCCGGCTTGCGCGGCTGATTGCACCTGCATCTTTCGGTAGATCCCGAGACCCAGATCCGCGACGCAGATGATGCAAAGGGCAAGCGCCGGAAGGATGAGCGCGAGCTCTATGCTCATTACCCCCGCGATCGACCGCCCGCTGTGGTCGAACAAAGTCCGAAGAGCGAATAGCGCGCCGCTCGCCGTTTGCGCGTAAAGACGCATCATCTTCACTCCACGAGCGACGCGAGATTGGACATTTGCTTCGTCCCATAGGCGCCGCAGTTGATGGCGAGGTTCGAGACGCCGACGAAATTGATGGTGTCGGCGATGAGCTGGGTGCAATTATTCGCGCCGCCCGTGCCGCCGGAAAAGGAGAGCGCGCCTTTCGGCAGATAGACGGCGCCGCCAAAGACCTGGTCGCCATTGCCGGCGAATTTGAAGCTCGTCGATGTCGGCATTCCGCGATCGCCGAAAATGACGACGCCCGCCAGCGGACCCGTCGTCGGCGCGGTGAGATTGATGGTCGCCCCGCCCGTCGATGTCGCGGTGGCGTAGTTTTTTCCCGTGCTGGACGTGAAAACCAGCGTGACGCCCGCGCCCTGAATGGTCGATTGGCCGGCCGCCTGAAAGCTTCCCTGATCGAGATAATAAACGCCCGGAGACAGCGTGACATTCGCGCCGGCTTTGAACGTCATGCCGCCGCAGTAGACGCCCGGGGTCATGGTTTGCGTGCTGCTCGTCGTGAAATTATTGTAGTCGCAGCCTGAGAACGGCGGATAGGCCGCATTGGCGTAAGGGTCCGCGGCAGCGGATGCGCCGGACTTCATGCCCAGCGTGGTCGTGATATTCGAAGCTCCGGATATCCCGCCGACGACAGCGGCGTACATCGCCGAGAGGGTGGCGGAGCCGCCGACGTTGAGCGCCGCGCCGCTGCTGGAATTGCCGTAGAGGCTGCAGTTGTTCAGAGCGACGCTGTTCGTCCCTTGAAGATTGATCGCGCTGCTCGCGCTCGCGTTCAAGGATAGGACGCAACCGGGATGGCCGCTCACCGCGACGGCGCGCGCTGCAACGGCGAGAGGCTGCGAACTGAAAAACTGCGAAAAGAAACGCGGCTGGGGCCCTTGCAGGACGATCTCTAAAGCGCCCGCGGTCGCCCGATTGGGGCCGGAGAGCGGCGGCGTGTTGAGGGCGAGCGTGACCCCGTTCGTTCCCGGCGCAACGCCATAGGAGGACGCAATGGCCGCGGCTTGCGTCGTGAGATTGCTCTCGCCGAGAGCGGCCGCCGCCGCAGCGCTGAGCGCGGCGGAGTCGGCGGCGCTCTGCAAGAGCTGATGCTTGTAATACCAGAGCCCAACTTCCGCCCCGAGACTGACGCTGCCGATGATGACAGGCATCGAGAGAGCGGCGAGGACGACATAAGACCCGGCAGTGTCCGCGGCGAATGCGCCGAACGCCAAAGCAATGTCATTGCGGAGATATTGTTGCAAAGCCGAAGCATATCTTCCAGGCATATTGCCACGCTCATCCAAAACTCGCGGAAACTGCATAGTTTATGCAAGTATTTACTCGAATAAGCTGCGGTAATTTTCTTAACTCCCTGTTACAAAATTTCCAGCGACCTATAATTTTTGAGATACATCAAACGCTAAGCCAGCGCTTTTCTTTGTATGCTGAAAGAGCGCCTCATTGGACGCCTTTGGAGGCGGACCACACGCTTTCGCTCGCCGGCGTTTCACACGGCAAAGGGAGATAAGGGACGTCCTTTATTTCCCGCCGGCGGTGGCCTCGTGATAGTTTTCGATGTTCGTTTGGAAATCGGCGATGCATTTGGGCGGAATTTTATCGGCGATGGCCGGCCGTTTGTCGAAGCAGCGCCCGAGCATTTCCGGCCCGGGCTCGAATCCCTTGCAGAGTCCGGCATAGATCGCATTGCAGTCGCGCGACCGCTTGTCCTCGGCCGCAGCGCCCGCGCCAAGCGCGCCGTCGATTAGCCCGCGCGCTTCCTCATTTGTCGCCGCGGAGCCAATGAAGGCAGGCTCCCCGCGCAGATCGAACACGAAGAGCGCCGAGGCGGAGGCGCCGGGCTTCTCCGCACGCTGATAGGAGACGCGCACGATCAGCCCCGCCGCCTTGCCGTCGGCGTCGAGCCGCCACTCCGCTTTCTTGGCGCCCGAGACATTGGGAAACTCCCCGAGCTTGAAATTCGAGACCAGCGTCTTTTCTAGGGAGAAAAGCTTTCCGTCGCGCCCCAAAACCAGAAAGCTGCGCGGATCGTCCTCGATCACATAGACGGAATAATTGTCGATCCCCTTGCAACGGAAAATGCCCGTCCCGGCCCCTTTCTCGAGCGCGCGCCCGGGCAGCTTCAGGCGTTCGAGCGTCTCGCAATCCTGGAGAGAGGTGTATTGCGATTTGAGTTCGTCGGCGGAGACCGCGCCAGAGATGAGAAGGCCGGCAAAAAACACAAGCCCGCGCGCGAAAGTCCTATCGAGTGTCAAGACCGCTCTCCCCTTGAATAAAAGCTCGAGCTTACGTTACGGGAAATACGCAGAAGCTTGAAGCGCATCCGCCGCCTCTCAGCGGTCCGCCTCTCTAAAAAAGGCCGAGAATCGACTTTCAGAGTTCTCGCCGCTGGCCCGCCGCGGCGGGGGGATTCTCATGCGCCAGCGCGTCGCGCATTTCGACGATGGGCGCGGGGTCGACAGTGACGCCGCCCCGGAACGGATTATCGAGCGCGGCAATCAGAAAGACGACGGCGCCGAGAAAAAGCGCGGTGGTCGCCCCCAGCAAAACATGCACATGCGCCTCCATATCGAAGAGGCACATGAGCAGAATGAAGAGAAAGGCGCCGATATAAACGACGGCCCACATCGCGCCCGGAATGCCGTTGCCTTCGCTCGACAGCAAGAGGCGGCGCTGCTCGATGAGCAGATTGACCTGGCGGAAAACCTCGCCGTAAACGAGCTCCTCGCTCTTGGTCGCGGGCTGGAATGCGAGGAGTCTGCCGAGCATGCGGCGCAAGATCGGCGACGCGCCGGTCGGCGTCGGCGTCGTCACATCCTTGGGCCAGTGGGTCTCGAGCGCCTCCACGGCGTAATCGCGCAAATCCTCCTGCAGCGCCCCGCTCACAGGCGCCGGCAAGCCATCGAGATTGTGGCGCAGCGTCGCGAAAGTGAGCGCCTTCTTCGAAACGGCGTCCTTGACGCTCGAGAAGTCCTGATAGGCCTCGACGGCGAGCAGGCCGAGCAGAATGCCGTAGAGCGCCGCGAAGCTCTGCAGCGAAAAGCCGATCATGTCATTGGCGTTGCGTCGGCCGTGAATCCATCGCCGCGAATAGGGCCGACACAGGAAGATACAGGCCACGGTGAGCGCCGCGAAGCCGACGCAGTAAATGAGGGCCAGCTCCATCGTCGAAAAACCTTTTAACAAATCATGCATCGCCTACTCCCCGCGCCATCATTTTGGCGATGGAAGCAAGGCTTTGTCAAAACCCGCTCTATCGGTTGAGGAGCCAAAAGATCACGCTCAGCAGCAGCGACGTGGCGAGCGGAATATAGACGCGCAGATTGCCGCGCTCGAAGACGATGTCGCCGGGCAGGCGCCCGAGGCCCAGACGTTCCGCCGCGAGCCAGAACAGGCCGAGCGCAATAAGCACGATCCCCACTAAAATCAACAATCTAGGCATTGATCGCCTCTCCGCCGCGCATCCCCCGCACGAGGCGACATATTGTCGCGAAAGGCCAAATCGCGAGCCCCCTCGCTTGCAAAAAAGCGGGCGCGCCGATACCTCGCTGTCGGGTTTCGAGCAGCGACGGATCACGCCACAGCGCGACAAAATCGCTCAGTCGAATGAAGGCGCCATGGCGCGTCTTTCGCAAGGGCCTGTCGAGACGCGGACGCCCTGAACCCGAATAACAAAACGTCTCTTCTTCACTCTCAGCGAAGGCGCGGGCGCCGTACGCGCTCGATCGAAAAGGTAAAAGTAACATGATGAGGCCGGACCATCTCTTTATCGCTATGACAATGGTGAAGCACGGCACGCTCGCCGGCGCGTGCATCTTCGCGTTCAAGATTCTGCGCTTCGCTTTGGCCCACTGACGCTCGCGCTCCCGCGTCGGCGCCGATTTCTTGGGCGTCGCCGCCTCTTGACCTCGGCGCGCGAACCCGTGACAGCTAATCTGTCAAAAAGGGGGAGCGCGACATATGGCAGCAGCGATCGACGGTCCGAGAGTTGGGGCGAAGTCGGGCAAGGCCCGCCAGCTTGTCGTCTTCCTGCATGGCTTTGGAGCGGATGGCGCGGATCTCATCGAGATCGGGCGCCAATGGCGCTCCTTCCTGCCCGACGCGGATTTCATCGCCCCCCATGCGCCCGAGCGCTGCGCCATGTCGCCCATGGGGCGGCAATGGTTCCCGCTCACCATGCGCGACCCGGACGAGCGCTGGCGCGGGGTGATTTCCGCGCGCCCGACCCTCGACGCCTTCCTCGACGCGGAGCTGGAAAAGCGCGGCTTCGACGAGCGCTCGCTGGCGCTGGTCGGCTTCAGCCAGGGCACGATGATGGCGCTGCATACGGGGCTGCGCCGGCCCAAGGCGCCGCGCGCCATTCTCGGCTATTCCGGCATTCTGGTGCTCGGCCCCAACCAGCCGGGGGCCGAACGGCCGCCGCAGAACCCGCCGCCTTCCGTGCTGCTCGTGCATGGCGAAGAGGATGACCTCATCCCCGTGGACGCCATGATGCTATCGGCCAATTCGCTCGCCGACATGAGCGTGCCGGCGCAATGGCATATGTCCGCCGGCCTGGGCCACGGCATCGACAACGCCGGGCTGATCCATGGGGCGCTGTTCCTGGCGCAGGCTTTTGGGGTGAAGGTGGAATACGGGCGGCGGTAGGCGGGGCGCGCCCTCATCCGACCCCGCTTCGCGGGGCCACCTTCTCCCGTAAACGGGAGAAGGAATCGCGTCCCAACATTTGTGATCCAAAACCGAGAGGTTCTTCCCTTCTCCCGCACGCGGGAGAAGGTGGCCCCTGCGTTAGCAGGGGTCGGATGAGGGCCTACGCCTCACGCCGGCTCCGCCCCATCCGGCTCCAGCGCCGGTTCCAGCACCGGCTCCGCGAATCGCGGAATCCGCCGCACGGCGCGGCGGACGATCGGGCGGTAGAGCTGCTTCGTCGCCTCCACCACATGCACGCCGCCGCCGGGCAGCGAGAAGCGCCCGGCGATGCGCTCGAAGGCCGGAGCCGAACGCAGCAGCGTGACCCGTTGGAAAGGCGGCACATAGAGCGCCTCGCCCCAGAAAACCGGCAGGAATTGCGCCTCCTGCAGCAAGGTCTGTAGCTGGCCGCGAGAATAGGGATGGCCGTGGCCGAAGGGCGTGGTGTCGAGGCGCGCCCAGAGGCCGGTGCGGCTCGGCGCGACGATCACCACCCGCCCGCCGGGCGCCAGAATGCGCCAGACCTCGTCGAGCAAATCCTGCGGATGCTCCTCGACCTCCAGCGCATGCACCAGCAGGATACGATCCATGCTGGCGTCGGGCAGCGGCGTCATGGAAGCCTCGACCAGCGCCGTCGCCGAGCGGCCGTCGAGCGGCCAATGCATCACGCCCTGGGTCGCCGGCATGAAGGCCAGCACGCGCTGGGCTTTCTCGCGGAAATTGTCGAGATAGGGCGGCGCATAGCCCATGCCGAGCACGCGCAGGCCGACATGGTCGTCCCAGCGCGTGCGCAGCAGACGCCCGACGACGCGGCGGGCGACCTCGCCCAAAGCGGTTTCGTAAAAGGCCCGCAGCTCGACCACGTCCAGCGCCATGGCCGGATCATCCCCTTATTCGCGCGAAGGCGCAAGGGAGCCGCCGGTCGCATTTTTGCTTGCAAGCGTTATGATGGCCGCGACCAGCGCTATCCAACATAGCGGAGCGACTTCCTGCCGGCTGTTTCGGCAAGGTTCGCTCGCGGGGGAAAACGATGTCTATAGAGGTCGACCAATTCATTTGCCTCACCGACAATTTCGGCCTGCTGGTCCATGACCGCGAGACCGGCGCGACCGCCAGCATCGACGCGCCAGAGGGCGAGGCCATTGCTGCTGAGGCCGAGCGGCGCGGCTGGCCGCTCACCCATCTTCTGATCACCCATCACCATCTCGACCATATCGAGGGCTGGGACGTGCTGAAAAAGCGTTTTCCCGGCATGAAGATCGTCGGCTCCGCCAAGGACGCGCATCGCCTGCCGCCGCTCGACCAGGCCGTCTCGGACGGCGACGAGCTGCGCCTCGGCGCCTCCCGCGCGCAGATCATCGCCACGCCCGGCCATACCTCGGGGCATGTCTGCTATTATTTCCCGGACGACGCGGCGGTTTTCGTCGGCGACACGCTGTTTTCCTTGGGCTGCGGGCGGGTTTTCGACGGCACGATGGCGCAAATGCGCCACTCCCTCGAAAGGATCGCCAATCTGCCGCGCGAGACCCGCGTTTATTGTGGCCACGAATACACCCAGGCGAACGGCCGCTTCGCCGTCACGGTCGACCCGGAAAATCCTGCCTTGCGGGACCGGATCCAGGACGTCGCGCGACTGCGCGCGGCGGGCGAGTTCACCCTGCCCTCGACGGTGGCTCTCGAAAACGCGACCAATCCCTTCCTGCGCGCCGAAGACCCGAAGGTGAAGGAGGCGATGGGCATGGCCGGCGCCGACCCCTTCGCCGTCTTCGCCACGATGCGCGAACGCAAGAATAGCTTCGCCGGATGAGCAAGCTCGATCGCCTCTCGGCGCAAGAGGTCGCGCGGCTGCTCGATCTCGCCCCGCATCCGGAAGGCGGCTTCTACCGCGAGACCTTCCGCGATCCGCGCCTCATCGACGGCCGGTCGGCGTCGACCGCGATTTACTATCTGCTGCCGGCCGGGCAAATCTCGGCCTGGCACAGGGTCGACGCCGCTGAAATCTGGCATTGGCACGCCGGCGCGCCCTTGGCGCTCTCGCTGTTCGAAAACGGCGCCCGCACGGCCATACGGCTCGGCGCTGATCTCCTGGGCGGCGAGCGCCCGCAGGGGATTGTGCCGGCGGGGGTCTGGCAATCGGCCGAGAGCCTCGGCGCCTGGACGCTTGTCGGCTGCACGGTCGCGCCGGGCTTCGAATTCGCCCATTTCGAGATCGCCGAGCCGGGCCAGATCCCGCTCGCTTGAGGCGAGTCCGAGAGCGGGGCTTTTTGCAGGCCTCGGGATAGTGTATCGGGGCGCATAACAACATTTCACGAGGAAACCGCGCCCATGTGCTGGAGTGGGGAAGCTTCTACTGTCTTGGCGGCGACTGGCATCGCCGGCGCGGCCTATTCCGCGCTCAAAAAGAACCCCGAGCCGCTCGCGCTATGGGTATGCCTTCTCTACTTCGCGAGCATGGAGTCGCTGCAGGCGGTCGCCTATTCGGTGCTCAACCAATGCGACTCGCCACTAAATCAGGTGATGACCCTGTTCGGTTATCTGCACATCACCTTCCAGCCCTTCTTCATCAACGCCGTGGCGCTGTATTTCATGCCGAAGGACAGCGCCCGGATCATCGCGCCCTGGGCCTATTTCGGCTGTTTCGTCGCGGCGATCCTCATGCTGATCCAGCTTTATCCCTTCGCCTGGGCGGGCCATTGCGCCGTCGGCCGTCCGCTTTGCGGCGATGTGCTCTGCACGGTGAAGGGCGAATGGCACATCGCCTGGCTGCTGCCGACCAACGGCATCGGCAATTCCATGGCCGGCGACGCGTGGCTTGGTCGCGGCTTTATCGGCTATCCGATGATGGCCTTCTTCATTCCCTCGCTCTACGGAAGCTGGCGCTTCATCCTGTTCTCCTGGGTGGCGGGCCCGTTCCTGGCGGGGCTCACGACAAGCAACATCAATGAATGGCCGGCGGTCTGGTGCCTGTTCTCGATCGGCCTGGTGCTCGCCATCATCAAGACGCCGCTGCGCTACCATCTGCATGTCGGCGATCCCTGGTGGATGATGCTGTGGAAATGGCGCAAGGCGCGCAAGGCAGCGCAGGCGCCCGTCGTCGCGGCGGAGGAGAATGCCACGCTGGTCAAGGAGCCGGCGGAGTAACAGCCCGCTGAAGCCCACCGTCATTGCGAGGAGCGAAGCGACGAAGCAATCCAGAGCCACATCACGGCCCTGGATTGCTTCGCTTCGCTCGCAATGACGGCGCTGGGCCCCGTATCACTCCCTCCCACTCACGACCCCGCCAATCAAATTCACGGCAAGCAGCTTCTCTGTCGAGACCTCGGCGGCGAGGGGCGTCAAAACCGCCCCTGCCGCCGATTTGTTTTTCAGCGCCGCCCGCGCCGCGACGGCCTCCGCCCACCCCACCTTCCTGAACCGCAAGGTCTCCCCCGGCCGCAATTGCGCGATGCGCCCGATGTCGGCGCCGATCACCGTCGCGATCTTGGGATAGCCGCCGGTCGGCTGGCGGTCCGCCATCAGCACGAAAGGCGCGCCGGAGCCGGGGATCTGAATGGCGCCGATGGCGGCGCCGTCGGATACGATGTCGTGGCCGCGCGAATGGGTCAGTTTTGGCCCCTCCAGCGCATAGGCCATGCGGTCGCTGCGCGCGCCGACCCGCCATTTTGACGAGAGAAAAGCCTCGATCGCCTCGGGCGTGAAATAATCATCCTGCGGGCCGAGCATCACGCGGATCGGCGCGTCGTCGCGCGCGAGCCAGGGCGCGTCGATCGCTTGCGCGCCATTCGGCGCAGGCGCAACGTCGAGAAGCCTTAGGGCGTCCCCCGCTGCAAGCGGCTTGGGGCCGATCCCCGAGCGGGCATGGGTCGAAAGCGAACCGAGCGCCAAGGGCACATCGTAGCGCGCGCCGATCGCAACGTAGCACCAGGCGCCGGAGAGCCCGGCGCGTATCGCCAGACGCGCGCCGGGCGTCAGCGCAATGAGGCACGCGGGCGGGAGCTTGTCCTCGTCGAGCCGGATGTCGAAGGCGCCGCCAGCAATGGCGACCCCCAGCGACGCGCCTTCACTCTCCAAGGTGACGCCGCCGAGCGAGACTTCGATCGCCGCAGCGGCGCCGATAGCGCGGGTCGCCGTGAGGAAAGCGGCTTCGTCCATCGGACCCGCCGGCGTGACGCCATAGCGCGAATAGCCGAAACGGCCTGCGTCCTGCACGGTGACGCCCGGGCCGGCGGCGCGTATCAGCAAGCGCGCGCTCACGCCCTCTCCTCGCGCCGCGCCAGGATTTCGCCCTGCGCCGCGCGGGCGTCGAGCGCCGCGAAAGTCGCGGCGTCGATGGGTTCGAAACGTAGCGTCTCCCCCGGCGCGATGAGGAAAGGCGGGTCGCGGGTGAGCGAAAACAGCCGCTCCGGCGTGCGGCCGATGACATACCAGCCGGTGGGCATCGGGTTGGTCGCAATAAGAGACAATCCGCCCCCGATCAGCACAGCGCCCTCGGGAGTCGGACCGCGCGGCGCCAAACGGCGCGGGATGGCGAGCGTCTCTGGCAGGCCGCCGAGATAGCACCAGCCCGGCGCGAAGCCATACATAAAGGCGCGGTAGTCCGCCGCCGCGTGTGCTTCGGCGAGCGACGACGGGGAGAGGCCGAGAATCGACCCCGCCTCTTCAATGTCTTCTGCAATCGCTGGATCGTAGCAACACGGGATGACCCATGCCCCGCCGTCATTGCGAGGAGCGTCAGCGACGAAGCGATCCAGCGCTCTCGAGGCGGCTCTGGATTGCTTCGCTTCGCTCGCAATGACGGGAAGGCGCTGCTCGATCCAGCCGATGAGCGCCTGTCGCGAAATCTCCAACGGCTCGTAATGCACGAGTAGCGAACGGTAAGTGGGCGTGGTTTCCCGCACGCCCGGCATGCGTTCACGGAGAAAAGCGTCGTCGAGCGCGAGAACCAGTGCATTGAGCTCGGCGTCGACGGCGTCGCCGAACTCCACTGTCAGCGCCGCTTCGCCCTGGTCGAGAAAGCGCGGAGGGTCGTAGCGCATCTCAGCCCTCGACGAAGGACCGCAGCCGGAACCCCTCTTGCGTCAGCGCCCCGCGCAGGCGTCGCGCCATCTCCACCGCATGGGGCGTATCGCCATGCACGCAGACCGAGTCGATCTTCGTCGGCAGGCGCTTTCCAGTGATCGTCACGAGAGCGCCCGCGCTCAGCATCTCACGCAGGCGCGCAATCGCCGCGTCGCAATCTGAGATCACGGCGCCGGGCTCGGCGCGCGGTTGCAGCCTCGCGTCGTCCAAATAGGCGCGGTCGGCGAATATCTCATGGGCGATCTGCAAGCCCGCCCGCTCGCCCGCCCGCGTCTGTTCGGAAAGCGCAATGGCCAGAAGAGTCAGCGAAGGATCGACCGCGCGCGTCGCCCGCGCCAGAGCGTCGGCGACGCCGGCATCCTTCTCCGCAATATTCGCCAGCGCGCCATGCGCCTTCACATAAGCGATGCGATGGCCCGCATAAGTCGCGAGCGCCTGCGCGGCGCCAATCTGATAGGCGACCGCATGTTCGATCTCCTCCGGCGTCATCGCCATTGGCCGTCGGCCGAAGCCTGCGAGATCGGGAAAGCCCACATGGGCGCCGATCGCGACGCCCTTCTCCCGGGCGAGCGCAAAGGTTCTGGCCATGATGTCGGGGTCGCCCGCGTGAAAGCCGCAAGCGACATTGGCGCTGGTCACAATATCGAGCATGGCGGCGTCGTCGCCCATGCGCCAAGGGCCGAAACCTTCGCCGAGATCGGCGTTGAGATCGATTTGCTGGGGCATCGTCGGCATCGCGACGATCTTAGCGCGCCGGCCCGCAACAGGACAGCGCCGCGCATGATGGAGTCGCCGCTGCGCCGAGGAGCGCTAGTTTGACCTCCATGCGCGCGCCAGGGAGGCGATCATGCTGGGCGTCGGGCTCGTTCTGCTTTATTTCGCGCTGGCCCTGCTGGCCGCCGCGATCATCCTGCAATCCGACCGCTATATGGTGCGGCGCTCGATCGCGATCGACGCGGGGACGCATAAGCTGTTCAACCTTGTGAGCGATCCCGCGCGCTGGTCTGCGCTCGGCGCGGCCGCGGTGATCGAAAGCCGCCCCGACGCGCTTGTTGTCCTGCGGCTCGACTTAGGGAGGACGGAAAGCGTCGCGACGGTAGGACTGCATCCAGAGGGCGGGCAAACCTTTGTCGATTGCATGATCGCCGGCCGGAACACATTCGCCGATAAAATTCGAAACCTATTGGCCAGTCGCGAGAAAACCCTCGGCCCCCAAATAGAACAAGCGCTCGCCGATATCGCGGCGAGCGCCTGATTATCACGCGAGGCTCTTACGCCAGGATCGTCTTCAGCTCGGCCACGATGGCGTCGCCCATCTGGGCGGTCGAGATGGAGGTCGGCGCGTCGCCCTTGATGTCGATGGTGCGCAGGCCCTTGGCCAGCACGCCGGCGATGGCGTTGTCGATCGCGTCCGCCGCCTTGGCGTTGTCGAAGGAATAGCGCAGCGCCATGCCGAGCGAGCCGATCATCGCGATCGGATTGGCGATGCCCTTGCCGGCGATGTCCGGCGCCGAGCCGTGGCAGGGCTCATACATGGCGTGACGCTTGCCGCTGGCGTCGGCGGCGCCGAGCGAAGCCGAGGGCAGCATGCCGAGCGAGCCGGTGAGCATGGAGGCGACGTCCGACAGCATGTCGCCGAAGAGGTTGTCGGTGCAGATCACGTCGAACTGCTTGGGCCAGCGCACGAGCTGCATGCCGAGCGCGTCGGCGAGCATGTGCTCGAGCTTCACATCCGGATATTCGCGCTTGTGCAGCGCGGTGATGACCTCGCGCCACAAATGGCCCGACTTCATCACATTCGCCTTTTCGGACGAGGTGACCTTGTTGTTGCGCTTGCGCGCGAGCTCGAAGGCGACGCGGCCGATGCGCTCGATCTCGTGGGTCGTGTAGACCTGCGTGTCGACGGCGCGCTTCTCGCCGTTCTCGAGGGTGACGACCTCCTTCGGCTCGCCGAAATAGACGCCGCCGGTGAGCTCGCGCACGATCATGATGTCGAGGCCGTCGACCAGCTCGCGTTTGAGCGACGAGGCGTCGGCCAGCGCCGGATAGCAGATCGCCGGGCGCAGATTGGCGAAGAGGGCGAGGTCCTTGCGCAGGCGCAAGAGGCCCGCCTCGGGGCGCACGTCATAAGGCACGCCGTCCCATTTCGGCCCGCCGACGGCGGCCAGCAGCACGGCGTCGGCGGCCTGGGCCAGGGCCATGTCGCCTTCGCTGATCGCGACGCCATGAGCGTCATAGGCGGAGCCGCCCACGAGGCCGCGCTCTACCTCGAATTTCGCCACGCCCGCCTGCCCCAGGAAGTCGATCACCTTCTCGGCCTCGGCGGAGATTTCGGGGCCGATCCCGTCGCCGGGCAGGAGCAGGAGCTTATAGGCGGACATGAAACCCTCTTCTTTGCGTTCGAGAAGCCTGCGCCGCTCAATAGAGCGGCGGGGCGAGCGGCGCAACATGGCGACGCGCGGGGCCTTCCGTGCGACAATTCGCGCGGCCGCGCCGCTCTTGCCGGAAAGGGCGAAGCCGTGCAGCTTGAAAAATGTCAAAAGCGTTGCGGTTCGAAGTCGACGCCATTTCCAATGCGCGATTTTTGCTGGGCGATTCCGCCCGAGCCGAAAGCGCGCTAAACGAGCGTCGATCGTTCGCAACGCCGAGGGCGGAACGAGGGAGACGCTACTCATGAAGCTTATGAAGATTGTCGCGCTGGCGGCGTTCGCCGCCTTTGCCGGGGCGCTGCCCGCCAAGGCTTTCTGCCTGTTCAACTGCGAGCCCAAGCCCGAGGACGCGCGCAAGGTTTTCGAAAATCTGATCAAGAAGAGGTTCGACCCGGACGCGACCATCGAGAAGTTCGACGTCACCCGTTATTGGCCGCTCGACGTCGAGGGCGCGGGTCACAAGGGCTATGAATTCTACTTCACCGCGAGTGTGCGCTTCCCCAAGGGCGCCAATCTGGAATGCAAGCCCGACAGCGCTGGCCAGGTGAAGGAAGGCTGCTCGGCGAGCACCTATTATTCGACCACCGTCCAGAACCAGATGATCAAGGAGAAACAGTATATCGACCCCGGCAAGGTCGTCGAGTTCAAGGACGAGACGCGCTTCGACCAGAGCGGCGGCAAGTGGAAAGGCCAGGACGGCAATCTCTATTGAGCCGAAGCCTCGGAGAAATCGAGAAGCGGGCCCGGGCGGCCCGCTTTTTTTGTTGGGCGATGCGATTGCAGAACCGGCGGCCCTCGGCTAACTTTAGCTAAGTTAGCTAAGGAGAGGTTCCTTGCTGGTCAATATCCATAAGGCGAAAACGCAGCTTTCGAAGTTGATCGAAGCCGCGCTCGCTGGCGAGGACGTGATCATCGCCAGGGGCGACAAGCCGGTCGTTCGGCTCGTCGCGATGGAGCAAGGCGCATTCAAGATCGGCGTGCTGAGGGACAAAAAGCTCGGGCCCGGGCCGGATTTTCTCGAGCCGCTCGATGAGGAAGAGCTCGGTCTTTGGGAGGGCGGCGGGCCGTCGCAAGCGTTCTGAGCGCTCTCCTGCTCGACACGCATGCGTGGGCATGGAGCCTGACGGACGATCCGCGACTCTCCGAAGCGGCGCGTCGGGCGATCGGATCGGCGGGCGTGGTCTATGTGAGCCCGATCACTTTCTATGAAATCGCCCAAAAGGTGCGGCTCGGCAAATGGCCCCAAATGGAGCCACATATCGAGTCCCTGCCTGATCTGCTCCTCGAACAGGGCGGTCGCGCGGCCCGGTTTGACCCCGTTGTCTGCACTTTAGCGGGCACGATGGACTGGGCGCATCGCGATCCCTTCGACCGGTTGATCGCGGCGACAGCAATCCTGGACAGGCTGACGCTCGTTTCCGCCGATCCGGCGTTCGACGGCGTCTTACCGCGCCTCTGGTAAAAAAGCCGGCGAAACAGGCCCCTTCCTTGCGCCTTCCGCATAGTGTAGAAGCCGCCTAGGGATTAGGCGTCGAGCCCGGCCAAGCCGCGGCTCCGCTCGGGAAGAAGGTCGAAAATGCAGCAGGTCATTATCGCGATCCACCTGATGGTGGTGACGGCGCTCGTTATCCTCGTTCTTTATCAAAAGTCCGAGGGCGGCGCGCTCGGCATGGGCGGCAGCGGCGTCTTCACCGGACGCGGCCAGGCCAATGCGCTCACCCGCGCGACCGGCATTCTCGCGACGATCTTCTTCCTCACCAGCATTGCGCTGACCGTGCTGCCGGCCTGGGAACGCCGCGCCGCGGGCGGCGATGACTGGACCAAGGCGATCGACCAGGGCGACATCAAGCTCAAGGAAGTGAAGCCCGGCGAGAAGGCGCCGGAGGCCGGGAAAGACTCGGTCTTCGAGCAGCTCCAGCGCGCCCAGCAGAAGCGCCAGCAGAGCACGCCGGTCGCTCCGGCCGAGGAAAAGCCGGCCCTCCGCCCGTCGCAGGAGCCGCCGAAGGCCGAGCCGGTGACGGAAGCCCCCAAGACTGAGGCTCCGAAGGCTGAGGCTCCGAAGAGCGAAGCGCCGGCCGCGGAAGCGCCCAAGGCCCCTGAGGCGACCAAGTCGGAAGCGCCGGCGGCCCCCGCCGAAGCCCCGAAAGCTGAGGCTCCCAAGCCCGAGACCGCCGCGCCGGAAGCGCCGAAGGCCGAGACGCCCGCCGACAAGCCGGCGGCTCCGACGCAGTGGAAGTCGCCCACCCAATAAGCGCGCGGCTCCTTCACACAGACGACACGCAACTCCGCTGGGGAAGACTGCTTCCCCGGCGCAATCAGCGCTATCAAAATCCAGCGAAAGGCGTTAGGCGTTAGGCCCCATGGCGCGCTACATCTTCATCACCGGCGGCGTGGTTTCCTCCCTCGGCAAGGGTCTCGCGTCGGCGGTTCTCGGCGCGCTCCTGCAGGCGCGCGGCTACACCGTCCGGCTCCGCAAGCTCGACCCCTATCTCAACATTGATCCGGGGACGATGTCCCCCTATCAGCACGGCGAGGTCTTCGTCACCGACGACGGCGCCGAGACGGATCTCGACCTTGGGCATTATGAACGCTTCACCGGCCGTCCGGCCACGAAGCAGGATAATGTCACGACTGGCCGCATCTATCAGGACATCATCAACAAGGAGCGGCGCGGCGATTATCTCGGCGCGACGATCCAGGTCATTCCGCATGTCACCAACGCCATCAAGGAGTTCGTCCTCGACGGCAATGACAATGTCGATTTCGCGCTGATCGAGATCGGCGGCACGGTGGGCGACATCGAGGGACTGCCCTTCTTCGAAGCGATCCGTCAGCTCAAGAACGACCTGCCGCCGCATCACTGCATCTATGTGCATCTGACGCTGCTGCCCTTCATCCCGAGCGCCGGGGAGCTGAAGACCAAGCCGACGCAGCATTCGGTGAAGGAACTGCGCTCGATCGGCATTCAGCCGGACATTCTGCTCTGCCGCACCGACCGCGAGATTCCGCGTGAGGAGCGCCGCAAGCTCGGCCTGTTCTGCAATGTGCGCGAGCAGGCGGTGATCGAGGCGCGCGACGCGGCCAATATCTACGACGTGCCGCGCGCCTATCATGCCGCGGGCCTCGACGCGCAGGTGCTGGCGGCCTTCGGCATCGAGCCGGCGCCCAAGCCCGACATGAGCCGCTGGAGCGCAGTGACGCAGCGGATCATGAATCCCGAGGGCGAGGTCACCATCGCCGTCGTCGGCAAATATACCGAGATGAAGGACGCTTATAAGAGCCTCATCGAGGCCCTTGCTCATGGCGGCCTGGCAAATCGCGTGAAGGTCAATCTCGACTGGATCGAATCGGAAGTCTTCGAGGAAGGCGATCCGGCCGCCTATCTCGAACATGTGCACGGCATTCTCGTGCCGGGCGGCTTCGGCCAGCGCGGCGCCGAGGGCAAGATTCTCGCGGCGCGCTTCGCCCGCGAGCGCAAGGTGCCCTATTTCGGCATCTGCTTCGGCATGCAGATGGCGGTGATCGAGGCGGCGCGGGCGCTTGCCGGCATAGAGAAGGCCAACTCCACCGAATTCGGCCCCTGCGAGGAGCCGGTCGTCGGCCTGATGACCGAATGGCTCAAGGGCAATGAGCTGGAAAAACGCGCGGCGGGCGGCGATCTTGGCGGCACCATGCGGCTCGGCGCTTTTCCGGCGCTGCTCAAGCCCGGCTCGCGCATCGCGGAGATCTACGGCAAGACCCAAATCTCCGAGCGCCATCGCCACCGCTATGAGGTGAACTTCGGATATCGCGAGCGGCTGGAGTCCTGCGGGCTCCTGTTCGCGGGCTCTTCGCCCGACGGGCTTCTGCCCGAGACGGTCGAAATCCCCGACCATCCCTGGTTCATCGGCGTGCAATACCACCCCGAGCTGAAGTCGCGGCCCTTCGAGCCGCATCCGCTGTTCGCGAGCTTTATTGCGGCGGCGAAGGCGCAGAGCCGGTTGGTGTGATTCCGAGGATAGCTGGCTCCCCAACGAGCCTCCCAGCGTTTCCTTCGTCATGGCCGGGCTTGTCCTGGCCCATCCACGCCAAGACCCAGCGGCTTTCGATCAACGTGGTCATCGCGGCGCCGCGTGGATGCCCGGCACAAGGCCGGGCATGACGGAACTGGATTTGCGAACTCCAAGCTTCATAAGTTATACTGACATATAACTTGAGGCTATCCCATGCCCACAACCACTCTTCGGAAAGTCGGCGGGTCAGTCATGTTGGCTCTGCCGCCTGCCATTCTCGACCTCCTTAACCTGAAGGCCGGGGCGACGGTTGGCGTCTCCGTTGAAGACGGCAAGCTCGTTATCGCGCCAGCGTCAAAGCCGCGCTACACGCTCGGCGACCTTCTCGCCCAATGCGACGCCCGGGGCGAATCTTCCGAGGAAGATCGCGCCTGGCTCGGCGACGAGCCACAAGGCTCGGAGCTGCTCTGACATGGAGCGCGGCGACATCTACCTCGTCTCGCTCGATCCGACCTCAGGGCACGAGCAGCGGGGCGCGCGGCCAGTGCTCATCGTCTCGGCGACGGCCTTCAACAAACTAACGAAAACGCCCATCGTCCTGCCGATCACGAGCGGCGGCGCTTTCGCGCGCACGGCCGGCTTTGCGGTGTCTCTCTCGGGCGCGGGCACGGAAACGACCGGCGTCATCCGTTGCGACCAGCCGCGCGCCCTCGACCTCGGCGCACGCCGCGGCCGCAAGCTCGAAAGCGCGCCGCCGGAGATCGTCGACGAAGCGCTCGCCAGGCTCGCCGCCATTTTGGAATAGTACCCGCCAGAGCGCATCTCAATCGCCGGACGACCGGCTCTCCATCGCCCGCTCCAGCACGAACACACGCAGCGCGGACGACAGATTCGCCTCGCCGCGCTCGGCGTCCACGCGGGCAACCAGCCCGGCAAGCGAGACGCCGTCCTTTGCCGCGATGCCTTTCAACGCGCGCCAGAAGGCGTCTTCCAGCGACACGCTGGTGCGGTGGCCGGCGATGACGATGGAATGTTTGACTACCCGGACGCCCGACTTGCGGCCTTCAGGCTGCGGATCTTCACCGAAGCCATCCGCTTGCGCGCCTGAAGGCGCGCTGCGCGTGCTCATGGGATTTCTTCGCGCTTATGCGCGTCGAGCTTTGCGGCCTCCAGCCGCTTTTGCGCGTCGGTCAGATCACGCTCTGTTTTCGTGCGGCCGAAAGAAATGCGATTCTCCTGGGCCTGCGCCTCTTTCTCACGCTTCGCGCGGTCCTTGCGGGCGCGGCGGAGATTGACGACCTCGGCCATCAGGTCTTTTTGCGGAATGCGTCGATGGAGACGACCTTGGCGTCGCCTTCGCCTTCCGCGGCTTCGGCGGCCGCAGGCTTGGGACTATCCGCCTTCTCCAGCTTTTGGGGCTCTGGCTTTGCCTCGGCCTTCTCCTCGGCCGGGCGCGCGGCGACGAGACTCGGGCGCGCGGGCGGAACCTCTTCCTCTTCTTCCTCCTCCTCCAGATCGGCGGCCTCGAAGCGCAGGCCGAACTCCACCGACGGATCATAGAAGCCGGTGATCGAGGCGTAGGGGACGTAGAGACGCTCGGGGATCGAGCGGAAGGACAGGGTGACGCCGAAGCCCTCGTCGTCGACCTCGAGATTCGTATATTGATGCTGCAGGATGATCGTCAGCTCCTGCGGCCATTGCTCGGCCAGACGGCGGGAGATTTTCACGCCGGGCGCGTCTGTCTTGAAGCTTATGGTGAAGTGATGATCGCCGGGTAGATAGCCGCTCGCCGCCACATCTCCCAAAACCTTGCGCACCACGCTGCGCATCGCATCCTGAACGAGTAGATCGTAACGAATAAGATCAGTGGCCATGCGCTCTTCCCCGGCGCATGGTCCCGTCCCAAAAGGGGCGCCACGATCACGCGCCTGCGCCTAGCCTCCCGGCCAGCGCGAAAAATGAAGTGGAGGCTTCTGTTGCCAGGCGCCTCCGAGCCCCGCCTAGAAGTGCTAACCCCTAGGGCTTTGATCCCAGTTTGGGCGCCGCATTACGCGGCGACGGCCACCGGAGCATAGTTGTCGTTGGCAACTATAAGGTTTGACCCGATAACGGCGGTATCATGCCGAGCGAAAAAGCACCCTTTACGCCCCCGTCGATCCTATTTCGCCCCCGCCGCAGCCCGCCGTGACGCGCTGTGGTGGAGGCGCCGGGTACCGCCCCCGGGTCCGGATGGTTTATTTCGATGTTCGTTTATCGCCATAGCCGGCGCGAACCGGCAGAACGAATATAGGGGTTTGGACGCGTTTGTGAAAGGGGAGCGACGAACTCCGTCGGATTATCCTCTTCTAATGGAAGCCGAGCCGGGGCGAGAGCGCTTGCGGCATGCGCTCGGCCTGTCCCTGCGCCAAAATTAATCCCGACAGCCCGCCAAGTGGGCGCTTTCCGCCTTGTATGCGGGCGATCTTCCCAATAGTTTGGCGACCGCGAAAAATCGCGGCGCGAGAGCCCGGCTCCCCTTGGGGAGGCGGCGGCTCGCGCTTTCCGCGCCGCCCGTTCTCTTTAGGAATCGCTGCATGTCCGTGCTGATCGACAAGAACACCAAAGTCATCACTCAAGGCTTCACCGGGAAGACCGCCACTTTCCATTCGGAACAGGCGATCGCCTATGGAACCAAGATGGTCGGCGGCGTGTCTCCGGGCAAAGGCGGCTCCACCCATCTGGGGCTGCCCGTCTTCGACACGGTCGTGGAAGCGCGCGAGAAGACCGGCGCCGAAGCCTCGGTCATCTATGTCCCGCCGCCGGGCGCGGCCGACGCCATCTGCGAGGCGATCGACGCCGAAATCCCGCTGATCGTCTGCATCACCGAGGGCGTGCCGGTGCAGGACATGATCCGCGTCAAGCGCTCGCTGTCGGGCTCCAAGTCCCGCCTCATCGGGCCGAACTGCCCGGGCGTCGTCACCGCGGGCGAGAGCAAGATCGGCATCATGCCCGGCAATATCTTCTCTAAGGGCTCGGTCGGCGTCGTGTCGCGCTCCGGCACGCTGACTTATGAAGCCGTCTTCCAGACCAGCCGCGAGGGCCTTGGCCAGAC
Organism: Methylocystis sp. JR02; assembly: GCF_030063565.1. NCBI lineage: Bacteria > Pseudomonadati > Pseudomonadota > Alphaproteobacteria > Hyphomicrobiales > Methylocystaceae > Methylocystis > Methylocystis sp. JR02. Next base: position 3,475,748 of record NZ_JASIRC010000001.1, on the reverse strand, counting down.
GAGCGCGGTCGGCATCGGCGGCGACCCCGTCAAGGGCTCCGACTTCATCGAGATCCTGGAGCTGTTCCTCGCCGACGAGGCGACGAAGTCGATCATCATGATCGGCGAGATCGGCGGCTCGGCCGAGGAGGAAGCGGCCCAATTCTTGAAGGACGAAGCCAAGCGCGGTCGCAAGAAGCCCATGGTGGGCTTCATTGCCGGCCGCACGGCGCCTCCCGGCCGTCGTATGGGCCATGCCGGCGCGATTATTTCGGGCGGCAAGGGCGACGCCGAGAGCAAGATCGCGGCGATGGAATCGGCCGGCATTCGCGTGTCGCCGTCTCCGGCCCGTCTGGGCAAGACTTTGGTCGAGGTGCTCAAAGGTTAGGCGCAGCCGCGCCTCTTCTATACCGCCTCGAGGAACTTAAATTAGAGGCGACGCCGCAAGTCGGCGGCGCCTCGAAATCAGCCTTCGGCGGCGGGTTGCATGCTCGCAGACGCGCCATCGTCGGCTCCAAGAGAAGCGAGACAATGGCGCGTCTTGAAACTGATGGCGTGGCCGGACCGGCGGCTCCCGGCGGCCCGCGTTCTACGCAAAACAATAATTTTGCAGCCACTTCATTTTTACAGGGCGCCAATGCAGCCTATATCGAGGGCCTGCTCGACGCCTATGAGGCCGACCCTTCCTCGGTCAGTCCCGAATGGGCGAAATTCTTCGTAGAAATGGGCATAGCGCCGAACGCCGCCCAGCCCCCCGCTTCCGGCCCCTCCTGGGCGCGCCGCGATTGGCCGCCGACGGCCAATGGCGAATGGGTCAGCGCGCTCACCGGCGAATACCCCGCCCCGGCCCAAAAGCCCGCCGCCAAAGGCGCGCCGGCGCCGGCCCCCGCCGCCGCCACGGCCGAAGATATTCAGCGCGCCACGCGCGACTCCGTGCGCGCTTTGATGATGATCCGCGCCTATCGCATGCGCGGCCATCTCCACGCCAATCTCGATCCTTTGGGCCTCGAGCAGCGTCCCGACCATGGCGAGCTGCATCCCGAAACCTACGGCTTCAAGGACGAGGACTACGACCGCAAGATCTTCATCGACGGCGTCTTGGGCATGCAATACGCCAGCGTCTTCGAGATGGTGACGATCCTGCGCCGCACCTATTGCGGCTCGATCGGCTTCGAATTCATGCATATCTCCAATCCGGAGGAGAAGGCCTGGCTGCAGGCGCGCATTGAAGGCCCCAAGAAGGAAATCGTCTTCACCGACGAGGGCAAGCGCGCGATTTACAAGAAGCTTGTCGAGGCCGAGGGCTTCGAGAAATTCCTCGACGTGAAATATACGGGCACCAAGCGCTTCGGCCTCGACGGCGCGGAGGCGATGGTCCCGGCGCTGGAGCAGATCATCAAGCGCGGCGGCGCGCTCGGCGTGCAGGAGATCGTCCTGGGCATGGCGCATCGCGGCCGCCTGAACGTTCTCTGCCAGGTGATGGGCAAGCCGCATCGCGCGCTCTTCCATGAATTCAAGGGCGGCTCTTTCCTGCCCGACGAGGTGGAAGGCTCCGGCGACGTGAAATATCACTTGGGCGCCTCGTCCGATCGCGAGTTCGATAACAACAAGGTCCATCTCTCGCTCACGGCGAACCCCTCGCATCTCGAAATCGTCGATCCGGTCGTGCTCGGGAAAGTCCGCGCCAAGCAGGATCAGCATGATGGCGACCGCCGCACGGTGCTGCCGCTGCTCATCCATGGCGACGCGGCCTTCGCGGGCCAGGGCGTGGTGGCGGAATGTTTCGGCCTCTCTGGGCTCAAGGGCCATCGTACCGGCGGCTCGGTGCATTTCATCATCAACAACCAGATCGGCTTCACCACCTATCCGCGCTTCTCGCGCTCTTCGCCCTATCCGTCGGATGTCGCGAAAATGGTCGAAGCGCCGATCTTCCACGTCAATGGCGACGATCCGGAGGCGGTCGTCTTCGCTGCGCGCGTCGCGACCGAGTTCCGCCAGCAATTCCAGAAACCCGTCGTCATCGACATGTGGTGCTACCGCCGCTTCGGCCACAATGAAGGCGACGAGCCCGGCTTCACCCAGCCGCTGATGTACAAAAAGATCCGCGCGCATCGCACGACGCTCGACCTCTATGGCGAGAAGCTCGCCAACGAAGGCCAGCTCGCCAAGGCCGACGCAGACCGGATGAAGGAGGAGTGGCGCGCGCGGCTCGAGGTCGAGTTCGAAGCGAGCGGGACCTATAAGCCCAACAAGGCGGATTGGCTCGACGGGCGCTGGGCGGGCTTGAAGCCCGGCTATCAGGCGTCCGAGGACGAGCGAAGGGGCAAAACCGGCGCGCCGCTCGAAACCTTGCGCGACATCGGCGCGAAACTGACGACAGTCCCGGCTGACTTCAAGGCGCATCGCACCATCCAGCGCTTCCTCGACAATCGCCGCAATGCGATCGAGGAAGGGACGTCGATCGACTGGGCGACGGCGGAGGCGCTGGCCTTCGGCGCGCTGCTGATCGAGGGCTGGGACGTGCGCCTCTCCGGCCAGGACAGCGAGCGCGGCACCTTCTCGCAGCGCCATAGCGTGCTGATCGATCAGGAAACGGAAGCGCGCTACATTCCGCTCGATCACATCTCGCCAGAGCAGGGCCGGTTCGAGGTCATCAATTCGATGCTCTCTGAAGAAGCCGTGCTCGGCTTCGAATATGGCTATTCCCTCGCCGAGCCCAATGCGCTCGTGCTGTGGGAGGCGCAGTTCGGCGACTTCGCCAATGGCGCGCAGGTGATCTTCGACCAGTTCCTATCGGCGGGCGAGCGCAAATGGCTGCGCATGTCCGGCCTCGTCTGCCTGCTGCCGCATGGCTATGAGGGACAGGGGCCGGAACATTCCTCGGCGCGCCTCGAACGCTATCTGCAGCTTTGCGCCGAAGACAATATGCAGGTGGCGAACTGCTCGACGCCGGCGAACTACTTCCACATCCTGCGCCGCCAGCTCCATCGCAACTTGCGCAAGCCGCTCATTCTCATGGCGCCGAAGTCGTTGCTGCGTCACAAGCGCTGCGTCTCGCGCCTCGGCGAGATGGGCATGGCGTCGAGCTTCCAGCGCATCTTGCTCGACGACGGCGAGACGCACGAGACCGCGCTGCTGAAACCCGACGAGCAGATCCGCCGCGTCGTGCTGTGCAGCGGCAAGGTCTATTACGATTTGCTGGAAGACCGTGAGAAGCGCGGGATCGACGACGTCTATCTGCTGCGCGTCGAGCAGCTTTATCCCTTCCCGCTGAAGAGCCTCGTCACCGCTTTGTCGCGGTTCAAGAACGCCGACATCGCCTGGTGCCAGGAGGAGCCCAAGAACATGGGCGCCTGGTTCTTCGTGGAGCCTTATCTGGAATGGGTGCTGGCCCAGGTGGGCGCGACGGCGAAGCGCGCGCGTTATATCGGACGCGCCGCCTCGGCCTCGACCGCCGCCGGCGCCATGTCGAAACATCTGGCGCAGCTCAGGGCTTTCCTGGATGACGCTTTTGCGGCCTAGCGCCCCCTCCCCAGCGCTCCCCCGCTCCGCGGGAGAGGGAGCAGGTTGGCGCCTTCATCCAGAATGCTGATCGCGAGCGTCCCCTCTCCCGCCATAGCCCGTCGAAAGACGGGCGTCCTTCAGACGCCCTATGGCGGGGGAGGGACCGGGAGGGGGTCTTGGGGACATGCACAGAAATTACCAACTCCGCTGAGCCATATGAGGAATGATCGATGACTGAAATTCGTGTCCCGACCCTCGGCGAATCCGTCACGGAGGCGACGATCGGCCGCTGGTTCAAGAAGGCGGGCGACACGGTGCGCGCCGACGAAACGCTCGCCGAGCTCGAGACCGACAAGGTGACGTTAGAGGTCAACGCCCCTGCGGCGGGCGTCCTCGCCGAAATTTTGGTCAAGGAAGGCGAAACGGTGCAGCCGGGCGCGCTGCTCGGCCAGATCGTCGCCGGGGGCGCCGCTGCGGCGCCGGCGCCGGCCGCAAAACCCGCTCCGGCGCCTGCCGCCGCGCCCGCTCCGGCCGCTCCCGCCGCGCCGCCGAGCCAGCCGGCCACGACCATGCCGCCCTCGCCCGCCGCGGCCAAGATCGCCGCCGAGAAGGGCATCGACGTCTCGCAGGTCGCGGGTTCCGGCAAGCGCGGCCAGGCACTGAAATCCGACGTGATCGATTTTGCCGCCCGGGCTCCAGCGGCTCCGGCGCCCTCGGTCGAAGCGCCGCCGCCCGCCCCGCGTGCCCCTGCGCCGCAGGAGGACGCCGCGCGCGAGGAGCGCGTGAAGATGTCGCGCCTGCGCCAGACCATCGCCCGGCGCCTGAAAGAAGCGCAGAGCGTCGCGGCGATGCTGACGACCTTCAACGAGGTCGACATGTCGGCGCTCATCGCCCAGCGCAACAAATACAAGGACCTCTTCGAGAAGAAGCACGGCGTGAAGCTCGGCTTCATGTCCTATTTCGTGAAAGCCTGCTGTCAGGCGCTGGAGGAAATCCCGGCGGTCAACGCCGAGATCGACGGGACGGACATCATCTACAAGCGCTTCTGCCACATCGGCGTGGCGGTGGGCACGGATAAGGGCCTCGTCGTGCCCGTGGTGCGCGACGCCGATCGCATGTCTCTGGCCGAGATCGAGAAAAGCATCGCCGCGCTGGGCAAGAAGGCGCGCGACGGCGCGCTCGACATCGCCGATCTGCAGGGCGGCACTTTCACCATTTCGAACGGCGGAGTCTATGGCTCGCTGATGTCGACGCCCATATTGAACGCGCCGCAATCCGGCATTCTGGGCATGCACAAGATTCAGGAGCGCCCGATTGCGGTCGACGGCAAGATCGAGATCCGCCCGATGATGTATCTGGCGCTCTCCTACGACCATCGCCTCGTCGACGGGAAGGAGGCGGTGACCTTCCTCGTGCGCGTCAAGGAGACGCTGGAGGATCCAGGCCGTCTGGCGCTGGCGCTGTGATGGGGAGGGGAACGCTCCTCCCCCCAAACTCGCACGGTTCCTGCTAGAGAGGGTGAGGCGCTGAGCCAGAAACAGCCGCTTCGCTCCCGCATAAAGGGGTAACCTTGGCCGCAGAATCGGCCGTGGCGCCCTCTTTAAAACTGCTCCAAAGCGCCACACATCTAGGTGCAAGACGCGCTGCGCGGCAGGCGTCGACGGGCGGGTCGTCACGGACGCCGAGGAGGAGCAACATGCAAGAAAAAATTACGATCGAGCGAAGGGAGCCGCTCCTGACGCCGGAACAATTCGCCAATCTGGGCGACGGCATGATCGCTTATGTGCGCGCCATGCGGTCCGAAGACGTCAACCGCCTCTATCCGCAAGCGCCGCAGATCCAACCCGGTCTCACCATTTTCGCGCTGATCGGCGCCGACGGCGCCCCGATCGTTCTCGCCGACTCGGAAGAGGGCGCCATTGGCAACGCCCGGGAAAACGACCTTACCATGGTCAGCCTGCACTGATGTTGCGCAACAGACCCGGCCCGCCGCGGGGCCGGGGCCGCCTTTGCTTTTTCGCTTTTAGATAATCGCCATTCGCCCTACCGGCGGGACGAAGGCAGGGTTTTTGCTTCCATATCGGAAAGGGGCCGCCTGCCCCGCCATGGAGGCGTTCATGCCGGCAACCGAGTTATTTGCTGTCTGTCACGTTAACGACGTCGCCAAGCGCGGCGCGGTCGGCTTCGTGCTGGCGCGCAGGGAGGGCGACAAGACCGTGCCCTTCCCGATCTTCGTCGTCCGCCAGGGCAGGGTCTACCACGCTTACGCCAACCGCTGCCCGCATCAGGGCGCGCGGATCGACTTCCAGCCCGGCCACTTCCTCGACCAGGGCCACCGCGCCATCGTCTGCGGCAAGCACGGCGCGCTCTTTGATCCGGTGACGGGCAATTGTTACGACGGCCCTTGCGCCGGCGCCGCGCTGGAAAAGATCGAGGTCGTCGTCGACGGCGAGGACGTCTGCATCACCGGGGTGGAGCTTGCCGAGGAAGATGGACTCGATCGTCCGGAAAACGACGAGATGCCGCCGGTCATGGTGACGTCGGACTGAGCGGGCGAGGCTCGCGCGTTCAATTGCCCCCGAAGAGCTGCTCGAAGAAGTTCTTCTCCTGCGGCGCCGGGCTGCGCCCGCGCCTCGGGTTTGGGGCGGGACAGCGCCGGCGTTGGGGACGTCGGCGGGCGGCAGCAGGTCTTCGATCTCCCGCGGACGCGCCGCACGACCGCGTGGGGGCGGCGGTACCGTCGCCGTTTCGTCCGGGGTCAAGGGCGCCTCCTCGTCGGCCCGATTTTCCGGCGGAGGCGGCGACGCTTGTCTTTGTGGCCTTGGCGGCGGCGCTGGCGCAGCGTGGTGGTCGGCCCCTGTGAAGATGCCGATCAGCTCGTCGAGCGGCTTGGCGATGACCTCTTCCGCATCCGAGCGCCAGGAGCCGGTCGGCAGGCCCGCGACCGGCGCGCCACGCAGGGCGATCCCCATATAGCGGCTCCAGATTTCCACCGGCAGATTGCCGCCCGAGGCCTTCTTCGTCGGCGAGCTGTCATCATTGCCGAGCCACACGCCGGTGACGAGCCGGCTCGTATAGCCGACAAACCAGGCGTCGCGGAAATCCTGGCTGGTCCCTGTCTTGCCGGCCGCCTGCCAGCCGGGCAGCGCAGCCTTGCGCGCCGTGCCGGTCAGCAGCGTCTCCTGCATCATCGTGTTCATCATCGCCACATATTGCGGCTCGATCACGCGGCCGAAGACGGAGCCTTTGCGCTGGTAGAGCGTCTTGCCGCTCGCCGTCTTCACCCGTGTGATGATGTGCGGCTGCACGCCGACCCCGCCATTCGCGAAGGGCGCATAAGCGGCGACAAGCTCCAGCGGCGTCACTTCCGACGTGCCGAGCGCGATGGAGGCGTTGGGCTGAAGGTCGGATTGGACGCCGAGCCGGTGCGCCGTCTTCACCACGGCCTTCGGCCCAACTTCCAGACCGACGCGCACCGCGACCGTATTGAGCGAGAGCGCCAGCGCCTTGGTGAGCGTGACGGGGCCGAAATATTCGTGGCTGTAGTTCTCCGGCGTCCAGCCCTTGATGTTGAGCGGACCGTCCTCGCGCACGGACTCCGGCGTCATGCCATGTTCGAGACCGGCAAGATAGACGAAGGGTTTGAAGGCCGAGCCCGGCTGGCGCTTGGCGGAGACGGCGCGATTGAACTGGCTCTCCGAATAGTCGCGACCGCCGACCAGCGCGCGGATCGCGCCATTGGGGTCGATCGAGACGATGGCGCCTTGCGACACGCCGTATTTTGCGCCCTTGTTGTCGAGCTCCTCCTTCAGCGCGCCTTCCGCCACGGCCTGCAGGCGCGGGTCGATGGTTGTCGTGACGACAATGTCCTGGTCGATGGCGCCGATCGTGTCGTCGAGCATGTCCATGACGTAATCGGCCGCATAATTGGCCGAGCCCGCGCCCAAGCCTTTGGCCGCCTGCGCCGGATGGGCGAGCGCGGCCTTGGCCATCGTCTCGCTGATATGGCCTTCCTGCGCCATAGCCGTGATAACCTGCGCGGCGCGCTCGGTCGCGCCTTCCGGATTGCGGTCGGGCGCGAGCTTGCTCGGGGCCTTCATTAACCCCGCGAGCACGGCGGATTCGGAGAGCGTCGCGGTCCTGGCGCTATGGCCGAAATAACGCTGCGTCGCCGCCTCGACGCCATAGGCGCCGGACCCGAAATAGACGCGATTGAGGTAAAGCTCGAGAATCTGGTCCTTCGAATATTTGTGCTCGAGCCAAAGCGCCAGGATCGCCTCCTGGATCTTGCGTGAAATCGTCCGCTCCTGCGTCAGGAACAGGTTTTTGGCGAGCTGCTGGGTCAGCGTCGAGCCGCCCTGCATGCCGCCGCGGCCGGCGACATTGCGCAGCAACGCGCGGCCGATGCCCTGCGGATCGACGCCCCAATGCGAATAGAAACGCCGGTCCTCGATGGCGATGAAGGCCTTGGGCAGATAGGGCGGCAGCTCCGAAATGCGGATCGCCGCGCCGCCCGTATCGCCGCGATTGGCGAGAAGCTCGCCGTCCGAGCCCATGATCGCGATATTGGGCGGGCGCTTGGGCACCGCGAGCTGGTCGATCGGCGGCAATTGCGAGCCGTAATAGACCGCGAGCGCGCCGGCGCCGACCACGCCCCAAATGGAAAGGGTGAAGCCCCAATAAAAGAGGGCGCCGATCATCGATCCGGGCCGCCGTGGCTTCGGTTTGGCAGTTGCTTCAGCGTCGAAATCGTCCGGCTCCTCCGCCTCACGCGCCTGACGAGACCGGGGCGAGGGCCGTCTTTCGGCCCGCAAGTCCCAGTCGTCGTCCTCGCCGTCGTCGAACCTCGGTTCCTGACGTTTGCCGCCGCGCGCCATCTTCTTTGTCCAGAGGCTCTCCGCCCGCCCCTGAATTCAACTTAAGGAAGGCGCTTTAAGGGCTAGTTAAGAAATCGCGCGGGTCCGGGCTATAGTGCTTGTGATCTTTCGTGAGCATGCCGCATGCCCACGCTGACAATCTTCGTCCCACGCCCGCTGCGGAAGCGGCGTTTTTCGATATATGGGCACAGCGGCGCTCGAAAATGTCTACTTTTCCCTTGAGGGTAAGGGCTTGCCGTGGGGACGCCCCGCTTCTATGAAGCGCCTCGCTTCAGAGTTCATTTCAGCAGGCTTACGTTTTGTCTTTGGTCGCACAAAATCGCGAGCGGTATCTTCAAAGCGCACACGATGCCTACCGAGCCAGCGAATCTGAGCTTATCCCCATCCTGGGCGTTAGCTTTACAATCCACGAGTACAGCAGACGCGCTTTGGAGGCGATAAAGGACCAATGGGAACCTAACGGGAGGAGCCCAGAGACAGCTTGGGACTGGCATGAATTGGTCAGGCACTATCGCAAGGACCCTGATCTACTCACCATGGCCGTGTGGAGTGGAGATAGGCTTGCCGCGTTAGGATTGGCGACAACGTCTTCAGAATGCGTCAACTTCAGATACCTCGAGGGGGACCCCAGAAAGGATTGCCCTTTGATAGGGAGGCGGGCGCTGATTGCACTTGAAACCTGCTCCGGATATGCTCAGGCAAGAGGTAAGACGGAACTAAGAGTCTCGCCTCTTAACGAGAGCTTGGAACGCCTCTATATTGATAGGTATGGCTTCTCGGTTAGCAGGCCGAAAAAAGCCGAACCGTTCCTGTTTAAGAAAGTGCCGTGATGCCACCGTTAGCCAAACTGCCTGGCTTCTTCGCTGGGCGAGCGTCACTCGAAAGACGCTTGCCTGAGCCTGAGCCTGTCAACGGGAAGCCACGGAAAATCAGTGGCTTTTTTGCCCACCTTACGCCGGAGCAAAAGGCTAAGGCGTTGAATTACCGTGGTCCGGAAAATCATGGCGATCCAGCCTTCCTCCTGAAACGCTAGGCCCACGTTGTAAAATCTCCACCGTGGGATGACAAAGCCCCGCCAATGCGGGGCTCTTTGTTTATGGATGATTTCAATCGTCTATCCAAACCCAACGCTGGGATAGCCGGGACTTCTCACGCGCCATTAGTGCGCAGGCTGAATTTCTCCACCACTCCCGACGCGCCGCCCCTTGCGCTTCCTTCTCGGGCTTGCCAAAGTCACCGCCCCCGGCGCGCCGCGTCAATAAACGAGACGGTTTCCAAGGCGATGAAGGTTACGATCGAGAGAGCGGCGCTGTTGCGGGCGCTCGGCCATGTGCATCGGGTGGTTGAACGGCGCACCACGATCCCCATTCTCGCCAACGTGCTGATCGACGCCAGGGACGGAACGCTGACGCTGAAGGCGACCGACCTCGATCTCGAGATCACCGAAAAGGCGCCGGCCGAGGTCGGGCAGGCCGGCGGCGCCACCCTTCCCGCCCATACGCTCTACGACATCGTCCGCAAGCTGCCCGAAGGCGCGCAGGTGTCGCTCGACGGCTCGGGAGAAGCCGGCCAGCTCACGCTGCGCTCGGGGCGTTCGCGCTTCAACCTGTCGACGCTGCCGGAAAGCGACTTCCCCGATGTGACCTCGGGCGAGTTCAGCCATAGTTTCTCGCTGGCGCCCGCCGATCTCAAGCGGCTCATCGAGAAGACGCAATTCGCCATCTCCAACGAAGAGACCCGCTATTATCTCAATGGCATCTACATCCATGCGATGGAGGTCGAGGGCCAGTTGATGCTGCGCGCAGTGGCGACCGACGGCCACCGCCTCGCCCGTCTTGAGCTGCCGGCGCCGGACGGCTGCGCGGGCATGCCGGGCGTCATTCTCCCCCGCAAGGCGGTGCAGGAGGTGCAGCGCCTCATCGAAGACGCCCAGGGCGAGGTGCTCGTCGAGCTCTCGACCAATAAGATGCGCTTCTCTTTTGGCGACGCGCTGCTGACGACGAAGCTCATCGACGGCACTTTCCCCGACTACGGCCGCGTCATACCGGCGGGCAACGACAAGCGCCTGACCGTGGAGCGCGACGTCTTCGCCAAGGCCGTCGACCGCGTCTCCACCATTTCGTCGGAGCGCGGCCGGGCGGTTAAGCTCGCTCTGACGGAAGGCAAGCTCGTGCTCTCGGTCACCAACCCCGATCAGGGCTCGGCGGTCGAAGAGATCGAAGCCGATTACGACGGGGCGCCGCTCGACGTCGGCTTCAACGCCAGATATCTCCTCGACATCACCCAGCAGCTCGACAGCGACACGGCGCTCTTCAAGCTCGCCGATCCGGGCTCGCCGACGCTGATCCAGGACCGCGACGGGGCGAGCGCGCTTTACGTGCTGATGCCGATGCGCGTCTAACGGCGTTCGGCGCCCACGAAGCGCACGGCATGCGGAGCGGGCGCGACGGCGTGTAGCGCTTCTGAGCGCTTGCGAGCGGCGAGGCGGCGCGTCATTGTCAAAAAGCCACGTTCCTACAGAACAAAGGCTTCCATGCTGGATTTCTATGTCCCTCTCTGGCCCTGGCTCGCCGCCTGCTTTGGCGTGGGGGCGGCGATGGGCGCGCTCGCCCCGGGGAAGACGCGGGGCAAGAGGCCTGCCCGCTGGCTGATATGGTTCGGCCTCGCGGCGATCGCCGGCGCCGCCGCAATCGCGCTTGGGGCCGTTGAAGAGACCGTCTCCCTCCATATGCAAGCCGCGCTCGCTTGCTTTGCCGCCTTCCTGATCGGGGCCGGCGCCGCCGCCCTCATCTTCCAGCGCACGCTCGCCGGCCATGAAGCCTGGGCGCTCGGGCTCATTCCCGCCGCGCTCCTGTGGTGGGGCGCATCAGAGTTCACGGAGCCCGCCTATGAAGCGGAGCTGCAAAAACGCGTCGCAGCGCTGGCCCAGACGGCAGGCGTCGATCCCTCGGGCGTGGCGCCGCGCGAGGTGACGGCGCCCCCGGCAGTCGCCGCGAACAAGGAACTGAATGTGGCGGCCCCCGTGCCGGAAGCGTCGCCGACGCTTGCGAACGCCCCTGCTCCTGCGTCTCAGCCGCTGGCCGAATTAGACCACGCCGCCTGCCAGCGCGCGCTGGACGCTGTCCAAGTCTCCGACCCGGTCGCTTTCCACGAAGCGCGCGCCACCGTCAACCGACGCACCGCGCTCGCGCTCGACAAGGCCGCCGAAGTCATTCGCCAGTGCCCCGATGTGACGATCGAAGTGCGCGGCCACGGCGACGGCGCCGCCGAGGATGATCTCTTGTCGCGCCGCCGGGCGCTGGCCGCGGCGCATTATTTGCGCCTGGAAGGCGTGTCTGGCCATAAACTCGTCGCCATAGGCTGCTGCGAGAAGGCGGGCGAGGGGCGCCGCCCCGTCGCGATCGAATACATCGTGCGCTGAGCGCCGCACGCGTTGCGCTGGCTGCGCGCGAATTGCTTCCCAAATGCCCGCGCTGCGCGGCACAGGTTTTGTTTTCGAGAATGGAGCGGCTCGGCGCCCTTCGCTGGAGAGAAAGACCGCCTTGAACGCCATCACGCCGCCAAATCACGCCGCAACCGTCGCCGCGCTGAAGGAAGAGGTGCTGCATCGCCTCACCTTCACGATCTGCAAGGACGCGGCGACCGCCAGCCCGCGCGACTGGTTCGTCGCCACCGCGCTGGCGGCGCGCGACCGGGTGGTCGAGTCCTGGCTCGCCTCGACCAAGCGCAATTACAGCGAAGATCGCCGCCGCGTTTATTATCTCTCGCTCGAATTCCTCATTGGCCGGCTTCTGATCGATACGCTGACCAATCTCGGCCTAACCGCCGCCATGCGCGACGCGCTCGCCGAGCTCGGGGTCGATCTGGAGAAGCTGCGCGACGTCGAGCCCGACGCTGCGCTCGGCAATGGCGGGCTGGGGCGCCTCGCCGCCTGCTTCATGGACAGCATGGCGACGCTGGAAATCGCCGCCTGCGGCTATGGCATCCGCTACGACCATGGACTGTTCCGCCAGACGATCAAAGACGGCTGGCAGCATGAATATCCCGAGGATTGGCTGTCCTTCGGAAACCCCTGGGAGTTCCCGCGCCCGGAAATCACCTATGACATCGGCTTTGGCGGCCATGTGGAGACGACGCGGCTGCCGGATGGCGCGGCGGCGCATGTGTGGCGGCCGGGCGAGACGATTGTCGCCGTCGGCTATGACACGCCGGTGGTCGGCTGGCGCGGCAAGCATGTGAACACGCTGCGCCTATGGTCGGCGCGCGCCCTCGATCCGCTGCGTCTCGACGCCTTCAACCAGGGCGACCATGTGGGCGCGCTCACCGAGCAGGTGCGCGCCGAGGCGATCTCCAAGATTCTCTATCCCAGCGACGCGACGCCTGCCGGCCAGGAGCTGCGCTTGCGGCAGGAATATTTCTTCGTCTCGGCGTCACTGCAGGATCTCATCCGCCGCCACATGAAACAGACCGGCGACATCACGAAACTCGCCGAACAAACCGCGATCCAGCTCAACGACACGCATCCCGCGATCGGCGTCGCCGAGCTGATGCGCCTTCTCGTCGACGTCCATGGCGTCGAATGGAAAGAGGCCTGGAAGATCACCCAGGAGACCTTCGCCTATACCAATCACACGCTGCTTCCCGAGGCGCTGGAGACCTGGCCGGTGTGGCTGATGGAGAAGCTGCTGCCGCGCCACATGCAGATCATCTATCTCATCAACGCCATGCATCTCGACGGGTTGCGCGAGAAGGGCGTCGCGGATTCAGGCGTTCTCTCTTCCGTCTCGCTCATCGACGAGCACAATGGACGCCATGTCCGCATGGGTCATCTCGCCTTTCTCGGCTCGCACAAGGTCAATGGCGTCTCCGCCTTGCATAGCGAATTGGTGAAGGAAACGGTTTTCAAAGATTTCCACCGCCTCTATCCGGATCGCATCGTCAACAAGACGAATGGCGTGACCTTCCGGCGTTGGCTGCTCGAGGCCAATCCGCCGCTCTCGCGCCTGCTGGCGGAGACGATCGGAACAAGCGTCTTCGACGACGCCACAATGCTCAACAAGCTCGAAGCCTTCGCGGACGATCCCGATTTCCAGAGCCGCTTTGCCGCCGCCAAACGTGAGAACAAGGAGCGGCTTGCCACTAAAATCTTCGAGAGCGTCAGCGTCAGAGTCGACCCCGACGCGCTCTTCGATGCGCAGATCAAGCGCATCCATGAATATAAGCGCCAGCTCCTCAATGTGCTGGAGGCTGTCGCGCTCTATCTCGACATCAAATCGCAGCCGAGCCGCGATTTCGTGCCTCGCGTGAAAATCTTCGCCGGCAAGGCGGCGGCGAGCTATCATCAAGCGAAGCTCATCATCAAGCTCGCCAATGGCGTCGCAAGCGTTGTGAACGCCGACGCCGCGACGCGCGATCTGCTCAAGATTGTTTTCCTGCCGAACTACAATGTGAGCCTGGCGGAAGTCATCATCCCCGCCGCTGATCTCTCCGAGCAGATTTCGACCGCCGGCATGGAAGCCTCAGGTACCGGCAATATGAAATTCGCGCTCAATGGCGCGCTGACCATCGGCACGCTCGACGGCGCCAATGTCGAAATCAAGGAACATGTCGGCGACGACAATATCTTCATCTTCGGCCTGAATGCGCAGCAGGTGGCGGAAAGCCGTGCGCGCGGGATCGACGCGCGCGAGACGATTGCGGCGAGCCCACGTCTCGCCGAAGCGCTGCAGGCAGTGGCGAGCGGCATGTTCTCGCCCGACGATCCGCATCGCTATGCGCAGCTCGTCGATACGCTGACCTATTACGATCACTTCCTGATTACGAAGGATTTCGACAGCTATTGCGACACGCAGCGCAAGGTCGACGCGCGCTGGCGCGACCAGAAGGCGTGGCGACGCTCAGCGATTCTCAATACCGCGCGCGTGGCGTGGTTCTCATCCGACCGCACTATTCGAGAATATGCGGAAGAGATTTGGAAGGTTGAGGTTTAATACTATTTCCGTTTGAACAGCGCGCTCCGGGCCGTGTCATTCCCGGCGGGCTGAAATCCCGACCGGAATCCAGAGCCACAAACAAGAGCGCTGGTTTTGCCCAGAGCCCGTCATTGCGAGCGAAGCGAAGCAATCCAGGGCCGCGATGCGGCCCTGGATTGCTTCGTCGGCTCCGCCTCCTCGCAATGACGGCGGTGAGTCCCTGTATGTCCAAACGACGCGAGCGTCGGGAATGACACCGACCCAAGTCACGGACTATCACCCAACCGAGCGGCGCGACGAGCGCAGCGGCGAGCGGAGGTGAAGCTTGGTCACCTTGCGGGGCTCTGGCGGCGGCTCGAGCGCCAGAGGCGCTTCTTCGCGCTCGATGAGCGCCACTCTCGTCTCGGCGAACTCCTCGACCACGCGCCGACCGCTCTCGGTCTCGGACACATGCGCCGCGCCGTTCAGCACGCCGCCACGCGTCACCTCGATGGCGCCGCAATCCCATTTGCCTTCGACACGGCCCATGGCGCGAACTGCAAGCAAGTCTCTCGCAGCAATGTCGGCGTTGACGTAACCGGAGATGTCGGCGGTCGACGCCTCGATCTTGCCTTTGACGACTCCCGTCGGCCCAACGAGAAGGTGCCGACAATCGATCTCGCCATCGAACGAACCGTCGACCACGACGCTGCCGCGCGCCTTGATCGCGCCCGTTAGCTCGGCGCCTTGTCCGATATAGATGGAATCTTCCTCTTCCGGCCTGAACGTCGCCATGTCGATCCCCTCTTCGCGCAATTCCCAGCTCGCTTGAACGATTCGCTACGGGCGCAAGCTTAATCCGTTTTCGCGCTTTTGCGGGTCGATTTCGTTTTCCTTCTCAACACTTATGTGGATAAACGACGTTCAGACCAATAAGCAGGCGCAGGCTTGGGCGGCCGCCGCCTCGATCAGTGTTGATGAACATATCTACCCGGCGCGGGCTCGAGTGGCACGAAGCCTTTTTCCGGCGCGCCCATCTGGGGCGCAGCTACGCGCTCCTTGGCGCTCTCGCGCTCCAGCCATGACGCCCATGCCGGCCACCATGAGCCCTCAAAAAGCTTGGCGCGTTCGCGCCAATGCTCGGCGCTGACATAACGGTCATTTCGCGGGCGCACGGCGAGATGGTAGCGCCGCCCTTCGTGACCGGGCTCGGAGACAATGCCGGCATTGTGCCCGCCATTGGTGAGCACGAAGGTCAGATCGTTATCCGTAAAGAGGTGAACCTTATAGACGGAGCGCCAAGGCGAGATGTGGTCGGTCTCCGTGCCGACAACAAACATGGGAACGGAAATATCCTTCAAGGCGATGACGTCGTCATTGACGGCGTAGCGCCCGGCGGTCAGCCGGTTTTCCAGAAACAAACCGCGCAAATATTGCGAATGCATGAGATAGGGCATGCGCGTCTGATCCGCGCTCCAGGCCATGAGATCCGTGGCGTGATCCCTTTCGCCCAAGAAATATTCCTGTATCGCCCGCGCCCAGAAGAGCTCGTTGGAGCGCAGCGCCATGAAGACGCCGGACATTTGATGCGTGTCGAGATAGCCCTGATCCCACATCATATCTTCGAGGAACGCAACCTGCGCCGCATCGACGAAGAGCATGAGGTCGCCGGGCTCGCTGAAGTCGGTTTGCGAGGCGAGAAGCGTCATCGACGCCAGCCGATCGTCGCCGTCGCGCGCCATTGTCGCGGCTGCGATCGAAAGCAGCGTTCCGCCGAGACAATAGCCGGCCGCATGGATCTTGTGGCCGGGCAAGACAGCGTTGACGACCTCGATCGCTTCCATGACGCCGAAGGTGCGATAGTCATCGAACTCGACGTCGCGGTCCTTGGCCGTCGGATTGCGCCAGGAAATCATGAACACGGTGAAGCCGCGCTCGACCAGATAGCGCACAAGCGAATGATGCGCGGCAAGGTCGAGAACATAATATTTCATGATCCAGGCGGGAACGATCAGGATCGGCTCAGCTGCCACATTCTCGGTCGTCGGCTGATATTGAATCAGCTCCATGAGGTGGTTGCGGAAGATCACCTCGCCCGGCGTCGCCGCAACGTCCTTGCCGATTTCATAGCCATTGTCGCCATTGCCGGATTGCGTCGCGACGTCGAGAAAATCCTGAATGAAAAATTCGAGCCCGCGCAGCAAATTGGCGCCGCCTTCCCGCTGCGTTCGATCTATGACGACGGGATTGAGCCAAGGAAAGTTCGAGGGCGAAAAGACGTCGAGATATTTCGTCGCGAGAAAAGAAACGCGCGCGGCGTTGTTCGGCCGCATGCCGCGCAACTCTCTCGTCGCCTTGCGCCACCATTGCTGCTGCGACAGAAACGCCTGCTCGAAGAAGAGATAGGGAAAAGCCGACCAGGCGGGATCATTGAAGCGTCTGTCGGACGGCTCGGGCGCAAAGGGGCGCTCCGCCTTGTCGCTGACGAGATTATGCATGCCGAAATGGGCAAGCCGCGCGGCCGACGAAAAGGCCTCCGTCGTCAGTTCGAGCTGACGTCCCGGCGACTGAGCGAGATGCGCCGCCCAGTCTATCCAGGCCGAGATTTGCGCATGGGGCGAAATGCCCTGAGTAAAGCGCGCGATGGTCGCCTGCGCGACGCGGTCGACGGTCTCGAAAGATTGTGGCCGCGTCAACGACATGAGCGGCGGCGGCGCACGGCGCTCAAGCGCGCGGGGAGCATCCGAGCTACGCTTTGTAACAGGCTGGTCCATGGCTGGCCCTTTACGTCCACCCTACTCTGCCGCCGCATTATAGCAAATGCGTGAAGGTCAGGCTAAGGGCCTTCGGCCAGCAGCTCGGTGATCGAGCCGTTTTCATGACGCCGCCTGATCGCTTGCGCGAAGAGATCGGCAACTGAAACGATGGTTAAGCGCTCTCCCAGCGCTTGCGCCGTTGCGTCGCCGCCATGCAAAGGCACGGCGTCTGTAATGACGACGCCATCGATCGGCGCGTCCCGCAGAGTCTGCGCCGCGGCCTTGGCGAAGACGCCATGCGTCGCAGCGACGAAAACCCGCGCGGCGCCATTTGTGCGACATGCCGCCGCAGCCCGCGCCGCCGTGCCGCCTCCCGCGATCAGATCGTCGAGAATGATGGCGACGCGGGCATCGACATCCCCCGCGAAAATCTCTCCCGTCACCTTTCCCTCGCTGCGCGTCTTATCCATGAAAGCCTTGGCGACGGGGCGACGCAACATGCGCTCGAGCCGTTGGCGAAACAATTCCGCGCGTTTTTCGCCGCCGAGATCGGGAGAGACGACCGCGGCGGGCGCTTCGCCGATCAGAGGCTCGAAGTGGCGCGCGAAAAGCGCATGAGCGTCGAGCGGAATCGTCTCGCAACGAAAGGCGTTCTCGAAAGCGGCGATGTTGTGGACGTCGACGGTCATCACCGCGTCTGTCCGCATGGCCTCGACGAGCTGCGCCACATAGCGCGTTGTGATGGGATCGCGCGGCTTGGTGCGACGGTCCTTGCGCGAAAAGCAAAGATAAGGCGCAACCGCCGTCACCCGCGCCGCGCCGCAATCCTTCAGCGCGCCGATGAAAAACAGAAGCTTCAGCAGCTTATCGGCGCTGCTCGCGCCTGCTTCGCCATGCAGGCTGAAGAGCACATAAGCGTCATTGCCGCGCACGCTCGTAAGCGGGCGCAGCTTATATTCGCCGTCTTCGAATGCGCGGTCTTCGAGCGGCGCGAGATCAACGCCAAGCCTACGCGCGACGGCCTCGCCAAAAGCGCGGCTGGAGCCCAGCGCAAAGAGAGAGAGCTTCCCCATGACGGAGCCTATTCCTCCACGAGCCAGGATGCGATGCGCGGCCATTCATTTGCAATCGTGCTGCGCCCCATGAAAAGCGCAAGATGGCCGCATGGCGCGATCGCCGTCTCCACCGCGCCTGCGACAAGATCCGCGCCGGCCAGAGCCTGCCCCGGCGGCGCGATCGTGTCATGCTCGCCGACGAGCAGAAACAGGGGCTTGTCCAGGGCGCAAATATTCGCCGCCTTGCCCAAGGCCGGAAAGGCGCCCCGCGCCAGTAGATTCTCACGGAAAAGACGGCAGAACACTTCGCGGTAGTAGGGGCCCGGCAGATCGACGACGCGTTTGTCCCAACGCTGGAAGGCGACGACGGCGGCCTGTTCAGGAGGCGACGAAAAAGGCGGCCGGAGCTGCAGCGAGTCGACGAGCCGCCTCTCCTCGCAATCCTCTCTGGGCCAGAGCGGCGCCATCTGCTCGCCTTTCACAATGCCGCCGCCGCTCTCGATCAGCCGATCGATCACATGGTTCGTCGTTTTTTCGACTGGCTCGGACAGGGCCGAACATGCGGCCTGCAAATCGATTGGCGCGCCGGCGACCACGATACGGCGGATTTTGTGGGGAAAGCGCGCAGCATAGACGAGGGAAAACCAACCACCCTGGCACGGGCCGATGAGATCGACTGGCCCGCCGATGTCGTCGACCGCGACATTCAGCGCCGCAAGCTGTGCGTCGATGCCGACAAGCCGCGTTTCCGACGTGGCCGACTTCCACTCGGCGAGATAAAGCCTTTCACAGCCATTTTGCAGTAGAGCTTGAACAATGCTGTGATCCGGCGCGAGATCCGCAAGCTGAGCGTCATGAAGCGCATAAGGCGCGACGATAAGCACGGGCGCGCCTGCGTCCGAAACCGAAAAATCCCACAGCCGAAGCCCATTGAGCTCGAGCAAGAGCCGATTGGGCGTACACCACTCGGGGCCGACGCCCGGCGCCGGCGCCGGAAAAGCGGCCTCTTCCAGCGCGCGGCGCCATATCTCCATGGTCAAGAGCGGCCAAGCGAAAGGATTTCGCGTCCATATGTCCCAGGCCATGGCCTTTTCCATCATGATCGAAGGCGGCCTATCATATGTGATGAACGGGCGGGAATGCGAATGGTTGCAAAGCTCGAACCAGGCGCTTCGGAGAGCGCGCTTTCAATTCGCGATAAGCTGCGCTTTCTCTGCGCGCCCGCCGCCTATCCGCATAAGCCGGCCATGGTCCAGCTGGTCGAGACGCATATGTCCTACGTCTTCCTTGCCGGCGCGCGCGCCTACAAGCTGAAGAAACCGGTGCGTTATCCTTTTCTCGACTTCTCGACCATCGCGGCGCGCGAGCGCGATTGCCGCGAGGAGCTGCGCCTGAACCGCCGCCTGTCGGAAGACGTCTATCTCGACGTGACGCCGCTCAAGGCGCTGGGCGATCGCCTATCATTTGGCGATACGGGCGAGATCGTCGACTGGCTCGTCGAAATGCGGCGCCTGCCGGGCGAGCTCATGCTCGACGCGCTGCTCCGGACAAAGGGCGTGCGCGACTCGCAGATTACCGCTGTCTGCGAAACGCTCGCGCAATTCTACCGGCGCACGGAGCGCTCAAAAATCAGACCCCAGCAATATATGGCGCGCTTCGCCGCAGAGCAGGACATCAACCGGGCAATGCTGACGCATCCTGGAATCGACGGCGCTCCGCAAATTCTCGACCGGCTCGACGCGCGCCTGGCCGCCCAACGTCCGCAGCTCGAAGCGCGCGTCACAGCAGGGCGAATCGTCGATGGCCATGGCGATCTGCGCCCGGAACATATTTGTCTCACCGAGCCAGTGGTCATTTTCGATTGCCTCGAATTCAACGCCGAGCTGCGTCAGGTCGATCCGTTCGACGAGGTGGCGTTTCTGGGCGTCGAATGCGCGCAACTCGGCGCGCTCCACTTGTTGCGCCGCTTCATCGAGGCACTTGCGTCGCATTTGGAAGAGGTCGTCCCGCCATGGGACTTGATCTGGCTTTACGCCGCCTGGCGCGCGGCGCTGCGCGCGCGCCTTTCCATCGCGCACCTGCTGGATGCGTCGCCGCGCCACCCGGAGAAATGGGCCCCTCTCGCAAATCGTTATCTTGGTCTCGCTGCGCGGGCGCTCGACGGCGGGTTTTAATCGAAGGGAGGAGGATTTGCCGTTCCAGGATCGTCAAGAAGCCGGCCAGCGCCTCGCCGCAGCGCTCGAGCGCTTCAGGGGCCCGGACACTGTCGTCTTCGCTTTGCCGCGCGGCGGCGTTCCTGTCGCCGCGCAAATCGCCAAGGCGCTCGGCGCACCGCTCGATCTCGTGCTGGTGCGTAAGATAGGCGTTCCCTTTCAGCCCGAGCTGGCGATGGGCGCCATCGCGGATGGCGGCGAGCTCGTCGTCGCGCGCAACGAGGACGTCATCGCGCTTGCGGGCGTGACCGAAACGCAGTTCCACCGCGCTGTCTCTCACGAAACTGCGGAAATCGAACGCCGCCGACGCCTCTATCTTGGCGGCCGCGAACGCACCGACGCCAAAGGACGCGTTGCGATCGTCGTCGACGACGGTGTGGCGACCGGCGCCACGACGCGCGCGGCGCTCCGGGCGGTCCGCGCCCGCGCGCCGAAGAAGCTGATCCTCGCCGTGCCGGTGGCGCCAACAGAAAGTCTCGGCGAGCTACGCGCCGAGGCCGACGAGATTATCTGCCTGGAGTCGCATGACTATTTCCTAGGAGTGGGCTGCTACTACGCCGATTTCAGCCAGACGGAAGACGACGAGGTCATCGACCTTCTCGACCGCTACGGCGCTGGAGCGACGCGCGGCTAAATGCCTCCAAGGCGAATAGGCAAGCCCCTGTTAGGCTGAATGTCGCAAAATCGACTCGCTATCCAACTGACATGAGGCGCTGGAAGCGCCCAATGAGAGGGAAGGAAGACATGCAGCCGACCAAAAACACACGCGCGTCGGAGAAGACCGAGGCAGGCCGTTATGTCCGTTTCTTTTCGCAGATCGGGATCGCCGACGTGCCGCTCGTCGGCGGCAAGAATGCGTCGCTCGGCGAGATGTATCGCGAGCTGACGGCGAAAGGCCTTCTCATTCCCAATGGTTTTGCCGTCACTGCCGAAGCCTATCGGCATGCGCTCGACGCCGCCGGCGCTTGGCCCGCGCTGAAGGAATCGTTGCAAGGGCTCAATCCGGACGACGTTGATGATCTCGCCCGCCGCGCCGCCCGTGCGCGGGAAATCGTTTATGGCGCCGGCCTGCCGGCGGATGTCGAAGCGGATATTCGCGCGGCGCTTGCGCGGCTGACCGAAGAATATGGCGCAGAGCTGACGGTCGCGGTGCGCTCGTCCGCGACGGCGGAAGATTTGCCGAGCGCGAGTTTCGCCGGCCAGCACGACACCTATCTCAATATTCGCGGGGAGGCGGCGACGCTCGACTCGGTGCGCCATTGCTTCGCGAGTCTCTTCACCGACCGCGCCATTCGTTATCGGATCGATAACGGCTTCGATCACTTCAAAGTGTTCAACTCGGTCGCCGTCATGAAGATGGTGCGCTCGGACCTCGCCGCCTCCGGCGTGATTTTCACCATCGATACGGAAACCGGATTCGAGGACGTCGTCTTCATCACCGGCGCCTATGGGCTCGGCGAAAACGTGGTGCAGGGCGCGGTCGACCCCGACGAATTTTATGTCTTCAAGCCGACCTATGCGCAAGGCAAGCGCGGCGTGCTGAAACGGGCTTTGGGCCCCAAGAAGATCAAGATGATCTTTTCCAGCGGCGGCCGCGTGACCACGCGCAATATTCCCACCGACCGCAAAGAGCGGGAGAAATTCTGCATCACGGACGACGAAGTTCTGACGCTCGCGGGCCAGGCGATCGAGATCGAGAAACATTACAGCGCCAAGGCGGGCGAACATCGCCCGATGGACATCGAATGGGCGAAGGACGGCGTCGACGGCAAGCTCTATATCGTGCAGGCGCGGCCCGAGACCGTCGCGTCGCGGCGCAACCGCAATGTCGTCGAGGAATATAAGGTCAAGAAACACGGCGCGGTGAAAGTCGAAGGCCGCGCCGTCGGGGCCAAGATCGCTTTCGGCAAGGCCCGCGTCATCGCGCATTCCACCGAGTTGTCGAGCTTCTTGCCGGGCGAGATTCTCGTCGCCGACACCACCTCGCCCGATTGGGGCACGGTGATGAAATCGGCCGCCGCCATCGTCACCAATCGCGGCGGGCGCACCTGCCACGCGGCGATCGTCGCGCGCGAACTCGGCATTCCGGCTATCGTAGGCACGGACCGGGCGACGCATGTCATCCGCACCGGCGAGCTCATCGCGGTGAGCTGCGCCGAGGGAGACGTCGGCAAGGTCTATGAGGGCGAGATCGACTTCGACGTGGTGAAAACGGATCTCGTCAATCTCGCGCGGCCCGCGACGCATGTGATGATGAATGTCGGCAACCCCGATATCGCCTTCGGCATTTCGGCGCTGCCCAATGACGGCGTCGGGCTTGCGCGCATGGAGTTCATCATCGCCGAGTCGATCAAGGCGCACCCAATGGCGCTCATCCACCCCGAACGTCTCGACGCAAAGGAGCGCGCCGAAATCGAGCGGCTGACGGCGCAATATGAGAGCCCCAGCACATTCTTCGTCGAGCGCCTGTCGGAAGGCGTCGCGACAATTGCCGCCGCATTCTATCCCAAGCCCGTCGTCGTGCGCATGTCGGACTTCAAGAGCAACGAATATGCCTCGCTCCTGGGCGGGCACGTTTTCGAGTGTCACGAAGAAAATCCGATGATCGGTTTCCGTGGCGCGTCGCGCTACGCCCACCCAAATTATCGCGAGGGCTTTGCGCTGGAATGCACGGCGATGAAGCGGGTGCGCGACGATCTCGGTCTCACGAACGTCAAATTGATGATCCCCTTCTGCCGCCGCATCGACGAAGCCCAGAAGGTCATCGCGCTGATGAGTGAACTCGGCCTCGAGCGCGGCAAGGACGGGCTCGAGATTTTCGTGATGTGCGAGATACCCAATAATGTGCTGCTGATCGACGCCTTCTCGCAACATTTCGACGGTTTCTCGATTGGATCGAACGACCTCACTCAGCTCACGCTCGGCGTCGATCGTGACTCGGAGATTGTGGCCTTTGATTTCGACGAACGCGACGAGGGTGTGAAGACGATCATCCGCATGGCGGTCGAGGGCGCGCAACGCAACGGGCGTCATTGCGGCATCTGCGGCCAGGCGCCATCGGATTATCCTGAGATTGCGGAGTTTCTGGTGCGCCTCGGCATCGATTCGATCAGCCTGAACCCCGACACCATCTTGCGCACGACGACGCGCATCGTCGACGTCGAAAAAACGCTCGGGCGCGCGCGGAAAGCGCGCTAGAGCGCATTCTGCAAAAGCTGATGCGCTCCAGCTTTTTGAACCTGCGCGCTTTCTCATCGCTCACATGATTCCGTGCGAGCGGAAAGCGCGCTAGGGCTTGAAAGACAGGCCGCCAGCGACAGGTTCCGTTCGTCGCCTTCGTCGAACGCGACGCTCGTACCCGGCGCTTAAATGCTGCGGGTCATTGTGAGCGAAGCGACGCCATCCAGAGCGGCCTTGCGGCCCTGGATGGCGCCGTCGCTAAGCCCTCGCAATGGCGCGTTCAGCGGTGTAGCCGCAGTGGAAGGATGTCTGGCATGAACCCTGTCAAATTTGCTGTCGCGGCGGCATTCGCTTGTGGAGCCGTCTCCATTGCGCCGAGCGCGGCGTCGGCGATGCCGATCGCCAATGTCGGCCTCGTTCCGGCGCCGCAGATCGAGGATGTGGCCGCCGTGCGCGTGTGCAACGCCTATGGCCATTGCTGGTGGAGAGCGACAGGCCCTTATTACGGCTATAGGCGCCCCTATTACGGCGCCTATCGTTATGGCTGGCGCCGCCCCTACGGCTACCACTACGGATGGCGCCATCCTCACTACCGCCATTACGGTTATGGCTGGCGTGGCGGGCATGGCGGCGGCTGGCATCACGGCTTCGGCGGGCGCGGCCACTGGCGTTGACAATGCGAAAAACGGCCCGGCGGTACCTTCGCGCTCGGGCCGTTTTTCTCCAGCGGACCAAGCCGCCGGCGCATTGGAGAGTTAACGCCTGATCGGGCGATTACAAGGCAGGCCGTTGGCGGATTGGCGGCAATGGCCTTTTCCGATCATTGGCCCGGCGCGACCTTGTGTGATCACGCGAAATATGCGGACGTGCGCTTGCCGGCTATTTGCAGAAGAAGACTCTGGTCAACCCCGATAACGCCATCCGTGCCCGCCACCGAGGCGCCGAGCAGGATCGCATTCGCCGCGCCCGCCCCCGTATAGGACGCGCTCGTCGGGTCGACGCTGTTGGAGTCGTACATGGCGGCGAAGCGCGAGATGAAGGCTTCGAGCTTTTTGGGGTCCTGGAAATCCTTGATGTTCAGCTTTTGGTTCAAGAGCCGATATTGCGTGTCGACGGGCTGCGCCTTTGTGAGCGGCGAAATGCCAAGGGCGGTTTGCACCACGGTCAAGATGTTTTTATCGGCGAGTATGCCATAGGCGCTGGTGATGCTCGGCGCATGTTGCTTGAAATAGAGCGCCAGTTGGACGCCCGGATTTTGCTGGCCCTGATCCGTCTCCAGCGCATTTTCCGTGTAGCGGTTGACGACGCTGGAAACGAGCGTGGACGACTTGGTCGTATCGGCGCCATTGCCCGCGAAATCGAAAGCCTTGGCGAAAGCCAGAATATTGGGATCGTTCAGCTTGTTTGCGAGCGCCTTGCTGCCCGTCACCCCCTGCTGCAAGACCTGTTTCATGAGGCCCTTGGCGTAGGTCCGGTCGCCCAGCCCAAAGGCTGTCATCGCGTAGTTGAAAAGACGCGGATTTTTAATCAAATCGTCCGCGTTTTTCACCTTGCCGATGTTGTCCTGGAAGTATTTATTGGCCGTCGAGACCTCAGGCTTCTTGGCCTCGATCGCCTGCCACTTGCTCAAATTCTTCGAAATCTGCAGATAGCTGGAAATCGTCGACACTGTGGGGCTCCGGGGAAGACGAGGCGGGGATCGAAATTCATCTTCGAGCGGCGCGCCGATCCTATCGAATCAATTTAGCTCTGAAGGCTTGCCAAAACCTTATCGGCAACGCAGAGATTGCGCGTATCCCGAGAGCCGATCAGGCTCCATCGCCTCGCGACGTCGCTCGCGGCTTGTCTGCGAGGCCGGGCGCGGGCGGCTTGACGAGCTCATCCAGATCGGGCTCGCCGCAATTCGCCAATATTGCGCGTCTCGCCGCGTCGCGCAGCTTCAGCAAGGAAGCGAAATCCTTTTCGGCGGGGCTTATGGGTTTTTCGATCGTGACGCCGAGCGGCGCCCACCTTGGAAACCATTGCTCGCCGCGCAGCATGGAGCGCGTTCCGCGCAATGCGCCTGGCACGACGGCGAGGCCCGCCTCCGCGGCGGTTTTGAAAGCGCCGAGAAAGAAACCGGAAAGTCCCGCTCGGCGCGTGAATGTGCCCTCCGGGAAGTAAACCAGATTGCGGCCGCCCCGCGCCGTCGCGATGAGCGCGTCAATATCGCCGAGGCTGCTCGCGACATCGTAACGATCGACAAATTGCACCCCGAGGCGACGCAGGAATGGTCCGGCGAACGTCTGCCGCGCCAGCTCCTTTTTGGCGACGAAAGCCGGCGCGCCCGGCAATATGGCGGTAAGGAGGATGGCGTCGGCGTAGCTCGAATGGTTGAAGACGAGCATGGCGTTTCCGTTCGGAATATTTTCCAGCCCGCTCGCGGAGATGGGAACGCGCAACGCGGCGAGCGCGCCATTGGCGAGGCGTCGCACGAAAGCCCAACGTCGTCCCAGCCCCGGAAGCGCCATCACGCCCAACCAAGCGGCCGCATAGCTCGAACCGATAACCAGCCACCACCAGACCGCATAAAGGCCGCCGCCGACGAAACTCAGGGAACGGCGCAATTGCGGACCGAGGCCCGCGAGCGCCAGGTGTAGAAATTGCCGCCATACTGGCTGCTGCGCGCCCCCGACGGCGCCGCGCTCGTAAAGCGCCTTGGCGGCGCTTCTGCGAATTTTGCCGCTTGATGTCTTCGGCACGCTGCGCGGCGGCGCCAGCACGATCTCGTCGGCGATCGTCCCGCTGATGTCCGTCGTGACCTCCTGCACCTTCGCTTCGAGCCCTGCGCGCGCCGATGGGTCGGTCTCGGCGGTTTCGGCGAGCACGACGACGCGCTCGGTTCCCGAACGCGGATCGGCGGCGCCGAAGACGGCGACGCAGCCTTTGCGAATCCCGGGGATGCGCGCAACGGCCTCCTCGATCTCCTGCGGATAGAGATGCTGACCGGCGCGGATGATGATGTCCTTGATGCGCCCGGTGATGAAGACGTCGCCATTGGCGATATAGGCGCGGTCGCCGCTGTCGAGCCAACCGTCGTGAATGAGTTCGCGGGTCTTCGCCTCATTCATGAAATAACCCGCCGTCGCCGAAGGGCCGCGGAATTCGAGGCGCCCTTCCTGGCGCTCGCCCAGCTCGCGCCCGCCCTCGTCGACGATGCGTATGTCGTTGCCCGGCAAGGGCTGGCCGCTGGCCGCGAGTTCGATCGCCTTGGCGTCCGCTTCGCGCGCCGGCTTTGCAAGGCCACGGTGAGTCAAAGCATCCCGCTCGATGCGGTCGATCACCGGGCGACGGCCGGTCGGCGGAAAGGCGAGGCCCACGGCGTTTTCGGCGAGGCCATAAACGGGCGCCATCGCCTCTTCTCTGAAGCCGAAGCGGCGGAACTTCTCGCAAAAACGCCGGAGCGTATAGACGCTCACCGGCTCGGCGCCATTGGCGACCATGCGCAAGGAACTGAGATCGAGTCCAGCAAGGCTCGCTTCATCCACTTTGGCGACGCATAGCTCAAAGCCGAAATTTGGCGACGCGCTCAAAGTCGCGCGAAAGCGGTGCAGGGCCCAGAGCCAGTTCGCTGGCCGCGCGAGGAAGCTCAGGGGCGACATGACAAAGAGCGGCGCAGCGAAATAAAGCGAGCCGAGCCACGCGCCGATGAGCCCCATGTCGTGATAGAGCGGCAGCCAGCTCACGAACACATCCTTGGAGCTGGCGCCGATCGCCGCGCCCATCGCTCTCACATTGGCGAGCAGATTGGCGTGGCTGAGCACGACGCCTTTGGGATCGCCCGTGCTGCCGGACGTGTATTGGATCAGCGCGATGGATTTCTCGTCGCGCGACGTAGGCAAGGCGACGTCCTCGGCGGCTGAAAGGCTTGCGGCGCTTTCGATGGAGTCGAGGCTCTCGACCTGTGCGCGCAAGAGCTGCGCAAGGCGCAGCCCCTGGGGCATGGTGACGAGAATACGCGCGCCGGCGTTGCGCAGAATGCCGGCCTGCCGTTGCAGATGATCCTCGATCTGTGACAGCCGCATCGGCGGATAGATCGGAACCGGCGTCGCGCCGGCATATAAAATTCCAAAGAACACTTCGAAGAAATCGAGCCCTGTCGGAAGCATGATCGCGACCCGGTCGCCGGGCACGATATCCCGCTCCACGAGGCCAGCGGCGACGCGGCGCGCCTGCAACGCGAGCTGCCCATAGGTCAACTCGCCGATGATTTTGCGGTCATCCTCCAGCACGCTGAGATGGCGCCGCTCCGGATGATGCGCGACATGCCATTCGAGCGCCTCGATCAGGGTGCGCGCCGTGGTTGGCGTCGCCGCGCTCGGCAATGGCGGCGCCGCCGCGACCACGCTCGGCTCGGCGCCCGCCCCAGTCGCTGGCGCAAGTTCGAGCGCCGCAAGCAGATCGCCGACCGTCTCGGCCTGGCTGACGGCGTCGAAGGCTAAGCGAACGCCGAAGCGCCGCTCCATGCGCGCGCTCAGCTCCGTTCGCGCCAGGCTGTCTATGCCGAGGTCCTGTTCGAGCCTGCTCGCCGCTCGAACGCCGAGAGGCTGGCTCTGCTTCGGGCGCAGCTCATGCGAAAGCTCTTCCAGCAAAGCGATGAGGGCGACCTCGCGCGACGGCCCGCCCGAGGGGGCGTCAGATCGCGCATTTGCGTTCATGTCCATAAGCGGCGCAGCGCCTGAAACGGGACCTCGTTCTTTCGTTAGCTAGAGCGACTTCCTGAAAAATTCAGGGCGCTTTTCAATAAGAACGCGCGCTATTCCGGCGCCTTTTCGGCGATCGGCATGACGCGGCTGGCCTGCGGCCCCTGCGCGCCCTCCTCTTCGACGAAATTCACGCGCACGCCGAGCTCCAGATGGTCGAAACCCGGCTCCCGCACGCTATTGCGGTGGAAATAGATTTCGCGACCATCGACGCTCTCGAGAAAACCATAGCCGTCCTCGCGCATCAGCCGTTTCACGACGCCTGTCGGCGCCTCCTCGTGATGCTTCACTTTCCCGCGCATTTGCCCGACTTGGTCCTGCAACTGGCGTCCGGCGCGGCTGAAGGCGTCGTTGAGGGCAAATTCGAAGCGCTGGAAACGCTCGTCGAGATGCGGGGTGCGGTCGACGGCGACCTCCCGCTCGTCCGGCAAGGCCAGGTAAATATGAACCTCGTAAAGGCCGCCGGTGCGATGGCGCCCGCTCGGAGCCTCGACCACCACACGGCATGCTGTCATCCGCCCGAATTTATCCTCGAGCCGCTGGATGTGTTCCAATATTTGCTGACGGTAAACAGGCGATGGCTCCATGCCCTGAAAATCGATTTGAGGCGTTGTCTCCATGCTCCCGGCTCCCTGCTAGGGTAGGGCGGCCGCGGCCCGCCCCGTTGTGAGCATCTAGGTCCGAGCCGGACATGAGCCAGCCTTGCGGCTGCGACATTTTGTTAGACTGACAACCGGAAGCAGCGCTTCACCATCGCCAGCTTCGCCGCCGTTTAAATTCGCTCCGTTCGCGATCACTGGCGACAGTGTGCGCATTTAGTCGTGACGCGGGGCGCCCGCGTCTTTGCGCCAACGTCTCTGTTCGCCGCAGCGGCTGCCAGCGTGACGTGACAGTCTTCTGCGCCGAACGAAGCGCATGCAGCATGGGCTCGCATAAAAGGCGCCCGGCGCAGGGATCGTGACGATGCATCGGATCCCATAAGCCCATCGGCGTCCAAATGTTTCGATCATGCCATTCGGGCATGCCGAGAATAGGGTAGAGACATACGCCGCGCAGCGGCGCGCCTTCGCAAAGCAGCGTCTCGCACGCAGCCGCGACCTCGAGCAGCCATGGTCCGCGATTGTCGCCGACGTGGCTCGTTTCCGTGATCATCACATCGCGGCCGTAGCGCTTGCAAACCGCGCGGATGAGATCGGCGAGCGGCGCGCGGCGCGGATCGTCGTCGGCAAGCGGCGGGATGACCCCTTGCGCATTTGGGAGGCCATCGAGCGCCCATTGATTGGTCCAATAATAATTGATCCCGACGACATCGAGATGGGCTGGACTGCCGCCCAATTCCGGCAGCAGCCGCCCGCAAAGCATGTCCCAGGATTGGAAGACCAGCGCTTCGTTGAAATGATGGGCTTGCGCCGCAAGATCGGGCCGGTCGGGGGGCGCGACCACCCGGCAGAGCGGATCGACATTGACGAAGCGCGCATTCGGACAGGCAGCGCGAATGGCGTCTATGCCCGCGATCGCCGCGCGCGCGAGGGCGACCTTGAGCTCGAAGCCGCGGCCCGTCGCATGCGGCGCGAACAAGCCCTTCTCGCCCGCCGCATAGGACATGAAGGAAGGTTCGTTTACCGGGGTGAAAACATGAGGGCCGTCCATATGCGCGGCGACATAGCGCGCGAAGGCGTAGCAGTAAGCCGCGAAGCGGCGGGGAAAAGCATTCGACCAGAGATCGAGGTCGTCGGGAAAGCCGTAGTGGAAGAGATCCCAGATCACTTCCACATGGTGACGCTTCGCCGCCTCGATGAAGGGCTTCACAGTGGAAAAGTCGTGGCGTCCGGCAATATCGACAAGCGGCCAGCGAACCGTTTCCCGAACCGCGTGAAGGCCGACCCCGGCGATGTCGCGGTAATCCTCGTCGACCAAGGCGTCATGGCCAGTCGCGGCCACGTGATCGAACCATTCGCCATGCCGGTTGTAGCCGGTCGAGCCCTCGAAGCCGGCAAGAAAGAAGCTGCGAAACATAATTTTCCTCCGCATTCGTTATTGGCCAAAGAGGAGGCGAAATGCGCGCTATCCGGCGCGCAGGCGATCGACGGAAGCCTCGGCCGTCGCGAGGCGTCCCACTGCCGCGGCGCCGCCGGAGACGAGGCCGCGATAAGCATCGACGAGCGGGGTTTCGATCCGCGCCAGACGCCCTTTGGGATCTGGATCGAGATCCCAGAGGCCCATTTGCAAGAGATGGTCGTGCAACGGCCGCACGCCCTGGCGATAGGCCCAGGTCACCAGCGCGAACATCGGCCACCAAGTGTAGCCGACCATGGGAATTCCCTGCGCGCGCAGCGCGCCCACCGCGGCGACGGAGCGGCGCAGCCATTCGAGCCGCCGCTCGACGGAGCCCTTGTCCGCCGTCTCGGAGATCATCAACGGAACGCCGTAGCGCTCGAAATACATATGTCCGATCTTCTCGACCAGATCGCCGGAGGCATAGGGCATTCTGATCCGCAGCCGCCCTTCGTGGTCGCGCAGAATCCGTTTCTTGGTGAAGATGGGATAGAGATTGACGCCGATGATCGGCAACTCCAGCGGCTCGCGCGCAAAGCTTTCGAGCCGCTTCTCATCCGCCCCATTGCTGCGCAGCCAATTCCAAAGCGCGTGCCCCGGATTGACCCGCCCGCTGATAAGGTCGAGCGCGAGAAAGACGATGTCCTGACGCCGGGCTGCCTCCGCCGCGAGCGCGGGATCGTCGGTCTCGAAGACATCCGTGGCGTCCACATGGAAGGGCGTGATTTCGGGATCGACCCGGCGCAGCGCCCGCACCGTCTCCACAATGCCTTGGCAGATGGCGAGCATGAGCGCGACGAACCCGCGCCAGCTTCGCTGATAGGGCGGCCACCAGCCGAGCCGGCCGCAATACCAAGCGGTGATGCGCGGCTCGTTCAGCGGCGTGTACCACCGCACGCGCCCACGGAACCGCTCCGCCAGCCGCGTGGCGTATTCGGCGACGTAATGCGGGTAATCCGGGTTGAGAAAGGCTTGATCCATCCAGGCCGGCAGGCCGTAATGGACGAGATCGACGATCGGATCGATCTTTAGCGAGAGCATCCGCTCCAGCGCGGCGTCGACGAAATCCCATTGCCAGACATTGGGCGCAGGTTGGATCCGATGCCAGGGAACGCCGTAGCGCGCGCAGGGCGCGCCCAGTTGCGCCATCAGGTCGACGTCTTCGCGCCACCGGCCGTAATGGTCGGTCAGCTCATATTCGTCCAGCGTCCGCCCGGTTCCCCGATGCGGCGCCGTTATGAAAGTGTCTTCGATTCCCACTGCCCATAAAAATGCGTCGGGCGAGGTAAGTCGCCCGATCTCGGACGCGCCGGGAAGCATGATCAACCGCGACCCGAACGGGGGTCGCCGCCGGCCCCGCGCGTAAGCGGCGTCGCCGCCGCAGGCGTGAACGATAGGGGTCGCCGGGCGCTCGATCTCTGCGCGAAAGGCATTGTGTTCCCTTCATGCGTTGCGCCCGAGTCGGTTACGGTCGCAGATCGTCTCGGTAAAGCCCAACAACGCATCCAGATGGTTTTTGTTCCTGTGCGGGCGGGCCTCGCCAGCTCTGTTTGCGACGAGAGTTTTTCCGCTCCTTTCTGGAGGTTCCGGCGTCTACCCAGTGCAGACGAGGAATTGCCACATAAACGTGGCCTATAGCAGCGGCCGTACAGACGGACCGGTTGCTTCGTCTCCGACGCACCACGATCCTGCCTGCGAATCGACGCCCGCGGGCTAATTTTGCGCTTGATTTCAGCTCACCTTACCAAGGCAGTTCTCGTGCTTCATTGACGAAAATGCCATTGGGTCCCTCCTCGTCGAGCAACGCGAAGTTGACGGCAATGACGGCCGCCTGTTCGGGCGTGCGTGTCCCTGAAAAATTGGTCGCCTCGGTCGCCGTGTAGCCCGGGCAAATGGCGTTTACCTTGAACCCTTTGTCTCTCAGTTGGTCGGCATAGCTGACGGTCAGCGAGTTCAGCGCCGCCTTAGATGCCGCATAGGTGGGAAGCTTGATGGCGCTATAAGCCCAGTTCGGATCCGCGCGCATTCCGAACGAACTCAGTTCCGACGATACGTTGACGATGCGCGGACGGTTAGATTTCGCCAGGAACGGCGCCATCGCTTCTGTGAGTCGTAAGACGCCGACGACGTTGACCTCCAAGGTCTGCCTCATCTGTTCGGCGACGGACAACGTCGGGTGATAATCCAACCCAATACCGGCGTTGTTGACCAGAGCGTCCAGTCGGCCGTATTCTCTTTCGATCAAGTCAATAAGCGCTAATACGCTGTCTTCGTCCGTAGTGTCCAGTTGCACCGGCCTGACGCGTAGCCCCTCCGCCTGCAGCGGGAGACTCGCCTCTTTGCCTCGGTCGAGATCGCGGCACCCAAGCAGCACATTCACGCCTTTATGACGGGCCAGCCCGGTTGCAATGGCGAGCCCGATGCCGCGGTTCGCGCCGCTGACCAAGACGATAATCTCTTTTGTCCCCATTATGTCCGTCCCATATGTGCAAGCGTCACGCCGGTCCTTCACGCGAACACGGCCGTCGACGCAGGAGACACTTCGGCCGAGCTTGGCTGAAGGGCTTGCATAGGCAAGCGGACACCTTGTATAAAACCTCAAGCATGGTTGAGGTCAAGGGTTTTTCGCATTGGACAGACGTGGGACACCGCCCCAGCAAATGACAGTGGGCGAAGTGGCGCAACGGAGCGGCGTCGCCGTTTCGACTTTGCATTTTTACGAGGCCAAGGGGCTCATCGCGGCAACCCGCAGCCGCGGCAATCAGCGGCGCTTTTCGAGGGATATTCTGCGTCGGATCGCCATTATCCGAGTGGCGCAGCACCTGGGGCTGCCGTTGGCGGAAATCACTGCCCTTCTGAAGCCGATACCAGCCGGAAAACAACCTACAGCCGCTGCTGTCCGTGAGATGGTCGGCAACTGGCGGCAGTCCTTGCAGGCTCGCATCGACGGACTGACCCGATTGCGCGACCATCTGGATGGCTGCATCGGGTGTGGATGCCTGTCGCTAGAGGATTGTCCGCTGCGTAATCCCTCCGACGAGTTAGGCGCCACCGGCTCAGGGCCTGTGCTGTTGCAGCGCGATCAGGCATGACTTGCAAGACAAGATCGATGCCGTCTTGGCGGCTCGTCTTGGCTTTTTCGTAGCGGCGATTTCAATTCTCATTCGCTTCATCATCGCCAGCCAGTCGGGGATGCAGCCAAGTCAGGGGCAAGAAATCATGCAAGGGCTACTGCAGCAGCTATCGCCAGAAATCCTGAGCGCCCTGCAAAATATGACGACGTCGCTCCTTGCCGGCGGCGCCATTTTCACCGCATTGGCCCTCGTCCCCGGCGTCGCGTGCAATCCCGGAAAGCCCTGGTGGCGAAATCGCGGCCTCGCCACAGACGGCTGCTATCTCGCGCTGAATGCGATCCTGGCCATGTATCTTTCAACTGCCGTCGCAATCGCCGTTGCCTTGACTTTGACTTTGTTCCTCCCGGCGGTCGAAATTATCCGGCTGCTGCAGGGGAACGGCCCGTTTGCGCGTTTCCCGCTTGCCGCGCAATGCGCGCTCTATTTGGCCATATCCGATTTTTTACTTTATTGGATTCACCGTGGGTTCCATCGCAAAATTCTCTGGCCGTTCCACGCGATTCATCACGCGAGCGAAGACGTCGATTGGACGAGCGGATACCGCATGCATCCCATCAATTTGGCGCTGAGCGCCCATTTGGTTCCGTTGCTGATGCTTTATCTTGGCATCCCACTCGAGGTCATCATCCTCCTGGCGCCCTTGGACACGGCAGTCGGCTATTTTGTGCATTCCAATCTCAACTGGACTCTCGGTCCGCTGCGATATGTGATTGCGACGCCTGTCTTTCACCGCTGGCATCACACCCGATCCAATCAGGGCGGCGCGGCCAATTTCGCGCCGACCTTCGCCATTTGGGATGTCCTGTTCGGCACGTTTTTCATGCCGGCGGGCGCGCTTCCGGCGCGTTACGGTATCGACGACCAAGCCTTTCCGCCGAGATTCACGCGCCAGCTCGTCTATCCCTTTGAGGAGCTGCTTCGCCTTATCGGCCTTCGTAAGCGTTTGCCGCCGGTTGAAGGATCAACGCTCTAATCTGCTTTACCGCCTTCTCGATCTTTATGGTGAGCAACGCCTGCCCACGCTCCGCCGAAGCTCTCTTTGGATTGCCGATGACGCCGCTCACGGCAAAGGGCGACGCCTCATTGACGCGCGAGAGATCGACGCCTTTCGGATTTATCGCCATCAGCTCGGAGGTATCGACAATGCCGGCATGCTCTCCAATCGAGGCCGGCGTTTCGCCTTGGGCTTTCAAAAGATCATTCTGAGCCGCAATCGATCCGTAATAATCCGAGACATCGAAAACGCGCACGCCGTCGCCGGCCCATTCGCGCGTCAGACGTGTCGCAACTTCTGCCTGCGGCCCCACGCTGCCGCCATGGTCGGCAATGAGACAGATATTCTTGAACCCGCTCCCTCTCAGGCTGCGCGCCGCGCCCTCGAGCACTCCGGCGAAAACCTCTTCGGGCACGCCGATGGTGCCGGGAAATTGCATCAGGCCCTCGCCCTCCGGAACAAAGGAGATCACCGGCGCCACCAGAGCGTTACCCAGCGCGCGCGCAATCTCGTGCGACGTCCTGCGAACGATCTGGTCGTGTTTTCCCAAGACCATATGCGGGCCGTTTTCCTCGATCCCCCCGCTCGGGACGATGACTGTCGTATAGCCTTGCTCGATCGCCTGGCGCAGCTCCACCCAGGTCATATCGGCAATGTCGAGGCGCTCCGGCGCCGAAGGCTTGCTCGCCTGCGCAGCGGCGCCCGATGCGATGAGAACGACAGCGAACAGGCTCACAGCGCCGCGAAACGACCTCACGAACATCAGCTATCCTCGAACATCTCGGCGCAGCGCTATTTTTTCTGCTCGAGGCTCAGCATATAGGCCACGACCTCGTCGATCTGGAAATCGGCAAGTTCCGGATTGGGCATCTTCCCATGCGGAGTTCTCAGAAATCCCCGAAGAAACGCTTCAGTCACGCTCGGGCGGCGCATGATGCGCAAAAAGCTCGGCGCCGGCGGTTTCAAAATCGGCCGCGTCGTCTGGTCTTTGGCGACGACATGGCAGGCCGCGCAGACCTGGAGCGCGAATTTATGGCCCGCGATGCGCGCATCGGCGGCGGGCGGATTCGATTCCTGACTGACGCTCGCGACGACGCCGCCGAGGAGGCTCGCGATTGCCGCAAACGCAAAGATCAACGGTCTCATATTGTTTCCGGTTGAACAGCGCGCATGAGGGCTTGTCATTCCCGGCGGGCTGAAAGCCCTCCCCACGATCCAGAGCCGCAAAATCGATGATTTTGCTCTGGATTCCCGATCGCTTCGCTGGCGCGAAGCGTCGCGAATAGCGCCGAACCAATCGAGCGGATCTCTTCTCATACCCGCGCGCCTCACTTGTATCGAAGCGCCTGGATGGGGTCGAGGCGCGCCGTTTTCCTTGCCGGATAATAGCCGAAAAATATGCCCAGGTCGCTTGCAGCCGCGCCGTCGTTCGCTTGATCCGATCGCGCCCGCCCGTCGCGACGGCATTTCGCAGAGCGTAAGCTCGGCCAAAGTAAACTCCAAATACAAATTTGCGACGTCGCCTCCTGGCGGCTATTTTATCTATCAAGCACGATCTTAGCTATATGTTGCACAAGTACCGCTGCGCGCGGCAATGTCGTTATATTTGATTTTCCGCAAAGACTTTTCCGGTTTTTGCCTGTTCGTTTGTGTTAGGGCGATTTGCGGTCGCCTCTAATTGGGATCAAAGACACATGCACAAAATCGCTCTTTCGGCTCTTGCCCTGACGATGACCGTCGGCTCGGCCCTCGCCGCCGACCTCCCCTCCCGCAAAGGCCCGCCGGTCCTTCCGCCGCCGCCCCCGCCGCCGCTTTGGACGGGCTTCTATGTCGGCCTGAACGCCGGCGGCACCTGGTCCAACAGCAACAATATTACTTACGCGTCCTTCCCGGGCGGATGTAACGTAGGGTTCCCCGGCTGCGCGGCTTTTCCGAACTCCAGCCAGCTCCTGGCCGCGGTGTCGACCGGCAACATCAACAACGGAAACCAGGGCGGTTTCATCGGCGGCGGCCAGATTGGCTACAACTGGCAGTTCTACAACAGCTTCGTCGTCGGCGTCGAGGCGGACATCCAGGGCGTCGCCGCGTCCCGCCGCAACGCGATTTCCTCGGCCGCGCTCCAGAACCCGAGCTTCACCAATCTGCTCGTTCAGACGACCTCCGTGTCGCGTTCGCTCGATTACATCGGAACGGTGCGCGGTCGTCTCGGCTGGTTGGCCACGCCGACCCTGTTGATCTATGGCACGGGCGGCCTCGCTTACGGCGGCGTCAGCCTGAACTACGGCTCCGTCGGCACCGAACTCAGAGACGCAAGTCTGCCGAACAGCTATTTCTCGGCGGCGACCTTCTCGGATACGCGCGTCGGCTGGACGGCTGGCGGCGGCGTCGAATGGATGTTCTGGCCCAATTGGTCCGCGAAGGTCGAATATCTTTATTATGATCTCGGCAGCGTCACCGTGGCCGGCAGCCCGCTCGTCAATATCGGCGGCCCTGCGTCGGCCGTTCCCGGCGGCACTTACAGCTCGGCTTTCCCGCAAGTCACGACCCGCTTCAACGGCAACATCGTCCGCGCGGGCCTGAACTATCACTTCAACTGGGGCGCCCCTGCTCCGGTCGTCGCGAAATACTGATCGAACAGATCCAGCCTCTGTTCGTGACGTGAGAGATGGCCCGGCTAACGCCGGGCCTTTTCTTTTATGCGGCGACCCTTGCCTCCTCGGTCGGCGGGTCAGCCATGCGCCCGTGGCGTCCTTGATTGTGCGGTTCATGCGCTCGACCTGCCCATTGGTCCAGGGGATGTTTGGGCTTGGTCAGCCGGTGGTCGATATCGGCGCGGGCGCAGGCGAATTCGAAGGCATGCGCCCGGAAGGGCCTCCCCTCCGCCGGCATTTGCTTGATTTCGGCACGGGTCCCGGTCTCGCCGCCGGGGTCGGTGAAGCGCGTTCCATTATCGGTCAGCACGGTGTGGATTTTGTAGGGAACGGCCTTGATCAACGCGAACAGGAAATCGGCGGCGATGCGCGTCGTCGCCTTCTCATGCAGCTCAACGAAGGCAAATTTCGACGTTTGGTCGATCGCCACGAATATATAGAGCTTGCCTTCAGCGGTGCGAACTTCCGCAATATCGATATGGAAATAGCCGATTGGATAGGCTTTGAACTTCCGCTTGGCGGAGGCATCGCCCTCGACATTCGGCAACCGTGAAATGCCGTGGCGTTGAAGGCTGCGATGCAGATACGAACGCGTCAGATGCGGCAGCGTCGCCTGAAGCGCATAAAGGCAGTAGTCCAAAGGCAGCAGCGTGTGACGGCGGAAGGCGACAACGATTGCCTCCTCCTCAATCGTCAGAACCGTCGATCTGGGCTCTTTTGGCCCCGTCCGTTCATCGCGAACCGACGCCCGTTTCTTCCATTTGGCGATCGTCTTCTGGTTGACGGCTTACCGCTTGGCGAGGGCTCTCAGGCTCTCTTGACTATGCTGTATCGCTCGACACACCGCCTCTGTCGTGCGGGCGCTCCCGTGGAAAATTTCCCCACAGCACATCCTTCCAATCGCTGGATAAGATTGGACCATCAAACCATGGGATCAAACATCTAACGAGAATGGCGTGGCCGACCCTCAGCCACGCCCCAAAATTTCACGCTCTTAGTTCCCTAGGATATTAACAGGTGCCGCAACCGTCCTAGAGAGCAAACCTCTTGTTGTTTGAGAGCCTTCATTCTCGATTGAAATGTTGGCCGACCATGTCTAGCAGAGTTCCAAATGTTCCACGTGGTCGAAACACCAAATCCGTCAAACCATCATGTTGTACAATGTTAGTGAACAGAAACTCGGGGCCGTTCGGGGAAGGCGGAAGTATAGTTTCCCCACAAACCATCGATACGATGTCCGAGCGCTCCCAAATTGTCTCAATGAATGTCATCGTGTCATAATGGCGCATAATGAGATGCCATAAGTTGAACTCCATATAAGCAAGGGGCCTCTTAGATAGAACACATCCAGCCCCCGCAAGCACATAAGGTTCGTGCCCTTCAACATCGATCTTAATTCCTGAGATATTCAGCTCCGCGAATTGATCAAGCGTTATGCAGTCTACCTTCACGCTTCCGTTCGCGGTCACCGTGGACCAAGGTCCTTCGCTAGTCATAGAAACTGCGCCCGGAGCGTCGCTGACCGCAGCATGAATTACAGTAATATTATCTAAGCCATTAGTGGCTACATTGGCGCGAAGAGCTTCGACATTATGGGGCACCGGTTCGATGCATATGATATTCAGATCTGGGCGAGAGGCAGCAAGAGGAATTGAAACGAAGCCAACATTCGCGCCTGCATCAATGAAAGTGGTCTTTTCTGGAAGCTGTTTGAAAATTTGAGATACTGCCGAAGCATCTGCATCGTAATCCTTATAGCCGTCGAGGTACGACTGTATAGGCCCAGTAATTGCCAGTTTGCGTCCAGCCGCCCTTATCTCAACGCTAGCCATGCTATTAACCCTTAGTTACGAATGATCGACAAACTTGTTACCACAACGGAACGCCTAGGTCGAACGCTTTAAGACCTACGATGAGATCATCTCATTCGCGCGAATTGCGACTAGCATTGCTGGCGGCACCGCGGATAGGGAGAGTGATCGCGGGCAAGCATTTCAAACTTTTTAGTGCTGACTGCTTGCGATCTACGGCGTCACAACAGGATGGATCACGATGGCGGATAGGGATGGTAGTGGGAGGCGGGTAAAGGGCTGCGTTTCCCCGAATGCTGGCGGCAGGCGCCGCGAAGTGGGCGACGTGCGCGATCTGGCGAAGGCGCATTCGGCAGAAACTATCGAGACGTTGGCCGGGATCATGCGCGACAAGGAAGCGCCGCCGGACTGCGGCAGCGACGGCGCTGCTGGATCTGGGGTTTGGGCGTCCGGCAACAAGCGTTGACGCCCAGCTAACCGTTATCCATTCCATCAGCGATCAGGCAGCGTAGGTGCTGATGGCGCTCGCCCAGAGGGCGAAGGATCGGCGGGCGGAAGAAGCGCGGGTGATCGACGCTGTGCCAATAGCCCTACCTACGCGGCAATTAGGTTGTGGCATCCGAGACGCCAAGCACGCATTGAGTGTGGGGCTGTTGGCGGATCAAAAATTCAAGCGTCTGAAATATAAAAGACATATTCCTTCTTCAATTGCGGTCGTTCGCCGCCTGACTGGTTTGCCTACTACCTCGGCAAAAAATACGAGCGCGAGAAAAAGACGCAGAACGATGGCGGTGCTGGAACTCCGAGGGCAAGCGTCCATCAAAATGAGGGACGGTTATCTACTTCCGAGCGCATAGCTTCCGAGCATGGCGCGTCGAAGGCCACAGTCGAAGCTCTGCAGTTTTTGCGTGCGACGTTGAAACGATCGCCGCAAAAGTTGGCGACGCTGCCCGCGCCGAGATCCTTGACGGCGAAGTGAAGGCGACGCGCGACGAGGTGCGTCAGGTCGCCGAGGCCATTAAGGACGAGGGGCTGACTTTTGCCAGCGCCAAAGAGGCGCTTGAGTGGGTGAAGCAGCGCCGGCAACTCCCCGCTGCCGCAGGGACGCCCGGGGGGGGGGCAGGGCCGAGAGCTTCCCAAAAGATATTGGGCATACCGCCAGCGCGCTTTTTATTTTTC
This sequence comes from Methylocystis sp. JR02, assembly GCF_030063565.1. Lineage (NCBI taxonomy): Bacteria > Pseudomonadati > Pseudomonadota > Alphaproteobacteria > Hyphomicrobiales > Methylocystaceae > Methylocystis > Methylocystis sp. JR02. The sequence continues at coordinate 3,435,667 of NZ_JASIRC010000001.1, read as the reverse complement.
GTCCAAGCTCTGCCCGATCAGCGCCCTTCGCTCGGCTTCGGCCAGCGGCGGTAATGCTGATCCGCATCTCGGTAACATTCACGTCCACCCGCTCGCCCCAATTGCGCGGGTGCGGCCGAGCGGCAACCCATTTGCGAGCATCGACGCGAAGTCGAAGCTGCTGCACAAAAGCGGATTTGCCGGAGCCCTGCAGCTCGTTGGGGATAGGCGTATCGGCGAGCTCGATAAGCTGCTCGGCAAGCGCGTCCGCGCGATCTCGCTGGGCCGCTTCATACGCCGCCTGCAAGTCGGGGTTGTTGCGCAGGCTTTTCTTTGCCCACGAGTATCACGGCGCTGGGTCGAGTTTCTTTATGGCCGCCGAGAGCGAGCTGCCGCCGGCGATCGCGTCGAGGATTGCTGGCCGGACGTGGTTGGGATCGTAGGTGACTTCTCTCATGCGGCCTCCTCGCACTATCGCTGGAGGATAGCGCCTACGCGCGTGCGCGTGCGGTCGATAATCTACTTTCGGCTCGGCCTTCGACGGTAAGCGGCGGAAGCCGCGGAGGCGATCGACGCCGAGCCGGTGGCCCTGCCTACGCGCCAATGAGGGTGTGCAAAATTGCACGCCCGAGAGGCCAAGCGCGCGTTGAGTGTGGGGCTGATAAATAGCTGAAGAAGTAAGCTGCTGATATTGCGCTAATATGAAGAGAGCTGGTGCCGCAAGAGGGATTCGAACCCCCGACCCCATCATTACGAATGATGTGCTCTACCAGCTGAGCTATTGCGGCATGCGCGGCTCTAGGCGCGCGGGTTTCTCTTATCGGCGTGCGGCTGGTTTTTCAAGCGTCTTGGTTGCAAGATTTTGTGAGTCGCGCCTCCGGCTCCCTCGAGCCGTCAACGCTTGGCCGCCTTGGACTCGCTCGGCAGTTCCGCAAGCGCCTGTTGACGTAGCTTCTCGATCTCAAGCCTGGTTTTCTTGGCTTCGGCGCGCGCGACTTTGGCGGCGCGGCGCACCGGCAGATGGCCGAGCCAGGAGGAGACGCCGCCGGCGAGCACGCCGAGCGCCATCGCCGCCAGGACGACCAGATACATCGGCGCTTCGACAGAGGGCGCGTCGGCCGGATTGGCCGCGAAAGGATCGAGCCCGATCTTCACCATCGCGCGATTGGCCATGGAAAAGAACAGGATGATCAACGCCAGAGGAACGAAGACGAGGACTCGCAGAATCGATTTCATGGCCTCTCCCTAACGTCGACCGCGCGCCGGCTTGCTGGCAGCGCATCGGCCGCGGGAGCCCGGCGTCATGATGGCGCCGCGCCCGATCGAGCGCGGCGGCTGGCGTCAGCCCTGGTAGTTCTCGTTCAGGCGTTCGCGCATCTCCTTGCCCGTCTTGAAGAAGGGCACGGATTTTTCCTGCACGGAGACTTGCGCGCCCGTGCGCGGGTTGCGGCCAGTGCGCGCGTCCCGTTTCTTGACCGAGAAAGCGCCGAAACCGCGCAGCTCGACCCGGTCGCCGCGCGCCAGAGCCGCTGTGATCTCGTCGAGGATCGTGCTGACGATCGTCTCGACGTCACGTTGGTAAAGATGACCGTTGCGGCGTGCAATTCGCTGAATAAGCTCCGACTTGATCATGTTGGCTCTAGTGTCCTTTTCTGCTGAAAATCGACCCTTGGATCGGCGTCAGCGCGCGTCGAAACCCTGCCAAATCGCCAGAAGACCGTCAAGGCTCGCGCTCCTCTCGGCGCTCGCCGCCTGATCCAGCACCTCGGCGATGGCGGCGAGACCGGCGACCCGGGCGAGCGCGGCCGCGCCCTCGACGAGCCCGAGACGTTCGATGCTCGATTTCTTCTTCCAGTCCCGGACCGGCAAATCCTTGGCGATGTTCTTATTGGTCTCGAGCCAGATGATCGCCTCGCGCTCGCCGCCGATAATATCCACGAGCTTGAGCGGCACGCCCTGGCGCGCGGTGAAAACGCGGCCGTCCGCGACCTTCGCCAGTTCGGCGTCGTCGAGCCCCCGGCGCTGCTTCACGAGCTCTTTGAACCAGCCATAGGAGTCGGCGACGAGGTTGGCGATCGCCGCCTTGGCCGCCTCGCTCGTGGGTTCATAGCCATTGGGCGCAGCTTTCAGGGGCGAGGATTTCACCTCCTCGACCTTTACGCCGACATTTTCCAAAAGCTTGTAGAAATTCGGGAACTGGAACAGGACGCCGACCGAGCCGACGAGCGAATTGCTCTCGGCGACGATGGTATGGGCGGCGAGCGCCGCAATATAAGCGCCGGAGGCCGCAACCGTGCCGACGACTGCGACGACGGGCTTTTTCTCGCCGAGGCGCCGCAGCTCGTTGTAGAGCCTCTCGGCTCCTGTGGTCGTGCCGCCGGGGCTGTCGATCGTCAGCAGCACCGCCTTCGCCTGGCTCGACTCCCCGATCTTCTTGATCAGGTCGATCGTATCCTTGTCGCCCGTGATCACGCCCTGCAGAGACAGTCGGGCGACGTGGGGCGTAAGCTTGTCAGGAGAATCAGCGCCCGACAGCCGCGAGAGCGCAATGAGCGCGGCGATCACGGCCGCAACAATGGCGCCCATGCGCCACCAGCCGAGTTTTCGCCGCAACCGCCGACGGTCGAGCAAATAATCCGTGGTTGCCGTCATTCATCGCTCCTGGCAGCGCTGTGCTGCGGGCAGTAGGTAAGCGCCGCTGGGGCGGTTTGCAAAGCCCACGCCGCGAAAGGGCTCAAATTTTCGCAAAATCAGCCGCGCTGCGTCGACTCGCGCAGCCACGCGGCATAGGCGGGCTCCGCCTCGGCCGCGTCGATGCGGAGTATTTCCGGTGTCTCGTAGCTGTGCAGGCGGCGCACCAAAGCGGCGAGCGCCGCGTAATCTTCCGTGCGGTGCTTCATCTCGATACGGAATTCGGGCTCCTCGCAGCATCCGCCCTTCCAAGTGTAGAGGCTGGAGATCGGCGTGATCTGAACGCAGGCGGCGAGCTTCTCGGCGAGAGCGGCATGCGCCAGGGCGCGCGCCTTCTCGTCCGAATCGATCGTTGTCACCAGGATCGAGACGCCGCTCATCCTAGCCGCCGACGACCGTGGTGAAGACCTGCCCGCCGCGCGCCAGCGTGATCTTCCAGTAATAAGCGCGGCTGGAGACGGCCTTTTCGAGGTCGCGGGTCGAGTCGATTTTCTGGTCGTTGACCGCGAGCACGACGTCGCCGCGCTGCAGATTGAGCTGCTGGGCGAAGGAGCCGTCCTCGATCTCGGACACGACGACGCCATTGGCGGCGCCCTGGACCGACATTTCCTCGACGACCGCCGGCGAGACATTCACCACCGTCGCGCCGGCGAAAGGCGACGGGCCCTTGAGCTTGATCGTATCGCGCGGCGGCGTCTCAGGCGCGGGGGTCAGACGCATTTGCGCGACGATCTTTTTGCCACCGCGGAGCACGCCGAGCGTCGCCTGCCCGCCGAGCGGCTTGGTGCCCAGGCGATAGCCGACCGCCTCCGGATCGTCCGCCGTTTGGCCGTCGACGGAGACAATCACGTCGCCGCGCTTCAGCCCCGCATCGGCGGCAGGCCCCTTGGGATCGATATCGGCAAGCAGCGCGCCGGTCGGGCGATCGAGCCCCAGCCCTTCGGCAATCTCCTGGGAGATGGTTTGCAGCGTCGCCCCGAGCCACGGGCGCTTGACCATCTTGCCGCCGCCCTTGGCCGCGAGCAGCACGCTTTTCACCATATTGACGGGGATCGCGAAGCCAATGCCGATGGAGCCGCCGGACTTTGAGAAGATCGCTGAATTAATGCCGACGACGCGGGCGTTCATATCGACGAGCGGGCCACCGGAGTTGCCGGGATTGATGGCGGCGTCCGTCTGAATGAAGAAGCCATAGTCGGAGATGCCGACATGGGTGCGCGCCAGGGCCGAGACGATGCCTTGCGTGACGGTCTGGCCGACGCCGAAGGGATTGCCGATGGCGAGCGCCAGATCGCCGACTTCGAGCGCGTCCGAATCGCCAAGCTCCATCGTCGGGAAGTTCGATCCCTCGGTGAGCTTCAGCACGGCAAGATCGGTCCGGGGATCGCGCAGCAGGATTTTGGCTGGGATCTCGCGCTTGTCGGCGAGCGCGACCTTCACGTCGGTCATGCCCTCGATGACGTGGTTATTGGTCACGACAAGACCGGCGGGGTCGACGATGACGCCGGAGCCGAGCGACTGCGCCGTATTGGAGCGGCCGGGCATGCCGCCCCCCTCGCCGAAGAAACGCCGGAAGATCGGGTCGTCGAGGAAGGGATTGGCCGGCATGCGCTCGACGCGCGAAGCGAAGACGTTGACGACGGCCGGCTGAGCCTTTTTGACGACCGGGGCGAAGGAAAGCGTGATCTCTGCACGGCTTTTGGGAACGACGCTGCCCTCGACCGCCTGCGCATGCGCGGGCGCCGCCGCGCGTTCGATATAGGCGACGCTAACGCCGGCCGCGCAGGCAAAAGCTCCAAAAACAAGGTGGCGCAGATCGAGGCGCATCAGCCGCTCCGGAAAGAGAATCCAACGGGCGGTATATAAGCATGAATTTTGGCGACCGCGAGGATGCAGCTACGGACCGTGCGCCTTTGGGCGCGCTTTGCAGATCCAAAAAGCTGGAGCGCATTCTTTTCGCAAAAGTCTATCAACTTTTGCGGAGTGCGCTTTAGAAGCGAGCCTGAAGGCTCGCGGTCCGGGGCGCCGCCTTTCCAACCGGACCAAGATGCGTCGCCGAAAAGCTCACGCCATATTTGAGCCCGAAGCCCAGCAGCCGATCGAAACCGATGTGGGCCAAATGGATCGCTGCGATCTGCATGAGCAGCGGCTGCCCGGTCGCGGCGCCCAAGACGCCATAGGCGAAGGGGCCGATGGTCGTGTGGGCGAGATTATAGGCGATCGCCCCGAGCCGCGGCCCCGCGAGATAAGCGAAGAGCGAAAGGTCCGGGAACAGAAACAGCAGCGCGAAACGTCCCCAGTCGCCGCCGGCCTGCGCGTAATAGAAAAGGGCGGTCGCCATCAGCGCCGCCCCTTCCAATCTGAGCAAAAGCTTCGGCGCGCCGGAAACAAAACCCGGTTCCGCGCCGATCGTCTTCATGGGCTTACGCCGCCTCTTCTTCGACCTGAACCGGGCCGGAGTCCTGACCGCGCGCATTGACGTCGCGATCGACGAATTCGATGACGGCCATTGGCGCATTGTCGCCATAGCGGAAGCCCGCCTTCAGAACGCGGGTGTAGCCGCCATTGCGCTCCTTGTAGCGCGGGCCGAGCACGTCGAAGAGCTTCGCGACGAGCTTGACGTCCTTGATCTGGGCGATCGCCTGACGACGAGCGTGCAGATCGCCACGCTTGCCGAGCGTCACCAGCTTCTCGACCACGGGACGAAGATCTTTCGCCTTCGGCAGAGTGGTGATGATCAGTTCATGCTTAATGAGCGCCTGCGCCATATTCGCGAACATGGCCTTGCGGTGCTCGTGGGTGCGGCCGAAACGGCGCTTCTTGTGACCGTGATACATGTGGCTCTCCGTTGCTTATGCGGCCGCCGTGCCAAGGTACGGCCGTCTCCTTATTCCCCTCTCCCGTTTGCGGGAGAGGGTGGCCCCTGCATGAGCTGGGGCTGACGACGCCTTCTCCCGCAAGCGGGAGAAGGCGGCAAACTCAATAATGCTCTTCGAACCGCTTGGCGAGATCGTCGATGTTCTCCGGCGGCCAGCCGGGGACTTCCATGCCCAGATGGAGACCCATCTGCGCGAGGACTTCCTTGATCTCGTTCAAGGATTTGCGACCGAAGTTCGGCGTGCGGAGCATTTCCGCCTCCGACTTCTGGATGAGGTCGCCGATATAGACGATATTGTCGTTCTTCAGGCAGTTCGCCGAGCGCACCGAAAGCTCCAGCTCGTCGACCTTCTTGAGCAGCGCCGGATTGAAGGCGAGCTGCGGGATCGACGGGGCGGCCTCTTCGCGACGCGGCTCCTCGAAATTGACGAAGACGTTGAGCTGATCCTGCAGGATGCGCGCCGAGAAGGCGAGCGCATCCTCCGGCGTGATCGCGCCATTGGTCTCGACGGTCAGCGTCAGCTTGTCATAGTCGAGCACCTGGCCTTCGCGGGTGTTCTCGACGCGATAGCTGACCTTCTTCACCGGCGAATAAAGGCTGTCGACCGGGATGAGGCCGATCGGCGCATCCTCGGCGCGATTGCGATCCGCCGGCACATAGCCCTTGCCGGTCGAAATGGTGAATTCGACGCGGAACTCCGCGCCCTCGTCGAGCGTGCAGATGACGAGGTCGGGGTTGAGAACCTGCACGTCGCCCGTCGCCTGAATGTCCCCGGCGGTGACAATGCCCGGGCCCGTCTTCTTGAGCGTCAGGCGCTTCACGCCCTCGCCCTGATATTTGACGGAAATGTCCTTGATGTTGAGGACGATGTCGGTCACGTCCTCGCGCACGCCGGGGATCGACGAGAATTCGTGCAGAACGCCGTCGATGTGAATCGAAGTGATCGCCGCGCCCTGCAGCGACGAGAGAAGAATGCGGCGCAGGGCGTTGCCGAGCGTCACGCCGAAGCCCCGCTCCAGCGGCTCGGCGACGGCGGTCGCCACGCGGCGCGGATCGTCGCCGGGCGTCACGTCGAGCTTGTTCGGCTTGATGAGTTCCTGCCAGTTCTTCTGGATGCTCACTGGGGCGCCTTTCCTTGAAGCTCCTGAACGCGGCTCCGGCGGGGAGGAGCCGGGGCCGCGCGAAATATGCTCGATTGAAAGCAGGCTTCCTATTGCCGTAGCGTCAGACGCGACGGCGCTTGCGCGGACGGCAACCATTGTGCGGGATCGGCGTCACGTCGCGGATCGACGTAACGGTGAAGCCCGCCGCCTGCAGCGCGCGCAGAGCCGATTCGCGGCCCGAACCGGGGCCCGAAACCTCGACTTCGAGCGTGCGCACGCCATGCTCGCCGGCCTTGCGGGCGGCGTCCTCGGCGGCCATCTGCGCGGCGTAGGGGGTCGACTTACGCGAACCCTTGAAGCCCATCGAGCCGGCCGACGACCACGACACAGTATTGCCTTGAGCGTCGGTGATGGTGATCATCGTGTTGTTGAACGTCGAGTTCACATGCGCGACGCCGGAGACGATGTTCTTGCGCTCGCGACGACGAACGCGGGTAGTGTCCTTGGCCATTTAACTCTTGCCTTTCGATATCGACGCCGCCGTAACGCCAGCGGCTCCACCTTGCAGGCAGCCGGAGTTACCGACTGCCCGACTTGACGATTGCCGGAATTACTTCTTCTTGCCGGCGATCGGCTTCGCCTTGCCCTTGCGGGTGCGAGCGTTGGTATGGGTGCGCTGGCCACGAACCGGAAGCTGACGGCGGTGGCGCAGGCCACGGTAGCAGCCGAGGTCCATCAGGCGCTTGATGTTGATCGCGACTTCGCGGCGCAGATCGCCTTCCACGAGATAGTCACGGTCGATGGTCTCGCGGATCTGCAGGACTTCCGCGTCGGTGAGCTGGGCCACGCGGCGCTCGGCCGGGATGCTCACCTTCTCGCAGATTTCTTCAGCCTTCTTGGGGCCGATGCCGTGAATATACTGAAGCGCGATGACGACGCGCTTGTTGGTCGGGATGTTGACGCCTGCGATACGTGCCACGATTTTCTCCATTTCAGGCGGCAGCCTTGCGGCGCCGCCGAAGTGAACCCGCGTCCGGTGGAGGCCGGCCCCTGCGGGTGATTCCGATTATCCGAACGCAAAAACGGAAGCCCTCCGAAGAGAGCTTCCCTCGAATTTCCGTCGGAAGTCAGGCGATAGCGAGCGATCGCGCACGAGTCAAGCAAAACTGGCGAGGGAAATGCGATTTTCTTCCCTCGCGAGACTCAAGCGCTGCGACGCAAGCCATCAGAACCGAATTTTCGTTGCGCGTCCAGCCCTAAGCCGAGACCCACGGCGCCGAACATATCGCCTTCGACGATTTTCGCGCCCGGCGTCTGGCCGGTGACCGCCGCACGCACGGCCGGAATTGCGGTCGAGCCGCCGGTGAGGAAGACCGCATCGATGCGCCCGCCGGAAAGCCCTGAGGCGGCGAGAGTTTCCTTCAGCGTGCGCGAGAGCGAGCCGAGCTGGTCCGCAATCGCCTCATGCAGCGTATTGGCGGAAGTTTCGACCTCGAATGCCCGCTCCACTTCTGTGAGGTCGATCGTCGCGCGATCCGAGTCCGACAGATCGATCTTAGCGTGCTCCACCGACAGCGCGATCGAATGGCCGCGGCGGCTTTCGATCACCTCCGCGAGACGGGCGATCTTCGCGGGCGAGAGCGAATAGCGCTCCATCTCCTCGAGCTCCCGGGCAACCTTGGGCGTATAGAGGAGATTGATCCGATGCCAGGTCGCGAGATCGACGAAAAAGCCGTTCGGCGCCGGCAGCACTTTGTCGCCGAAAGGCAGCCGCATCTCGCTCCCAAGCCCGAGATGCGGCATGACCGACTTCAGGCTGAAAAGGCGATCGATATCCGTGCCGCCGATATGCACGCCCTTATTGGCGAGCACGTCCCCTGCCCGATCCGCGCGCCAACGCGCCTGCGGCGAAACGCGCACCACGGAGAAATCCGACGTGCCGCCGCCGATGTCGGCGATAAGCGCATATTGCTCTTCGCGCACGCTCTGCTCATAGGTGAGCGCCGCGGCGATCGGCTCATATTGGAAGGCGATCTCGCGGAATCCTCGCGCCCGCGCGATTTCCTCGAGCGCGTCCTGCGCGCGACGGTCGGCGGCCGGGTCGTCGTCGACGAAATACACAGGTCGGCCGAGCACGACCTTTGTCACGTCCTCGCCTGCGACGCCGTCGGCGGCGTCTTTCAGCTTTCCGACGATGAGGCCGATGATGTCCTTGAACGTATATGCTTTCGTCTTGATTCGCGTGGTCTCGTCCATCAGCGCTGTGCCCAGCACGGATTTCAGGCTGCGCATCAGCCGCCCCTCGACGCCGTCGACATAGGCTTTGATCGCCGCGCGACCGAAGACGGGCGAGCCGTCCGAGAAATCGAAGAAGATCGAACTCGGCAGCGTGCGGCTCCCGTTTTCAAGCGGCGCGAGCTCCATGCCCTGCGCCCCCTCGACGGCGACGGTCGAATTGGACGTGCCGAAGTCCAGGCCGCAAAATGACTTTGCTTCCATCGGTGAAGTCTCTGGGTTTGTCGGGAGGACAAAAAGCATCGGCCCGGCAGAGCCGGGCCGATGTCTGATTTCTTGAAGCTTTCTATCAGGCGCCGAGCGATCTGTCGATTGCCGCCGTCACATCGTCGATCGGCGCCATGCCGTCGATCCGTTTCAGCTCGCCGCGCCCGGCGTAATGCGCCGAGACCGGCGCAGTCTGCGCGCGATAGGTGTCGAGCCGCGTCTTGAAGCTTTCCGGATTGTCGTCGGCGCGAACCGGCTTGCCGGCGGCGAGCGTCTCGGCGACGCGCCTGCGCATCCGGTCGACTAGCGCATTCTCGTCGACGACAAGCTCGATCACCGCGTCGAGCTCCAACCCCTTGCGGTCCAGAAGACCGCGGAGCGCCTCGGCCTGCGCGACGGTGCGTGGAAAGCCGTCCAGGATGAAGCCATTGGCGCAGTCTGCTTTATCGATCCGCTGGTCGATGATGCCGATGACCACTTCGTCGGGCACGAGCTGGCCGGAGTCCATCAGCGCCTTGGCCTTCAGGCCGATCGGCGTTCCGGCCGCGACGGCCGCGCGCAGCATGTCGCCGGTCGAGAGCTGGGGCACGCCCAGCTTTTCGACGAGGCGAGCGGACTGCGTTCCCTTGCCGGCGCCCGGGGGGCCGAGAAGGACGAGTCTCATTTACGACGTCCCTTGAGCTTGGTCTTGCGGATCAGCCCCTCATATTGCTGCGCCTGCATATGGCCGTGGATCTGCGAGACCGTGTCCATGGTCACGCTCACCACGATGAGCAAAGAGGTGCCGCCGAAGTAGAAGGGCAGATTCGCATAGGCGATGAGCCCTTCCGGCAGAAGACAGATGATGGCGAGATAGGCGGCGCCGAGCACGGTGATGCGCATGAGCACGTCGTCGATGAACTTGGCCGTGCGCTCGCCCGGACGAATGCCGGGGATGAAGCCGCCATGCTTCTTGAGATTGTCCGCGGTCTCCGTCGGGTTGAAGACGATGGCCGTGTAAAAGAACGCGAAGAAGACGATGAGGCCGACATAGGCGAGCATATAGAGCGGACGCCCATGACCGAAATAGGCCGAGATCGTCGCAAAAATGCTTTCCGAGCCCGTCGATTGATAGAAGTTGGCGACCGTCGTCGGCAACAGCAGCAGCGACGAAGCGAAGATCGGCGGGATGACGCCGGCCGTGTTGAGCTTCAACGGCAGGAAGGACGTCTGCCCCTCATAAACTCGGTTGCCGTGCTGACGCTTAGGATAGGTGATCAGCAGGCGGCGCTGGGCGCGTTCCATGAAGACGATGAAGGCGATGACGAGGAACGACATCGCAATCACGCCGAGGATAATGCCGGTCGAGATCGCGCCCTGACGGCCGAGTTCGAGCGTCGAGACGATCGCTGAGGGGAAGGCTGCGACGATACCGGCGAAAATGATCAGCGACGAGCCGTTGCCGATGCCGCGCGAGGTGATCTGCTCGCCGAGCCACATCAGGAACATGGTGCCGCCGACAAGCGTCACGACGGTTGTGATGCGGAAGAAGAGCCCGGGCTCCGTGACGACGCCCTGCTGTCCTTCGAGGCCGATCGCCATGGCGTAGGCCTGAAAGGTCGCGAGCGCGACGGTGAGATAGCGGGTGTATTGGTTGAGGACCTTGCGGCCCTGCTCGCCTTCTTTCTTCAGCGATTCGAGCGACGGAAACACCGAGGTCAAAAGCTGAATGATGATCGACGCCGAAATATACGGCATGATGTTGAGGGCGAAGATCGCGCGACGCTGGACGGCGCCGCCGGCGAACATGTTGAACAGCTCCAGCATGCCTTTCGACTGGCCGAAGAAGCTCTTCGCGAAAGCCTCCGGGTCGATGCCCGGCAGCGGCACATAGGTGCCGAGGCGATAGACAATCAGCGCCCCGAGCGTAAACAGGATGCGCTTCTTGAGTTCCTCGGACTTGCCGAAGGCGGAGAGATTGACGTTGGCCGCGAGCTGCTCGGCTGCCGATGCCATGGAGGAACTCCCCTTTGTCGCGCCTATTTTTCTTTGGCGCCTTTTTTGTTTGTCGCCCGGAGGGCAGTGTTCGCCCGATCGCATCAGCGACGGGAGACGCCTCTATAAGACAAAGCGGCCGCTCTTGCGAGAGCGGCCGCCTAAAAACCTGACCTTAGGCCGTGGCCGTTTCGCCCGCGAGGAGCTTCACCGACCCACCCGCGCCCTCGATCGCCGCAATGGCGCTCTTGGAGGCGGCGGCGACCTCGAAGGCGAGCTTCGCCTTGATCTCGCCCTGCCCGAGGATCTTCACGCCGTCGCGGGCCTTGGCCACGAGGCCAGCCGCAATCAACGCTTCGACCGTCACCGGCGCATTCGCGTCGAGCTTGCCGGCGTCGACCGCCTGCTGCACGCGGCCGATGTTGATCTCATTGTAGTCGGTCGGGAAGGGATTGTGGAAGCCGCGCTTCGGCAGACGCCGATGCAACGGCATCTGACCGCCTTCGAAGCCCTTGATGGCGACGCCGGTGCGCGCCTTCTGGCCCTTCACGCCGCGTCCGCCGGTTTTGCCCTTGCCAGAGCCAATGCCGCGGCCAACGCGCATCCGGTTCTTGCTGGAGCCCGGATTGTCGGAGATTTCGTTGAGTTTCATTGCCGCGTCCTCACTTCTCGCCGACAATTTTGACGAGATGCGCCACCTTGGCGATCATGCCGCGCACAGCCGGAGTGTCCTCCAACTGGCGCTTGCGGCCGATGCGGGTCAGGCCGAGGCCCAAAAGCGTCTTGCGCTGACGCTCGTTACGGCCGATCGAGCTGCCCGTCTGCTCGACGGTGATCTGCTTGCCATTCGACATGTCGAGAGCCTCCCTTACGCGTCGACGGCGTCAGCGTCGACGCCCTGGCGGCGCGCCTGAAGCGCGGAGACTTTCAGCGAACGGCGCGCGGCGACGGAACGCGGCGAGTCCTCGCGACCGAGCGCGTCGAAGGTGGCGCGGATCATGTTGTAGGGGTTCGAGGAGCCCTGGCTCTTCGCCACCACGTCATGCATGCCGAGCGTCTCGAAGACGGCGCGCATCGGGCCACCGGCGATGATGCCCGTGCCGGCCGGCGCGGCGCGCAGAATCACGCGGCCCGAACCGTGACGACCATAGACGTCGTGATGCAGCGTGCGGCCTTCGCGCAGCGGGACGCGGATCAGCGCGCGCTTGGCGGCTTCCGTCGCCTTGCGGATCGCTTCCGGCACTTCGCGCGCCTTGCCATGGCCATAGCCGACGCGACCCTTCTGGTCGCCGACGACGACGAGAGCGGCGAAGCCGAAACGACGGCCGCCCTTCACGACTTTCGCGACGCGATTGATGTGGACCAGACGATCCACGAATTCGCTATCGCGCTCTTCTCTATCCCGGTCGCGACCGCGACCGCCTTCAGCTTCACGCGCCATTTTTTCTTCCGTCACTTACGCGGCGTCTCCGCCGCTCGCTTCGTTGGGCTTCCCGCCTCTCCCCTTTCGGGAAACAGCGAACCCGGCCTCCGCAGAGGTCGGGTAAGGCCCTCATCCGCCACGCCTTCGCATGACGCCCTCTCCCGCGTGCGGGAGAAGGGAAATTAAAACTGCAGGCCGCCCTCGCGGGCGCCGTCGGCCAGCGCCTTGACGCGGCCGTGATACATGTAAGCGCCACGGTCGAACACGACCTCTTTGACGCCCTTTTCGGCGGCGCGCTCGGCGAGAAGCTTGCCCACGAATTTCGCGGCGTCGATGTTCGCGCCGGTCTTCAGAGATTCGCGGTTCGCCTTCTCGATCGAGGAAGCGGCGACGAGGGTCTGCCCCTTCTCGTCGTCGATGATCTGAGCATAGATCTGCTTCGACGAGCGGAACACGGAGAGACGCGGGCGGCCATAGGCGCGCTCGCGGATCGCCTTGCGGACACGCGCCTTGCGGCGCTGTTCGATGCTGACATCCTTGGCCATGGAGCCTGGTCCTTACTTCTTCTTGCCTTCCTTGCGGAAGATGAATTCGTTCGCGTATTTGACGCCCTTGCCCTTATAGGGCTCGGGGCCGCGCAGCGCGCGGATCTCGGCCGCGACCTGGCCGACCTGCTGCTTGTCCATGCCGCTGATCGTGATTTCCGTCGGCTTCGGCGTCACGATGGCGATGCCGTTGGGGATCGGATAATTCACGTCATGCGAATAGCCCAGCGCGAGCTGGAGCACCTTGCCCTGGACCGCGGCGCGATAGCCGACGCCGGTGATCTCGAGCTTCTTCTCGAAGCCCGAGGTGACGCCAACGATCAGATTGTTGACGCGGGCGCGGGACGTGCCCCACAGCGCGCGGGCGCGCTTGGAGTCGCCGCGCGGGTCGACCTTGATGGCGTTGTCCTGATGCACGACAGAAACGTCGTCCGGCACCAGGAATTCGAGCTGGCCCTTCGCGCCCTTCACGGACACGAGCTGGCCGTCGACCTTGGCGGTGACGCCGGCCGGGACGACCACAGGCTTCTTGCCGATACGTGACATAGTTGCAATCCTGTTCAGTCTGAGCGCTCACGCAAGGTCAGAAGACCTTGCAGAGCACCTCGCCGCCGACGTTGTTCTCGCGGGCCGCATGATCGGCCATCACGCCCTTGGGCGTCGACATGATCGTCACGCCGAGGCCATTGGCCACGCGCGGAACGGCGTCGACAGCCGCGTAGACGCGGCGGCCCGGGCGGGAAACGCGCTCGATCTGCTTGATGACCGGCTGCCCGTCGAAATATTTCAGCTCAATCTCGAACTCGGTCCGGCCATTGCCGAAATCCGTCGCCGAGTAGCCGCGGATGTAGCCCTCGTCCTTGAGCACGTCGAGGACATGGGCGCGCAGCTTCGAGCCCGGCGAGGACACTTTGTCCTTGCGGCGCATCTGCGCGTTGCGAATGCGGGTGAGGAGATCTCCCAACGGATCGTTGATCGCCATTTTAAGAGTCTCCTTACCAGCTCGACTTCACCAGGCCCGGGATCAGACCCTTGGACCCGAGCTCGCGCAGCGCGATGCGCGACATCTTCAGCTTGCGATAAAAGGCGCGCGGGCGGCCGGAAATCTCGCAACGGTTACGAACGCGAATCTTCGCGGAGTTGCGCGGCAGCTCAGCGAGCTTCAGACGAGCCTCGAACTGCTCCTCGATGGAGAGCGACTTGTCGTTGGCCTTCGCCTTCAGCCGCTCGCGGCGGCCAGCGAAAGCCTTGACGAGCTTCGCCTTCTTTTTGTTGTTTTCGATCGCGCTTTTCTTCGCCATCAGTATTAGCCTTTCGGTATCCGCGTTTGAGAGGGATTAACCCCTCACTGCCGGAACGGGAAATTGAACGCACGCAGCAGAGCGCGCGCTTCGTCGTCGGTCTTGGCCGTCGTGCAGACGATCACGTCCATGCCGAGGATCGACTCCGCCTTGTCGTAGTCGATTTCAGGGAACACGATGTGCTCCTTGATGCCGAGCGCAAAATTGCCGCGCCCGTCGAAGGACTTCGGGTTCAATCCACGGAAGTCTCGCACGCGCGGCAGCGCGATCGTGATCAGACGATCGAGGAACTCGTACATGCGGGTCTTGCGAAGGGTCACCTTCGCGCCGATCGGCATGTTCTCGCGCACCTTGAAGGTCGAGATGGCCTTGCGGGCGCGGGTGATGACCGGCTTCTGGCCAGCGATGAGGCTGAGATCGCCAGCCGCCGACGTCACCTTCTTGGTGTCGTTGACCGCTTCGCCGACGCCCATGTTCAGCACGATCTTCTCGATGGTCGGCACTTCGAACGCGTTCTTGTAGCCGAACTGCTCGATGAGCTGTCCGCGAACGACTTCTTCATAGTGCTTCCGCATGCGCGGCGTATAGCCGGCGATGCTCGCTTGAGCGACGGCGGCGACCGCCGGAGCTTCCTTGGCGGCCTTCGGCGCCTTGGCTCCCTTGGCTTTCTTTTCCTCAGCCATCGATCAATTCTCCGGAACGCTTAGCGACGCGGACCTTGCGGCCGTCGTCGAGAATCTTGAAGCCCACGCGGGTCGCCTTGCCGTCCTTGGGGTCGGCGATCGCAAGATTGGAAAGGTCGATCGGCGCGGCCTTGTTGATGATGCCGGCCTCACGGTCCTTCGTCTGGCGCTGATGGCGTTTGACCATATTGACGCCGTCGACGATGGCGCGACCCTCGTCGGGGTTCACGCTCAGCACTTGGCCGGACTTGCCCTTGTCGCGGCCGGCGAGAACGACGACCTTGTCGCCCTTCTTGATTTTGGCGGCCATTACAGCACCTCCGGCGCGAGCGAGATGATCTTCATATGGTTCTTGGCGCGCAGCTCGCGCGGGACCGGCCCGAAGATACGGGTGCCGATCGGCTCCTTCTGATTGTTGATCAGAACGGCAGCATTCGAGTCGAAACGGATCACCGAACCGTCCGACCGCTTGATGTCCTTCGAGGTGCGCACGACGACGGCCTTCAGCACATCGCCCTTCTTGACGCGCCCGCGCGGAATCGCCTCCTTGATCGACACGACGATAATGTCGCCGACGCCGGCATATTTCCGCTTCGAGCCGCCCAACACCTTGATGCACATCACGCGGCGGGCGCCGGAGTTATCGGCGACGTCGAGGTTTGTTTGCATCTGAATCATGGCATTTCCGCCTTTCACTCCGGTCTGGTTTCGGACCCGCCCAATCGCGACGACCGACTTCGTCCGGAAAACCTTTGTTTCCAACTTCCAGCGCGCTTCCAAATCGCATGGTCCATGCGATCGAGAAGCGCGCCAGTTTTTTCAGGGCACGAGCGGCCGGGTCCGAAAAGCTTCGTGACCTCTGTCAGCCGGCTCGAGCGGGGTATTTACGCGGTTGCGCCGGTTTCCACAACCCGCCAGCGCTTCAATTTCGAGATCGGCGCGGTTTCTTCGATGAAAACCGTGTCTCCGACCTTGAAGGCGCCGTTTTCGTCATGCGCGTGATAATGTTTCGTGCGACGCACCGTCTTCTGGAACAGCGGGTGCGTGAAACGGCGCTCGACCTTCACGACCACGGTCTTGTTCTGCTTGTCGCTGACGACGACGCCCTGGAGAATTCGCTTCGGCATTGGGCTTTAACCTTGATTGTCCGCGCTCTTCTGCGCGGCGACGGTCTTGATCCGGGCGATGTCGCGACGAATGACGCGCACGCGGGCGGTGTCCTCGAGCTGGCCGGTCGCCCGCTGGAAGCGCAGATTGAACTGCTCCTTCTTGAGCTTCAGCACTTCGTCGTTGAGCTGGTCCTCGGTCATCGCCTTGATGTCGGAGAGGCGTTGCTTGGATTTCATGTCGTCCTCCCTTTACTCTGCGATGCGTTCGATGAAGCGGGTCTTGATCGGCAGCTTGGCCGCCGCGAGCGTCAACGCTTCGCGGGCCAGCGCCGCCGGAACGCCGTCGACTTCGAACATGATGCGGCCGGGCGCGATGCGCACGGCCCAGAAATCCGGAGCGCCCTTGCCCTTACCCATGCGGACTTCGGTCGGCTTGGTGGAGACCGGCACGTCGGGGAAGACGCGGATCCAGACGCGGCCGGCGCGCTTCATATGGCGCGTCATGGCGCGGCGGGCCGCCTCGATCTGACGCGCGGTGACGCGCTCGGGCTCGAGCGCCTTCAGGCCGAACTGACCAAAGTTCAGCGAGAAGCCGCCTTTCGCGACGCCGTGGATGCGGCCCTTGAAGGCCTTGCGGAACTTTGTGCGCTTGGGTGACAGCATGATGGGTGCTCTTTAAATCGTTTGTTGCGCCTTAGGCAGCGTCGCCGCGGGGTTCGCGCGGTTCACGACGACGCCGGTCGCGATCGCCGCGGTCGCCGCGTTCACGCTCGCCATGGTCGCCGGAAGACGCCTGCTCCGCCGCGCGCCGCTCGGACGCCATCGGATCGTGCTCGAGGATCTCGCCTTTGAAGATCCAAACCTTGATGCCGCAGGCGCCATAGGCGGTATGCGCGGTGGAGACGCCGTAATCGACGTCGGCGCGCAGCGTATGCAGCGGCACGCGGCCCTCGCGGTACCATTCCAGACGGGCGATTTCAGCGCCGCCGAGACGGCCCGAGCAATTGATGCGGATGCCCTGGGCGCCCAGACGAATGGCCGACTGAACGGCGCGCTTCATCGCGCGACGGAAAGCCACACGGCGCTCGAGCTGCTGCGCGATCGACTCGGCGACGAGCGCGGCTTCCGTTTCCGGCTTGCGCACTTCGACGATGTTGATCACGACTTCGCTGCCCGTCAGCTTGGCGACGAGCTTGCGAATCTTGTCGATGTCCGCGCCCTTCTTGCCGATCACGACGCCCGGACGGGCGGAATGGATCGTCACGCGGCACTTCTTGTGCGGACGCTCGATGATGATCTTGGAGACGGCCGCCTGCTTCAGCGTCTTGGCCACCGTCTCGCGGATCTTCATGTCTTCGTGCAGAAGCTTGGCGTATTCGCCCTTGCTCGCGAACCAGCGCGAGTCCCAGGTGCGATTGACGCCGAGGCGCAGCCCGATCGGATTAACCTTCTGACCCATGGTTGTTATCCTTTAGGCGTTCGCTTGCGCTTCGACTTCGCGCACGATGATCGTGAGGTTCGAGAAGGGCTTCTCGACCCGGCTCGCGCGGCCGCGGGCGCGGGCGTGGAAGCGCTTCATGACCAGCGCCTTGCCGACATAGGCCTGGGCGACGATCAGATCGTCGACGTCGAGGCCGTGATTGTTTTCGGCGTTGGCGATGGCGCTTTCCAGCGTCTTCTTCACCTCATGCGCGATGCGCTTGCGGGAAAACTCCAGATCGGCAAGCGCGCGGTCGACCTTCTTGCCGCGGATGAGCTGGGCAAGAAGATTGAGCTTTTGCGGCGACACGCGGATCATGCGCGCGACGGCCCGCGCTTCATTCTCCGCGACGCGGGGCGGGTTAGCCTCTTTGGACATTTCTTAGCCCCTCTTCGCCTTCTTGTCCGCCGCGTGGCCGTGGAAGGTGCGCGTCGGAGCAAATTCGCCGAACTTGTGCCCGATCATGTCTTCGCTGACATTCACAGGAATATGCTTCTGACCGTTGTGCACGCCGAAGGTCAATCCGACGAACTGGGGCAGAATGGTGGAGCGGCGGCTCCAGATCTTGATAACTTCGGAGCGGCCGGAGGCGCGCGAGGTTTCCGCCTTCTTCAGCAGATAGCCGTCGACGAACGGGCCTTTCCAAATCGAGCGAGCCATGGATTAGCCCTTCTTCTTGCGATTGTGCCGCGAGGACACAATGAAACGGTCGGTGGACTTGTTGCTGCGGGTCTTCTTGCCCTTGGTCGGCTTGCCCCAGGGCGTAACCGGATGACGGCCGCCCGAGGTGCGGCCTTCGCCGCCGCCGTGCGGATGGTCGATCGGGTTCATGGTGACGCCGCGGTTATGCGGGCGACGGCCAAGCCAGCGCGAACGACCGGCCTTGCCGATCGAGGTGTTCATATGGTCGGGGTTCGACACCGCGCCGATGGTGGCGAAGCACTGGCCGTGGACCAGGCGCTGCTCACCCGAGTTCAGGCGGAGGATGACGTAGCCCTGGTCGCGGCCAACGATCTGGGCGTAGGTGCCCGCCGAACGCGCGATCGCGCCGCCCTTGCCGATCTTCATCTCGACATTGTGGACGATCGTGCCGACCGGGATATTGGCGATCGGCATCGCATTGCCCGGCTTCACGTCGACCTGATTGCCGGCGACCACCGCATCGCCGACAGACAGACGCTGCGGCGCTAGGATGTAAGCCAGCGTGTCGTCCGCATAGCGGATGAGCGCGATGAAGGCCGTGCGGTTCGGATCATATTCCAGACGCTCGACCTTGCCGACGACGTCGAGCTTACGACGCTTGAAGTCGACGAGGCGATAGGTCTGCTTATGTCCGCCGCCACGGAAGCGAACCGTGACGCGGCCGTTATTGTTGCGGCCGCCCTTGGAGCTCTTGCCCTCGGTGAGGGTTTTGACGGGCTTGCCCTTATAAAGATCGCTGCGGTCGACGATGACGAGCTGGCGAAGGCCCGGCGTGACCGGCTTGAATGTCTTCAGCGCCATGGTTCTCTAAGCCTTCCTTACAGTCCGGTCGTCACGTCGATCTTGTGCCCTTCGGCAAGCGTCACGACGGCCTTCTTGACGTCGCTCTGCTGGCCGCGCACGCCGCGGAACGCCTTCACCTTGCCCTTGCGGACAAGCGTGTTCACGGATTCGACCTTCACGTCGAAGAGACCCTCGACCGCCGCCTTGATCTGCGGCTTGGTCGCGGTCTTGGCGACCTTGAAGACCACCTTGTTGTTCTCGGAGGCGATGGTCGCCTTCTCGGTGATGACCGGGGCGACGATCACGTCGTAATGGCGCACGTCCTTGCTCATTTCAGGCGCGCCTCCAGCGCGTCCACCGCTTCGCGGGTCAGGACCAGCTTTTCGCGACGGATAATGTCGTAAACATTGACGCCCTCGACCGGCAGCACGTCGATCAGCGGGATGTTGCGGGCGGCAAGCGCGAAATTCTGCTGCGGCGCGCCGCCGACGATGATGATCGCGTTCTGCAGGCCGGTCTTGGCGAAGCCGGAGGCGAGAACCTTCGTCTTGGCGGCCTCGAGCTCGGCCTTTTCCCAGACGATGATGCCGCCGTCCTTGGCCTTGGCCGAGAGGGCGTGCTTCAGCGCGAGGGTGCGGACCTTCTTCGGCAGGTCGTGCTCATGGCTGCGCACGAGCGGGCCGAAAGCGCGGCCGCCGCCGCGGAACTGCGGGACGCGGGCGGAGCCGTGGCGGGCGCCGCCGGTGCCCTTCTGCTTATACATCTTCTTGCCGGTGCGGGCGATGTCCGCGCGGTTCTTCACCGCATGGGTGCCGGCGCGGCGCTTGGCGAGCTGCCAGCGGATCATCCGGTGGATGAGGTCCGTGCGCGGCTCCAGGCCAAAAATCTCATCGGAAAGTTCGATCGAACCGGCCGCCTGGCCGTCGAACGACGTGACGTCGATCTTCACGGCTCAGTCCTCCTTGTTTTCTTCTTGAGCGGGAGCGGCGGCGTCGGCAAGGCGGAACTTGCCCGGCTGCGGCGCGTCTGAGGGGAGCGCGCGCTTGACGGCGTCGCGGACATAAATCCAGCCGCCGGCGACGCCCGGAACGGCGCCTTCGACGAGCAGCAGGCCGCGCTCGACGTCGGTCTGCACGACGCGCAGATTCTGCGTGGTCACGCGGTCGACGCCCATATGGCCAGCCATCTTCTTGTTCTTGAAGGTCTTACCCGGGTCCTGACGGCCGCCGGTCGAACCGTGCGAACGATGCGAGATCGACACGCCGTGCGACGCGCGCAGACCGCCGAAGCCCCAACGCTTCATCGGGCCGGCGAAGCCCTTACCCGTCGTGGTGCCCGTCACGTCGACGAACTGACCGACAACGAAGTGATCCGCCGTGATCTCGGCGCCGACGGGAAGCAGCGCTTCCTCGTTGACGCGGAATTCGGCGAGCTTCAGCTTCGGCTCGACCTTCGCCGCGGCGAAGCGCGTGCGCTCGGCCTTCGACACATTCTTCACCTTGGCGCGGCCGATGCCGAGCTGAACGGCGGTGTAGCCGTTCTTCTCCTTGGTCCGCTGAGCGACGACTTGGCAGCCGTCCAGCTTCAGGACCGTGACCGGCACATGCTCGCCCGCCTCTGTGAAGACGCGGGTCATTCCGACCTTTTGCGCGATGACGCCCGACCGCATGTTCAATATTCCTTCGCGAAGCGGCGGCCTCTAAAGCGCGCCGCCCAATCCGTTCTTAGAGCTTGATCTCGACGTCGACGCCGGCGGCGAGATCAAGCTTCATCAGCGCATCCACCGTCTGCGGGGTGGGATCGACGATGTCGAGAACGCGCTTATGCGTCCTGATCTCAAACTGCTCGCGCGACTTCTTGTCGATGTGGGGCGAACGGTTCACCGTGAACTTCTCGATCTTGGTCGGCAGCGGAATCGGGCCACGAACCTGAGCGCCGGTGCGCTTCGCCGTGGAGACGATCTCCTTGGTCGACGTGTCGAGAATCCGGTGATCGAACGCCTTCAAGCGAATCCGGATATTTTGACCGTTCATTGCTTCATCCTTTGGGACCGCGATCCAGGAAGATCGCTTCTGGATCGCGAGCCTTCCGACTCGCGATCGTTTTTTCACAAGCGAGCCAGAAGGCTCGCGGTCCAGATCCGCTCAATTACTCGATGATCGAAGCGACGACGCCCGCGCCGACCGTGCGGCCGCCTTCGCGGATAGCGAAGCGCAGCTTCTCTTCCATGGCGACCGGAACGATCAGAGCCACTTCCATCGTGACGTTATCGCCCGGCATCACCATCTCGACGCCCTCGGGGAGCGTCACAATGCCGGTCACGTCCGTCGTGCGGAAGTAGAACTGCGGACGATAGTTGGTGAAGAACGGCGTATGACGGCCGCCTTCTTCCTTGGTGAGGATATACGCCTCAGCCTTGAACTTCGTATGCGGCTTCACCGAACCCGGCTTGCACAGAACCTGGCCGCGCTCGACGTCCTCGCGCTTCGTGCCGCGCAGCAGGCAGCCGACGTTGTCGCCCGCCTCGCCCTGATCGAGCAGCTTGCGGAACATTTCGACGCCGGTCACCGTCGTCTTGGTCGTCGGACGGATGCCGACGATCTCGACTTCCTCGCCGACCTTGACCACGCCGCGCTCGATGCGGCCCGTCACCACCGTGCCGCGGCCCGAGATCGAGAACACGTCCTCGACCGGCATCAGGAAGGGCTGATCCTTCGGACGCTCCGGCTGCGGGATGTAGCGATCGACTTCCTGCATCAGCTTCAGGATCGCGTCATGGCCGATCTCGGGATTCTTGTTCTCGAGAGCGCACAGCGCCGAACCCTTGACGATCGGAATGTCGTCGCCGGGGAAGTCGTACTTCGAGAGAAGCTCGCGGACTTCGAGCTCGACGAGCTCGAGCAGCTCCGGATCGTCGACCATGTCGACCTTGTTGAGGAACACGACGAGCGCCGGCACGCCGACCTGACGGGCGAGCAGAATGTGCTCGCGGGTCTGCGGCATCGGGCCGTCGGCGGCGGAGCACACGAGGATGGCGCCGTCCATCTGCGCCGCGCCGGTGATCATGTTCTTCACATAGTCGGCGTGGCCGGGGCAGTCGACGTGGGCGTAGTGGCGGTTCTGCGTCTCATATTCGACGTGCGCCGTCGAAATAGTGATGCCGCGCGCCTTCTCTTCCGGAGCCTTGTCGATTTGGTCGTAGGCCGTGAACGTCGCCCCGCCCGTCTCCGCCAGAACCTTGGTGATCGCCGCCGTCAAAGACGTCTTGCCGTGGTCGACGTGCCCGATCGTCCCGATGTTGCAGTGCGGCTTGGTGCGCGAGAATTTTTCCTTGGCCATTGCCGTGCTCCTTTAGAGAGTTCCGTTTAACCCGTGCGTTCGTGAGATCAGGCGTATTTCGCCTGGACCTTCTTCGACTCCGCCTCGGGCACTTGTTCGTAGTGATCGAAAAGCATGGTGTAGCTGGCGCGACCCTGCGTGCCGGAGCGCAACTGGTTCACATAGCCGAACATGTTCGCGAGCGGGACCATGGCGTTGATGACCACGGCGTTGGCGCGCATGTCCTGACCCTGGATCTGGCCGCGACGCGAGTTCAGATCGCCGATGACGAAGCCGGTGTATTCTTCCGGCGTCACCACTTCGACCTTCATGATCGGCTCGAGCAGGACCGAGCCGCCCTTCTGCAGGGCCTCACGGGTCGCCGCGCGGGACGCGATTTCGAAGGCCAGAACCGACGAGTCGACGTCATGGAACGCGCCGTCGATGAGCGTCGCCTTGAGATCGACGACCGGGAAGCCCGCGAGGATGCCCGAGGTCGTGACGGACTGAATGCCCTTGTCCACGCCCGGGATGTATTCCTTCGGAACCGCGCCGCCGACGATCTTCGACTCGAACTCATTGCCCGCGCCCGCTTCATTGGGCTCGTAGATGATCTTCACGCGCGCGAACTGGCCGGTGCCGCCGGTCTGCTTCTTATGCGTGTAGTCGATCTCGACCTTCTTGCCGAGACGCTCGCGATAGGCGACCTGCGGCGCGCCGATGTTGGCGTCGACCTTATAGGTGCGCTTCAGAATGTCGACCTTGATGTCGAGATGCAGCTCGCCCATGCCCTTGAGGATGGTCTGGCCGCTCTCCTGGTCGGTCGACACGCGGAAGGACGGATCCTCGGCCGCGAGCTTCTGCAGGGCGATGCCGAGCTTCTCCTGGTCCGCCTTGGACTTCGGCTCGATCGCGATCTCGATGACCGGATCGGGGAACTCCATGCGCTCCAGAATGACCGGCTTCTGCTGATCGCAGAGCGTATCGCCCGTGCGGGTTTCCTTGAGGCCGGCGAGCGCGACGATGTCGCCCGCATAGGCTTCCTTGATGTCTTCGCGGTTGTTGGCGTGCATCAGCAGCATGCGACCGATGCGCTCTTTCTTGTCCTTCGTGGAGTTCAGAACGGTCGTGCCCGACTCGATCTTGCCCGAATAGACGCGCGCGAAGGTGATGGTGCCGACGAAGGGGTCGTCCATGATCTTGAAGGCGAGCATGGAGAAGGGCTCGCTATCCGACGGATTGCGGACCATATCGGCGCCGGTGTCCATGTCGACGCCCTTGATCGCTTCGCGATCGATCGGCGACGGCAGGAAGTCCACGACGGCGTCGAGCAGGGGCTGAACGCCCTTGTTCTTGAACGCCGAGCCGCAGAACACCGGGTGAAATACGATGGCGCGCACAGCCTTGCGGATCAGCGTCTTCAGAGTCGCTTCGTCCGGCTCGACGCCGTCGAGATAGGCCGCCATGGCGTCGTCGTCGAGTTCGACGGCCGCCTCGATCAGCGCCGTGCGATATTCCTTGGCCTTGTCGAGAAGGTCCGCCGGAATCTCTTCATCGTGATATTTCGCGCCCAGGCCCTCGTCTTCCCAGACGACCGCCTTCATGCGGATCAGGTCGATGACGCCCTTGAAGTTGTTCTCGGAGCCGATCGGGAGCTGCACGCAGACCGGACGGCCGCCGACGCGGGTCTTGATCTCTTCGGCGCAGCGATAGAAGTCGGCGCCGATCTTGTCCATCTTGTTGACGAACACGATGCGCGGCACGCTGTATTTGTCGGCCTGACGCCAAACCGTCTCGGTCTGCGGCTCGACGCCCTGGTTGCCGTCGAGAACGCAAACCGCGCCGTCGAGCACGCGCAGCGAACGCTCGACTTCGATGGTGAAGTCAACGTGGCCGGGAGTGTCGATGATGTTCAGACGCTTGCCGTTCCAGAAGGTCGTGGTCGCGGCGGACGTGATCGTGATGCCACGCTCCTGCTCCTGCTCCATCCAGTCCATCGTCGCGGCGCCTTCGTGCACCTCGCCGATTTTGTGGCTCTTGCCGGAGTAATAGAGGATGCGCTCCGTCGTCGTCGTCTTACCGGCGTCGATATGCGCCATGATGCCGAAGTTGCGGTAGTCCTCGATCGGATGCGAGCGGGCCATGACTATAGTCCTCGTGAGAGCTCGGGCTTACCAGCGATAATGCGAGAAGGCGCGGTTGGCTTCGGCCATGCGGTGCGTGTCTTCGCGCTTCTTCACGGCGGCGCCGCGATTGTTGGAAGCATCGAGAAGCTCCGCCGACAGGCGATCGACCATGGTCTTGTCGCTGCGGGCGCGGGCCGCGGTGATGATCCAGCGGATCGCCAGCGCCTGACGGCGCTCGTTGCGCACTTCGACCGGCACCTGATAGGTGGCGCCGCCGACGCGGCGGGAACGGACCTCGATCGCCGGCGCAACATTGTCCAGCGCCTGACGGAAGATCGCCAGCGGATCGCTCTTGGCCTTCGACTCGACCTGGTCGAGCGCGCCGTAAACGATCGCTTCCGCGACCGACTTCTTGCCGTCGTACATGATGGAGTTCATGAACTTCGCGAGAACGATGTCGCCAAACTTGGCGTCTTCGATGACTTCGCGCTTTTCCGCCCGGTGACGTCTCGACATGTGTGTCTCCCTACTTCGGCCGGATTACTTCGGACGCTTCGCGCCGTATTTCGAACGGCGCTGCTTGCGGTCCTTGACGCCCTGCGTGTCGAGCACGCCGCGCAGAATGTGATAGCGAACGCCCGGAAGATCCTTCACGCGGCCGCCGCGGATCATGACCACGGAGTGCTCCTGAAGGTTATGGCCTTCGCCAGGAATGTAGCCGATGACCTCGAAGCCATTGGTCAGACGCACCTTGGCGACTTTACGAAGCGCCGAGTTCGGCTTCTTCGGCGTCGTGGTGTAGACGCGCGTGCACACGCCGCGCTTCTGCGGACAGGCGCCGAGATGGCGGGCCTTTTCGCGATACGTCTTCGGGTGACGCGGCTTGCGGATCAATTGGCTGATCGTCGGCATCAAAAAGTCCTTCGCTTCGCTTCTGACGCGAATGGCGGATGTTCGGGTGAACCCGAGAGCGCATTACTTAAAAACGCGCAAACGAGCGAAGCGCCGATGGCCGCAAGGCCAAGGCGCTCCTAACGCAGAGGACCCCGAGAGACCCGGGATCGTGCCTTCCTGTCCGTCGCCGCAAAGCGACGGGATGATTACCAAACCGACCGAAGCCGGTCTTTACTGGCGGTCACAGGCAAGGCGACAGCGTTTAAGTTCGGAAGATCGAGAGCGAGGCGCTCATCAACGGCGTGAACTTACGGCCTGTCGAAAGTGGGCGGAAACTAATCGCGGCTCGCCATCGCGTCAAGCGAAGATTCAGCGGAAACCAAGAAAAAATCGGCTGTGGCGGCATGCCCGGCGCAAATGTCTTTCTCGGCAAACGCCGCAGCGTGGTTATACCTTATCAAAGGTCAAACCCGAATGTTGAAATTGCAAGCAATAGCACGGCAAACGTCATCGCGGCCGTAGCAATCCAGCCGAGCGCCGACAGCCATTTCGGCGAAACATGAGCGCCCATCGCTCGCGCGTTTCCGGAGACGATCATCATCGCAAATAGGAAGGGCGGCGCAATGATCCCGTTCAGCACCGCCGTCCACAAGAGCATCTGCATCGGCGGTATCGAGGTGAAATCCAGCGCCGCGCCCAAAAGCGTTGCAATGATCACGATCCCATAGAAGCCCGGCGCACGGGCGAAGGGCGCCTCGAGGCTGAATTTTCCGCCGATCACGTCGCTGACCGCATAGGCGGCGGAGCCGGCGAGGACGGGAATGGCCAACAAGCCCGTGCCAATGATGCCGAGCGCAAAAAGAAAGAAGGCGAAGTCGCCGGCGAGCGGCCGCAAGGCTTCCGCTGCTTGCGCCGCCGTGTCGATGCCCGACACGCCATGGGCGTTGAGCGTCGCGGCGGTCGTCAGCATGATAAAAAAGGCGACAAGATTTGAGAGGATGACGCCGACGCCCGTATAGAAGCGCAACCGCCGCAACTCTCTGCGCGCGGAGGCGTCGCGCAAGGGGCCCTTGTGCCCCACCCTCATTTCCTCGATCTCCTGCGCGGCCTGCCAGACAAAAAGATAGGGACTGATGGTCGTGCCGAGAACGGCGACGACCATCATCATCGCCTCGCGGCCCCAGCCGACATTTGGCAGAAAGGCGCCGCGCAAGGCGGCGCGCCAGTCGATCTCCACGGCAAAGGCGGCCGCCACATAGGTGAAGAGCGCGAGCGTCGACCAGCGCAGGAAGCCCGCATAGCGCCGGTAGGGCACGAGGACCTGAGCGAGAAGGCCGGCCGCGCCGAAGGCCAACGCATAGTTGCGCTGGGAGCCCTGCAGAATCAGCTTCAGCGCTTCGCCCATTGCCGCGAGATCGGCGGCGATATTGGCCACATTGGCGACGAGCATCAGCACGACGAGCCCGTGCGCCACGCCTCTCGGCAAATGCGCGCGCGCATTGGCGACGACGCCCGCGCCAGTTATCCGGCCGATGCGGGCGCTCACGAGCTGCACGGCGAGCATCAGCGGCGTCGTCAGCATCACGGCCCAAAGCAAGCCATAACCGAAAGCGGCGCCGGCCTGCGAATAAGTCGCGACCCCGGAAGGGTCGTCGTCCGCAGCGCCGGCGACGAGGCCGGGGCCGAGAAGCTTGCGCCAGCCTGGCGTCGCCGCCTTTTTGTTTTCCGTCAATTAAATGCCTCGCTTGCGCGCTTTCGCCGCAGGACCCGAGGGCTTGGGCTTTGCCCTTGCCGGCCGGTAAAACTGGTTGGGAGACGCACAAGGCGTCACGCGCTTAATTAAGAGGGAGAGAAAAATGAGCCATGTCGCGCATGAACTGCACGAAGAGTTTCCCGAGAAGGCGCAGGCCATCCACGCATTGAAGGCCAGCAACGCGCATTTCGCGCGTCTTGCCGAAGAGTATCACAGCCTCAACCGCACGATTCATCGCATGGAGACGGAGGTCGAGCCGGCGGACGACGCGGCCGTCGAGGCGCTGAAAAAGAAGCGCCTGGCGTTGAAGGATGAGATTGCGGGTCTGATGGCCGGGCTCTGACACGGCTGGACGCGAAGACACGAGCGCGCCTGAAGGCGCGCGGTCCGGGGGCGCGCGCTTGGACCGCGCGCCTTCAGGCGCGCTTTTTAACTTGCATCAACTGCGCGAAACCTGCGCCAACTCGACCAACATCCGCCGCGCATCTTCCGGCGTCTCCACGGCTCTGGGAAAGGCCACCCGCGCCGTTTCGTCGCCGCTGACGAGGTCGAGCCCCTCGGGGTCGATCCCGCTTGCCCGCCATTGGCCGGGCTTGGCCCCGGCGAGCTTCTGCGCATAGAGCGCCAGCGCGTCAGCGTGGTCGGCGTTCATATGTTGGAGAATATCTTCCTCGGCGGCGATCAGCGCCTCGGCGCTATCGACGTTGGTCAAAAGCGGCCCAGGGCCGAAATCCGCAGCCCGGGCGAAGCCGCCGTTGAGATGCACGGCCTCGATCTCCGCCCGCCAGAAGGAAAAGTCGGGAAAATCGGCGTAGAGCTGCGCCTTGGGGTTGCGGCGTAAAAATCGCCCGCGCGCCGCAGGGCTTTGCGTGCGCGCGGCGCGGGCGACGAGCGTCAGGCGCGGATGCGCCATCGGGTCCCCCCGCCCGCCCTGGGCCAGGAGCAGCGAGCAGCGCCCGTCCCGCTCGAGATTGCGCGTGTGCTGGGCGAGCTTCGACAAGAGGAGGATCGGCGTCCCGTCGTAATCCGTGGCGATGGCCGTCAATGTCGCAAAGGGGGCGCCGCTTTCGGTCAATGTGGCCAGGGTGGCGGTTCGGATCGCGCGCAAAAGCCGCTTGGATTCACCCACCGGATCGAAGGCCGGATCCTGCCGCGGATCGCGCGGCGGCGCGGTATCATTTTCTAGCGTCATGATTTTGCCCGCATTTCTAACTCAAAAAGGCGCCGGGTCGCATTGCCGACCAAATGTGTATATAAGAGAGGCGCAAGGCTGTCGCAGACTGGAGCGGGTTCGAAAGACGCGCTCGAGAGATGAACAGGCGCCTCCTCGATGCGCATTAGGCGTTTTTGGCCGTTGTATCGGCCACATTTCAGCCGCGATGGGCCGGGACTCTGATCGGATCGAGAAAAACCGCAGAGTCGCCGGGCGTTACGGACGGCGTCGCCCGAAAGCGTGGGCGCTGCCGGAGTTTTCGCGGATCCTGGAGGATCAGCGAGCGCCGCAAGCGCCCATCGCCGCCAACAGCAAAAGGATGCTCATGCCGACCATCGCTCTCGTCGACGACGATCGCAACATCCTGACCTCGGTTTCCATCGCGCTCGAGGGCGAGGGCTATCGCGTTCAGACCTACACGGACGGCGTCCAGGCGCTCGACGGCTTGCGCGCCAATCCGCCCGATCTTGCCATCTTCGACATAAAGATGCCGCGCATGGACGGGATGGAGCTTCTGCGTCGCTTGCGGCAGAAATCGGACCTTCCGGTGATTTTTCTCACCTCGAAAGACGAGGAGATCGATGAGCTCTTCGGCCTCAAGATGGGCGCCGACGACTTCATCCATAAGCCCTTCTCGCAGCGCCTCCTCGTCGAGCGCGTCAAGGCGATCCTGCGCCGCGCCAACCCGAAGGAAGCCGCCGCGCAAAAGGAAACCGAAGCCAAGGTTCTGGAGCGCGGCGCGCTGGTGATGGACCCGGAGCGCCACACCTGCACCTGGAAGGGCGACCCGGTGGTGCTCACCGTGACGGAGTTCCTGATCCTGCAATCGCTGGCGCAGCGCCCGGGCGTGGTGAAGAGCCGCAATGCGCTGATGGACGCCGCCTATGACGATCAGGTCTATGTCGACGATCGCACCATCGACAGCCACATCAAACGGCTGCGCAAGAAGTTCAAGGTTGTCGACACGGATTTCGAGATGATCGAAACGCTCTACGGCGTCGGCTATCGCTTCAAGGAAATGTAACGGGACGCGCAGCCGATGAGCGCATCCGAGACCGGCGACGTCCTTGCGTCGGGGGCTCCCGAGACCCCGGCCGACGCCCCCGCGCGCGCCGAGACCCAGGGCCGGCCGCCGGCGCGGCGCGCCCGCACGCTGAACATCCGCCTGCGACGCCTGTCGCGGGCGGCGCAGTCGCATCTCTCCTCCTCGCTCACGCGCCGCATCGTCGTCCTCAATCTCGGCGGGCTGGTCGCGCTGCTTGGCGGCTTTCTCTATCTCAACCAGTTTCGTGAAGGCCTGATCGACGCGCGCGTTCAGAGCCTGCAGACGCAAGGCGAGATCATCGCCGCCGCCGTCGCCGCCTCGGCGACGGTCGACACCGACGCCATCACCATCGACCCGGAGAAGCTTCTACGGCTCGCGCCGGGTGAAAGCGCGAGCCCCGGCGAAGACCAGCCGGCGATGGAGTTTTCGCTCAATCCGGAACGCGTCGGCCCGCTGCTGCGCCGCCTCGTCTCGCCGACGCGGCTGCGCGCGCGCATCTATGACCGCGACGGCTATTTGCTGCTCGACTCGCGCTCGGTGTCCGGGCGCTCCAATATTTTGCGTTTCGACCTCCCGCCCTCGCCCAACACGACGACCATCGACGCCTCGTCTTTCCTGCAAAAGACCCTCGACCTTCTGCGCAGGTTGACGCGCCGCCCCGAGCTGCCGCTTTACGAAGACATCGGCAT
Organism: Methylocystis sp. JR02; assembly: GCF_030063565.1. NCBI lineage: Bacteria > Pseudomonadati > Pseudomonadota > Alphaproteobacteria > Hyphomicrobiales > Methylocystaceae > Methylocystis > Methylocystis sp. JR02. The sequence continues at coordinate 3,405,476 of NZ_JASIRC010000001.1, read as the reverse complement.
GGGCAATGGCAAGACCTATCCGGAAGTCGTGAGCGCGCTCGAAGCGCGCGCCCATTCGGTCGTGCGCGCCAACGCCAAGGGCGAGACCATCATCTCGGTCGCCGTCCCCGTGCAGCGCTTCCGCTCGGTGCGCGGCGCGCTGCTGCTCTCCACCATGGGCGGCGACATCGACGCCATCATCGCGATGGAGCGTTGGGGCATTATCCGCATCTTCCTCGTCTCGGCGGGGGTGATGCTGCTGCTTTCGCTCTTCTTCACCAACACCATCACCGAACCGATGCGCCTGCTCGCGGAAGCCGCGGAGCGCGTGCGCCGGGGCGCAAAGTCGCGTCAGGAGATCCCGGATTTCTCCGACCGCCAGGACGAGATCGGTCATCTCTCCTGCGCGCTGCGCGACATGACGACGGCGCTCTACAATCGCATCGAGGCGATCGAGCATTTCGCCGCCGATGTCGCGCATGAGCTGAAAAACCCGCTGACCTCGCTGCGCAGCGCCGTCGAGACGCTGCCCATCGCCAAGACGGAGTCTGCGCGCGACCGGCTCCTCGCCATCATCAAGCACGACGTCGGCCGCCTCGACAGGCTGATCAGCGACATCTCCGACGCCTCGCGTCTCGACGCCGAGCTCGCGCGCGCCGATATGGGCGACGTCGATCTGTCGAGGGCGCTCATTACCGTTGTCGACATGGCCCGCGCCGTCGATCGCGGCGACGGGGTCAAGGCCGAGCTGACCATCCGCCATCTTTCGAGCGAGCCCCGCATTCGCTGGCGGGTGACCGGAAACGACTCGCGTCTGGGCCAGGTTTTCAACAATTTGATCGACAACGCCCGCTCTTTCTCGAAGCCCGGCGGCGTCGTGCGGGTGCTCCTTTGGCCCGAACGCGCCAAAGGCCCGGGTGGCGCGCCGATCGACGGCTATGAGATCATCGTCGACGACGACGGGCCCGGCATTCCCGAAGGCGCCTTCGAGCGCGTTTTCGAGCGCTTTTACACCGACCGGCCGGAGCACGGTTTCGGCCAGAATTCCGGCCTCGGCCTCGCCATTTCCCGGCAGATCATCGAGGCGCATGGCGGCCGCATTCGCGCGCTGAACCGAACCCTCGCGCATCCCGACGGAACCGACGAGCCAGAGACTGGCGACAAGGTGCTCGGCGCGCGATTTGTGGTCTGGCTGCCGGCGACGCGATGAGCGCCCAATATATCCACGCCAATGCGCTGGTTCTGGGCGAGACAGGGGTGCTGCTGCGCGGCCCCTCCGGAAGCGGGAAAAGCGCGCTCACCCTCGCTTTGATCTCGCGCTATCAGTCGCAGGGCGATTTCGCCCGCCTTGTCGGCGACGACCGGGTGAGTGTGGAGGCGTTGAACGGACGCCTCGTCGCGCGGCCGCATCCGGCCATTGCCGGCGTCATCGAAATCCGCGGCCACGGGCTGTCGCGCATCGACTATGAGGCCGCCTGCGTCCTGAACGCCATTGTCGATCTTTGCGCGCCCGACGATCCCCCCGCGCGCCTGCCGCAGGAAGCGGAAAAATATGCCGCGCTGCACGGGATTGTTCTGCCACGCCTCTGCACGCCGGATTGCGGCGATGTCTCAGTTGCGCGAATCATCTTTTTCATTCAATCAATTGCGACAATTTGACATGCGATCGCGATTTTCGCTTGCGAATTTCGCCGCAACGCACAAAATGGCGCCCCTGACGCGCGCCCAGGAAAAAAGAGGATGGGCGGGGCGGCTGAGCTTGTATATGCTGTCGTCAGGGGACGAGAAGCGACGGCAAGCTTATGTAGGAACCCCCGTTGTGGGGCCATCGCGTAGCGCGAGACGTCTTCATGAGTGGTAGGGTCGAATGATCGGAATGGTCTTGGTGACCCATGGCCACCTCGCCACGGAGTTCCGCGCGGCGCTCGAACATGTCGTGGGTCCTCAAAAACAGCTCGTTTCCATTTCAATCGGCCCCGAGGACGACATGGAGCGTCGCCGGGCCGAAATACTCGACGCTATCCATAACGCCGACAGCGGCGACGGCGTCGTTCTGCTGACCGACATGTTCGGGGGAACGCCGTCCAATCTTGCAATTTCAGTGATGAACGGCGGCAATGTCGAGGTTCTCGCCGGCGTGAACCTCCCCATGCTGATCAAGCTCGCCTCGGTCCGGGACAGCGCGACTTTGGAGCAGGCGGTTCTGCAGGCGCAGGACGCCGGCCGGAAATATGTCTATATCGCCAGCCGCGTGCTCAACCCCAAATGACGCTCCAAGTGGCGCCGCGAGTGACGTCTCAGAGCGGCCTTTTCCAGAGCGCTTTTTTCAGCTAGCCCTCCCCTACCGAGAAACCTAGCGAAGCGATCTTCCTATGCCTAATGCTGATGAGCGGGCGGCCGAGGCCGTCATCTCCCGCGATTTGCCGATTATCAATAAAAAAGGCCTCCACGCCCGGGCGACGGCGAAATTCGTCCAATGCTGCGAAAAATTCGACGCCGAGATTACAGTCTCCAAGGACGGCGAGACGGTCGGGGGCAGCTCGATCATGGGCATTCTGACGCTGGGCGCCGGCCAGGGCTCGACGATCACCGTCACTGCAAACGGCCCTCAGGCCGAGGAAGCGATCGAGGCGCTCGACGCGCTCGTCGCCAACCGCTTCGGCGAGGACGAGTAGCGCGCGCCGGCTCGGCCTGGGCGCTTGCGCGACTGGGAACCCGCGAGGTATCCCAAAACGAAACAGCGGGCGAAAGATGTCGATCCTCAAGATCTACGCGCGTGTTCTGAGCCAACTGCGTCCCCAGGCCAGGCTCGCCTCCATCCTTGTTGCGGCGAATCTGGCGCTCGCCATTGCGCAATTTGCCGAACCAATTCTATTCGGCCGCATCATCGACCGCATGACGCAAACGCAAGCGCCGGGTCAGACGGTGGCCTGGAGCGATCTCGCGCCCCTCCTTGCCGCCTGGGCCGGTTTCGGCCTGTTCTCGATCGGCGGCGCGATACTCGTCGGGCTGAACGCCGACCGCCTTGCGCACCGCCGCCGCGTCGCCGTCATGTCCGAATATTTCGAGCATGTTCTCAACCTGCCGCTGAACTTTCACGCCAATGTGCACTCCGGGCGTCTGCTCAAGACCATGCTCGACGGCGCCATGGCGATGTTCAGCCTCTGGCTCTCTTTCTTCCGCGAGAACTGCGCCTCCTTCGTCGCGCTGTTCATTCTGCTTCCAGCGACCCTGCTTCTCAATTGGCGCCTGGGCGGGCTCCTGGTCGTCCTTGTGCTCGCCTTTTACGTATCGACGAGCTTTGTCATCCGGCGCACGGAGAGGCTGCAGGGAAAGGTCGAGCGCATCAACTCCGCGCTTGCGGAACATGCCTCCGACGCGCTGGGGAATATTCCGGTCGTCCAGAGCTTCACGCGCGTCGAGAGCGAATCCCGCGCGTTGAAGCGCATTGTCGACGACCTGCTCGCCGCACAGATGCCGGTGCTCTCCTGGTGGGCGCTGGTCGCGGCGGCGAGCCGGGCGTCGGCGACGCTCACCATCCTCTCGATCTTCCTGCTCGGCACGTGGCTGCATCTGCATGGCATGGCGACGATCGGCGAGATCGTGACCTTTACGAATTTCGCGACCATGCTGATCGGACGGCTCGAGCAGGTCGTCGGATTCGTCAATATCCTCCTTCAACAGTCGGCCAAGATCGGCGAGTTTTTCGACGTTCTGGACACGCAGCCCACGGTGGCCGATCGGCCGGACGCGCGTGACGCCGGGCGGCTCTCTGGCGCCGTCGCTTTTGAGAAGGTGACCTTCTCCTATGATGGGCGCCGCAAGGCGGTGAAGAACGTCAGCTTCTCCGTCAAGCCCGGACAGACGATCGCGCTCGTGGGCTCCACGGGCTCGGGCAAGTCGACGACGCTCGGACTCCTGCATCGCGTCTTCGATCCCGAGGAAGGCGCGGTGAAGATCGACGGCGTCGACATCAGGGAATTCACTCTGCTCTCGCTGCGGCGCAACATCGGCGTGGTCTTTCAGGAGCCGATGCTGTTCGCCCGCACGATCGAAGAGAATTTGCGCATCGGAAACCCCGACGCCACGGACGCCGAGATCGCGCGGGCCTTGGCGCTGGCGCAAGCGTCGGAATTCGTCTCCCGCCAGAGCGACGGTCGCGCCACCCGCATCGGCGAACGCGGCCGCTCGCTTTCCGGCGGCGAGCGCCAGCGCCTCTCCATCGCCCGCGCTTTGCTGAAAAACCCGCCGATCCTCGTCTTCGACGAAGCGACATCGGCGCTCGACGCCACGACCGAGCGCCAGATTCAGAAGGCGCTGGAGGCGGCGACGAGAGGGCGCACGACCTTCGTCATCGCCCATCGCCTCGCCACTGTGCGCAACGCCGACCACATTTTGGTTTTCGATCAGGGCGAGATCGTCGAGAGCGGCTCCTTCGAGACGCTCGTGGCCAAGGGCGGCCGCTTCGAGGCGCTGGCGGCGGCGCAGTTCATGACCGAGCCCACGCAGCCGGCGGCGGGGCTCGAAGGGTTGCACGAGCCAACGGCGCCGCAGGCGCGGGCGGGCTAGCGCGCCCCCTCCCCAACCCTCCCCCGCTTCGCGGGAGAGGGAGTCAGGCCGTGGGCTTCTTAGAGAATGCTGATCGCGAGCGTCCCCTCTCCCGCGAAGCGGGGGAGGGACAGGGAGGGGGCCGCGCTGCGCGAATCCTCAATAAAAAAGCGCCCGGCGAAATTTCGCCGGGCGCCAATCTTCGAATGGTACGCTCTGCTTAGTTGGGCAGGGCGAAGACGGTCAGCACGCCGCCGAGGGCGGTGTAGTTGGCGAGCGAGGCGTAGTTGCCCACCGCGCCGAGGCCTTCGTTCGACTTCGACAGACCAGCCGCGAGGCCGATGCCCGCCCAGCCGCCGACGCCCGACAGAACCGCCACATACTGCTTGCCGGCGGATTCATAGGTGATCACATTGCCGATGATGCCCGACGGGGTCTTATACTTGTAGAGTTCCTTGCCGGTCTTCGTGTCGACCGCCTTCAGATAGCCCTCCAGCGTGCCGTAGAAGGTCACGCCGCCGTCCGTCGACACAGCGCCCGACCAGGCCGAGAACTGCTCCTTGTTCGACCAGACGATCTTACCCGTCCGGGCGTCCCAGGCGATGAAGTTGCCGGTGTGGTTCGTGCCGTCGCCCAGCACCTTGCCGGCCGGGAACATTTCCAGCGTCGCGCCGACATAGGGCTGGCCCGCCGTGTAGGACACGCGGAACGGCTCATAGTCCATGCAGACGTGGTTGGTCGGCACCATGAACAGGCCCGTCGCCGGATCGAAAGAAGCCGGCTGTTCGTCCTTCGAGCCGAGAGCGGCCGGGCAGACGTTCTGGGTGTTCGTGTCCTCGCCATTGTGCTGCGTCGAATATTTGTCGACGACCAGGGGACGGCCGTAGGTCTTGGACGACTTGTCCATATCGACCTTCGTCGCCCAGTTCACCGCCGGATCATACTTCTCGGCGACGAGCAGGTCGCCGTTGGTGCGATCGAGCGTATAGGCGAAGCCGTTACGGTCGAAGTGGACGAGCGTCTTGACCTTCTTGCCGGCGCCGAAGTCCTGGTCGGCCAGGATCATCTCGTTGATGCCGTCATAGTCCCACTCGTCGTGGGGGGTCATCTGGTAGAGCCACTTCACCTTGCCGGTGTCGAGGTCGCGCGCCCAGATGGTCATCGACCAGCGGTTGTCGCCCGGACGCTGGTTCGGGTTCCAGGTCGAGGGGTTGCCGGAGCCGTAGTAGACGAGGTTCAGCTCGGGGTCATAAGAATACCAGCCCCAGGTGGTGCCGCCGCCCGTCTGCCACTGGTCGCCCTGCCAGGTGTTGATGCCCGAGTCCTTGCCGACCGGCTGGCCGAGATGGGTGGTCTTCTCGGCGTCGATCAGCGTATCGGCGTCCGGGCCCATGGAGTAGCCGCGCCACGCCTGCTTGCCGGTCTTGACGTCGTAAGCGGTGATATGGCCGCGCACGCCGAACTCGCCGCCGGCGATGCCGACGAACACCTTGTCCTTGAAGACATGCGGCGCGGCGGTCGAGGTCTGGCCCTTCGACGGATCGCCGTTCTTCACCGACCAGACGAGCTTGCCGGTCTTGGCGTCGAGCGCGACGAGGGTGGTGTCGGCCTGAGCGAGGAAGATCTTGCCGTCGCCGTAAGCGAGGCCGCGGTTGACCGTGTCGCAGCACATGACCGGAACGACCGCCGGATCCTGCTTGGGCTCATATTTCCAGAGGATCTGGTGAGCCGGATCCTTGGCGTCGAGCGCATAGACGATATTGGGGAACGGCGTATGCAGATACATCACGTCGGTCGTGATGGTCTTGCCGGAGCTGTCGGTGACCGACACATTGTTGAGAACGAGCGGCGCGCCTTCGTGGCCGCGCAGCACGCCCGTCGAAAACTGCCAGGCCGGCTGGAGCTTTCCGACGTTGTCCGCCGTGATCTGCTTGAGGCCCGAGTGGCGAAGATTGGCGTAGTCGCCGGTCGGAGAGACCCACTGCTTGGGGTCTTTCGACAAGGTCAGCAATTCGTCATAGGCGAGCGGCGCGGCCACTTTCACAGCGGCGGGAGCCTCCGCCTTCGGGGCGACAGGCGCCTCGGCTTTCGGGGCGGCGGGCGTTTCCGCGGCCGCGGCTTTCGCGCCATATTTCGCCGCCTCCTCGGGCGTCAGCTTCCAGGTTTGGGCGTGCAACTGGCCCGATGTAAGTAGCGCAATAATGCCTACAGAAGCTGTTCTGAGCAGCTTATGCATTCGCTTTCCCTCCCGAGGGTTTTTTGTCCGCATGAATTGGACCGAAGCACTCTTAGTGTATTTCGGCAAAGACGGCCATAGCGGAGAAGCGGCTGGGAGGCAGGCGGCGTAAGCAAAAAATGGCCTCTGAGGCGGGATCCTCAAAGGCCATAGATATTCTCATGCATTAAGCGCAATTTGGATCTCATACGGACGCGCTTGCGTCAAGAGCCCCTCTATCCGTTCGTGCGCGCCGCCCACAGCGAGACCAGGGCATTCGCGACGCATCAAGCGCACAAAAAAGCCGCGCCCTCTCGGGCGCGGCTCGCGATTCGATTTAGCGCGCTTTCCGCTCGCATGGATCATGCGAGCGATGAGAAAGCGCGCAGACTCCGAAAGTTGGAGCGCATTCTTGTCGCAAAAGTCTATCAACTTTTGCGGAATGCGCTCTAAAGCCGAAATCTCAGCGGATCACATAAGGCAGCAGGCCCAGGAAGCGGGCGCGCTTGATGGCCTGAGCCAGCTCGCGCTGCTTCTTGGCGGAGACCGCCGTGATGCGCGAGGGCACGATCTTGCCGCGCTCGGAGATGTAGCGCGACAGCAGGCGCGTGTCCTTATAGTCGATCTTCGGCGCATTGGCGCCGGAGAAGGGGCAGGACTTGCGGCGGCGGAAGAAGGGGCGACGGGGCGCAGTGCTCATTCGGTCTCTCCTTCAGTCCGGCCTTCCTCACGACGCGGGCGACGCTCGCCACGATCGCCGCGCGGGGCGCCGCCGGGACCGCGACGCTCGCCGCGGTCGTCATCCTCACGCTTGCGAAGCTGCGCGGACGGACCTTCCTCCAGCTCCTCGACGCGCAGCGTCAGGACGCGAAGGATGTCTTCGTTGATGCTCTGCTGGCGCTCCAGCTCGGCGATGGCGGCCGGCGGGGCGTCGATGTTCATGAGCGTGAAATGCGCCTTGCGGTTCTTCTTGATCCGATAGGCGAGCGATTTGACGCCCCAATATTCGGTCTTGCCGACCGTGCCGCCGAGCGACGTGACGACGTTTTTGAACTGCCCGGTCAGAGTCTCCACCTGCTGGGGAGAAATGTCCTGACGGGCGAGATAGACATGCTCGTAGAGAGCCATGTGTTTCGCCTTTCCGTTGCCGCGAGCCGCTCCGGCGCCAAGCCCTTCGAGCGCTTCTTGGGGGTATTGACCCCTGGGAAAGGCTCGAGAGGAAGTGAGTTCGAAGGCGGAGACACGGGAAGACGAGGCGAGCCCCTCGCCCATTATTTGCGCACATTCTTTTCCGAAACTCTGTCGACGCTTTTCGTGAATATGCGCGCATGGGCGCTTCCGTTCAGCCCCCGGCCGGGAACGTCGCGATCCGCGCCTTATACGCGGGTTTGGCCAAGATGCAAGAGCGCCTGCGACGACGGCGCCGATTGACGGGCTGACATCCGGGTAACACCTTTAGTTTCCCACGCCCGCCCGGGGAGAGGGAAGATTGATGCGAAGCATTTTCAGCGCATTTTTCCTGTTGGCGCTCATCGCCGTCTCCGGCCCCGCGCGCGCCCAGACCTACGGCAGCGGCCTCATCCCCGCGAGCTCCGTGACCTTTGTCAACCGCGCCGCCAATCCGCGCTATGTCGCCTTTACGCTCCAGTCGGGAGCCCCCGGGCCGGCCGTATGGTCGTCGGATTGCGAGCGCTTCAACGACCAAGTCTATCTGGCGCCCGGCCAGGCCTGCACAGCCTCCGTGCCGAGCAGCGCCGGCCCCTCGCGCTTTTGCGCGCGGGAGAATCCCGCGCCGCCCGGCAAGTCCCCGAACTGCTTTGCGGCGCAAGCCGAAAATCTCACGATTATCGGAACGAATTTCACGAGCGGCGCGGGTTGTAATCGGACCGGCAATCCGCTCGCCGCCGGCGTCGTGCAGAAAAGCTGCGTCTGGTACGAGATCAGCGTCGTCCCCGAAAGCTGCACCAATTGCGCGTGGAACGCCGATAATTGCAAGAATAGCGGCGGCCCCTCCTACAATGCGCCCGTGCAGCTTGCCTGCTCAGGGGCGCCGACCTTCACCTGCCGCGGTCCCCTGGGACCGCTCGGCGTCTACGGCGCCAATTATCCCCAGAATTGCGGCGCGCCCTTCAATCAACCGAGCTGCATCGGCGGCCTCAACGGCGCCTGCCTGCAAGCCTATTTCTTTCCGATGTCGACCTCCGGCGCCTGTAAATATCCCGCGGACAAACCCCAGCCGAACGCCCAATGCCCGCAAGGTCAGACGCTTTTCGTGACTTTCCTCGATGGCCTCTGACCCCCTGCCCCATCCTTGTCGGCGCCGGCGCGCGAGGCTATGGTCCGCGCGCAACCGGCAGGAGGGCGAGTGGCATGACAGGCAAAGCGGCATTGATTGTGACCCTTTTCGGCCTCACGCTCGCGCTTTCCGCCTGTGACAAATGCGGCGGCTTCCAGGAAATTCGCGCGCCAAGCCTCCCCCACGCCTGTCGAGACGCCGCCGCGCGCTAAGATCGCATAAGGCCCAGAAGCGCGCTGCATTTGTGGCGCCAAGGGTTGCGCCAGCCGGAGGCCCTGCTTGTCGAAAGCCGATCCCTTCCTCGAAAAGAAACGCCGCGGCGAGAAGCTCGTCGTCGTCACCGCCTATGACGCGCCGACGGCGCGCATCGAGGCGGAGGCGGGCGTCGACATCATCCTCGTCGGCGACAGCGTCGGCGTGAATGTCCTCGGCTATGCGCATGAGCGCGACGTGACGCTTGCCGACATGGCGCACCACATCGCCGCCGTACGGCGCGGCGCGCCTCAGATCTACATCATCGGCGATCTTCCCTACGCCACCTATGACACGCCGGAAATGGCGCTCGCGAGCGCGCGCGTGTTGCGCGACGCCGGCGCCGATTGCGTGAAATTCGAAGGCGCGCAGCCCGATGTCGTAGCGGCGCTGACGGCGGCGGGCTTCGACGTCTGCGGGCATCTGGGGCTCGAATCCCAGCATCAGGAAGTCAAGCGCCGGCAGGGCAAGACCGCCGAGGCCGCCGCCAGGCTCTATGACGACGCGCTCGCTGGTGACGCAGCGGGTCAGAAATTCCTCGTGCTGGAGCTTGTGCCAAGCGAGCTTGCAGGATGCATCTCTCGGGCCGTCAGGGCCGTGACCATCGGCATTGGCGCGGGGACCGAAACCGATGGGCAAGTGCTGGTCGTCAACGACCTCGCCGGCGTGACGGCGCGGGAGTTCAAGCACAATCGCCGTTATGGCGACATTGGCGCAGCGCTGCGCGCAGCCGTCGGCGCCTATGCGCGGGATGTGCGCGGCGGCGCGTTCCCCGGTCCCGAGCACGCTTTCCAAATGGCCGCCGACGAACGCGCGGCCTTCGATAAATGGCTGCAAGAGCGTAGCTGAACGGAGCGCGCCCTTAGGCGAAGTCGATGATCCCCGGGGCAATGCCCGACAGCTTGCGTCTCCACATTTCGGAATAAAGCGCCTCGATCCCGCGCGTATAGGCGCCGACGTCGAAGAGCGCCGTGGTCAGACGGTTTTCCGCCAGTTTTAACTTCAATCGAGCGAGGAGCGGCGGATCGCTGGCGAGCGTTCGCGCGATGGCGACGTAATCGTCGAAATCCGACGCGATCAGCTCGGGCAGCCCGACGGCGCTCAGTATGCTGCCGGCGACGCGCGCGGCGAAGGTTTCGCCGGGGCATGTAACGACTGGCGCCCCCGACCACAGAGCGTCGCTCGCCGTCGTATGCGCGCCGAAAGGACTCGTGTCCAACACGAGATCGGCGAGCTGCAGGCGGGCGAGATGGTCGCTTTGGCCGAGATGGGCGGCAAAAATCAAACGCGCCGCGTCGATCCCCCTGCCACGCATTTCGTTGCGCAGATTTCCCTCCGCGACTTCGGTTTGCAGCAGCCACAGCACGCTCCCCGGCGCATCGTCGAGGAGGCGCGCCCAAAGATCGAAGATGAAGGGCGTAAGCTTGTAGGCCTGGTTGAAGCAGCAGAAGACAAAACCCTGCTCGGGCAGGCCGGCGGCGGCCCGCGTCGGCGCGAGCCCGAGCGGCGCGCGCCCGCGCGGCTGGTAGCATTGCGGCATATAGGCGAAGGCTTCGGCATAATCCGGCGCCGCCGCGCTCGGCGTAACGAAATGGTCGGTGATGATGTAATCACAGACGCCCTCGCCCATCGTTCCGGGATAACCAAGATAATTCACTTGCAGGGGCGCGGGCCGGAGCATGGTCACGCCGGTGCGCGCGCCGCTGGTGAATCCCTTGAGATCGACCAACATATCGACGCCGTCGGCGTGAATCCTCATTGCCGCCTCAGTGTCGCTTGCCGACGAAATATCGCAGAAGCCGTCGAAGGCCGCCGTCAGACGCCGCCGCATATTCCCATCATCGGCGCGGCCATAGCTGTAGCCGCGAATATCGAAGCGCGCCCGATCGTGGGCTTCGAGTGTCTCGATGAGGAGATGCGCGGTGGCGTGGTCGTGGAAATCGGAAGACAGATAGCCGATGGTGATTTTTTCGCGTGGCCGCAAGTCGAAACGCAGGCTGAGCCTGCCGCGCTCGAGAGCGGCCGCCATCCGTCTTTCCGCGGTCCAGCGCTCGGAACAGGCGCGCTGCTCGCGCGCCGTGACGCCCGGCTCCGAGAGAAGAAGAAAGGGAGGGACAAGGCCGTCCCCGGGGGCCGTCATCATCGCGCGCATTTTCGGCGCAGCGCCGGCAAAGTCCCCCCATTCGCACATGGCGCGGGCGCGGTGGATGGACCTCATGGCGCCCTTTCGCAGGGAGAGCCGAGAATGTCGCGAATGCGACCCAGGGCGCCGACACCCAGCGAAACGCGTGCCGCCAAGTGCGCGTGCTGGCGAGGGCGCGGGATTTTCCGCCCCCGCAAAATTCTATATCTAGGCCTTGGTGGCCCTCTCGCGCCGGCGACGGCGTCTCGTGAACAGCAGGCGAAACATGACCTCTTTGGAGACGCCCGTCGGCCTCCTCATCGTCAATCTCGGCACGCCGGACGCCCCGGACGCCGCCTCGGTGCGGCGCTATCTTGCGGAATTTCTCTCCGACCCCCGCGTGGTCGATCTCCCGCGCTTGCTTTGGCTGCCCATTCTGTACGGGATCGTGCTCAACACGCGGCCGAAGAAATCCGCCCATGCCTATGAGACGATCTGGAATCACGACATCGGCGAAGGCCCGCTGAAGACGATCACGCGTCGCCAGGCCGAAAAGCTTGCGGCGCTTGGGCTCTCCGGCAGGGCGCCCGTCATCGTGGATTACGCTTTGCGCTACGGCGCGCCGTCGATCGCCACGCAGATCGACGCGCTGATGGCCAAGGGCTGCGCGCGCATCGTTCTCTTGCCGCTCTATCCGCAATACGCCGCCTCGACCAACGCCTCGGTCGCCGACGCCGCCTTCGCCGCCTTGAAGCGCCTGCGCCGCCAGCCGGCGCTGCGCATCGGCGCGCCCTATTACGACGACCCCGCCTATATCGAGGCGCTTGCGGCGCGCATCACGCGGGACCTCGCCGCGCTCGATTTCGAACCGGAAGTGATCGTCGCCTCCTTCCACGGCCTGCCGCAGGCGCAGATCGATCGCGGCGATCCTTACCGCGCGCATTGCGAGGAAACGTGGCGTTTGCTGCGCGCTAAGCTGGACATGGGGGAGGAGAAGCTGCGTCTCTCTTTCCAGTCGCGCTTCGGGCCGGCAAAATGGATCGGGCCTTATACGAGCGAGGTCGTCGACGAACTCGCGACCTCGGGCGTCAAGCGCCTGGCGATCGTGGCGCCGGGCTTTTCCGCCGATTGCCTCGAAACCATCGAGGAGCTCGGCGTGCAAATCCGCGATCTTTTCCTCCAAAAAGGCGGCGAGAAATTCGCGCGGCTGTCCTGCCTCAACGACAGCGAAGAAGGCATGGCGCTGATCGCGACGCTCGCGAAGCGTGAGCTCTCCGGCTGGATTTGAGCCTTCTTGCTGGCGCCGCAATTTTCGGGTCCGATATGCGCATGTCTCTGCCTCGTTTCCTCGCCATCGCCGCCGCCCTTGCCGTCGCCAGCCCTGCCGTAGCGCAGGACGGAGCCATTGCGACCGGTGGCCAGGCGGTCGGCGCGCTCTTCGAGTCGCTCGGCCTGCGCAAGCCGCCGCCGCCCGCGCCGGATTTCGTGCGCCAATCGCGTCCCGAGAAGATGGATTACGCGCCGCTCACGCCGACGCCTGAGAAAGACGGCAAGCAGCGCGCCGCCCAAATGCAGGCGGCGGGCTCTGCGCTGGACCGCGCCGCCGCCGAGGCCCGCCGCCGCGCCGCGCGGGTGAAGGTCCCGAACTGATCGCCCCACAAGGCGCTCGGAAAGCCGCTTGATCTTGCGGCGTTAAAAGTGGCCATATCGGCGCATGAGATATTTTTCCCTCATCGCCCTCGCCCTTTTCGCCACGCCGCTTTGGGCGGAAGGCGCCTGCGCCCAGGCCAGCCGCTCCGTCGTCTCGATGACCTTGACGCAAAGCGATTACGGCGGCGGGCGCATCTATCTGCCGATGCGCTTCGGCAATGTCATGGGGACCATACGGCTCGACACCGGCGCCTCGACGACGCGCCTGCGGCTCGCGCCCTGGAACAAGGACTTGCCCGCATTGTCGCAAAGCCTTTCGGCCGGAGCCACCGGGCAGACGACGCTTTGCGAGGATGTCGAAGCGAAGAATGTCGCGTTGAAGGCCGAGCAAGGCAATGACATCGCGCGAGGAACATACGAGATCCCCCGCTGCGCCGCGAATGACGGCGACGATCTCCTTGGCCTCGATTTCTTCAGGAAGGCGCGCTTCTCGCTCGATTTCCAGCGCCGAGAGATGGTCTTTTTCGGCGAGCCGCTCGCAAGCGGCCACGCGAAGCCCTTCCGCCCCATCGGCCCCGACAAGCGTCTCGTCGGCATAGAGCTGCGCGCAGGCAACGCGGCAAGCGTCGGGCTTTTCGACACGGGCGCCGAAATCTGCGCCGTCGATCTCGCCTTCATGAAAAAGAACCGCAAGCTTTTCACGCCTGCGAAGGGCAAAGCCAAAGCGAGCGAAGTGGGCGGCAAGAAGTTTTCGTCCCGCCTCTACAAGATCAAGACGCTCGATCTCGGCGATGGGCGGGTAGCGCGTGACCTCTATGCGCTCGTCTATGATTTCGGCCCATTGCGCGAGGCGCTGGGCCGCGAGACGTCCTTTATTCTCGGCTATAATCTCATCGACCAGTTTACGTGGGATCTGGATTTCCGCGCGCCCGAGAAGCCGATGTGGGACGCGAAGGGCAAATAATACGAGCTCCGCTCGATTGGTTCGGTTTCATTCCCGACGCTCGCGCAGCGGGCGATCAGGAATCCAGAGCAAAGGCGGCTATCGTGGCTCTGGATCCCCGGTCGGGCTTTCAGCCCGCCGGGAATGACAAGTCCCCATGCGAGGCGTTCAAACGGAAATGGTATAAGGCGTCAGCTTCGAAAGGAAGCAGCGCACAGCTCAAGAACGACGCCGGCAAAGCAAGCCGATGAAAGCCCGCCAGCCCTTGTTCCAGCCGCCAGCCACCCTTATAGACCACGGGCGGCCAGAATATCGTCAATCGCCCGCCGTCTGCCGGGCCCAACGGTCATGCCATGCTCGACACTTTGGAAATCGCCCTCTTCGCGGGGCTCGGAGTTCTCTTCGCCATCGGCCTCGCCGTTCTCGCCCGCTGGTCGAAGACGCGGCCGGCCCTGCTCGCCGCCTATGCGCTCATCGCCATCTCTTTCTTTTACGTCGGCTTTGCGATTCGCGCCGAGAATTCCGGCACATGGACCGGCTTCGAGATGAGCGCCGTCGCCGTCTTCGGCACGCTCGCCGGCCTGTCGATCATTGGCTCGCCGTGGTTCGTGACCGCCGGCCTTGCGCTACATGCGGCCTGGACGCTCTATGAGCATTATTTCGGCTCGGGCTCGGCTTTCGCGCCGGCGCCTTTCGTTGTGGCCAATGCGGGCTTCGACGTCGTGGCGGCGCTCTATGTGGCTTTCATGACCCTCAAGGCGAAATTCGCCAAGGAGCCGGAGTCCGCTGCGCCCGAGCGCAAGCTCGCCGCCCGCTCGCAGAACCGCAAGGGAGCCGCTAAGTGAACGCCGTGGGGCCTGCTGATTTCAACATCCGCCACGACTGGACCGTCGACGAGATCGTCGCGATCCACAATCTGCCGCTGCTCGATCTGATCGCCCAGGCCAACGCGGTCCATCGTCGCTACCACGACGTCAACGACATTCAGAAGTCGGCGCTGCTGTCGATCAAGACCGGCGGCTGCCCGGAAGATTGCTCCTATTGCCCGCAATCGGCGCATCACCGCGAGGTGAAGCTCGACCGCGTCGATCTGCTCTCGACGGACGACGTGCTCGCCGCCGCGAAATCGGCCAAGGAGGCCGGCGCCGACCGCTTCTGCATGGGCGCCGCCTGGCGCTCCGCGCCCAAGGACAAGCGCTTCGACGCGGTGGTCGATATGGTACGCGGCGTGCGGGAGCTTGGCATGGAGGCTTGCGTCACGCTCGGCATGATCGACGCGACCCAGGCGCGGCGCCTCGTCGAGGCCGGGCTCACGGCCTACAACCACAACCTCGACACCGGGCCGGAGTTCTACGGCGACATCATCACCACCCGCACCTATGAGGATCGCCTCGACACGCTGAAGGCGGTGCGTGGCGCAGGGTTGGAGATGTGCTGCGGCGGCATCATCGGCATGGGCGAGAGCGTGCGCGACCGCGCCGGCATGCTGCAGGTGCTCGCCGGATTTGATCCGCATCCGGAAAGCGTGCCGATCAACACGCTCGTCGCCGTCGAGGGCACGCCGCTCGCCGAGCGCGACAAGGTCGATCCGCTCGATCTCGTGCGCATGATCGCGACGACGCGGATCGTCATGCCCAAATCCCGCGTGCGTCTGTCCGCGGGCCGCTCTTTCCTCACCCGCGAGGCGCAAATCCTCTGCCTGGTGGCCGGCGCCAACTCCATCTTCTACGGCGAGAAGCTGCTGACGACCGGCAACAAGGATGTGAACGAGGACGACGCGCTCTTTAGCGCTCTCGCGCCGCGGTAAAATCGAGCTTGCGACCCGCAGGCTCCCGGTGGGGGAAATTGTTGGGGTCCAATCCCGCAATTTCCGCCGCGTTGAGAAAGAGAGGCTCGAGCAAATCGCGCTCGGCCTCCTCCAATAGGCCGCCGCCAGTCTCTTGGTCGATCCGTTCGAGATCGTCGAAGAGGCTCGCGAGCGCCTTGACGATTTTTTCCTCCTCCGCCGCCGCAGGAAGCGCCTTCAGCGCCTGGAAAAAGGCGCGGATGCGCAAGTCGATCCGATCGGTCGCTTCTCGCGTCGCCCCCGCAATCGCGCTCTCGCGACAGCGCTCCCAATGCGCGGCGATGGATGGCTCCGCATCTTCCAAAAGTGCAGTTAGCCGCCTGTTCCTTGTAAAAGTCATCTAGCCTTCCCTGCCGGCGCCCAGGCGCCCGCTCGAACGTCAATGGTTCGCATAATTCAGGGTCGGCAGAAAGCGTGCTTGACTGACAGGCCCCGACGCGGGATTCGATCGCTCCCGTTTCCGGCCGCTCGGGAGAAGAAATGCCGAACCATCACAGCTTCATCCTCGCGGGCGTCATGGGCTGGCCCATCGGTCATTCGCGCAGCCCGAAGATTCACAATCACTGGTTCGCGCAATATGGCCTCAAAGGCGCTTACGTTCCCCTGAAGGTGGAGCCAGCCAGGCTGGAGACGGCGCTGCGCGCGCTGCCGGCGCTGGGGTTTGCTGGCTGCAATCTCACAATCCCGCATAAGGAGGCGGCGCTGGCGGTCCTCGACCACATCGAGGCGAATGCGGCGCGTATTGGCGCGGTCAACTGCGTGGTGGTGGAGTCCGACGGCTCGCTCACGGGCAAGAATTACGATGGCTACGGCTTCGTCGCGTCGCTTTATGAAGCCGCGCCGAAGTGGCAGGCCGCGAGCGGGCCCTGCATCGTCATTGGCGCCGGCGGGGCCGCGAGGG
This sequence comes from Methylocystis sp. JR02, assembly GCF_030063565.1. Taxonomy (NCBI): domain Bacteria; kingdom Pseudomonadati; phylum Pseudomonadota; class Alphaproteobacteria; order Hyphomicrobiales; family Methylocystaceae; genus Methylocystis; species Methylocystis sp. JR02. The sequence goes on along the minus strand of NZ_JASIRC010000001.1, from coordinate 3,388,724 downwards.
CGATCATCTCGGGGCTGATCGACGCGGGCGCCAAGGAAATCCGTCTCTTTAACCGCACACGCGCCCGCGCGGAGAAAATCGCCGCCGACTTTGGCGCGCCGGTTGCGGCCTATTCCTGGGAGGAGCGCCATGAGGCGCTCGCGGGCGCGGGGCTCCTCGTCAACGCCACGAGCCAGGGCATGGTCGGCCAGGAGCCGCTCGACCTCTCGCTCGACGCTCTGCCCACGACGGCGCTGGTCGCGGACATCGTCTACGCCCCGCTGGAGACGCCGCTTCTCGCCGCCGCGCGACGCATGGGCGCGACGCCGGTCGACGGCCTCGGCATGTTGCTGCATCAGGCGCGACCGGCCTTCCGCGATTGGACCGGAACCATGCCGGACGTCACGCCGGCGCTCCGCGCCCTCATCGTGGCGGACCTGTAAAAACGCCCGTCATTGCGAGCGAAGCGAAGCAATCCAGAGCCGGCTGGATTGCTTCGTCGCTCGGCTCCTCGCAATGACGCGGCAACGCGGCCTTAAGCGGCCTTTTTCGAAGGGGCGCAAAGCGGCGCGGCCGACAAGGCCGCGAGGCTTCTCGCAAATTCCATCAGCTCCTTCGACTGACGGATGAAGGCCTCGAAGCGCTCGCTCGCGAAGCGCGACTGAAGGTCGACGACCTCCTCGAAGCTTTTCGCTTTCGCGATTCCTTCGGCTAATCCGAGGAAAGCGGCGGCATTCTCCGACCAGAGCTCCAAGGATCTTTTCGACCAAAGGGCCGTGTCGAACTCGAAAGAGGCCGAGAAGCTTTCCTGCGCCGTTTCGACCGCTTCCTCGATGACCGCGAGGGGGGGCGCGACGACGGCGCTCGCGGCGCCCTCGTTCAACGGCGCCGGCGCAGCGGCTTCGTCGGCGTGAACCTCGAGCGGCGCCTGCGCCGGCGCGTCGACAGGGGTTTCCTGCCCAGCGCCGGGCGCGCCGCTGTGCTGATCAACTTTGCCTTGCTTCGCCATGATACCGCTCCTTCGAGTGTTCGAACCGATGGGTCAGGACTTGAGCGTGGTGGACCGTTGAATGGCGGCGCCCAGTTCCTTCGTCTGTTCCTGGATCGTCGCGAGCTGCGATTTCACATATTCCGCCTGGAGCTGGAAAACCTCCTGCGGATCCTTCGCCTTCACTAGCTTCTGCGCGAGATCGAAGGCGGCGTTGACGTTAGCTTCCGCAAAAGACAGCGCCTTGACGCCGACGTCCTTGGCGCCCGGCGGCACGATCGGCAGCTCGGTGGTGGAGCTCAGCGCCTTTTGGGCCGCGCCGGCGAATCCCTCGAAGGCCTTACGCGCCTGCTCGACGCTTTTCTCGGCGAAATCACGAACTTCATTTGGAACTTGGTAGATCGGGTCAGCCATGGACATCTCCTGTTGAAGCCGCGCGACGATCTTTTCAGGGTCGCCGCGCAGGCGGCGCGCCGCCGCCGATCGGCTGTAACGCAGACTGGTAAGGAAACTATGCCCGAAACTTTGCTGCGTTGCAACATTTTGTTGCGTCGCACAATCACCCACGTTCTACACAGGGCTTTACACAAAAATACGCTGAAATTCGGATGAACCCCAATAGACGCGGCGCGCGCCGTACGATTAAGTTTGCGTTAACGCCCGAGCCTGGGCGCCCCCTTGGAAGGGATCGATCGACCCCTGGGGAGGCGCTACGGCGGCGATGTGGCGTCTCCGTCGCAAGGGCGGTTCGTGCATGAGCGTTTCGCAGGTCGAGGTCGAAGGGGGCAGTTTCGCCGCCGGCCGCATCGCGGCCGATCCTGCATTTTCTGCGCTCGACGCCTCCGGCGCGCCGATTGTCGCGGCCTGCGGCGATCCTCTTAGAATTGTTCATCTCAATGACTCGGCTCGCGCCGTTTTCGGCTCAGACGCCGAGGCTGTGGCCAAACGGCTCTTTTTCAGCGACGCGCCCGGCGCGAGACGGCTTGCGGAGCTGGTCGAATCTGTCCGCCACGGCGCCGCGCTGCGCCTCGAGCGCCTGCATTTCGACCTCGCCGACGCGCCTCAAACCGTCACCATCCTCTGCCGCAAGCTGGCGGAGGGCGACGCGCGCCCCTGTTTCGTCATCGCGGCGCTCGGCGTGCGCCCGGCTGCCATGAGAAAGCCTCGGGAAGACCCCGAAACAGGCGCCCGGACGGAAGCTGCGCTCGCGGAAGCTCCGACCTCTGTCGCCCCGCCGCCTTCCGTTGTTCGAAGCGAAGCCGCGCTGCGGGAAGACCTCGTCGCGCGTCACGGGCCGCGCGCGCGCTTCCTCTGGAAGACGGACGCCGCAGGCCGTTTTACCGACGTGACGCAGACGCTCGCGGATGTCGTCGGCGTCGCGAGCGCCGACATATTGGGCCACACGGTCGAGGAAGTCGCGACGGCTTTCTCGCTTGGTCCTGCGCTCGCCGCCGCAATGGCCGCCCCGAAAAGCTGGGGCGGCGTAGAGGTAAACTGGCCTCTCGACGACGCCTCGGCCCTCGCGCCGACGACGCTTGGCGCGCTGCCGGCGATGGACGCGGATCGCCATTTCGCCGGCTTTCAAGGCTATGGCGTCCTGCATCTTGCCCGGGCCTTCGTCGCGGCGCATTCGCCTCAGGAAGACCAGAGCCTGGATGCGGTTCCAGAGCCGTCGCCGCCGGCTGCGCAGGAGGCCTATGCCGGCGCCAATGTCGTGCCTTTGCGCCCCGCTGCTGCTCAACGGCAAGAGGCGGAGCGTCGGGGCGCGCCTGCGCCGGAAAAAAGCGCTCTGACGTCGTCCGAGCGCTTGAATTTCGAGGAGATCGCCCGCGCCCTGCGGGCCGGCGAGCTTCCCGTGATGAATGCTGCGGAAGATGCGCCCGCCGATGAAACGGCAGCTACGGACGCGCCGCCTGCCGACGCGGGCCTCGACGCCATTGCGGCGGAGCTTCAGCGGCTCGAACAAAGCCCATCCAAAGCGGCTCCAGCTCAACTGGCTCCCGCGCCGTCGGCGGACGTCCTCGATTGCCTGCCTGTAGGGGTTTTGATTGCGCGCGGCGCGCAGACGCTGTTCGCCAACCGCACGCTGCTCGACTATCTGGGCTACAAGGACGCTGCGGCTTTTGAGGCGGACGGCGGGCTCGCGCGCATGTTTTTCGGCCGCCCTCCGGCCGATCCCGGGGCGCGCGCCGCCGCCGTGCAGTCGAGCGAGGGAGAAGCCCTCGACGTCGACGTGCACCTTCAGTCCGTCGCGTGGGACGGCGCGCCGGCGACTCTCGTCACCCTGCGCCGCAATCGCAACCGCCTGCCCGGCCCCGAGGAAAGCGCCCTGGCGCTGGTCCGCGAGCGCGAGGAAAAACTTGCCCGCCTGCAGACGGACAACAGCCTGTTGCGCTCCATTCTCGACGCGAGCGGCGTCGCCGTCGCCATCTTGGCTGACGACGCTCGCATCGAGAACGTCACGGGCGCGTTCGCGAAGCTCTTCGACGCCGAAAACCGCGCCTTGCAGGACCTCCCTCTAGCGTCGCTCTTCGCGCTGGAAGAGACGCGCGCGCTCGCCGCAAGGCTGGTCCGCGCCGGCGAGACTTGCGAGACTCTGCGTCTAACGGCGCGGGTCGGCGGCAAAAGCTTCGAGGCGTCCTGCCGCCGTCTGGGTCCGGCGCGCAAACTGTGCATCACCCTGCGGGAGCCGGGCGCACAGGCGCGAAATGTCGAGCTGGAAGCCGCCCGCGACGCCGCGGAACAGGCGAGCGCCGCGAAATCTGATTTCCTTGCGCGCGTCAGCCATGAGATTCGCACGCCGCTCAACGCCATCCTGGGCTTCGCCGAAGTGATGATGGAAGAGCGCTTCGGCCCGATCGGCTCGGTGCGCTACAAGGAATATCTCAAAGACGTGCACGCCTCGGGCGCGCATGTGCTCTCACTGGTCAACGACCTCCTCGACCTCTCGAAGATCGAGGCCGGCAAGATGGAGCTCGATTTCGACCGCGTGGACGCCAACGCCGTCATCTCCGAATGCGCCTCGATCATGCAGACACAGGCCAATCAGGCGCGCGTCGTCATGCGTCTGTCGCTTGCCTCGCGACTGCCGCCGATCCGCGCCGACAGGCGCTCGCTCAAGCAGATTCTGTTGAACCTTCTCTCCAATGCGATGAAGTTCAATGAAGCGGGCGGCCAGGTGATCGTCTCTTCCGCGCTCACCGACTCGGGCTATGTCCTGATCCGCGTGAAGGACACCGGCATCGGCATGTCGGACGACGAAGTGCAGATGGCGCTCGAGCCGTTCAAGCAGGTCTTGACCGCCCATAAGCGGCCGGGCACGGGACTCGGCCTGCCGCTGACCAAGGCCCTGATCGAAGCTAACAACGCCTCCTTCACCATCAAGAGCCGCAAGAACGAAGGCACGCTGATCGAGATCGCCTTCCCGCCCCCTCAGGTGCTTGCGGCGGAGTGACAACGCTTTAAAGACTGGGCGCGAGACCTATCCGATTCGGAGGAGAGACATGCGCCTTTCGGCCTTCCTTGCAGCCAGCCTGACGGCGACGGCCTTGGCCAGTTGCAACGCGCCGCGCCAGAGCCAGCCCGCGGCTGAGCCGCCACAGCAGAGCGCCGCGCCCTTGAGTTTTCAGATGCCGGAAGGCGCCGGCTGCTCGGGCTCTGTGTCGCGCTACAAGGCGGTGATCGAGAACGACCTTTCCATGGGTCACGTCAACCAGAGCGTCTACGGCCAGATCCAGGGCGAAATCTCCGAAGCCGCCGCCGCCTGTTCGTCAGGACAAGACGCCAAGGCGATCTCGCTTGTGCGCGCCTCGAAGGCCCGCCATGGCTATCCTGGCGGCTAAGTAATTGAAAAAATTATTCGTTCGTGTTACGCCTCTTCATCGGCGGCAAGAGCTGTGAGAAAAGCGACAGTAGCGGGTAAGAAAAACGTCAATTCAGTAGTCTGGAAAAAATCCAGACTATCCCCTTTGACGGCCGCGCTGCTGGTCCCTACGTTGCTTGTGGTAAGTATTCGGCCAGGAAGCGACAAACATGAACAGGATAGCGACGGCGTTTTTGATTTTGATCACCGGTTTTGCGGGCGCGGCTTCGGCCGAGACCTATACGCTCACGATCAAGGACCATAAGTTCGATCCTGCCGAGCTGAAAATCCCTGCCGACAAGCCAGCGACCCTCGTCGTCAAGAATCTCGACGGCACGCCGGAAGAGTTCGAGTCGAAGCCGCTGCGCATCGAGAAGGTCGTTCCGGCCAATAGCGAGGCGACCTTCCAGATCCGGGCGCTGAAAGCCGGCCGCTACAAATTCTTCGGCGAATTCCACGAAGACAGCGCCAAGGGCGAGGTGGTTGCAGAATAATGCTCGGCGCGCTCATCATCGTCTTTCGCGAGGCTATTGAGGCGGGCCTCATCATCGGCATCGTCGCGGCGGTGACGCAAGGCGTCGCGGGCTCGCGGCGCTTCATCGCGGGCGGGGCCGGGGCGGGCGTGTTGGGCGCGCTGATCGTCGCCGTCTTCGCCGAACAACTGTCGCGCGCTTTTGAAGGCAGCGGGCAGGAATTGTTCAACGCCAGCGTGCTGATCCTCGCGGTGGCGATGCTTGCCTGGCACAATATCTGGATGGCCAAACACGGCAAGGAGCTCGCGCAGGAGCTTTCCGCCGTCGGCAAGGCGGTGGCGCGGGGCGACCGCACGCTGTTCGCGCTCGCGACCGTCGTCGGCCTCGCCGTGCTGCGCGAGGGCTCGGAGGTGGCGCTCTTCCTCTACGGCGTGCTCGCTTCGGGCGAGTCGGGGACGAGCGTGCTGATCGGCGGCCTCGGCGGTCTGGCGCTCGGCGCCTTGACCAGCTTTGCGACCTTCTTCGGCCTCGTCTCCATTCCGCCCAAAAAGCTCTTCGCCGTGACGACGGCGATGATCACGCTGCTCGCCGCCGGTCTCGCCGCTCAGGCGGTGGCCTTTCTGCAGCAGTCGGGGACCATCACGGCGCTCACCGATACGGTGTGGGACACTTCCTGGATTCTCTCCGACAAAAGCATCTTCGGCCGCGTGCTGCATACCCTCATCGGCTATGCCGACCAGCCCTCGCAGATGCAGGTGGTCGTCTATGTGCTGACGATCGTGGCGATCATGGCGGCGACGAAGCTGACCACGATGGGTGCGCGGCCGCCCACGCCTGCGCCGGCGGAGTGATCGAGCGCTTCTTGGTGAAGGGGCGACGATCTTGGTCGTTGGCCCAATACCTCCCCTTTACGGGGAGGTCGGCGGCCGAAGGCCGCCGGGTGGGGCTCGCGCCGCAACGGCTGTGATGGGGCTTTACCCCACCCGACCCCGCTTACGCGGGGCCACCCTCCCCGTAAAGGGGAGGGATGGGCTCACCGCTCAAGACTGTCGCGGACGAACCTCCTGCGAGGCAGGCGCCCCGCGGCAAAGCCCCCCTCAATCCCGCGCCGTAATATCGATCTTCTTGATCACCCGCGCCGGCTCGGGCCGCACCAGATCCACCGACAGAAGCCCGTTCACCAGATCGGCGCCGAGCACCTGCATGCCGTCGGCAAGCAGAAAGGCGCGCTGGAATTGCCGGGCCGCGATGCCGCGATGCAGGAAGTGGCGTTCGCGGTCGTCGACCTGACGGCCGCGGATCACGAGCTGGTTTTCCTCAAGCGACACATCGAGCTGGTCACGGGTGAAGCCCGCCACGGCCAAGGTGATGCGCAGCCGCTCAGGCTCGTTTTCGCTGCGCGGAATGCGCTCGATATTATAGGGAGGATAGCCGTCCGTGCCGCTCCGGGCGACACGATCGAGCGCTCGCTCGATTTCGTCGAAGCCGAGCAGAAACGGCGAGTTGAGCGGAGGACGCGACATATGCGGAAGCCCTTCTGGCGCCTCGATAGTGCGGAACCCGAACGGCGTCCCGCGCGGCCCAATTTATGGCCGAGCGGCGCGGCGCGATCAAGAGCGCGCAAAGTGCAAGGGCCCCACGCCCCGCCATTGGAGCGGGGTCCTTTGCAAGACGGCGCGTCGATCAGGAACTACTGCTGCTCGCCCCGCCAGGCGCCGCCGCACATATCAGTCGACGACGACCAGGCCCCCGTGGCCTTGCCGCCCCTCACCAAACCATGAAAGCGGACGACATGCTCGCCCTGCCCGGTGAAGCGCGCGACGATGTTGCCGTCTTCGTCGACATAGCCCCAGGCCGAGAGGCTGGCGCCGGAAGCGCTCGCAATCTTGTTGTCTGCGACTGTGAGGCCCGTCGGGATCAGCGCCGGGCAGTCGCCGACCCGCGTCGTCGCCTCGATGGTCCAGGAACCATTGGGATTGCGGGGGCTCGCCGCCGCCGCGACTTTCTGCTCCCCCTCCTTGCGGTGCTTATAGGACTTCGCCGCCGCGCCGCTCGCAACGAGCGACGCCGCCACCGCAATAACCCAAAGCCTCATTTAGCCTCCTCGAGCGCCCGCTGCAGAACGTCATACATGTCGCAGCCGACATAGATGAACTCTGTGACGCCCGCGTTGCGAAGCTTCTGCTCCATTTCGCCGGGACGCCCGGCGGAATAGAGCTTGGCGCCCGCCGCCTTAAGGGCGGTGGCGGCCGGCTCGGCGGCGTCTGCGTAAATCTTGTCGGACGAGCACAGGCAAGCGAGTTTTGCGCCAGAGGCGCGGAAGGCGTCGACCATGCCGGCCGTCGACTCCGTCTCCGGGCCGAAAACCGCTTCAATGCCGCCGGCTTCAAAGAAATTCTTGGCGTAATTCGCGCGGGCAGTGAAGGCCGCGACCGAGCCGAGATTGGCCAGAAAGACCTTCGGGCGGCCGCCTGTTTTTTGAGCAAATGCGTCAGAATTATCGCGCAGCCGCTCGAAGGGCTCGGCAAGGCGATGCGGGGCGAGCGGCGCGCTCTTCAGCGCCCCCGCGGGCGCATCGGCGCCGAGTCGTGAGGCGTCGTAAGGCGCGGCGACGTCGAGCGCCTTCTCGTGAATATCCGGGAATTCATTGGCGCCGATGACCTTCTCGCGCGAACGCGCGACTTTCTTGGCGCGCTCGCCGGCCGTCGCGGCGACGCGGCCCTGGAAGCTGCCCTTTTCCAGCGCAGCCGGGAGGCCGCCCTCGGCCTCGATCGCCTGGAAGGCCGTCCACGCGCGTTCGCAGATCTCCTGCGTCAGCGCCTCGAAGCCGCCGGCGCCGCTCGTCGGATCGTCGACGACGTCGATATGGGATTCGTCCTGCAGCACGAGCTGCGTGTCGCGGGCGAGGCGCCGCGCGAAGCCGTCCGCTGCGCCGAAAGCCTGGGTGAACGGCAGGACGGTGATCGTATCGGCGCCGCCGATCGCGGCGGAGAAGGTCGCGAGCGTGCCGCGCAGAATATTGTTCCACGGGTCGCGGCGCGACATCATGCGCCAGGCGGTCTCCGCGAAAATCAGGACGGGCTTGGGCGCGAGACCGCAAGCTTCCTCGACCCGCGCCCAGAGACGGCGCGCGGCGCGGAATTTCGCGACGCCCAGGAATTCGTCGGCGTCGGCGGCGAAGCGCAGGGCGATCAGCGAACGGGCCGTCTCGACGTCGAGGCCATTGTCGGTAAGCGCGCGGAGATAGGCGACGCCGGCCGAGAGGGCGAAAGCAAGCTCCTGCGTCTCCGAACCGCCCGCCGCATGGATCACGCGGGCGTCGGCGACGACGGCGCCATTGGCGAAGCCGGCCTTTGCAATGGCTTTGGCGGCCTCGGCGAAGGTCTTGGCGCCGTCGCGCCACGGAGCCGGCGAAAAGCCGTGCAGCGCCTGCAGCCCCAAGGGATCGAGGCCGAAGGAGATGCGGGTGATCGACGGCTCGATATGATGGCTGTCGACGTAACGCATGACCGCGTTTGCAGCGTTCGGCGCGCGGGGCGAGGCCTCGATAAGGACCGGGACGCCATAGTCGAGGCGAATATTGGCGAGCAGATGCGCGATCGTCTCGTCGCTGTCGCTCGTCAGACCCGCGCCATAAGCGCCCTGCGACCCCGCAAAGACGATATGCAGGCCGTCGGCGCCGCCTTCGAGATCTTCGAGGGCGAATTTATTCGCCGCGTCAGAGTCGGCGAGATCGACGCGCGCCAAAATCGACCATCGGCCGGGTGTCTTGCGCAACGCGCGCGGGCTTTCCGCCGTCGCGCGGGCATAGAGCGGCGCGATGGCGACGCCGTCGTAAGTCTTGGAAATAAGGGAATCGAAGGAGCCGCCTTTCAGCGCCTTATCGACGAGTTTGCGCCACTGCTCCTCGTTCGGCTGTGGAAAAACCCCGGCGATAGCTGTCTCATTGGCGCTCATTTTGGTGATGACCCCTCATGTTTTGTGGGGCCTTTTGCCATGAAGCGCGGTCTTGGGGAAGCGGCCCCTGCGCGGCCAGGTTGGGCCGGGCTTTATTTTCGCGTCCAAAACCCTTAACCAAGGGTCGCGCTGCTTGAATATCAGGCGGCGAACGACCGGCGCGCGGCCTTGATCCGCTCTCGCCGCAGCGGGCGCGGCGATGCGTCGCGCCAGGGCCGCATGCTCGCGGATCGACAGCCCCTTAACGGAGGGATTTCGTGGCTGACACTCCTCAGGACATTGCCAAGCTGAAGGAAGAAATCATCGAGGTGATCGCTTCGGAGGGCATGGTCGACCGCACCAAGGTGACGCCCGACGCGACCATCGAGAGCCTCGACCTCAAATCGGTCGACATCGTGATGATCCTCACGGCGCTCGAAGAAAAGTTCAACGTCTATATCCCCATGGACGGCTCGCTGCAGGAAGCCAAGACGGTCGAGGCCCTCATCGGCGCGATCGCCGAGCACATCCAGAAAGAGCGCGAGACCCAGTAAATGGCGGCTTCGCGAAGGGGAGACGCAGGACGCCGCGTCGTCGTCTCCGGCATGGGCGCGGTTTGCGCCTCGGGCGTCGGCGCGCGCAAGCTCTGGGAGGCCGCGCGCGACGGCGTCGCCCAGATTCGCGAGCTCAAGACCGAGCGTCCCTATGACGGGCGCATCAAGATCGCCGGGCAAGTGCCGGATTTCGACCCGGCCGCCTATATCGAGGCGAATGTCCTCCCCTTCTGCGACCCCTTCACGCAATTCGCGGTCGTCGCGGCCGATGAAGCGATGGCGCAGGCCGGCTTCGGCCGCAAGGATATCGCCGGACCGCGCACCGCCGTGATCATGGGCTCCGGCATCGGCGGCATGACCACGATCGAGGACGGCATCTACAAATATTACGTCGAGCACACGCGGCCCGAGACATTGAGCGTGCCAAAGCTCATCCCGAGCGCCATGCCGACGACGCTCAGCGCCCGCTTCTCGGCGCTGGGACCGACCTTTGCGGTCGGCAGCGCCTGCTCTTCGGCGAGCCAGTCCGTCGGTCTCGGCCTGCAGATGATCCGCTCCGGCATGGTCGACAAGGCCATTGTCGGCGGCGCCGAAGCCTGCGTCATCAACGCCACCATCCGCGCCTGGGAAGGCCTGCGGGTGATGACCCCGAATTTCTGCCGCCCCTTCTCCATGGGCCGCAACGGCATGTCGCTCGGCGAAGGAGCGGCGGTCTTTGTTCTGGAGACGGCCGAGTCGGCGCGCGCGCGCGGACACGAGCCGCTGTGCGAGCTCGCAGGCTATGGCACGACGAGCGACGCCAAGGACCCTGTGCGCCCCGATCTCGACGGCGCCGCCAACTGCATCGCCCAGGCGCTGGAAGACGCGGGGCTCACCCCGCGCGACATTCATTACGTCAACGCCCATGGCACGGCGACGCACGCCAATGACATCACCGAGTCGGAGGCGATCCTGCGCGTCTTCGGCGATTATGGGCGCGAAGTTCCGGTATCGTCCACCAAGCCCATTCATGGCCATGCGCTCGGCGCGAGCGGCGGGCTCGAGCTGGCGATCACCATCCAAGCGCTGCGCGAGCAGATCGCCCCGCCGACGATCAACTTCCTCGAATTCGACCCGCGCTGCCCGATCGACGCCGTGCCAAATGTCGCGCGCGCACACAAGATCGACGCCGCCATGTCCAATTCTTTCGCCTTCGGCGGGATCAACGCCGTGCTGATCGTGCGCCATGCAGCCTGATGCGCCGGCGATCCTCGGGCCGTTCCGCCTGTGCGTCGATCCCGAGCGCGCCGAGGCCTATGCGCGTGAGACCGGCGGCGACGGCAAAAGCGTGCCGCTGTCCTTTCCGGCTGTCTGGCTGATGGAGCCCATGCTGTTCGCGCCGGTGCGCGAGATGTGCGCGGCGCTCGACGTGGTGCCGGTTCACGAGTCGCAGAGCTTCGCCTATGAGAGCCCCCTCGCTCCAGGCGCGCACTATGATGTGAGCGTGTCGCTGCGGCGCGAAGCGACGCCGTCGCGCCTGATCATCGACGCGACAATCTTTGCGCTGGACGGAGCAAAGGTCGGAAAGAGCGAGACCATGCTTCGCCTTGTGCCGCGCGCGGGATTGGGAGCGGCGTCATGAGCCAGACGATCAACGTCGGCGACAAACTGCCGGAAGTGGTCATCGGCCCTTTCGACGCCGGGGCGCTGTCGCGCTATGCGCAAATTTCGGGGGATGACAATCCTCTTCATCTCGACGACGCCATCGCCGCCAAGATCGGCCTCGCCGCGCCGCCCGTGCATGGCATGAAGCTGCTTGCGGCCTTCGAGCCCATGCTCGCCAATTGGCGCGACGACCTCATGCTCGTCGGCCTTTCGGCAAAATTCATCCAGCCAGTCCTGCGCGGTGAAGTGGTGAAGCTCTCTGGCCGCGTGCTGCGCGCGTCAGAAAGTGAGATTTTCGTCCGCCTCTTCGCCCATGGCGCCGCGCGCGCGCCGGGAATCATCGGCGAGGCGACGCTGCGCCCTGTCGACAGGACCTCGCCCAGATGACGTGCTCACATTCTCGTCATTGCGAGCGGAGTGAAGCAATCCAGAGCCGCGCCTGCTGCTCTGGATTGCTTCGTCGGCTTCGCCTCCTCGCAATGACGCGCGTGGGCGTCTCAGGTGAGCGTGAGATGGGAGCGAGCTTGTGACTCAGCGCCTCCTCATCACAGGCGCGTCCTCCGGCATCGGCCGGGCGCTCGCCATCGCCTATGCCAAGGACGGCGCGAGCCTCTATCTGCTCGGCCGCGACGAAGCGCGCTTGCAAGCGACGGCGGAAGCTTGCCGTGCGGCGGGCGCCTCGGAGGTCGAAACGCGCGTCGCGGACGTGCGCGACCGCGAAGCCATGGCGCGCATTGTCGAAGCCGCCCATGCCGCGCGGCCAATTGACATTCTGGTCGCCAACGCCGGGATCGCGACGGGTCTCTCCCCCGGACAAATTCTCGAGGCGCCGGAAGCCGTGCGCGCCACTTTGGCGATCAATGTCGCGGGCGTCTTCAACACGGTGGAGCCCGCCATTCCGTCCATGGCCAGCCGCAAGAAGGGCCAGATCGCGATCGTCGGCTCCATGGCCGGCGTGCGGAGCCTGCCCTATTCGCCCGCTTACTGCGCCGCAAAGGCCAGCGTCCATATGTGGGCCGATTGCCTGCGCGGCCAGCTCGCGCCCCATGGCGTCAAGGTGAGCCTTATCGTGCCAGGCTTCGTGAAGACGCCCATGTCGGCCCGCACCAAATCCTGGCAGCCCAGCGCCATCTCCGACGCGCGCGCGGCAGAGATCATCAAGCGCGGCCTGGAGCGGCGCCGGCCCGTGATCGCCTTCCCGCCATACATGTATTACGCCTTGCGCTTCTTCTCCTTTCTGCCGCCCTCGCTCGTCGACGGCGTGATGCGGCGTTTCCACGTCATCGTGCCCGAATCCCCAGAGCGCGGCGAGGGCATGTGAATCTTGGCGTTTCTCTGAGCTGGATCGCCGCCGTCTATTGGGTGGGCGCCACTACAATCCTGGTCACCTCGGTCGCCGCAACGATCCTGCAGCCATACATTGTGGGCCGCCGCGCGCGCCGGCGCGACCAGCCGCCGGTCTCGATCGTCCTGCCATTGAAGCTTCTGGAAGACGGCTTCGAGCGCACGCAGGAATCCGCCTTCGCGCAGAAATATCCGCAGTTCGACGTCACCGCCTCAGCGGTCGAGACCGACTCGCCGGCCGTGCGAAAAATCCGCGAGATATTCGGCCGCCACACTGAGAGGCCCACGCGCCTGCTCGCCTCGACGGCGCGTTTTGCGGCGAGCCCCAAGGTCGACAATCTCTACGCGCCCTTCATGCAGGCGGAAAACGACGTGATCTTCATGAAGGACGCCAATGTCCTTCTGGAGCCGGACGCCCTCGCCGAACATGTCCGCCAGCTTGGAGACGACGTCGGGCTGGTCTGCGCCATTCCCTATTGCGCGCGGCTCGAAAACTTTCCCGCCCATGTCGAAGCGGCGATCATCAACGGCCCGCATGCACGTATCCTCTTCCTCGCTTCATGCCTGGGGCAAGGACACGGAATAGGAAAGATCATGCTCTTCCGCCGCTCGGACTTCCTCCGGGCCGGCGGCTTCGACGCCATCTCGCATACGGTGGGCGAAGACAATGCGCTGGCCAAGGCCATGCGGCGAATCGGCCAACCTCCTGTTTTTTCTCACCGCCCGGTGCGACAGGAACTCGGCGCGCGTTGCTTTTACGATGTTTATCAACGGCAATTGCGTTGGAGCGTCACGCGCCGCAACGACGAGCTGATCTCCTTCCTGCTCGAGATGAACACCCAAGCTTTTCCGTCACTTGTAGCAGGATGGCTTGCGGCCCCGCTTCTCGGCGTGGCGCCGCTCTGGGGCGTCGCCGTTACCGCGGCCCTCTGGTTCACGCTGGAAACATTGCTTTCCTTGGCGAAAGGATGGCAATTATCCTGGACGGCGCCTGCGGTTTTCATTGTCCGCGAGGCGGTCATGCTCGCAGTCTGGGTGAACGCCTGGATGACCAATCAGGTGGTCTGGGCCAACGGCAAGGTCCACGCGCGTGCGGCGGCGCGGCCCGCGCCTGAAGAAGGATAACCCTTTGCTTATCGGACTCGTCACCTTCCTCGTCGACGCCGTCGCCTATCTCTGCGCCGCGATCCTGGTCGCCATCGGGCTCGGCTATCTCGTCGTCATCGGACGTTTCCTCTACGACTGGCTGCGCGGCGCGCGCGATCCGGAAGCGCCCGCGACGCCCGACGCCGATCTGCCGCATGTGCTGTTGCAAATCCCGGTCTTCAACGAGCCGCTGGTCACCGAGCAATCGCTGCGCTGCGTCGCTCAACTGGATTGGCCGAAGGACAAGCTTCGCATTCAACTTCTCGACGATTCGACCGATGAAACGACCGAGCGCGCCGAACGCGTGGCGCAGGAGTTGCAGGCTCAGGGCGCAATCATCGACCATGTGCGCCGCACGGATCGCTCGGGCTTCAAGGCCGGCGCCTGCGCCCACGGCCTCACGCTGACGAACGAGCCCTTCATCGCCATGCTCGACGCCGATTTCCGGCCGCCGGCAAATTGGCTCAAGCGCACGGTGCCGCTGTTCCTGACGGACGATCGCGCCGGCTTCGTGCAGTCGCGCTGCGAGTTCCAGAACTTCGAAACCAATTGGCTGACCCGCGCCCAGGGGCTCGTGCAGGACGGCCATTACATGGTCGAGCAGCGCTCGCGCGCCTTGGCCGGCTGGCTCTTCCAGTTCAACGGCACCGGCGGCATCTGGCGCCGCGCCACGGTCGAGGACGCCGGCGGCTGGTCGGATTATTCGCTTTGCGAGGACCTGGACCTCACGGTTCGCGCGGAGCTGCGCGGCTGGCATGGGCTCTTCGTCTCCGAGCCGCCGATCCCCGGCCAGGTGCCGGACGGCATCCGCGATTTTCGCCGCCAGCAGCGGCGCTGGTCCAACGGCTTCGTGCAAGTCGCGCAGAAGACGATCCTGCCGATCTGGGAAGCGCCCTGGCCGCTTGCGAAGCGCGTGCTCGCGATCTCGCTGGTCGCCCATCAGGTCTTCTTCCCGGCCGCGGCGATTGGCCTGATCGCCTTCGCGCTCGGCGCGCTGCTGCATGGCTCGCTCGCGCCCTATTCCGGGCTGCTGGAGCTGATCCTGATCATGACGGCGATGGTGGCGCTCGGCATCACCCTGCCCCCCTATCTCGCCTTGAAGCGCGGCACGGTCGTGGATTTCGCCAAGACGGTCGGCTCGCTTCCGCCGCTGTTCATCTATCTCGCCTTCGCCAATGGCGCGAAGATCCTGCAGACGCTGCGCGGCCGCAAATCGACCTTCAAGCGCACGCCCAAGCAGGAGACCGCAGCGGTCGAAGCGACCCCGGCGGAAGCTGAGTTGGAATAAGCACGCTCGCGCGGATGGCCATCTCACGCCGACGCGCCCTAATTTTCGACCCATGAGCGAGAGTAAGCCTCCTTATCGCATAGTCCCGGGCTCTCTTGGACCCCGGCGCGATTTCCGCATTACGGTCGGTTTGCGAGAAGGCTGGGACCCGGAGGGCCGGGTCTATGACATTTCGGAAGCCGTTCGCACGGCGCGCAGTTGGATGCGGCGGCGCGTCGAGGCGGGCAGGCCCGCGCTCTCGGGCATGTTCACCCGCGCAGAAGTGACCTACGCCTGGCCGAAAGACGACGGCACGGCCGGCTCCGACCGTGAGCCCGTCGCGATCTTCAACGGCGAAGCGGTGCACGCCTATCTCGGCCACCTGCCCGAAGACGAGATCGAGGCCATGCTCAACGAGCTGGCGACCGAGCTTGGACATGCGCTCGGGCAGGAACGCATCTACGTCGCCTTCTGCAGCCGCACCTGGATTTTGAGCTGCGAGCCCGACAGCGCTTGAAAGAGGGCTGCGGCGTCCCGATATCCGGCGAGGCGCGGCAAGGAAGCCGGCCTGGCTTCCGCTCTTGCGGGTCTCGATGTTAATGTGTATAACATTAACATCGGCCGCCGGGAGACCGGAGCCGATCATCAACTGGAGCCAAACATGAGCTGCGATCGTGAGTCCCGCATGCACTCCTCCGCCTGGGGGCGTCAGGGAGGATGCGCGCATTGGAGGCCGTTCGAAGTCGCGGCCATCGTCATCGGCTTTATGATCTTCTGGCCGATCGGACTTGCCCTGCTGTTCATGAAGCTATGGGGCAAGAGCTTCGGCTATGAGGGCGATCTCTTCTCCTTCGCGGCCGAGCAGGGCGCGAAAGTGCGCAGCGCCTTCGGCGACGTCTCCAAGGAGGCCTCGCGCGGCTGGGCTGGCCCCTCCTTCATGCGCTCGACAGGCAATGTCGCCTTCGACGAATGGCGCGAGGGCGAACTCGCCCGGCTCGAAGAGGAGCGCCGCAAGCTCGCCGAGGCCGAGCGCGAATTTTCGGAACATATCTCCGAGCTGCGCCGCGCCCGCGACCGCGACGAATTCGAAAGCTTTATGCGCGCCCGCAAGGGAGGCGCGCAGTAAGAAGCCAAAAATTGCGGCCGGCGGAAACGCCGGCCGCAGCCGTTTGGGGCAGCCGCGCCACACGCCTGGAATATCGCGCTGTTAACTAAACTTTTCGACGCCCAGTTAACGAAGACTTCGTAACCCTAGGCGGTATGCTCCGCCGCGCCACACTCCTCCTGCTTCTGCTCGCCGCAACGCTTGGCGGTTGCTCCGGGCCGTTCAGACCGCAGCGGCCGGCTTGGCGCACGCACGCCGAAAACGCCTGCATCGCTCAGCGCCGCGTGCAGCCGACAGAATTCATCGCTCTGGCCAATGAGCTCGAAGGCCCCGGCATCTGCGGGCTGACCAGGCCGTTCAAAGTGACCGCGCTGCAGGGCGGCGCCGTCGCCTTCAATTCCACGGCGACGCTCGACTGCCCCATGGTGGCGGAGCTCGAATCCTGGGTCGCCGACACGGTGCAGCCCGCCGCGCAGGCGCGCTTCGGCCAACGCGTCGTGCGCATCGATTCCATGGGCTCCTACGCCTGCCGCGGCATGAATAATCAGAGCGGCGCGCAGCTTTCCGAACATTCCTTCGGCAATGCGCTCGATATTGGCGGCTTCATGCTGGAAGACGGCCGCAAGATCACGCTGGTGAGCGATTGGTGGCGCGGCGAAGAGCAGACGCGCGCCTTCCTGATGGACGTGCATCGCGGCTCCTGCGCGCATTTCTCGACCGTGCTGTCGCCGGGCTCGAACGCCTTCCACTACAACCATATTCACGTCGATCTGGCGCAGCACGGGCGCTCCCGCACGATCTGCAAGCCCGCGCCGGAGGAGACTCTGCCGCCGCCCGACCAGTCGCCGCTCGTCGCCATGCGAAACGCCAGGCCCATGGCCGGCGAGGAGACGGATAATGACACGACCGGCCGCCCGCCCGCCGCTGCCTTCGACGGCGGCGACAGCCTCGGTCCGATCAACGCGCCGGATGCGCCGCTGCCGCCGCGGCGCTACGATCCGGACGATCTGACCTCGACAATAAGACGGCGATAGGCCGACCGGCTTCACCGCGCGATCGCCGCGCTAAATGCTCTGCCCCGATGACAAAGCTCCTCGACGAAGCGATTGGGGTCCTGCGCAGCCTGCCGCCACAGGATCAGGACAAGATCGCGCGTATGATAATCGAGCTGACCGGCGAGGGCGGCTCCCCGGTTTTGTTGTCGCCGGAGGAAAAGGCGGCGATCGCCCGTTCGAAAGCGGCCGCGACGCGAGGAGAATTCGCCACCGAAGCTCAGGTCCGGTCCGTCTGGGCAAAGCACGGTCCGTGATACCGTTTCCGCTTGAATAGCTCGCATGGGTTATTCAGCGCCCGTCATTGCGAGCGAAGCGAAGCAATCCAGAGCAGCGATGCAGCCCTGGATTGCTTCGTCGGCTCCGCCTCCTCGCAATGACGGCGGTGATTTCCTCTGTGTCCAAACGACGCGAGCGTCGGGAATGACAGCGAACCAATCAAGCGGATTTCGTACAAGGCTTCGCGGACGAGCAAGGCTTTTGAGGCCAGCGGCCTACCGCCGCCCGCCCATGTTCATCAGCCGCAGCACGAGCCACGCCGGCACGACAAACACGGCGCCCGCCAGCACATAGCTAAAAAGCTCCTTCACCGCTCCCAGGCCCAACGACGAGATGCGGTCGATAAAGGCCTGCACGCCATGCAGAATGTCGATCGGCCGCAATTCCAGCCACATCAGCAAAGCGCCGACGACAAGCGAGATGAAGAAAAGCCGCACGACCACATTGAGGGGCGAGCCGCCGAGGAAATTTTCGAGCCCGTTATTCGACGCCATGTGCAAGGGTTCCGTAGTGCGTTCCGCTTCGGCAGCGCCGGGGAGGATCAAATATTCGCGCTCGGGGCGCGGCGGTTTCTTATCGAGATGGGGCCAATTGGAGAAGGGGCTCTCATCGGTCATCGGCGCATGGCTCCTGCGCTCATAGCGCGCCTCCCGTCGGCGCTTCCTCCTTGAAGAGCCGCATTATGCGTCTCAGAAACCGCTCGGTAAAGGAAAGCGCCTTTTCGAACTCCTGTTCATCGGGCAGCGTCGAGGGCCTGCGCGGCGCGACGCCCGCAGCCTTCAGCCGCGTGTTTTCGGCGCGAAGACGCTCGATCTCGGCTTCAAAAGCCGTGCGCTCGTCAGCGCCGAGCCGGCAGACGGAGACGCCTTCCTTCACCGAGCAGAAGGAAACCGCGCCCGTGTCCTTGTTCATCCGCAAAAACCCGCCATCGGCGGGCTGGAGCGTGAAGCGTTCGGTTTCCGGCGCGATAATTGACGGGGGAGCGTCATCGGCGCGCGCAGCAAAGGGCGCAAGCGCCAAAACCAGAAGCGCCGAGCGAACGACAACGGAGGGCATGACGGCGGGGATGCGAGGGCGCATGGCCCGCAGATGGGAAGCGGCAAGGCCCGCGTCAATATCGCGACCTGCGCCCGATGGCGGCGAGGCTCCCATGGTCACGGTAGCAGTCGCCTTCTCGGCTTTTATATTCACGCGAACAAAAAAAGAACTTGGTTTTGAGAACAAATCATGCACAATTGCGCCAGAGTTGTTGTTGCCCCCGCCATTGAAATCATGCCAGAAGGGATTTCAGCCGTGAGCCAAGCTAATCTCCGCCTCGTGGAAGGATCGTCCGTGGACAAGACCAAGGCGTTGGACGCCGCCCTGTCGCAGATCGAGCGCGCCTTCGGCAAGGGCTCGATCATGCGGCTCGGCAAGAATCAAAAAGCCGTCGAGATCGAGACCATTTCCACCGGCTCGCTCGGCCTCGACATCGCGCTTGGCGTCGGCGGCCTGCCGCGCGGTCGCATCGTCGAGATTTACGGGCCGGAATCCTCGGGCAAAACCACGCTGACCCTGCACGTCATCGCCGAGGCGCAGAAGATTGGCGGCGTCTGCGCTTTCGTCGACGCCGAACATGCGCTCGACCCGGTCTACGCCCGCAAGCTCGGGGTCAATCTCGACGAGCTGCTGATTTCTCAGCCAGACACTGGCGAGCAGGCGCTGGAGATCACCGACACGCTGGTGCGTTCCGGCGCGGTCGACGTGCTCGTCATCGACTCGGTCGCCGCCTTGACGCCGCGCGCCGAGATCGAAGGCGAAATGGGCGAGGTCCAGCCCGGTCTCCAGGCCCGCCTGATGAGCCAGGCGCTGCGCAAGCTAACCGCCTCCATTGCCCGCTCCAACACGCTCGTCATCTTCATCAACCAGATTCGCATGAAGATCGGCGTGATGTATGGCTCGCCGGAAACGACGACGGGCGGCAATGCGCTGAAATTCTACGCCTCGGTTCGTCTCGACATCCGCCGCATCGGCGCCATCAAGGAGCGCGACGAAACCATCGGCAATCAGACCCGTGTCAAGGTGGTCAAGAACAAGGTCGCCCCGCCTTTCAAACAGGTGGAATTCGACATCATGTATGGCGAAGGCGTCTCGAAGCTCGGCGAGCTCATCGATCTTGGCGTGAAGGCCGGCGTTGTCGACAAATCAGGCGCCTGGTTCTCCTACGACAGCCAACGCCTCGGCCAGGGCCGCGAAAACGCCAAAAGCTTTTTGCGCCAGAACCCGGAAGCCGCACAGCGCATCGAGCAAGCGATCCGCGAGAACTCGGGCCTTATTGCCGAGAAAATTCTGGATGCCGCCGACGGCGACGACAAGGAATAGGCGGACTGCCCCTCCCCGCTCGTATCTCCCGGTTTTCAAAGGCCCGCCCTGCGGGCCTTTTTCATTGCCGAAAAGCTTGCGGACTGGCATATCGCCCGGCGACAGACACACGCCTCGTAAAGCCGAGGCGGCACGGACCCGCCGGACGCGCTTTCGTCCGGCTTACCAATCACCATATGATCGGGGCATCCCGGTCGCGCCCGAGAGAGACGCATAATGAGCAGCGTCAACCAGATACGCTCCACCTTCCTCGATTACTTCGTCCGCAATGGCCATGAGAAGGTCGCGTCCTCTCCGCTCGTTCCGCACAATGACCCCACGCTGATGTTCACCAATGCGGGGATGGTGCAGTTCAAAAACGTCTTCACCGGCGTCGAGAAGCGCCATCAGGCGCGCGCGACATCCGCGCAGAAATGCGTGCGCGCCGGCGGCAAGCACAATGACCTCGACAATGTCGGCTATACTGCCCGGCATCACACCTTCTTCGAGATGCTGGGGAATTTCTCCTTCGGCGATTATTTCAAGGAAGGCGCGATCGAACTCGCCTGGGGGCTGATCAGCCGCGAGTTCCAGCTTCCCATCGACCGCCTCCTCGTCACCGTCTACCATGACGACGACGAGGCCTATGGCCTCTGGAAGAAGATTGCCGGCTTCCACGACAGCCGCATCATCCGCATCTCCAGCTCCGACAATTTCTGGAGCATGGGAGACACCGGCCCCTGCGGGCCCTGCTCCGAAATCTTCTACGATCAGGGCGAGGCGCTGGCCGGCGGCCCCCCCGGCAGCCTAGATGAAGACGGCGACCGCTTTCTGGAATTCTGGAATCTGGTCTTCATGCAATATGACCAGGTTGCGCCGGGCCAACGCGCGCCCCTTCCCCGTCCGTCGATCGACACCGGCATGGGGCTCGAGCGCATCGCCGCCCTGCTCCAGGGCGTCACTTCCAACTATGAGACAGACCTTTTCCGCACGCTCACGGGCGCCGTCGCGGATTTCACCAACGTGCCTGTAAATGGCCCGCAGGCGGCAAGCCATCGCGTCATCGCGGATCATCTGCGCGCCGCCTCCTTCCTTGTCGCCGATGGCGTGACGCCTTCGAATGAAGGGCGCGGCTATGTGCTGCGGCGAATCATGCGCCGCGCGATGCGCCACGCCCAGCTCCTCGGAGCGCAGGAGCCGCTGATGTGGCACCTTGTGCCGGCGCTCGTGGCGGAAATGGGCCAGGCCTATCCCGAGCTCCTGCGCGCCCAGGCGCTTATCGTCGATACGCTCAAAACTGAGGAAACGCGCTTCCGCGCGACGCTTGCGCGCGGCCTCGCCATTCTCGACGAGGAGACGGCCGGTCTCACAAAAGGCGCGAAATTCTCTGGCGAGACAGCGTTCAAGCTCTACGACACCTATGGCTTCCCGCTCGACCTCACCGAGGACGCTCTGCGCCCACGCGACATCGCCGTGGACAAGGAAAGCTTCGACGCCGCCATGGAGCGCCAGCGCGCGGAAGCCCGCAAGGCCTGGGCCGGTTCCGGCGAAACCGCGACCGAAACCCTTTGGTTCGCCCTGAAGGAGCGCGTCGGAGCCACGGAATTCTTCGGCTATGACGCGGAAAAGAGCGAAGGCGTCGTTACAGCGCTCGTCCATGACGGAGCGGAAGCCTTCGTTCTCCAAAAGGGCCAGCGCGGGTCGGTGATCCTCAACCAAACGCCCTTCTACGGCGAATCGGGCGGCCAAGTCGGCGACATTGGCGTCATTCAGGGCAAGGGCGTACGCTTTCGCGTCGAGAACACTGCGAAAAAGCTCGGCGACCTCATTGTCCATGATGGCGTCGTCGAAGAGGGCGAAATCGTCCCCGGGCTCGCGCTGGAGCTCGACGTCGATCACGAACGCCGCAAAGCGACGCGCGCCAATCATTCCGCCACCCATATTCTCCACGAGGCGCTTCGCCAGGTTCTCGGCGACCACGTCGCCCAGAAGGGATCGCTGGTCGCGCCCGAACGTCTGCGCTTCGATTTCACCCATCCAAAGCCCCTCACGGAGGAAGAGCTTTCCCGGGTCGAAGTCCTCGCCAATGAAATCGTCCAGGACAACGCCCCCGTCGACACCCGCGTCATGGCGCAGGACGAGGCCATTGAATCTGGCGCCCGGGCGCTGTTCGGCGAGAAATATGGCGATGAGGTGCGCGTCGTCAGCATGGGTCGGCCCGACCCCGGCGCGCCTCACGCTTTCTCGGTGGAGCTTTGCGGCGGCACGCATGTCTCGCGCACCGGCGACATCGGTCTGATTTCGATCATCGCCGAGAGCGCCGTCGCCTCCGGCGTGCGGCGCATCGAGGCGCGCACGGCCGAGGGCGCGCGGACCCATCTCGTCGCCCAGGCGCGTGCGCTCCACGATATCGCGTCCTTGATTCGCGCGCCCATCGACGAAACGCCGAACCGCCTCGCCCAGCTCCTGGAAGACCGCAAGCGCCTCGAACGCGAGCTTGCCGACGCCAAGCGCAAGCTCGCCCTGGGCGGCGGCGGGGGACCGGCCGCGGCCCCGGAGGCCCGCGACGTCGGCGGGATCAAACTGCTGACCCGCGCCGTCGAGGGGATCGACGCCAAGGACCTGAAATCCCTCGTCGACGACGCCAAGAAGTCCATCGGATCGGGCGTCGTCGCCTTCGCCAGCGCCTCTGCTGACGGGAAAGCCGGCATCGTCGTTGGCATCACCGACGATCTGGCGCAGAAATACAGCGCTGTAGAATTCGTTCGGGCCGCGGCCGCAGCGCTGGGTGGCAAAGGCGGCGGCGGCAGGTCGGACCTCGCACAAGCTGGCGGCCCAAATGCGGGGGCGATCGATCAGGCGCTCGCCTGCGTCGAGGAGGCGCTCCGCACGAAGGCAGCGGAATGACGCAGCAGATTCCGCGCGGCTGGTATCACCGGTTGCGCCGGCGCGTGCATCATATTCTCGATGGCGGCGTCAATGATCGCGCGACCCGCTTTGTGCATCGCGCGCTCATCACACTCGTGGCTTTATCCGTCCTCTCGGTCGTTCTCGAATCTGTGCCGGAATATGATCGCCGCTTTCGCGATCTGTTCCTGTCGATCGAGCGGCTTGCCGTGGGCGTCTTCACAGCCGAATATCTGTTGCGGCTATGGTCGGCTCCGGAGCATACGCCTTATTCGGACTGCACCGCGACGCGCGCGCGCCTTGCGTTCATCGCTTCTTGGTTTGCGATCATCGATCTTTTGACGGTTCTGCCTTTTTACCTGTCCTATCTCTTTTCGGCGGACCTGCGAGTCCTGCTGCTGTTGCGCCTTCTGCGCTTTTTTAAATTGGCGCGCTATTCCGCTGGCATTCGCACCCTTATCGCGGTGATGGAGGCTGAACGGAAGGCGTTGCTGGCGACCGGCATCCTGCTCTTCGGAGCCGTTCTTTTTTCGGCCGCTGCGATCCATCTCGTCGAGCACGACGCCCAGCCGAAAGCATTCGGCTCGATTCCCGCCGCCATGTGGTGGGCCATCGTGACCATCACAACTGTCGGCTATGGCGACGTCGTTCCGATCACTCTCGCCGGGCGCATCATCGCCTCGATCACGATGGTGACGGGCTATGTCATGCTGGGTCTTCCCGTCGGCATCGTCGCATCCGCTTTCGCGGAGGAAATTCACAGGCGCGAATTCGTCGTCACCTGGAGCATGGTGGCGAGCGTGCCGCTGTTCCGCGAGCTCGACGCGAGCGCCATCGCGGAGATCATGCGTTATCTCAACGCGCAGTCAATTCCTGCCGGCGCCTTGATTGTCCGACGCGGCGATATTGCCCAGTCGATGTATTTCATCGCGGAGGGAGAGGTCGAAGTCCAGCTTCCCACACAAGTGGTTCGGCTCGGCGTCGGACAATTTTTCGGCGAGATGGCGATTCTGCATCAGACGCCGCGAACCGCCAATGTGCGCGCCCTGGCGCCGACAAAGCTGTTGATTTTACAGGCCTACGACCTGCAGACGCTCATTGCGCGCAACCCCGTGATCGGGGAATGCATAAGAGAAGTCGCCGCGAAGCGCTCAGAGCTTGCGCCTGAAGAGCCGCACGGCGACATTATCGAAGCCGAATTGGAGGAACATCCCGTTCCGCTGGACGAAACCGCGGAACGTGACCTTACGCCGTAAGGGCGGCGCGCATTTCTTCGAGCTGCGCGAGTTTATCGCTTGCAGCCAGGCGCGCGGCGTCGGTTTTGGCGTCGGAGAGGTCTTCCTTGGCGTTTTTGATGTCGCCGTCGAGCTTGCCCGCGTCGATCTCCGAAAGCGGAAGCGCGAGTTCGGCGAGGATCGTGAAGCCGGAAGCGTTCACATCGGCGAAGCCGCCGCGGACAAAAAGCTTCTCGAGCTTGCCGTCGCCGCCCGCGACCGTCACGACGCCGGCCTTGAGCGTCGTCATCACCGGCGCGTGATCCTTGAGGACCGTGAACTGGCCCTCGGCGCCCGGCGCAACCACGCTTTCGACGTCGCCCGAAAACAGGAGCTTCTCGGGGGAAACGAGTTCGAAGTGGAAAGCGGCCATGTCAGTCTCCGGCGACGCTGATCGTCATAAGCGAATGGCCGGTCTTTGCCCGGCCATCAATTGTTGGGATCGGGCGTGGGACGGCCGCAGGCCGCCCCTCCCGGATTGCTGAAAGCTTACGCAGCTTCCTTGGCCAGCTTGGCGGCCTTTTCGACCGCCTCTTCGATGGAGCCGACCATGTAGAAGGCGGCCTCCGGGAGGTGGTCATATTCGCCTTCGACGAGGCCCTTGAAGCCCTTGATCGTGTCGGCGAGGGCGACGAGCTTGCCCGGCGAGCCGGTGAAGACTTCGGCGACGTGGAAGGGCTGCGACAGGAAGCGCTCGATCTTGCGGGCGCGGGCGACGACCAGCTTATCTTCTTCCGAAAGCTCGTCCATGCCCAGGATCGCGATGATGTCCTGCAGCGACTTGTAGCGCTGAAGGGTCGACTGCACCTTACGGGCGACCTCATAGTGCTCCTCGCCGACGATCGCCGGGGAAAGCATGCGCGAGGTCGAGTCGAGCGGATCGACGGCCGGGTAGATGCCCTTCTCAGCGATCGAGCGCGACAGAACGGTGGTCGCGTCCAAGTGGGCGAAGGAGGTGGCCGGCGCCGGGTCGGTCAAGTCGTCGGCCGGCACGTAAATGGCCTGCACCGAGGTGATCGAGCCCTTGGTGGTGGTGGTGATGCGCTCCTGCAGGGCGCCCATGTCGGTCGCCAGCGTCGGCTGATAGCCCACCGCCGAAGGGATGCGGCCGAGAAGCGCGGACACTTCCGAGCCCGCCTGGGTGAAGCGGAAGATGTTGTCGACGAAGAACAGCACGTCCTGGCCCTTGTCGCGGAAATCTTCGGCGACGGTGAGGCCGGTCAGCGCGACGCGGGCGCGGGCGCCCGGCGGCTCGTTCATCTGGCCATAGACCAGGGCGCATTTGGAGCCGGCGGTCGAGCCGTTGACGGGCTTCTTGTTGACGTTGCCCTCGATCATTTCATGATAGAGGTCGTTGCCTTCGCGGGTGCGCTCGCCGACGCCGGCGAACACCGAATAACCGCCGTGCGCCTTGGCGACGTTGTTGATGAGCTCCATGATGAGCACGGTCTTGCCGACGCCCGCGCCGCCGAACAGGCCGATCTTGCCGCCCTTCGCGTAAGGCGCGAGAAGGTCGACGACCTTGATGCCCGTCTCGAGAATCTGCGCTTCCGTGGCCTGCTCCGAATAGGACGGGGCCGGCTGGTGGATGGCGCGCGTGCCGCTGGACTTCACCGGGCCGGCTTCGTCGACCGGCTCGCCGATGACGTTGATGATGCGGCCGAGCAGCTCTTCACCGACCGGAACCGTGATCGGCGCGCCGGTGTCCGTGACTTCCTGGCCGCGGGTCAGGCCCTCGGAGGTGTCCATGGCGATGGTGCGCACGGAGTTCTCGCCGAGGTGCTGCGCGACTTCGAGAACGAGGCGCTGGCCCTGGTTCGTGGTCTCGAGCGCGTTGAGAATCTCGGGCAGGTGGCCGTCGAACTTAACGTCGACGACGGCGCCGATGACTTGGGTGATGCGGCCCGTGGGCTTGTTGGCGGCCATTTTACGTCCTCGTCTATTTTAGCGGATCAGAGCGCTTCGGCGCCCGAGATGATTTCGATGAGTTCCTTGGTGATCATCGCCTGGCGCGACCGGTTGTAGAGGGTCGTCTGCTTTTTGATCATGTCGCCGGCGTTGCGCGTGGCGTTGTCCATCGCGCTCATGCGCGCGCCCTGCTCCGAGGCGGCGTTTTCGAGGAGAGCGCGGAACACCTGCACCGAGATGTTGCGCGGCAGGAGCTCGGAGAGAATCTCGTCCTGGCCGGGCTCATATTCATAGGACGGCTGCGGGCCGTCGACGGCCGGGGCATTCTCATTCGCGGCGATCTGCGCCGGAATGAGCTGCTGCGCCGTCGGGATCTGCGCGATCACCGACTTGAACTTCGAGAAGAACAGCGTGGCGACGTCGAATTCGCCGGCCTCGAACATGGCGATGATCTTCTTGCCGATCTCGTCCGCATTGTCGAAGCCGATGTTCTTCAGGCCGCGCAGCTCGATCAGCTCCACGATCTCTTTCTCGAACTGGCGGCGAAGCTGGTCGTAGCCCTTCTTGCCGACGCAGAGAATTTTGACCGTCTTGCCCTGCCCCTGCAGGCGCAGGATATGCTCGCGGGCGAGGCGCACGATCGAGGAATTGAACGCGCCGCACAGGCCGCGCTCGGCGGTGGCGACGACGAGGAGATGCACGTCATCCCTGCCATTGCCAGCGAGAAGCTGCGGACCGCCGGTGGAGACGCCGGCGGCGAGATTGGCGAGGACGGATTCCATGCGCTCGGCGTAGGGACGCGCGGCCTCGGCCGCCGTCTGCGCGCGACGCAGCTTGGCCGCCGCGACCATCTGCATGGCCTTGGTGATCTTCTGCGTCGCCTTGACGGAAGAAATCCGGTTTCGAAGATCCTTCAACGAGGGCATTGGCGTGCTTCTTGTCTCGAGGTCGCCGCGCGCCCGCTACCGAGCGCGCGATCCGTCATTGTCGGCTCAGGCGAAGGACTTCGCGAAAGTCTCCACGACGCTCTTGAGCTTCGCCGCGGAGTCGTCCGAGAGATCCTTCGACGACCGGATGGCGTCGAGAAGGTCGCCGTGCTGCGAGCGGAGCACGGCGAGCAGGCCGTCTTCGAAGGCGCGCACGCGATTGACCGGCAGCGGATCGAGATAGCCGTTGACGCCGGCGTAGATCACGCAGGTCTGCTCTTCCATCTTCAGCGGCGAGAACTGCGGCTGCTTCAGGAGCTCGGTGAGGCGCGCGCCGCGGTTCAGCAGACGCTGCGTCACCGCGTCGAGGTCGGAGCCGAACTGCGCGAAGGCGGCCATTTCGCGATACTGCGCGAGCTCGCCCTTGATCTTGCCGGCGACCTTCTTCGTCGCCTTGGTCTGCGCGGACGAGCCGACGCGCGACACGGAGAGGCCGACGTTCACCGCCGGGCGGATGCCCTGGTAGAAGAGGTCCGTCTCGAGGAAGATCTGGCCGTCGGTGATCGAGATCACGTTGGTCGGAATATAGGCCGACACGTCGTTGGCCTGCGTCTCGATGACCGGCAGAGCGGTCAGCGAACCGGCGCCGCGATCGTCGTTGAGCTTGGCGGCGCGCTCGAGGAGACGGGAGTGCAGATAGAAGACGTCGCCCGGATAGGCTTCGCGGCCCGGCGGACGGCGGAGCAGCAGCGACATCTGGCGGTAGGCGACGGCCTGCTTGGAAAGGTCGTCATAGATGATGACCGCATGCATGCCGTTGTCGCGGAAGAATTCGCCCATGGCGCAGCCGGCGAAGGGCGCCAGGAACTGCATCGGGGCCGGGTCCGAAGCGGTGGCCGCGACGACGATGGAATATTCCAGCGCGCCGCGCTCTTCGAGCACCTTCACGAATTGCGCGACGGTCGAGCGCTTCTGGCCGATGGCGACGTAGACGCAGTAGAGCTTCGCCTTCTCGTCGTCGCCGTCGTTGAGCGACTTCTGGTTCAGGATCGTGTCGAGCGCGATCGCGGTCTTGCCGGTCTGGCGATCGCCGATGATCAGCTCGCGCTGGCCGCGGCCGATCGGGATCAGGGCGTCGACGGCCTTGAGGCCGGTCGCCATCGGCTCATGCACCGACTTACGCGGAATAATGCCGGGGGCCTTCACATCGACGCGGGCGCGACGCGTGGCGTTGATCGGGCCCTTGCCGTCGATCGGATTGCCGAGAGCGTCCACGACGCGGCCGAGCAGCTCCTTGCCGACGGGAACGTCGACGATCGCGCCGGTGCGCTTGACCGTCTGGCCTTCCTTAATGTCGCGGTCGGAACCGAAAATAACGATGCCGACGTTGTCGCTTTCGAGGTTGAGGGCCATGCCGCGCACGCCGTTCTCGAATTCGACCGTCTCGCCGGCCTGGACATTGTCGAGGCCGTAGACGCGGGCGATGCCGTCGCCGACCGACAGAACCTGGCCGACCTCGGTGACCTCGGCCTCATTGCCGAAGTTGGCGATCTCGTTCTTCAGGATCGCGGAAATTTCTGCGGCGCGGATATCCATCAGCCGACCTCTTTCATGCGTGTGCGGATTGAATTGAGCTTGGTGCGAACGGAAGCGTCGACCATGCGCGAACCGAGTTTGACGACGATGCCGCCGATGATCGACGGATCGGTCTTGACGTTGAGGCTGACCGACTTGCCGCCGGTGACGCCGGCGAGCGCCTGGCGCAGCGCCGTTTCATGGTCAGGCTTGAGCGGGGCGGCGACAGTCACGTCGGCGCGGACCAGACCGCGGGCCTTGTCGTGAAGGCTCTGATAGGCGGCGATCATGTCCGGGAGAACGAAGAGGCGGCGCTTGGAGGCCACCAGGCGGATGAAATTGCCGGCGACGCCGGAAATGCCCGCTTTCTTGAGGATGGCGTCGAGCGCCTTGACCTGCTCCTGCGCGGAGAAGACGGGGCTTCTCACCAGACGCTGGAGGTCGGGACTTTCATTGATGAGGCCCTGAAACGCGGCGAGCGCCGTAGCGACCTCGTCCGTGGCGCTCTTTTCCGACGCCAGTTCGTAAAGGGCGGAGGCGTAACGTCCTGCGACGCCGGAAAGCGAAACTCCGTCTTGAGCCACTTGGATCGCTCGTCAAATTCGCATCGCTCGAAACGACGCCCACGCGAAAATGCGTTCGCGCCTTTGGCGGTCGGCTTCGTAGCGACGGATGCTGCAGGGGCAAGGAACTAAGAGCGGCAACGCCCCAGTCCCAAGGCGATGGGTCCCTAACACAGTGAATTTTGCGGCGCAACCCTGTCCGGCGCCCAGATTTCGTTCGCGCCTTCGCACTAGGCACGCGGAAAGCCATCGAGACTGCAACGCTGGGGCCTCGCGGCGCGGGGAAAACTCGGCGGTTCGCGGCGAATTTATGCGGCGCGCCTGCGGAGGCGCCGGCATGGCCTGGGGAAAATATCTGCCTCAATTTTGACCTTCCGCATTTCGTCGAAACCGGGCGAGCATCGGCTCCGCAGGACAGTGACGCGCCGCACCATTCAGGCTCTGTCGCGCTTTGCCTCGCGCCTCGCCGGACGATAAGTTCACGTGCGCGTCCCATCTACGGGCCGACGCGATCTGGGAAAATGGGGGATGCGCATGGCGCGCGCGGTTGTTGGAATTATCGGCGGATCCGGGGTTTATGATCTTCCGGGAGAGCAGGACGTCAGGCGCGAGCGCGTCGCCACCCCCTGGGGCGAGCCCTCGGACGAGCTCGTCTTCGGCGAGGTCGGCGGCACGCAGGCGGTCTTTTTGCCGCGCCATGGACGCGGGCATAGGCTCTCGCCGTCGACGATCAACTATCGCGCCAATATCGACGCAATGAAGCGCGTCGGCGTGACCGACATTATTTCGGTCTCGGCCTGCGGATCGTTCAAATCGCAGTTTTTCCCGGGGCTGTTCGTGCTGGTCGACCAGTTCGTCGATCGGACCTTTGCCCGTCAGTCGTCCTTCTTCGGCGACGGCTGCGTGGCGCATGTGTCGATGGCGCACCCCATCGCCCCGAAATTATCCGCCCGCATCGCGAAGGCGGCGCGCGACGAAGCGATCGAGATCGCCGTCGGCGGCACCTACGTCTGCATGGAAGGCCCCCAATTTTCGAGCTACGCCGAATCGCTCGCCTATAAGGCGTCGGGCTTCGATCTCATCGGCATGACGGCCATGCCCGAGGCCAAGCTCGCGCGCGAGGCCGAGATTTCCTACGCCACCATCGCCATGGTGACGGATTTCGACTGCTGGCATCCCGAGCACGACCATGTGGACGTCGCCTCGGTGATCGCCATCGTGCGTGAGAACTCGGCCAAGGCCGCGCGGCTCGTGGCGCGCGTGCTGAGGGATTTTCCGCGCGAGCACGAGGCCTGCCCCGTGGGCTCGGATCGCGCGCTCGACAGCGCCATTCTCACGGCGCCCGAGGCGCGCGACCCCGAATTGCTGAAGAAGCTCGATGCGGTGATGTCGCGGCTGAACGGCGCGGCCGCTCAGTAATACCACTGGCCGTTACGCCACTGCCCCTGGATGCGCTTGGGCGGCGCGACGGGCAGCGTCACATTGCCGCCGTTGGGGTCGTAGTCGCCGACATAGGCGCAGCCGTAGCAGCCGTAGCCGCGGCCATGGCCGCCGCCGGGGCCGTAACCGCCGTAACCGGTTCCTGGCGGCATAGGCTGGGCCGGCCCGTAGCCGCCCATCGCCCCGCCTTGAACCGGGGGAGGAACAACATGGTAGTTTTGGGCCTGGACCACGCCGGGGAGGCTAAAGGCAAGCGCGAAGGCAAGGCGGGTGAGGGCGTGCATGGAGCGAAATCCTTGGAGGGAACGCAGGTTGAGTGT
The DNA here is from genome assembly GCF_030063565.1 of Methylocystis sp. JR02. Classification (NCBI taxonomy): domain Bacteria; kingdom Pseudomonadati; phylum Pseudomonadota; class Alphaproteobacteria; order Hyphomicrobiales; family Methylocystaceae; genus Methylocystis; species Methylocystis sp. JR02. Next base: position 3,357,842 of record NZ_JASIRC010000001.1, on the reverse strand, counting down.
AAAGAGCTTGGCTGCGCGCGCCAGCGCCAAATCAGCCTATGGTTGAATGTTTTCTAAAACGCCAGGACAGCCCATGTCGCTTCGCGCCGCCATCCGCACCATTCCAGACTTCCCCAAGAAAGGCATTCTCTTCCGCGACATCACCACGCTGCTCGGCGACGCCAGGGCCTTTCGCAAGGCGGTCGACGAACTCGTCCAGCCCTGGGCCGGGACGAAGATCGACAAGGTCGCGGGAATTGAAGCGCGGGGCTTTATCCTCGGCGGCGCGGTCGCGCATCAGCTCTCGGCCGGCTTCGTGCCGATCCGCAAGAAGGGCAAGCTGCCGCATGAAACCGTCTCCATGTCCTACACGCTGGAATATGGGACCGACGAAATCGAAATGCATGTGGACGCCGTGGCGCAAGGCGAGCGTGTCATTCTGGTCGACGATCTGATTGCGACCGGCGGCACGGCGGAAGGCGCGGTCCGGCTTCTGCAGAAGATGGGCGCGGAAATCGTGGCGGCGTGTTTCGTCATCGACCTCCCCGATCTCGGCGGCGCAAGCAAGATCGAAGCGCTGGGCGTCCCGGTTCGCACGCTGGTCGCCTTCGACGGGCACTGACGCGGGTCTGCCGGACTTTCAACTGCGTCGCTAGGGTTAGACTGCTGTCTTTATGAAGCTTCGTTCGACCCATCTGTTGTTTGCCGTCGTCGTCCTCGCCGCCATCGCCGCGGGGACGGGAGTGCTTTATTTTCTGCCGAGCCTCGGCGGGCGGGAGGCAACGGCCTCGAGGAGCGCGCAGCGCGGCGACCCGACGCATCTTGCCGGCGGAAGCATCATGCCCGGCCTCAGACGGGCGATTGCGCCGCCGGCTGAAGCGCCGGCGGAAGCGAAACTTTCGGAGAGCCCTCCGCCCGCTCTCATTGCCGCCGCGCAACCGCCCGCCTCGCCAGTCGCCGAGGCGCCGCCTGCGGTCGATGAGCTGCAGGCGGCCGGCGTCGAAGGCGTCGTCTCCTTCCCGCCCGTTGCGCCAACGCCTCCGGCGCGGCCGGCCGATTTGCAAAGCGCACAAGCCGACGCGCCATTGCCGCCGATACGGCCAACCGATCTTGCGTCCCTGCAAGGTCCGTCGGAGCAGCCGGCGGCCAGCCAGCCTGCCGCGGTCCCTCCCCAGGCCGCTCAACCCCAACCGGCTCAACCGCAAGCCGCCGCGCAGCAACCCGCGCCGGCGTCGTCCTGGTCTTTCCCGCATTGGCCGCAGGCGGCGCAGCCCGCGCCCGAGGCTCAACAGGCCAGCGCCTCCCCCGCGCCCATTTACGTCGACGCGCCGCTGCCGCCCACTCGTCCGGCCGATCTCGACAAGAATGCCGTCGCCCCCGCCAAAGCGACGACAGTCGCCTCCGCCACGCCGGAGAGTTCCCCGACGCCGGCTCCGGCCGCCGCCCAGCAGACCGCGCGGTTGGAGGAGCCCGCGCTGCGGCCGGCGCCCGATGACGCCTTCCAGGCGCCGCCGCCGAAATTCGGCATGGGCGATCCGGTCTTCGTGCGCATCTTCAAGCAGGAAGGGCAGCTCGAATTATGGCTGAAGAAAAACGGCCGCTATGCGCTGTACCGAACCTTCCCGATCTGCAAATGGTCGGGCCGGCTGGGGCCGAAGCTCAAGGAAGCCGATTATCAATCGCCCGAGGGCTTCTACAGCGTCTCCGCCAAGCAGCTCCACCCGCATTCCAACTACCACCGCGCCTTCAACGTCGGCTATCCCAACGCCTTCGATCGCCAGAACGGCCGCACCGGCGGCCTCGTGATGGTGCACGGGTCGTGCAAGTCGGTCGGCTGCTTCGCCATGACCGACCAAGGCATCGAAGAGATTTACGGCTTCGTCGAAGCGGCGCTGCGGGCGGGGCAGAAGGAAGTTCCCGTCCATATCTTTCCGTTCCGCATGACGGAAGCCAATATCACGCGCGAGACGGGCGGCGGCGGCGGCTGGCTCTCCTTCGTCGGGAGCGGCGGCGGTTATCACCAATGGGTCGATTTCTGGAAGAATCTCAAGCAAGGCTACGACAAATTCGAACAAGCCGGCGAGCCGCCGGTGGCCTTCGCCTGCGGCGACCATTACGAGTTCGACGGCGGCTCCGCCTCCTGCCGCCGCGTCGCCGGCTGGTAGGGATATTCCATTTGAATTGCTCGCATGGGGCGTGTCATTCCCGGGGGACCGTCATTGCGAGGAGCGCAGCGACGAAGCAATCCAGGAGCGTCACCGCGGCTCTGGATTGCTTCGCTCCGCTCGCAATGACAGCGAACCACCCAAGCGGATCTCGTACGAGCCTTAAAGCGAAGCGGCGAGCTTGCGCGCCGTAGCATGCAACTCATCGAGCGTGAGGAGCTTATCCTGCTCCGGCTCGTGAATGATCGCGCCGAATTTATCCGCAAGCGCCGCGCAGACCGCAATGGCGGCGAATTGCTCGCGCGGATCGCCGCCCCAGCGAAATTTCATGGCGACGTCGCGCCCGTCGAGCGCCGCCGAGAGAATGTCGGTGGGTGACTCCACTTCGCCGAAGCGCAGGTCGAAGCCAGCGTCTTCGCCATCATAAGTGCAGGGCAGATAGCCTTTGGTCTCGAACGGCGCATAAGCGTCGTCGAGCGTCAGCTTGAAGCCCAGCTCATTGAGCGCAGACTGCAACGCTTTGCGCGCAGGAACCTCCGCGCGATTGAGATAGGCCGTTTGCGCGCGCGCCATTTTTTCTCCTCGTTACATTTCCGGTTGAACAACGCTCATTTTCCCCCTCCCCGCTTTGCGGGAGAGGGAGCAGGCCGCGACCTTCATCGGCAATGCCGATCGCCGTCATTGCGAGGAGCGGCAGCGACGAAGCAATCCAGGAGCGTCATTGCGGCTCTGGATTGCTTCGCTCCGCTCGCAATGACGGAAGCTCAAAACCCGAATGACAAGGCGGATTTCCCGACACTCACAGATCGACGAAGATGAATTTATTGGCCTTGAGCGCCGGATAGTTCTCCCGCAGCGCCTTGGCGATTTTTCCGACGAGGTTTTTGTCGCCGGCGGCCGAGGGTCCGACGAAATCGGTGCCCGCCATCCATGTTTCGAGGAAACAATGCAGCGCAGCGTCGTAGTCGACGCCGGTCGGATGCGCGGTCTTGTCGGCAAGATCGGCGACGCCGTCGGCGTCGACCTCGAGGCGCCAGTCGCGATCGTCGGTCACCGAGCCGATCAACGCCGCAATATCCGCGTCCGTCCAATCTTTTTTAAGGTCCACGGGCATGAGTGTCGGTCTCCAGACAATGTTCGATCGGCTAAACGACGAAGCACGCAGCGGGCCAAACGACGATCACGCCTCGACCGGCGCGCATTGCTTGGCGATCAGGCGGCTGTTGGCTTCGAGTGAAAACTCCCGCCACGCCGCGCCGATGTCGCGCAATGTCGCAGAGACATAATCCTTCGCCGGCTTGTGCTCGTCGGGGAAATTCGAGAGCGCGCAGGATGTGCGGTTGAAGTCGATGATCGCGTCGAGCAGCGCCTGGATGAAGCCATCGAACGCCGCCTGCACTTTCGGCGTCAGATCGGAGCGTCCGCGCTCGACAGCGACGCCCGCATGGTCGAACGGCAATTCGTCGATCATCGACAGCGCATCGGCGAAAATCGCCTCCATGGCGCCGAGCATGGCGCGCTGCGTGAGCTGCTCACGCTCGCCATGCGACAGCGCAAAATTGAGCCGCTGCCGATAGGCGGCGAAGGCCGGCGCGCGCCGCGACGCCACCCATTCGTGGAACAGCTCGAGACAGCGCGCGTTGCGCTCGGCGGGCGATCCCGCGATATCCTCTATCGTCATGGACGTCTCCTGTTGCGGCAAGATGTGCCGGGCGATCCGTGCGGCGGCGTTGATCGCGCCCTCGACATAGCCGCCGCCCTCTCGCGCCGTTTCCGAGCTTCCAAAGAAGAGCTTGCCGGCCCACAGCGGTTGGCTGAAGGCGCGCGCGCCATAGTCGGGATGGGCGCCGCCTGCGGCGCGATCGGCCGGCGTGCAGGTGAAAGGTTCGCTCGCCCAATCCTGCAAGTGCAATTCGCCCGCGTCGAGTGAGGGGCCGAAGAGCTGGGCGAACTGGCTTTGGGCGAGCATCGGCAGGCCGCTGCGGAACGCGTCCCGCGTGTCGGGCGGAAGGGCGAAAAAGCCGCCGAGCGCGCCGCTTTCAGCCCCCGCTCCGCAGGCGTCGAAGATTTCGCCCAACACAGCCTGATCGTGAACCACGAAGGCGTTGCCGGAATGACCGAAGGCCCGCCAGATCGGCGGATCGGCAAGCCCGATGACCGCCTTGGCGCTCGCCGCCATCCATGTCGGCGTGTCGCGCATGGCCACCGATACAAAATCGGGCAGCGTCGGCGCGAAAGCGACGTCGCGATCGAGCAGGCGCGGCGGAACGGCGAGCGCGACCTGACGGGCGACGATTTTAACTTCGCCCTCGCCCGTCTCGAAGCAAAGCTCGACGGCTTCCCCACAATCGCGCGCGGCGCGAAGGACATGGCCGAAATGGAGAGTCTGCGGATCGAGATCGGCGGCGAGCGCCGCGACGAGCGCGGCCATGCCGCCCTTCAACCGTCGCGCGCCGCCATGAAGGCCCGGCGCCGACTGCACGGCCGGCGCTTTCTCGGGATCGGTCATCAGCAACGCTGTGCCGGGATCGTGCTGGTCGAAGGGCTCCAGCCCCAATTCGCCGACGAGGCGGGTTATGGCGCCTTGAGTCTGCGGCCAGAACCAGGTGGGTCCGAGATCGAGGCGGAGGCTGCTTGTCGGGTTCTCGACAGTCAGAACGCGCCCGCCAAGCCGATCGCGCGCCTCGAAGAGCGCATAGGAAACGCCTTTCGCGGCAAGGCTGCGCGCCAGCGCGAGACCGCAGATTCCGCCACCGACAATTGCGACATCCAGCATGGGGCGCGTTCCTTTGGGAGATGCGGGAGCAAGGGGTGTGCCGGGGCATGAGCCCCCTCCCCCTCTCCCGCTTGCGGGGGAGGGACAGGGAGGGGGCGACGCAGCGACAAGAAGCGATCCAAGCTTATCGGAAACCCAGCGCCAAAATCCCCGCCGCCGATTCCCGACGCAGGGCGATACAGGAAGCCGGGACGCCCCGGCCCCGTTCGGCCGGTAGCGTGAACAGAAATGCGCGTCGGAACCTGAGGCGTCCCGGCTGCGGTCTTTTTCCGCGACGCACCTTTCCAGCCGGGGTTCACATCATCCTGTGACGTTTCACCCGCCCGGCGCCGCCCTCAGGCGAGGGCCGCTTCTTTCCCGGAGGCGCAAAACCTCCGGGCGCGTCGCAAGGGTTTTGACTACGCCGCCGTCGGCCGAGGGTGTTTTCCCGTTTCGGTAGTCGTCCCCAGCGTGCGGCCCCAACTGCTATGCCCAGCCTTTTCGCGGAAACATCCGCCCTCCACGCATCGGGAGGAAGCCCGGCAAGCGGCGCAAAACCCACACAAGGCGAGGGTCGCCGCCTTGCGTTTAACCGGCCCGCCGGCGCCGCCGACCCGACGGCGCCCCTGCAAGATGGCGAAGCGGGGGAAGCATAAGGCAGGTTTTGGGGGTGGGGATAAAATAACTAAGCCGCGTCGCGGACGGCGGCGACGGCCTGGGCTTCCGCGGCTTCAATAGCGGCGCTTGCCGCATCGGGTCCGAGCGAAAGACCTTCGGCGCGCACGAAGGAGATGTCCGTCAGTCCGAGGAATCCCAGCACGGCTTCGAGATAAGTCTCTTGATAATCCCACGCCCTTCTCGGGCCCTCGGTGAAAACGCCGCCCCGCGCCGAAACGACGATGACTTTCTTGCCGGCGGGCGCCAGGCCGACTGGGCCCGACTCCGTGTATCGGAAGGTGCGTCCGGCGCGCACGATATGATCGATCCAGGCTTTCAGCGCCGATGGAATCCCGAGATTATACATGGGCGCGCCGATGACGATGGCGTCCGCGCCCAGGAATTCATCGACCGCAAGATCGGAGAGCTGGACTGCTTGCGACAGCGCCGCATCGCGCTCTTCGGGAGCGGTGAAAAACCCGCCGATGGTCGAGGCGTTCAGATGCGGCAAGGGGTTTGTCGACAGATCGCGCTCGATCACCTTGGCGCCCGGCCGCTTGGCCACGAGCTCCGCAACGACTTTCGCGGTCAGCTTGCGCGAAACGGAACCTTCTCCCAAGGGGCTGCTGTCGACCCGTAGAATCGTAAATGACATCGCCGTCTCCTATGGTTACGAAAACATACTGTGATGATAATCAGGAACCAGGTTAAAAAAAAGATGGAACATTCAAGTTAGAGAGTTACATGGAAGTAACCCATGCCGGGTCTTGGGCGCGCGACGGGTCTCGACCGCGAGCCGAATGGCTCTTTTGACGTTTCTTTTTGTGTCATAGGATCGCTCGGATAACGCGGGGATGTGTCTTGAAGTCTCGAAAAAACGCCGCTCAGATCGACTTTATCTCCCATCGCGAGGCGTGCCCTTTCGTGCGCGACGTGCTGAACCGCGTCGGCGACAAATGGAGCGTGCTGGTCATTATGCTGCTGGGCGACGGCACGAAGCGATTCAGCGAGTTGAAGCGGCTGATCGACGGCGTCTCGCAGAGAATGCTGACGCTCACATTGCGCGGGCTCGAACGCGACGGACTCGTCTTTCGCAAGGTTTTTCCGACCGTCCCGCCGCGGGTCGAATATACGCTCACGCCGCTTGGCAAGACGCTTCTCAAGACCGTCTCGTCGCTGGCGATTTGGGGGATCGACAACCGCGAGGAGATCGAGCGCGCCCGCGACGAGTTCGATAATCGGGAGAGCTTTTGAGGGGGCGCGGGGCGAACGTCGAGGCGGCCTCGTTTTTCGAGACGAAATCCGATTTGATTGCTTCGGTGTCATTCCCGACGCTCGCAAGGCGAGCGATCGGGAATCCAGAGCAAACCAGCGTTTTTGTGGCTCTGGATTCCCGGTCAGGCTTTCAGCCCGCCGGGAATGACAAAAGCCCCAAAGCGAGCTGTGCAACCGGAAATGGTATGAGACGCGAGCGTCGCTCGCTCCTCAGGATGCGGCCTAAGTGTTTGTTGCAGAAGCCGGTCATTGTTGCAGAAGCCCCTCATGCTGAGGAGGCTGCGCAGCAGCCGTCTCGAAGCGCGAGGGGCGTCAACCGCGCTTTGTCAGCAATGGGACGATCTCGTCTATGACGCGCCGCCGCTCGCGCCCGCCGTCGACGCGCAGCCACGAGATCACGCCGGTATCCTTCGCCATCTGCGCCTGCAGCACCGCGCGCGTCGCGTCGGAGACGTCATTGACCCGCGTGTCGACGCGCGCCAGTCTTTGCGCGAGATCGACGTCGAGCCATACGCCCATGAAAGTAACGCCGGCTTCGCGCGCCGCGCTTTCGATGGCGGCGCGGTCCTGCGCGCGGTCGAAAACGGCGTCGACCACGACGGGCCAGCCGATCTTTGCGAGCCGCTGCGCGAAGTCGAACATCTCGGCGTAGACCTTCGCCGACACCTCGCTTTTGTAGGCTTCAGGCGGAAGCCGCTCGGTCGCTTCAGCGCCGAAGAGGCGTTTGCGAAGACGATCGCTGTTGGAAATGCGCGCGCCGGGCGCGGGCGTCAGGCGCGGGGCGAGCGCCGCTGCGACGCTCGATTTGCCGGAGCCGCTGAAACCGCCGATTGCGACGATGGCGCCTTGCGCCGGCTGTAACAGATCGCGCGAGAGGTCGAAAAAGCCGCGCGCCGTCTCTCCATTGCCTTGCGACGCCTCGACATGGGCGCGGATCGTCGCGCGCAGCGACATGAAGAAGGGCAGCAGCGGCAGCCCGTCTTCCTCGGATTGCGCGCGCGCGTCGAGATAGCGGTTGAGCGCGAGATTGGAAAAATCGCGAAGCCCGACGCGCCAGAGATCCATCAGCAGGAAGGCGAGATCATACAAAACGTCGATGGTCGAGATGTCGTCCGAAAACTCGAGGCAATCGAATGGCGTCGGCGCGCCCTCGAACAGGCAGATGTTGCGCAGATTGAGATCGCCGTGGCAGGGCCGCACCTTGCCCTGCGCGCGTCGCGCGTCGATCAGCGCGGCGTTCGTCGCGAGCGCGCCGCGCAAATTGTCGAGATGCGCCTCGACTTCGCCGATCGGCGCAGGCGCCGCCGCACGCAGGCTCGCTTCCATGCTGTCGATGATCTGGCGCATGGAGGCCGCGCCGCCGCGCGCATGATCGGCAATCGCCGCGTCATGGGCTTTTGCGATGCGGCGCGCGAGCGTCTCGATCATCTCCTTCGTGAGCCGGCCCTCGCGCGCCATGCAATCGAACAAAGCGTCGTCAGGGAAGCGCCGCATCTCGACGATAGCGTCGAGAAAGGCGCCCTCCCCGTCGAGCGTCAGCTTTCCGTCGCTCTCCCGCGTGATCCGGCGCATGCCGAGATAAAGCGCGGGCGAAAAGGCCCGGTTGAGCGCAACTTCGCGGGCGCACATCTCGCGCCGCAGCGCCGGCGTCGAGAAATCGAGATAGGGCAGGCGCACGGGGCGCTTGAGCTTGTAAACGCGATCGCGTCCGAGCAGCACGGTTGAAATATGCGTCGTCACGATCTTGGGCGCGCCGAGCAGGCTGGATAGAAAAGCGATGATCTCCGCTTGCTCGTCGCTCACATCGTCTCCTCCTTGCGGAAGGGCAATTCGGCCTCCTGCGCCGCCATCATCTCGTCGAGGGCCGTGCGCTCCCGCTCGCAATAATCTGCGACGGCCGCCTGGAGCCCGGCGTCGGCGAAATCATGCGCCGACCAGGTGACAACCGGACGATAGCCGCGCGCAATCTTATGCTCGCCCTGCGCGCCGGCTTCGACGCGCTTGTAGCCATGCGCAATGGCGTAGTCGATCGCCTGATAATAGCAGATCTCGAAATGCAGAAAGGGCCGTTCGATCAACGCGCCCCAGTTGCGGCCGTAGATCGCGTCGTCGCCCAGGAAATTGATCGCGCCCGCGACGTAGTCCGCGCCTTGCTTCGCCATCACCAACAGAATGCGATCGGCCATGGCGGCGCCGATGAGATCGAAGAAGGCGCGCGTGAGATAGGGCCGGCCCCATTTGCGCGCGCTCGTATCCATGTAAAAGGCGAAGAAGGCGTCCCAATGCTCGGGGCGTATCTCCGCGCCTCTCAGACGCTCGATCGTGATATCATCGCCGAGCGCCTCGCGCCTTTCGCGCTTGATGCCTTTGCGTTTGCGCGACGACAGCGCGCCGAGGAAATCCTCGAAGCTCGAATAGCCCTCATTGACGAAGTGAAACTGCTCGCCGGCGCGGAGAATAAAGCCCGCCTCGCCAAGCGCCTGCGCCTCCTCCGGCGTCGGAAAGGTCACATGGAGCGAGGAGGCCTTGAGCGCCTGGCGCAGCCCGCGCAAGGCGCCGATCAGCGCGTCGCGCGCGCCCTGTGGCGCATCGCCGGCAACGAGAAGCCGCCTTCCGGTCGCCGGCGTGAAGGGCGCGGCGATCTGAAGCTTCGGGTAGTATTTGCCGCCCGCCCGCTCATAGGCCTGCGCCCAGCTCTGGTCGAAGACATATTCGCCGAGACTATGCGCCTTGAGATAGGCGGGCGCGCAGGCGACGAGGCGCCCGCTCTCGTCCTCGACCAGCGCATGCACCGGTGACCAACCCGTCCGCGCGCCGACCGAGCCGGAGCGCTCCAACGCGGAGAGGAAGGCGTAAGTGATGAAAGGATTGAAGCGCTCGCCATCGGCTTGCGTCAATGTCGGCGGATTGGCGCAGGCGTCCCAAGCCGACGCCTCCACCTTTTCGAGCGATTGAACGAAGCGCGCCGTGAATTTTGCAGCCATAAGCCGCTAGTAAATAGGAAAAGCCCGGCACAGCGCCAGCACTTCCTGGCGCGTTGCGTCGATTGTACGAAGATCGGACGGATTGCGCACAATGCGGGCAATCCATGCGCCGATGCGCTGGAACTCCGCGACACCGAAGCCGCGCGTCGTGCCGGCGTTGCTCGAGAGCCGCAGGCCCGAGGGCGCCTCGGGCGAGCGCGGATCGAAGGGGATCATATTCTTGTTCACCGCAAGCCCCGCCTTCTCCAGCGCCTTGGCGGCGACGTCGCCGGTCACGCCCGTCACGGAGAGATCGACGAGCATGAGCCCGGTATCCGTTCCTCCCGTCACGATGCGCAGGCCCGCGTCCGCGAGCGCCGCGGCAAGCGCGCGGGCGTTTTCGAGCACGGCTTCGTTATAAGAGCGAAACGCCGGCTGAAGCGCCTCGCCGAGACACGCCGCCTTGCCCGCCACGGCATGCAGCATCACCGAGCCCTGCACGCCGGGAAATATGCCGGCGTCGATGCGCTTCGAGAGCGCTTCGTCATTCCACAAAACCATGCCGCCGCGCGCGCCGCGCAGGGATTTATAGGTCGTCGTCGTCACCACATGCGCATGCGGAAAGGGATGCGGATAAAGCCCGCAAGCCACGAGCCCGGCGACATGCGCCATATCGACGAGAAGATAGGCGCCCACTTCATCGGCGATGGCGCGCAGCCCAGCGAAGTCGATGGCGCGCGGATAGGCGGAGCCGCCGGCGACGATCATTTTCGGCTGCGCCACGCGCGCGAGGTCGCGCAGCGCGTCGAGATCGATCAACTCGCTCTCGCGGTTCACGCCATATTGCGTGATCGAATAATCGCGGCCGGTCAGCGTCGCCGGATGGCCATGGCTGATATGCCCGCCCGCCGCGACATTCATAGAGAGAATGCCGTCGCCGAGCTTCAACAGGCCGAGAAACGCGCCGGCATTGGCGTTCGAGCCCGAATGCGGCTGCACATTGGCGAAGCGGCAGTTGAACAGCTTCTTCGCGCGGTCGATGGCGAGCGCTTCGATCGCGTCGGCGAATTCCGCCCCGCCGTAATAGCGGACGTAAGCGGCGCCCTCGACGGTCTTATTGGTGAGGACGGAGCCCTGCGCCGCGAGGACGAGGCGCGAGACGATATTCTCGGAAGCGATCAGCTCGATCCCGTCGCGCTGGCGCGTGAGCTCGCCAGTGATGGCGGCTTCGAGCTCCGGGTCGGCTTCGAGGCCGCGCGTGAAATAGCCCGAGGGCGGCTGGGGCATGAAATGGGCTCCTATATCTTGGTGGTCGTTCCGTTCAAGCAGCGGTCGTCATCCCCGACGGGCCGAAGGCCCGATCGGGGATCCAGAGCCAAATCAACGCCCAAAGAAAAGCATACCGGCGGGCAAGCGCGAAAGGGTGCTGCGTTACCCCCTCCCCAACCCTCCCCCGCAAGCGGGAGAGGGAGCAGATTGTCGCCTTCATGACAGCGCCGATCGTGAGCGTCCCCTCTCCCGCTTGCGGGGGAGGGACAGGGAGGGGGCAGCGCAGCCGCCGTGGGCCTGCGCCGCGGGTTGATCGCCCTCGGGCTTTGCTCATATGAATGAAGCAATTTGCCGCAAGGCCTCCGCAACTCTTCCCATGGTTTCTCACAATGCCCTTCACCTCCTCCGCCACATTTTCACCCGCGGACGCCGCCGCGGGCCTTTCCGAAACCCTGCCCGAGTGGAACCTCGCTGACCTCTACGAGGGCACGGATTCACCCCGGCTCAAGGCCGATCTGGCGCGCGTCGCCGAGGAGGTGACGCAATTCGGCAAAGATTATCGCGGCAAGCTTTCCGAGCTTGCGACGGACGCCCAGGCCAGCGCGACGCTCGGCGAGGCGGTCGCGCGCTATGAAGTTCTGCAGGATTTGCTCGGGCGGCTCATGTCCTTCGCCGGGCTGCTCTACAGCGGCGACACAACCGATCCGGCGCGCGCCAAATTCTACGGCGACGTGCAGGAGAAGATCACCAACGCCTCGGCGCAGCTACTCTTTTTCCAACTCGAGCTCAATCGTCTCGACGACGCCGTGCTGATGGCGGCGGCGGGCACGGCGCCGCTCTCGCGCTGGAAGCCCTGGCTCGAAGACATTCGCAAAGAGAAGCCCTATGAGCTCGACGACAAGCTCGAGGAGCTGTTCCACGAAAAATACATTTCGGGCGCGGCCGCCTGGAACCGCCTCTTCGACGAGACCATCGCCTCGCTGCGCTTCAAGGTCGGCGCCGAAGAGCTGGCGATCGAGCCGGTCCTCAATCTCATGCAGGACCCGAGCGAAGACAAACGCCGCGAGGCGGCTCAGGCGATCGGCGTGACGCTGAAGGGCAATTTGCGCACCTTCTCGCTGATCACCAACACGCTCGCCAAGGACAAGGAAATCTCCGACCGCTGGCGCGGCTTCAAGGACGTCGCCGATTCACGCCATTTGTCCAATCGCGTCGAAGGCGAGGTGGTGGAGGCTTTGGCCAAGGCGGTGACGCAAGCGCATCCGCGCCTGTCGCATCGCTATTACAAACTGAAAGCCAAATGGTTCGGCAAGGATGCGCTGGATTATTGGGATCGCAGCGCGCCGCTGCCGGCGACGCCCTCCAAGCGCTATTCCTGGGAGGAGGCGCGCGGCATCGTGCTCGACGCCTACAAAGGCTTCGCGCCGCGCATGGCCGAGATCGCCGGCGACTTCTTCGACAAGCGCTGGATCGACGCGCCGGTGCGGCCGGGCAAGGCGCCAGGCGCCTTCTCGCATCCGACCGTCCCCTCGGCGCATCCTTACGTGCTGCTCAACTACCAGGGTCGGACGCGCGACGTGATGACGCTCGCCCATGAGCTGGGCCATGGCGTGCATCAGGTGCTGGCGGCGCCGCAGGGCGCGCTGATGGCGCCGACGCCTTTGACGCTGGCGGAAACGGCGTCGGTCTTCGGCGAAATGCTGACCTTCCGTTCCCTCCTGGCGCAGGCCCCCGATACGGTGCAGCGCCGCGCGCTGCTCGCCTCCAAGGTCGAGGATATGCTCAACACGGTGGTGCGCCAGATGGCCTTCTACGCCTTCGAGCGCAAGGTCCACACAGAGCGCCGCAATGGCGAGCTGACCGCCGACCAGATTTGCGAGATTTGGATGAGCGTGCAGGGCGACAGCCTCGGGCCGTCGATCCGTCTGGGGCCGGGCTATGAGACCTTCTGGGCCTATATCCCGCATTTCATCCATTCGCCCTTCTATGTCTACGCCTATGCCTTCGGCGACTGCCTGGTGAACTCGCTTTATGGCGTCTACCAAAAGGCGCATGAGGGCTTCGCTGAGCGCTATTTCGCGCTGCTCGAGGCCGGCGGCGCCAAGCCTTACGACGAGCTGCTGAAGCCCTTCGGGCTCGACGCGCGCGATCCAGCCTTCTGGGGGATCGGGCTGGAGATGATCGAGGGGCTGATCGGGGAGTTGGAGGCGATGGAGGGGGCGTGAGGTTGCTATCTTGGATGCCAAGACCGACGAGCCTATCCCTTCCCTTTACGGCTACCGCCTGCACCCTCTCCGTCATGGCCGGGCTCGTCCCGGCCATCCACGCCGTGCAATGACAGCTACTGAGGGGGATGGGCCTCAACCGTCCAAATGGAACGTCTCAGGATTGGTCTTTGGGGTAAACCTCGTCCCGTCCCTGGTAGGCCATGCCCCTCGGCGTGGATGGCCGGGACAAGCCCGGCCATGACGGTCGGGGAGGTTGGGGTGCGAAGAAATCGCTTGGAAGCTCAACACTTCTAAAAATTAAAACGCCGGCCAACGGCCGGCGTTTGGTTCCCTCTTGACCGAGAGCTTATTGCACGCCGGCGCGGATCGAGAACTTCTCGCTGCCGCACTGAACCGGGCCCTCGAAGACCTTGCCGGATTCATTCGGCTTGCCGGTCCAAACGCAGTCCTTCTTGCCGTCGGTGCGGTCGTTGAGGTTCAGCTTGTAGACGCCGCCCTCGACCTTGCCGTCGAGCTTATAGGTAATGACCGAGCCGTTATCGAGCTGCATGTCGGCGGAACCGGCAACCTTGTCGCCTTCCGTGGTCAGCTTCCACGTGCCATTGGCGCGCTTGATGCCCGAAGAGGAGATTTCCGTCACGCTGTAGCTGGCGGCGAAGGCCGAGGCGCTGAAAGCCACGACGGCGACGGCCGTGGTCAAAGCAAGCTTGATCATCTGTTTCGCTCCCATAGATTTCGGCTTGGCGCGCCGGCTCGGCCACAGGGAGACTGAGGCGCGAGATAGGGCCATCAAGCCTTCCCTGTTCCGCCGCTGTTGCGAGCGAGAACGGCGGCACTTCGCACGAAGCGTCGTCTGAGGTCAAATGGTTTCGAGTTTTAGGGTTGTTCGAGAGAAGAGGCGCCGACATGGCCAATGAATGGAAAATCGTAGACGATTATATTTCCGACCGTTTGATTCCGCCGGCCGACCGGCAGGGCGCGACGCTGGAGGCCAACCGGGCGTCCGGCCTGCCCGCCATCGACGTCTCCGCCCCGCAGGGCAAGCTGCTGCATCTGCTCGCGGCCTCTATCGGCGCGCGGCGCATTCTGGAGATCGGAACGCTGGGCGGCTATTCGACCATATGGCTGGCGCGCGCGCTCGCCGATGGCGGCAGGGTCGTCACCATCGAGTTCGACCCGCGCCACGCCGAGGTCGCCCGGCAAAACATTGCGCGCGAGGGGGTGGCCGAGACGGTCGATCTGCGCGTGGGCGCCGCGCTGGATATTCTGCCCAAGATCGAAACCGAAGGCGGCGCGCCTTTCGATCTTGCCTTCATCGACGCCGACAAGGCCAACAACGCCGCCTATTTTGGGTGGGCGCTCAAACTGTCCCGGCCGGGGTCGCTCATTATCGTCGACAATGTGGTGCGCGACGGCGCGGTCGCCGATCCCCATACGACCGACGACGGCGGGCTCGGCGGCCGGAAGCTCTTCGATCTCGTCGCGGCCGAGCCGCGGGTGATGGCGACCGCCATTCAGACGGTGGGCTCGAAGGGCTGGGACGGCTTTTTGATCGCGCTGGTGAAGTGAGTTTTCGGACGACTCCCGCTTGAATAGCTCGCCTTTGGCCTTGTCATTCCCGACGGGCCGAAGGCCCGATCGGGAATCCAGGGCCGCAAGAGCATCGGTTTTGCTCTGGATTCCCGATCGCTCGCTTTGCGAGCGTCGGGAATGACAGTAGGCAACCGGCGGGCACGCGAGGGGGGCGACGCGTCTTAGGCTTCCGCCGGCAATTTGTGAGGGCGCTCGATCAGCGCGCCGTCCACGCCGAAAAAGGCCGCCTCGACGCGCCGACCCTCGTCGTCGTAGCGCCAGGCGATGCGCGCGGCGCCGACGTCCTTGGGGGCGGTCGGCTTGCCCTCGGCGGTGTAATAGGCCTCCTCGACCTGATTGCCCCGGGCGTCATAGGCCCGCGAGACGCGCGCGGCGCCGACGCTCTTGCGTTTGATCGGGCGCCCGGAGGCGTCGAAATACATCTCCATTACCTCGAGGCGGCCTTTCGCCGGCGCCTCAGTGGTTTCATGCGCGAGGCGGATGGAGCCTTCGACCGCTTTGCTGAGCTTGCCGTTCTGCGAGCAGCGATGCTCGCGGGCGGAGACGCGGGGGACAGTTTTGGTCGGCTTTCGCGTGGGTTGGGTTTTCTGTTCCATTGATCCGAAGTCGCTGAACGCGCTCCAGCCGGCCATGACACGCCGCCGGGCCCTCCGACCCGCGAAGTGATGCGTGAGATGGCGATGGAGTCGCTTGCCTGAGAAGAGCCGCCCGTTGAGGGAGCGGATCGTTCGGCGCCGCTGGCTGCGGCGGGCGTCAGATCAGGACGGGGGGCGCGCGCGAGCCGAGCGGCGGGGTGGCCGCCTCGGCGTTGGGCAGGGCGTGGCCGAAGGCGAGCCGCGCCGCGACATAGGAGAGCGCCGGCGGGGTCTCGCCGACGAAGGGCGAGGGAGCCGCCGCGCCGCCGAAGGAGGCCATCTGGACGACGCAGCAGGCGTCGCCATGGCGGCTGGTCCGGATCGGGGCGCCCGGGGCGCCGTCGAGCGCGCCGGAGGCTTTGCTTTGGCAGATGGCGTCGGCGAAGAGCGCCGCGCCGCGGGCGCTGGTGACCGTGCCCGCCGCGAGACCCTGCAGGATAAGCAAATAGGCGACGAGCAGCGTCGCCGCTGTCGAGCCGAAGTGCCTATGTTTGTCGCTGCAGGAGCTCATAATCTATAATAGCTAGTGAGCCACCTTGTTAAGGTCAATGGCGCGAGGGTGCGGCTCAAGGTCGCCATTCGGCGGGTTCGGCCTCTACCTTCTCCTGCGTCTTCGATGCGTCGATCGCCGCGCTGACGGCGCGCAGGACCTCGGTGACGCCAGCCCCGGAGGCGGAAGACAGCGCCAGCAGGGGCCCGCGCGCCTCGGGCTCCGGGCCGGCGCTGGCGATAGCGCGCTTCAAGCGCTCCCGCTGCTTCTTGAGCTGCTCGGGCTCGACCGCGTCGACCTTGGAAAGCGCGACGATCTCCAGCTTCTCGTCGAGCCCCGCGCCATAGGCGGCAAGCTCGCCGCGCACGGTCTTATAGTCCTTGCCGGCGTGCTCGCCCGTGGCGTCCACGAGATGCAGCAGGACGCGGCAGCGCTCGACATGGCCGAGAAAGCGATCGCCCAGGCCATGGCCCTCATGCGCGCCCTCGATGAGGCCGGGGATATCCGCGAGCACGAATTCCCGCCCGTCGCGGCGCACCACGCCCAGGCCCGGGTACAGCGTGGTGAAGGGGTAATCGGCGATCTTCGGCTTTGCCGCCGTCACGCTCGCCAGAAAGGTCGATTTGCCGGCGTTCGGCAGGCCGACGAGGCCGGCGTCGGCGATGAGCTTGAGGCGCAGGATGATGGTGCGCTCCTCGCCCTGCTGGCCGGGATTGGCGCGGCGGGGCGCGCGATTGGTCGAGGTGGTGAAATAGGCGTTGCCGAAGCCGCCATTGCCGCCCTTGCAGATGACGACCCGCTGGCCGACCTCGGTGAGATCGGCGATCAGCGTCTCCTCGTCCTCCTCGAAGATCTGCGTGCCGACCGGCACTTTCAGCACGGCGTCGGCGCCGCGCCCGCCGGCGCGGTTCTTGCCCATGCCGTGCATGCCGGTCTTGGCCTTGAAATGCTGCTGATAGCGATAGTCGATGAGCGTGTTCAGCCCGTCGACGCATTCGGCCACGACGTCGCCGCCGCGGCCGCCGTCGCCGCCGTCCGGCCCGCCGAATTCGATGAACTTCTCGCGCCGGAACGAGACGCAACCCGCGCCGCCGTCGCCCGAACGCACATAGACCTTGGCTTGATCCAGAAACTTCATGTCACGCTCATGTGGAGGTCAATTTAGGGCGCCGGGCGCCGAAGGCGGTATGGGCGGCGCCGCGCGAGAGTCGCATCCGCACGACCTTGACCCGCCCGCCGCGCGCCGGGGCGTCGGCCTCGATCTCGCCGAGGCTGGTGAAGCCGAGCTTCTCCTGCACCCGCTGCGAGGCGACATTGCCCGGCAGCGAATCGCAGACGATTTCGCCCAGCGACGAGACGCCATAGATCAGGTCGACGAAGCCGCGCGCGGCCTCCGTCATCAGCCCCTGCCCCCAGAAATCCCGTCCCAGCCAATAGCCGAGATACGCGGTGCCGCGAAAGGCGGAGCCATGCGCGCCGATCACGCCGATCGGATCGTTTGGCTCTTTCTTGAACGACAGGGCCAGGACGAGTCCCCTCCCCGATTCGTTCTCGGCGCGGGCGCGGCGCACGAATTCCTCGGCGTCGCCGATATTATAAGGATGGGGAATGGTCGCGGTCTGCTTGGAGACTTCCAGATCGCCGGCGCGTTTCGCCAAGGCGGCCGCATCGGCGAGCCGCGGCCAGCGCAGCCACAGCCGCTCGGTTTCCAGCCTGAAAACGTCGTCTTGGGTAATCTCGGGAAACATAAAAGGCTCCAAGCGAAAGACCGAATGTGGCCCCGGAACGAACAAGGGGAAAGCGTCGGCCGCTTCCCCCTAGAGGCCCTTTGGGCCTTTTTCCGGACATTTCGCTCGGGAGCTTTGCTCCCTACCGGGTCGAGACGACCTGTCCGCCGGGGAAAGACCGGCGGCGGGTCGCTTGACGATCCGTCCGCCTTACTCTGCGGCCTCAACGGCCGGCACCACCGATACGCTGGCGCGGCCGCGGGTGGATTTGAACTCCACGACGCCGTTGACGAGCGCAAAGAGCGTATGATCCTTGCCCATGCCAATGTTGCGGCCGGGATGCCATTTCGTGCCGCGCTGGCGAATGATGATATTGCCGGCGAGCACCGATTCGCCGCCGAATTTCTTGACGCCGAGGCGCCGGCCGTCCGAGTCGCGGCCGTTGCGCGACGAGCCGCCCGCTTTCTTATGAGCCATAGTCCTGCTCCGACTTGTTCCTGTGTGGCGGCGTCAGGGCCGCCTGTGAATGCCGTTGTCGCGAAGCGCAGCCCGCAAAATCGCTTTGCGGTCGCATGCGCTCCAGAGTTCGACCCGGCGCGATCTCTAGTCGCCCGCATGATGCCATGCGAGCGGCGCGTGCGCTAGATCGAAAGGATCTTGACCAGCGTCAAATCCTGGCGATGGCCACGCTTGCGCTTGGAGTTCTGGCGCCGGCGCTTCTTGAAGGCGATCGACTTGGGGCTGCGGGCCTGCTCGACGATCTCGCCGGCGACGCTCGCGCCTGCAATCGTGGGGGCGCCGACCTTGGGGGCGTCGCCCCCGATCATCAGCACCTCGTCGAAGGTGACCTTGTCGCCCGGCGCGCCATCGAGCGCCATGACCGTGATAATATCGCCAGCGGACACGCTATATTGCTTGCCGCCGGTTCTGATGACTGCGAACATCGTTTTTTCCTGTGTTCGAGCCCGGCTCTCGCATGGCGATTAGGCCTGCGGACCGGCTTTTTGCAGTAGGACCGGTTGCGCTTCGTTTCCGAAAACGAAAAACGCGGCGAAGCCGCCGCGACGAAGCATTGGGTTCCCTAACGTGCCGGTGGGGCGCCTGTCAAGGAAATCCCGCGTGTTCCAGCGTCATGGCCGCGCTTGTCGCGGCCATCCACGCCGCGCCGACGCGCAAAGCTGAGAACATGAGCGGGAGCAATGCCGCTTCTTCTTCTCCTTGCGTGTCGTAATGTCTCGGCGTGGATGCCCGCGACAAGCGCGGGCATGACGCGGCTGCGTAGGGTTTGTTAACGCGAATTCAGAGCCCTGCGCCCCGGGCGGATCGGCTTCACGGAATCAGCACCGCCGCTCCCTGCAAGCGCCCGTCGCGCAGATCGCTTAACGCGTCATTCGCCTGCGCGAGCGGATAAGGCGTCGCATGCAGCTTCAGCGGCAGGGTCGGCGCGAGCGATAGAAACTCCCGGGCATCCTCGCGCGTGAGATTGGCGACCGATTGCAGCCGGCGCTCGCCCCAGAGCAACGCATAGGGAAAGCTCGGAATATCGCTCATATGGATGCCGCCGCAAACGACGGCGCCGCCCTTCTTCACGCTCCCGAGCGCGCGGGGAACCAGCCCGCCGACGGGCGCGAAGATCAGCGCGGCGTCGAGCGGCTCGGGCGTGGGCGCATCGGACCCTTGCGCGCTCGCCGCGCCGAGCGAGAGCGCAAATTGCGCCGCCGCATCGTCGCCGGGACGCACGAAAGCATGCACGCGCTTGCCCTGCAGGATCGCGACCTGGGCGATGATATGGGCGGCGGCGCCGAAGCCGTAGACGCCGATCGTCTCAGCCGGCCCCGCCATTTTGAGGGTTCGCCAGCCGATGAGCCCCGCGCAGAGCAGCGGCGCCAAAGTCGCGGCGTCGCCCGTCTCGGGCAGAGCGAAACAGAAGGAGGCGTCGGCGATGGCGTGGGTGGCGTAGCCGCCATCGCGCGTATAGCCGGTAAACAGCGGGTCATCGCAAAGATTTTCGCGCATGGTCACGCAATAAGGGCAATGGCCGCATGTGTGGCCGAGCCAGGGCGCGCCGACGCGCTGGCCGATCGCAAAGCCCGAGACGCCGCGCCCCATGGCCTCGACGCGGCCGACGATTTCATGGCCAGGGACGATGGGGAGCTTAGGATCGGGCAGCTCGCCGTCGACCACATGGAGATCGGTGCGGCACACGCCGCAGGCCTCGACGCGCAGGCGCAGCTCGCCGGGGCCGGGCGCGGGCAGCGGACGCTCTTCCATCACAAGCGGCGTGTTGGAGCGCCGCAGGACCATGGCTTTCATGGTTTCGGTCATTGCTCCCCTCCCCACTTCCTTGGTCCGGACGCCGGGGCCCGTCATGGCCGGGCTTGTCCCGGCCACCCACGCCGAGGGGCGCACCCGCTGCTATGGACGAAGATACGCAGGCTTCCGGCTACTTCCAATCTATGTCGGAATTCGCTTGCGACGCGAGCATCATCCCACCCAGCGCTGCCGCATCGGGGGGACGAGCCCGGCCATGACGCGGGGGAAGGTGGGCGGCGTGTGAAGGACGAGGAAATTTCCCCGATCGCCCGCCCTCTTGCTTGCCAGGGAGCCGGCGGCTAGACCTCGGGCTTCAACACGGCAAAAGCGGCGGACGCGTGAAGCAGCAAGCCCAAGAATTCGACAAGCAGCCCAGCCTCGAAGGCGCGCGCGTGCGGCTGCGGCCGCTCGATCGCGCCGATTTCGACGCGCTCTACGCCGTGGCCTCCGACCCGCAGCTTTGGGCGCAGCATCCGGCGTCCGACCGCTATCAGGAGCCCGTTTTCCGAAAGCTGTTCGATGAGTCCATCGCCTCCGGCGGCGCCCTGGTCGTGATCGACAAGGCGACGGGGCGGATCATCGGGTCCTCGCGCTACAACGTCCCGGAGCCGGGAGCCCGGAGAGCCGAGATCGGCTGGTCTTTTCTCGCCCGCGCTTTTTGGGGCGGCGCCTATAACGCCGAGGTGAAGACCCTCATGCTGCGTCACGCCTTCCGTTTCGTCGACACTGTCTATTTCAGGGTTGGCGAGAGCAACGCCCGGTCGCGCCGCGCCATGGAGAAAATCGGCGGACGGTTGAGCGAGCGGATGGAGACGGTCGCCCTGCCGAGCGGCGTTCCCGTCGTTCATGTGATTTACGAGATTTCCAAAGACGATTTCTTCTCGCCCGCGAATCCCTTGCTCAAGTAAATCCGCTGAGCGCCCGGCGGGAAGTCGGCGATTTCCCCGCAACGAAGATAACCCAGTCGCTCGTAAAACCCCGCGACCGCCGGATCGAAGGTGTCGATATAGGCGCCGATGGCGCCGCGGGCGCGCGCCTCGCGCTCCGCTGCGGCGATGAGGCTTTTCGCAAATCCCTGGCTGCGCCACTCGGGCGCCACCCAGAGATGTCTTATATAAAGCCAGCGCCAATGGATGACGCCGTTGAGCCCGCCTTGAAGCGCGCCTCCCGCGTCGCGGAGGGCGAGGGAAAGCGGCGCCTCCTCGCGCGGGCCGAAACGCGCGGCGATCTCAGCGCCGAGATTGGCGGCGACTTCGGCCGACTCCGCCGCCTCGACGACGAGGCTCAGCTTATCGAACTCAGGCATTCTGACACCGCGCTTATGAAAACCGCTCTCTCCGCCCTTCTATTTTGCGCAAGCCTCTTGGCCGCCGCAACGGCATGGGCGGCAGGTGATTGTGGCCCGGCGGCGATCGCTCCCTTGGCCGGCGCGACCGGCGCGCGCGTGCAGGGCTTTGAGGCGATCTTCGAGAGCTGCATGAAGGACGGCGAAACGCGCCTCGCCACGCGCCGCTTTCGGATCGACGGCGAGAAGCTGCTGCTGACGGTCGATCCGCAGTCGCTGAAAACAACGCTGGAGCGCGCCGCCTGCTGGCGCTGCGAGGAGACGCGCGACGCCGAACAGGCGGAAACCCGCTTCCTGCAGGCCCTACGTCCGCCGCAAGACCCCGACCGGCCGCCGGCTCTGGTCAACGCCGGGCTCATCCATGGCAAGGGCGCGGGCGCTTACATCACCGGCGATCTCTGCCCGAGCCACAAGCCGCTCGACCGCGGCTTCATCGAGGAAGTCGCCGCGCAGGGGCCGGGAACGCCGCTGACCCTCTCGGTCTCCGGCGCCTGGATCACGCAACATGGCGAGGATTTCGCCTGGTTGCAGGAGAAGGCGCGCTCGGGGGCGCTCGACATTAGCTGGGCCGATCACTCTTATTCGCACCCCTATATTCCGGGGCTGAGGGATGCGCAGAACTATCTGCTGCGGCCCGGCGTGGACCTCGACCGCGAGATTTTCGAAACCGAGAAAATCCTCATCGCCCATGGCGAGACGCCGTCGGTCTTCTTTCGTTTTCCCGGCCTCGTGTCCGACGGCGCCCTGCTGGAGAGATTGAAGGAGCGCCATCTCGTGGCGCTGGGGGCGGATAGCTGGCTCGCGCTCGGCCCGCCGCCGAAGCCGGGCTCCATCGTGCTGGTGCATCCCAACGGCAATGAGCCGGGCGGGTTGCAGATTTTTTCGCGGCTCTTGAAGAGCGGGCGGATGCCAAAGCCGTTTCGGGCGATCAACGAGGCGCCGTAGTTCCAGCGTTGACAGCGCCGCGCCCTCCTCAGAATGCTAAGAGAGTCGGGGGGCCGTCATGGCCGGGCTTGTCCCGGCCATCCACGCCCAGGGGTACAGCCGAAGACGCATTATTGCTATGGATAAAGTTCATGGAGGGCGAGGTTTGTTCCTCTCGCCAACGCAAGCCCAGCATTAGCTACTTATTGCTCGGCGTGGATGGCCGGGACAAGCCCGGCCATGACGAGGGGCGCCAGTTCAGCGAACCGAACAAGAGGACGCGCTTGATGCCGATACCCATGGATGTCCAGCATGCCTCGGAACGATTCGAGACGTTTCTTGCGAATGCGCGCGACATCTCAGGTCTTGCGACCCGCAATCAGACCTACACGATGGTCGAGGGCGTGCTCCAAGTGTTTCGCCGTCGTCTCTCTGTCTCCGACGCGATCCGTTTCGCGGGCGTGCTGCCGCCAATCCTGAGGGCGATCTTCGTCTCCGACTGGGACACCGACGAGATTCGGGCGCCCTTTGGCGATCTTGCGTCGATGGCCCAGGAGGCCCAGGCGTTACGCCGCGATCACAATTTCGCCCCTTCGTCCTGTATCGGCGATGTCGCCGCCGCCTTGCGCAAACATGTCGATGCGGCCGAGTTCGAACGGGTTCTGGCGTCACTGCCGGACGGCGCGGCGGAATTTTGGCGCGTCTAGCAAGCTGAAAGAAGCTTGCCCGACGCGGCGCCAGCGCCCTTTGTCGTAGTCCGATAGCATTTCCGTTTGAACGGCTCGCATGGGGCCGTGTCTTTCCCGGTGGGCCGAAGGTCCGACCGGGAATCCAGAGCCACAAAAGCGCTGGTTTTGCTCTGGATTCCCGATCGCTCGCTTTGCGAGCGTCGGGAATGACACCGGCCCAATCAAGCGGATCTTGTATGAAAGCGATAGCCGTCTCTTCGCCTCTCTAGGAACAAGCCTCCCGCCCGGGCGTTTGTTCGCTTTGGGAGAGCGTTTCATGCGTGCGCAAGACCAAAGCTTTGCCAGAGAGATCGGCGCGGTCCTGATTGCGAAGGGATTGGCCCTCGCCTTTCTGTATCTGGCGTTTTTTGCCTCCACGCCTTCCGTGCCGCGCGCGGCGGCGTGGCTTTTCGGGGCGCCGTGATGGACGTCGCCGAGCTTTCACGCCTGCAATTCGCCCTCACCGCGCTTTATCATTTTCTCTTCGTTCCCTTGACGCTCGGGCTCTCGGTGCTGCTCGCCATCATGGAGAGCGTCTATGTCATGACCGGCCTGCGCGTCTGGCGCGACATGACGATCTTCTGGGGCATTTTATTCGGCATCAATTTCGCGATGGGCGTCGCGACGGGCATCACGATGGAGTTCCAGTTCGGCACGAACTGGTCCTATTACTCCCAATATGTCGGCGATGTTTTCGGCGCGCCGCTCGCCATCGAAGGGCTGATGGCCTTCTTTCTCGAGGCGACCTTCATCGGCCTGTTTTTCTTCGGCTGGGACCGCCTCAGCAAGCCCGGCCATCTCGCCGTCACCTGGTGCGTGGCGCTCGGCTCCAATTTCTCCGCGCTGTGGATTCTCGTCGCCAACGCCTGGATGCAAAATCCGGTCGGCAGCCGTTTCAATCCCGACACGATCCGAATGGAAGTCACCGACTTCATGGCGGTGCTGTTCAATCCGGTGGCGCAATCGAAATTCGTGCATACGGTGGCCGCCGGCTATGTCACGGGCGCGATTTTCGTTCTCGCCATCGGCGCGTGGTATTTGCTGCACGGGCGCCATCGCGCTTTCGCGCGACGCTCGATGACTGTCGCCGCCTCTTTCGGGCTCGCCTCCGCCCTGTCGATCGTCGTCCTCGGCGATGAGAGCGGTTACGTCACGACCGAAAATCAAAAGGTAAAGCTCGCGGCGATGGAGGGCCTGTGGCGCGCCGAGCCGCCGCCCGCCGCTTTCACGATTTTCGGCATTCCCGATCCAGAGCGGCGCGAGACGCGCTACGCCATCCAGGCGCCGTGGATGCTCGGGCTGATCGCGACGCGATCGCTGACGACGGTCATCCCCGGCATTTACGAGCTGGTGGACGCGGCCAAGACGCGCATCGGCCGCGGCGTCGAGGCTTACGGCGCGATGCGCAGCCTCACCAGCGCCGAGCCGTCGTCGGATATGCGCAAGACGATCGAGGAGCGGCAAGGCGATCTCGGTTACGCCTTGCTGCTGCGCCGCTATACGGACGATCCCGCAAAGGCGACGCCGGAGCAGATCGAGCGGGCGGCCTGGGACACGATCCCCAATGTGCCCGTCATCTTCTGGTCCTTCCGCGTGATGGTGGCGCTCGGCTTCTATTTCATCGCGCTCTTCGCCGTGATGTTCTACGTCTCGTCGCGGCGCGCCTTCGAGCGACGACGTTGGCTGCTGCGCCTCGCCTTCTGGTCCCTGCCCTTGCCATGGATCGCGGCGGAGCTCGGCTGGATCGTCGCCGAATATGGGCGCCAGCCCTGGATCATCGAAGGCGTGCTGCCGACCTTTCTCGCGGCCTCGCCGATCCCAGCGGCCAACGTATGGTTGAGCCTCGTCGGCTTTTTCATCTTCTACTCCGCCCTGCTCGTCGTCGACATCTTCCTGATGGCGAAATATGTGCGGCTCGGGCCGGCCGAGACCTGGGAGATCCCCGACCTCGCGACCCGGCAGGCGCCGCCCGGCGGCGTCGCCCTCGACGACGTTGCGCGCGGGATAACGCCTTCCACCCCTGGGGGCTGAGATGCATGTCCCGATCGACTACGACACGCTGCGCGTCATCTGGTGGGCGCTGCTCGGCATATTGCTGATCGGCTTCGCTGTGTTCGACGGATTCGATCTTGGGACCGCGATCCTGCTGCCGTTTCTCGGGCGCAGCGACATGGAGCGGCGCATTCTAATCAACTCCATCGGCCCGGTGTGGGAGGGCAATCAGGTTTGGTTCATTCTCGGCGGCGGCGCGTCCTTCGCCGCCTGGCCGCCGGTCTACGCCGCTTCTTTCTCCGGCTTTTATGTCGCAATGTTCGTCACCTTGCTGGCGCTGATCCTGCGGCCTGTGGCGTTCAAATTCCGTGGCAAGGTCGACAACGCGCTGTGGCGCTCGGTGTGGGATTGGGCGCTGTTCTTCGGCGGCCTCGCCCCCGCGCTGATCTTCGGCGTCGCCTTCGGCAATCTTCTGCAGGGCGTGCCGTTTCGCTTCGATGCGGAGCTGCGCGCGGTCTACACGGGGGGCTTCTTCCAGCTCCTCAATCCCTTCGCGCTGCTGTGCGGACTCGTGAGCGTCGCCATGCTGGTCATGCATGGGGCGGCCTATGTTCAGGCAAAGACGATCGAGCCGATCGCCGGCCGGGCGCGTCGGGCCGGCATGATCGCGAGCATCGCGACTCTTGCGCTGTTCGCGCTCGGCGGCGTTTACGCCTATTCGTTGCTGGACGGCTATGCGATCACGAGCCAGATCGCCGCCAATGCGCCGTCCAACCCCTTACGCAAGACCGTCGAGGTCGCCACGGGCGCCTGGATGCGCAACTATGAGCGTTTGCCGTGGTCGCCGGCGGCGCCGCTCCTGGGTCTCGTCGGCGCCTTGCTGGCGGCGATGATGTTCGCCTTGCGCCGAGAGGTCGCCGCCTTCGTCATGAGCGCCGCTTCTGTCGTGGGCATCGTGGCGACGCCGGGCCTCGCCATGTTTCCCTTCATCATGCCCTCGTCCAGCGAGCCGAATGCGAGCCTCACCGCCTGGGACGCCTCGTCGAGCCATCTGACATTGTATGTCATGCTCATCGCCGTCGTGGTCTTCCTGCCGATCGTTCTCGCTTATACGGCGTGGGTCTATCGCGTGCTGCGCGGAAAGGTGCCGTCTCATATTTTCGAGCCGGGCGGGCATGCTTATTGAGAGCAAGGACACTTCAGCGCAGAGTCACGCATCTCTGCGGCCGTCATGGCCGGGCTTGTCCCGGCCACCCACGCCGAGGGGCACAGCCCAACGAGACGCGTTATCGCTATGGATAAGGTTCATGCAGGGCTTTGGAAGCTCCGAAGTCCCGCTTCTCGCGCCAACGAAACGTTCCGATCCGGATGATGCCCAGCATTAGCTGCGTTTGCACGGCGTGGATGGCCGGGACAAGCCCGGCCATGACGAGGGCGAGCGCCGCGTGAGCGGGGTCGGGCAGGAGAAAGGGGCGGTATTTGCGGCTAACGACGCCGGCCGCGATTTGCTCGACCGCCGCAAAATGCGCCGCTACCCCTTACATTGACAAGGGTCCCCCACCCTCTTATCTCTCCGGCGGAAATGCCGCGTCGACCCTGACGTCCGGTGTGCCGGTCGCTGTCGCAAGCGGTTGCTTTTCCAAGACATTTGCGTGCTGCGCCCCGCCCGCCGACAATCGGCGCAAGCGTAGAGCGGCGGCGCGCCACAGAAAGGTTCGTGGGAATGCTCGGCGCCCTCGCCAAGAAGATTTTCGGCACGGCCAACGACCGCCGTCTCAAGACCTACACGCCGAAAGTCAATGCGATCAATGCGCTGGAGCCCCAGCTCGCCGCCCTTTCGGACGAGGAGCTGCGCGCCCGGACAGTCGCCTTCCGCGAGCAGATCGCCGCCGGCGCCGCGCTCGACAGCCTGCTCGTTCCCGCCTTCGCCACCGTCCGCGAGGCGGCCAAGCGCACGCTCGGCCAGCGCCATTTCGACGTGCAGCTCATCGGCGGCATGGTGCTGCACGAAGGCGCCATCTCGGAGATGCGCACCGGCGAAGGCAAGACCCTCGTCGCGACGCTCGCCGTCTATCTCAACGCGCTCGCCGGCAAGGGCGTGCATGTCGTCACGGTGAACGACTATCTCGCCAAGCGCGACAGCGAGTGGATGGGCCGCATCTATCGCTTCCTGGGCATGAGCGTCGGCTGCGTGATCCACGACCTCCCCGACGACGAGCGCGCCGCCGCCTACGCCTGCGACATCACCTATGGCACCAATAACGAATTCGGCTTCGACTATCTGCGCGACAATATGAAATATGAGTTCGCGCAGATGGTGCAGCGCGGACATCATTTTGCGATCGTCGACGAGGTGGACTCCATTCTCATCGACGAAGCGCGCACGCCGCTGATCATCTCCGGCGCCGTCGACGACAAGTCCGACCTCTACAACACCATCGACCGCCTCATGCCGAAGCTCGCGGCGGAGGACTATGAGCTCGACGAGAAGCAGCGCACGGTGCATCTCACCGACGCCGGCAATGAGCATATGGAAGAGCTGCTGGCGGAAGTCGGCGCGCTGACCGAAGGCGCGCTCTACGAAGCGCACAACGTCACGCTCGTCCATCACATCAATCAGGCGCTGCGCGCCCATAAGCTCTTCCAGAAGGATAAAGACTATATCGTCCGCAAGGGCGAGGTGGTCATCATCGACGAATTCACCGGCCGCATGATGCCGGGCCGCCGCTATTCGGAAGGCCTGCATCAGGCGCTGGAAGCCAAGGAGCGCGTGCAGGTTCAGCCCGAGAACGTCACGCTCGCGTCGATCACCTTCCAGAACTATTTCCGTCTCTACGAGAAGCTCGGCGGCATGACCGGCACGGCGTCGACGGAAGCGAACGAATTCGCCGAGATCTACAAGCTCGACGTCGTCGAAATCCCGACCAACCGTCCGGTCCAGCGCCGCGACGATGACGACGAGGTCTATCGCACGGCGAAAGAAAAGCTCAACGCCATCCTCGAAGAGGTCAAGGACGCGAATGCGCGGATGCAGCCGCTGCTCGTCGGCACGACCTCGATCGAAAAGTCGGAGCAGCTCGCGGACTTCCTGATCCAGCAGGGCTACAAGATGATCGACTTCGCCGATCCGAAGGGATTGTCGAAGCTCTATGAGTCGGCGCGCGCCGGCCAGCCCTCGAAAATGCTCGCCGTCCTCAACGCGCGCTTCCACGAGCAGGAAGCCTATATCGTCGCGGAAGCGGGCGTGCCGGGCGCGATCACCATCGCCACCAACATGGCCGGCCGCGGCACCGACATTCAGCTCGGCGGCAACGTCGATATGCGCGTGGCGCATGAATGCGCCGAGCTGGAGGGCGATGTGCGCGCGGCCAAGGAAGCCGAAATCCGCGAGGAGGTCGCCCGCTTCAAGGAGCAGGCGCTCGCCGCCGGCGGCCTCTACATCATCGGCACAGAGCGCCACGAGAGCCGCCGCATCGATAATCAGCTCCGCGGCCGCTCGGGCCGCCAGGGCGATCCGGGCCGCTCCAAGTTCTTCCTGTCGCTGCAGGACGATCTCATGCGCATCTTCGGCTCCGAGCGCATGGATTCGATGCTTGTGAAGCTCGGCCTGCAGGAGGGCGAAGCGATCGTCCATCCCTGGATCAACAAGGCGATCGAGAAGGCGCAGCATAAGGTCGAAGCCCGCAACTTCGACATCCGCAAGAATATCCTCAAGTTCGACAACGTCATGAACGACCAGCGCAAGGTCATCTTCGAGCGCCGGCGCGAGATCATGGGGGAGGAGAGCGTCGAGGAGCAGGTCTCCGACATGCGCGCCGAAGTCGTCGACACGCTGGTCTCGACGCATATTCCGTCGGACGCCTATGCCGAGGCCTGGGATGTCGCGGGCCTTGCCGAGGACGTTCACGCCAAGCTCAATATCGACGCGCCGGTCGCGGATTGGGCGAAGGAAGAAGGCATTGCCGACGAGGAGCTCAAGGAGCGCCTGCTGGAGGCGGCCGACAAGGCCTATGAGGAGCGCGTCGAACGCAGCACGGCGCCGCTGATGCGCATGATCGAGAAGCAGGTCGTGCTGCAATCGCTCGATACGCTGTGGCGCGAGCATCTTATCGCGCTCGACCATTTGCGGCAGGTGATCGGCTGGCGCGGCATGGCGCAGCGCGATCCGCTCAACGAATATAAGTCCGAGGCGTTGGATCTTTTCCGCAGCCTGATGAGCCGCTGGGACGAGACCGTCACCGCGCAACTGATGCGCGTCGAGGTGAGCTTCGAGGCGCCGCCTTCCGCGCCGCCGGAGCTGCCGCCGATGGAGATGTCGCACCCCAATCCGGTGGCGCTCTCGGCCGGGGTCAGCGTCGAGCAGACGGCGCTGGAGGATTTGAACGCCCGCCTCGCCGCCATGGATTTCTCGTCACAGGCGGCGGAGCCCGCGGCGGCGCGCGACCCCTCCGACCCCACGAGCTGGGGCAAGGTCGGCCGCAACGAGCAATGCCCCTGCGGCTCCGGCAAGAAATACAAGCACTGCCACGGGCAGTTGGTTTAAGGGCCACCTTGGACCGCGGGCCTTCGGGCCCGCGCTGGAACTGCGCGCCTGAAGGCGCGCGGTCCAATTAGGCCGCGACCTTCATCTCAGCGTCGCCCAGTCGTCGCAAAAGCTTTCACGGAAACCGCTACCTCTTCGAGCGTCCGCTCACCTATGGAGGCAGAAAATGGACGGTTTCATTATCCCCGCGGCGATGCTCCTGATCGTTATCGGCGGCGGCATCTATATCGCCCGCACCAGCCGCAACGTGAATTCCTGATCTATTAGCTTTACCTCTGGGAAAACTTGCCCCTCCGCGCCTTGCGCGAGGGGCCTTTTATACCGTTTCCGTTTGAACAGCTCGGATTGCCATTCGAATCCAGACAAGAGCGCTAGTTTTTGCCCAGCGCCCGTCATTGCGAGCGAAGCGAAGCAATCCAGGGCGGCGATGCGGCCCTGGATTGCTTCGTCGGCTCCGCCTCCTCGCAATGACGGCGGTGCGTAAAAGCGCTCAGCGCAGCGCCGGCCGGCGGTCTTCCTTGCGCCCGAAAATTTCGAAATGCGCCAAGGGGTTGACGCCGTCCGCGGCGACGTCGGGATTTCGGGCGAGATATTTGCGGCTCGAAAAAAAGGGTCCCGGGTCGCGCCCCTGCGCGGCGCCCTCGAGGAGATAATCCAGCGCGGGGTCGCGGGCCGCGCCATAGCTCTCGATGTAATGCAGCGGATCGAAAAAGATCGAACGGCTGATCGCGAGATATTGCCTGACGAGAAAGAGGTCCCGCCGGCGCGCCAGCAGCGCCAGCGCGCGCGCGCCAACGACAAGAGGGTTCCTGCCCGTCAGGCTGCTATGAAAGCGCTCCAGAATGTCGAGCTGGCAGTCGCTTTTCGCGACGCTCCAATCCTCTCTCACAATGGCGCGCAACTGCGCCTCACGCGCGGCGTAGTATTCCTCGGTCTCGGCCGGCGAGAAGGTCGTATAGCCGACAAGCCGCAGATGCGCGACGAAGTCGGATTGTCCGGTGTCGGTCGCCGCTTCCACGACGAATGGCGATAATCCGAGGAAAAACAGATCGGAAAGCAAAAGACGGAAGCTCGCCGGCGTGAAGGTCCAGCAATGCACGTCGTGATAATGCGGATCATTGGCCGTCCGCATACCTTCCCAGGCGTCGAAGGCCTCGCGGAGCCGGCGCTCGGGAACGATCTTCTCGAGCTTTTCATCGAGCAAAAAGCAGACGAGCGACCTTTCTCCGTCGACGAAGCGCGCCATCTGGGCGTTCTGCTCAAAAATCTGGCGGTAGGTCGGCCGGCTCCGGCCATCGTGAAAGGCCTCGATCATCGCGCCCAGACCTGTCAACGGGCGGTAGAAGTCGAAACAGGCGCGCTTGTCCGGGAGCGCCATGGAGAGCGCGCCGCCCGGCTTCAGAACCCGCCCGCAGGCCTGAAGGAAAGCGATCGGGTTGGGGAAATGCTCGAAATTGTGAGACGAGAGAATATAGTCCAGCGCGCCGGCGACGCCGGCGCCGCGGCACAGCGCGTCGATGTCGGTCGCGCTGCCGACGAGATCGACGGGTTCGATCAGATCGACCGCCCCCTCGGGCAGGCTCGCGTCTAGCCGCGCCCGATGCTTGATCGCTTCCGTGTCGAAGACGTCGAGCGACAGGCAATTGTAGCCCTCGCGCTTGGGCGCCAGCGGCGAGAAATAGGGGCCGATCTCGATCCCGCGCGCCTCTTTTGACACATGCTTCAGAAGTTCCTTTTTGCGATCCATTAATCCCACCGGACGAAAGACCTGGGGCTACAAAAGCTTCCGGCCGCCCTGGGCGCAGGCGGTTCGGCCCGGCGCCGCTTATATAGAAATGACGCGTCTTTGGTAATAAGACTGGCGCCGCGCGGCGGACGCCCCCTCCTCTTGGGGAAGGTTCCGCGTTCAAATCCGCGCCGGGCTCCTTTCCCGCCGCCCGGCTTCGCGGATCGCCGGCCGTCGCCATCCCTCACGGGGAGGCGCGAACAACGCAGCATTGGGACAGGAGCCTCGCGTGTCGTCCATCGATTTTTCCAAAGTGGTCGTCGCACAGGGCGGCGGACCGACCGCCGTCATCAACCAGTCGCTCGTCGGAGCGGTGCTGGAAGCGCGCAAATTTCGCGAGGTCGAACGCGTCTATGGCGCCTTCCACGGCGTGCGCGGCATCGTCAACGAGGATTTCGTCGATCTCACCCAGGAGACGACGCATAATCTCGAGATGGTGGCGAATACGCCTTCTTCGGCGCTCGGCTCCACCCGCGACAAGCCGGACCTGAAGTATTGCCAGGAAATCTTCAAGGTGCTGCGCGCCCATGGCGTCGGCTGCTTCTTCTACATCGGCGGCAACGACTCCTCGGATACGGTCCGCATCGTCTCGGAGGAGGCGAAGAAATCAGGCTATCCGCTGCGCGCCATGCATATCCCCAAGACCATCGACAATGATCTGATGGTCAACGACCATACGCCGGGCTTCCCCTCGGCGGCGCGCTGGGTGGCCCAGGCCTTCGCCGGCGCCAATCTCGACAATTGGGCGCTGCCGGGCGTCTATATCGCGGTGGTCATGGGCCGCCACGCCGGCTTTCTCACCGCCGCCTCGGCGCTCGGCAAGAAATTCCCCGATGACGGCCCGCATCTCATCTACATTCCCGAGCGCGCCTTCGTCATCGAGAAGTTCCTGGCCGACGTAAAGGCGACCATGGACAAATATGGCCGCTGCGTCGTGGCCGTCTCCGAGGGCGTCAGCGACGAAAACCATGTGCCGATCGCCGAGAAGCTCGCCGAGCAGGTGGAGCGCGACGCCCATGGCAATGTCCATCTGGGCGGCGGCGGCCTGGCCGACGAGCTGACCGAGCTGGTCAAGAAGCGGCTCGGCTATAAGCGCGTTCGGGCGGATACTTTCGGCTATGTCCAAAGGAGCTTCGTGGGCTGCGTCTCGGACGTCGACCAGCGCGAAGCCCGCGAAGTGGGCGAAAAGGCTGTCCAATACGCCATTTGGGGCGATCGTGACGGGTCAGTGACAATCCATCGCACCGGCTTTTATTCGGTCGACTATCAGCTCACGCCACTTGAACAAATCGCCGCAAAAACAAAAGTGATGCCCGATGAGTTCATCAGCCCCTGCGGCACGGACGTGACCGACGCTTTCCGTCTGTATCTGCGGCCCCTGCTCGGCAGCGGCATGCCGGACGCCTACCGGCTGCGGCTCAACCGCGTGCCCAAGATACTGACCTAAAAGGGGATTTAACAGGCTGCGGCCGGGGTCGCCCCGGCCGTGCGACCGTAGGCGCAGCGGGGGCGCGAATCTTGCTAACCAACAGAGTTGCGGCAAGGTTGCAATTCCGGGCGCGCCTCAAATAAAATAGGGCCGCGCGGAGGAGCGAGCGGCCCGCGCGGCTCGGAGGGCGCGAGTATTGCGCCGAGGGCCTACCTCGAGAGTGGGAGAGACGCGCGACAAGCGCTCTCCACCTTTTGTTAGGCCGGAGCCGGTACCTAATTTGTGTTTTGGATCGATTCGCGCCATGGATCGGTTCATCGGGAGAACATCATGAGCAAGGTCGGCGGCGGCGATTCGAAGAATACGCTTTACTGCTCGTTTTGCGGCAAGAGCCAGCATGAAGTCCGCAAACTCATCGCCGGCCCTACTGTCTTCATCTGCGACGAGTGCGTCGAGCTCTGCATGGACATCATCCGCGAGGAGAACAAATCCTCGCTGGTGAAGCAGCGCGACGGCATTCCGACGCCCCGCGAAATCTGCAAGGTCCTCGATGATTATGTGATCGGCCAGGCGCAAGCCAAGCGCGTGCTGTCGGTCGCGGTCCATAATCATTACAAGCGCTTGAACCACGCCACGAAGCATGGCGACGTCGAGCTCGCGAAGTCCAACATCCTGCTGATCGGCCCGACCGGCGTCGGCAAGACGATGCTGGCGCAGACGCTGGCCCGCATTCTGGACGTGCCCTTCACCATGGCCGACGCCACGACCCTCACCGAGGCGGGCTATGTCGGCGAGGACGTCGAGAACATCATCCTGAAGCTGCTGCAGGCCTCCGACTATAATGTCGAGCGCGCCCAGCGCGGCATCGTCTATGTCGACGAAATCGACAAGATCTCCCGCAAGAGCGACAACCCCTCGATCACCCGCGACGTGTCGGGCGAGGGCGTCCAGCAGGCCCTGCTCAAGATCATGGAAGGCACCGTCGCCTCCGTGCCGCCGCAGGGCGGGCGCAAGCATCCGCAGCAGGAGTTCCTGCAGGTCGACACAACCAACATCCTCTTCATCTGCGGCGGCGCCTTCGCCGGGCTGGAGAAGATCATTTCCTCGCGCGGCCGGAGCACGTCGATCGGCTTCGGCGCCAGCGTCCAGGCGCCCGATGAGCGCCGCACCGGCGACATCTTCCGCCAGGTGCAGCCCGAGGATCTGCTGAAGTTCGGCCTCATCCCCGAGTTCGTCGGCCGCCTGCCGGTCATCGCGACGCTCGAGGACCTCGACGAGGACGCGCTCAAGAAGATCCTCACCGAGCCCAAGAACGCTCTGGTCAAGCAGTATCAGCGCCTCTTCGAGATGGAGAATGTCGAGCTCACCTTCCAGGACGACGCGCTCTCCTCCGTCGCCCGCAAGGCGATCGAGCGCCATACCGGCGCGCGCGGTCTGCGCTCCATCATGGAAGGCATTCTGCTCGACACCATGTTCGACCTCCCGGGTCTGGAGGGCGTCGAGCAGGTGGTGATCGGTCCGGAAGTCGTTGAAGGCAAAGCGAGACCGCTGTACATCTACGCAGAGCGTAGCGAAAAAAGCGGCGCCAGCGCTTAAAGCGCGCGCCGTCTGTCGCCAAAGGGCGCGCCGGGCCCGAGCCCGGCCCCCGTTTCACCTCTCCTTGAATCGGCGATTTGCGTTTCCCATTTCTGCGTTGACGGGGCTATTCGGGCGTTTCGCCGCGGCTTCGTTAGGCGTGCAGGCGCGAGAGCGAGTGTTTGTGCGGCCAAGTCCTACTAGAAAGTCGGCCGGCATTGCGGCCCAAGTCTTGCTAGTTTAGACAAACTCTAAGTTCGCTCGTAATTTTCGCATTGCCGCCGGGCGGGGTGCGCAAACAAAAGCAGGATAATCATCATGAGCAACGAAAAGCGCGACGCCATCACGCCGGGAGCGGTCGAAAGCTATCCCGTCCTTCCTCTGCGCGATATTGTGGTGTTCCCGCATATGATCGTGCCGCTCTTCGTTGCGCGTGAGAAATCCATCCGCGCCCTGGAAGAGGTGACGAAAAGCGATCGCCTCATTCTTCTGGCGACGCAGAAGAACGCCGGCGACGATGATCCGGCGACCGACGCCATTTACCCGATCGGCACGCTTGCTTCCGTGCTGCAGCTTCTGAAGCTGCCCGACGGCACTGTCAAGGTCCTGGTCGAGGGCGTGGCGCGCGCCTCCGTGCGCAATTATTCGCGCGTCGACGACTTCTACGAGGCGGACGCCGAGGCGCTCGCCGACGACGACGGTTCGCCGGTCGAGGTCGAGGCGCTCGGCCGCTCGGTGATCTCCGAGTTCGAGAGCTATGTGAAGCTCAACAAGCGCGTCTCCTCCGAGGTGGTCGGCGCGGTCACGCAGATCGACGACTTCTCCAAGCTCGCCGACACCGTCGCCTCGCATCTCTCGGTCAAGATCGCCGACAAGCAGGACGTGCTGGAGACGCTCAACGTCGCCAAGCGTCTGGAGAAGTGCCTCTCGCTGATGGAAAGCGAAATCTCGGTCCTTCAGGTCGAGAAGCGCATCCGCACGCGCGTCAAGCGCCAGATGGAGAAGACTCAGCGCGAGTACTATCTCAACGAGCAGATGAAGGCGATCCAGAAGGAGCTGGGCGACGAGGAGGGCAAGGACGACCTCGCCGAGCTCGAGGAGCGCATCAAGAACACCAAGCTCTCGAAGGAGGCGCGCGACAAGGCCGTCGCCGAATTCAAGAAGCTGCGGCAGATGTCGCCGATGTCGGCCGAAGCCACCGTCGTGCGCAATTATCTCGACTGGATCCTCTCGATCCCGTGGGGCAAGCGCTCGAAGGTCAAGCGCGATCTCGTGCAGGCGCAGGAGGTGCTCGACGCCGAGCATTTCGGCCTGGAAAAGGTCAAGGAGCGCATCCTCGAATATCTCGCGGTGCAGAGCCGCGCCAATAAGCTGACGGGTCCGATCCTGTGCCTCGTCGGCCCGCCCGGCGTCGGCAAGACCTCGCTCGGCAAGTCGATCGCCAAGGCGACGGGACGCGAATTCGTCCGCATGTCGCTCGGCGGCGTGCGCGACGAGGCCGAGATCCGCGGCCATCGGCGCACCTATATCGGCTCGATGCCCGGCAAGATCATCCAGTCGATGCGCAAGGCCAAGTCCTCCAATCCGCTTTTCCTGCTCGACGAGATCGACAAGATGGGCATGGATTTCCGCGGCGATCCGTCCTCGGCGCTGCTGGAGGTGCTCGACCCCGAGCAGAACCAGAGCTTCAACGACCATTACCTCGAGGTCGACTACGACCTCTCCAATGTGATGTTCGTGACGACGGCGAATACGTTGAACATCCCTGCGCCGCTGATGGACCGCATGGAGATCATCCGCATCGCGGGCTATACCGAGGCCGAGAAGGCCGAGATCGCCCGCAAGCATCTCATCCCCAGCGCCGTCCATAAGCATGGGCTTGCGCCGGAAGAGTGGATGGTCACCGAAGACGGGCTGATGGAGCTGATCCGCCGCTACACCCGCGAGGCGGGCGTGCGTAATCTCGAGCGCGAAGTCTCCAACCTCGCCCGCAAGGCGGTGAAGGAAATCCTGCTCAAGAAGGCCGACAAGATCGTCGTCACCGCCGAGAACATCTCCAATTATCTCGGCGTGCCGAAGTTCCGCTACGGCCAGGCGGAGCTCGAGGACCAGGTGGGCGTCGTCACGGGTCTCGCCTGGACGGAGGTCGGCGGCGAGCTGCTCACGATCGAAGGCGTCATGATGCCCGGCAAGGGCAAGATGACCGTCACGGGTAATCTGCGCGACGTGATGAAGGAGTCGATCTCGGCGGCTGCGTCCTATGTGCGCTCGCGCGCGGTGGACTTCGGCGTCGAGCCGCCGCTCTTCGACCGCCGCGACATCCATGTGCACGTGCCGGAAGGCGCGACGCCCAAGGACGGCCCCTCGGCGGGCGTCGCCATGGCGACCGCCATCGTCTCGATCATGACAAGCATCCCGGTGCGTCGCGACATCGCCATGACCGGCGAGATCACACTGCGCGGCCGCGTGTTGCCGATCGGCGGCCTGAAGGAGAAGCTGCTCGCGGCGCTGCGCGGCGGCATCAAGAAGGTGCTGATCCCCGAGGAGAACGCCAAAGATCTGGCGGACATTCCGGACGCGGTGAAGAACGGGCTCGAAATCGTGCCGGTGGCGCGGATGGACGAGGTGCTCCAGCACGCCCTCATCTCCCTGCCGACGCCGATCCAATGGGAAGAGGATACCGCCGCCCTCTCGAAACGCGCCGCCGCGCTGGCCGACGACGACGCGGGCGTGCGCGCCCACTGAGCGCGCAGACTGCCAATAACGCCCCTCGTGCTTCGAGACGCCTGCTACGCAGGCTCCTCAGCATGAGGGGCTTCTTCTTCCCCCCGAACGCTTAGGCCTCATCCTGAGGAGCGAGCAAAGCTCGCGTCTCGAAGGACGAGGCCGCCTCGGAGGTTTATCAACAAACGAAGCCCCATCCCTCGGATGGGGCTCTTTTTTTACCCCTCATTTTCTTGAGCCCCCCGCGCGCGCCACGCAAAACCGCCACAATTGCGAAGCTTTTCTGCAATGCAGCGCTTGTTTCCCCGGATTTCCCGCGATTTCTGGGGGGCGGGCGCCGCCAATCCCTTGCGTTTCGGGCGATTCCAACCCAACACTCCCCCCACGCTACGCGCCGTCGATTCGACACCGCCGCTTCGTCGCGCGGACATCCTCGGCCTCGCAGCGCGTCAAGAGAAGGAAATGACCATGAACAAATTGGAACTGGTCGAGCACGTCGCGGCCGAGACCGAGTGCTCGAAGGCCGCCGCCGCCGCTGCGATCGACGCCGTCCTCAGCGGCATCACCGATGCCCTGAAAAAGGGCGAGGAAGTCCGCCTGGTCGGCTTTGGCACCTTCTCTGTCAAGGAACGCGCCGCCGGCACGGGCCGCAATCCGGCGACCGGCGCGGAGATCGAAATTCCCGCCTCCAAGAGCGCGCGCTTCAAGCCCGGCGCGACGCTGAAGACCGCGCTCAACGACGCCAAGTAAACACTTCCGAACGTCGAGGGTCGGGCACGGCCGTCGGACGACCTGCGCGGCGCTTTGCCCGCGAGGCGCGTCCGGCGGCCGTTCGGCATTTTGGCGCATGGCGCTTGCCTATGCTTCGCGCCCTCACTAAAAGCGTGCCGCTGGCCTCGAAAAGGCGGGCGTGGGCGGTTAGCTCAGATGGTAGAGCATCTCGTTTACACCGAGAATGTCGGGAGTTCGATCCTCTCACCGCCCACCAAAAATCGCATCCGACTTTACGCTCTATATGCAAGCTGCTCGCCATTCCCGAGGCGTCGCGTCAGCGACCCTCTCCATGGCTTGACGCGAATGGCGCAGCCCCGTAACTCGCATTCCTTGGGCGAGCCGGCGGCGCGCCCGCGCCTCCGACCTTTTTACGGTCGTCGTGCGAAAGTCCTTTGCCGCTCGCGTGTTGCGAATTAGGCTGGGGCCGGTGAGGACTCACGTGATGCGGGCGATCATGAAATTGCGGACTTTGGCGCTCGGCGCCCTCGGCCTCTTTGCGCTGGCGACCTTCTCTCCCCCGGCCGGCGCCGCCGAGGAAATGAACTTTCGCGTCGTCGGCCTCGACGCCGGCAATTGCGGCGCGAATTGCCCGCAGGTTATCGCCGCCCAGGGCGAGATTGGAGAGGGCACCCCGAACGCCTTTTTGAGCTTCGTGCGCGAGAATGTCGGGGGCGGGAATCTGCACGGCATTCTGCTGCTCGACTCGCCCGGCGGCAAGGTCGTCGCCTCCATGGAGCTCGGACAGGCGCTGCGGCGTCTCGGCATGGCCGTGATCGTGGCGCGCCCGGCGGCCGAACAGGCCTCCCGGAACATGGCGCTCGTCTCTGGCCGCTGCTATTCGGCCTGCGTCTATGCGCTGATGGGGGGCCGGAAGCGGGTCATTCCGCCGCAGAGCCGCGTCGGCATCCACCGCATGTTCAACTATTCGACGAGCTTCGACTTTTCGGAAGGCTTTGTCCGCGAACGCAATTACGACGACGGGGGCATGCGCGCCATGCTCGCGCGCTACGCCAGCGGCATGGGCGTGAGCCCGGATCTCGTCAATCTCGCCGAGCGCACCTCGCCCGATCAGTTGTATATGCTGTCCGGCTCCGACATTACGCGCTGGCGTCTGGGATCGCGCAAGCTATAAGAGCGCCAAAAGAGATAACGAAAGAAACAGGGCTGGACATGAAACATATTCTCGACGGGCTCGAACAGCGCCGCGCCTCGGCGCGCCTCGGCGGCGGCCACAAGCGGATCGAGGCGCAACATGCGCGCGGCAAGCTGACGGCGCGCGAGCGTATCGAGCTTTTGCTCGACCAGGGCTCTTTCGAAGAATTCGACATGTTCGTGACGCATCGCTGCACGGACTTCGGCATGGACCAGGGCGAGAAGACCTCCGGCGACGGCGTCGTCACCGGCTGGGGCACGGTCAACGGCCGGGCGGTCTTCGTCTTCGCCAAGGACTTCACCGTCTTCGGCGGCTCCCTCTCCGAGACCCACGCCCAGAAGATCATCAAGCTGCAGGATATGGCGCTGAAGAACCGCGCGCCCATTATCGGCATTTTCGACGCCGGCGGCGCGCGCATCCAGGAGGGCGTCGCGGCGCTCGGCGGCTATGGCGAGGTCTTCCAGCGCAATGTGCTCGCCTCTGGCGTCATTCCGCAGATTTCCGTCATCATGGGCCCCTGCGCCGGCGGCGACGTCTATTCGCCATCGATGACCGACTTCATCTTCATGGTGCGCGACACGAGCTATATGTTCGTGACCGGCCCCGACGTGGTGAAGACCGTCACCAATGAGACCGTCACGGCGGAGGAGCTCGGCGGCGCCTCGGTGCACACCACCAAGAGCTCCATCGCCGACCGCGCCTATGACAATGACGTCGAGGCGCTTTTGCAGATGCGCCGGCTCATCGACTTCCTGCCGGCCAACAACACCGAGACGCCGCCGGAATGGCCGAGCTTCGACGAGGTCGACCGGCTCGATGCGTCGCTCGACACGCTGATCCCGGACAATCCCAACAAGCCTTACGACATCAAAGAGCTGATCTCGAAGGTCGTCGACGAAGGCGACTTCTTCGAGATCCAGGACGCCCACGCAAAGAACATCGTCGTCGGCTTCGGCCGCGTCGAGGGCCGCACGGTGGGCTTTGTCGCCAACCAGCCCATGGTGCTCGCCGGCGTGCTCGACATCGACGCCTCGAAGAAGGCGGCGCGCTTCGTGCGCTTCTGCGACTGCTTCAATATTCCGATCGTCACCTTCGTCGACGTTCCGGGCTTCCTGCCCGGCACGGCGCAGGAATATGGCGGCCTGATCAAGCATGGCGCGAAGCTGCTCTTCGCCTATGCCGAGGCGACCGTGCCGAAAGTGACCGTCATCACGCGCAAGGCCTTTGGCGGCGCCTATGACGTCATGTCCTCCAAGCATCTGCGCGGCGACGTCAATTACGCCTGGCCCTCGGCGCAGATCGCCGTCATGGGCGCGAAGGGCGCGGTCGAGATCATCTTCCGCGCCGACCTCGGCGATCCGGAGAAGATTGCCCAGCGCACCAAGGAATATGAAGACCGCTTCCTGTCGCCCTTCGTCGCCGCCGAGCGCGGTTACATCGACGAGGTGATCATGCCCCATTCGACGCGCAAGCGAATCGGCCGGGCCCTGGCGCTGCTCCGTCACAAGGAGCTGGAGAACCCCTGGAAGAAGCACGACAACATACCGTTGTAACGCACTCTCGAAGCTACAACCTATAGTAGGCGCGGCGTCGAGCCGCGCCTTTCTCTTTGGTTCCGATTTGAAACGACTTGACGATAAGTAATGCTCAAATGCACGGCGCCCGTCTCGATTTTTCGTCAGCATGCACAATTTCGAGTGACAGCCCCTTTATTTTCGCATAGTGTCCCCCTCGCCAAGTTGGTTGGGTAAGCCTAAGCGTTTATAGCGTTTAGCCTACAATTTCCCAGCAACGGTCCAAGTCGGGGAGGACGCCGGAAAGAACGCGACTCGCGCTAGGCTCGAAGAACGAGCCGCTGCGAGCGGTTATCGGAGCGCTTAAGACTTCGGAGCCAGGCGTTCAATCCGGTTAAAGGACAGGGTGCCAAAGAGTGGGGAGCGGCCCAGCCGTCCCCGCTCTTTGTGTTTGAGGGGCCACTATAGAGATTTCCTCTCAAGCCATAGCCTCACCGCCAAGCCGTCGCCGGCGTGACCGCTGCTTGACGCGCGAGAAACCCCTTCCTACGTTCCAACCACAAAATTCCCGCCGTCGGCCCGAAATGAAAGGCCCCTCATGTCCACGCAAAAAATTACCGACGCCACTTTCGAGCAGGAAGTCCTGAAAGCCGCAGAGCCCGTCGTCGTCGACTTCTGGGCCGAGTGGTGCGGGCCCTGCCGCATGATCGCCCCCGCGCTCGAAGAGATTGCCGCGGAAATGAAGGGCAAGATCAAGGTCGTGAAGCTGAACATCGACGAGAATCCCGCCGTCGCCAGCAAGCTCGGCATCCGCTCGATCCCGACGCTGATCATCTTCAAGGACGGCAAGGCCGCCGCGCAGAAAGTCGGCGCCGCCCCCAAGGGCGAACTGGCGCGCTGGATCGGCGGCGCGGTCTGACATGATTTTTGCGAGCCTGAAGGCTCGCGGTCCGGGGACCCCTTGGACCGCGAGCCTTCAGGCTCGCTCAGTTTGTTGACAAACCTCCGAGGCGACCTCTTCCTTCGAGACGCGAGCTTTGCTCGCTCCTCAGGATGAGGCCTAAGTGACAGCGCAGCGCAGAAGCCCCTCATGCTGAGGAGCCTGCGCAGCAGGCATCTCGAAGCGCGAGGGACGTCAACCAGTTCGTCAGCAGGCTCGCTTTTTATAATCCCACGAGGCGTTGCGACTCTTGTTCGATTTATCGCCGGATGATCTCACCGCAATATTTCTCAGCCTGAAAGTCGCGAGCGCCGCCACCCTCTTCTCGCTCCCGGCGGCCGTCTTTGTCGGCTATGCGCTCGCGCGCTGGAGCTTCCCGGGCCGCACGGCGGTCAACGCGCTCGTCCATCTCCCCCTCGTTTTGCCGCCGGTCGTCACCGGCTTCGCTTTGCTGCTGCTTTTCGGCCGGCGCGGGCCGATCGGCGGCTTTTTGGCGGAATATCTGGGCGTCGTTTTCGCCTTCCGCTGGACCGGCGCGGCGCTTGCCGCCGCCGTGATGAGCTTCCCGCTCATGGTGCGGCCGGTGCGCCTCGCCTTCGAGAACGTCGATCCGCGTCTTTCCACGGCCGCCCGCTCGCTCGGCGCGAGCCGCCTTTGGGCCTTCGCGCTGATCGAGCTGCCGCTCGCCGCCAATGGCCTGCTGGTGGGCGCCATTCTCGGCTTCGCCAAGGCGCTCGGCGAATTCGGCGCGACCATCACATTCGTGTCCAGCATTCCCGGAGAGACGCGCACGATTTCCGCCGCCATCTATGCGCTGCTGCAGGCGCCGGGCGGCGATATTTCCGCACTAAGGCTCGCCGCGATCTCGGCGGCGATCGCCGTCGCCGCGCTCGTTGCTTCCGAAGCGCTGCAAGCACAGCTCGGCGGGCGGAAATGATTTCTCTCGACGTCCGCTTGAAGAGGAAGGGCTTCGAGCTCGACTGCGCTTTGCAGAGCGACGCGCGCATTCTCGCCTTTCACGGCCCTTCAGGCGCCGGCAAATCGACGCTCGCCCATCTGATCGCCGGC
The DNA here is from genome assembly GCF_030063565.1 of Methylocystis sp. JR02. Lineage (NCBI taxonomy): Bacteria > Pseudomonadati > Pseudomonadota > Alphaproteobacteria > Hyphomicrobiales > Methylocystaceae > Methylocystis > Methylocystis sp. JR02. Next base: position 3,315,298 of record NZ_JASIRC010000001.1, on the reverse strand, counting down.
GTCACCCGCCCCGACAGCGGCCGGATCGTCGTCGACGGCGTCACCCTCCTCGACACGGACAATCGTATTTTTCTGCCGCCGGAGAAGCGGCGCGTCGGCGTCGTCTTCCAGGACGCTTTGCTGTTTCCGCATTTGCGCGTGAAGACCAACATCCTTTTCGGACAGTTTTTCACGCCCAAGGCGGAACGGCGCGCGCCCTTCGACGCCATCATCCAGACCCTTGGGGTCGGCCATCTTCTCGAGCGCTGGCCGGCGACGCTCTCGGGCGGCGAGCGCCAGCGCGTCGGGTTTGCGCGCGCGCTTCTCTCCTCGCCGCGCCTGCTGCTGATGGACGAGCCCATGGCGGCGCTCGATCACGCGCGGCGGCTCGAAATCATGACCCTCATCGAAAGGCTGCGCGACGAGTTCAAAACGCCGATCGTGCTGGTGTCGCATTCCGCCGAAGAGATCGCGCGGCTCGCCGACGAGGCCGCGATCATCAATAAGGGAAGGATCGTCGCGCAGGGGCCGCCGCTCGACGTGCTGCCCGGCGCGGCCCGGCTCATCGAGGGCGGGCGCTTCGGGCTCATCAATTCGCTCGTGGCGCGCATCGCCGCCGTCGACGAGACTTATGGCGTGACGCGGCTTTCCCATCCCGCCGGCGACATCCTCGTCGCCGCACGGATCGCGGAAGCGGGCGAGGCGCGCGTCGCCATCAAGGCGACGGACATCACGCTCGCCAAAGCCCCCGCCGAGACGAGCGTGCGCACGATCCTGCGCGGGCGCATCGCCCGGATCGAGGTGAATGGCAATGCGCTCGCCTTCGTCACGCTCGATCTCGCCGGCGGCGACAAGCTCATCGCGGCGGTGACGCGGCTGGCGCTCGACGAGCTGGGTCTGGCGCTGGGCTCGCAGGTTTATGCGCTGGTGAAGTCCGTCGCGCTCGACGAGCGAATCCTATAGGCCGTCCAACGCCGGGACGAGGAACAGCGCCGCGCCGCCGGCCGCCATCGCGAGGGCCGACGTCGCTGCAAAACGCAGGCCCATCGGGCGACCGCCCATCATCCAGGCCATGACCGATTTGGCGAGGGTGTTGGAGAGAATGGCCAGAAGAACGGCGAGCGCGGCCGGCGCGACGCCGATCTCCGTCGCGCCGTGCCGGGCCATGGCCAGCGACATGGCGTCGACATCCGCTATGCCCGAGATCAATCCCAAGGCATAGGCGCCGGGGCTCCCCGCGAAGCTGGTGGCGACCTTGGCGAGTATCATCACCACGGCGAGCAGCGCGCCGAATTTGAGCACGGCGGGCAAATCGAGCGGATTGGTCATCGCCAGCGGATTCTCCGCTTCCTCGCGCGCCGGGCCGTGACGGCGCATCAGCACGCCGCCGGCGATCAGATAAACCAGCGCCATGGAGATGAGCGGCGCCGCGAGGCGCAGGCCGAAACCCGGGTTGACGACGGTCAGAATGGCGAGGACGCGCGGCCCCATCACGGCATTGGCGAAAATCGCGCCCGCCGCCAGAACCTCGATTGCCTCCGGCCGCTCGCTTGCGAGACGCGACATGGCGGCCGTCGCCGCGGTCGACGACGCCAATCCGCCCGCCAGACCCGCCACGGCGACGCCGCGCCGATAGCCGATCAGCTTCACGGCCACATAGCCGGCGAAGGAGACGGCGGCGATCAGCACCGTCATCAGCCACAGCTCGTAAGGATTGATCGCGCCCCAGCGGTCGATGGCCTTGTCTGGAAGCGCCGGCAGGAAAATGAAGCTCATGACGAGGAGCACGAGGCCCGAGCGAAGCTCCGCCCAGGTCATGCGCGCGATCTGCTCGTGCAGGGATTCCTTCAGGGCGAGAATCGAGGCGGTCGCGACCGCGCCGGCGGCGGCGGCCGTCTCTTCGCCGACGACCGAATAGGCGCCGAGCGCGAAGGACAGCATCAAGGCGACAATCGAGGTCGCGCCGTAGGTCTGGTCGCGCATTGTCTCGCGGTAGCGGAAGACGGTCATCGCCGCCGCATAGATGACGAAGGCCACGCCCAGCGCGATGGCGCCGCCATGATCGGCAAATTGCCGGGCGATGGCGCCCCAGACGCCGCCGAGCAGCGCCGCGAGTCCATAAGTGCGCAGGCCCGCAGTGCGCTCGCCCGGCTCCTCGGCCCGGGCGCGCCAGCCGCGCTCCAGACCAATGAGCAGGCCGATCGCCAGCGCGAAGACGAGACGCTGGATGAGCTCGGCGGCGGTGAGATCATACATTTTTGCGAAAGCCCTCGAAGAAGAGCTGTTTTAGGCCGCCCGCGCGCCGAAGAAGAGAACTTAGGCGCGCCGCTTTCGGCGATTTTATTCCCGAAGGCTTCTTGCAATGTCTTCGAGCATCGGGACATTCACGCCGTCGGTTGGCGGTTATGTCGCCACCAATCTAGCGCCCGTCTGGTTAAGATACAGGAATCCGCAAATGTCGCCGCGCCCCTCCCGCCGATCCGCCGTCGCGCCCTTCATGGCGATGGACGCTCTACGCGACGCCAGGGCGCTCGAACGCGCCGGCAGGCATATTGTGCATATGGAATTGGGCGAACCGGGCGCGCCGGCGCCGCTGCTCGTGCGCGAGGCCGCCGCCGCAGCGCTGCGGGAGGGCAGAATCGGCTATGGCGAGGCGCTGGGCGATCGTGCCTTGCGCGAGCGCATCGCGGCGCATTACGGCGCGCGATATGGGGTCTCTCTTTCGCCGGATCGGGTGATCGTCACCACGGGTTCGTCCGGCGGCTTCATGCTGGCGCTGGTCGGCGCCTTCGACGCCGGCGCGCGCATCGCCGTCACGGCGCCGGGCTATCCGGCCTACGCCAATATTCTCGCCTCCCTCGGACTGGAGGCGGTCCCGCTGGAGGTCGGTCCGGAAACCCGTTTCGCGCCCACCGCCGCCATGCTCGCAGCCGCGCATCGCGAGAAGAAGCTCGACGGCGCGCTGTTCATGAGCCCGGCCAATCCGACCGGCTCGATGATCGACGCGGACGAGCTTTCGAAAATCTGCGCCTTTTGCGACGAGGCGGGGATCGTCTTCGTGTCGGACGAGATCTATCACGGGCTCGAATATGACGCGCCGGCCGAAACGGCTTTGCGCTTCACGCCGAACGCCATCGTCGTGAATTCCTTCTCGAAATATTACGCCATGACCGGCTGGCGGCTCGGCTGGCTGATCGCGCCGGAAGGGCTGATGCGGCCGCTGGAGCGCCTGCAACAATCCCTGGCGATCTGCGCGCCGACCATCTCGCAGCGGGCGGCGCTCGCAGCCTTCGACGCGACGCAGGAGCTCGAGGAAAACCGCGCCGCCTATGCGCGCAACCGGGCGCTGCTGCTGGAGCGTCTGCCGGCAATGGGTCTGACCCGCTTCGCGCCGCCGGACGGCGCCTTCTATTTCTACGTGGATGTGTCGGACTTCACCGCCGACTCGATGGACTTCTGCAAGCGCCTGCTGGTGGAGGCGGGCGTTGCGGCGACGCCCGGCCTCGATTTCGACCGAGGGCGCGGGCGAACGATGGTCCGCTTCTCTTATGCGGGCGCAGAGGCCGAGGTCGCCGAGGGCGCCGCGCGGCTCGAGGCGTGGCTTTCGACTCAACCTCGGGGGTGACGCACGTCACAACCCCGTCATGGCCGGGCTTGTCCCGGCCATCCACGCCGAGCAGACGCCAGAGCGGTGGGGATGAATTTACGACTTGGCGTACGGCCCGCCTATCGGACTAACCCTTCCCGGAGAAGGCCGCATCCCTCGGCGTGGGTGGCCGGGACAAGCCCGGCCATGACGCGCCCAAGATTTGTGATTTCTCACTTCCCTGGAAGGAAGCGGCGGGCCCCAGCGCTACCGCTGCGACGCGCCCCTCCCGGCAGCCTTGGCCGTCAACTTCCCCGTAAGGGGGAGTTTTTTACTCCCCGAAAGGCGTCTTCACCCGCTGCCACCAGCCGCCCTTCTTCGGGGCGGTCGGGTCAGCCTGGGTGATCACCACCTCGGTCGGCTTCCTCGGCGGGACCGGCGCGGGCGCAGGCGCGACGGCCTCGGCCGGGGCCGCCGTCTCCGCAGCCCGCTCTACCGAGACGGGCGCCGCCGGCGCAGCCTCGGTCTTCGCCTCGACGTCGGAGACCTCAGCCTTCGGCGCCTCTACCGGCGCCGGCTCGGCCGCAATCGGCGCCGCCGAAGGCTGCTCGACCGGCGCGGGCGCCTCCAGGGACGGCGCGGCGTTTTCGGCCTGCGGCACAAAGTCCGGCATATGGGCCTCGCGCGGCGTCACCAAAGCTTCCTGCTCCTGCGCGCCCTCGTCGGTCGGGAAGAGCGCGGAAGGATCGCGGAATTCCTCCGGCAGCGGCGCCGACCGGCGCCAGCGGCCGGGACCGCGGCCACGGGCCGGGCGAGGCTCGCGCGTCTCGCGGGGGGCGGGCTGCCCTTCGATGGCCGCCATGAAGGCGAGACCTTCGTCGGAAGGCTGCTCGGCGCCGGGAGCCAAACTCGCCTCGCCATTCAGTCCACCGCCACGGCCGCGGCGGCGGCGGCGGCGGCGCGAGCGCTGAGCGCCCTCGTCGCCCTCTTCGCCATTCCCATTGGCGCGGCGCGGCTCGCGGCTCTCGCGGCGACCATTAGCGAGGGCCGGCTCGCCGGCCTCGGCCATTTCTTCTTCCTCGGCGAAAACCTCTTCTTCGAGGACTTCCTCCTCGATCGGCTCCGCCCGGACCGAATCGACGCGCAGCGGCGCCGGCGCGGCGGGGATACGCGGACCAGAGGCCGGCTCGCCGCGCTCCAGCGCGTGATAATTGGCGCCCGTCAACGTGTCGTCGGCGGCGACGGTGATATGCACGCCGAACCGGTTTTCCAGCGCCTGCAGATGCGCGCGCTTCTGATTGAGGATGTAGAGCGCGACGACGGCGCGGGTGCGCAGCGTCACGTCATGCGACGCGCTCTTGAGCAACGCCTCCTCCAGCACGCGCAACACATGCAGCGCGACCGAGGCGGTGGACCGTACATGCCCGGCGCCGGCGCAATGCGGGCAAGGCACGGTCGAGCCCTCGACGACGCCGGCGCGGATGCGCTGGCGCGACATCTCCAACAGGCCGAAATGCGAGATGCGGCCGACCTGGATGCGGGCGCGGTCGTTCTTGAGCGCGTCCTTCAGGCGGCGCTCGACGGCGCGATTGTTGCGGCTCTCCTCCATGTCGATGAAATCGACCACGATGAGGCCGGCGAGGTCGCGCAGGCGGAGCTGGCGGGCGACTTCGTCCGCCGCCTCCAGATTGGTGCGCAGCGCCGTGTCCTCGATATTGTGCTCGCGGGTCGAACGGCCGGAGTTCACGTCGATCGCGACCAGCGCCTCGGTCTGGTTGATGACCAGATAGCCGCCCGACTTCAGCGTGACATTGTTGGAGAACATGGCGTCGAGCTGCGCCTCGACCCCCGCTTCCGCGAAGATCGGGACCGGCTCGCGATGCTGCTTTACGTTCTTCGCATGGCTCGGCATGAGCATGCGCATGAAGTCCTTGGCCTCGCGATAGGCGTCGTCGCCGGAGACCACGATCTCCTCGACGTCGCGCCCGTAGAGATCGCGGATGGCGCGCTTGATGAGCGAGCCTTCCTCATAGACGAGCATCGGCGCCGAGGAGCGCAGCGTCAGCTCGCGCACGCTCTCCCAGAGCCGCAGCAGATATTCGAAGTCGCGCTTGACCTCCGCCTTGGTGCGGGTCGCGCCGGCGGTGCGCAGGATGACGCCCATCCCCTCCGGCACTTCGAGGTCGTGGACGATCTCCTTGAGGCGCTTGCGGTCGGCGCCATCGGTGATCTTGCGGGAAATGCCGCCGCCGCGCGCCGTGTTGGGCATCAGCACCGAATAGCGGCCGGCGAGCGAGAGATAGGTGGTGAGCGCCGCGCCCTTGTTGCCGCGCTCCTCCTTGACGACCTGGACGAGCAGCACCTGGCGGCGCTTGATGACTTCCTGAATCTTGTACTGGCGGCGCGGACGCACCACGCGGAAGGGCGCCTCGTCCATGGCGTCGCCGCCGATGTGCTCGACGTGCTCTTCCTCGTCGTGCTCCTCGTCGTCGTGGTCGTCGTCGTGATGCTCTTCCTCGGCCGGGGCGCGGGCGTGGATCGCAGCCTCGTCTTCCTCGGCCGCGCCTTCCTCGTCTTCCTGGCCTTCCTCGTCTTCCTGGCCTTCCTCGCGGGCGCGCTCTTCGTCACGCTCGTCCTGACGGCGGGCCTTCAGCTCATGGTCGGGGGCGGGCGTCTCCTCGACGAATTCGTCGGCCTCGCCCTCTTCCACCGAGCCGAAGCCCGACGGATCGACGGAAATCGTATGATGCGCCTCGTCGGCGGCCTCATCGGCCTCGGCGGAGACGGGCAGGACCGCTTCGGCCTCGACTTCGACGTCGGTCGGCGCGATCGCTTCCGGGGATTCGACAGCCTCGGCGGCGATCGTCGGCGCGCCGGCGTCCACAGGCTCGGCGGCGGGGGCTTCGCCCTCCTCGGCGGCCTCGATCAGGGCCTCGACGTCGACCGGCTCGCTGACGAGCGTCTCGTCCTCGGCCGCGCGCTTTTCGGCCGCCTCGTGCTGGCGGCGGCGGGAGCGGCGCCGGCCATGCGGACGATGCTCTTCCTCCTCGTGCTCGCGATGGGCGCGGCTCTCTTCCTCGATCAGCGCCTGACGGTCGGCGACGGGAATCTGGTAGTAATCCGGATGGATCTCGGCGAAGGCCAGGAAGCCGTGGCGGTTTCCGCCGTAATCCACGAAAGCGGCCTGGAGCGAGGGCTCCACGCGCGTGACCTTCGCGAGATAAATATTGCCGCGCAGCGGTTTCTTTTCGGCGGCCTCGAAGTCGAATTCCTGAACGCGATTACCGCGCAATACGACGACGCGGGTCTCCTCCGGGTGGGAGGCGTCGATCAGCATTTTGTTTGCCATGGGGGACTCTTTGCGGCGTTGCGCGCGCGACAGCCGGAGGAGCAAGCCGCGATCCGTTCAAGGATGCGGCGGCCGCTGTTCGGCGAAGCGCGAGGGCGCGAACGCATGTTGTCGGGGAAAAGGGAAAAGGCCGAAGGCCTTTAACACGCTGGCCGGCGCGAAGGCCGGCGGACAGATCGCCTGGCCGGAACGCCGCATCCGCGGCGAACGACCGAACAAAATGACGACTGGGAACGCGACCATTGCCTGCGTCGCGGTCCCTGCGGCAAAGACCGCGAAGCGCAAGATTTGAGCGCAGCCGCATCGCGCGGACGAACCGGGCGAGGCGAATCTTCGCTGCAGCGCTTATCATGGTCGTAGCCATGAGATCGTCAAAAAACCTTTCGCGACGCCCAAAGGCGGCGAGTATGCGTCACAGCCGGCGCAAAGCCGCGCGTGACGGAAGACGTCAGCCCGTCCTGGAAATCCGTCGGCCGCCGATGCAAAGGGCGCCTGCCCCCGCTGCGGCGCCAGACTTCCACAGAGCGCTTCCCACTTCATAGCGGGCGCCCGCAAGACGCGCAAGCGTCGCTTCTGCGGCATTTATGCGACGGACGCCCGAAAACGGCGCCGCGCTCCGGCTGAAGCTGTGGATGCTAACGGTCCCTTAAGGGACGCGCTTGAAGAATCGTTTATATAGTTCTCCAGATTGACGCAATTTTGCGAGCTTCGGGCCATGCGACAGCCGCCTTCCCGCCGAAAAAAGACTTGGGCGCGCCGCGCTGTCGGCGCTGCGGCGGCCCTTCTCGCCGGCGCGAGCGCCGCTTTGGCCGCCGAGCCCGGCGCCCCTGTTGCGGCGGTCGCCGGCCGCGTCGAGACGCTCGCAGACCACGCCCGCCTGGTTTTCGAGCTGACCGGCGCCGTAAAGGCGAGCGCGCATCTCGCCGTCAATCCGGCGCGCGTCATCGTCGATCTGCCCGAGGTCGCCTTCCATCTCGACGCCAAGGACGGCCGCGCGCCCGCCAAGTCCCGGCTCGTCAAATCCTACCGCTATGGCCAGTTCGCCCCGGGACGCTCGCGGGTGGTGGTCGACCTCGCGGCGCCCGCCCAGATTGTGCGGGCCGAAAGCGAACCCGCTGGCGACGGGGCCCGGTTGATCGTCGAGCTCACGCCGACCACTGAAGCGCAATTCACCGCCGCCGCCGCCGAAAGCGCCGCGGCTTTGGCGCGCGCCGAGCCTGCGCCTGCCGAGGCGGCGGCCGCCGCGACTCCGGCGGCTTCGGATAAGCCGGTCGTCGTGATCGATCCCGGCCATGGCGGGGTCGACATGGGCGCGACGGGCAAGCACGGGGAGCAGGAAAAGGCGGTCGTCTTCGAATTCGCCCGCGCGCTTGCGGCCAAGATCGAGGCCGGCGGTCGGCTGAAAGCCGTGCTGACGCGCAGCGAGGACATTTTCCTGCCGCTCAACGAGCGGGTCCAGATCGCCCATCGCAACAACGCCGCGCTCTTTTTGTCGATCCACGCCGACACGCTCGCCGAGGGCCATGTCGAGGGCGCGACTATCTATACGGTGTCGACCAAGGCCTCCGACGCCGAGGCGGCGAAAATCGCCGAAAAGGAAAATCTGGCGGACAAGGCGGCGGGCCTGGAGAGCAAGCAGGACGTCGAGCAGGTCGGCGACATCCTCTACGAACTCACTCAGCGCGAAACCCGCGCCTTCAGCGCCCAGTTTTCGCAAACGCTGATCTCGCATTGGAAGGAGGCCGGCAGCCTGAACAAGAACCCCGCGCGCGCCGCCGGATTCGTTGTCCTGAAGTCCTACGACATCCCCTCGGTCCTCCTGGAACTTGGTTATCTTTCGAGCGAGAAGGATCTCGCGCGATTGACCTCGGTCGACTGGCGCGACCGCGCCGCCGGCAAGACCGCGGATGCGATCGAGGCCTTCTTCGCCGCGCGGTCGCGCGAGGCGCGCGCGCCGGTCAAGCTCGAGCGCCCACAATAAAACACAAAACCGCATCATTTTGAAAAAGGCGCCGTCAGGGCCGCGGCTCGCTGCGCGCCGGACAGACCGGCGACATCACGCCTGGCCACCACGGCGGCGCGACGATCGGCCAAAAGCCACTGGATCGGCGGGCGCTGGCGGTGCTAAAGCATTGCCGCGCCACGAGGCGAATTGACGGGTGATTTCCGTTTCGAGTGGGCCCCATCCAGAAAAACTAATCGCGCACGCGGCGGACCAACGCCGAATTGCGCGCTTGCCGGCCGGCCCAGTCCTAGCGAAAGGGCGGGCGCCGGCGCCATATAAGATCAGGCGAAAAGCCACGGGCCTCCCCGCCCGCTGAGAGGAAGAATTTCATGCGACTTCTCGCAAGGTTTCTAGGCTTTGTCTTCGCGACCGGCACGATCGTCTTTTTGATCGGCGCCGTCGCGGCCTCCGCGCTGGTCTATTATTATTCCAAGGATCTGCCGGATACGGCGCAGCTACGAAACTACGAGCCGCCGGTCACGACGCGTCTTCACGCCAATGACGGCTCCATTCTGGCCGAATATTCCCGCGAGCGGCGCCTGTTTCTGCCGAGCTCCGCCATTCCGGCGCTCGTGAAGCAGGCCTTCATCTCGGCCGAAGACAAGAATTTCTACACCCATAACGGCATCGACCCGGAAGGGGTGGTGCGCGCGCTCTCGGTGCTGGCGCAGGGCGGCCGGCATGTGCAGGGCGCCTCGACGATCACCCAGCAGGTCGCCAAGAACTTCCTCGTCGGCAATGAGCGCTCGATCGACCGCAAAATTCGCGAGGCGCTGATCTCCTTCCGCATCGAGGCCGCCTATTCCAAGGAGCGCATCCTCGAGCTCTATCTCAACGAGATCTACCTCGGCCTCGGCAACTATGGCGTCGCCGCGGCGGCGCTCAATTATTTCAACAAATCGGTCAATGAGCTGACGCTCGCCGAAGCCGCCTATCTCGCCGCCCTGCCCAAGGGCCCCAATAATTACCATCCCTTCCAGCATCGCGACCGCGCGATCGAGCGCCGCAACTATGTGATCGACCGCATGGAGGCCGATGGGGTCGTGACGCATCTGGAGGCGGAGAAGGCCAAGGCGGAGCCGCTCGGCGTCAATCCGCGCGCCCTCTCGCCCAATACTTACGTCGCCGGCTATTTCGCCGAGGAAGTGCGCCGCGAGCTGCTCGACCGCTACAAGGACAAGGGCCTCTATGAGGGCGGGCTGTCGGTGCGCACGACGCTCGACCCCAAGATGCAGGCCTGGTCCCGCAAGGCGCTGGCGGACGGCCTCGTGCGCTTCGACGAGGCGCATGGCTTCCGCGGCGCCATGAACCATATCGACGTCTCGTCCGATTGGGGCGTCCCGCTCGCCGGCATTCCTGCGCTCGGCGACATCAAGCCCTGGCGCCTCGCCGTGGTGCTCGACGTCAACGAAGCGGGCGCCCGCGTCGGCCTGCAGCCGGGCCGCGAGGCTTCCGGCGACGTGGCGCGCGAGCGCGAGACGGGCCTGCTCACGGCCGAGGGCATGCGCTGGACCGGCCGCGGCCCGCGCGGCGCGCTCACCGTCGGCGACGTGATCTATGTCGAGCCGATGGCGGGCAATCCGGGCCACTTCCGCCTGCGCCAGATCCCCGAAATCTCGGGCGCCATGGTGGCGATGGACCCCTATACGGGCCGCGTCTTCTCCATGGTCGGCGGCTTCTCCTTCGACCAGTCGGAGTTCAATCGCGCCAGCCAGGCGCTGCGCCAGCCGGGCTCCTCCTTCAAGCCCTTTGTCTATGCGACGGCGCTCGACAATGGCTATACGCCCTCCTCGTCCATCCTCGACGAGCCCATTTCGATCCAGCAGGCCGACGGCAGCTATTGGACGCCGGAGAACTTCGAAGGCGGCCACGGCACCGGCGCGCATCCGCTCAATTACGGCATCGTCCATTCGAAGAACATGATGACGGTGCGCCTCGCCAAGGACGTCGGCATGCCGCTCATCGCCGAATACGCCAAGCGTTTCGGCGTTTACGACGACATGGGCCCTTATCTCTCGCTGTCGCTGGGCGCCGGCGAGACGACGCTGCTCAAGATGGTCACCGGCTATTCCATGCTGGCCAATGGCGGCAAGCGCATCAAGCCGACGCTGATCGACCGCGTGCAGGACCGCTGGGGCAAGACCATCTTCCGCCACGACGAGCGCCAGTGCCTGGGCTGCGACGCGGCGAAATGGGACAATCAGAACGAGCCCAAGCTGATCGACAAGCGCGAGCAGGTGCTCGACCCGCTCACCGCCTATCAGATCACCAACATCATGGAAGGCGTCATCCAGCGCGGCACCGGCGTGTCGATCAAATCCGTCGGCAAGCATCTCGCCGGCAAGACCGGCACGACCAATGAGGCGAAGGACCTCTGGTTCGTGGGCTTCTCGCCGGACCTCGCCGTCGGCGTCTATATCGGCTACGATCGACCGCGCTCCATGGGCAGCCACGCCCAGGCCGCGCTCTTCGCCGCGCCGATCTTCCGCGACTTCATGACGGTCGCCCTCAAGGACAAGCCGGATACGCCCTTCCGCGTGCCGCCGGGCATCAAGCTGATCTCGGTCAATCCGAGCACCGGCCTGCGCACCGCGAGCGGCGGCGAGCTCTGGCCCTTCAAGCCGGGCACCGCGCCGCCGGATTCCTACACGAGCGGCGAAGGCGGGGGCCCCCGCCAGCTCAATACGCCGCATGACGTCGACCAGCAGGTCGGCAGCGGCACGGGCGGACTTTACTGATCGATCGCAGAGCGGCCGGAGACGAAAGTTTCCGGCCGCTCTATTTTTATCTAATCGTTGCACAAGAGCCCTGGCCCATGACCGACAGCAATGAATTCGTTCTCCTGGAAGAAGCGGGGCATATCGCGCGGCTGACGCTCAACAGGCCGGCGTCGCGCAACGCTTTGTCGGTGGCGATGCTGGCGGCGCTGTCGCAGCGGCTGGACGGTCTGGAGAAGCGCGGCGACATTCGCGTCGTGGTGCTGCAGGCCGAGGGCCCGGCCTTCTGCGCGGGTCACGACCTCAAGGAGCTGACGGCTCACCGTAGCGATGCGGACGGCGGGCGTGGGTTCTTCGAGGAGACGATGCGGGGCTGCTCGGCGCTGATGCAAAAGATCGTCGCTCTGCGGCAGGCCGTGATCGCCGCCGTCGACGAAATCGCCACCGCGGCGGGCTGCCAGCTCGTCGCAAGCTGCGACCTCGCCGTCGCCGGCCCAAACGCGCGCTTCTGCACGCCGGGCGTCGATATCGGCCTGTTCTGCTCGACGCCGGCCGTGGCGCTCTCCCGCAATCTCGCGCCGAAACACGCCCTGGAAATGCTGCTCACCGGCTTCCCCATCGGCGCGGAGGCGGCGCTGCGCATCGGGCTCGTCAACCGCGTCTCACAGGACGGCGCACGCACCGGCGCGCGGGCCCTCGCCGAGCTGATCGCGGCGAAGTCGCCGGAGGCGATCCGCTTCGGCAAGAGGGCGTTTTACGCCCAGCGCGAGAAGCCGCTCGTCGAGGCCTATGATCTCGCGAGCGCCGTGATGGTGGAGAATATGCTCGCCGCGGACGCGAAAGAGGGGATCGCGGCGTTTCTGGAAAAGCGGGCGCCGGGGTGGCGGGAGCCGTGATGTAGCTCCGTCATTGCGAGCGTAGCGAAGCAAGCCAGAGCCGCATCGGGGCTCCTGGATTGCTTCGTCGCTGCGCTCCTCGCAATGACGGCGTTACTCCCCCAAATGCCGCAACGCCGCCGCCGCCGCGAAGGGGCACAGCGCCAGCGCCACCAGCGTAATGGCGCAGAGGATCGAGAAGGGCGAATAGAAAGGCACCGTCCCGCCCGTCGCCGCCTCGCAGGCCGAGACGCCGAAGATCAGCACCGGAATCGTCAGCGGCAGCACCAGCAGCGCCATCAGCAGGCCGCCGCGCCGCACGGTGACCGTCGCCGCTGCGCCGATGGCGCCGATGAGAGTCAGCGCCGGGGTGCCGACGAGGAGCGTCGCCACCACGCCCACCAGCGCCATCGTCTCCTGTTGCAGCATCAGCCCCAGAAAGGGCGCGGCGATGATGAGCGGCAAGCCGGTCGCGGCCCAATGGGCGGCGCATTTCACCAGCACCGCCAGCTCCAGCGGCGTTTCGCCCAGATGCAGCAGATCGAGCGAGCCGTCCTCGGCGTCCGCCTGGAACAGCCGGTCGAAGGCGAGCAGGCTCGCGAGCAACGCCGCGATCCACAGGATCGCCGGGCCGATGCGAGCGAGGAGGTTCGGGTCCGGCCCCACGGCGAAGGGCACGATCGTCACGAGGGTGAGGAAGAACACCACCCCCATGGCGCCCGAGCCGCCGACGCGGCGGGCGATGCGCCATTCGCGCAGGAAGAGCGCGCCGATCGACGAGGTCATTTCGCGCCTCCCAAAGCCAGTTCGCCGGCTTCCTCGAGCCCCAGCGGCTCATGGGTCGCGGCGACGATGAGGCCGCCCTTGGCGCAGTGATCGCGCATGACGGCGGCGAATTTTTCCCGCGAGGCTCTGTCGAGCGCGGTGAGCGGCTCGTCGAGGAGCCACACCGGGCGGAACGCCACGAGGAGCCGCGCCAGCGCCGCGCGGCGTTTCTGTCCGGCCGAGAGCGCGCCGAAAGGGGCGCGCGAGGCGAATGAGAGGCCGACGACGGCAAGCGCCTCTGAGACCGTCCGGGCGCGCGGATCGGGCGCGGGGGAGAGATAGGCCGACCAGAATTCGAGGTTTTCGTCGAGGGAGAGCGCCGCCTTCATGCCGTCGGCATGCGCGAGATAATGCGCCTGTTGGGGCAGTTCCGCCTCTTCGCCGGCGCCCTCCAGCCGCATCTCGCCGGCGGCGCGCGGCAGAAGGCCCGCGAGGGTGCGCAGCAGGGTCGATTTCCCGGCGCCGTTGCGGCCGGTCACCACCAGCGCCTCGCCGCCCGAAAGAGCGAAGCTGACACCGGCCAGCACGGACCGGCCGCCGCGCGAGACGGCGAGATTTTCGACGCTCAGCCGGAGGGCCGAATGGACGTCTGCATGGGGGCGATGCGGGCTCTTTTCCATGAGCAAAGCCAATAGAGAAAGCCGCGCGCAAGCGCCATAGGCGCGCTCGCGCTTTCCTGCCCGCCTGCCCTGAGCGCAGGCGCACTGGCGCGAGGGCGAGGAGGGTGCTAAGGGACCCGATCAGCCTCCAGGCGCCCTAACGGCTCAGGGCGCCTTGATTCTTCGGGAAAAGCAAGCGCGCGCGGCCGCGCCCGGCCATTCAGGGACTGCGAATTCAGTGACGAAACACAGAAGCCTCCCCGACTATGCCTCGCGGAGATTCCGCTTCGCGGGCAACGCCCTGCTCGAGTTCAACAACCCCTTCTTCGCGCAGATCGACAAGCTCAAGGCGGACTTCGAAGCGCAGGGGACGCATTTCGTCAGCTTCGCGAATTACGACTATCTCGGCCTCGCCAATCACCCGCGCATCCGCGAGGAGGCCAAGCGCGAGGTCGACGGGCTCGGCGTCGGGGCGCTCGCCTCGCGTCTCGTGGGCGGCGAACGCACCACGCATAAGCAGTTCGAGGCGGAGATCGCCGAATTCATCGGCATGGAAAGCGCGCTGGCGCTCGTCTCCGGCTATCTCTCGAACGTCACCACCATTTCCTATCTGATGAACGGCAAGCGCGACGCGATCTTCATCGACGAGCTTGCCCATAACAGCATCGTCTATGGCGCGGATGGCGCGCCCGCCCATGTCGTCAAATTCCGCCACAACGACATGGACCATCTCGACCATCTGCTGGCGCGCCATCGCGAGGAATATCGCAATGTGCTCGTCGTCGTCGAAGGCGTCTACAGCATGGACGGCGACACCGCCGATCTGCCGCGCCTCTACGAGATCAAGGACAAGTATCAAATCTGGCTAATGGTCGACGAAGCCCATTCGCTCGGCGTTCTGGGCGACCATGGCCGCGGGCTTGCGGAGCATCAGGGCGTCGATCCGCAGCGCATCGACCTCATCATCGGCACGCTGTCCAAATCGCTCGCCTCCTGCGGCGGCTATATTTGCGCCAGGAAGGAAGTGATCGAGTGGTTCCGCTACACGCTGCCGGGCTTCGTTTATAGCGTCGGCTTCTCGCCGGTCGTTCTCGCGGCGGCGCGCACCGCCCTGCGGCTGATGCAGGAAGAGACCTGGCGCATCGGCAAGCTGGCGCAGAACGCCGAGCTTTTCCGCCAGGTCGCGCATGAAAACGGCTTCTCCACGGGCCCGGCGATCGGCCGCGGCGTGGTGCCGATCCTCTTCGAGAACGATCTCGAAACGATGTGGGCGGCGCGGCATCTGCTCGAAAAGGGCTATTACGTGCCGCCCGTCGTGCGAATCGGCGTGCCCAAGGACGGACCGCGCCTGCGCTTCTTCTTTTCGGCGAACCATACGGAGGCGGAAATCCGCGGCGTCATAAAGGCGCTGCGCGACATCCCGCCTGTGTCGGAGGAGGCGCAGCGCATCGTCGCCGCCGCCATGTCCGGCGCCGCCGCCTGATACGACAGCGCGGGCGCGTCATCATGACGCTTTCCGCGTTCCCCCGCAAAGGCTAAGGATTTTGTCCATGGCGCGAATCGAGATCGTACCGGTCGCTGGGCTCTCGACGTTCACGACTTTCTGCAAGCTTCCGCGCCTTCTCTACAAGGGCGCGCCGGGCTTCGCGCCGCCGCTCGACATCGAGCGCTGGACGCTCTTCGCCCATATGCTCAATCCGCATTACAAGCTGGTCGAGGATCAGAAATTCCTTGCTCGCCGCGACGGCGAATGGGTCGGCCGCATTGCCGCGCATGTCTATAAGGATGGGATCACGCCCGTCGCCGCGAGCCCCGCGCAGTTCGGCGCGCTCGACGCCGTCGATGATATCGAGGTGGTGCGCGCGCTGGTCGAAGCCGCGGAGGATTGGCTGAAGGCGAAAGGCGCGACGCGGATCAACGGCCCCTTCTCGCCGACGATCAACGGCGAAGTCGGCATGCTGATCGAGGGCTTCGAGTCGACGCCCATGTTCCTCACGCCCTGGCATCCGCCCTATCTCTCGCGCCATCTCGCGGCGCTCGGCTATGAGAAGGCCAAGGACCTCGTCTCCTATCGCATCGCCATCGATGAGACTTTCCTCAACGAAAAGCCCCTCATCTCGAACCGCAAGGAATGGCGAGACCGTTTGAAGCTCCGCCCGCTCGATCTCGACAATCTGAAGACGACCGAGACGGCGCTGATGGAGGAGCTCTTCAACGACGGCTGGCGGGACAACTGGGGCTTCGTGCCCTTCACCAAGGCTGAGTTCGATTCCACCGCCGACGCTTTGAAATATGTCATGCCGCCGGAATTCGGCATCATGGTCGAGCTCGACGGCGCGCCGGTGAGCTTCTTGGTCGCGCTCCCCAATCTCTTCGAGATCGTCTCCGACTTCGACGGCCGCTTGTTCCCCTTCGGCCTGCCGAAGCTGATCTCGCGCATGCGCAACCACAAGTTCAACACCGCGCGCATCGTGCTGCTCGGCACCCGCAAGGCGCTGCAAAACAGCGCGACGGGCGGCGCCATTCTGCTCTCCATGATCGAGGAGATGCGCCGCCGCGGCGCCAAGGCTTCTATCACCCATATGGAGGCTGGCTGGGTGCTCGAAGACAACATGGCGATGCGCAAGCCGATCGAAATGTTCGGCGGCAAGGTCGACAAGGTTCACCGCATTTATGAGAAGCGTATCGGTTGAGTTCAGGTCCGGGGTAATCGGGTGAATGACGGCATGGCGTCGTTAGTCCCAAATACCTCCCCTTTACGGGGAGGTCGGCGGCCAAAGGCCGCCGGGTGGGGTTCGCGCCGCAACGGCAGTGGTGGGGCTTTACCCCACCCGACCCCGCTTACGCGGGGCCACCCTCCCCGTAAAGGGGAGGGATAGGCTCACGCCGGCATCCACCCGTTGCTCCGCTTCCAACTGAAGGAAACGTGATCCATGAACGGCATTTCGGTCACCGCCCAGGGCGCCGACCGCTCGCATGTCGAGCGCCGCCGCCTCATCCTGGAAAAATATCCGCAGGTGCGCGAGCTATTCGGCAGAGACCCGGTGACCTTCAAGATCACGGCCGGCATCTTCGCCGGCCAATTCGTGATCGCGGCCGTGATGGGCTGGCTCGGACTCTCCTATTGGTGGCTCTCGCTGCTGCTGGCGATCTGCGTCGGCGCCTTCGCGAACCACGCGAATTTCGTCATCATCCACGATGCGATTCACAATTGCGTCTTCGAAGACCCGCTCGCCAATAAATGGACGGCGATCCTCGCCGATCTCCCCAACGGCTTCCCCACGGCGATGGGCTTCCGCTGCTATCACATCAAGCACCACTCGCATCTCTCGGCCTATGACTATGACGCCGATGTGCCGAGCCAGTGGGAAGTGGAGTGGGTCGGCAATAGCGCTTGGCGCAAGGCCGCCTGGCTTTTCGCCTTTCCCGCCATCCAGCTCGCACGCTTGTCGCGGCTGAAGGGCACCGTGCCGATCATGGGCAAATGGACCTATATCAATATCGCGGTCATCATCGCCTTCGATCTCTTCATGCTCTGGGCCTTCGGCCCCAACGCTTTGCTCTATCTCTTCCTGTCCTTCTGGTTTTCGGTTGGCGGGCTGCATCCGTTGAGCGCGCGCTGGCTGCAGGAGCATTTCGCCTTCGGGCCCGACCAAGGCACGTTCGATTATTATGGGCCGCTCAATAAGCTCGCGCTCAATATCGGCTATCACAACGAGCATCACGATTTTCACGAAATCCCATGGAACCGTTTGCCCGAGCTCACGGCCATGGCGCCGGAGTTCTACGACACGCTGCGCTGCCATCGTTCCTGGTTCGCGCTGCTCGTCACCTTCATCTTCGATCCGACCTATTCGCTCGGCACGCGGTCGGTAAATGTCACGCAAGCGGCGCAGCATATCGCTGCCCCGGCGGAGTAAAATCATGACGCAGGACACACGCACAGAAGCGCTGGACGCCTCGCCGCGCATTTTCGAGAACGACCTTCTCGATCGTTTCTCGCGCGTGCATCACCTCACGCCCGTGATCATCTACACGCCGATCATTCTGGGCCTGCTGTTCTACTCCTTGTCGCTGCAGGGCGCCGGGCTCGTTCTGCTCGGCCTCGTCATCGGCTATGTCGCCTGGACGCTGACCGAATATTTCGGCCACCGCTATCTCTTCCACACGGTGTTTCCGCTGCCCTTCGGCTTCGGACCGCGCTTCCAGTTCCTGATCCACGGCGTGCACCACATCTATCCGAGCGACCCGCTGCGGCTCGTGATGCCGCCGCTGCTCTCCGCGCCGATCATGCTCATCGCGCTGACGATCATCCGGCTGATCTTCGGCGCGACCTTCGCCTGGCCGGTGCTCGCAGGCTTCATGGCCGGCTATGTGGCCTATGACTGCGTGCATTACTGGACGCATCACGGCCAGCCGACCTCCGATCTCGGCAAATTGGTGAAACGTCTGCATATGCTCCACCATTTCCGCGACGCCGAGAAGGGTTTCGGCGTGCATGCCATCTGGTGGGACTATGTCTTCGGCACGGCCTATCAGAAGGGCGAGACGCCCGGCACAAAGGCCGTTTGAGCCTTTAAAATAACGCGCTCAGGGGCGTGTCATTCCCGGCGGGCTGAAAGCCCGACGGGGAATCCAGAGCCAAAGTAGCGCTTTTGTGGGTCAGCGGCCCCGATTTTGCTTTTCGCTGCCGGAAACGGATCCGGCATGAAAACCTTTCTCGATTGGTCGGCTTACGACACCTACGGCATTGGCGACGCCTATTCGGGCATTCCGGCCACGGGCGGCAATTACGCCAAGGCTGTCGCTGTGTGCATGCACAGCCGCGATTGTCAGAAAGCCGGCAAGGGCGTTATGTGCCCGAGCTACCGCATCACCGGCGACCCCAAACATTCCACCGAAGCGCGCGTCGCGGCCTTCAAGGCCGCCCTCAACGACCCCGCCAACGCGCGCGCCTTCGCCGATCCCCGCCTCGCGGAAGCGATGGATCTGTGCGTCTCCTGCAAGGCCTGCAAGAAGGAATGCCCCAGCGCCGTCGATATGACGCTGATCAAGACGGAATATCTCGCTCAGCGCCATGCGCTCACCGGGGTTCCGATCCGCACGCGGCTCTTCGGCGGCGTGCCGGAATGGACCGGCCGCCATCGCGCCGTGCTGGGCCTCGCCATCCGCCTGCGCAATCGTTTCTCGGCGCTCGCCAAATTTGCGGAAAGACGGCTCGGTATCACGGCGCGCCGCCCGCTTCCGGAGCTGGCCGCAAAACCCTTCGCTCCCGCCAAAGAGACAAGCGCAGGCGCGCGCGGCGAGGTCATTCTTTTCGTCGACACTTTCTGCCACCATTTCGACCCCGAGATCGCCGAGGCCGCCGTCGCCGTTTTGGAACGCGCCGGCTACAGCGTGCGCTTCGCCAAGCCCGCGCCGACTGACGCCGAGCCCAACCGGCCGCTCTGCTGCGGGCGCACCTATCTCACCACCGGCATGGCGGATAAGGCGAAGGGCGAAGCCAGCCGCGTTCTTGCCGCCTTCCGAGACGCGATCGCCGCCAAGACGCCGATCATCGGGCTGGAGCCGTCCTGCCTTCTGTCGCTACGCGACGAGCTTTACAGCCTGGGGCTCGGTCCCGAGGTCGGCGATCTCGGCAAGCAGCTTTTCCTCTTCGAGGAGTTTCTGGCGCGCGAGCATCAAAACAACGGCCTGCGCCTGGAGCTGAAACCGCTGGATTTGCCCAAGGCGCTGCTGCACGGCCATTGCCACCAGAAGGCCTTCGGCGTGATGAAGGCGACGCGCAAGGTTTTGAGCTGGATACCGGGCTTTTCCTTCGAGGTGATCGATTCGAGCTGCTGCGGAATGGCGGGAAGCTTCGGCCTGGAGGCCGAGCATTACGACGCCTCTATGGCGATGGCCGAACAGTCCCTGCTGCCGGCGGTGCGCGCCGCGTCGGAAGACACGCCGCTGATCGCCAACGGCTTCTCCTGCCGTCACCAGATCGAGCACGGCAGCGGCCGGAAAGCGCGGCACATCGCGCTGATGCTGCGCGACGCGCTCGCGTGAGGCGCGTGGAACATCGGGCGGGATGTCATTCCCGACGCTTCGCGTAAGCGAAGCGATCGGGAATCCAGAGCCAAGATAGCGGAGGTTGCCCTGGATTCCAGATCGGGCCTTCGGCCCGTCTGGAATGACACGGCCCCGGCCCGAGCGACTACTCCTGCCCCGTCCGCTTGAACCACTCGTCTTCCGTAATCACCTCGATGCCGAGTTCCTGCGCCTTCGCGAGCTTCGAGCCAGCGCCGGGCCCCGCGACCACGAGGTCGGTTTTCTTGGACACGGACGCCGCGACCTTCGCGCCGAAGCGCTCGGCCTGCGCCTTCGCTTCGTCGCGGGTGAGGCGCTCCAGCGAGCCGGTGAAGACGACCGTCTTGCCGGCGACAGGCGAAGATGACGCGACCTGCGGCATCGGCTCGATCGTCACCTGCTCGAGCAGGGCGTCGAGCTCCTTCTCATTATGCGGCTCGGCGAAGAAGTCGTGCAGAGCTTCGGCGACCACCGGGCCGATTCCGTCGATGCAATCGATGCGGGCGCGCGCCTCCGTGCCCGGCACAGCGTCGCGCGCCGTCTCGCGCAGAGAGTCAAAATCGCCGAAGTGCCTTGCAAGACGGCGCGCGTTGGTTTCGCCGACATGGCGGATGCCCAGCGCATAGAGGAAGCGATTGATGGGGATGACCCGCCGCGCCTCGATGGCGGCGAAGAGGTTGCGCACTGAGGTCTCGCCGAAGCCTTCGCGATTCTTGATCCTCGTGAGGCTCTTTCGATCGCGCTCTTCGAGCGTGAAAATATCCGAGGGCGTTTTGATGAGCCCTTCGGCGAAGAAATATTCGATCTGCTTATCGCCGAGCCCCTCGATGTCGAAGGCGTTGCGCGAGGCGAAATGCTTGAGGCGCTCGACCGCCTGCGCTGGGCAGACGAGCGAGCCCGTGCAGCGGCGCACGACATCCGCCTCGCCGGTCTTTTCGTCGATCTCGCGCAGCGCCGCCGAGCCGCAGCGCGGGCAGACTTGTGGGAATTCGTAAGGCTTCGCGCCATGCGGGCGTTTTTCCGGGATGACTTCCACGATCTGCGGAATGACGTCGCCGGCGCGCTGCACGATGACCGTGTCGCCGATGCGAATGTCCTTGCGGGCGATCTCGTCTTCATTGTGGAGCGTGGCGTTCGAGACGACGACGCCGCCGACCGTCACCGGCTCCAGCCGCGCGACGGGCGTCAGCGCGCCGGTGCGGCCCACATTTATCTCGATGTCGCGAAGGATGGTCGTGGCGCGCTCGGCGGGGAATTTATGCGCCACCGCCCAGCGCGGGGCGCGAGAGACGAAGCCGAGCCGCTCCTGCAGCGCAATGTCGCCGACTTTGTAGACGACCCCGTCGATGTCATAGCCGAGCATCGCGCGATCGGCTTCGATCGCATGATAATGCGCCACCATCTCCTCGACGCTTTCGCAGAGCCTGGTGCGCGGATTGATCTTCAACCCATAGGCGTTGAAGGCTTGCAGCACGCCCCATTGCGTTCGGGCCGGCAAGGCGCTCACCTCGCCCCAGCCGTAAGCGAAGAAATGCAGCGGCCGTTCGGCGGTGATCCGCGAATCGAGCTGACGCAGCGAGCCGGCCGCCGCATTGCGCGGATTGGCGAAGATTTGCTTGCCCGCCGCTGTCTGGCGCTCGTTCAGCGCCGCAAAGGCCGCATGGGTCATATAGACTTCGCCGCGCACCTCCAGCACCTCCGGCGCGCCGTCATGCAGGCGCTGCGGCACTTCCTTCAAGGTGCGGATATTGGCGGTGACGTCCTCGCCCTCATAACCGTCGCCGCGCGTCGCCGCCTGCACGAGATGGCCGCGCTCGTAACGCAGCGAGCAGGAGAGGCCGTCGATTTTCGGCTCCGCTGTGCAGGCGATGGGCGAGACGTCTGAGAGGCCGAGAAAGCGGCGCACGCGCGCGACAAAGTCGCGGACTTCCTCATCCGAAAAGACGTTGCCGAGCGAGAGCATCGGCACCGCGTGCTTTACTTTGGCGAATTTTTCGCTGGGCTTCGCGCCGACTTTTTTTGTCAGCGACTCCTCTGAGACGAGTTCGGGGAAGGCTTTTTCGAGCGCCTCGTAGCGGCGGCGCGCCGCATCATAGTCGGCGTCGGGAACGAGCGGCGCGTCTTCCTGATAATAAGCGCGGTCATAGCGGGCGATGTCTTCGCCGAGACTCGTGTGTTCGGCGCGCGCCTGCGCGAGCGATAGCTCTTCGACGGGCAAGGAATGAGAGGCGGCGGACTTTTTCGTCATATCGCAAAGGTGGCCTACAGCCGTCATTGCGAGGAGGCGAAGCGGTCTAGAGCAGCGGGCGCGGCTCTGGATTGCTTCGCCTCGCTCGCTATGACGGGAGAATACGAAGCGGCGCAACCTACCGCGTTCGGGGCGGCGGCGCGAGGGGCTCTGCCGCGAGAGCAAAGCAACGCCGTTAGCCACAAATACCTCCCCTTTACGGGGAGGTCGGCGGCCGAAGGCCGCCGGGTGGGGTTCAAGCCGCAATGACTCTGGTGGGGCTTTACCCCACCCGACCCCGCTTACGCGGGGCCACCCTCCCCGTAAAGGGGAGGGATGAGCTCACGCCCGGCGTTTCGCCCGCTGCTGCCTCTTCATGGCGCAGCCGCCATCTCCAGCGCCTGATCCAAGCGGTCGCCGCCCCAAAACAGTTCGTCCTTCACGAAGAAGCTGGGCGCGCCGAAAACGCCGCGGCGGATGGCTTCGTCGGTGTTCGCCCTCAGCCGGACCTTTATGTCGTCGTCAGTCCCGCGCCGAAGCAGCTCTTCCGCGTCGAGGGAAAGATCGCGCAGGACTTCTTCGAGGACTGCAGGGTCGCTTATGTCGCGATCCAGCGCGAAATTCGCGTGATAAACCGCCCGAGCGAAGGGGGCCAGATGATCCGTCCCTTCGAGAGCGGCCGCCACGCGCGCCGCCAAAAGACCACTGCGCGGGAAAACGCTCGGCGGTCGCCAGGCGATCCCCTTTCTCTCGCAGAGCCGCTCCATGTCGCGCCACATATAGGCGCCCTTGGCGGGATAGAGATTAAAAGGCGAGTCCGACCAGCCCTGGCCGGCAAAAATCGGCCCGAGCAGGAACGGCCGCCAAACGACATCGACGTCGACGGCCTTGGCTTTTTCCTCGATTTCCTCCGCCGCGAGGTAGGAATAAGTGCTCGCGAATTCGAACCAGAATTCCAGTCTGCGCGCCACGGGCCTCTCCGAAGTTACGCCGCCTCCGGCGCCGCGCCCACGAGGCGGCGGGCTTCCTGCGCGCTGATCGGGCGACCAAAAGCGTAGCCCTGCGCATAGCCGCAGCCAAGCTGATAAAGCTCGATGGCGTCGGCCTCGGTCTCCGCGCCCTCGGCGACGACGTCCATGCCAAGATCATGCGCCAAAGCGACGATCGAGCGCAGGATGACGGGCCGCGCGCCCTTGCCGCTCTGTTTGACGAAGGAGCGGTCGATCTTGATCGTATCGAAGGGAAAGCGCTGCAGATAAGAGAGCGACGAATAGCCCGTGCCGAAATCGTCGAGCGACAGCCCTGCCCCCAACTCCTTGATGCGCGCCAGCATTTGCGCGGCATATTCGGGGTTCTCCATCACCAGGCTTTCGGTGAGCTCCAGCTTGAGGCTCCCCTTCACGATGTCGTGATGCATCAGCACGCTTTTGACGTCGCGCAAGAGATCATGACGCAGAAGCTGGCGCGAGGAGACGTTCACCGAAGCAAAGATCGGCGGATCGACCGCGAGCGCGCGTTGCCAGGCGGCAAGCTCGCGCGCCGTGCGCTCCAAAGCGAGCAGGCCCATGTCGATGATGAGCCCGGTCTGCTCGGCGATCGGGATGAACTGGCCGGGCTCCAGACGGCCGAGGCGCGGATGGTCCCAGCGCAGCAGCGCCTCGAAACCGGCGATGGTGCGGTCTTCCAGCCGCACGATCGGCTGGAAGAAGACCTTCACCTCGCCGCGCTCCAAGGCGCGGCGCATATCGGCCTCGAGCGTCAGACGGTCGGAGCGTTGCGCGCGCATCGAGGGGCGGAAGACCTCGATGCGATTGCCGCCGGTGCGCTTGGCGTGGCGCATGGCGATCTCGGCGTCCTCCAGCATGTCGTCGGCGCCGGGGTGGATCTGCTGGTCATAGAGCGCGATGCCGATGGAGGCGAACAGCGCGATCTCGCGATCCGTGAAACGCACCGGCGTCGCCAGCGAGCGGCGCACCGAGTCCGCGAGGGTGATCACGTGGTCGGCGTGCGTCTCGGAGGCGAGGATGATCGCGAAGGCGTCGCCATGCAGCCGCGCCAGCGTGTCCTGCGGCTGCAGCAGGCGCGTCAGGCGATGCGCGACGGTGAGCAGGATGCTGTCGCCCATGGCGATGCCAACCTGCTCGTTGATCTGCTTGAAGCGGTCGATGTCGATGACGAGCACCGTCGGGCGCACGTCCTTCTCCATGCGCGCAAACACCAGCGCCGCTTCGAGACGGTCGAAGAACAGCTCGCGATTGGGCAGGCCCGTCAGATTGTCGTGCACCGCGTCGTGCAGCAGGCGCTCCTGGGCGTTGCGCTCATCGGTGACGTCGGTCAGCGTGCCGACGACGCGAATGACTTCGCCGTCCGGCCCGACCACGGGCCGCGCCCGCAGCCGGTAGGCGAGATAATGGCCGTCGGCGCCGCGCAGGCGGAACTCCTGATTGATGCGCCCGCGGCGCTGCTCCAGCAGCGCGTCGAGGCAGGCGCGGTAGCGGTCCTGCTCGAAGGGATGCAAAAGGTCGAGCCAGGAGGAGGCGGCGCCCTCCAGACCGCCTCGGTCGAGGCCGAGCGCGGCCTCCGCCTCGGGGCTGACGTAAATATGGTCGGACGGCACGTCCCAGTCGAAGACGATTTCATTGGCCCCGGTCATCGCCAGCGCCTTGCGCTCGACGTCGCTGATCGCGCCATGGGAGAGTCCGCCTGTCGCAAAGGCGTTTTGCATCACCGTAAAGCCGATGAGCATGACGATGAGCACCAGGCCGCCGACAAGCGCGGGCGACACCAGATCGTTCGTCATCCAGCCCGCGACCGCGAAGCCCGCCGTCGCCACCCAGACGACGAGCAGGAACCAGGTGGGGATCAGCATGATCGCGCGGTCGAAGCCGTGCGAGGCGAGGTAAAGCACCAGCACGAAGCCGACGACGGCGACCGTCGCCAGAGAAATGCGCGCGACGCCCGCCGCGACGGGAGCGTCGAAGACGGCGAGCCCGGCGAGATCGAGCAGAATCAGCAGCCACAACGCCGCGACATGCCAGGCGCGCACATGCCAGCGATTGAGATTGAGATAGGCGAACAGAAAGACAACCAGGGTCGCCGACAGCACGGTCTCGGCGCCGGCGCGCCAGATGCGGTCGGCATTGGCGTCGGAGCCGAAAATCTTGTCCCAGAAGCCGAAGTCGATGCAGACATAGGCCAGCACCGCCCAGGCGAGCGCAGCCGCCGCCGGGAAGATGACCGCGCCCTTCACCACGAAGACAATGGTGAGGAAAAGCGCCAGCAGGCCGGCGATGCCGATGACGATGCCCTTGTAGAGCGTCAGGCTCGTCACCTTGTCCTTATAGGCGTCGGGCTCCCACAAATAGAGCTGCGGCAGGTTGGGCGTGCGCAGCTCCGCCACATAAGTGACGGTCGTGCCCGGATCGAGCGTCAGGCGGAAGACGTCGGCGTCGGCGGACTCTTCGGCCTCGGGCGGAAAGCCCTGGCTCGCGGTGATCGCGGAAATGCGCGTCGAGCCGAGATCGGGCCAGATGACGCCGGAGCCCTGCAGGCGAAAATGCGGCGCAACAATCAGCCGCTCGATCTGCTCGTCCGTGTCATTGGTGAGGGCGAAGACGATCCAGTTGGGGCGGCTGCCGGCCTCCCTGGCGCCGACTTCGATGCGGCGCACAATGCCATCCGAGCCCGGCGCGGTGGAAACTTGCAGGCGGTCGCTTTGCGAGTAATGCTTTTCCACCACATGAGTGAGATCGATCGCCCGCGCCCCCTGCGGCACGCGCACCGATTCGACTGAAAACGCGGCGGTCGTCGAGACCAGAAACCCAAAGAGGGCGATCAGAATCGTTTGAAGACGCACATTCTTTTCTCGGCTGTGGAGCCTGTCGCTCGAAGGGGCGGTTCGCTATTCCTGGATCGCGGCCATGGCGAGACGATTGCGCGGCCGAAACTTGCAACGCGCCGCCATCCCGCCTACTGGAAGCCAGAATATCGGACGCAACGCCACTCCGTCCCGGGCGAAGCCGGCGCCGCGCCGGGCGGCTTTCGAAACGAAAAGCCCGCAAAATCAGTAGAGCCTTCGGCTCTCATCCGCAAGTCGATTCAAGCTTGCCGAAAATGCGGTATGGTCTTTGCGAGGGAAATTCGGCTGCGCTTGCGGACGGCGGAAGCCGTAATATACGCTCGAGGATGTCAGCAGCGCGGCGCGCGCGGATTTCCGACAAAGGTGAACGGCAGTTTTTCGCGACGCCCCGGCCGCGGGCGGCGCGCTGTGGATAGGAATGGAACGGATGCGTAGCGCCCTTGGCGGCCCCCGCCTTTTGCTGCGCCGGCTGCGCGAGATCAGCGCGGAGCCGGTGAGCGCGCAGACGCGTCTCGATAAAATCGTTGTGCAGATTGCCGCGAATATGGTCGCCGAGGTCTGCTCGGTCTATGTGCTGCGGGCCGACCAGCGGCTGGAGCTCTACGCCACCGAAGGCTTGAACCGCGAGGCGGTCCACCAGACGACCATGCATGCCGGCGAGGGCCTCGTCGGCCTCATTGCCCGCAGCGCCGAGCCGCTCGCCCTCTCGGAGGCGCAAGACCACCCCGCCTTCGCCTATAAGCCGGAGACGGGCGAAGAAGCCTATCACTCCTTCCTCGGCGTGCCGATCCTGCGCGGCGGATCGACGCTCGGCGTCCTCGTCGTCCAGAACAAGGTCCGCCGGGTCTATTCCGAGGAAGAGGTCGAGGCGCTCCAGACGACCGCGATGCTGCTCGCGGAGCTGATCGCCTCGGGCGAGCTGCAGGCGATCCAGGATCCGCGCGACCTCGCGCTCTACCGGCCGGCTTCGCTGCGGGGCGCGCCCATGTGCGAGGGCGTCGGGCTCGGCCATGTGCTGCTGCACGAGCCGCGCGTCGTCGTGAAGCAGCTCGTCGCGGAAGACCTGTCGCGCGAATTGGGCCGGCTGGAGCAGGCGGTCGACGCCATGCGCGTCTCGATCGACGAGCTCGTCGCCCATGGCGACCGCATGGGCGCGGGCGAACATCGCGACGTATTAGAGACCGTCCGCATGGTCGCCTATGACCAGGGCTGGGTGCGCCGCCTGCGCGAGGCGGTGAAATCCGGCCTGACGGCGGAAGCGGCGGTGGAGCGCGTGCAAAACGACGCGCGCGCCCGCATGCAACGCCAGACCGATCCCTATCTGCGCGACCGGCTGCACGATCTCGACGACATCGCCAACCGCCTGCTGCACCAGTTGACCGGCCAGGGCTATGTGGCCGACCGGGAGAGCGTGCCCGAGAACGCCATCATCGTCGCCCGCACCATGGGTCCGGCCGCGCTGCTCGACTACGACCGGGCGCGGCTGCGCGGCCTCGTCTTGGAGGAAGGCGGGCCGTCGAGCCATGTCGCCATCGTGGCGCGCGCGCTCGGCGTCGCGACCGTCGGCCTCGTGCGGGGGGTCATCGACCTCGTCGAGACGGGCGATCCGATCATCGTCGACGGCTCGACGGGCGAGGTGCATGTGCGTCCGCAGCCCGACGTGCAGAACGCCTACGCCGAAAAGGCGCGGCTGCGCGCCCGGCGCCAGGAACAGTACGCCACGCTGCGCGACGTGCCGGCGATCAGCAAGGACGGCGTCGAGATCGCGCTGCATATGAACGCCGGCCTCGCCATCGACGTGCCGCATGTGCACGACACGGGCGCGCAATCGATCGGGCTGTTCCGCACGGAATTGCAGTTCATGCTCGCCTCGCGCTTTCCGCGCATGGACGAGCAGTATCGCTTTTATAAAGGCGTGCTCGACGCCGTGCCGAACCGGCCGGTGACGTTCCGCACGCTCGACATCGGCTCCGACAAGATCCTTCCCTATATGGCGACGATCGAAGAGGAGAATCCGGCGCTCGGCTGGCGCGCCATCCGCATCGGCCTCGACCGGCCGGGCCTCTTGCGCATGCAGATTCGCGCCATGCTGAAAGCCGGCGCGGGACGCGAATTGCGCATCATGTTCCCGATGATCGCCAACGTCTCCGAGTTCGAGGCGGCGCGAGCCATTGCGCTGCGCGAGTTGGAGCATTTGCGCCGGCATCGCTATCCCGAGCCGAGCGTGCTCAAGCTCGGCGCCATGGTGGAAGTGCCCTCGCTCCTCTGGGAGCTCGATCTCATCGCCGCGCGCGCGGATTTTCTCTCGGTCGGCTCCAATGATCTCGTGCAGTATATGTACGCCGCCGACCGCGACAATACGCGTGTCTCCAAGCGCTACGACAATCTCTCGACGCCGGTGCTGCGCGCGCTGGAGCGCGTCGCCGACGCCGGCCGGCGCGCCGGAACGCCGGTGACGCTGTGCGGCGAGATGGGCGGACGACCGCTCGAGGCGCTCGCTTTGATCGCCATCGGCTATCGCTCGCTGTCCATGGCGCCGGCGTCCATCGGCCCGGTAAAGTCGATGATCCTCAACCTCGATATCGACGAAGCGCAGGTCTTTCTCGCGACCCTGCTCGCCTCGGACGACGGCGCGCCCTCCGTGCGCGAGAGGCTGCGCGAATATGCCGTCGCGCGCGGTGTGCCGCTGTAGCGACGCGCCCGGCCTTTTCCTCGCTGTTTCCCTCTCGCTCCGAAATTCTCGATGTTCGCACAAGACAAGCTCGATCTCATTCTGCGCCGCTATGAGGAGATCGGCGAAAAGCTTTCCAGCGGCGCCGACGGACAGGCCTTTGTCGCGCTCTCGCGCGAGCGCGCGACGCTCGACGAGGTGGTCGAGGCGATCCGCGCCTATCGCGCCGCCGAACGCGAGGCGAATGATCTCGCCGCCATGCTCGCGGATGCTTCGCTCGACGCCGACGTGCGCGCGCTCGCCGAGGCGGAAGTGGATGATGCGCGCGAGAGGCTCGCCGACGCTGAGAAAACGCTGCAATTCGCCTTGCTGCCGAAGGACGAAGCCGACGAAAAGGGCGTCATTCTCGAAGTGCGCGCCGGCACGGGCGGCGACGAGGCGGCGCTGTTCGCCGGCGATCTCTTCCGCGCCTATCAGAAATACGCCGCGCTGAAAGGCTGGCGCGTGGAACTGATTTCCGAGAGCCCCGGCGCGCTCGGCGGCTTCAAGGAAATCGTCGCCGAGATCACGGGGCGCGGCGTCTATGGAAGGCTGAAATTCGAATCCGGCGTGCACCGCGTGCAGCGCGTGCCGGAGACGGAAACGCAGGGCCGCATTCACACCTCCGCCGCGACGGTCGCGGTTCTGCCGCAGGCGGAGGAGGTCGATCTCGACATAGACGAGAAGGATTTGCAGATCGACACAATGCGCGCGCAAGGCGCCGGCGGCCAGCACGTCAACAAGACGGAATCCGCCATTCGCATCACGCATATTCCGTCCGGCATCGTCGTGATGATGCAGGAGGAGCGTTCGCAACACCGCAACAGGGCGAAGGCGATGAACGTGCTGCGCTCGCGCCTTTACGACGCCGAGCGGCAGCGGCTCGACAAGGAACGCTCGGACGACCGCAAGGCGCAAGTCGGCTCCGGCGACCGCTCGGAGCGCATCCGCACCTATAATTTTCCGCAAGGCCGCGTCACCGACCATCGCATCAATCTGACACTCTACAAGCTGGATCGGGTGATGGAGGGCGAGTTCGACGAGATCTTCGACGCGCTGACGACGGACCATCAGCAAAAGCTGCTGGCGCAAAGCGAGGCGTGACATCCCGGACCGCGCGCCTTCAGGCTCGCTCAGACCGCTGACAAAGGGCTGGCGGCATTTCCGTTTGAACCGCTCGCTCAGCGCCCGTCATTGCGAGCGAAGCGAAGCAATCCAGGGCAGCGATGCGGCCCTGGATTGCTTCGTCGCTTTCGCTCCTCGCGATGACGGCGGTGATTCGCAGGCTTCTCAGCATCAGGGGCTTCTGCCACTTAAGCCAAACACTTAGGCCTCATCCTGAGGAGCGAGCGAAGCTCGCGTCTCGAAGGACGAGGCCGCCTCAGAGGTTTATCGACAAACTGTGTGAGCCTCGGGGCTCGCTAAACAATGCGAGCCTGAAGGCTCGCGGTCCGGTTATCATGTGCGAGGACGCACGGCGCCCAGGCGTGACGCCGCCTAATCTCTCTTCATTCGCAGCGAGACTGCGAAAAACAAAGAGGAGAGCGTCATGTTCAAGTCGAAGAAATCCCTCGTCGCCGCGATCGCCGCCACCGTCGTCGCCGGCTCCATCGCCAGCGCCACGCCGGCTTCGGCCTATTACTGGCATCATCACCACGGCTATGGTTGGGGCCCCTATGCGGCGGGTGCGGCCGGCGCGGTTGCTCTTGGCCTCGTCGCCGGCGCGATTGCGGAGAGCGATAGCTGCTATTACGAGAGCCGCCCGGTTTATCGTCACGGCTATTTCGTCGGCTACCGTCAGGTCCCGGTGTGCTGAGTATGACGAGAACGAAAAGGGCCGGCCCGGCGCCGGCCCAGTTTATTGCGATCACCAACCGTCGAAGATCGTGCCCATCTCGGTGAAGCGCGTCGGATCGTTCCTGCGAAAATCCAGTTGCTCGAGAAAATAATTGTCATTGGCGTGCGCGTTCGGCTGCAGATTGCCGGTGGCCGGATCGCCTGCTCCCTCGTTGAGCCAGTCCAGATTCGACGTCAGCTCCTTGGGCAGCGGAATCGGAAAGTCGTCGCTCTCGGCGGCCGGCGGCGGCGCGGGCGCCCGCTTATGTGATTTCGCCAGCGCGTCCCCAGACAAGAACATGCTGGCCAAAGCAAAACAAAGTGACAAGGCGAAAGCGCGACGCATAGGCGAACTCCAAAAAAGATCTGCGGAGCGTCACCCTAGCGCGCGTCCCGCTCGCACGGAATTATGCGAGCGGCAGGAATTCACGCCATCCTTTACGGAATGACAACTAGTGCCGGAAGTGGCGCACGCCGGTGAAGACCATGGCGATGCCCTTCTCGTCGGCCGCGGCGATGACATCCTTGTCATTGACCGAGCCGCCCGGCTGAATGGCCGCCGTCGCGCCCGCCGCCACCGCCGCGAGCAACCCGTCCGGGAACGGAAAGAAAGCGTCCGACGCGACGACCGCGCCTGTCGCGAGGCTCTCGGCGAGCCCGGCCGCCTGCGCCGCTTCGCCCGCCTTATGCGCGGCGATGCGCGAGCTGTCGACGCGCGACATCTGCCCCGCGCCAATGCCGACCGTGGCGAGATCGCGCGCATAGACGATCGCGTTGGACTTCACATGCTTCACGACGCGATAGGCGAATTTCAGATTGGCCAGCTCCGCCTCGCTCGGCGCGCGCTTGGTGACGACCTTCAAATCCATATCGTCGACGACCGCATTGTCGCGCGACTGCGCGAGGAAACCGCCGGCGACGCTGCGGAAGGCGAGGCCGCGCGCGCGGGGATCGGGCAATCCGCCCGTCAGCAGCAGCCGCAAATTCTTCTTCGCCGCGACGATCTCGATCGCCTCCTGCTCGGCGTCGGGGGCGATGATCACTTCGGTGAAAATCTTCACGATCTCGCGCGCCGCCTGCGCATCGAGCTTGCGGTTCAGGGCGACAATGCCGCCATAGGCCGAGGTCGGATCGCAGCGCAGCGCCTTCACATAGGCCTCTTCGAGCGACGCG
The DNA here is from genome assembly GCF_030063565.1 of Methylocystis sp. JR02. NCBI lineage: Bacteria > Pseudomonadati > Pseudomonadota > Alphaproteobacteria > Hyphomicrobiales > Methylocystaceae > Methylocystis > Methylocystis sp. JR02. The sequence continues at coordinate 3,283,486 of NZ_JASIRC010000001.1, read as the reverse complement.
CCCTCGGCGACGCCGCAAGGGTTGGCGTGCTTGACGATGACGACGGCGGCCGTGCGCGCGGGATCGAATTCCGCGACGCATTCGAAGGCGGCGTCGGTATCGTTGATATTATTGTAGGAGAGCTTCTTGCCCTGCGCCTGTTTCGCGGTGGCGACGCCGGGCCGCGCCTCGCCCGTGACATAAAAGCCCGCCGATTGATGCGGATTTTCGCCATAGCGCATGGGCTCGGAGAGCTTGCCGCCGAAGGCGCGCACCGGCGGCGACGCCTCGCCGAGTTCTTGCGCCAGCCAGTTGGAGATCGCCGCGTCATAGGCGGCCGTGCGGGCGAAGGCTTTTTGCGCCAGACGCCGGCGCGTGGCGCGTGTCGTCGCGCCTTGCGTCGCCGTCAACTCTTCCACCATGGCGGCATAGTCGGCGGGGTCTACCACCACGGCGACATCGTCATGGTTCTTCGAGGCCGCGCGGATCATCGCCGGCCCGCCGATGTCGATATTCTCGACGCATTCCTCGAAAGGCGCGCCTTTGGCGAGCGTCGCCTCGAAGGGATAGAGATTGACGACAAGCAGGTCGATCGGGCGGATGTCATGCGCAAGCATCGCCGCCTCATGCTCGGGGTTTTCGCGGATCGCGAGCAGCCCGCCATGGACCTTGGGATGCAGCGTCTTGAGGCGCCCGTCCATCATTTCGGGAAAATGCGTGAGGTCGGAAATATCCTTCACCGCAAGCCCGGCGTCGGCCAGCGCCTTGCGCGTGCCGCCGGTGGAGACAAGCTCCACCCCATGGCCCGCGAGGGCGCGCGCGAATTCGACAAGGCCCGTCTTGTCCGAGACGGAGAGAAGCGCGCGCGCAACTTTACGCTGATCGACCGGCATGGGATGGATGTCCTTCCTGAAGGCAATTTACGCCGCGCTTATCACACATCCTCAGGTGGTGAAACCTTGGACCGCGCCCCTCGGACCGCGAGCCTTCAGGCTCGCTTGAATTTGCGCGCCTGAAGGCGCGCGGTCCAGATTCAGGCTCGCTGGAAGGACCAGCTCACCTCCGCGCCGGGCGCGGCCTTTCCGCGCAGAACGATCTGGGCGCATTTGCGCACGCCGCCGGGCGAGGCGAAAAATATGCTTTCCTCGATCGCCGGAAAGGCGCCATCGGATTCGAAAATGAGCGTCTCGCCGCTGGCGAGCTGCAATTCGATCGCCTCCGAAAGCTCCACCGCGCGCACGCGCGGGTGGAGGTGAAAACGGATGGCGAATTCCTGCTCGCCCGGCCCGGCGGCGCCGGCCTCGACGCCGAGCAGCCGATCCCTGCCCGCCAGCGTCGCTCCATCGGCCGAGAGGATCAACTCGCGCTCATGGATGAAGCCGAATGATTTGGCGTAACCGTCATGGGTCAGCGAAAGCGCCGTCGCCGCCTGCGCGTCGGTGCGCTCGACCGTGACATTGCGCGGCCCGTCGAACAGCCGGCCAGCGCGCCAGCGTCCGGAATCCTTGCTGGCGATGCGGGCGGAGGAGCGGTCGTCGACGACGAGGGTGGAATGGGCGGCGGTGGCGCGCGCCAAATCGCGCAAATCCTCATGAGGCGCCGACGACGCGCCGCAATTCACCACGACTCTTTCCGTGCCTAAAGAATATTCGAAGGACAGGCAGCCCGCATGGGCGGCGAGCGAAAACTCGGGCGGCGGGGCGGCGCCGGCGTCGACCAGAACGACCGCATCCGCCGCTTCGAGCCGCTGATAACCCGCATAGGGCGCCTTCAGCGGCGCCGCGCCGCGCGTGTCCTCATTGGCGAGCACGCTCGCGACGCGGTCGAGCTCCGTCGCCCCCATGCCGTTGAAGAGCGCGAGCGAACCGTCGCCATGCTGCAGCATGCGCAAGGTCGGCATCATGCGGTCTATGGCGCGCAGCATGGCGGGCGGCGTTTGCAGCCCGCGGGCCGCGAGCACCTGGCGCAGCGGCAGAAGATCGAGCAGCAGATCGACCGCGACCTGCGGATTGCGGCTGATATGGCCGCCGTCGCCCAAAATCTGGCGCTCGAGCTCGGCGGAGAGCGCATGCGACACCTGCGGCGCGATCTTGCGGCCGGTGTCGGCGCAGACGGCAAACTCGGCGAGCGCAATGGCGCAGAGCGCGCGATCCGCGCCCTGGGCCTGGCCGGTCGCGAGCGCGCGCCACAGCAGCCGCGCGCTTTGCGCGAGCGAGAGCATGAAGGCGTCGTAGAATTCCGCCTCCGCCCCCTCGAGCAGCACGGGCGACTGCGCCAGGAAGGAGAGAAGCCGGCGCGCCGCCACCGCCGGCTCCAGCGCCGGATCATCGGGGGAGAGCTTTTTGATCGCCAGGAATTCGCCGACGAGCGCGCGCGCGTTCTCCTGCGCCAGCGTCTTGTCGGCGGCGCGCAAATGCCTCAACCAGGAGAAACCCGCCAGCGCGCGGCGCCAGGCGGGCGACGGCGGCATCAGTGCGAAGGGCGATTCGCCGTAACTTTGCAGCGTCTTGCCGGCGAAGGAAAAATAGCCCGCGTAGATTTCATCGGCGACCGTCGGATCGGCCGTGCGAATGTCGGGCGGCGCGATGCGCAGCCGCTCGGGCGGCGCGATCGCCATCGACTTGACGATATGAAAGGGGGTCGCAGCGGTGCGCGCGACAGCGTTCGCCGCCGCCAAAACGCCAGCCAGCCGCATCCGATCCCAAGAGCCGCCGTCCAGGTCGCATCCTCCAATTCGCCGGCGCGCCTGACATGGCGCGTAAGCTTGACCGGCAAACTGCCCGCTCCACGGCTAAGAGAGAAGCGCGCGCAACGGTTTATACACTATTTTCCGAGACTCGGCCGGATGCATTTGCGCTTTCTCGCGCCAAGCCCGCGCCTCGTCATCGCGAGGAGCGTAAGCGACGAAGCAATCCAGGGCAGCTATCGCGGCTCTGGATTGCTTCGCTTCGCTCGCAATGACGGGCTCTGAGTAAAGCCAGTGTTTTTGTGGCTCTGGACTCCCGGTCGGGCTCGCAGCCCGCCAGGAATGACAATCCCCAACGCGGGCTATTCGCGCCAAAGCCATCAATTGTTGGCAGCCGCCGCTTTTCGCGCGCGACCGGAAATGGCAATGTCCGGCGCGCTCAAGCCTTGTAGGAGAAACTGAATGCCGCTTTACACGCTCGACGGCGTCGCGCCGCGCCTGCCCGCCGAGGGACATTATTTCGTTGCGCCCGGCGCGCATCTCATCGGCCGCGTCGAGCTGCAGGAAGACGCCAATGTCTGGTTCAATTGCGTGCTGCGCGGCGACAATGAGTGGATCACGATCGGCGCCCGCACCAATATCCAGGACAACAGCATTCTCCACACCGATATGGGCTTTCCGCTGACGATCGGCGCCGACTGCACCATCGGCCATAATGTGGTCCTGCATGGCTGCACGATCGGCGACGCCAGCCTCATCGGCATGGGCGCGACGATCCTCAATGGCGCCAAGATCGGGAAAAATTGCCTTGTCGGCGCCAATGCGCTGGTGACGGAGGGCAAAGAATTCCCGGATAATTCGCTGATCGTCGGCGCGCCCGCCAAGGTCATTCGGGTTCTCGACGGCGACTCGCGCGAGAAGCTCCTCGAGTCCGCCAAGCACTATGTCGAGAACGGCCAGCGCTTTGCGAAAGGGCTCGTCGAAATCGTCCCTTGAGCTTTACTTCGCCACATACATCGGCGCGCTCGTCGGCGCGCCGACCGCGACCCAGACGTTCTGATTTTCCTGAGACTGGCGCTTGACGAAGCGATAGGGCGTCTTCGCCCAGGGCGCGACCTCATCGGCGAGATTATCGAGCACGAAATCGCCGCGGCTGGTGCGCACCAAGAGCACCGAATGGCCGTCGCCATGCTCGTCCTTCACCACCGAAAGCAGCAACGCGCCGCGCGGAAATCCGGCGCGGATCAGCAGGCGGCGCTTCATCAGCGCATAATCTTCGCAGTCGCCTTTGCCATCCTCGGGATAGTCCCAGGCGTCGGGAACGCCCGCGTGCTGGGGATCGGAAACCGGCTCGATCTGGTTATTCACCAGCGCATTGACGCTTTCGATCTTGCGGAAGGCGCCCGCCGTCAGCTCGATGTTCTGCGCCGGTCGGGCCGCGTCGTCGCATTCGCCGCTATAGCGCTGGCAAAAGTCGAACCATCCGAAGGGGACGCTCGTCTCCGGACCGAGCGGCGAAAAGCTCGACATCGGCAGGCGGGCGCCGGCTTGCGCGGAGAGCGAGACGCTCCACGCCACAAAGGCGAGAGCAAAACCCTGCAGGATGCGACGAGCGGCACACATCTTAACGCAACCCTAAGCGCCAATTGATCGTTAAGGAATTTTTAACAGTTACGGCGGCTTTGCCAAGATCGGCGTTAAGAAGACCTTAACTTATGGTTTACGCGCGCGAAGACCGCGCGCCGCCGCCAAATGGCGCAAGGGGGATTCGAGTGCTATTCATAGAGGCGCCGCCAAAAGGAGCCTCGCCATGCCCAAGCAATTTCAAAGCAGGCTATTCGCCTTGGCGATTCCCATCGCGGTCTGCTTATCGACGGGCCAGGCCGCGCGCGCCCAGCAGGCGATCAACCCCACCGTTCTGGCGCCCTCGTCGGGAAACGCCCTGCCTCACGGGACCATGGAGACGGCCCCGTCCAATACGCGGGCGGACGGCCAGCCGACCATCGTGCGTCCGCACCCCGACGCGAAGTGGCAGACGGCGATTCCCGCCCACCGCCGCCATCGGCACGTCAAACCGTTCCGCGGCGAGTGACGCCTCACGGGCCGTTCGACACATAGGCCGGCGCGGCTGTCGGCGCGCCGATCGCGACCCAGATATTCGGGTCCTGCTGCGATTGACGCTTGACGAAACGATAGGGCGCCTTGGTCCAAGGCCGCACCTGATCGGTGAGATTGTCGAGAATATATTCGCCGTGATTCGTGCGGACGGTCAGCACCGAATGGCCGTCGCCGTTCTTCTCTTTGACGACGGTCAGAAGCAGCGCTCCCCTCGGAAAGCCTTCCTCGATCAGCATGCGGCGCTTCAACAGCGCATAATCTTCGCAATCGCCCTTGCCGTCGGTCGGATAGTCCCAGGCGTCGATGACGCCCCAATGCTCGCTATCCGCGATGGGAGCGACGTGCTTGTTCACCCAGAGATTGATGCGGGTGATTTTGTTGAAGTTGGACGCGTTGAGGTCGATGTCCTGAGGGATTTGGTAATCGGCCTGGCATTCGCCGCGATAGCGCTGACAGAAATCGACCCAGCCGTAGGGGATGCTGGTCTCCGGGCCAAGCGTCGCGAAGCTCGACACATCCGGCCCGGCAAAGCTCGTCGCCGCGACAGGCATAAGCGCCGCCCCAGCCATTCCGAGCGCCAAAACCGATTTGCCGATAAACCCGAACATTTCCCGTCTCCTGTAACGAGACGAGAATAGGTTCCTTCCTTTGCTGTCCTTGAAAGTAAATCGCCCGCATTTTAGGCGAACACGTTTAGAATTATCCGCGACGATGGTAAGTATAATTTTCTGAAAAAGGAACCGCTAAAATTTGGTGGAACGCCATATACCAATGATTCTAAATGCAAATATTAAACAACCGCGGCGTCGCGGCCCGGCCGCGCCGCGACTTTCTCAACTTGTTGTTCGTCTCGGTAAATACGCCGGGCGCTATCAGGTTAACAGGCGGGCGGGTGGATAAGCCTTGTGGCTGACGCCGTTTCGGTTTGAACAGCTCGCACCGGGCGCGTGTCATACGAGATCCGCTTGATTGGTTCGGTGTCATTCCCGACGCTCGCGCAGCGAGCGATCGGGAATGACAAGCCCCAATCCGAGCTATTCAAACGGAAACGCTATCATTCCCGGCGGGCTGAAAGGTCCGCACCAGAGCGCTGGCTTTGCCCAGAGCCCGTCATTGCGAGCGAAGCGAAGCAATCCAGGGCGGCGATGCGGCCCTGGATTGCTTCGTCGGCTCCGCCTCCTCGCAATGACGGCGATGATTTCCTGTGTGTCCAAACGGCGCGAGGCGCCGGCGGCCACCCTCGCGTCTCCAGCGCACCCGGCAAGAGCACGATGAAATCAAGGAGATGCGCGCCCGATCACTGAAACGGGTTATGGACGATGAAGGAGTAGTTGACCGCCAGACCCGCGTTGAACTGGTTGCGCGAGCCGATCAAATTGGGGATCGGGCTGGAGCCGACGCTACCCAGCAACCGCTGGCCGCCGCCATAGATCGAGACGCTCACCTTGTCGTTCAGCGTATAGCGGGCCGTCGCCATGCCGCCGGCTGCGGTGAAGCCGCCGGTCGCCGTATAGGGGGTGAGGCGCCCGTTCAGCAGCGCCTCGAAGGGCGTCACCGAGAAATAGGCGTTCGCATAGGCGTTGTCGCCGAAATTGAGCCGGGGCCCCACGGAGAAGCGGAAGGGGCCGACCGACTCATAGGCGTCCGCATAAAGCGCCGCCACAAAGCCCTTGTGCCCGTCAATTCCCTGCCGCATCTCGGCGCGCAGGCGGAGATGATCGAAGGGGTGAAGCTCGACGAAGCCGCCCACCTCATGGGTCAAAGCGACGCGATGCAGACCGAAAAGCCCGTCGCGCTGGCCGCGCTGGAAGACGAAGTTTGCGACCGGACCGGCGCGCACATAATCCAGATCGAGGACGGGGAAGCCGAAGCCCTCGTCCGGCGTGGAGAAGGTCTCGGCCTCGCCGACCCGGCGCACGGCGACCGCCGGGAAGGGATAGGGGCGAACCTGACCAGAGCCCGGAAAGCTCGGCGATATCGCGCCGATGACGCTCACCGTGACGATCCAGCCGTTGGCGTCGGTCTTGGGCGGGGGAATCAGCTCGGCCGCGCCTGCGCCGCCGGCGCAGGACAAAGCGGCGACGGCGGCTGCGCCCCAAATTTTGACGACTCCGAATCGCAACGAAAACAGCCCTCACAACACGGTTCTTGATAGTTCTTTAACAACTCCCGGCCCCGCTTGTCACTCTCTGCCACGCTAAAGCGTCAGCATCTTGGCGAGCGTAGCCGTTGCGCAACACTTCGACTGGCGGACGGTCCTCGCGAACGTGGTTCTCAGGGCTGGCGGTAAAGCCAGGCGTTGCGGGCGAGCATGCCGCGCCCGCCCAGCGCCCGGATCGCAAGATCGCGCCCCAGCGCCGCCGGACCGGCGAGGTGGAAATAATCGCCCTGCCGGCGCGAGGCCCGAACAATTTGCGAGGCCCGGGGGATTCTTATCTGTTGATAAGCCGCAAAGGCCGTCTCGGCGGTCGCGCCGAGCTGCAGAAAGGCGCGACCCAGCGCCTCGGCGTCTTCGATCGCCTGAGCCGCGCCCTGCGCCAGGAAGGGCAGCATGGGATGGGCGGCGTCGCCCAGCAGCGTGACGACGCCCTGGCTCCAGCTTTCGAGCGGCGGGCGGCCAAAAAGCGGCCAATGCCGCCAGGACGCGCCCGCCTCGATCAGCGCCCGCAGCTCCGCGGCGGGACGCAGACGCTCGAGCGCGCGGGCGAGCTGCGCCCCGTCGAGAGAGAGGATCGAGGCGCCCTCGCTCTGGCGCGGCGGCTCGGCGACGATGACGACGACATTGATGATGCTTCCGTCGCGCAACGGATAATGCACGACATGGGCGCCGGGCAGCATCCACAGATTGCTCTCGCGGGCGCGAAAGGCGGCGGGCGCCAGCTCCGCCGGCACAAGCGCGCGCCAGGCGGTGAGGCCGGAATAGACGGGCGCGTCTTTCTCTGTCGGGAGAAGGCGCCCGCGCACGGCCGAGCGCAGCCCATCGGCGCCGACGAGCCCGGCGCCCTCGATTTCCTCGACGCCGTCGCCGGCGTGGACGCGCAAAGAGACGCCGCCCGCGCGTTCCTCGAAACTGCCGACCCGCGCGCCCGCGCGGACCTCGATCGCCTCATGGGCGAGCGCCGCTTGCAGCAAAACCTGCTGAAGATCGGCGCGGTGATAGACCCGGAACGGCGCGCCCCAGCGGGCGCGGGAATCCGTAAGATCGAGCTTCGCGAGAACGGCGCCGTCGCGTCCCCGGCGGATATTGATGGCTTGCGGCTCCAGCGCGACGGCGGCCAGCGGCTCTTCGAGGCCGAGGCCCGCCAGAATCCGTCCGGCGTTGGGGGCGATCTGGAAACCGGCCCCGACCTCTTCGATCTTGGGGGCGCGCTCCAACACGAGCGCGCGCTTTCCCGCGCGGGCCAGCGACAGCGCCGCCGTGAGGCCGCCGACGCCGGCGCCCGCGATGACGATGGGGGCGCTCATGGGCGCGCTTCCGGGCTAAGCTCGTTTTCGCGATCGGCGTGGTTGGCCATGGCGGAAGGAGCCCCCAGGGCGGTCATCAAAAATTGTCAGGCCGCGTCGGCGGCTTGATCGTGATAGACACATTCCGCCGGCTCGGCGCCGCCGTGAAGCGAGGCGTCGTAGACGTAGAGCGTCGAGCAATAGGGGCACACCGCCTGCGTATCGGCGCCCATGTCGATATAGACATGCGGATGGTCGAACGGCGGCAGCGCGCCGATGCACATGAACTCCTTCGCCCCTACGCGAATCTGGGCGACGCCGGGCGTATTGTGGAAATGGGGCGTGGAATGTTCGGCCATGGTCCGCTCTTTCAGGTGACGCCGCGCCGGCGGCTCGACAACGCTGCCGCCCCCTATATTGCAGCCCAGCGGAATTGGATAGGGGGCGCGGGGACTCCCCCGCGCCTGAGCTGACTCAGCCCTTGTTAGACTTCAGCAGCAGGTTTTCGCGGCTCCTCACCTGCGACAGCAGGCGGTAACGGGAGACCCGCCGTCTCGGCCGGCTTCGCGCGGCAAGGCTCGGGCCGATGTCGATCGAGGTTCCTCCGAGCAGGCGCATATAGGTTCCGGTATGGTGCTGCATGGAAGCCTGCGTATACCAGTCCGCCGGATAGAGCTCGAAGCATGTGCCCGGCAGCGGGGCGTTATTGGCCTGCTGCTGCAAATAGCTCGCGCCTTCGAGCAGCAGCGCGTCCTGCCACAGGACGAGGGCGACATAGGCGGCGTCCGGGATCGGGATGCTGCAGGGATCATAGATGGTCGAGACGGCGTCCAAATTGCCCCAGGCGAGCGGCGCGACGTCCAGCGTGTTGTAATAGCGGGGGCAATAACCGAAGGTCGATGTGTAATAATCGGCAAAGGCGCTATTGCCTGCGGTCAGGGCCGCGAAGGTCGCCGGAACGATCGGGTTGTTGACCCCGACAGCGGCGAGCGAGGCTTGCAGCGAAGGCGCCAGCACGGTGGTGACGCATCCGCCGAGACTATGGCCCGTGCACACCAGAACCGGATTGTCATTCTGCGGCGACTGGAGAAAATCGGCCAGGAACGCGGAAAGCGACGCCCCGTTAGACGTGAAGTCCTGGATCGTCTCCAGCGCGTAAAGCGTTCCATCGGCTACAAGCGCCGGGCTATCGGCGGGCAACCAGGGCGGCGTGCTCTGGAAGATGACGTAAAAATCCTCGAAGGCCTGCTGCAGCACGCCCCAAAAATCATTGACGTCGACATCCGTGCCGCGCGTGACGACCGCCGCGAAAACCGGCGGCAGGCCCGGTCCGTCATAATAGGCCGCGACGAACACGAGATTCGCCAGATCGTCGCTTTCAGCCGGCCCCCAGACGCATTCCCAGCGGCCTCCGGCGCTCAGAGGCGGCATGTTGTTGTTGACGAGGGAGGGGATGGACGAGGGGAGCGCGTAGGAGATCTGGCAAAGCTGGAGATAGGCGACGCCAAAAATATCGGTTGGCCCCGCCGGCTGCAACATTGCTTGCTTCAACTTGTCGGACATAAGCATTTCTCCGAAGAAATAAGAAAGATACTGAAAGCGTCGACGTTTCGCCGACTTACGATCTATGTCTTCGGAGGCGAGATTAGGCAAGCTGAGCCGTCGCTGATCGCTCCGCGGCGGCGCAGTCTGGCTGACGAATCGATCAGCCCGCGATTTTCAGCACATGGCTCAGCAGGAAATAAAGCGAGCCCGAGAGAAGAATGGCGCAGGGGAGCGTCAGCCCCCAGGCCATCAGCAGATTGCGGATCGTGCCCATCTGCACGCCGGAGCCGTTGGCCGCCATCGTGCCGGCGACGCCGGACGACAGCACATGGGTGGTGGAAACCGGCAGGCCGAACATGTCGGCGGCGGCGATCGTGCTCATAGCGACGAGCTCGGCCGAGGCGCCCTGGCCATAGGTCAGATGCTCCTTGCCGATCTTCTCGCCCACGGTGACGACAATGCGCTTCCAGCCGATCATGGTGCCGAGGCCGAGCGCGATGGCGACGGCGATCTTCACCCAGGTCGGGATGAATTTCGTCGCCTTGTCGATGTGGTCCTTATAGTCTTTCAGCACCTTTTTATCCGCCTCGGTGAGGTCGGCTTCCTTATCCTTGGCGAGGAAGCGCAGCGCCTCGGAGGCGAGATAAATGTCGTTGCGCGTGTTGCCGACGGCGGCGAAGGGAATCTTCGAGATCGCGCCATAGGAATCGATCTCCTTGGAGATCTCGCGCATCAGCGCGGCGAGCGACGGATAAGTGCCCTCATTGAGCTCATGGCGCGAGATGTAATTCGTCACTGCCGGACGCGGATCGCCGAGCACCTGATAGCCCGCGGCCTTGGCCTCCACGACCTTGGAGGCGGCGAGCGACGCCTTGGAAAAGGCGGCGATATGGCTCTCGGGCAGCGCGCGGTTGAGCGCATAGGCCGTCGGCACCGTGCCGATCAGGATCAACATGATGAGGCCCATGCCCTTCTGGCCGTCGTTCGAGCCATGGGCGAAGGAAACGCCCGTGCAGGTAAGGATCAGGAGGCCGCGAATCCACAACGGCGGCGGGTTCTGGCCCTGCGGCTCCTTGTAGAGCTCGGCCTTGCGGACGATGAACTTCATGAGCAGCAGCAGCAGGGCGGCCGCTGTGAAGCCGACGAGCGGCGAGAGCAGCAGCGAATAGGCGATCTCGGTCGCCTTGCCCCAATCGACGCCGGAAGTGCCATCACGCCCGCGCATAAGAGCGTTGGCGACGCCGACGCCAATGATCGAGCCGATCAGCGTGTGCGAGGAAGAGGCCGGCAGGCCCAGCCACCAGGTGCCAAGGTTCCAGATGATCGCCGCGATGAGCAGCGCGAAGACCATGGCGAAACCGGCGCTGGAGCCGACTTGCAGGATCAGCTCCACGGGCAAGAGCGACACGATGCCGAAAGCCACCGCGCCGGTGGAGAACAATACGCCGAGAAAGTTGAAGAACCCCGACCAGATGACGGCGACATTGGCCGGCATGGAGTGGGTGTAGATGACGGTCGCGACGGCGTTGGCCGTGTCGTGGAAGCCGTTGACGAATTCGAAGCCGAGCGCAATCAACAGCGCCACGCCGAGCAGGACGAAAGGCAGATAGGCGACGATCGGCGCGCCCGTGTCCTTGAGATCGCTCCAGATGCTCCAGGCCGTATAGCCCAGGCCGCAGGCGATGACGCCGAGAAACGCCAACAGGCCGCGAATGTCGAAAGAATGATCGAGCTTCGGCTTCGCGTTCGCCGGCCCGTGACTGGCGCCAAGATCAATTTCAGAAGCAACAGAAGTCATTATAGGCCCCCTGTGAAAAGGAGCCTTATTCAAGCCCGTCGCCGCAACCTTAACGTGACATTAACTATTCAGATGAATCGCGGGGTTGCCCCTCGGAGAGGCCCAAGGCCGCCAGCCGCGCGCGCTCCTCGGCCGTCAATTCAGTGGAGCCTGCGGGAGCCGCCCGGCGCCGGCGCGAGGCGCTCCAGACGGCGGCCGCGCCTGCGAGCAGCGCGAGGAGCGGCGCGGCCCAGAGCAGGATCGTGCCCATTTTCAGCGGCGGCCGCAGCAGAACGAAGTCGCCATAGCGGGAGTGGACATACTCCTTCACTTCGGCGTCGCTGAGACCGTCTTTGAGCTTCTCGCGCACGAGCACGCGCAGATCCTTGGCGAGGGAGGCGTCGGAATCGTCGACCGATTGGTTTTGGCAGACGAGGCAACGCAGCTCGCTGGTGATGGCGCGCGCGCGGGCCTCCATGGTCGGGTCGGGGAGCTTTTCACCGGGGGTGACGGCGTGGACCGGGGTGATGAGCAGGAGCGCCATCATTGCAGCGGCCCCCACCCCAGCCCTCCCCCGCTTCGCGGGAGAGGGAGCGAGGCGCGGGCCTTCATTGGCGATGTGGATCGTGAGCGTCCCCTCTCCCGCGAAGCGGGGGAGGGACAGGGAGGGGGCCTTCCGCATCATTCCGCAGCCTCCGGCATCGCCACCGCGCTCGCCCGCCGCGCCACGCCGATCCGCAGCCGGCGGTCGGCGAGCGAGCAGGCGCCGCCAAAGGCCATAATCAGCGCGCCGATCCAGATCAGCGTGACGAAGGGCTTCCAATAGAGCCGGGCGTCGATTGTCCCGTCCTCATGCGAGTCTCCAATCGCGGCGTAGATCTGGCCGAGGCCCAGCGTGACAATGCCGGCCTCGGACCGCTGCATCTTGCGGGCCTGATAGAAGCGCTTGGCGGGTTCGATTTTGGCGACGGTCTCGCTCCCCGAGCGCACCGCCATCACGGCGTAGGTTTCGGAATAGTTCGGGCCGTTGCGGGGCGAGATTTCCTCTATGCCGAGCTTATAGGGACCGACGTCGTAATAATCGCCGGGCTTCATGGCGACGATATTCTCGACGCCCCAGCCGGTCGCCGCGAGGCCGAGCAGCGTCAGCCCCATGCCGGCGTGCGAGAGCGACGTCCCCCAGGCCGAAAGCGGCAGGCCGCGCAGGCGCGAGAAGACGGCGCCGGCGGAGGAGGCGCGGAAGGTCGCGCGCTGGGCGATGTCGCTCACCGCGCCGACGACGAGATAGACGGCGATGCCCCCCGAAACGATGGAGAGGAAAGGCGTCCCATAGAAGGCGCCGAGCGCCGCCGCCGCCAGTAGGCCGATTGCAAAGGCCGCGCGCAGGCGCTGCAGCGCCGCCGGCAGGTCGCCGCGTTTCCAGGCGAGCATCTGGCCGATGGGCATCAGCAGCGCGAGCGGCAATGCGATGGGGATCAGCACCGTATTGAAGAAGGGCGGGCCGACCGAAATCTTCTCGCCCGTCAGCGCCTCCAGAGCGAGCGGATAGAGCGTCCCGATAACAACCGTCGCACAACTCGCGGAGAGCAGGAGGTTATTCACCACCAGCGCGCCCTCGCGCGAGATCGGCGCAAAGACGCCGCCGATCGGGAGCGAGGCCGCCCGCAAGGCGAAAAGCGCCAGAGCGCCGCCGATGAAGAAAACCAGAATCCCGAGAATGAAGACGCCGCGCTCGGGATCGCTGGCGAAAGCATGCACCGACGTCAGCACCCCCGAGCGCACGAGGAAGGTGCCGAGCAGCGAGAGCGAGAAAGCGAGAATCGAGAGGAAGATCGTCCAGACCTTGAGCGCCTCGCGCTTTTCCATCACCGCCGCGCTGTGCAGCAGCGCCGTACCCGCGAGCCAGGGCATGAGCGAAGCGTTCTCGACCGGGTCCCAGAACCAGAAGCCGCCCCAGCCGAGCGTGTAATAGGCCCAGTAGGAGCCCATGGCGATGCCGAGCGTCAGCGCGGTCCAGGCGAAAAGCGTCCAGGGCCGGGCGAAACGCGCCCAGGCGGCGTCGATGCGGCCGCCGATCAGCGCGGCGGCGGCGAAGGAGAAGACGATCGAGAAGCCGACATAGCCCAGATACAGCAGCGGCGGATGGATCGCGAGACCGGGGTCCTGCAGGATCGGATTGAGGTCGCGTCCCTCCCACGGCGGCTGATCGACGCGCGCGAAGGGATTGGACGTCAGCAGGATGAACAGCAGAAAGGCCGCGCCGAGCAGGCCCTGAACGGAAAGCGCGTCGGCGCGCAGTCTATCCGGCATAGCCGACGAGAAAATCGCAACGAGCGCGCCGCAGAAGGAAAGGACCAGCACCCACAGCAGCATGGAGCCTTCGTGATTTCCCCACACGCCGGAGATTTTATAGACGAAGGGCTTCAGCGAGTGCGAATTCTCGATGACGTTGACGAGCGAGAAGTCGGAAACGACATGGGCGTATGTCAGCGCGCCATAGGCGAAGGCGACGAAGAGGAACTGCGCGATCGCCGTCGGCCGGGCAACGCGCATCAGCGACGAATCGTTCAGCCGCGCGCCGGCGGAGGGAATGGCGAATTGCAGCAAAGCGAGGGCGAGCGCGAGAATGAGCGCGTAATGTCCGGTTTCGACGATCATTGAGGGATCTCCTCCTTCTCCCGCCCGCGGGAGAAGGTGTCGCCGCGAAGCGGTGACGGATGAGGGCCCTCACCCGACCCTCGCTGACGCGAGGGCCACCCTCTCCCGCTTGCGGGAGAAGGGAAGGGGGCCAGATGCTTCACTTCTTCTCTCCCTGCCACACGCCCTGCTGCTTCAGCTTGTCCGCGACGTCGCGCGGCATGTAGCGCTCATCATGCTTGGCGAGCACGCTGTCGGCCTTGAACTTGCCGTCCGTTTGCAGCAACCCGTCGACGACGACGCCCTGGCCCTCGCGGAAGAGATCGGGCAAGAGGCCCGTGTAGGCCACGGCGAGGTCTTTGGTCTTGTCGGTGACGGTGAAGGCCACGTCCTTGCCGTTCTTGACGACGCTGCCTTCCTTGACGAGTCCGCCGATGCGCAGCCGCGCGCCGGGCGCGACCTGCTTCTGGGCCAGCTCCGAGGGCGTGTAGAAGAAGACGATATTGTCGCGTAGCGCGAAAAGCATGAGTCCCGCCGCGAGGCCCAGAACGGCCAGCGCCCCGATGATCAGCGTCAGTCTCTTGCCTTTGCGCGTCATGTCGCTCTCACTGCTGTTTTTTCCCTTCTCCCGCCTGCGGGAGAAGGCGTCGCCGCGAAGCGGTGACGGATGAGGGCCCTCACCCGACCCCTGCTGACGCAGGGGCCACCCTCTCCCGCTTGCGGGAGAGGGATATCACCCCCCGATGTTCAATTCCTTCGCCAGCGCCTCGATGCGCGCGACTTCCTCGAGCTTGCCGGCGAGCGCCTTGCGGGCGTCCTCGACAGCCTTTTTCGCCTTTTCGGGCTCCGACAGCACGCTATAGGCGCGGATGAGCCGCAGCCAGCCTTCGATATCGTCGCCTTTGCTCTCCAGCCGCGCCGCGAGCTTGTCGACCATGCCCTTGATCGTCGCGGCGCGCTCGTCCGCCGGCATGGCGGCGATGACCTTGCCCTGCGCGCTCGCGGGCCCCTGCGCGAAGGGCGGCCGCTCTTGCGCGTCTTCGCCGCGCAGCGCCGCCAGCCGGCGCTTCACGGCCGGAAGATAGGACGCGTCCGCCGAAGCCTCGGCTTCGAGCTTCTCGAAAATCCCGACGGCCTTGTCCTTCTCGCCCGCCTGCTCTGCGCCGACGCCAAGATAATAGGCGGCCATCACATTATTGGGGTCGAGCGCCAGCGCCGCCTCGAAATCCTGCCGCGCCTGCGGCGTCACCTTGCCTTCGGCGACGATCATGCGGGCCTGACCCAAATTGGCGTGGCGCTCCGCCGTCGCCCCGAGGAGCTTCAACGCCCTGGAATAAGTGTCGATCGCCTCCTCGCCCCGCCCCGAGCGCAGGTAATAAGGCGCCACCACTTCGAAACCGCGGCCATCCTCGGGATGCTCGCGCAAATGCTGCTCGATGCGGGCGACGGCGCCGGCGAGATCGCCCTTGTCGGGCTGGGAGTCGAGCCGCGCCGTCAGCGGCATGTCCGGCATGTCGACTTTGCCAAGGCGCAGATAAAGCGGCAGCGAGACCGCGGGAACGATGACCATCGCGGCAAGCGCCGCCGCGAGCGCCGCCTTGCGGGAGCCCTGGGCCCGCGCCTTCGGAGCCGCTTCGGCGCGCAGCAGGCGTCGGGCGGCCTCGGTCTTCGCGACCTCGGCTTCGACCGGGTCGAGGCGGCCCTCAGCGCGCTCGCGCGCGATCTCGGCGAGCTGCTCCTCGAAAAAGGCGATGTCGGCGGCGCCCGCGTCTTTCGTCTCGCCCCGCATGGCGAGCGGCAGGAGGACGGCCATAACCGCGGCGCCGGTGAGGAGAGCGAAAATGAGCCACATCATGGAAGCGCTGTTTAAGGCTTTGCCGGGCGCTTTGGAAGAGAAATGCGGCTTGCGCCGCCACCCCCCCCGCTCAGGCGGGCCACAAACCGGTATAAGATGCGGCGACGAACTGTTTTACGCGGGACCGCCCATGCTTTTCGACGCGCCGACCATCGAGCAGCTTTCCATCGTCATCTCCCAGGTGACCGGCCCGGCCTTTCTGCTCGCCGCCGAGGCGCAGCTTTTGGGCGTGCTCGTCTCACGGCAGGATCGGATCGTGGATCGCGCGCGCGAGCTTGCCGATCTCGACGACGGACACGCCCAGGCGCATCGCAAGGTCGAGGTGCCGATCCTGCGGCGGCGCGCCGTGCTGGTCCACCGCTCGATCTATTGGGGCGTGGCGAGCTGCGTCGTGACGAGCTTTCTCGTCATCGTCGCCTTCGCATCGGCGTTTTTCCGCTTCCGTCACGAATTCGGCGCGGGGTTTCTGTTCATGATCGCCATGGGGCTTTTCACTGCGGCGCTCGTCGCCTTCGCCCTGGAGATAAAGCTCGCTTATGCGGAAATCGACGCCGCGGACACGTTGATGAAGCAACGGGACCGTCGGCGCGGCCATCTGAAGGCGCCGGCGCAGGAGTGATACGAGATCCACTCGATTGGTTCGGCGTATCCCGGACGCTCGCGCCGTTTGGACACACAGGACTCACCGCCGTCATTGCGAGGAGCCGGAGCCGACGCGCCGCATCGCTGCCCTAGATTGCTTCGCTTCGCTCGCAATGACGGGCTCTGGGCAAAACCAGCGCTCTTGTGGCTGTGGATTCCCGGTCGGGCTTTCAGCCCGCCGGGAATGACAAATCCCGATGCGAGCTATTCAAACGGAAACTGCCTCAGCCCTCCCCGAACACCCGGCGGAAGATCGTATCCACATGCTTGAAGTGGTACGAGAGGTCGAACAGCTCGTCCAACTCCGTCGGCGAGAGCTTGGCGCTCACATCCTTGTCCTTGCCAAGGAGATCGCGGAACTCGCCCTCGCCCCGCCAGACCGGCATGGCGTTTCGCTGCACCATGGCGTAGGCGTCCTCGCGCGAGACGCCCTTTTGCGTCAGAGCGAGCAGCACGCGCTGCGAATGGACGAGGCCGCCGAGCTTGTCCAAATTCTTCTGCATATTCTCGGGGTAAACGAGAAGGTTCTCGACGACATTGGTGAGCCGCGCCAGCGCGAAGTCGAGCGTCACCGTCGCGTCGGGGCCGATCATGCGCTCGACGGAGGAATGCGAAATATCGCGCTCGTGCCAGAGCGCCACATTCTCCATGGCCGGAATCGCCATGCCGCGGACGAGGCGCGCTAGGCCGGTGAGGTTTTCGGTCAGCACCGGATTGCGCTTATGCGGCATGGCCGACGAGCCCTTCTGGCCCGCCGAGAAATATTCCTCGGCCTCCAGCACTTCCGTGCGCTGCAAATGGCGGATTTCGATCGCGAGCCGCTCGACCGAAGACGCAACGACGCCGAGCGTCGCAAAGAATGCCGCATGGCGGTCGCGCGGAATGACCTGCGTCGAGACGGGCTCGGCGACGAGGCCCATCTTGTGCGCGACATATTCTTCGACGCGCGGATCGATATTGGCGAAAGTGCCGACGGCGCCTGAGATGGCGCAGGTCGCGACCTCCTTGCGGGCGTGTACCAGGCGTTCGCGGGCGCGGGTGAATTCCGCATAGGCCTGCGCCATTTTGAGCCCGAAGGTGGTGGGCTCGGCGTGAATGCCATGCGAGCGACCGATGGTCGGCGTGAATTTATGCTCGAAAGCGCGCTTCTTGATTGCCGCGAGCAGCGCGTCGACATCGGCGATCAGCAGATCGGCGGCGCGCGAGAGCTGCACGGCGAGGCAGGTGTCGAGCACGTCCGAGGACGTCATGCCCTGATGCACGAAGCGCGAATCCGGGCCGATGAATTCGGCAAGATGGGTGAGGAAGGCGATGACGTCATGTTTCGTCACGCGCTCGATCTCGTCGATGCGGGCGACGTCGAACTCGACGAAATCCGCCTTGTCCCAGATATTCTTGGCGCTTTCCTTGGGGATGACGCCAAGCTCGGCCAGCGCGTCGCAGGCATAGGCCTCGATCTCGAACCAGATGCGGAAGCGCGTCTGCGGCTCCCAGATCGTGGTCATCTCGGATCTAGAATAGCGAGGGATCATGGGCGCAGCTCAGGTCTGGAACGCATTGGGAGGGCTCGCGCTAGCATAGAGCGGCGGAAAGCGCAAAAGAGCGCCTCGGGACCGCGAGCCTTCGGGCTCGCAGCCCATCCCGTCGTTGCGAGCGGAGCGAAGCAATCCAGGGCAGCCATCGCGGCTCTGGATTGCTTCGTCGCTTGCGCACCTCGCAATGACGGACGCCAGCGCATGCCCATCATCGCTACTTGGCCGCGCTGGACCAGCTTCCCGGCATTTCCCGGCTCTCTCCCAAGCCGCCCAAAAGAAAACGCCCGCATGAGCCATGCGGGCGTTTTCTTTGTTCGTTAGAAAGAAGCGCTTACTTCTTGGCCGGCGCAGGAGCCGCGGCCGGAGCGGCGCTCTTGGCTTCGAGCTTCTTGCGCTCTTCCTCGGCCTTCTTCTGCAGCTCTTCCTGCAGCTTCTTCTGCTGCTCCTCGAGCACCTTGGGGTCGATCGCCGGGCCGTCGAAGGCTTTGCCGAAGTCGTTCAGCGGCAAATAGAAAGTGACCTCGGTATTGGCCTGGTTCTTGACGATGACCGTCATTTGCTGGGCCTTCTTCATGCCGTCGACCGAGGCCTTCTTGACCTTCGCCTCGGCGAAGCAGCCGTTCGGGAAGCAGATCTCGAAGGCGCCGGCCTCCATGGCTCCCTTGTCGATCGCGAAGCGGAAGCCCGGCTTCAGCATCAGGCCCGGCGGCAGCAGCAGACGGATGATCTTGGTGTCGTCGCCCTTGGGATCATAGACCGCGAGCGCGAGCAACGGCTGCGGCGCGTCGCCTTCCTTGGCGGCGGCGCCGAAATCGCGGGTCGTGTAGCAGACTTCCTTCTTGGTCGCCGGATCGCTGCCGCAGACCTTGGTCCAGTCGGGCTGCACCGCCTGAAGCGTGGCGGTGATGGGGCCCTGCGCCCCGCCTGCGGCAGGCTGCTGCCCGGCAGCGGCCGGAGCCTGCTGGGCTTGCGCCGAAACGCCGGCGAGCAGGAAAGCGCCTGCCAGCGCGACCGCGGCGGACCGCGAGAAGAGGTTCGACATTTCCGAAGTCCCTTTCGATTGCTCTCTAGCCGGCGCTCTTCCGGCTTCTAAACAGCTCTTGTTGTCTCGTCTTGCGGGGGCCGCCCGCCTGCGCGGACGAAAAATGGAACGCCCTTGGAACTTTTGCCCCGACCGCGATTCTCCCCCGGCGCAGCCGCCGCGCCGGAGCGACGGCAAAGCTCTTACCTTGTCGCCGCGGCAAATTCCAGCGGTCCCCGGCGCGCATAAAGCCCCCGCGAGCGCCGATTACGTTAAAATTTCATAAATGAGGCGGAATGACGCCCGGTCTCGGCTTCTTGCCGCCATAGCTTCGACTATTGTCGCAGCATGATCTCTTCCGTGATTCGCGGCCGCCCAAAGAGGCGCCGCCTTCCGCGCCTCGCCCTTGCGCTGCTGACGGCCTTTGCGCCCGGCGGTCCGCTCATGGCGGGCGAGCCTACTCATGGCCTGGCGGCGCATGGCGCGCCGGCGCTGCCGCCGGACTTCGAGCATCTCCCTTACGCCGACCCGCAAGCAAAGAAAGGCGGCAGGCTTCGTGTCGGCCTCGCCGGGACATTCGACAGCCTCAACCCCTTCAATCTCAAATCCGGCTCCACGGCCCAGGGCCTCGTCGGCAATATCTTCCAAGGAATGATGGCGCGGTCGCAGGACGAGCCTTTCACGCTCTATCCGCTCATCGCGCAATCGCTCGACATCGACGCCGCCCGCGCCCATGTGACCTTCCACCTCGACCCACGAGCGCATTTCTCCGATGGCAAGCCCATCACCTCGGAAGACGTGCTGTTTTCCTTCAACCTGCTCAAGTCGAAGGGCCGCCCGCAGCAGCGGGTCGCCTATGGCCTTGTGAAATCGATCACAGCGCCCGACGCGCAGACGGTCTCCTATGATCTGACGGGCGTCGGCGATCGCGAGCTGCCGCTCATTCTTGCCATCATGCCCGTGCTGCCCAGGCACGCGACCGACCTCGAGCGATTCTCGGACGCCACGCTCGCCAAGCCCCTAGGCTCGGGCCCCTATATCGTCGCGGATGCGCAGGCCGGCGCGCGGCTGCTTTTGAAGCGCGACCCCAACTATTGGGGCGCGGACGTTCCGAGCCAGCGCGGCTTCTACAATTTCGACGAGATCGACATTCAATACTTCCGCGACGGCAACGCCCTGTTCGAGGCCTTCAAGGCCGGCTTGATCGACTATCGCGAAGAGACCAGCACGACCCGCTGGTCGACCGGCTACGACTTCCCCGCGTTGCGCGAGGGCCGCGTTGCAACCGAGGCGTTGAAGAACGAGAACCCCAAGGGGCTCGAAGGCTTCGTCTTCAACACGCGGCAAACGATCTTCAAAGACATCCGGCTGCGTGAAGCGCTCGGCATGATGTTCGACTTCGAGTGGATCAACGCCAATCTCTATTCGAACCTCTATACGCGCACCAAAAGCTTCTTCGACGAATCGGAGCTTTCTTCCTCGGGCCGTCCGGCGAATGAGAAGGAGCGCGCTCTTCTTGCGCCCTACCCCGACGCCGTGCGCGCGGATATTCTCGACGGGAAATGGCGCCCGCCGGTCAACGACGGTTCGGGCCGCGACCGCGAGATGGCCAAGCGCGCGCTCGAATTGCTGGCGGCGGCCGGCTATCATGTGAATGGCGACAGGCTCGCCAAGGACGGCGCGCCGGTTTCCTTCGAGATCATGGTCAAGGACCGCAATCAGGAGCGGCTTGCGCTCAATTATGCGGCTTCCCTCGCGCGCATCGGCGTCGAGGCGCGCGTCAGACTCGTCGACGAAGTGCAGTATCAGCGCCGGCGACAGAAGTTCGATTTTGATATGATGATCGGGCAGTATCTCGCTTCGGCTTCACCCGGCAATGAGCAGCGCATGCGTTGGGGCTCGGCGAGCGCGACGCAGGAATCGTCCTTCAATCTCGCCGGCGCCGCCTCGCCCGCGATCGACAGCCTGATCGCCGCGTTACTCTCGGCGCAAAGCCACGAGGATTTCGTTTCGGCGGTGCGCGCCTATGACCGCGTTCTGCTCTCGGGTTTTTATGTCGTGCCTTTGTTTCACGCCTCCGAGCAATGGATCGCGCATTCGACCGACCTCGCCCGGCCCCAGCGCCTGCCGCGCTACGCCGCGCCGCTCTTTGGTCCGACGCTCGAAAGCTGGTGGAGGAAAGATCCATGACCGCGCGCGCCGCTGTTTTTGAGAAAGAGGAAGCGGCGCTCGTGCGCGCCCATCCTTTGACGCAATTCGGCTTCGACGCCCTCGTCGCCGGCGCGGCAAGGCCGCGCCCCGGCGGGCTCGCCTTTCTCGATGACGTCGACGGCGCCGTGGACCAGGTCACCTACGCCGATCTCTACCAGCGCGTCGGCGCTTGCCTTTCCAAGCTCCGCGCTCTCGATCTCGCGCGTGGCGAGAGAATTCTCATCTGCTCTTCATCCGGCGCGCAAGCCTTTGTCGCGCTCGTCGGCGCGCTCGCCGCGGGTCTCGCGCCAACGCTCGCGCCCATGCCCCTCCCCCAATGGCGCGCAGCCATCGCGCATGGGGCAAAGACATTGCAGATCGCCGCGCTGTTCGCGCCGGCGCAAATCTGCGGCCTCGATTTCGAGGAGGCGCTGCTCGAGATCGCCGCCGATACGCCGTCGTTGCGCGTGATCGGCGCGCTTCATGGCGCGCTCGACGGCGCTGCTGATTTTTCGGCGCAAGCGCTCGCGGCGCAGATGTCGCCGCGCGTGCCGCTCTTTGATGATTGGAGCGACGACGAACGCTTCGATGTCGGCGCGCTCGACGAGAGCGGAAATGTCCGTTTCGCTTCGCAAGGCGCGCTGCTCGGCGCGGCGCTCGATCTCGTGCGCGCGACCCGCGCCGCGCGAGAGGCGCCCATTCTTTCGCTCTATGCGCCGAGCTCGCTCGCCGCTCTTGTCGCCGGCCCGCTCGCGGCGTTGCTCGCGGGGGCGCCGCTGCATTTTCTTGCGCCTTTCACCACGGCGCGCTTTCTCGAAACGCTCGATGCGCTTGGGTCGGCGCGATTGATTGCGCCGGTTTCCATCCTCGCCGATCTCGATCGCGCCGGGCTGCTCGACAATAGCGCAATCGCCGCAGTCATCGCCTTGGGAGATGGCGCCGCTTGCGTCGGCGACTCGCAAGAACGCTGTCCGATTATCGCGCTGCGCGCGGAAGACGACGCGTTCGTTTTGCGCAGACTCTGACAGACCCTTCGCGCCCCGTCATTGCGAGGAGCGCAAGCGACGAAGCAATCCACACTCACATCACGGCCCTGGATTGCTTCGCTTTGCTCGCAATGACGGCGGCGAATGATGGGCGCGTCACATTGTCTCGTGTTGACGCCGGTCAATTACAGCCTCGAGTCATCACGTCAAAGTGCGTGCGCGGCGAGATCGCGCATGCGCTTTTGCAATTGCGCGACTCGTCAGCCACGAGGGGCGCATGGGGCGTTGGTGTGGAGGAAACTGCATGTCGCTTATCACCTGGACCAAGGAACAATTCGCGACCAACGTCAGCGCGCATGATGCGGAGCATCAGGAAATATTCAGGCTGGTGAATGTGCTCGGCGACGCCGTCGCCAGCGGCGACCGAAACGCGATCGGCAAGGAGCTCGATGCGCTCATCGACTATGTGGTGAAGCATTTCGCGGCGGAGGAAGCGAATTTCGCGCAATATGACTATCCAGCCGCAGCCGGCCACAAAGCCGAGCATGACAAGCTGGTGGCGACTTGCGCCGATTTGCAAAAGAAATTCCACGCCGGTGAAGCGGAGGTGACCGGAGAGACGGCCGGCTTCGTGGTCGGCTGGCTGACGGACCACATCCCCAATATCGACAGGCTCTACGGCCCTTATTTGAACGCGAAGGGCGTCGCCTGATAAGCCCGATACTCGAGAGCGCCTTTCCCGCTTAGGCGGGAAAGGTCAGTTGGTTGACGAACTTTGAGGCGGCCTCGTCCTTCGAGACGCGAGCTTTGCTCGCTCCTCAGGAAGAGGCCCAACACCACTTCCGTTTGAACAGCTCGCATCGGGTCTTGTCATTCCCGGCGGGCTGAAGGCCCGACCGGGAATCCAGAGCCATGATAGCCGCCTTTGCTCTGGATTCCCGATCGCTCGCTGCGCGAGCGTCGGGAATGACACCGAACCAATTAAGCGGATCTCGTATTAGTGTTCGACGAAATCGCAGAAGCCCCTCATGCTGAGGAGCCTGCGCAGCAGGCGTCTCGAAGCACGAGGGGCGTCATCGCCACTTTGTCAGCAATCTGGCCGCGCTTATCTGTGCTTTTCCAGCCACTGCAGAACGAGCGGATCGTCGATTGCACCGGTCACGGCGATCACCCCGCCGTCGGGCGCCACCAGCGTGGTGAACGGCAATTCGCCCCGCCACGTCTTATCGGCCTCGAAATAGAGCTTCTCGACGAAATCATCTGCAAAACCGTAATGCGCCGACTTGCCGAGCCCGGCTTTCTCGGCGCGCGCCGCCGCCCGTGCGCGATCTTCTTCGCTATCGACGTTGACGAAGACGATGTCGACATCCTTGTGTTCGGCCGTCATCTGCGCCCATTGCGCCAGCTCGGCGAGGCAGGGCGGGCAGGTGACGGACCAGAAGTGAATCATCAGCGGCCGCCCCGCATGCGCCTTGGCGATCTGCGAGAAGGCGCCGCGACCATAGGGCTTGAAATCGAGCGCGTGGGCCCTCGAAGCGGTGAAGGCGATAATGGCGCAGAGGGAGAGACGAACAGCGAGACTGTTTCGTCCGTCATTCCCGGCGAGCCGAAGGCGGGAATGACAGGCTGCACGTAAAGCGGCGATCACCTTCTTCATCGCACTGCGGCACTCTTCTCGTCGCGGGGAAGCGGCAGCAGGCGATAGCCCTCCTTATGCGTCACCCACGAAAGATAAGCCGCGCCCTTGTAGGCGACGAGCTCCGGATGATCCGAGGCGTCGTCGGTCTGCGCGAGGATTTTCGGCGCGCTCCAGCTTTTGCCGCCATCACGCGAGAGCTGCAGCGGGATGGTCGTCGTCGTCCCGTCGAACTCCTTCCAGACGCGATAGAGACGGCCTTTCGCCGCGAGCACGACGGGGTGGCCCGGGGCCTTGGCGTCATCGCCGAATTTCTCCGGGCTGGAGAAGCTTTTTCCCGAATCTTCGCTATGCGCGTAGAAAAGCCCCTGCCGATTCTTGCCCTTCGTGAACCACACCGCGTGCCATCCGCCATGGGCGTCGACGGCGAGGCTGGGGCCATGGTGCGGACAGGAATTGATCGCCCAATTATCGTCGGAAACGCGCCCGCCCGTGAGCGTCGCGCCATCGGCGGAAAGCTTCGCGGCGTAGTGATCGCGAACATTGCCGTCGAAGACCTGCCGCCACAGAAACACCGGCAGGCCGTCGCGATCCAGCGCCGCAGACATGCGGCAACATTCGCAGGCGTGGTCCATCAGGATTTTTTTGCCCGCAAAGCTCTGCCCATTATCGTCCGACCAGGCGAAGGCGACGCCGCTGCCCTCGAATTCCTTGCCCTCGGCCTTGGCCTTCAGAGCGTTGGTCTTGTCGAGCCAGCCGGCGTAGATGCGGCCCTTGGGCGTGACGACGAAAGTCTCGAAGCGCTGCCCGCCATCGGTAAGCATCGCCTGCGGCTTGGAGAAGCTTTTGCCGCCGTCGGTCGAGCGCGCCGTGAAGATCGTGCCGATCATCTGCTTGTCGGGCCGCGTCGTATAGCTCGCGAGCAGCGATCCATCGTCGAGGGGAACGATCTTCGGCCGTGCGTCGCCATGGGCGTCGATGACGCCGTCGCTGACCGACGCGATCGCGACGGGCGCCGAAAAGTTTTTGGCCGCGTCCGGGGACGAGGCGACATAGACCGTCTTTCCGACGACGTAAGCCACCCAAAGCTTGCCTTTGGCGTCGAACGCCGGATTGGCAGTCGTGGCGCAATCCGGCTTGGGCTCGGCGCAAGCCGCCGCGCCATGTCGTTGCCCTTCGGCCGGCGCGCTGAGCTCGGCGTCGGCGCCGCCGCTCAGGCCGAACACGGCGGCCGATATGATAATCACGCGCGGAATGGCCATCGACCCCATGACTTCCCTCTAATGGTTTCGCTTCAGCGGAACTTGAAGGTCTGACCGACATCCATCGCGCCGCCGGGCGGGGCAGGAACGACAACCGCCGCCAGTATTTTCTTCACCATCTCGGCATGCGCCGGGCTCGTCGTCTTGTCGATCGTCACTTTCTCGATCTTGCCAGAGGCGCCGACGATGAAGCTCGCCCTCACCTCGCCCGGTCCGGAGGCGTTTTCCTCCGGCGTATGCTTGGCGATCTCGGCGTAGAGCAGACCGAGATATTTGCTCTCGGACATGCCAGAGGCGGGCGCGGGCGCCGTTTGGGGCGCGGGTTTCGGCGCGGCTGGCGCAGGCCCCGGCTTTGCCGCTGCGGCGGGAGCTGGGGCGGACGACGGCTTGGGGGCCTCCGCCCGCGCGGCGCCGGTAAGGACGAGCGCGCAAAGAAATGCGACGCGCCCGCTGAGGAGAACCTTCATGGCGTGCTTCCAACAAGAGAAGCGGCGGGCTCTTGCGAGTCCGCCGGCAAAGGTCAATGGAAGGCGAAGGCTTGGCTTACAAAGGCGGAGCCGCAGCTACCCGGACCGCGTGACGAGCCCACGATGCGCCGCGCCAGCGCCGCATGCGCCGGGGTCGAGCCGGAAGCCGAAACGCCCGAAATGCCGCCGCCGGCGTTCACATGAAAGGTCACATGGGCCGTGCCGGCGCCGAGGCTCGTCGAGCCCGGCGTATGCTGGCGCAGCGAGGCGGCGACATGGGCGAGGCAGCTCGCCTGCGACGCGCCGCTGGTGGCGCCGCCCGCATTGGGCGCGCCGGCGCGACGACGCGCCTGCGCTTCGCGGCGTTGCTCGGCGCGCTCGATTTCCTTGCGCTCTTCCTTCTTTTTCTCGAGCTTCTCGGTGTCGTCCTTTTTCACCGCGAGCGGGATCGCGTCCGGCGCCATCACGACCGGCGGCGGCAAGGCGAGGTCCGGCTGCTCGACGGCGACCGGCGGGGGCGTGTCCTCCGCCGCGCTCACTTCCTGCTGCTCGATGAAATCGCCCTCCTGGACGAGATCCATGGAGAGCGAGTCGAGCGAGATCGTCTTGGGCGCCGGCGCGTACAGGAAGGCCGCGAAGACAGCGATATGCGCGGCGACGATCACCGTGACGGCGACGGGGCGCAGCCACGGCGGATTGACCGGCGGCGCGCCTTCCGGCTCGTCGGGCTGGCTGGCGTAGTCGGGGCTGAGGGCGAAGTCCGTCATTTCGCCGCCCCTCCCGCCGGAGCCGGCGCGGCGGGCGCAGCAGGCGCCGCGGCTTTCGCCGCCGAGCCGGTCTTGCTGCGCGAATTGGTCATGATGGCGATATGGGTGATGCCATTCGTCGCGAGTCTGTCCATCACCGCGACGACTTCGCCATAGACCGCCTCGGTGTCGCCGCGGACATGCACGACGCGCGTGACGTCCTCGCCCATCATGGCGCGAATGCCGTCGATGAGCGCCTCCTCGGACACCGGATCGGCGCCGAGCGACACCTTGCCGTCCTTGCCGACCGTGACCACGATCGGGTCCTTCTGATTGATCGGCTGCGCGGCGCTGGCCTGAGGCAGATTGACCTTCACGCCTTTGGCGAGCAGCGGCGCGGTCACCATGAAGATGATGAGCAGCACCAGCATCACGTCGACGAGCGGCGTGACATTGATGTCGGCGAGCGGCTGATAAAGGTCGTTGTTGTTCTTGAAGCGGGTCGGGAGCGCCATTTATGCGGCCTCCTTTTGCGAACGACGGGCGTTCGGCGCGCTGGTCATGCGCAGCGCCTCGTCCTCGATGTAATGCGCGACCTGCTGGCCGAGGCGCGAGAAGGAGGAGCCGATACGGTTATAGCCGACCGAAGCCGGAATGGCGGCGGCGAGGCCATAAGCGGTCGCGGCGAGCGCTTCCGCAATGCCCGGCGCGACAACCGCGAGGCTGGTGTCCTGCGACTGCGCAATGCCGGCGAAGCTCGTCATGATGCCCCAAACCGTGCCGAAGAGGCCGACGAAGGGCGCGACCGAGGAGATCACGGCGAGATTGGGCAGACCGCCCTCGGCCTTGGTGAGAAATTCGCGGGCAGCGCGGCTCATATTTTCGGCAATTCGCTCACGCTTGTCGCCGGTCGTCTCATCGGGAAGATCGAGCGCGAAAGCTTCCCGGCCAGCGGCGGCGACGGGTTCGAGAAGGCCGACCGGCCCGCCTGCGCGCGCCTCCTTAGTCGCCTTGGCGATGCGAATGACGGCTGTGGCGCCTTCGATGATCAGCACCCAGGTCCAGACAGAAGCAAGAAGCAGAGCCGCCATGACGACCTTGCCGACAGGGCCGGCGTTGAGAAACATGGCGAGCGGGGAAAGCGACGTATGGTCCATAGAACTCACTCATCCTCGACGGCGCGCGCAGAGCAGCAACGGCGTCTGACATTGATTTTATTGTGATCTTGGACGCTCAAGGGCGTCTCTGACCGGCGATCTTACTCGCATGCAGCACGCGAGCCAGCGCTAGGTTCCGCCGATCGGAAAGTTTCTAAACTATAGAGGGTGGCGCTCGGGCCCCATTGATGGACGGCGATGAGCAACCATCCCGCGCGAATGTCGCCGCCACGCTGTAGGAAACCGGCCTCTGCGCCTGCAGCGGCCGCGTCACCGGCGCGAGCCGCTCTGGCAGAACAGCCGCCGCCATGCTCGCCGCAAGACAGCACGGGCAATGATGCTTGCCGGCGTAGTCGGTCCCGGGCGCCTTGTCGCTCGCGGCGTCGGCGCGCTGCGTCATATGACGCTTGAAGCACGCGAACAGGCCTACGGCAGTTTTATCGTTGTTTTTTAATACGGTGTCGGTCGCGCCCGCGACCGCCGCGCCTGACGCGGACACGCCGAACATCAGCGCCCATACCGCAGCGATGACGATCGCTACGCGTATTCTTTCGCCGATGTCCCGCATGTGTGACATAAAAGTCTCTTAATGGATTTTTTGATTTCTGACAACGCAAGCAATCTTGGAATGCTTCTCGGCCAGCGGCAGAGTTCATTGCGTCGCGCGATCAAGGTTAACGTGATGAACCAAAATCGCGATCACGCCGTGAGGCGCCTTTTTCGCGGGCGCCTTATGGCTTCTCGGGACTGTCTGCCGGCCCATGCGTCAAAGGCTACTCGCATCGCTGATCGTCTGTGTCGCTTTGCTGACACAGCTCGGCGCATCGCCATGGGGCGCCGCCGCGGCGCGCGAGGGCTATGCGGGTTGCCACAAGCAGACGGCGATCGTTTTGGCGCCGGACGCGCGCAACGACCGGCCCGCGCCCTTCGACGCGCCAGCGCCGCACGACCACGCCTCCTGCTCTCTCTGCCAGCTTGGCTTCACGGCGATCGACAGCGACGCGCCGAGCCTGCCGGCGGGACGCCCCGCGCCCTATTGGCGTGTCTCGGCCGCCGAGTTGGCCGTCCCGCCGCGCGCCAAAATATTCAATCGAAACGCGCCCGCCCGAGCGCCGCCATTCCGGGCCTGATCCACTCCGATTAAGCGTAACGGCGCGCCGCGCCGGGATCAGACGCGCCGCCTTGTCCGGCGCGAAGAGGGAACACCAACAATGTACCGCCATCACCTCCTGCGCGGCGTCTCCGCCTGCGCTTTGACTTTCGCCGCTCTGTCGCCCGCGCAGGCGACGCATACGTTGCCGACCATCGACGTCAGCGGCCAGCATCATCATGCGCCCGCTCGCAGTTCGGCTCCTGCCCGCGCCGCCGGGCCAGTCGCCGCGCGGCCCGGCGTCGCCAGCGCGCCAGCGCCGTCGCCGATCGTCTCGCGCTGGTCGCCGACCCTGCCCGACGGCCGCCCCGCCTTCGTCGAAAAGTGGCAGTTGCCGAATACGGTCGCGAGCGTCACGCGCAAGCAGATCGAACGGCAGATCAACATCGTCGATACGGAAGACGCGGTGAAATACATGCCGAGCCTTTTCGTGCGTAAACGCAATAACGGCGACACGCAGGCGGTGCTGCAGACCCGCACCTGGGGCGTCAGCTCCTCGGCGCGCAGCCTGGTCTACGCAGACGACCTTCTGCTCACCGCGCTCGTCGGCAACGACAACACCATTGGCGCGCCGCGCTGGGGCCTTGTCGCGCCGGAAGAGATCGAGCGCGTAGATTTCCTCTACGGCCCCTATGCGGCGCAATATCCGGGCAACTCGATGGGGGGCGTGCTGAAGATTACGACGCGCATGCCCGAGAAGCTGGAAGTGTCGATCAAGGACACGCTCGCGGTCCAGGATTTCTCGCAGTATGGAACGAACAAGGGCCTCGTCAACAATGTGACGAGCTTCTTCGCCGGCGATCGCATAGGCGACCTGTCCTGGACGATCTCAGGCAATTGGCAGCGCGGCTCGCAGCAGCCGCTCACCTATGTGACCTCGCCCAATTTCTACCCCAACGCCTATCTGGCGACGAACGTCTATGGGACGACCTTCGCCAATGTGATCGGCTCGACCGGCAATCTGGCGAACGATCAGGTGAATGCGAAACTCAAGCTCGCCTATGACTTCAGCCAGACGATCCGAGGCACGTACACTTTCGGCTTTTGGTCGAATGACGGGACATCGATTCCCGAGAATTACCTTTTCTCCGGATACGGCCCGGTTTGGGGCGTGACGACCGCGGGCCGGGGCTTGAACAACACCGCGCTGCAAAATTTTGCGACTCAGGGCTATTATCGAATCCAGGAAAAGATCATGGTCAACGCGGCCGCGATCCGATCCAACAGCGGCGGCCCTTTCGATTTTGAAGTCTCGGCCTCCAATTTCACCTATCTGCAGTCGGATCAGGTCTCGCCCTGGTCAGCCGCCATTCCCTTCGGCGGCTACACGCAGACAGGCCGCAACACGGTGTTCACCGGCACCTATTGGACGCTCTTCGATATGAAGGGCATTGTTCGCCCCCCCGAAGGGCTGTTGCAGGGCCACGACATCAGCTTCGGCTTGCATGGCGACCAATTCCACCTCAACAATCCTGTGTGGCTGACGGCGAACTGGCCCTCCGGCACGGCCGCGAGCACCGGCGCGGCGGTTTCGATCGCGCAGGGCACGACCCGCACCCAGGCGCTCTGGTTTCAGGACGCCTTCCCGATTGCGCACAATCTGAAGCTCACCGCCGGCTTACGCGGCGAGCATTGGACGGCCTCGGAGGGCTACAATCAGCAGGCCGGCGTCAATAATTTCGGCACCAATCTCGCTGGCAATCCGCTAGGTTGGCTCCCGATCTACCAGCCGAACCTGTACAGCACGCGCTTCTCGCCGAAGGGGACGCTCGAATATATCGTCGACGACAAATGGACGATCAGGGGATCAGTCGGCATGGCTAATCGCTTCCCGACGGTGCGCGAGCTCTATAATCTCGCAACCGTGGGGGTGAACGGCGTTGCGACCAACCCCAACCCCAATCTGCGGCCTGAGTCAGCCCTCAGTAAAGAATTAACGGTCGAGCGGAAGCTTGGCCTGGATGGTCTTGCGCGAGTCTCGTTCTTCGACGAAGAAGTGCGCGACGCTATCATAAACCAGCTGACCTTCTCGCCTGGCACGAACATTCCCACGCAGGCGCCAACAAACGTTCAGCGCATCCGCAACAGCGGCGTCGAAGTCGCCTTCCAGAAGGACAATTTTGGCTTCAAGGGGCTGGAGGTGCTGGGCAGCGCAACATGGCTCAATGCGCGGATCATCTCCAATCCGACCTGGGCGCCGAGCGTCGCCAATTTTGAATACCCCTGGGCAATCTCGGTCGCAGGCAAGACTGTGCCAAATGTTCCCGAGTGGCGCGGGACATTAGCTTTCACCTACCGTCCCGACGACCAATGGGCCTTCACACTCGCAGGCCGCTACCAAAGCAAGATGTGGCGCACCATGGCCAATAACGACCGCGCCTATGGCATATATCAGGCTTTCGATCCCTTCTTTGTCGTCGACACAAAGGTCAACTACAAGTGGAACGAGCGGCTGTCCTTCGACTTCGGCATCGACAACATCGGGAACTACAGATATTTCCTGTTCCATCCCTTCCCGCAGCGAACCTTCTATTTCGCCGCGAAGTATGACTACGGCGCCGCCAAGCATCCAGAGCGCGGAATCTTTTATGCGGGGAATGAGAGCGGCCTGCCCGACGTGAGGAACTGGTTCCAACCGGTCGCTTTCTCGATCGATTGATCGAGAGGGCTGAAAGAGAGAGCCCCGGGAGAAAAACTCCCGGGGTTTTTCGTTTTTTGACCCGCTGCTATTGCCGACTGCGGCAGATCGAAGGCTTGGCCGGGATGTCGAGGAGCAAAAATCCTCCGCGCAGCTTCCGGAAAAGCCAACGTCGGGGAAATCATCGTTCCCTCTTAATGCGCCAGCGCTTTGACGATCGCCTCCACGGTCTTTTTCGCGTCTCCGAAAAGCATCATCGTGTTGGGCCGGAAGAACAGCTCGTTCTCCACGCCCGCATAGCCCGACCCCATGCCGCGCTTGAGGAAAAGCACCGTCTTCGCCCGTTCGACGTCGAGGATCGGCATCCCGTAGATGGGAGACGCTTTGTCCGTCTTCGCCGCGGGGTTCGTCACGTCATTGGCGCCGATGACGAAAGCCACGTCCGCCTGGGCGAATTGAGAGTTGATGTCGTCGAGCTCGAAGACTTCGTCATAAGGCACATTGGCTTCGGCCAGCAGCACATTCATATGGCCCGGCATGCGGCCCGCGACGGGATGGATGGCGTAGCTGATGTCCACGCCTTCCTTTTTCAGCAAATCCGCCATCTCGCGCAGCGCATGCTGGGCCTGCGCCACCGCCATGCCATAACCCGGCACGATGATGATCTTGCCCGAGTTCTGCATGATATAGGCGGCGTCCTCAGGCGAACCTTGCTTGACGTTGCGCGTCTCCTTGGCGCCGCTCGGCCCCGCCGTCTCGCCGCCAAAGCCGCCGAGAATCACCGAGAAGAAGCTGCGGTTCATCCCCTTGCACATGATGTAGGAGAGGATCGCGCCTGACGAGCCGACAAGCGCGCCCGTGACGATGAGCGCGAGATTGCCGAGCGTGAAGCCGATGCCCGCCGCCGCCCATCCCGAATAGGAGTTGAGCATGGAGACGACGACCGGCATATCGGCGCCGCCGATCGGGATGATGAGCGTGACGCCCAGAAACAGCGAGACGACAATCAGCAGAAAGAACCAGTAGCCAGACTCGGTCGTCACGAACAGCAGGATCAACGCCGCCAGCGCCGCGCCGAGCATGATATTGATCGTGTGACGTTCGGGCAGCAGGATCGGCTTGCCGCTCATGCGCTCGGAGAGCTTCAGAAAGGCGATGATCGAGCCGGTGAAAGTTACCGCGCCGATCGCCGCGCCGAGCGACATTTCGAACAGGCTCCCGCCTTCGATATGCCCTGCCTGGCCGATGCCGAAAGCCTGCGGCGCGAAAAAGGCGCTGCCTGCGACGAGCACGGCGGCGAGGCCGACGAGCGAATGGAAGAAGGCGACAAGCTCCGGCATCGCCGTCATCGGAATGCGCTGCGCCACATAGGCGCCCGCGCCGCCGCCGGCCGCTGCGCCGACGATGATCAGCACAAAGCCGAAGAGCGGCGGCAGATGGAGCAGCAATGTCGTCGCGACCGCGACCGCCATGCCGATCATGCCGTAGCGATTGCCCTGGCGGGACGTCGCGGGAGACGAAAGCCCGCGCAAGGCCAGAATAAAAAGCACGCCGGCCGCAAGATAAAGGAGGGCTGAGAGATTGGCGCTCATTTGCGTCAGCCCTTCTTTTTATACATGGAGAGCATGCGTTCGGTGACGAGGAAGCCGCCGAATATGTTCACGCTCGCGAGTATCAGCGCGATGAAGCCGAACCATCTTGCGACGCCGGCGCCGTCGTCGCTCGCGCCCGACGGTTCGACGCTGACCGAGAGCAGCGCGCCGACGACGATCACGGAGGAGATGGCGTTCGTCACCGACATCAGCGGCGTATGCAACGCCGGCGTCACCGACCAGACGACGTAATAGCCGACGAACACCGCCATGACGAAAATCGCAAGGCGGAAAACAACGGGGTCGACTGCACCGCCGCCCAATCCATGTGCGCTGATCGCCGCCGCCGTTTGTGACAGTTGGTCGGAATAGTGCTGCGCCTGATCCGCCAGTTGGCGCGCGGCTTCCGCCGCCGCCCGCGCCTTTTCGAGCAATTGCTGCGTTGAATCGGTCATTATTGCGCTCCTTGTTGGAAGGATGCTGCGTTCAGGCCTGTTTGAATCTTGCGTCGACGACGGCGCCGTCGCGCGTGAGCGCGGTGGCTTTCACGAGTTCGTCGTCCCAATCGATGGCGAGCTGCTTCGTCTCCTTGGAAATCAGCGTCTCGACGAAGGCGAGCAAATTTTTGGCGTAGAGGCTGGAGGCGGTCGGCGCCATACGGCCCGCGAGATTGAGCGCGCCGACGATCTTCACGCCATTCTCCACGGCGGTCGCGCCGGGCTTGGTCAATTCGCAATTGCCGCCGCGCTCGGCGGCGAGATCGACGATGACCGAGCCTGTGCGCATGGACCGCACCATTTCGGCTGAAACGAGCTTCGGCGCCGGTCGGCCAGGGATGAGCGCGGTCGTGATGACCACATCCTGCTTGGCGATGTGGCTCGCGGTGAGCTCCGCCTGCGCGGCCTGATAGTCCTTCGACATCTCCTTGGCGTAGCCGCCCGCCGTCTGAGCCTGCTGGAATTCCTCGTTCTCGACCGCAAGAAATTTCGCGCCGAGCGACTCCACCTGTTCTTTCGTCGCCGGGCGCACATCGGTCGCCGTCACAATGGCGCCCAGCCGGCGCGCCGTGGCGATGGCCTGTAGCCCCGCGACGCCGACGCCCATGATGAAGACCTTCGCGGCCGGAACGGTGCCGGCGGCCGTCATCATCATCGGGAAGGAGCGGCCATATTCGGCCGCCGCCTCGATGACGGCGCGATAGCCGGCGAGATTGGCTTGCGACGACAGCACGTCCATGGATTGCGCGCGGGTGATGCGCGGCATGAACTCCATGGCGAAGGCGATCACGCCCGCCTTGGCGAGACCGGCGAGCGCCGCCTCGTTGCCGAACGGATCCATGATGCAGATGAGGGCGAGATTTTGCTTGGCGCCGGCCAGCTCGGCCGCCGAGGGGCGGCGCACGCGCAGCAGAATATCGGCGCCCGCAAGGGTCGTCGCCGGATCGGCGCCGATCTTGGCGCCTGCCGCGGCGTATTCGGCGTCGGAAACGCCCGCCCCGGCGCCGGCCCCGGATTGAACCGCGACCTCGGCGCCGAGTGAGACGAATTTCTTGACGGTTTCCGGCGTCGCCGCGACGCGCGGCTCAGCTTTGTCCGACTCGGCCAATACGGCAATGCGCATGACGACCTCCGGCTGTTGCGAACCGTCGCCGTCATGGTGGCCCCTGACGGCTGGCGTGAGGGGCTTGGGCTTTTCTTAGCGCGCGAAGAGCACGTAGAGGAGGACGAGGGTTATCGCCGACCCGGCCGCGGAGAATTTCAGCAGCCAGAGGAAACCATTGTAGGTCTTTTCGTGTTCAGCCCAGTCCGCGTCGGTGGACGCCGACCCGCGATTGCTCGCCATCGGAATGCTCCCAAATTTTAAGTTTGCCGCGCGAACAGAACCGCCGCGCGTGAAGGGGATGCTAACCGAGCCTCGGCGATCCCGCAACGTCTCGCCGCCGCGCGCTTTCGTCGCTGCCTGCCGAGCTGATGCGTCCGCCGTCATTGCGAGGAGCGCAGCGACGAAGCAATCCAGGGCCGTGATCGCGGCTCTGGATTGCTTCGCTTCGCTCGCAATGACGGGCGCCGGGACCGGCCCAAAAACAAAAAGCCCCGGGGTTTCCCCCGGGGCTCTCCAATCTCTCTGATCGACCGGACTTAGAAGTCCATGCCGCCCATGCCGCCGCCCGGCATCGCCGGCGCGGATTCCTTCTTCGGCTGCTCGGTGATCGTCGCCTCGGTGGTGATGATCAGGCCGGCGATCGACGCGGCGTCCTGCAGCGCGGTGCGCACGACCTTGGTCGGGTCGATGATGCCGAGCTTCACGAGATCGCCGTACTCGCCCTTCTGGGCGTCGAAGCCGAAGGCGTAGTCGGCCGACTCGAGCAGCTTGCCGACCACGACGGCGCCGTCGCCGCCGGCGTTGTCGACGATCTGGCGCGCCGGGGCCTGGATGGCCTTGCGCACGATCTCGACGCCGGTCTTCTGGTCGCCATTCGCCGTGGCCACGCCGTCGAGCGCCTTGATGGCGCGCAGCAGAGCCACGCCGCCGCCGGGCGAGACGCCTTCTTCGACGGCCGCGCGGGTCGCGTTGAGGGCGTCGTCGACGCGGTCCTTCTTCTCCTTGACTTCGACTTCCGTCGCGCCGCCGACGCGGATCACCGCGACGCCGCCCGCGAGCTTGGCGAGACGCTCCTGGAGCTTCTCACGATCGTAGTCGGAGCTGGTCTCCTCGATCTGGCCCTTGATCTGGCCGATGCGCGCCTCGATGTCGGCCTTCTCGCCGGCGCCGTCGATGATCGTGGTGTTCTCCTTCTCGATGCGCACGCGCTTGGCGCGGCCGAGCATGGGGAGCGTCACGTTCTCGAGCTTGATGCCGAGGTCCTCGGCGATCATCTGGCCGCCCGTGAGGATGGCGATGTCTTCGAGCATGGCCTTGCGGCGATCGCCGAAGCCCGGGGCCTTCACGGCCGCGATCTTCAGGCCGCCGCGCAGCTTGTTGACGACGAGCGTGGCGAGCGCCTCGCCCTCGATGTCCTCGGCGACGATGACGAGCGGCTTGCCGGTCTGAACGACAGACTCGAGGATCGGCAGCAGCGGCTGCAGCGTCGACAGCTTCTTCTCGTGGATGAGAATGTAAGCGTCGTCGAGCTCGGCGATCATCTTCTCGGCGTTGGTGATGAAATACGGCGAGAGATAGCCGCGGTCGAACTGCATGCCCTCGACGATGTCGGTCTCGGTCTCGAGGCTCTTGGCCTCCTCCACCGTGATCACGCCTTCATTGCCGACCTTCTGCATGGCCTTGGCGATTTCTTCGCCGATGAAGCGGTCGCCGTTCGCCGAGATGGTGCCGACCTGGGCGATCTCGTCGTTGGAGGTGACCTTCTTCGAGTTCTTCTTGAGGTCGCCGACAATGGCCTCGACCGCGAGGTCGATGCCGCGCTTCAGGTCCATCGGGTTGAGGCCGGCGGCCACAGCCTTGACGCCTTCCTTGGCGATCGAGGCGGCGAGCACGGTGGCGGTGGTGGTGCCGTCGCCGGCGATGTCGTTCTGCTTGGAGGCGACTTCACGAACGAGCTGGGCGCCGAGATTCTCGAACTTGTCGGAAAGCTCGATCTCCTTGGCGACGGTCACGCCGTCCTTGGTGATGCGCGGCGCGCCGAAGGACTTCTCGATGACGACATTGCGGCCCTTGGGGCCGAGGGTCACCTTGACGGCGTTGGCGAGAATGTCGACGCCGCGCAGAATGCGGTCGCGCGCGTCGGTGGAGAAACGGACGTCTTTGGCAGCCATTTTAAAACTCCTGAATGGGTTGGAAGCGGTTCGGGTCTTGCCGAGTTATTCGACGATGCCGAGAATGTCGCTTTCCTTCATGATCAACAGGTCGTCGCCGTCGATCTTGACCTCGGTGCCGGACCACTTGCCGAACAGAACGCGGTCGCCGGCCTTCACGTCGAGGGGAACGAGCTTGCCGCTCTCGTCGCGAGCGCCCGGGCCAACCGAAATCACCTTGCCCTCCTGGGGCTTTTCCTTGGCGGAGTCGGGAATAATGATGCCGCCTTTGGTCTTCTCTTCGCCTTCGATGCGCTTGACCACGATGCGGTCGTGCAGGGGACGGAACGCCATTGCAATGTCTTCCTTTTCTGCGCGTCGGGCAGGAAATTCCGCCCGTCGCAAGCCATAAGCGAAATTATTGGCACTCTCTTACGACGAGTGCCAACGCGCGATGAGATAGGTTGCGGCCGCGCGGATGTCAAGATTTTTGCGGCGCCGCAACCGGGCAGTCGGCTAGCCGCGACGCCGCCGGGAAGATATGAATAGGCCAAGCCGCCGAGCGGCGTTCCCGCAATCCGCAGAGTCGCCACACAGAGTCGCCGTGCCGCCCTTCCTCACGCCGCCCCGCATTCTCGGCCTCCTCGCCGCCCTCGCGGCGGCGCTCGCCGATCAGGCCCATAAATATTGGATGCTCGACGTCTTCGGCATCGGCGCGCGGCAGCCGATCACGCTGACGCCCTTCCTCGACGTCGTGCTCTCGTGGAACTACGGCGTCTCCTATTCGCTCTTTCAGGCGCATGAGGGCGTCGGACGCGCGCTGCTTCTCGCCGGGCAAGGCGTCATCGTCGCCGGCCTTATCTGGTGGCTCTGGCGCGCCCAAAGCCGGCTGTTGACGCTCGCGATCGGCCTCGTCGTCGGCGGGGCGCTGGGCAACGCGGCCGATCGCCTCGCGCGCGGCGCGGTCGCGGATTTCTTCTATTTCCATACGACGCTCCCGGTGGGGCCGCTCGCCAATTACGTCTTCAACGTCGCCGACGTCGCTATTACGGCGGGAGTCGCGATGCTGCTTTTTGAAACCCTTTTCTCCGAGTCGCCGCCTGCGGAAGGCGCGGCCTAGCGCGCTTTCTGCTCGCGAGCGATGAGAAAGCGCGCAGATTCAAAAGCTGGAGCGCATTCTTTTCGCAAAAGTCCGTCAACTTTTGCGGAATGCCCTCTGGGAAGGTTCGAGCGCGCGCCGAAACGCCCCAGTTGCGCCGCCGCCACTAAATCGCCAATAAGTGGGACGCAATCTGCGCCTTTGAGGCGTATTCACGCGGCTGGCGTGGGCGTTTCACGCGCGCCGGCGTTCTGGGCAAGGAGTTGGAATGATGAAGCTCGCACGATCCCGGGGTCGCGCCCTCCTCGCGCTCGCCGGTCTCGCAGCCGCCTATGGCGCGCCCGCCCAGGCAGCGGACGATAAATCGACCATCAGCGCGGTCATGGAGCTTGTCGGCGTTTCCTCGGACCCCAACGCGTCAAAGATCGACTACAACGAGCGCCCCAAACTGGTTCTGCCGCCGCGCATCGGCGACTTGCCGGCTCCGCAGGAGAAGACGAACCGCCCGGATGGCTGGCCGACCGATGTTGCGGCCGCGCGCCGCCGCAACACAGACCGCTACGCAAAGATCCCGAACGCCCCGCCGGAGGAGAAGAAGCCAGGCCTTTTGGACCGGATTCGCGGCCCCAAGCCGGATTACGCGCCTGGCACGGATGATGAGCCCGGCTTCCTGCAGATGGCGCTCAGCGCACGCTCGCGATCGTCCGGGCCGATGACGGAGGAGCCGGCGCGCCGCATGCTGACAGAGCCGCCCACGGGCTATCGCCGCCCCACGATGGACCTCGCCCGGGTTCGCGACTCGGACGGCGGGAAAAGCTCCTCCTGGTGGAATCCCTTGAGCTATTTGGGGGGCGACAGGAACGAGAGCGATCCCGTGGCCCAGACCGCAGGCACGGCGCCTACACAGAAACCGACGGCCAGCAGCGGCGGGCTCTCCGGCATGATGCCGAGTTTCCTCAGAGGCTCCGACAACTAAATTTTCTGGGGCCTATATTGGAAAGCAGATTTTCCGCTTCCAGAAAGGCCGACTCCCGCAAGGAGCCGGCCAAGGATTGAGTTCCGGCCAGGGTCTTTTGGGCCTATATAGGAGATAATGTTCTCCAGCTTCGGGCGGCCACGCGCCGCCAGAAAGGCCCTTCGATGTCGTCTTCCTCTGCGTCGCCGACCGTATCGCTCACCCCGGGCGCGGCCGGCGACTCGGCGCATGCCGGCGCCAATATTTCGCATTTCAAGCTCGATAATGGTCTCGAAGTCGTCGTCATTCCGGATGTGCGCACGCCCGTCGTGACGCATATGGTCTGGTACAAGAACGGCTCGGCCGACGATCCGCTCGGCAAATCCGGCATCGCCCATTTTCTCGAACATTTGATGTTCAAGGGCACCAAGAGCCATCCGCAGGGCGAATTCTCCAATCTCGTCGCCGAGCTCGGCGGCCAGGAGAACGCCTTCACCAGCTATGATTACACCGCTTATTTCCAGCGTATCGGCAAGGAGCACCTCGGCGCGCTGATGGGGTTCGAGGCCGACCGCATGTCCAATCTCGTCCTGACCGACGAGGTGGTGACGCCCGAGCGCGACGTGGTGCTGGAAGAGCGCCGTATGCGCACCGACAACGACCCGTCTTCCCAGCTCGACGAGGCCGTGCAGGCGGCGCTCTACGCCCACCACCCCTATGGCACGCCGATCATCGGCTGGAACCATGAGATCGAGAGCCTGAACCGCGAGGATGCGCTCGCCTATTACACCCGCTTCTACACGCCCGAGAACGCCATCCTCATCGTCGCGGGCGACATAGATGCGGAGGAGGTCGGGCGGCTCGCCAGGGAAACCTACGGGAAAATTCCGGCGCGCGCCGAGCCGCCGCGCCGCAACCGCACCAAGGAGCCGCCGCATCGCGCGCATCGGCTCGTGTCGCTCTCCGACGAGAAGGTCGAGCAGCCCGCGCATGAGCGCGTTTTCCTCGTGCCCTCCTACACGACCGCCGCGCCCGGCGAGGCCGAGGCGATCGAGACGCTCGCCCATATGCTCGGCGGCGGCGCCACCAGCGCGCTCTACGAAACGCTCGTCGTCGACGAAAAATATGCCGTCGGCGCCGGCGCCTATTATCTCGGCTCCGCCGTCGACGACTCGCGGCTGTGGGTCTACGCCACCCCGGCGCCGGGCGTTTCGCTCGAGGACCTCGACGAGGCGATCGACCGTGTGATCAAGCGCTTCACCGAAAAGCCGATCGACGAAGCGCATCTGCGGCGCGCCAAGACGCGGCTCGTCGCCGACGCTATCTATGCGCAGGACAGCCAGGCCTCGCTCGCCCGCTGGTATGGCGAGGCGCTGGCCACGGGGTTGACCATCGAGGACGTCGCGGCCTGGCCGGAGCGGATGGAGGCCGTCACCGCCGCCGACGTCACCGCCGCTGCGAAGAAATGGCTCGACAAGCGCCGCGCCGTCACGGGCTTCCTGCTGCCGGCGGAAGAAGACGAAGTCGCCTGAGCCCGAAGCCGCCTGAGCCCATTGAGGCCGGCGCCCGGCGCCGGCCATTCTCTTTCTCTTAGGATTCCGCATGACCGCCCACGCACCCGCCGTCTCCATGGCCTCGCGCGCCGAGCATGTGCAGCGCATCGTCACACCCGGCGGCGTCACCGCCTGGCTCGTCGAAAGCTACGCCGTGCCGCTCGTCGCTCTGGAATTCTCGTTGCGCGGCGGCGCCGCCCAGGACCCTGCCGACAAGCCGGGCCTCGCGACATTGCTCGCCGGGCTCCTCGACGAAGGCGCGGGGCCCTATGACGCGCGCGGCTTCCACCGCGCCGTGGACGAGCTCGCCATTCACTTGGGCTTCGGCGCCGACCGGGACTCGATCTCGGGGCATCTGCAGACGCTCGCAAAGAACACCGACAAGGCCTTCGCGCTTTTGAAACTGGCGCTCGTCGACGCGCATCTCGCCGAGGCCGACGTCGCGCGCGTGCGCAGCCAGCTCGTCGCCGAATTGAAGCGCGACGCCAATGAGCCGGACTCAATGGCGGCCAAAGCCTTCCGCGAAGCGGCCTTCCCCGAGCATCCCTATGGCCGCCCGGCGCGCGGCGAACTTTCCTCGATCGAAAGCCTGTCGCGGCCGGATTTGCTCGCGCTGCAGCAAAGGCTGTTCGCCAAAAAGGACCTCAAGATCGCGGTCGTCGGCGCCATCGACGCCCAGACCCTCTCGGAGCATCTGGATGCGACCTTCGGCGCCCTGGCGACGGAAAACGACCTCGCAGACGTCGCGCCGATCACGCTCGCCGGCGTCGGCTCGCGCCAAATCGTGACGCTCGACATCCCCCAAACCACGATCCGCTTCGGCCGACCGGGCGTCACCAAGCGCGATCCCGACTATTTCGCCACCGTGGTCGCGAACCACATTCTCGGCGGCGGCTCGTTCACCGCGCGGCTCTTCCGCGAGGTGCGCGAGAAGCGCGGCATGGCCTATAGCGTCTATTCGCAGCTCAACGAATATGACCGCTGCCCGATGCTGATCGGCGCCGCCGCCACCAAGAATGAGCGCGCCGGCGAGGCTTTACGCATCATCGAGGAGGAAGTGCGCCGCTTCGCAGAAGAAGGCCCGACCGAGGACGAACTCGACAAGGCGAAGAAATACCTCATCGGCTCCTATGCGCTGCGCTTCGACACCTCGACGAAGATCGCCAGCCAGCTCGTGCATCTGCAGATGGACGGCTTCGAGCCGAGCTATCTCGACGAACGCAACGGCAAGATCGCGGCTGTCGGCATGGAGGAGTGCAAGCGCGCGGCGAAGAAGCTCTTTGGCGACGGCGGGCTGCTGGTGGCGATGGTGGGGCGGCCGGAGGGGGTGTGAGGGCGCGCCTTCACAAGCATCGACCTAAGGCGTTACATGCCCCGTAATAAAGGCGGCGTCTGCGTCAGCCGTAGATGTAACGAGTATCCGCGCCACTATCCACGTAGCGCGGCAAGACGCGCTGTGTTCCGCGCCCTATGCTCATCAAGAGTCAGAACGTCGCCACGGGCGACCGCCGCGCGGGCCTCGTCGACCAAAGGCTTCGCCCACGCCATGTCGTCTTCATAGACTGTCGCCAACTCGGCAATGCGCTGGTCGATGAGCAGGCGGGCGGCCTCCTCGACCGACGCGAACTCGCCGCTCGTGACATGCGCCTCGAGCCATGCTTCCTGATCGCGCGTGAGCGTGATGGACATGGGCTCTTGTATCACAAAAAGCCGCTATTTGGAGCTAGCCAAAGGAGCCCGCGACGAGCGCGGGCATGGCCCGACCCCTTACTTCACATCCTGCGGCAACAGCGCCAGCAAATCCGCCATCTTCGGCGCGGCGGACGGATTCATCATGCCCACGACATGATAACCCGCGTCGACATGCAGGATTTCGCCCGAGACGCCGCGCGACATCGGCGACAGCAGATAAACCGCGCTTTCGCCCACTTCCTCGATCGTCACGACACGGCGCAGCGGCGAGTTATATTCGTTCCAGCGCAGAATGTAGCGGAAGTCGCCGATGCCCGAGGCCGCCATGGTCTTGATCGGGCCCGCGGAGATGGCGTTGACGCGGATGTTCTTGGCGCCGAGATCAGCGGCGAGATAGCGCACCGACGCCTCCAGCCCCGCCTTGGCGACGCCCATCACGTTGTAATGGGGCATCCATTTCTCGGCGCCGTAATAAGAGAGCGTCAGCAGCGAGCCGCCTTCCGGCATCAGCTTTTCGGCGCGCTGGGCGATCGCCGTGAAGCTGTAGCAGGAGATGTTCATCGACATCAGGAAGTTGTCGAGGGTGGTGTCGACGTAGCGGCCGTCGAGCTGGTCCTTGTCGGAATAGGCGAGGCAGTGGACGACGAAATCGACCTTGCCCCAGAGCTTCTCGACCTCGGCGAAGATTTCGTCGATCGTCTCCGGCTGAGCGACGTCGCAGCGCCCGACGACATGGGCGCCAAGCTCGGCGGCGAGCGGGCGCACGCGCTTCTCCAACGCTTCCACCTGAT
This sequence comes from Methylocystis sp. JR02, assembly GCF_030063565.1. Taxonomy (NCBI): domain Bacteria; kingdom Pseudomonadati; phylum Pseudomonadota; class Alphaproteobacteria; order Hyphomicrobiales; family Methylocystaceae; genus Methylocystis; species Methylocystis sp. JR02. The sequence continues at coordinate 3,240,581 of NZ_JASIRC010000001.1, read as the reverse complement.
AGGTCAGCGCGAGCTCGGCGCCGGCCTGCGCGCAGGCCTTGGCGATGCCCCAGGCGATCGAGCGATTATTGGCGACGCCCAGGATAAGGCCTTTCTTTCCGGCGAGAATTCCAGCGAAAGGGGCGGGCGCGGCTTGGTCGGTCATCGGGGGCGTCCATTTCAGGTGCAAATAGGTCGAAGCGCCCTTTAGCGTGGATTTTCCACAAAGGAAACCCTGACCGCAGCAGCCGTTCCGTCCGCAAAAATGCTATAATGCGCCCATAGCCATTTGTGGCGCGTTGACCTATCATCCCATAGGAAACGCCACTAATGGCGCTGGTCAAGCCTAACAGGGCCACGGATGGGGAAGAAAGCCGAGATCCTGGAGCGGCTGGGAGGCATAGCGCCTGCCCTGCGCCGATATTCGCGGGCGCTTTGCGCCGGCGCCGGCCATACGCTTTCCGACGAACTCGTGCAAAGCGCATTGCAGAGCGTCGGCGCCCGTATCCGCGCCAGGGAGCTGCGCCCCGCCGATCTCCAGGAGGCGCGGCTCGAAGCCTATGCCGCGCTCACCGCTTCGGCCGGCAAGCGTCTGACGGACGCCTCACGCCCGACCCCGCGTCATCCGCCGATCGTCCACGGCCTCGCAGAGCTTTCCCTCGATGATCGCGCGGCCCTGCTCCTCGTCTCTCTCGAAGGGATGGGGTACGACGCCGCTGCGCGCGTTCTCGGCATAAGGCGGGAAGCGCTGCTCGCCCAGCTCATGCGCGCCCGGGCGAAGCTTGGCGTCGTGGGCCTGCCGCCGGCGGACGCCGAGAGCGGCGCGCGCCGCGCCGCCTCGCATCTGCGCATCGTGAAATAGGCGCCGCTTGCCCGCTTCCAGCATCATTGGCGAGGCCGACCTCCACGCTTTGGTCGACGGCGAGCTCGACGCCGAGCGCCGCCGCAAGGTCGAGGACCACCTCCTCACGCACCCGGGGGACGCCGCCCTCGTCGAGGGGTGGCGACGCCAGAACGCGGCGCTGCGCGCAGCCTTCGAACCGGCGGCGCTGGAGATGTTGCCGCTGTCGCTCAAAGACGCCGCGACCCGCACGCATGCGCCTCAGCAAGGGCCCATTGAAACCGGCGCCATCCATTGGGGGCGGCCGGGCGCCTCGCGCCCCTCCCAGCGGCTCGATGAAATCCGCGCCAGCCGCCGCCGGCAGGCGGCGCTCTCTACTGTTTTGACCCTGCTCGCCGGCGCGGCGGTGGCCGGCCTCGCCGCGCTCGTCTTCGCCGGGCGAAACGAAGCGCCGCGTCCGCCAGTTTCGGCCGTTCTCACGCAGAGCTACGCCGGTCGCGCCAGCCTGACCTATGCGACCTATGCCTCCGACGCCCGCCCGGTCGAGATCGAGGTTTCCCGGAAAGGCGAGCTTGTCGCCTGGCTGGCCGAGCGCGTCGGCTTCTCCCGGCCGCCCAATCTCGCCGGGCTTGGCCTGCGCCTCATCGGCGGGCGCGTCTTGCCGGGCGTCGCCGCGCCCGCGGGCCTGCTGATCTATGAGCGCGCCAACGGCGCCCGCCTCGGGCTTTATTTCGAGCGCGCCGAGGCGGCGGGCGCGCCGCTCGCGCCGCGCGCGGCGCAGGGGGTCACGGCGATCGAATGGCGCGCCGGCGGCTTCGCCTTCGTCCTTGTCGGGCCGCTCGCCCAGGAGGAGATGCAGGCCGCCGCGGAGAGCGCCGCCACCGCCATCGCCGCCGCGCCGGACGAAAAGCGCTAGCCTGGCGCGTGGCGCCCTAGAGTCCGCCTCGGATTAATGCTAGGTGCAGCCGCGATTCATCTCCCATGATCGCTCGGGCGCCTCTATGCGCGCAAAGCGGAATTCTCTAAAACCGGAGCTAGAAGTATGCGTCTCGACGCCATTCCGATCGGCGCGAACCCCCCGCATGAAGTCAATGTCGTGGTCGAAGTGCCGCTCGGCGGCGAGCCGATCAAATATGAGCTGGACAAGGCGTCGGGCACGCTCTTCGTCGATCGCTTCCTCTACACGGCCATGCGCTATCCGGGGAACTACGGCTTCATTCCGCATACGCTCTCCGACGACGGCGACCCCTGTGACGTGCTTGTCGCCAATACGCGCCCCGTGGCGCCCGGCGCGGTTATTTCCGTGCGTCCGATCGGCGTGTTGCGCATGACCGACGAAGCCGGCGGCGACGAGAAGATCGTCGCGGTGCCGTCGCCGCGCCTCACCCAGCGTTACGTGGACGTGCATAACTACACCGATCTCCAGGAGATGACCTGGCGGCGCATCGAGCATTTCTTCGTGCACTACAAGGATCTCGAGCCCGGCAAATGGGCCAAGGTCGCCGGCTGGGGAGACGCCGCGGAGGCCCGCGCGTTGATCAGCGCGGCGATCGAGCGGGCGAAAACGGAAAAGAAGTAATACCACTCCCGTTTGAACGCTCGCATCGGGGGTGTCATTCCCGGCGGGCTGCAAGCCCGACCGGGAATCCAGAGCCGCAAGAGCGCTGGTTTTGCTCTGGATTCCCGATCGCTCGCTCAAGCGAGCGTCGGGAATGACGCTGAACCGATCAAGCGCATCTCGTAAGTACGCCGCCGCCTAGTCATTGCGAGCGAAGCGATGCGATCCAGAGCAGCAGTCGCGACTTCTGGATTGCTTCGTCGCTGCGCTCCTCGCAATGACGGGGCGCCGCTTCTTCGAAGCATTACCCGGCGCGATTGATAAGCGGCGGCGTGCGCGAGATGACGCCTTTCTTGAAGCAGGCAGGCCGGTCCTTCCAGGCGACGATGCCATTCTCGCTTTCGGCGTAATGCGCCGCGGAATCGATGGCCTCGTCGACGCTGCTCGCCGGATCGAGGTCGCCGATCACATAGGTCCACTTGGTTGCGCTGGCGAGAGCGATTGTCGCCGGTCTCTTACAGACCGCGAGACAGTCGACCGGCTCCACGCGGAAATCAAGCGCGCGCTCCGCCAGCCGGGACCGCAAGGCGTCGATAAAAGCCGCGCCCGGACGGCGCTCGGGATCGTTGCTGTCACGGCAAGACGTGCAGACGAAAATTGTGACCTCGCTGTTGTTCGACACGTCGCTTCTCCCGTTCTCGGCGGGAGAAGTTTTCATAGCGAAATCCGCAAAGGTCAAGAACTAGCGCGAAACGACGCGCGCGCATTTTTCAAAAGAAAGCCGAGACAGAAGAAACAGCTAGTCGCATAGCTCGGCAAGGCGCGAGACGCTTTCGACCAACACGTCGCGCGTCTCCGTGCGCACGCCATGTTCGCGCAATTTGGCGAAGGCGCGCGACAGCGTTTCCTGCTTCACGCCCAGCCGCGCAGCGATCAGCCTTTTGTCATAGGGCAAGCGAAAGCGGCACTGTTCTTCGCCCGGCGGGCACAGTGCGAGAATGAAGCTTGCGAGCCGCTGATCGGCGTTCTGCGCCTTGAGCGCTTCGATCTCCGTGACAAGCGCGGCGATCTTGTCCTTGGCGTCCTGAACGACCGCCGCACAAAGAGACGGCGATTCCTTCATCAGCCGCGAGAAGCGCGCTGCGGGGAATTTGAGAACCGAGGTCGGACCGATGGCCTCCGCCGAGACGCGGTAGGTTTCATTCGCGCCCGAAGGCGGTTCGCCGACCGTCTCGCCGTCGGAACAGATTCCGACAAGCGTCTCGTCGCCCGAGGATGCGATGCGCAATACTTTGACGTAACCGTGCAGGACGATCACGACAGCGTTCACGAGATCGCCTTGGCGGAAGATCGCGGCGCCTTCGTCGAAGGTTTCAACCTTGGCCTCGAGCGCTAGACGCGAGAGCGTCTCACTGTCGACGGAGGCGAAAAGCCGCAAATCGCGAAGCGTCGGCGGCTCGGAAAGCGTCGCGCGGGAACTGCGCCGGTTCACGCGGCCTTTGCGGGTTTGAGCAATTTCGAGCGCAATATCTCCATGCATTGTCACGCGGACCTCTCCCCTCGTTAAAAACCAGTCCCGGCGGTTTTGTCGAAGATTGCTCCGGAGCCGCCAGCTCAAATGCAATGGGGCCGATCAGATCAAGCAAAAGCAGGCTAGCGCGATTCAGAGCCGAGCGCACGGGACAAACCGTCGCACAGCCGTAAAAAAATACAATGGCAATGCAGCATTACTCGGAAGGAACGTCGCGCTCCAAAAGGAAAATCGCTTGTTCGCCCATCAGATTCCAAACCCACCAAGGCGCATTGACGCGAATCGGCGCGCCCGCGTGATCGAGCGCAAAGCCGCGTTCGATATGGGCGCCGAGATTGTCAACAAGCTCCACGAAATCGCGGATTGTACACAAATGAATGTTCGGCGTGTCGTGCCAGCTATAGGATAAATTGCCGGTCACCGGCATGCGGCCGCGAAAGGCGAGCTGGACGCGCACGCGCCAATAGCCGAAATTAGGGAAAGAGACGATGGCGCGGCGGCCGATGCGCAGCATATTGCCGAGCGCCTCGCGCGGATGGCGCGTCGCCTGCAATGTCTGCGACAGAATCACATAGTCGAAGCCGTCATTGGGATAATCCGCAAGATCCGTGTCCGCGTCGCCCTGGATGACCGACAATCCCTTGGCGACGCATTCGTTCACGCCGCGCTGCGAAAGTTCCACGCCGCGCCCGTCGACATTCTTCGCCCGCGCCAGAAGCTGCAAAAGCGCGCCGTCGCCACAGCCGACGTCGAGCACGCGGGCGCCCGGCTCCACCATGTCGGCGATGAGCAGATGATCGAGGCGAGGATGTTGAGTAAGGGTCATGGACGCGCCTTCAGCCCGCGCGCGACGGCGGCCGATTCGAGGAAGCCGCGCGTCGTCGCGATGAACATCGGCTCGTGCAGCAAAAAGGCGTCATGGCCTTTGTCCGATTCGATCTCGACGAAGGAAACCGAAGCGCCGCCCGCGTTCAGCGCGTGAACGACCGCGCGCGAATCGGAGGTCGGATAAAGCCAGTCCGAGGTGAAAGAGACGACGCAGAAACGCGTCTTAGTGTCCTTGAAGGCTTTCGCCAGAGAGCCGCCATAGTCTGCCGCGAGATCGAAATAATCGCAGGCGCGCGTCACGAAAAGATAGGAATTGGCGTCGAAGCGCTCGACGAAGGCGACGCCCTGATAGCGCAGATAGCTTTCGACCTGAAAATCGGCGTCAAAAGAGAATGTCGGGGCGGAGCGATCCTGCAGCTTGCGGCCGAATTTGCGTTGCAGCGCGGCTTCCGAAAGATAGGTGATATGCGCCGACATGCGCGCCACGGCGAGACCTTTTTCGGGGCGCACGCCCTGCTCGAGATAACGGCCGGCCCGCCAATCCGGGTCGGCCATCACGGCCTGGCGGCCGACCTCGTTGAAGCCGATGTTTTGCGCCGAATGTTTCGCCGCCGTCGCGATCGGCATGGCGGAAAAAACGCGATCGGGATAGCTCGCCGCCCATTGCAGCACCTGCATGCCGCCCATCGAGCCGCCCGCCACGCAGAAGAGCGTCTCGATGCCGAGATGATCGATCAGCATCGCCTGAGCGCGCACCATGTCGCGGATAGTCACCACCGGAAAATCGAGGCCATAAGGCTTGCCGGTCGACGAATTCGTCGAGGAAGGCCCCGTCGTGCCCATGCAGCCGCCGACGACATTGGAGCAAATGATGAAATATCGCTCCGTGTCGAAGGGCTTGCCGGGACCGACCAAGGCGTCCCACCAGCCGGGCTTGCCGGTTACGGGATGAACGCCCGCGGCATATTGGTCACCGGTGAGCGCGTGACAGAGCAGGATGGCGTTGCTGCGGTCGGCGTTCAAAGCGCCATAGGTCTCGTAACCGATAGCGAGCGGCGCAATGCTCCGGCCGCCGTCGGTGACGAGCGCGTGATCCATTGGGAAAACGACGCTTTTGCCGTGCGGCTTGCCATTCGCCCCATTTGCGCAGGGGGCCAGGATCGGCGGGGCGCCGTCGTCGTCCTTCGCCTGCTGAGATTGAGTCAAAACGATCCCCACGTTCGATATGCCGAACGAATTGTTCGGCACCATCGAGGCGCGGGCCGGGACTGTCAAGGCCCGAAATATGAGCGCTTGCTACTGGCTCGCTATCTCGCCCCGGTTTCGGCCGCCGGGGCGCTCATCAGCTCGAGAGCCGCGCCGAGCTGCGCGAGATCCTGCGGGCGCGACAGGCGGTGGTCGCCGTCGGCGACGAAGGTCAGCGTCACCGGATCGGCCGAGAGATGTTCGACGAGGGTCATCGCGTGACGCCAGGGCACGTCCGGGTCCGCCATGCCTTGCAGAATATGCACGGGCGCGTAGGCGCGAATGATGCCGCCGAGCAGAAGATGGTTGCGCCCATCCTCGATCAGCCGGCGCGTGATCGGCGTGGGGTCGGGCGCATAGTCGGACAGGCGGCGCCACGCCCCCTTCTCGATGATGTCGCGGCGCGCCGCCGCGTCGAGATTGGCCCAGATGAGCGCTTCCGTGAAATCGACGGCGGGCGCAATCAGGATAAGGCCGGCAAGGCGGCGCTCCTCGCCTCTTTCAGCGAGACGGCGCGCCAGAAGCAGCGCGAGCCATCCGCCCATCGAGCTGCCGACCACGATCTGGGGACCTTGCGTCGATTGCAGGAAGACCGCAGTGGTCTGCTCCAGCCAATCGCCGATGCAGCCGTCCTCGAAACGTCCGCCCGATTCGCCATGGCCCGAATAGTCGAAACGCAGAAAGGCGCGCCCCCTCTCGCACGCCCGTGCATCGAGATAGCTCGCCTTGGTGGAGGCCATATCGGACGCAAAGCCCCCGAGCCAGACGATTCCCGGCGCGGCGATCCCCGCGTGGGTCGGTTTTCGCAGCCGCCTTGCGATGCGCCAGGGCGGGCCGCCGGCGGGATTGGCTACATCGAGGAAGTCGGTTTGCGTCGGGGTCGGGATCAAGCTCATCTCTTCTTTTCGTCGATGCGGCGACGCGCGTTTTCGCTCCGCGCTTGTTTTGCCGCCATTTGCTCATAGTTGGTAAATAATCCCGTAAGAGAATGCGGCCTCACGAAGTTGGAACTGGTCGCCCGCCCCCTGATGCCGCAAACGCTCGCCCCTCCCAAAGCCCCCGCCGCCGACCAATCGCTGGTCGGGAGAACGGTGCTGCAGATTGTCCCCGACCTTCAATCGGGCGGCGCGGAGCGCGCCACGATCGATATGGCGGAAGCGCTCGCTCTCGCCGGGGGCCGCTGTCTCGTCGCCTCGCGCGGCGGCCGCATGGTCAGCGAGCTGCAATCCAAGGGCGGAATCTGGATTCCCTTCCCGGCGGCGACGAAGAACCCATTCGCCATGGCGCTCAACTCCGTGCAGCTCGCCCGCATTCTTCGCGACGAGGGCGTCGACATCGTCCACGCGCGTTCGCGGGCGCCCGCCTGGGTCGCTTATTACGCCACGCGCCAGACCGGCGCCAAATTCGTCACGACATACCATAGCGCCTACTACGGAACCTCGCCGATCAAGCTGCGCTACAACGCGGTCATGGCGACAGGCGACACGGTCATCGCCATTTCCGAATTTGCGGCGCAGCGTATTCGCCAATTGCATCCGGACGCCAGCGAACGCGTCGTGGTCATTCCGCGCGGCGCCGATCTGCGCGTCTTTTCGCCCGACGCCGTATCGCCCTCCCGCGTTCAGAGACTGCGCGCGCAATGGAATGTGGCGGCGCATGAGCGCGTCGTGCTGCTGCCCGCGCGGCTGGCCGCGCGCAAGGGCCATGCGGTGATGATCGAGGCGGCCAAGCGCCTCGCAGCGAGCGATATGAGCGACATTCGCATTCTCTTCGTCGGCGATCCGCACAGCGAGAATTTCCGCCAGGCGATCGAAACGCAGATCCAGCGGGCCGGGGTTTCGGATCTGGTCCGCAACGCCGGCCATTGCGACGACATGCCCGCGGCCTATCTCGCCGCCGCCGCCGTCGTCGCGCCCTCCATCGAGCCCGAAGCCTTCGGCCGCGTCGCTATCGAAGCCCAGGCGATGGGCGCGCCGGTTATCGTTTCCGACATCGGCGCCTCTCCCGAGATCGTGCAAGCGCCGCCGCAGACGCCGCGCCATCAGGCGACGGGCTGGCGCGTGCCGCCGGGCGATCCCGTCGCCCTCGCGCGCGCGATCGGCGAAGCGCTGTCTTTGACGGCTTCGGCGCGCGACGAATTGATGTTGCGCGCCCGCGACAATGTGCAGAGCCGATTCTCGATCGAACAGATGCAGCGCGCGACTCTCGATGTCTATCGGCGCCTTCTGCAGCAATAGGAGCCGCTCAGGATAACGCCGCAGCTTGCGACGGACCGTCCAGTCCACGTCTCATTGCGGTCGAAGATTTGCCCATTTGAAGAGAGACGCTTCCCTCATCGCCACGAGTAAGGAGCGATCGACATGAAGCGTATCCCAGTCTTCGATCTCTTCACGCGTCTTGTGCCCGCAGCCGCCGCCTTGGCGCTTCTCGCCGCGCCGGCGGGAGCGGTCGCCCCCCATGATCCCAACGATCCGCACGGCGTCTGGCTGCGCCCGGAAGGGGGAGAGCAATTCAGCTTCTACGACTGCGGCGCGCAACTGTGCGCCAAGCTCATTTCCGTCGAGAAGGCCGAGGATCAGAAATCCATCGGCACGGTGATCTTGCGCGGCGCCACCAAGAGCGGGCCCAACGAATGGAAGGGCAAGCTTTATAATGCGCAGGACGGCAAGACCTACGATGGCTCGATCACCATCAAATCGGCTAATGAGTTGCGGCTGAAGGGCTGCCTCTGGGGCATCCTCTGCAGCGGCGAAACCTGGACCCGCGTCAGCGCTGCGCCCGCGACCAAGCCGCAGGCCGCGCTCGAGCCGCACGCGAAGGAAGCAAGGGCCGCCAGCGCGGAATAATCGGCCAAGACGGGCGGCGCCGGTTCGCGGGTTAGCTTCCGAGGCGGCCTCGTCCTTCGAGACGCGAGCTACGCTCGCTCCTCAGGATGAGGCCTAAATGTCTTGCTTGCGCCGATGCAGAAGCCCCTCATGCTGAGGAGCCTGCGCAGCAGGCGTCTCGAAGCACGAGGGGCGTCATCGCCATTTGTATGCACTCTTGCGCCGCCTTTTTGAAAGGCGGCGTTTTTTTGTGCACTCCAACAGCATAGTTTCTGCTTCATTCGCCTCGCAAAACGCGCCATCGCCTTTACATTCGCTTCATCGAATCATCGGGCGTCGGGAGGCTGCGTGGGCGAGAATCCGTTACATCTCGAATCCTACCGCGAGGCGCTCGTCTTTCTCACCACCGCGGGCGTGGTCGTGCCTTTGTTCCATCGGCTGCGAGTCAGCCCGGTGCTGGGCTTCCTCCTTGCCGGCGCGGCGCTAGGGCCGCATGGGCTCGGCAGCCTCGCCGAGCGCTATGGATGGCTCGGCTATTTCACCATCGCCGATGTCGAGGGCGTCGGGCGGCTCGCCGAATTCGGGCTCGTTTTCCTGCTCTTCATGATCGGGCTGGAGCTTTCCTGGGAGCGCCTCGTGCGCTTGCGGCGGCTCGTTTTCGGCCTGGGGCTTGCCCAGGTCGCCGTTTGCACGACGATACTGGCGCTTGTCGGGCGCTATTGGTTCGGCGTCGACGCCGCGCCCTCGATCCTGATGGGCGTCGCCCTCGCCATGTCCTCGACGGCGGTGGTGATGCCCGTGCTCTCCGAAGGACGACGCATCAACAAATCGCCGGGGCGCGTCGCTTTCTCGGTGCTGCTGCTGCAGGATTTGATGGTGGCGCCGGCGTTGTTCTTCGTCACCGTCCTGGCCGAAGCCAAAAATGGCTTCAACGCGCTTCAAGCCGTTTACACTCTCCTGCCCGCCTTCGTCGCGCTTGCCGGCCTCATCATTTTCGGCCGGCTGTTGCTGCGGCCGCTGTTCCGTCTCGTCGCCGCGGCGCAACTGGCGGAGCTTTTCGTCGCCGCCTGCCTGCTGGTGATCGTGGGCGAAGCGCTGGTGACGGCTTCGGCCGGCCTCTCCATGGGCCTCGGCGCCTTCGTCGCCGGCCTGCTGCTCGCGGAGACGGAGTTCCGTCGCGAGATCGAGGTGACGATCGAGCCGTTCAAAGGCTTGCTGCTCGGCCTCTTCTTCGTCTCCGTGGGCGCGGGGCTCGACATTGGCGCGGTCGTCGCCGACCCGGCGCCGACGATCATCCATACGCTGGGGCTCATTGCGGTGAAGGCGGCGATCATCTTCGCGCTCGCGCTCTTGTTCCGCATCGACTGGCGGGCCTCGGCCGAAGCCGCCTTTTTGCTCGCCCCTGGCGGCGAATTCGCCTTCGCGCTTCTCACCGCCGCCATGCTCGCCGGCGTCCTGCCGGGCCACAACGGCGCCGAGACCATGGTCGTGGTGACGCTGAGCATCTTCTTCATTCCCTTTCTGGGGCGCCTCGGCGCGCGGCTCTCGCAGTCCGCCGAGCGCGCAAGCGATGAAACGAAATTCGCGCATCTCGAGCCGGAAAACGCCGTCGCCGAAGGCCGCGTCCTGATCGTGGGCTATGGGCGCGTCGGCAGCCTGGTCGGCGACATGCTGTCGCGCCACAATGTGCCTTTCGTCGCGGTGGAAAATCTTGTCTCCATCGTCACCGACGCGCGCGCGAAGGGCGTCGAGATTTATTGGGGCAACGCCGCGCGCAAGGACTTCCTGATGCGCTGCGGCATGGAGCAGGCGCGCGCCCTCGTCGTGACCATCGAGAACGCAGCGGCGGTCGAGGAGATCGTGCGTATCGCCGGCGAGATCAGGACCGATCTGATCATCGTCGCCCGCGCCCGCGACGCGCGCCACGCCACGACGCTCTATGCGCTCGGCGCCAGCGACGCCATCCCCGAGACGATCGAGGCGAGCCTGCAGCTTGCGGAGACGGTGCTCGTCGATGTCGGCGTGCCCATGGGCTATGTGATCGCCTCCATCCATGAAAAGCGCGACGAATACCGCAAGATCCTCCAGCCCACCGGCGAAGAAGCGCGCGCCCGTCAGACGGAAAGACGCAATAAGATAAAACGCGAGCAGGCGCGTCGCCGTATCTCCGGCCGACCGGCGAAAGAGACGGAGGAGGAGGCGTAGGGCGGCCCCAAGCCGCCGTTCTTCCTGATAATTTTCCTATTTGCGGCGCGCGGGGACAAGGATATATTCCTATTACAGGAACCATCCTTTCCCCAACCCGGTCGCGCCATGACGGACATTCTCTCCCACGCCCAGATTTGGGCGGCCATAGACGCGCTCGGCGAGCGCTATGGGCTCACGCCCTCCGGCCTCGCGCGCAAGGCGGGGCTCGATCCGACGACCTTCAACCGCTCCAAGCGCGAGACGCCGACGGGCCGCCAGCGCTGGCCCTCGACCGAATCGATCGCCAAGGTTCTGCAGGCGACCGGCGCGAGCCTCGACGACTTCATGGCGCTGGTCTCCGCGAGCGGCGAGGCGCGGCGCTACACCCGCCCGCTGATCGGCATGGCGCAGGCCGGCGCGGGCGGCTTTTTCGACGACTCAGGGTTCGCCGTGGGCGCCGGCTGGGACGAGATCGACATTCTCGCCGAGGCCGACGAGCACTCTTATGCGCTGGAGATTGCCGGCGACTCGATGGCGCCGCTCTATCGCGAGGGCGACATCGTCATCGTCTCGCCCGCTGCGCCGATTCGCCGCGGCGACCGCGTCGTAGTGAAGACGACCGCCGGCGAGATCATGGCCAAGGAGCTCAAACGCCAGACGGCGCGCTCGATCGAATTGCGCTCGATCAATCCAGCCTATCCCGACCGCGTCGTGCCGCGCGAGGACGTGAGCTGGATGGCGCGGATTTTATGGGCGAGCCAATAAGGCGCAAGGAAAGAGCTGTGCTATAGAGCGATTTCCTTTCCAAGGAGGTGGGCCCGAACATGCGTCATTCCCTCATCGCCTCGATCTTTGCTCTTTTGTCGGTCGGCGCCGGCGCCGCTCATGCCGAGGGCGCCTTGCGCGATCAGGCAAAGGGCCTGTTCGAGCCGATTCCCAAGACCGCGCCGGCGTTCCCCGACAATCCGGCGACGCCGGAAAAGCTCGCGCTCGGCAAGATGCTTTACTTCGAGACGCGCCTGTCCGAGCACCGGGACATGGCCTGCGCCACCTGCCACAACCTCAGCATGAGCGGCGTCGACACGATCGCCAGCAGCCAGCTCGCGGGGCGCGACGTGCAGACGGTGCTCAACGCCGTCTTCAACAAATCCCTATATTGGGACGGCCGCGCGGCTGATCTGCAGGACCAGGTCGTCAATTCGGTCATGGCCAATCCCAAGGCCGTGCTGAAGACGCGCGGCGGGCCCATGGCGATCAATCCGGTCGAGCTCGCCGCCACCAAGCAGCATGAAATCGATCAGCTCAAGACCGTGCCCGCCTATGTCGGGGCGTTCAAGACGGCCTTCCCCGGCGAAGCCGACCCCTTGGTCTACAACAATATCGGCAAGGCGATCGCGGTCTTCGAAGCGACGCTGATCACCCCCGATTCGGCCTTCGATCGCTGGCTGACCGGAGACGACGCGGCGCTCGACGACACGCAAAAGGCCGGCCTCGAGCTCTTCATCAACAAGGGCTGCGCCGCTTGCCACAATGGCGTGAACATCGGCGGGGCGAGCTACGCCAAATTCGGCGTCGTCGCGAATCCCGGCCCCGAATATCTGCCGCCCGAGGACGCCGGCCGCTACGCAGTGACCAAGAACAACGCGGACCGTTACGTGTTCAAGGTTGCGTCGTTGCGCAACGTCGAAATGACCCCGCCCTATTTCCACACAGGCTCGACCTTCGATCTGAGGAAAGCGGTGGCGGTGATGGCGGAGGCGCAGCTCGGCGCGAAGCTCTCCGACGACGAGACGACGAAAATCGTGGCTTTCCTGAAGACGCTGACGGGGAAGCAGCCCGACATCGTTCTCCCGGTCCTGCCGCCGCGCGACCGCTGATACTATTTCCGTTTGAACAGCGCGCATTGGGGAATGTCATTCCCGGCGGGCTGAAAGCCCGACCGGGAATCCAGAGCCACAAAAGCGCTGGTTCTGCTCTGGATTCCCGATCGCTCGCTTCGCGAACGGCGGGAATGACAGCGGGCCCAACCAACAGCGGCGGGCGCTATACTCAAAAAACAAGCGCCGCTCGCATGAGTCCATGCGAGCGGCGCTGCTGCTTTCGGAGGCTGATTAGTGAGCCTTTTTCAGCTTCAGCAGCTTGAACGGCGGCGGCGGCGTCACCGGCATATATTGCAGATTGAGATTGCCAATGCCGGCCGAGAGATTCAGCCCCGTATCGGCGGAAACGGAAATCGGTTGCAAGGAAATGGAATTGCTGGAGCCGCCGACCAGCACGGCGCCGCCAACCCCGGCGCCGACCGCCACTGATCCCTGCGCGCCCGCGTAATCGCCGGCCAAAGCGCCCGGACCGACCTTATTGGTCGCCGTCACAACTTCCCATATCATTTCACCAGGGCCGCTGATCCCGATATTCGCGCCCACATTGGTGAGCCGGCCGATATAGTGCTGCGGCGGCGCAGATTGGCCTTTATAGACGCAGTCGGCCACCTGGTTTTCTACCAGGATCATGCCGACCCCGCCCGAGAGATGACATTGCAGCGTGCCGACAGTCGCCGTCTGCGCAAGCGCGTTGGCCGGGACGAGCGCCAGGCCCAAAAAGGCCAGGCCGGCGAGCGACAGTTTCTTGGACAAAATCATTGGCGCCTCATTCAGGAAGAATCGGAGCGAGATTAGGAGAGTCCAGCTCAGGCTGGGTCCGGCAAGCTAACACGGCCGAGACGTCGTTCAACCTCGCTCTTCGCAATCGCGGTAAGGACAACGTAAACGATCTCGATCCTCGGCGCGCGTCAACGCGACGTTAACTCAGTCCGAACCCTTCTCCCGCGCGGCGCGCGAACCGATCGCCCGCGCGATTGTCGTTGTCTTCCGCTTATGCTCGGATATGCGGGGTGACCGAGCTCGGTCACTCCTCGCGTCGCAGTTTTCCTCAACGCCTTTCCCGGAGCGTCTCATGAAGCTACGTTATTTCTTTCTCGCTTCCTGCGTCCTCGCCGCCCAGGCGGCCGTCGCCGACACGAAAAAGCCGGTCGCTAAATGGACCTGCGAGGAGTTTCTCGCTGTCCAGGACGATTTCCAGCCCAAGGTCGTCTATTGGGCGACGGCCAAGGCCAAAAGCGGCAAGCCCGACTCCGTCGTCGACATCGAAGGCACGGAAAAAGTCGTGCCGATGATTATCGACGACTGCAAGAAAGCGCCGAGCGAGTCGTTCGTGACCAAGCTTCGGAACGCATGGCGCGCCGTGGAAGCAGACGCGAAAAAGCTGAAGGATAAACTGTAACGGGCCTGCATTCAGCCGCGGCGAGAAAGCATGTCGCCGTCATTGCGAGCGAAGCGAAGCAATCCAGAGCCGCGGTCGCCGCCCTGGATTGCTTCGTCGCTTACGCTCCTCGCAATGACGGCCGCGGCTGCGCCGGGGGAGCGGCGTGTTCACGCAGACTCGAGAACTATCCGCCGAACAGCCGCCGCAAGAAGCCCTTGGGCTTCTCGGGCCGGGGCGGCGGCGCGATAGTGGCCGTCGGCGGCGCCGCGGCTGCGGCGGTCATACCGACGGCGACGCGGGTCTGCTCCTCCTCACGCGCCACATCGGCGCGCGCCAGAAGCGACGCGAGCGCCGGCGCCGAGGCCGCGGAGATCCAACGGCCGGCGCGGCGGGCGGCGAGATATTCCGAAAGCGCCGAGGCGCTCTCGACGTCTCGCGATCTCTCGAAATGGACGATGGCGCTTTCGACCGCCGTCATATCTGCAAGGCGCCGGGCGGCGACAGAGGCGGCGCGCCGGACAACCGGGTCTACAGACAAGCCGATGCGCGCCGCGCGCAAAAACGGCATATCCTCTTCCCGGATCAAAACGCCGAGCGCGGCGACTTGCGACGAGGCGTCGAGGCCAGGGGGCGTCATTCCCTCGGCGCCGCAAGCAGCGGCGTAGCGCGCGGCGAGCGACGCGCCGCCACGTGGGTCCGCGACAACGCGCGCGCCCTGCGCCAGCGCTCCGCCGCGCATGAGCGCCGTCGCCAGCGCCGGATCGACGCCATAGGCGCCATAAGCGCCCATCTCTTGCAGCGCGGCCCGCGCCGGCGGCGGCGATTGCGTCGCGAGCGTCACGAAGCTCGCCAGTTGCAAGGGCTCGAACACATCCCACAGACCGGCCGCAGAGAAGCGGGTGGAAAAGCCCGCGCGCGTCAGCGCCTCGTTGAAACCGGCGACGAGCTTCTCCCGTCGGCTCTTCAACCCGGCCGCGCGCTCGGCGAAGGCGCGGGCGGCGGCGCTCGTATTGTTGCGGGTGACGGAATGGGCGGCGCGGCGCGTCAGCTCTTCGATGAGCGGATCGTCTTCGCCCAGGCGCCGGGGAACGAGCCCATCCGCCTCGAAACGAAAGAGCCGCGCAACGAGCGGACCGCCGGGATCGACCGGGGCGATTGCGAGATCGCCCTGCCGCGCGGCCGGCGCCACGAGCCCCAGATCGTCGCCAAGGGCAGCTCCGTAGAAATCGATCTCGATCGTTTCTCCCGCGCCGGCGCCGTTTTTTTCGAGGCTGCGCCGCACGGCGACGCCGTCGGCCTCCGGCGAATCGGGATCGAGCAAAAGGTTGAGGAGGTTCGCGACGACGATGGCGTCACGGGCCTCCACCGCATCGGGCGATTCGCCCGCGTCGCCCGTCGCCTCGCGAATGTCGTCGAAGGTCAGCGGGTCGATGACCGGCTCGCCGGCCTGCTTTTGCTCATGCATCCAGCCGCGCAGGCGGCGGCGTTGGTTGAGGACCAGCGCGACGCTGGCGCCGCCGAGCGTCGCGGCGCTCTCCTCCAGAGAATCGGGAATGCGCAGCCGCAGCATGGCGCGCGGCGCGCCATTTTCGTGCAGCCAATGCTGCATGATGGCGAAAGGCGCCTCGCGGGTGTCGGCGGAAGCCTCGATGTCGAGCCCGCGCGCCTCCAGCAGCAGCCGGCTCTGATAGGCAGGGAAGATGCGCCGCGCCGGCGCGAGCCGCGCGACGAGGGCGCCGCCCGCGCTCTGCTCGAAGGCGCGGCGCTGCCCGAAGGCCCAGACAAGGCGCGGCCCGGCCGTCGTGGCCTGCTCCCGCGCGAGCCGCTCGATATCGCCGCGCGCCGGAAACGCAACGAGCCGGAAGGCGGCCGCATCTGCGCCGCCGCCCTCCGGCAAGAGGGTCATCAACAGGCGATAATCGCCCTCCGGCGGCTGGTCGCGCTCCGAGCCCAGAAAAAGCGTCAGCTCCTCACCGTCGGCGGCGAGCAGGCGCACGAAACGATGTTCGAGCGAAATGTCGGCAATCACGACTCCGGCGCGCCAACGCGCCGCGTCGATCACATCGACGAGCGTGGGCTCGATCACGAAACCGGGGTCGCGCGCCGAAACGACGGTCAGCGCGGGGCGCGCCCCGAGCGGCGCGCGTTCGGCGCCGTCGAAGCACCCAATGACGAGCCGTCGCCGACCGTCCCAGAAATAGTCCAACTGCTCACGCCACATTCGCCACAGCGCCCGGTTGAAAGCCCAAGAAAAGCATGACGCCGCGGGCCATGCGGGGAAAAGGCGGCCAAAGAATAGCCGCGCTGCCCCTCGCCGCGCAAATACGATCAAAAATGTCGCGCGCCCGCGTCTTGACGCAGTGCGGGAGGAAGCACATCTTTGTGGTCGTAACCTCTTTCGCGGGAGAGACCGGCTCGCGCCGGCGCCGAAGGCGAAACCGCCCCGGAAACGCTCAGGCAAAAGGACCGCGGAGAGGACAGACTCTGGAAAGCGGCGCGGCGCTCGAAAAGCGCTTCGCCCACCGAAGGGCGTAACTCGCTTGCCGATCGGCAAGCGGGGAAATCTCTCAGGTCACCGGACAGAGGGGGCGCGTCGCGAGCCTGATTCCGCCCGCTGCGCAAACGCCCGAAGCCGGAGAGTCTCTTGTGACCGCTCAGCCCAACCACGATGGCGCCCCGCTGGCGCATTTGCCGCTCGACGCATTGCATCGCAGCCTGGGGGCGCGCATGGCGCCCTTCGCCGGCTATGACATGCCCCTGCAATATGCATCGGGCATCGTCTCCGAGACGCTGCACACGCGCCAGAAGGCGGGAGTGTTCGACGTGTCGCATATGGGCCAGGCGATCCTTGCCGGCGCGGGCGCTGCGCGCGCGCTCGAAAGCCTCACGCCCGGCGATCTCGTCGGGCTCGCGCCCGGGCGCATGCGCTACACGCAGCTTTTGAACGAAAAAGGCGGCGTTTCCGACGATTTGATGGTGACGCGGCTGCCGGGCGTCGAGGAGCGGCTGCTCATTGTCGTCAACGCGTCACGGAAGGCGGATGATTTCGCGCTCATTCGCGAGCGCCTGCCGCAATTCGACTTCATCCCGTTGAACCGCGCGCTGATCGCCCTGCAAGGGCCGCGCGCGGCGGCCGTCCTCGGCGCCCTCCTCCCCGGCGCCGAGGACCTTCCTTTCATGAGCTGGCGCGCTTTCGAAGAGAGCGTGTCGAGCTTCTTCGTCTCGCGCTCCGGCTATACGGGCGAAGACGGTTTCGAGATTTCGATGCGCGCCGACCGCGCCGAGCTTTTCGTGAAGGCGCTTCTGGACAATGACGGCGTGGCGCCGGCGGGGCTGGGCGCGCGCGACGCGCTGCGGCTGGAGGCCGGACTGCCGCTCTATGGGCATGATCTCGACGAGACCACCGACCCGGTGGAGGCCGGCCTTTCCTGGTCGATTGGCAAAAGGCGGCGCGCGGAAGGCGGCTTCCCCGGCTTCGAGCGCATCGACGCCGCTTTGCGCAATGGACCGCCGCGCCTGCGGGTCGGACTCCTGCCGCAGACCAAAGCGCCGGTGCGCGAGGGCGCCATCCTCGTTTCACAAAGCGGCGAAGTCGCCGGCCATGTCACCTCCGGCGGATTTTCGCCGACGCTGCAGCGGCCGATCGCCATGGGCTATGTCGCGCGCGAATATGCCGCGCCCGGCGTTTCGCTCGCCACGGAATTGCGCGGCAACCGCATCGGCGTCGATGTGGCGCCCCTGCCTTTCGTGGCGCATCGCTACTTCAAAGCCTGATGGGATGGGATGACCATGCTGCGTTTCACGAGGGACCATGAATATCTTCGGCTCGATGGCGACGTCGCGACCATCGGCATCTCCGACTATGCGCAGGCGCAGCTCGGCGACATTGTCTTCGTCGATCTGCCCAACATCGGAAAGAAAGTTACCAAAGGCTCGGAGCTCGCTGTCGTCGAAAGCGTGAAGGCGGCGAGCGAAGTCTATGCGCCGGTTAGCGGCGAAGTCGTCGAAGTCAACGCCGAGCTGGGCGAAAAGCCCGCACTCGTCAACGACGATCCGCTCGCCGGCGGCTGGCTCGTAAAGCTCCGCCTGGAGAACGCGGGCGAAGTTGAAACGCTGATGGACGAAGGCGCTTACGCCGGTTTCGTGAAGACCTTGTAGCGCCGGAAGGAACAACAGATGCGCTATCTCCCGCTGTCCGACGCCGACCGGAAGGCCATGCTGGCGACGATCGGCGTAGATAGAATAGAAGACCTTTACGCGGACGCGCCGGCCTCGGCGCTGTTGAAAGAACCGCTCGATCTGCCGCGTTACAAGTCTGAATTGGAGGTCGAGCGCATCTTCTCGCATCTTTCCGCGCGCAACACGCCCGCGGGACGCGTTCCTTTCTTTATCGGCTCCGGCGCTTATCGGCATCATGTGCCGGCAAGCGTCGATCATCTGATCCAGCGCTCGGAGTTTCTGACAAGCTACACGCCCTATCAGCCGGAGATTTCGCAGGGCACGCTGCAAACGCTCTTCGAGTTCCAGACCCAGGTCGCGCTCCTCACGGGCATGGATGTCGCCAACGCCTCCATGTATGACGGCTCGACGGCGACGGCGGAAGCCGTGTTAATGGCGCACCGGCTGACGAAGCGCCGCAAGGCGCTGCTCTCGGGCGGTCTTCATCCGCATTACGCCGAGGTCGTGCAAACGGTCTCGCGCCTTGCCGAAGACGAAACGATCGCCATGGCGCCCGACGTCTCGGGCACGGAAGACGTCATCGCAAGTATCGACGAGACGGTCTCCTGCGTCGTCGTGCAGACGCCGGATTTCTTCGGCAATTTACGCGATCTCACAAAGATCGCAGACGCTTGCCATCGCCATGGCGCTTTGCTCGTTGCGGTCTTCACGGAAGCCGTTTCGCTCGGCCTTTTGACGCCGCCGGGCGCCATGGGCGCCGACATTGTCGTCGGCGAAGGCCAATCGATCGGCAATGCGCTGAATTTCGGCGGCCCCTATGTCGGGCTCTTCGCCACGCGGCACGATTATGTGCGGCAGATGCCGGGGCGTCTCGCGGGCGAAAGCGTCGACGCCGATGGGCGGCGCTCTTTCGTGCTCACGCTCTCGACGCGCGAGCAGCATATCCGCCGCGACAAGGCGACGTCGAACATCTGCACCAATTCGGGCCTCTGCGCCCTCGCCTTCACCATTCATCTGACGCTGCTCGGCGAAGCAGGCCTCACGCGTCTCGCAAGGCTCAATCACGCCAACGCCGTCGCGCTGGCGGAAATGCTGGAGCGCGTTCCGAGCGTCGACGTGCTCAACAAAAGCTTCTTCAACGAATTCACACTGCGCGTGAGGGGAGACGCCGCGGCGCTCGTTGAAAAGATGGCGGCAAAGGGCGTGCTCGCAGGCGTCCCCGTCTCGCGGCTGCTGCCGAAAGCCGGTCTCGATGATTTGCTGCTCGTCGCCAGCTCCGAAACCAATACGCCGGAAGATCGCGCGGCCTTTGTCGCCGCTCTGGAAGGGTCTCTTTGAGATGCTCGACCGCCCCGCTCATATCGACGACAAAACGCCCGACACCTTCACCGGCAATCGCGCGCTCGATCAGGAAGAACCTTTGCTCTTCGAAATCGGCCGGACCGACGCCACCGGCGTCGACGTCGAGGAACCGCCGCAATTCGCCGCGCGCCTCGGCGGGCTGGAGCGAAAGGACCAGATCGGCCTTCCCGGCCTCAGCGAGCCGGAGGCGATGCGCCATTATGTGCGCCTGTCGCGCAAGAACTATTCGATCGACGCAGGGCTTTATCCGCTCGGCTCCTGCACGATGAAGCATAATCCGCGCGCCAATGAGAAGCTCGCGCGGTTAGAGGGCTTCGCCGATCTTCATCCGCTGCAACCCATCTCCTCCGTGCAGGGCGCGCTGGAGCTGATGGAGACGCTTGCGCATTGGCTGCTGACGCTCACCAATATGCAGGCGATCGCGCTTTCTCCGAAAGCGGGCGCGCATGGCGAACTCTGCGGCATGATGGCGATCAAATCCGCCGTCGCGGCGCGCGGCGAAGGCGCGACGCGAAACGTGGTTTTGATCCCGCAGTCGGCGCATGGCACCAATCCGGCGACGGCGGCGCTGCTTGGCTTTTCGGTGCGCGTCGTGCCCGCGGCCGAGGATGGAACCGTCCGCGCGGCGGCGGTGCGAGAAGCGCTCGGCCCGGATGTTGCGGCGCTGATGCTGACGAACCCCAACACTTGCGGCCTGTTCGAGCGCGAGATCATCGAGATCGCCGACGCCGTTCACGACGCGGGCGCTTATTTCTACTGCGACGGCGCAAACTTCAACGCCATCGCCGGCGTGGCGCGGCCGGGCGATTTCGGCGTCGACGCCATGCATATCAATCTGCACAAGACCTTCTCGACGCCGCATGGCGGCGGCGGTCCGGGCGCGGGTCCGGTCGCGCTGTCGGAAAGACTGGCGCCCTTCGCGCCCGTGCCGTTCCTTCGCCGCAACGGCGAAGCGCTCGAGCTTGTCGAGCACGCGGAGGGAACGCAAAGCTTCGGCCGCATGACGGCTTTCCATGGTCAGATGGGCATGTTCGTGCGCGCGCTCGCCTATCTTCTGGCGCATGGCGGCGATGGCGTGGCGCTGGCGTCCAAAGACGCGGTGCTGTCGGCCAATTACGTGCGCGCGTCATTGCGCGACGTCATGAGCCAGCCGTTCGGCGATCGCCTCTGCATGCATGAAGTTCTGTTCGACGACGCCTGGCTCAAGGGCACAGGCGTCTCGACGCTCGATTTCGCCAAGGCGATGATCGACGAGGGCTACCATCCGATGACGATCTATTTCCCGCTCGTCGCGCATGGCGCCATGCTGATCGAGCCGACCGAATCGGAGTCGAAAGCCTCTCTCGATCTCTTCATCGCGACGCTGCGCGATCTGGCGAAGCACGCCAAAGAAGGCGACGCCAAGCGCTTCACCCAAGCCGCGCGCCTCGCGCCCCGCCGGCGCGTGGACGAGACATTGGCGGCGCGCAAGCCCGTGCTGAGGTGGAGCGCGGAGTCTTCGTCATTGCGAGGAGCGTAGCGATGAAGCAATCCAGAGCGGCTACTACGGCCCTGGATTGCTTCGCTACGCTCGCAATGACGGGGCGTCATTCCCAGCGCTCAAAGGAGTGATCGGGAATCCAGAGCAAGGTTAGCGCTAGCTGCGCGATCTGGCGCGCCCGTGCTGAAGCGGTGCGCGCAGTCTCCGTCATTGCGAGGAGCGTAGCGACGAAGCAATCCAGAGCAGCCATCGCGGCCCTGGATTGCTTCGCTGCGCTCGCAATGATGGCTTATGTGATGTCATTCCCGACGCTCGCAAAGCGAGCGATCGGGAATCCAGAGCAGAACCAGCGCTCTTGTGGCTCTGGATTCCCGGTCGGGCTTGCAGCCCGCCGGGAATGACAATCGCCAACGCGAGCAGTTCAAACTGGAACGGCGTCACTTCCGCCCGAAAAGCCTCTCTATGTCGGAGAGCTTCAGCTCCACATAAGTGGGCCTGCCATGATTGCATTGCGCCGCGCCCGGCGTCGTCTCCATCTCGCGCAGCAGCGCGTTCATCTCAGCGGCGCTCAGGCGGCGGCCCGCGCGCACCGAGTGGTGACAGGCGCAGGTCGCCAGCACATGGTCGAGACGCCGGGAAAGGCCGCGCGCGTCGCCGTCTTCGGCCAGGAGATCGGCAATGTCTTCGACAAGCCGCTTGTGGTTCACCTCGCCGAGAATGCCGGGCGCCTCGCGCACCATGACGGCGCCGGGTCCGAAGGGTTCGATCACGAGACCGAGCGCGCCGAGTTCCTCGAAGGCGCCGGCGAGCGCATTCATGCGCCCCTCGTCGAGATCGACGACGACGGGAATAAGCAGCATCTGCCGCGCGACGCCCGTCTCCGCGCGTTGCTTCTTGAGCTTCTCATAGACGAGCCGCTCATGCGCCGCATGCTGGTCGACGATGACGAGCCCATCGCGCGTCTGCGCGATAATATAGGTTTCATGCAATTGCGCGCGCGCGGCGCCGAGGGGCGCGTCATCGGGCGTCTCTGTCGGCGCCTCATGCACGCGGGCCATGGGCGCGCCGGTTTCGAAGGTCGCTTGCGGCGCTTCGGCAAAACCGCTCGGCGCATAGGGAGAGTTGGCGGTGCTCCAATTCGCGGGCGGCGGCGCGCGATAGGGCGTCGGCTCGCGCGGGCCGTTGTAGCGCGCGAGCATGTCGATCGCCGTGCGGGCGTTGGTGTTGGCGCTGCGATGGCTCTTTTCGGCGAGCGCCTGTTTCAGCGCGCCCACCACGAGGCCGCGCACGAGGCCGGGATCGGCGAAGCGGACTTCCGCCTTGGCCGGATGCACATTCACATCGACGATGCGCGGATCGCAGTCGATGAAAAGCGCTGCGACCGGGTGACGGTCATGCGCGAGAAAATCGAGATAGGCGGCGCGAATGGCGCCAGCGAAGAGCTTGTCGCGCACCGGCCGCCCATTGATATAGACATATTGCGCCTGCGCATTGCCGCGATTGTAAGTCGGCAGGCTCGCGAGCCCTGCCAGCCGCACGCCTTCGCGCTCGGCCGCGATCTCGAAGGCGTTGGCGCGAAATTCTTCGCCCAGCACCTGCGCGATGCGGCGAGCGGAATCCGCGCCGCAAGCAGGATAGTCGAAGAGCGCGCCGCTGTCGGCGGAGAGCGCGAAGCGCACCTCAGGATGCGCCATCGCAAGGCGCTTGACCACATCGACGACGGCGGCCGTCTCCGTGCGGTCGGTTTTTAAGAATTTCAGCCGCGCCGGCGTCGCGGCGAAAAGCGCGCGGGCTTCGATCCGCGTGCCGCGCGGCCAGCTCGAGGCGATAAGCCCGCGCTTCTCGCCCGCCTCCACGCGAATGGAAAAACCATGCGGCGCCTCTTTGGCGCGCGTATCTATCGTGAGGTCGGCGACGGCCGCGATGGAGGGCAGCGCCTCGCCGCGAAAGCCGAGCGTCGCGATATGGGTGAGGTCGCCGTCGGGAATTTTCGAGGTGGCGTGGCGTTCGACGGCGAGCGCGAGATCATGCTCATCCATGCCGCAGCCGTCGTCGATGACGCGAATGAGCGAGCGGCCGCCGTCTTCGATGGCGACGTCGATGCGCGTGGCGCCGGCGTCGAGCGCGTTCTCGACCAGTTCCTTCACGGCCGAGGCCGGCCGCTCGACCACTTCGCCGGCGGCGATGCGGTCGACGAGGATGGGATCGAGGCGACGGACGGCCATGGCTACCGCGTCGCGCCCGGCTTCCACAGCACATCGCCCTTTTCGCGATTGGCGTAGCGCGAGGCGACGAAGAGGAAGTCGGAGAGACGATTTACATAAGCAAGCGCGGTCGGCGAAAGGTCCTCGCCTTCCGTCTCCATCAGCGTCACCATCACGCGCTCGGCGCGGCGGCAGATGGTGCGCGCAAGGTGCAGATGCGCGGCGACCGGCGTCCCGGCTGGCAGCACGAAGGAGCGCAGCGGCGCGAGATCGGCGTTGAGCGCGTCGATCTCTTTCTCCAGCCGCGCCACCTGCGAGGGAAGGATGACGAGCCGCATCGACGGATCGAGCGGCTTGGCGGGATCGTGCGGTGTCGCTAGCTCAGCGCCGAGGTCGAAGAGATCGTTCTGAATGCGCTCCAGCATGGCGTCGAGCGCGGCGTCGGCAACCGCAAGACGCGCGACGCCAATCGCTGCGTTGGTCTCGTCGATTGCGCCATAAGCCTCGACGCGGATGTCGTCCTTGCGACGGCGGGCGCCGGTGGCGAGCGAGGTGGCGCCCTTGTCGCCGCCCCGCGTGTAAATCCTGTCGAGCTTCACCACGTCGATCAGCGTCCTTTGAAATAAAGCGCCGCCAGCGCAATGGCGAGCGCGACGAATTGCAGGCCGACGCGCCAGCGCATCAGCGTCTGCGACCGCTGGGGCGCGCCCTCCCCGCCGCGAAACATATTGATGAAGCCGGCGAGGAGCACCGAGAAAACCGCCGCGGCGGCGACGAAGACCAGTGTATTGGACAAGGCGATCAACTCCCGGGCAGGTTAATCCGCAGCAAGTAGAGCTCCATACCTCCCCTTTACGGGGAGGTCGGCGGCCAGAGGCCGCCGGGTGGGGTTCACGCCGCTAGCCGTCGTTGGGGCTTTACCCCACCCGACCCCGCTTACGCGGGGCCACCCTCCCCGTAAAGGGGAGGGATGGGCTCACGCCCAGCTATGTCGATCGGGAGCCCCGGATTCGTCAGTTTCACCGCCGCAGCAGGCGTTGCAGATAGTCCAGCTCCTCGGTCGGGCGCTCGGGCTGGCCGAGGCGGCGGCGCAGCTCCTCCTGCACGCGATGGGCGCGTTGCGCCGGCGGCAGGCCGAGCGGATCATATTTCTCGTGCGAGGCGCGCTGGCCGCCCGACGAGCGCCCGAGCGGATCGCGCCCCTGGCCGAAGCGCCCGCGCGCCTTGCCATGGCCCTTGCCGCTCTGGCCCTCTTCGCCTTCCTCGCCCTGTTGGCCGTCGCCGCGCATTTGCTCGGCGAGCTTGTCGGCGCCCTTGCGCAGAGACTCCACCGCGCGGCCCTGGGCGTCGACGGCCTTGCCGCGTCCCTCGCCCCCGGGCTTCAGCGCCTCTTCCGCTTCCTTCATCGACTTGCGGGCGTCGTCGAGCGCCTCGCCGGCCTCGCCCGCTTCACCCTTCATTGCATCCTGCTGGCGCTCGAGCTTGTCGCGCAGGCCCTGCTGGCGCTGGCGCTCCGGACCGGCCTCGTCGCCGGCCTGCGCCTGGCCCTTCTTGCCGCCGCGCTGTTGCGGCCTGCGGGCGTCGTCGTCCGTGGGGTTCTTCATCCCCTGGAAGGTGTCGTCGCGCAGTTGCTGCTCTTCGCGCGCAAGCTGGTCGATCTCGGAGAGCGCCCGCTGCATCTCGCGGCGTTTCTTTTCGCGGGCGGCGTTCTGAGCGCCGCCTGCGTCGCCCGTCTGGGCGTTTTCCATAATGTCCTGCAATTCGTCGAGGAGCCGTTGCGCCTCGGCCATATCGCCTGATTTCATCGCCTTTTCGATGTCGTCGAGCATGGCCTGCAAATCGCTGGGGGTGACGCTGTCGGGATCGCTCGCGCTTTCGCTCTGCTGCTGATCCGGCGGCTGCGCGCGGGCGCCGAGCTGCTCGAGGAATTTGTCGAGCGCGGCGCGCAGCTCCTGCGTGCGTTTGGCGATCTCCTCGTCATTGGCGCCGCGCGCCAAGGCCTCGCGCAGCGCCTGTTCGGCGGCGCGCAGATCGCGCTCGGCTTGCGGCGCATTGCCGTCTTCGAGACTGAGCGCCATGGCCCAGAGCATGTCGGCGACGCCGCGCAATGCGTCGTCGTCGGGCTTTCCCTCCAGGCTGCGGCGCGCGGCGCGCAGGCCGAGATGGACGGCGGAGGGCGTGTCGAAAACCTCGGGCGCGATCGACAGCGCCTCCAGCGCTGCGCGCACATTGGCGCGTTGCTCGGGATCGAGCGCCAGAATGCGCCGCTGCTCGACGAGCGCCTTGGCGAGCGGCTTGGTGAAGCGGCGCTGCGGCAGCGTCACCTCGGTCGGGTCGGAAGCGCCCTCATTGCCGGCGGCGTCCTTGGCGATGAGATGCATCGTCATCCGGGCGCCCGCATAGGGGCTGTCGGCGAGATCGAGCGTGGCGCGGCCCTCGCCCAATCCGCCGGCGCCCGCCGGAAGCTCCAACGGCAGGCGCGGCGGCTCGTAAAGCGCGCGGCCGGCGGCTTGCTTGCTGAACACGGCCTCGGCGCTCACGACGCCGTAATCGTCCTCGGCGCGGTAGGAGAGCGTCATCGTGCCGCGCGCATTGTTGCGCGGCTTGCCGACAAGCTCGATCGTGGGGACGAGGTCAGGAATGGCGGCGATGGTGAAGCTGCGGCCGTCGGAAAGATCGATCCGGGCGTTCCCGCCGAGAGCGAAGCCCCGCTCCTTCTTCTCCGCGGAGTCGATTGGCGTCAGCGCGCCTTCGACAGAGACATTGGCGTCCGTCGGCCGCAGCCGCAGCGTCGAATTCACGGGCGCCTGAACCGCGCCGCTCTCCTGCCCTAGCACGATGGGCGGGCGCCCCATGTAAGCCGGCGGATCGAACCAGGCGTCGATGCGCTGCGCCGGCTCCAGCAGATGAATGGCGCGCCAGTCGAAAGCGGCGGCGAGCCGGGCGCGCTTTTCATCCCCTGCAACGAAGGCCGCGGCGACCGCGGCGACGAGCGCCAAAGCGCGCAGCGCATAAGGATCGCGTTCGGGCAGGCGCGGGCGCGGGGCGGCGACGGGCGTCTGCGCCAGCGCCGTCTCCAGCCGCTTGCGGTGCAAAGCCCAGAGGGCGGCGGTGGCGGGATCGGCGTTTTGCGCCGCAAGCGTATCGTCGAGCGAGGCGGCGGGCTTCAGCGGACCATCCGCGGCGGCGTCGAGGCGCGCGGCGGCGGCCTTGCGCTTCGGCAGGCCGCGGGCGATTTCGCGGGAGGCGAGGTAGAGCGCCAGAAAGCCAAAGAGTGACACGCCGAGCATACGCGCTTCGACCGGAACCGCGCGCCAAAATCCAAGCCACGACAGCGCCACGAAAAACAGAGCCAGCGTCACCAGCGCCGCGCCGAGCCTCAGCAGCCGCTCGGCCAGGATCGCCGTCACTGAGCGGCGCAGCGCATATTCCAACGGGCCCGCGCTTCTCAGCCGGCTGTTTTCATTCTTCGAGGAAAGGTCCATTCGCGCTCCGGCGAGACGACGTCCCGGTAGAGATGGCGGTCTGCCGCCGACTATACAATCCATGCGGCCCGAAGGCTAAGCAGAAGAAGGAAGAATTCGCCTTTTGCGGGGCGGCCCGGTTAACATGCGGCATGAAAACAAAAAAAGCCGCGAAGGACGTGGTCTCCGAGCCGTCGGCTAATCTCGCCGCTCTGCCGGCGCCGGTACGGGCGATCCGGGACAAGATATTGGCCGCGCTGGACAAGAACGACGTCGAGGCGCTGCGGATTCCGATAGACTGGAACGAGGTTCGGCCGCTCTTTGCAAAAAGCGGAACCTTCAAGGCGGGAACCGATCCGATCGAAATTTTGAAGGCGCTGTCTTTCGACAAAAAGGGACGCGAGACGATCGCCCTCGCGCGGGCCGTTTTCGCGCAGCCTTATGTGACGATCACGCGCGGTCCGGTGACGCTCTATGAGTGGCCGGCCTT
Source organism: Methylocystis sp. JR02 (assembly GCF_030063565.1). Classification (NCBI taxonomy): domain Bacteria; kingdom Pseudomonadati; phylum Pseudomonadota; class Alphaproteobacteria; order Hyphomicrobiales; family Methylocystaceae; genus Methylocystis; species Methylocystis sp. JR02. The sequence continues at coordinate 3,213,147 of NZ_JASIRC010000001.1, read as the reverse complement.
CGCCAGTAGACCAACCCCGCCCGCCAATGAGGACGCGGCGCGCGAGCGCTGGGCCTGCGTGCGCTTCGCCGACCTCGCCCGCTCCAACGCCGAGGGCAGGCCGCGTCCGGCGCGCATCGCCATCGCGGCGGATGGCGTGTGGCATTATTTCTGGAGCGAGGACTAAAAAGCGCTCGGACATTTTCCGTTTGAATGGCTCGCGTTCACGCTTGTCATTCCCGACGGGCCAAAGGCCCGATCGGGAATCCAGAGCCAAAATAGCGCTGTTTTGCTCTGGATTCCCGATCGCTCGCTGCGCGAGCGTCGGGAATGACACCCGAACCAATCAAGCGGATCGGTATCATATCTCCCGCTTCTCCTCATGCGGTTTGGCGTGCGCGCGGCCTTTTTCTTCGGCGCGCTTCAGCTCCTCGGCCTCCTCGGTTTCGAGCGCATGTTCGGCGTCTTTCGCCGCCTGCTCGACCTTGCCGCTCTCGACGAATTTACGCTGCGCCTCATTATATTGCCTGGCGGCCGTGCGGTTGCCTTCGCCTTCGTTGCGCGGAGTCGTTTCATTCTGTTTGGTCATTGCCGTCTCCTTGCGAGAGAACAATGAGCTAGCGCCTGCGGCGCGAGCGGAAATAGCCGACGTTCGAAATGGCGGGGCCAAATCCTGTTCAAAAGCTGAAGGAACAACAAAACCGGGTTCGCGTTGCAGGGAGTGGCGTTGGGGCTTTGGCGGACAAGGACCCAGGAGAAGGCGATGAGGAACCTGAGTAAGACGTTTACCGCGGCGCTCGCGGCCACCATGCTGGTCGGCGCGCTTTCCGTCGCGACGCCCGCCGACGCGGCCTGGGGTCGCTGGGGCGGCGGCGGTTGGGGCCATGGCTTCGGTGGCTGGGGGCATGGCGGCTGGGGCCGTGGTTGGGGATATGGCGGCTGGGGTCGCGGCTGGGGCAGCGGCTGGGGATATGGCGGCGCGGCGGCGGCCGGCCTGCTCGGCGGTCTGGCGCTCGGCGCGGCGGCTTCCTCGCCCTATTACGGCGGCTACTACGGCTATGGCGGCTATCCCTACGGCTATTCCGCGGCTCCCTATTATCCGTCCACCTACGGCTACGGCGGCGGCTGCACCTGCTGGTGACGCGCGGCGAGCTGATCTAAGATCGCGGCCTGACACGCAAAAAATTGCAACCGCGCAGCAGCGCGGTTGCAGTCAGGATGATCGATGCTGAACGATCGGCGCCAGCGTTTCGCCGGCTTTGCGCTTCTCTTACCGTTACTTTCGTCGCCCGCCCTCGCGGGCTCGGTCGCTTCGTCGAATTGGATGGTTCCCAATAAGGACGTTGCGCTGCATTGCGCGCCGCTGCCTTACGAGATCCATTGCTCGATTTCGCGACTGGCGAACCCCGAATATAGCTCCCACTGCTTCTACGTCGGGCCCGACGGAAGCTCCTATCCGATGAAGCGCGACTATCGCTTCGGCTTTTACAACGGCATCGTGAGCATCAAGGTCCACGACGGACTGCGCATCTCCGGTCAGCTCACCGAGGAGAGGACCGGCCGGCGCGCGGTCTGTTCGGAATAAGCGCGGTGCGACTGCACTTCGAGCGTGAGGCATTTGGCGCCGCCGCCGGATTTCAGGAATTCCGATAGCGGCGTCACCACCGGTTGAAAGCCTGCCGCCGCAAGACGCCCCTGGAGGGAAGGCGAGCAGGCGTTCATGAAGACTCGGCCGCCCGCCTCGACGGCGTTGCAGGCGAAGCCCATGGCGTCGGCCTCGTCGACTTCGATCCGCCGATGCGCAGCAACGCGCGCCGCGATCTCCGCGCGCGACGCCTCATCGAAGGCTCCCGGATAATACATCAGCCATCCGCCGGAGAGCGGGCAGAGGCACGTGTCGAGGTGATAGAAGCGGGGATCGACCAGCTTCAACCCGACAGCCTCGCGGTCGAAGATGTCGGCCAAATGCTCCGCCGCCCGCGCATGCGAGCGCCAGCCATGCCCGCACCAGATCAGAGGCTGCGCACGATCGGGCAAAGCGTCTCCGGCGCCCTCGAAGGCGATGTCCTCGGGCCATGGCGCGATCGTGAAGCCGCGCGCTTCGAACCAATCTCGAAACAGATCTTCCTCGGGCCGCCGCTCCTTGGCGTGGAAGCGCGCGACCGCGACCGTGTCGCCGATCGCCAGCCCGGCGTTCGCCGTGAACACCATATCGGGCAGGCCCTCGGCGGGCGGGACGAAATCGAGCGCGACATTGGCGCCGAGATGACGGCGCAGATTGTCCCACTGCTCGCGCGCGCGTTTGAGATCGGCGCGGCCGATTTGGTTCTCCATCCATGGGTTGATGACGTAATCGACGCCGAAATGGTCGGGCGCGCACATCAGGATGCGCGCGCCGGGCTGCGCTGCCCGGAGGTGCGGCTCGTGCATGGTTTCGGCTTTGAGATGGACGTTCACGTCGAGGAGGCTCCTGGAGAGAGAGGGAAGTTAGTCGGAGAGATTCATCGGCTCGGGAAGCGCGTCGCCGCGCGCCTGCCCCGTTTCGAGAGGATGCAACAGAGAGAAGAGGTCTTTCGGATTCGCCGGCGCGGCCGTCAGCTCCAAACCAGCGCCAACGCCGGTTTCACGCGCGAGGTCGCGCAAGAGTCGCAGCGCCGAAAAATCCTCGACCGCGAAGCCGACGCTGTCGAAGATCGTGATGGCGTCTTTGGACGCCCTGCCCGGCTTGCGGCCGGCGAGAAGCTCGTGCAGCTCGACGGCCGGATGATCGGCGGGGAGCTGCTGCAGCTCGCCCTCGAGCCGCGTCTGCGGCGCATATTCGACATAGATGTCCGAGCGCAGGAGCAACTCGCGCGACAGTTCCGTCTTGCCGGGACAGTCGCCGCCGACGGCGTTGATATGCGTTCCGGGCGCAATCATGTCCTCGGACAGAATCGTGGCGCGCTTCTTATCGGCCGTGATTGTCGTGACGATATCCGCGCCGTGCGCCGCGTGACGCGCATTGTCGCAACGCGTTATGCCGAGACCAAACCCCGCGATGTTGGATTCGAACTTGTCGGCGGCCTCTTCGTCGACGTCGAAAATACGCAGCCGGTCGATGCCGAGAACCTCGTGGAAAGCCCAGGCCTGGAATTCCGATTGCGCGCCGAGGCCGATGAGCGCCATCGTGCGGCTCCCCGGCCGCGCCAGATGGCGCGCCGCCAGAACGGACGTCGCCGCCGTGCGAAAGGCGGTGGCGAGCGTCATATCCGACATGAAAACTGGATAGCCTGTTGCGACATCGGCCAGCGCCCCGAAGGCCACGACGGTCTGCAGGCAAAGCTGGGTGTTGCCGGGATGGCCATTGACGAATTTGAAGGCGAAAACCTCGCCGTCGCTCACCGGCATAAGCTCGATGACGCCGCCGGGCGAATGGCTGGCGAAGCGCGCGCATTTGTCGAAACGATCCCAGCGCAGGAAGTCGTCGCGAAGACCCTCGACCAGACGCTCCCAGAAACGGCGCGCGCCAACGCGGCGCACGATCTTGGCCACGTCTGAGGCGTTCAGAAAAGTGACCATACGCAAGCCTCCAACATCCTTGGCGTGCGCCTGATGTTAAAGACGGCCAGCGTCGATAAAAATCACAAACATATGCATAATTTCATAGATTATTTGGCAAATTGACATAACTATCTGGCAATTCGACAGGGATGCAGGCATGGACGATCTCGACCGCCGTTTGATCGCCGAGCTGAGGGCGGACGGCAGAGCCTCGCTGTCCGAGCTGGCGAAGCGGCTCGGCGTCTCGCGCGGCACGGTGCAGAACAGGCTCGACCGCTTGATCGAATCCGAGGTCATTCTGGGATTTACGGTGCGGTTGAAGAGCGTCGCAGACGACGACCGCATCCGCGCGATCATGATGATCGAGGTCGCCGGAAAGAGCACCCGCCGCGTCGTGCAAGCGCTCCGTGGCCTGCCTGAGATTCACGCGCTCTACAGCACCAATGGCGCTTATGATCTCATCGCGGAAATCGAGGTCGCCAATCTGGGGGAATTCGACAGGGTGCTGTCGACGGTAAGGTCAATCGAGGGTGTCGCGCGAAGCGAAACCAGTCTTCTTCTTGCGCCAGCGTGAGCGCAAGCGCGCCTGAAGGCGCGCGGTCCGGGCGCCGCATTGGACCGCGCGCCTTCAGGCGCGCTTCAGCTCGTCACAACGCCTGCTGAAACCGTATCGGCTTGCCACGCGACGGCGTCACCAGCTCACCCTCCCACATCACCCGCGCGCCGCGCACGAAAGTCCCAACGGGCCAGCCCGTGACTTCCGCGCCGTCGAAGGGCGTCCAGCAGGCGCGCGAAGCGATCCATTCATTGCGGATCACCTCACGCCGCTTCATGTCCACGACAGTGAAATCCGCGTCATAGCCTTTGGCGATGCGGCCTTTGCCGGCCATGCCGAAAACGCGCAGCGGGCCGGCGCTCGTCAAATCGACAAAGCGCGCAAGCGTCAGCTTGCCATTGTTCACGGCGTTGAGCAGCAGCGGCACGAGCGTCTGCACGCCTGTCATGCCCGAGGGGCTTTTCGGATAGGGCTGCGCCTTTTCTTCCAGTGTATGCGGCGCGTGGTCAGAGCCGATGACGTCGACGACGCCCTGCCGCAAGCCTTCCCACAGCGCGTCGCGGTGATGCGCCTCGCGCACCGGCGGATTCATCTGCGCCAGCGTGCCGATACGCTCATAGGCGCTGGCGTCGAGCGTGAGATGATTGGGCGTGACCTCCACGCTCGCCAGATCTTTGTGATGCGACAGAAGCTCGATCTCTTCCGCCGTCGTCACATGCAGCACATGGATCAGCGCGCGCTTCTCGCGTGCGATCTTCAACAGGCGCTGCGTTGAGCGCAGCGCGGTCTCGACGTCGCGCCAGACAGGATGCGAACGCGGATCGCCTTCGACGCGCAAATCCTTGCGCTCGTTCAAGCGATATTCGTCCTCGCTGTGGAAAGCCGCGCGCCGGCGCGTATGGGCGAGCACCTGCGCAATGCCCTCATCGTCCGCGACGAGGAGCGAACCCGTCGACGAGCCCATGAAAACCTTGACGCCAGCCGCGCCCGGCAGCCTTTCGAGCTCGGCGGCGTGCTTGGCGTTCTGATGCGTGCCGCCGACCCAGAAAGCGAAATCGCAATGCATGCGGTCTGTCCCGCGCGCGACCTTGTCCGCAAGCTCGGCTTCGCCCGTCGTGAGCGGCGTGGTGTTGGGCATTTCGAAAACGCCGGTCACGCCGCCGAGAACGGCGCTGCGCGACCCTGATTCGAGATCTTCCTTGTGCGAAAGGCCGGGCTCACGAAAATGCACCTGCGAATCGACGACGCCCGGAAGGATGTGAAGGCCCGTGCAATCGATCGTCTCGCCGGCGGAAGCGCGGGAGAGACCGCCGATCGCGGCAATCTTGCCGTCACGAAGCCCTACGTCCCGCAAGCCCTCGCCGTCCTGGTTGACGAGCGTGCCTCCAGATAGGATGACGTCGAATGTCTGCGGCATGAATGGCGCCCCGTTTGCAGCGATCCTGCCTAGATAAGCACAAGTCGCCGATGCGCCAAGTCAAATGCGCCAGTCGAATGCGCAAGCGAGCGTGCGATATGTCTTGCGCGCTCAAGCAACAGGAACGGAAAATGACCACAGCGATCCTGCTGACGGACCGCGGCGTCGTCGAGGTGAGCGGCGAAGACGCGGCCAAATTTCTTCACAATATCGTGACGAACGATGTGAAGTCCCTCGAGCCGGGCGACGCGCGCTTCGCCGCCCTGCTGACGCCGCAAGGTAAAATTCTCTTCGATTTTGTCGTCTTCGCGTTGGGAGAGGGACGTTTCCTACTCGATTGTCCGCTTTCGCTCGCGGACGATCTCGAGAAGCGGCTGAACCTGTACAAGCTGCGCGCGAAGATCACCGTGACGAATCTCAGCGACAGGCTGGAGGCCGTCGCTTTCCCGGAGGCGGCGGAGCGCCCGGAAGCGCCAGCGATCGCGCTTGCGCCGGACCCGCGCGCCGAGGCGCTCGGTTGGCGCGCGCTTGCGGAAAAAGGCAAGATCGCAGCCTCCGGTCCGCTCGCGGACTACGAGATGCGCCGCATCCGCGCCGGCGTGCCTCTGGGCGGCGTCGATTTCGACTATAGCGACGCTTTTCCGCATGAGGCCGATATGGACCTCTTCGCCGGCCTCGACTTCAAGAAGGGCTGCTATGTCGGCCAGGAGGTCGTCTCGCGCATGAAGCATCGCAATCTCGTGCGCAAGCGCGTGACGCAATATCGCGCCCCCGGCGGCGCGCCCAAGCCCGGAGAGTCGATTCGCGCCGGCGATGTCGAGATCGGCGTCACGGGCTCTGCGATTGGCGAAGAAGGCCTCGCCCTCATCCGTCTCGACCGCCTCGCCGACGCGAAAGAAAAAGGCGAGGCCCCGATGGCCGGCGGCATCGCGCTGGAATTCATCGAGAGAGGATAGCCTTAATCAATCGCCTCCCGACCCTGGGCGTCGGAAGGCGATCTCGAGCTTGACGACAACCGTTCCCTTTCCCCGTTGCGGGAGGGCTGGGGCGGGACCGTGGCGCGCGCCTTTCAAATCATTCGGTGAGGAGCGCGACGCCCTCCTTGCCGAGCAACCGGTGCACGTTCAGCAGGAGCTGAAGCACGACGCCGAAGACGCCCAGCGCCATCCAGCCGAAGAACACGAAGCCCCAATGGAGCGGCGCGACAAAGAGCTCCTCCATGAACCAGAACGTATGTCCCCATTCATTGAGACCGACATTCGGGATGATCATGAAGGGGCCGATCGAGACGATCAGATAGGCGAGCGAATAGCCCTTGGAAAAGTAAGGGATGCGCGTCCTCGCGTGGAAGAAGCAGCCGACCGCCAGGATCGAATAGATCGGGTAGCTCATATAGAACTCGATGATATGCGAGGGCGTGAAGTCGGTGTCGCGGATCACCGTCATATGCCAGGTGCCGTCCTGCTCGGTGAAGAAGGACGCGCCCCAGTAGATCGCCGCCGCATAGCAGACGAGCCATTTCACATTATCGACGACGGCGCGCATTTCCTGACGCGGCGTGACAAGCGACATATCGCGCACCCGGGTCTTCCAAAGATAGCCGGCGAGGCCAAGGCCCGCGATCAGCTCCAGCGGAATTTCCGACCAGAGGATCGACATCCAATAGGTCTGGAACTCGGGCGCGAATGAATCGAGGCCCGCGCGCCAGCCGAAGACTTGCTCATAGACGCGCACGATCAAATAGAAGCTGTTGAGCAGCCCCAATCCGATCCACATGCCTCTAAGATCCACGATCGGCTTTTCGGCCGCTGCGGCGCCTGCTGCAGTTTGTGTCGTTGCACTCATTTTTCTTCTCCATTGCGACCGGGAAACGACCGGCGTTTCCGGTGAGGAAGGAGGATAAAGAGCGCCTTACGCTTGCCAGCATGGCGAATTTGCCATTACTCTTGCAAAGTCAGACAGCGAATTTGCCACAAGACAGGCATTTTCCGCCAAGCAGGTCAGGCCATGGACATTGCCGTTCTCGGTTACGAAAATTGTTTGGGCCTCGGATTCATCGGCGCGGCCGATCTCCTGATGCTCAGCAGGCGTATGTTGAAGACGAAAGAGCGGCCGTCGCCCTATCGCGTCGTAACCGTCAGTCAGGACGGCGCGCCGATCTGCGACGGCTCGGGCCGGACACATGCGGTGGACGAGGCATTCGGGACGCTCGATTCATGCGCGGCCGTCATCGTCCCGCCCTTCTTCTGCGAGGGCGGCAATTCTCTGCCGCCGACGCCCGAGATCAGCGCCGCAGCCGCCTGGCTGAGGCGCCAGCACGCTTTGGGCGCGATTGTCGCCGCCGCCTGCAACGGCGTCTTCCTGCTCGGCGAGGCGGGCCTGCTCGACGGGCGCCGCTGCACGACGACCTGGTGGCGGCACGATGAATTGAAAGCGCGCTATCCCCGCGCCGACGCGGCGCGCGGCGCGTCGCTGATCGAAGATCAACGCGTGGTGACCGCCGGCGGCCCGCTCTCATGGATCGATCTTTCTCTCCATCTCATTCGCGCGCTTGTCGGCGATGAAGCCGCAAAAACGGCGGCGGACTTCACCGTCGTCGACGCGGCGCCGTCGACCCAGGCGATCTACATCCCGCCCGGCCATGTCTCGGCGTCTAATCCCTTCATCCTGCAAGCCGAACATATTGTGCGGCAAGCGGGCGACTCGCCACTGACATCCGTGCAATTGGCGCAGGCGCTCGGCGTCTCGGATCGGACGCTGCATCGGCGCCTCAAGGAATTTACCGGCGAGACGCCCAAAAGCTTTCTCGACCGCGTGCGCTTCGAGACGGCGCGCATGCTGCTGGAGACGACTCAGAGTTCGGTGAAACAGCTCGCCAGCGCGTCGGGCTATGCGGACGAAACGAGCTTCCGGCGCGCGTTCCGGCGCTATGCCGGAATGACGCCGGGGGCCTACCGTAGCTGGTCTCTCGCAAGGCGCGGCGTGAAGGCGTAGAGGACACGCCCCCCGCCTCATACGGATCAGCGGCTTGCAAGCTCACGACGAACTGAGGGTGTCGTCGGCCTCGCCGTTGGCGCACGGCCCTTGAAGACGAATCTTTCGCGGGCAAGGTGATAAGAAGGATCGGGCCCGAAGAAATTGATCCGCATCCGCGCGAGTTCCTCCGCGCGATAGGCCGCGAGCTGCTTCACCCGCTCATCCTTCACGCGCTTTTCATGCTTCTCACGCAGCAGATTCCAAAAATCCATGCGAGACGCGAGATTGGCCGCCCGTTCCGTAACTTCGCGCTCGAAGGTTTCGGCATTTCCGCTGAAAACATTGTCGACGAAGCCGATCGCCTTCGCCTCCCGCGTCCCCATCGGCCGGCAGCCATCCATCACTTCATGCGCGCGTTCGGCGCCGACGCGTCTGGGGAGAAGATAGGTCCAATATTCGGAGCCGTAGAGCCCGCCCATGCTCTTGTAATGCGGATTGAGGACGACGCCCTCGCGCGCGAAGATGCGATCTGCGGCGAGCGCCACAATCGCGCCGCCCGCGCCGGCGTTCCCGCACATCGACGCGACGACGATATGCGACATGGTGCTGACGATCTCATAAACGAGATCGTCGATGGCGTTGATGTTTCGCCACGATTCGAGCGCTGGGTCCTCGGCCGCTTCGATGACGTTCAAATGGATGCCGTTGGAGAAATAGTCCTTGCCGCCGTGCAGCACGATCACGCGCGTCGGCCGGCTGCGCGCGAGAAGGAAGGCGTCGCGCAGACGATAGCATTGCTCCGTGCTCATCGCGCCATTGTAAAAGTCAAAATGGATATGCCCGACGCCGTCGCGCTCGACGTAGCGGATATCGCGATAGGTCCGGTAATCGACCTCCTCCTCCATGGACAGCGCGGATTCCGGCGCGCCGCGCAGCAACGGACCGAGTATGTCTGCAGCCGGCAGCTTGATCCCCGAAACCGGGCAGAACTGCTCATTGCAGTAATCGCATCCCTGTTCCGCGAAGCGGCAATTTGCGTCGTGCGCGTCGCTCTTGAGCTTGAGGTGCGTAATCCAGACCGCGCCGTCGACCGTCGCCCGACAGATTGCGCCATTGCGCTTGGCGATGATCGTTCCCGGCGGCCCCTTCAGCCTGTCTTCGTAATGCGCGCCGTAGAGAAACACCGGCAGGCCGAACAGCTCGTCCAAAACGCCAGGCGCGCTATCGGCGGCGCGAATTTTACGCACAACGTCGTCTGTCTGGTCGCGCGTCCAGTCGATGGCGCGATCCTTCTGCATCATGCTCGGGCGCAGCCGGCCCTGCGTGAGCGGGCAGTCATAATCGAGCGGCCAGGGCTTAAAGCCGCCAGATTCGAATTTCTCGGTCGCCTCCAGCACCCCTCGCACGGCCGCTTCCGTCACCTCGTTGCGATAAAGGCTGCCCTTGGCGTCGGCGACCTCCGGCAGGTGGAATTCATGGCTCGCCCAGATCGGCCCCGCGTCCATTTCCGCCGCCGCCTGCAGCACTGTCACCCCCCAGCGCCTCTCGCCGTCCATAATCGCCCAGTCGAGCGAAGACGGCCCGCGATCGCCCATGATTCCCGGATGCACGATCAAGCAGACGCGCTGCGTCCAAATCTCCTCCGGCACGGCCGCCTTCAACATGGGCGCGATGATGAGGTCGGGGTCTTGGGCCTCGACCGCGTTGAGCATCGCCGCGCCGCTGTCGGCGATGGTCACCGCGACTTTGTGGCCGCGCTGCGTCAGCTCGATCAAAAGGCGCTGACTGAGACTGTTATGCGCCGTCGTCAGGAACAAGATTTTCATGGGAAGCCTCTCCTATTGTAGGAAAGTCGATTGGAAGCGCTCTCGATATTCATTCGGGCCGACGGCGAGATTCCGCTTGAAGGCGCGCCGCATGCGCTCGATCGTCGTAAAGCCGCAGATTTCCGCAATGGTCTGAAGGGGGAGGCTGGTCTGTTCGAGCCGGCAGCGCGCGGCCTCGACACGGGCGTATTCGACAAAGCGCGCGGGCGTCATGCCCGTCTCCGCGCGAAACCGCCGGGCGAAGTTGCGCGGGCTCATCGCAAGCTGCTCGGCGAGCCGCTCGACCGTGAGATTTTCGCTCGAATTGCCGAGGATCCATGATTTCAGCTCGGCGATGTCCCGGCAGTTTCCCGTCTCCGCCTGAAGGAAAGGGCTGAATTGCGCCTGTCCTCCGGGTCGGCGCAGGAAAACGACCATCATGCCCGCCACCATGCGCGGGACTTCCCGGCCGAGATCTTCTTCGATCAGCATGAGCGCCAGATCGATTCCGGCTGTAATGCCGCCGGAGGTGTAGACGCCGCCGTCACGCACGAAGATGCGGTTTGCCTCCACGCAAAGAGAGGGATAGGCCGCCGCGAGCTGATCGCACCAGAGCCAGTGGGTCGTCACCTTGCGATTATTGAGAAGCCCGGCTTTGGCGAGGAGGAAAGCGCCCGTGCAAATCGAGGCGAGACGCCGCACGCCACCCGATATGCCCTTGATCCAGTCTATGAGGCTCTCGTCTTCGCAAGCGGCGAAGGCGCCCTCGCCGCCAGCGACGAGCAGCGTGTCGAGACCCGTGGGAATTTCGCTACAATCGTGGGTCGCTCTGAGTTCGAGGCCGCATTTGGCTCTGACGAGCCCCTTCGTCTGTGCGATGACGACGCATTCATAGCCCGGCTCGCTCGCCCGCTCGCAGCCGAGGGCGCGGTCGGCGTAATAGAAAACGTCAAGCGGGCCGCAAAGATCGATAATTTCAAAGTCAGGATAGATCAGAATGCCTATTTTTCGGTTCCGTCGGATATCCGAACGAACCGGCTCAGGCCATAGAGCGCCACGGAGATCGAATGGAGGCTCAACGCTTGTCATACAAATACTTTCCGGCCTGACGCGGACGCGCACAATGACAAAATCGCGATAAATTCTGCCACAGCGCTACTGTGGCTCAATTATCCATCCGGATGAGGCGGGCGGGCAAAAGGCTCCGATCGGCGTTGAAAAAACAAAGCCTTCCGACCTGTTGGGCGGAAGGCTGGGATTTCTCGCGCTCTAGCTGAGTTTAGCGGTGGATGGCGTCCAGCGCGATATCCAGGGCGCGGACCACGCCAATGTTAGCGAGGATGACGCCGAGGACCGCGAGCGCGGCGATTGTCGCGTCCCGCAAGGAAATCTCGTGCACCCTGAACTCCTGCCTGTCCATATCGCCCACCCAATGAAGAGAACTCCGCCTACGCCTCTTGTTTGAAACTTATGCGACAGAGGTTAAAACCATCTGGACGCTTGCGCGTCGCGAGCCGCTTTCGTTTCGCCGCAAAGACCGATAAGTTCGCGCCCGCGCCTGCCGCTGGCGGGATTCTCCGCTTTTATAGAGCGCCGGGAATCGAGCGGTAGAGCCACAGAAATTTCGAGGGAAGGACCACTAGTGAGCGCTAGCGAAAACACCGGCCGCGTCACGGCCAGCGTCAACACTCTCGCGGGCGAGATCGTCGACCGTCTCGTCGCCGGCGCCGAGCGCTATCGCGTTTCGGTGTCGCGCGGCAGCCTCGGCGAATTGCTGATCGACGCGGGCGCCAAGGCCGCGGGCGGCGTCGACGCCGGCCTGCTGCTCACGGAAATCTGCATGGGCGGTCTGGGCAAGGTCACGCTCTCCCATGCGCCCGGCGCCGCGAAATGGCCGTTCTGGCTCACCGTCTCCAGCAATGATCCGGTCGTCGCCTGCCTCGCCAGCCAATATGCCGGCTGGAGCCTGCAACACGACAAATTCTTCGCCCTGGGCTCGGGCCCGGGCCGCGCCCAGGCGCGCGTCGAGAAGCTCTTCGAGGAGCTTTCCTATAAGGATCGCGCCGACCGCGTGACGATCGTGCTGGAATCGGCCGCGCCGCCGCCCAAGGAAGTCGTCGAGAAGGTCGCGGCGAAATCCGAGGTTTCCCCCGACAAGGTCGCCTTCGTCTACGCGCCCACGCAGTCGCTCGCCGGCAGCGTCCAGGTCGTGGGCCGCGTGCTCGAAGTGGCGCTGCACAAGGCGCATGAGCTGCATTTCCCGCTGGAGAACATCGTCGACGGCATCGCGACCGCGCCGCTCTCGCCGCCCCATCCCGATTTCATCCAGGCGATGGGCCGCACCAATGACGCCATCATCTACGCCGGCCGCGCGCATCTCTTCGTGAAGGGGCCCGCGGCGGCGGCCAAGGAGCTCGCGGAAAAGCTGCCGAGCAGCACTTCGCGCGACTACGGCCAGCCTTTCGCGGAAATCTTCAAGGCCTATAAGGGCGACTTCTACAAGATCGACGGCAGCCTGTTCTCGCCGGCCGAAGCGCTGGTGACGGCGGTCGAGACCGGCGAAACCTTCCGCGCCGGCAAGATCGACGAGGCGCTGCTCGACAAGTCGTTCGGCGGCTAAACGGGTTATACGGACCGTCATGGCCGGGCTTGTCCCGGCCATCCACGCCGAGGGATACGGCGAACCTCGGGATGCGCCGTCCGACAGGTGAGTTTACGCCAGGCCGCCAACACTCTCCACACGCTCTCGCATCTGTGCGGCGTGGATGGCCGGGACAAGCCCGGCCATGACGAGGGTGTGAAGCGCGCGGGTGGGTTGAAAAAAAACGTGACAACAGGCTGCCCCACCCCCTCCCCTGCGCCTTCGGAGCCCAACCTCCCCCGCGTCGCCGTCTTCACCGACAAGCTCGACTGGCATGTCGAGCACACGCTTGCAGCTTTCCGCGCATTGGGGGCGACGCCGGTCGCCGTGCGGCTTTCCGCCTGCCGGATCGATTCGGCCCGCCCACACGGCCTCGCCATACCCGGCTTTCACGCGCTTCCCGACCTCGTCGTCGTGCGCGCCATCGGCGACGGCTCGCTCGAGGCGATCACCATGCGGCTCGGCGTGCTGCATGCGCTGGAAGCCTTGGGCGTTCCGCTCGTAAACAGCGCTCGGTCGATCGAGCGCTGCACCGACAAAAGCATGGCGAGCTTTCTGCTCGCGCGCGCCGGCGTCCCGGCGCCCGAGACCTTCGCGACGCAATCCCTGGCGCAGGCCCGTGAGATCGCCCGGCGGGAATGCGGCAGCGGCGTCCTTGTCATGAAGCCGCTTTTCGGCGCCCAAGGCTGGGGCCTGCGGCTCGTGGAAAAGGAAAGCGACATTCCTTCGCTCGAGGATGCCCGGGGCGTCTATTATCTGCAGCGCTTCGTCGGCCCCCACCGCCCGCCTTACGAAGACATGCGTATTCTCGTTTCACGCGGCGAGGCAGTTGCGGCGATGAAACGTCGTTCGAGTCATTGGATCACCAATGTGCGCCAGGGAGCAAAGCCCGTCGCAGCGGAGCCGACGCGCGAAGAGCGCGACATGGCGCTTGCAGCGTCGGAGGCCATGGGAACGATCGTCGCCGGCGTCGATCTCATCACGAGCGCGCAAGGGCGGCCCATGGTTTTGGAAGTCAACAGCATGCCGGGCTGGAGCGGCCTGCAACGCATCACGCCCTTCTCCATCGCCGAGCGGCTGGCGGCTGACGCGCTTTCCCTCCTTCCCGCTCGCCGCAATGCGGTGAGCGCGTTAGGATGAGCGACGCAGCGGCGCTCTCGCAGGCCGCCCAGTTCGATGATAAACCTCCGAGGCGGCCTCGTCCTTCGAGACGCGAGCGTCGCTCGCTCCTCAGGATGAGGCCTAAGTGTTTGGCAAGCCCCTCATGCTGAGGAGCCTGCGCAGCAGGCGTCTCGAAGCACGAGGGGCGTCACCGCCACTCTGTCGGCAATCTGAGCGACGCTCTCGGACGCCTCCCCTCGGGTAAGCATATCATTCGCAACGTGACAGCCCCCCTCGCCCCAATCAACGCCGCGGTCGCCCAAGCCTTCGTCGCGGCCTGCGAGGCGGAGCTTGCCGCGCCCAAGCCCGGCAATGTGCATCACTTTGCGCCGGGCCACGGCATGGAGGCGCGGGACTTCATCGAGAGCGCCCGCGCGGCTGCGCCTTTCATCGCCGCGCCCGGCGCGAGCGTCGGCCAACGCATCCTCGGCGCGGTCGAGGCCACCTGGGCGGCGGTCGCTCAAAACACCAATCTCGGCATCATCCTGCTCTGCGCGCCGCTCGCCCATGCCGTGCTGACCGCCGAATCGCCCGACCTTCGGCGCGAGACTGCGCGCGTGCTGGCGGCGCTCGACGTCGCCGACGCCGACGCTGCGTTCCGCGCCATCAGCCGCGCCAATCCCGCGGGCCTCGGCGCGGCGAAAGAGCATGACGTCTCCGGCCCGGCGCGCACATCGCTTCTGGAGGCCATGCGCGCGAGCGCCGACCGCGACCGCATTGGCTACCAATACGCCAATGATTTCGTCGATATTTTCGAGACAGGGCTCGACGCGCTGCAGCGCGCCCGCGCGCGCGGCCATGACGCGCCGCGCGCAACGCTCGAAACATATCTGGCGTTTCTTGCCGCTTTCCCCGACAGCCACATCGTCCGCAAGTATGGAATTGAAAAAGCGCGCGCCGTTCGTGAGGACGCCACATGCGCAGCCGCACGCATCGAAAGCGCCCCGCAGCGCGACGAAGCCTTCGCATTGGCGCTCGATTTCGACCAGAACCTTAAGAAAAACAAAATCAATCCGGGCACGAGCGCAGACCTGACGGTAGGCGTTCTTTTCGCCGATTCGCTTCCCGCCATCTTGGCAAAAGCCCACAAAAATGGTTGAGTCCGCGCCGCGCGGGGTGGTCTCGCGGCTATCCGGCTAACCGGTCGGGCGATTAGGCCGACGTCGAAAACGAAGGATAGAGGCGGTCGCGGCGCGCAGCGCGCGAACGCTTGGGGGAAGCTGAAAGGGAACGCACAAATGGCGAAGATCAACAAGATGCTGGTGGGCGAGTCGCTCGTCGGCGAAGGCAACGAAGTCGCTCACATCGACCTGATCATGGGCCCGCGCGGCTCGGCCGCTGAGCTCGCTTTCGCGAACGCTCTCGTCAACAACAAGGACGGCTTCACGACCCTTCTCGCGGTTGTCGCGCCGAACCTGCTCTGCAAGCCCAACACGATCCTCTTCAACAAGGTCACCATCAAGGGCGCCAAGCAGGCCGTCCAGATGTTCGGCCCGGCTCAGCACGGCGTCGCCAAGGCCGTCGCCGATGCGGTCGCCGAAGGCATCATCCCGGTCGAGGAAGCTGACGACCTCTTCATCTCCGTCGGCGTGTTCATCCACTGGGACGCCAACGACGACAAGAAGATCCAGGACTACAACTATCAGGCCACCAAGGAAGCCATCGCCCGCGCCGTCGCCGGCGAGCCGAAGGCCGCCGAAGTCGTCGCCAAGCGCAACGACGCCAAGCACCCCTTCGCTCCGAACTGAGTTCGGAACGCCTGAGCGTTTTCGATCCGAAAACGCTCGAGCCAGCGAGATAATCAGGGGAGCCGGAGCCGGCTCCCCTTTCTGCCGAACACGATACGCGCCGCGGTCAAATCCGGCGTTCAACGGACAATCGGGCTCCGCGCGGGCGCGCAATAAACAAGCCGCTGGACGCGAATGGCGCCGGGAGGGATGAACATGGCTTCTTTCTTTGAAAAGATTCTGGGCGCGCTGTTTCCGAAGCCGGCGACGGGCTTCGCGGGCTCCAGCAGCGCCAAGATGGGCGTCGGCGAATCGCTCGTCGGCGAGGGCAATGAGGTCGCCCATATCGACCTGATCATGGGTCCGCGCGGCTCGGCGGCGGAGAAGGCGTTCGCCAACGGCCTCGTGAACAACAAGGACGGCTTCACGACGCTGCTCGCGGTCATCGCCCCGAACCTGCTCGTCAAGCCCTACACCATGATGTTCAACAAGGTGACGATCAAGAACGCCAAGCAGGCCGTGCAGATGTTCGGCCCCGCGCAGCATGGCGTCGCCAAGGCTGTTGCGGACTCGGTCGCCGAAGGCGTCATTCCGCTCGACAAGGCTGAAGACCTGTTCATCTGCGTCGGCGTCTTCATCCACTGGGAAGCCAACGACGACCAGAAGATACAGGACTTCAACTATCAGGCCACGAAGGAAGCCATCGCTCGCGCGATGAAGGGCGACCCGAAGGCCTCGCGCGTCGTCCAGGAGCGCGTCACCGCCAAGCATCCTTTCGCCGCCAACTAAGCGCGAAAGTTTTTGCAATCAGGGGAGCCCGTTGCGGCTCCCCTTTTTTATTTTGCCGAAATTCGAGAGAGGTCCGCCCGGCTCAGGCGGCCGTCGTGCAGAGCGGTGGCGACCAGCGCGCCGGCGGCGCCGGCCTCTTTCAGGGCGACGAGATCGTCGATCCCGCGCGCGCCACCCGCAGCGGAGATGTTTTTTCCTTTGGCCCGCGACAGAATTTCATTGAGGCGGCCGAGGTCCGGCCCCTGACCCGCGCCGACGCGCGCAAGCGTCATGACGATCACCTCCGCAGGCCACAGGTCGGCGTCACGCAGGATTTCCGCGTCGCCAAGGAAGCCTTGTGCAGAGAAATCCAACGAGAGCGCGAAACGCGCATTGTTTCTAACGGCGCGCAGTTCGCCCGCGTCTTTCAGGCTTTCGCTGCCGATGACGATATCTACATTGTGTTGGGCGAACCAACGCTCGGCGTCAGCGCGCCGCTCGATCCCCGCATCGACCCAGAAACGCGCGTCGGGAAAGGCGCCGGCGATGCGCGTGATGAGCGGATAATTATCGTTCCGGCCTTCGATCGCATCGAGATCGGCGATATAGAATGTGCGAAACGGATGGAGCGAGGCGAGACCGCGCGCGACATCGAGTGGCGCGCTCGTTTGCGCGAGCGGCGTCTGCAACGGCTGATATTCGGAACGTCGACCCGCGACGGCGCGCACGGCGACGCCATTGCGAATATCGATGACGGGGATGACCTGCATGAGGCATTATAGGCGCATGCTGATGAGAAGACACCTCGCGCTTGCCTTGACGGCCCAACTCCTCCTCGCCACCTCGGCAATCGCGCAATCCGCGCAGAGCGACTGGCCCTGTAAGCAGGTGCGCGTTCCCGAGATCGCGCTGGGCGGCGTTTGGACCGGCCCGTCCATCGAGACAGAGCGAAAGAGCTGGCGCGATGACGCTGCGATCGCTGACCTCGTCGCGCGCATCGCCGCCCGCCGCACGCCGATCGAGGAAGCTGAAAAGCTCATCGGCGAATTCTCGAAAAGCGCCGGCGATCATCGCAAGGAACGTCTGACGATGCTCTTTGCCGGTCTCTATGAGCGTATGAACGACGAGCGCCGCGACGTCGTGAACGGTCTCGACCGCTTCGGGCGCCGTCTCAAGGAGATGGCCGAGAAGACTCGCGAAGAGACGCAGGCCTTTTATGACTTGCAGGGCAAGAAGCCGCCGCTCGACGCCGAGTCGATGAGGAAGGCGGCCGAGACGCTACAATGGCGCCTTCGGCTTTTCGAGGAGCAGCGCAAGATGGCGAGCTATGTCTGTGAAAGCCCAGCGCTGATCGAGCAGCGTTTCGGCGAGGTGGCGCGCAAGATTTTGGCGGAGATGGCGTAGCGAAGCTATACGATTTCCGTTCGAACAGCTCGCATTATGGCTTGTCATTCCCGGCGGGCTGAAAGCCCGACCGGGAATCCAGAGCCCCAAATACGCATGGTTTTGCTCTGGATTCCCGATCGCTCGCTTTGCGAGCGTCGGGAATGACACCGAACCAATCAAGCGGACCTGTATTGAACGCTACTCGCGCGGCTCAGGCTTGCGTTCTTCGAGCGGATGCTTTTCCGCGGCCCAGCCATCCGTGCCTTGCGGATACCAGACGACATTGGAATAGCCGAGCGACATGGCGCGCTTGGCGGCGTTCCAGGACATCCAGCAATTGGTGAGGCAATAGAAGACCAGCGCCTTCTTTTTGTCCTGCCCCGTCGCCTTGGCGAGGCCCTTTTCGAAATAGGCCTGCGTCGCGTCCGAGAGCGCGCCAAAGCCGGTGTCGGGCAGCCAAATGCTGCCGGGAATATCGAGACGCGGCTGCTCGCGCCACACGGCCTTTTTCGGCAAGCCCTCGGGCTTTGGCGCATGCGGCAGCGCATCGACGAAGACCGCCGCCTTGGCGCGCCACAAGTCGAAAGCCTTCGCAGTGTCGACGACGACCGCGCCTTTCAGCGTCGCAGGCACGGGCGCGCGATAGGCGTCGAGCCGGTAGCCTTCGGGCTCTGGCGGCGGCGCCGGAGTTTCCGCCCGCGCAGCGCCGCCAAAGGCGGCAATGAGCGAGGCGACGGCGAGCCGCCTCATTGCGCTTTCCTCAGCGGCTGACCGGCTTCGTCGAGCATGGGCACGCCATAATCGGCCAGGATCTTTTCGATCTCGGCCTTGTTCTGGCCAATGAGATTATTGAGTTCGCGCTTCCAGTTCTGGTCTGAGTTGCGCACGCCAAATCCAATGCGAAAAGCCATGCGTACGCCGGGGGTTTCCGGGAGCAGCGTCACATCGAGCTTTGCGCTCGATTGCTTCGCATAATAGCCGGCGATCGGCCCCCAGAGCAACGCCACGTCGATGTCGCCCGTCTCGAGATCGTGGATCATCGTCGCGCTCGACGATTCGACACGCGTGTCGACCATCAGCGGATAGGGCTTCACGAGGCCGATCATGCCGTTCTTGGCGAGGACATTGCCGGGCGGCGTATTGGCAACGAGGCCGATGCGGCCTTTCTTTTCCTTCAGACGCGGATCGTCGAGATTCTGTATCCCGTCGAGATCAGAACCGGCGCGCGTCACCATGGCGTAGGTCGTGCGGTAATAAGGGTTCGTCGGCTGCACGAGATCATTGCCCTGCGGCATGCCGAGAATGACGTCGCACAGATGCGCGTTCAGCGTATTGCGCACGAAACCCGTTGCGCCGGGATAGAAGGCGTAGGCGAGTTCCTTATGGAGCTTTGCCGCCAGGAACTCGGCGATCTTGTTCTCGAAACCTTCGCCCTTCTCGTTGGAGAAGGGCAGATTATTCGGGTCGGCGCAGACGCGAAGCGTTTTGGGATCGATGAGCTCGATCCCGCCGGCGTTGTCGGAGCCCTTGGCGCCCGCATCCGGGCCCATATGCTGCGCAAAGCCAGACGCCGCCGCGAACAAAATCGCGGCGGCGCCGGCTGAGGACAGGAGCGCGGCGAGGCCGCGCTGACATGCCTGCGAGACGATCATGTGATCGGCCTCTCTGTAACGCGCCTTACTTGGCGGCCATGCAGTCGGCTTCGGCCTTTTTGAAGGCCTCCGGCGCCGGCTCTTTCTTCTCCGGGCGGCCAGGCTGGACGGCGCCCGTCGACAGCGCGCGGAGATAGACGTAAAGGTCGTCGATGTAGCAGACGGCGTTCTTATTGTCGGCGAAAGCCGGCATGACGCTGTTGCCGTTCTGACGGCCGCCGATGACGATGCCCGCGAATTCGGCGTAGTTGAAGCGCTTCACCGACTCCTTCAACGCCGGGGCGTAGGTCGAGCCGCCGCCGTTCGGGCCGTGACAGACGTGGCATTCGGCGTGATAGCGGCGATAGCCGGAGAAAGTGTACCAATCGACTGCGCCATCGGCGCCGACGTTATAGGTGGGATCGCCTTTCGCGTCGAAATATTTGCCGTTCTCGGATTTGACGGCTTTGGGATCTCCGGGGGCCTCGGCCATGGCGGAGGTTCCCACAAACATCATGACGCCCAGGGCGACAGCCCCGGCAATCGACGATCTCATCACACACTCTCCTGGTCGGTTCTTCATTCACTCGTAAACGACAGCGCTCGGCGAGGCCCTTATTGCCAGGGTTCGCCGAGCGCCGGTTTTCTATCTTACGCTCTGCTTAGTTCGGCAGGGCGAAGACGGTCAGCACGCCGCCGAGGGCGGTGTAGTTGGCGAGCGAGGCGTAGTTGCCCACCGCGCCGAGACCTTCGTTCGACTTCGACAGACCGGCCGCGAGGCCGATGCCCGCCCAGCCGCCGACGCCCGACAGAACCGCCACATATTGCTTGCCGGCGGATTCATAGGTGATCACATTGCCGATGATGCCCGACGGGGTCTTATACTTGTAGAGCTCCTTGCCGGTCTTCGTGTCGACCGCCTTCAGATAGCCCTCCAGCGTGCCGTAGAAGGTCACGCCGCCGTCCGTCGACACAGCGCCCGACCAGGCCGAGAACTGCTCCTTGTTCGACCAGACGATCTTACCCGTCCGCGCGTCCCAGGCGATGAAGTTGCCGGTGTGGTTCGTGCCGTCGCCCAGCACCTTGCCGGCCGGGAACATTTCCAGCGTCGCGCCGACATAGGGCTGGCCCGCCGTGTAGGACACGCGGAACGGCTCATAGTCCATGCAGACGTGGTTCGTCGGCACCATGAACAGGCCCGTCGCCGGATCGAAAGAAGCCGGCTGTTCGTCCTTCGAGCCGAGAGCGGCCGGGCAGACGTTCTGGGTGTTCGTGTCCTCGCCATTGTGCTGCGTCGAATATTTGTCGACGACCAGCGGACGGCCATAGGTCTTGGACGACTTGTCCATATCGACCTTCGTCGCCCAGTTCACAGCCGGATCATACTTCTCGGCGACGAGCAGGTCGCCATTGGTGCGATCGAGCGTATAGGCGAAGCCGTTACGGTCGAAGTGGACGAGCGTCTTGACCTTCTTGCCGGCGCCGAAGTCCTGGTCGGCCAGGATCATCTCGTTGATGCCGTCATAGTCCCACTCGTCGTGGGGGGTCATCTGGTAGAGCCACTTCACCTTGCCGGTGTCGAGGTCGCGCGCCCAGATGGTCATCGACCAGCGGTTGTCGCCCGGACGCTGGTTCGGGTTCCAGGTCGAGGGGTTGCCGGAGCCGTAGTAGACGAGGTTCAGCTCGGGGTCGTAGCTATACCAGCCCCAGGTGGTGCCGCCGCCCGTCTGCCACTGGTCGCCCTGCCAGGTGTTGATGCCGGAGTCCTTGCCGACCGGCTGGCCGAGATGGGTGGTCTTCTCGGCGTCGATCAGCGTATCGGCGTCGGGGCCCATGGAGTAGCCGCGCCACGCCTGCTTGCCGGTCTTGATGTCGTAAGCGGTGATGTGGCCGCGCACGCCGAACTCGCCGCCGGCGATGCCGACGAACACCTTGTCCTTGAAGACATGCGGCGCGGCGGTCGAGGTCTGGCCCTTCGACGGATCGCCGTTCTTCACCGACCAGACGAGCTTGCCGGTCTTGGCGTCGAGCGCGATCAGCGTGGTGTCGGCCTGAGCGAGGAAGATCTTGCCGTCGCCGTAAGCGAGGCCGCGGTTGACCGTGTCGCAGCACATGACCGGAACGACCGCCGGATCCTGCTTGGGCTCATATTTCCAGAGGATCTGGTGCGCCGGATCCTTGGCGTCGAGCGCATAGACGATGTTCGGGAACGGCGTGTGCAGATACATCACGTCGGTCGTGATGGTCTTGCCAGAGCTGTCGGTGACCGACACATTGTTGAGAACGAGCGGCGCGCCTTCGTGGCCGCGCAGAACGCCCGTCGAGAACTGCCAAGCCGGCGCAAGCTTGCCGACGTTGTCAGCGGTGATCTGCTTGAGGCCCGAATGGCGGAGATTGGCGTAGTCGCCGGTCGGAGAGACCCACTGCTTGGGGTCTTTCGACAAGGTCAGCAATTCGTCGTCGGCTTTCGCAGCGCCGACTGAAAACAGCGCAAGAACACCAACTGAAGTCGACAACAACAGCTTATGCATGAGCATTTCCTCCTGAGACGCCGAGGCGCGCCTTACCGTTGCGCCGCCGCCGACGTCACGCCTCTTTGGGCGCCTCGACATTGGGAAGGCGTTTTCCGTCTTGCTCCCGGGCCGCTTGGGCAAAAAATTGCCTGCAGCGCCGGGATGCTTCCGGTTCCCGTCCGGAAGGCATCTTCTAACTCGGAAACGGCGGGATAATATGTCGCGTGCGGCTGAATCGCAATCGCAAAAAACGGAGGCGTGAGCGTGGCGCCTTGTGGCGCTGAAGCTCCGTAATAAATCAATATGTTGCCATCTCTTCTCGCTCTTCTCGCCATGTGTCTCGGGGTTTTTTGCGCCCCCGCTCTCGCGCGCGACGCGGCGCCTTTCGGGCTCGATGAGATCGCGCCCGGCGTCTATGCCCATCAGGGCGAAACGTCCCTGATGACCCGGGAAAATTTCGGCGGCATCGCCAATCTCGGCGCTATCGTCGGGGATGACTCTGTCGCCGTGATCGACACGGGCGGGAGCCTCGTTCAGGGCAAAGCCTTCCTTGCCGCGCTGCGCGAGAAGACGCAAAAGCCGATCCGCTATGTCATCAATACGCATGCGCATCCTGACCATGTCTTCGGCAATGGGGCCTTCGTCCTGCCGGGCGTGACATTCGTGGGCCACAAGAATCTGCCGCGCGCCCTCGCCGCCCGCGGCGAGCACTATCTCGCCTCCTTCCGCCAGATCATGGGCGACGCGCTCGACGGGGTGACGATCGTTGCGCCGACGATGCTCGTCTCGGAGACGACGACGCTCGATCTCGGCGGCCGGGAGATCGTTCTACAGGCGTGGAAAACGGCGCATAGCGAGGCGGATTTGACCGCGCTCGACACGAAGAGCGGCACGCTCTTCGCCGGCGATCTGCTGTTCCTGCAGCATGTGCCGGTGGTCGACGGCAGCCTGCTGGGCTTTCTGGACGTCGCCGACCGTCTGGCGGGAATCAAAGCCGAGCGCGTCGTGCCGGGGCATGGCCTCGAGGTCGCGCCCTGGCCCAAGGCGCTCGACGACGAACGCGCTTATCTCTCGCGGCTGACCGCCGATCTGCGCGCCGCGATCAAGAAGGGCGAAAGCGTCAAGGACGCCGCGAAGGATGCCGGAAGCGAGGAACGCGGCAAATGGCGCCTTTTCGACGATTATAACGCCCGAAACGCCACGGCCGGCTTTGCGGAGCTGGAGTGGGAGGGGCCGTGACTTTGTCTCACGCTCAGGCTCCAAGCTGCGCTAAGCTCGCGCGAGAGTTTTGGAGGATTCCCATGTCAACCGCCCGCACGGCGCTCGCCGCCGCAATGCTTGCCGCCGCCCTCGCCTCTTCGGCGTTGGCGCAGTCCAACGCGCCCGACCCATGGCCGGGGCTCGTCACGGACATTTTCCACAGCCGCGAGATCGCCATGGCTGACGGCGCCGTTTCGCTCGAGGCGCCCAAGCGCGCGGAGGACGCGGCGATCGTGCCGATGACCTTGCGCTTCCCGGAGCCGGCCAAAGTAAAGACCGCGACGCTCGTCATCGATCAGAACCCCATGCCCATGGCCGCGAGCTTTACCTTCGGCGAGAAGGCCGGCGTCGACGCCATCGAGACGCGCGTGCGGGTGAACAGCTACACCAATGTCCACGCCGTGGCCGAGACGCGCGACGGCAAGCTTCATTCGGAAGTGAAATTTGTGAAGGCCTCGGGCGGATGTTCGGCCCCCGCCGGCAAGGACCCCGACGAGGCGCTCGCCAATATGGGCAAGATGAAATATCGCGAATTGAAGAGCGCGGTCGCGAGCAAGCGCGAGGCGCAAATCATGATTCGCCACCCGAATAATTCCGGCCTGCAGATGGACCCGATCACGCGCGCCTATACGCCGGCGCATTACATCGACGCCGTCGAGGTCTGGCAGGGCGACGATCTGATCTTCAAGATGGAGGGCGGGATTTCGCTTTCGGAAGACCCGAATTTCCGTTTCACCTATGCGCCCAACGGCGCCAGGACGCTGCGCGTGATCGCGCATGACAATATGGGCGGAGAGTTCAAGGGCGAATGGCCGATCGCCGACGCCTCGTGAGGGACAGGGAGCGCTTGCCGCTCCCTCAGACTGCCGACAGAGTGCCGATAACGCCCCTCGTGCTTCGAGACGCCTGCTGCGCAGGCTCCTCAGCATGAGGAGCTTCTGCTACTTGGTCAAACACTTAGGCCTCATCCTGAGGAGCGAGCGACGCTCGCGTTTCGAAGGACGAGGCCGCCTCGGAGGTTTGCCAACAGACTGAGGGAGCGCTCCGTCTCCGGCCCAACCTCAGCCGAAAATCGTCACGGCTGCGCAGAAGGCGAGCGGCAGCGTCGCCAAAGCGCAAAGCGCCGTCACGCAGGCCAGTTTCTCGAATTCGGGCGCCTCGTCGCGCATTCTTCTCACCAACGCCATCTTACTCGCTCCCAAGCAACGCTTATCGCGCGCTCGTTGACGTTGGCGCGCCGATGTTAACGCGCATCGACGTAGATTCGTTGCAATTATAACGTCGTAGCGGCATTTCCAATGTTGCCGATCTCATACCCGAAACGTGGTTACGCCTGGGTTAAGCGCGGGCGCCGGCGCGGCCATTTGGCGGCGAATTTTCGCTGAAGAGCTCCGCAAGCTTTTCGGTCATGGCGCCGCCAAGCTCCTCGGCG
The DNA here is from genome assembly GCF_030063565.1 of Methylocystis sp. JR02. Classification (NCBI taxonomy): domain Bacteria; kingdom Pseudomonadati; phylum Pseudomonadota; class Alphaproteobacteria; order Hyphomicrobiales; family Methylocystaceae; genus Methylocystis; species Methylocystis sp. JR02. Next base: position 3,188,355 of record NZ_JASIRC010000001.1, on the reverse strand, counting down.
TCGACGATGGTCACGGCGCGGCGGTAATAGCGCGTCACGTCGTGGCCGATGCCGATGGCGATCAACTCCACCGGAGACTTCGTCTCGATGTCGAAAATCACCTGGCGCAGGTGGCGCTCGAGATAATTCCCCGGATTGACCGAGAGCGTCGAATCGTCGACCGGCGCGCCGTCGGAGATCATCATCAGGATGCGGCGCTGCTCCGTGCGCGCCAGCAGGCGCCGATGCGCCCAGTCGAGCGCCTCGCCGTCGATATTCTCCTTCAGGAGCCCCTCGCGCATCATCAGGCCGAGATTGCGCCGCGCCCGCCGCCAGGGCGCGTCGGCGGCCTTGTAGATGATATGGCGGATGTCGTTGAGGCGGCCCGGATTAGGCTTCTTGCCTTCATTGATCCAGAGCTCGCGCGACTGGCCGCCCTTCCAGGCGCGGGTGGTGAAGCCCAGGATCTCGACTTTCACGCCGCAGCGCTCGAGCGTGCGGGCGAGAATATCGGCGCAGGTCGCGGCGACTGTGATCGGGCGGCCGCGCATGGAGCCGGAATTGTCGAGCAGCAGCGTCACCACCGTATCGCGGAAATCCGTGTCCTTCTCGCGCTTGAAGGAGAGCGGCTGCTGCGGATCGATGATGACGCGCGGCAGGCGCGCGGGATCGAGCATGCCCTCTTCGATGTCGAATTCCCAGGACCGGCTCTGCTGCGCCATCAGCCGGCGCTGCAGGCGGTTGGCGAGGCGCCCGACGACAGACGACAGATGCAGAAGCTGCTTGTCGAGATAGGCGCGCAGCCGGTCGAGCTCCTCGGCATCGCACAATTCCTCGGCGCGCACGGTCTCATCGAAACGGGTGGTGAAGGCGTGGTAATCCGCGCCGGAGCGGTCGGCGGCCGTTGTCGAGGGGCGGCGCGCGTCGGCTGCCTCCTCCATATCGCCCGTATCCGACTCTTCCGCCGATTCGCCATAGGGCGCCTCGGCGGATTCGCTCTCGCCCTCCTGCTCGGAATCCTCGGCGGCGAGCGCGGTCTCCATCTCGGCGGCGCTCTTGGCCTGATCTTCTTCCTGCTGAGGCTCTTCGCTTTCCTCGGGGTTCTGCGGCGCTTCGCTGCTGTCCTCGTCCGCCTCGGTCTCTTCCGGCGCCTCGGCGCCGGCCATGTCGAGATGCGAGAGAAGCTCGCGCACGATCTGCGCGAAATGCTTCTGGTCCTCGACCGCGCCGACGAGCCGGTCGAGATCGCCCCCGGCGCGCTGCTCGATCACCTCCCGCCAGAAGTCGACGATCTTCGCGCCATGCGGCGGCGGTTCGAGGCCGGTGAGGCGCTCGCGGGCCATCAGCGCCAGAGCGTCTTCGAGCGGCGCGTCGTCGCGGCTGGTTATTTTTTCGGAATGGCTGCGCGCATAGCGGTCTTCCAGCATCGCGCCGATATTGGCGGCGACGCCGGCCATGCGCCTTGCGCCGACCGATTCGACGCGGGCCTGCTCCAAAGCGTCGAAGGCGGCGCGCGCCTCCATCGTCTCGGGGGCGTAGCGCCGATGCAGCGTATCGTCGTGGCAGGCGAGGCGCAGGGCGATCGAATCGGCCTGGCCGCGCAAAATCGCCGCGTCCTTGGGGGAGAGCTTGCGCGGCGGATCCGTCAGCCGCGCCTTGGCGCCCTCGGGCGAGGCGAGAAGCGACGGGCGCTCGGGCGCGAAGGCCACTTCGAGCTTGGCGGTCTTCGCCATGGCGCGCATGGCGCCGGCGACGGCCCTTTTGAGGGGTTCCTGCGGGGCTTCCTTGGGAGCGGCGGGGCGGCGGTTGGTGGGCGCGGGCGGCATGGCGCCACTATATGCGCGGGTGCGGGGAAAGGAGCAAGTCGGCAGGCGCTCCAGCGGGGACGCGCATCGAGGTAACATCGAGAAACCGGACGCGCGCCGCCTCCGCCCCACTCGTCGGCTACCGGAGGGTCACAGATTCTGCAAGTCATGGCCGGGCTTGGCCGGACGAGCTCGGCCATGAAGAGGCTGCAAAGTTCACGATGTGTGCATGCGATAGCCCTTGGGGCCAGGATGCGCGCCGCCGCCCAGGAAGGCGTCTTGTCCCCTCTAATCCTCCGACAGTCGCGTTTTCCCCGGCCCATGCGGCTCCACCACGGCGCCGAAATCATGCGGCTCCTTGCGGGCGCGGCGTAGCGCCGCTTCCAGGAAGCGCGTGACGGCGTCGATGTCTTCCTCATGGGTGCGGTGATTGATGATCGCCGCGCGGATCGCCGGCGCGCCGTCGAGGATCGTCAGCGAGGGCGCCGCCTCGCCGCGTTCGTGCAGCTCCATCACGATCTCGCGGGCGAGCGAGCCGTCGTCGTCGCCCTTCACCCCAAAGCACACGATATTGAGCGCCACCGGCGCGCGCATCACGAAACTCTCGGACGTCTCGATCCAGGCTTCGAGCCGCTTGGCCATGCGGCAGCATTGCTCGATGCATTGGGCGAGCTTGTCGGCGCCAAAGGTCTCGATGGTGATCCAGGTTTTCAGCGCGCGAAAACCGCGCGAGAGATCGGGGCCGAGATCGCAGGGCCAGGTGTCCCCAGCCGCGAGCCCGCGCGGCGCCCGCGAGAGATAGGCGGCGTTGGCGGCGAAGGCGCGCTTATGGGCCTTGGGATCGCGCACCAGGAAGAAGCCGGCGTCGTAAGGCACATGCAGCCATTTGTGGAAGTCGAAGGCGATGCTGTCGGCGCGTTCCAGCCCCTTCACCAGCGGCTTCAAGCGCGGCGAGAGCGCCGCCAGCGCCCCGAAGGCGCCGTCGACATGGAACCACAAATCTTCCGAATGGGCGACGTCGGCCAAGCGGTCGAGCGGGTCGATCGCGCCCGTATCCACAGTCCCCGCCGTGCCCACGATGAGGAAGGGCCGGAAGCCCGCAGCGCGATCGGCCGAGATGGCGTGGCGCAGCGCGCTGATCTTCAGGCGGCGGTTGTCGTCCGAAGGAATGAGCCGCAGATGCCGCGCGCCGAGGCCAGCAAGCTCCATGGCCTGCCGCACGCAATTATGCGCCTCACGCGAGGCATAGGCGATGAGCTGGCCGCGCTGCGCGCAGAGCCCGTTGAGGCGAACGTCCTTGTCGCCATAGGCCTGGTCGCGCGCGACGAGCAGCGACAGGAAATTCGCCATGGAGGTGCCGGTGACGAAAATTCCCGAGGCGTCTTCCGGCAGGCCGAAAGCCTGCGCCATCCATTTGGCGATCTGTCGCTCGACGTCGATGGCGATGTGGTTGCGCCCGCCGCAGTTGGAATTCATGCCGGCGGCGAGCATCTCCGCGATCATGCCGACCGGCGTGCCCGCGCCCTGCACCCAGCCCATGAACATCGGATGGATGTTGCCGGTGGCGAAAGGCTTGATGTAGCGCTCGAAATCCTCGAGCACGGCGGAAAGCGCGCGCCCCTGCGCCGGCAGGTCGCGATCGAAACGCGCCTTGGCCTCCTCGCTCGGCGGCGTCCAGACGGGCCGCGTGCGCAGGTCGCGCAGATAGTCGATCATGGAATCGAGCGCGCGATGGCTCTCGGCGCGGAACGCGTCCCAGTCTTCGGGGTCGAGGTCGACCGGCTTGGTCATGTCGCGGCGCTCCCGCGCCAGGGCGGCGCAAAGGCGGTCATATGGGGCATGCGCCGCGCGTCTCCCGGCGTTTCAACGGCAAAGCCAAATAGCCGCCTTTGCCCGCCTTGCGCAACCCGGCCTTGTGCGCTGCGTCGATCATGGGAAATCTGCTCATGGGTTGGCTGTCATTCCCGACGCTCGCAAAGCGAGCGATCGGGAATTCAGAGCAGAATCAGTGTACTTGGGGCTCTGGATCCCCGGTCGGGCCTGCGGCTCGCCGGGGATGACGACCCACGCGCGCTGTTCAAGCGGAAACAGAGTCACCTGGCGAAAGTGACGCGGACGGTCCCCACGCCCGCGATCTCGCCCTCGGCCGTGTCGCCCGGCTGCAGCGCGCCGACGCCCGAGGGCGTGCCGGTGAAGATGAGGTCGCCCGGAGCCAGCGCGACATAGGTGGAGATCGCCGCAATGATCTGCGGCAGGCTCCAGATCATGTCGCAGAGGTCGCCCTGCTGGCGCAGCGCGCCGTTCACAGAGAGCGCAATGCGCCCCCGCGCCGGATGGCCGATGTCGGAGGCCTTGCGGATCGCCCCGATCGGCGCGGAGTGGTCGAAGCCCTTCGACATATCCCAGGGCCGCCCGGCGTTGCGCGCGGCCGTCTGCAGGTCGCGGCGGGTGAGGTCGATCCCGGCGGCGTAGCCATAGACGCAATCGAGCGCGCGGCCCGGCGCGATGTCAGCCCCGCCAGACTGCAGCGCGGCGACAAGCTCGATCTCGTGGTGCAGATTCTGGGTCAGCCCTGGAAAGGGAATGGTCTCGCCGTCGGCGACCACGGCGTCGGCGGGCTTGGTGAAGAAGAAGGGCGGCTCGGCGCCGGGGTCTTTCCCCATCTCGCGCGCATGGTCGGCGTAATTCAGGGCCACACAGAAAATACGCCGCACCGGAAAGCGCCGCGCATCGCCGGCGACCGCGACGGAAGGGGTGGGCGGCGGAGGAAAGACGTGGGACATAGCGATTCCTCTACGTTGCGTCGTCCGCTTATAGAGTGACTTCGCCTGACGCGGCTATTGTTTTGGACATGAGCTTGACTGGGAGCATAATCGCCGACGAGGCGCTGGCGCGCGGGCAGATCGGGCTCGCCGTGGCGGATGAGCGTCTCTTTGTTCGCCAGCGCTTCGGGCCGCTCAGCGCCTGGCTGCCCCGCGTGGGGACGCCCGTCTGCGACTCGCCGCTCCTCATCCATATGGAGGCGGCTTTCGCACGCCTGCGCGAAGAAGGGGGCGAGATTGTTCTCCCCTCGATGCGCGCCGCCTTGGAGGGCCGGCGCGTCACGATCGCGATCGGCTGGAGCGCGCGCGCCCAAGGCTACCTCATCGTCACCACGCCGGACCACGGATCGGAGCAGATCGACCGCCTTCTGGCCTCGGACCGCCGCGAGAAGCAGCTTTTACAGCAGCAGGCCGACGCCGCCGCCGCGCGCCTCAAGGTCGCCGACGCGCTCTATCGCGACATCGTCGAGTCCTCCGGCAATCTGGTCTTGCGTTTCACGCCCGACTTCCGGCTGGTCTTCGCCAATCGGGCGGCGGCGTCCTTCCTCGGCAAGCCGCAGGACGCGCTGATCGGCGAAGCCCTCGACGAACTCTTTCCCTCTCAGGGCGCTCCCTGGCGGCTCGGACGCGGCGCCGAAGCGCGGTCCTTCGAGATGTCGGCCCGCGACGCGAGGGGTCGCGCGTTCTGGCTTTCCTGGGACATTCGTTTTCTCGGTCCCGAGGCCGGCGGCGAGTTTCAGGCCGTGGCGCGCGACGTCACCGCCGAGCGGCGTCTGCGCGTCGAGCGGGAGAAGGCGCAGGAAGAAGCGCGCGCCGCGGCGGTCGCCCATGAGCGTTTGCGGATCGCCCATGATCTCCACGACACGCTGGTGCGCTCCATCGTCACCATGATCGCCGAGGCGCGGCTAATCGCGAAAAAGACCGCCGACCCGGAGGCGAAGAAAGCCTTGGCCGAGGTCGACGCGCATGCGCGGCAGGGCTTGTGGGAGGCGCGCGAGGCCATCGCCCAGATGCGCGAGACGCGGCGAGAGGACGCCGATCTGCGCGCCATCGCTTTGGCGTTCCAGACGCGCTGGCCCGATGTCACGGTTACGTTGGATTTTGCCGCCGAGCGGCCGCTTGCGGCGCAGACCGAAACGCTTTTCGCGGCGATCCTGCGCGAGGCGTTGCGCAATATCGAGCTGCATTCGGGCGCGAAAAACGTGCGCGTCACCCTGCAGGTGAACGACGCGCGCGCGCAGCTAATCGTCGAGGACGATGGCGCAGGTTTCGACCCAACGACGCCGGCGCCCGGCCATTTCGGGGTGCTGGGCATGCGCGAGCGCGCAAGCCTCGCGGGCGCGACGCTGGAGGTCGAGAGCGCGCCGGGCGAGGGGGCGCGGCTGAGGCTCCAAATTTTCGGGGTGTAACCACTTCTGCCGACATCAAACCGCACAAGCTCGCGTGGCCACAGCTCCTAACATCTCTTCCGGCCTCACTGCGTTGAGCTGACTGCGCCCTCAGAACTCCTCCCAGCCGCTCTCCTTCGCGTCGGCGGCGAGCTTTCGAACCGCGGCGCCGCCAGCCGATGCAACGTGCTTCAACGCGAGGGTGGCGGATTTCCGCGCAGCGGAAGGGATCGACGCCCGCGCAGCGAGATTTTGCGCAACCTTGAAGTCTTGCACGGAACGAACAAGACCTTCGGTCTCCTGCAGAAGATTGTGGGTCGCCGCAGTGGTTTCCTCCACCATCGCGGCGTTCTTCTGGGTGTCCTGATCCATCTGTCCGATTGCAATGTTGATCTGCTGTATTGCTGCGGACTGCTCGGAGGCGCCTGACGCCATTTCGGCGATGATCTGATTGACTCGCACCACTTCGGCGACGATGCGCTCGAGCGCCTTCCCGGTTTGCGTCACCCTTTCGACGCCCACGCGGACGTCGTCCGACGAGACCGAAATAAGTCCCCTTATCTCCTTCGCTGCTTCCGCGGATCTCTGCGCAAGCGCGCGAACTTCGGCGGCGACGACGGCGAACCCTCTGCCGGCGTCGCCCGCGCGCGCCGCTTCCACTCCCGCATTGAGCGCCAGAAGATTGGTCTGGAAGGCGATCTCGTCGATCACCCCGATGATTTGGGCGATGTCTTGTGACGACTTCTCGATGCGGCTCATCGTATCGATCGCGCCGCGGACAATCTCGTTGCTCTTTTCGGCCTCGGATTTGGCGTGCGACACGGTCTCCCGGGCCTGGCGTGCGCCCTCTGTGGTTTTGACGACGGTGTTAGAGATCTCGTGGATCGCCGCGGCGGTTTCTTCGAGCCCAGCGGCGGCCTGCTCGGTGCGTCGCGCCAGATCATTCGCCGCGCTCGTGATTTCGCGCGTCGTCGAGCAGAGCATATCGGCGCCGCCGATGATACCCGTCAAAGCGCCTTCGAGCTGGCCAGCCGCTGCGTTGAAATCCTGCTCGAGACTGCGATATGTTCCGGGGAAATTTTGAAGTCGGGCTGTGAGATCCCCCTCGGCCAAGCTCTTCAATCCCTGTCCCAGCTCATCGACGATTTGCGTCTGCTCCGCTGCGGCCTTGGCCCGCGCCGCCTCGACGGCCGATTGCGCCTTCACTGAATCATTAATCACCTCGGCGGCGTTGCGGAACGCGCCGTCCAGACCCTCCAGAAAGATGCGCCGGTAATAGACATTGCGACATACGGCTGCGAGACTTGCCGTCGCTTCGCGCACGAAAGCGTCGGAGCGGTCGATCATGTCGTTCACTTTGTGCTGCGCATCCGCTTCGCCGCCGATCTCTTGAATGTCCGTAATGCGCGCTTCGAAGTTCCCTTTGGCTGCCTCGCCGCAGACCGTCGCGATCTTGTTGATCACGCGCGCGTGCGCCCTGTCGTTCTTCACAAGCGCAATGAGCGAGAGGACGCCAAACGCCGCCGATACGACGGCCCCGACATGCTCAAGCGTGTAGGCGCCGAAAAAGCCGGCTAGCGCCGCAGACGCCGATGCGCTCGCCGCAGCGATAATGGCGGTCTTTCCTAGGGAGGAAGATTCAAAGCGAGAAAATGAGCGCGTCATAGGTCGTGTTCTTCGATTGGAGGAAGTTGACGACGAAGTCGAAGCCGGCAGCGAGCTGCTTCTGCCCATTTTGGTGCTGCTGCTCTTCGCTCAGGATCGCGGCGTAGAGCGGGGCTATGACGTTCTCGACGACGTTGCGATTGGGAACCCGACGGGTCGAGTGGAATCCGACAAGGTTCCGATTTTTGTCATAGGAAGGCGTGGCGTGCGCGAATACCCAATAGTAATCGCCGTCCTTGGTCATGTTCTTGACGTAGGCGAATATCTCGCGGCCGTCGAAAAGCGTGTCCCACAGGAGTTTGAAGACCGCGCGTGGCATCTCGGGGTGGCGCACGATGCTGTGGGGCTGCCCCATGAGCTCGGCTTCGCTATAGCCCGCGATCTTGCAAAATGTTTCATTGGCGTAGGTGATACGCCCCTTGGTGTCGGTTTTGGAGACGATAATCTCGTCCGCCGGAAAGAAGACTTCCCTGTGAGTTGGCGTGATTCTCTTCATGGGCCTGCACGATCGAACGCTGCGAAAACGCGGGGGCCAGCCCGAGCCCTCATGCTGGCGTGCACGGCGGCCTCAAGGCTGCGACGAGAGGGGTAATGCCGGAGTGGAACCGGCCGGGGTCGTCGGCGTCATGCCTCAAATCTCGAAAGCGAACGAGAAAAGCGAACCTCCCGAAGAACATGCGTTGTTATTGGTTAAAGTCTGGTCATTGCGCAGAGTGTGCGGATAAGCGGCGCCCTGCGTCAAATTGACGTAGTCACTGGCTACGTCGAGTTCGAGGCTTCAGGCGAGGACGCAGCGGCGCCTGGCCCGGCGGCTGGTTTCCGGTTGAATAGCTCGCATGGGGACTTGTCGTTCCCCGCAGGCTGAAAGCCCGACGAGGAATCCAGAGCCACAAAAGCGCTGGTTTGGCTCTGGATTTCCGATCGCTCGCTCAAGCGAGCGTCGGGAATGACACCGGCCCTATCAAGCGGACCTCGTATGAGACGTCTGGGTCTAACCGTTTATTCTGTACCCATTATCGCTGATTGGTCAGGCGCGTTGAGGCTGCATGAGTAGCCTGAACGAAGCCACGCCGATCATATAGAGTGTGGCCTCAGCCGCCCGTCATCCGCTCCAGATGCTCCGGATAACGGTCTCCCTGCACGGGAATCTGCGCCGCCGCCGCGTCGATTTCCGCGAGATCGTCGGCCGTTAGCGCCAGCCCCGCCGCCGCGAGATTCTCCTCCAGGCGCGCGCGTTTCGTCGTGCCGGGGATCGGGACGATCCACGGCCTTTGCGCGAGGAGCCAGGCGAGGGCGATCTGCGCCGGCGTCGCCTGTTTGCGCGCGGCGACCGCGCGGATCAGCGCGACGAGGGCCTGGTTCGCCTGCAGCGCCTCGGTCTCGAAACGCGGCAGTCCGCTGCGCATATCCTTCGCGTCGAAGGTCGTGCTTGCGTCCATCTGCCCCGTGAGGAAGCCGCGCCCGAGCGGGCTGTAGGCGACGAGGCTGATGCCCAGCTCCTCCAGTGTTGGGAGGATTTCCGCCTCCGGTTGGCGCCACCACAGCGAATATTCGTTCTGCAGCGCCGTCACCGGCTGCACGGCATGCGCGCGGCGGATCGTCTGGGCGCCCGCTTCCGACATACCGAAATGCCGGACCTTGCCGGCTGCGATGAGGTCCTTCACCGCGCCCGCCACATCCTCGATCGGCACATTGGGGTCGACGCGATGCTGGTAGAGAAGATCGATCGTCTCGATCCTGAGCCGTTTGAGCGACGCCTCGACGACGTCCCTGATATGCTCGGGGCGGCTGTCGAGACCGGTCCAGGGCCATTTGCCATTGGGGTCGACGGCGAAGCCGAATTTCGTTGCGATCACGACATGCGCGCGCAGCTCCGACAACGCCTCGCCGACAAGCTCCTCATTGGCGAAAGGCCCATAGATCTCGGCGGTGTCGAAGAAATTCACGCCGCGCTCGACCGCCGTGCGCAGCAGCGCGATCATCTCGCGCTTATCCTTTGGAGCGCCATAGGCGCCGGTCATCCCCATGCAGCCGAGACCGATGGCCGAGACTTCCAGGCCGCTCGCGCCTAATTTGCGCTTTCGCATGTCCGCGCTCCTCGAATTCGCGCGCTACGCCTTCAACGACGCCATGTCGATGACGAAGCGATATTTCACGTCGCTCTTCAGCATGCGCTCATACGCTTCGTTGATGTCCTGCATCGCGATCACTTCGACATCCGAGACGACGCCATGCGTCGCGCAGAAATCGAACAGCTCCTGCGTCTCCGCCATGCCGCCGATGAGCGAGCCTGCGACGGATCTGCGGCCCATGATCAAGGGAACCGTGCCGAGCGCGGGTTCGAGCCCGCCGAGATAGCCGACGAGCACGAGCGTCCCGTCGATGGCGAGCGTCGGCAGATAGGGATTGAGATCGTGAATGGAGGGCACGGTGTCGATGATGAGATCGAACTTGCCCGCGGCGCCCGCCATTTGCGCTTCGTCGGTCGAGAGAATGATCTCGTCCGCGCCGAGCCGCTTGGCGTCCTCGACCTTGCCCGGCGAACGGGTGAACAAAGCGACCTGCGCGCCGAGCGCCTTGGCGAGCTTGATCGCCATATGCCCGAGCCCGCCAAGGCCAGTGACCGCGACCCTGCTCCCCGGGCCGACCTTCCAGTGACGCAATGGCGAATAGGTCGTGATCCCCGCGCAGAGCAGCGGCGCCGCGCCTGCGAGGTCGACGCCGTCGGGGATCTTCACCACGAAGCGCTCTTTCACGACGATGCGGTCGGAGTAGCCGCCCTGCGTCGGCTGCCCATTCTTGTCGAGCGCGTTGTAGGTGAAGGTCGGGGAGCAGTTGCAGAATTGCTCCTGCCCCTGCTCGCAAGGCTCGCAAGTGAGGCACGAATCCACCATGCAGCCGACGCCCGCATGATCGCCGATCTTGAAACGCGTGACCTGCGGCCCGACCGACACGACGCGACCGATGATCTCGTGGCCCGGCACCATCGGGTAGATCGAGTTGTTCCAGTCGTTGCGCGCCTGATGCAGGTCGGAGTGGCAGACGCCGCAGTAGAGAATCTCGATCGTCACGTCGTCGGCGAGCCGGTCGCGCCGCTCGAAGTGGAACGGAACGAGCGGCGCGGTCGCCGAATGCGCGGCATAGCCGAAAGCTTTGATCGTCATCTGCGGGTCTTCTCCAACGGCGCGGGCGATCCGGGGACGCCGGGCCTCTGCGCGAGAGATAACACCTGGACCGTCGCCTCATTAGAGCGCTATATCCGCATGCGCTTATGAATGAGGTTCATGAATGTTCCGGCAGAACGCCCATGATCTTTTCGGCTTCGTCGCCGTCGCCTCGGAGCGCAGCTTCACGAAAGCGGCGGCGAAGCTCGGCGTCTCGCAATCGGCGCTGAGCCATGGGGTGCGCGGGCTCGAGGAGCGCCTGGGCGTGCGTCTGCTCGCGCGCACGACGCGCAGCGTGGCGCTGACGGCGGCCGGCGAGCGCCTGCTCGAAGCTTTGGCGCCGCGTTTCGACGAGATCAATCTGGAACTCGCGGGCTTGAGCGACTTGCGCGACAAGCCCGCGGGCGTGATCCGCATCACGGCCAGCGAGCACGCCGCCGAAACCATCCTGTGGCCGGCGCTCGCCAAGCTCGTGGCCGGCTATCCCGACATCAAGATCGAGATCGCCGTCGAGCAGGCGCTGACCGATATTGTCGCGGAGCGTTTCGACGCGGGCGTGCGCTTCGGCGAGCAGGTGGCCAAGGACATGATCGCGGTGCGCATCGGGCCGGACGCGCGCATGGCGGTCGTCGGCGCGCCGTCCTATTTCGCGCGGCGCAAACGGCCGAAAAGCCCGCAGGAGCTGACCGAGCACATCTGCATCAATCTGCGCCTGCCGACCTATGGGGGTTTCTACGCCTGGGAGTTCGAGAAGGGCGGGCGCGAGGTGAAGGCGCGCGTCGACGGCCAGCTCGCCTTCAACAGCCTGCGGCTGATCCTCGACGCGGCGCGTGCGGGCTACGGACTGGGCTATCTCCCCGAAGATATGGTCGAGGCGCCGCTTGCGCGCGGCGAACTGATCCGGGTGCTCGCCGATTGGCTCCCGCCCTTTCCGGGCTATCACCTCTATTACCCGAGCCGGCGCCAGCCTACGCCGGCCTTCGCCTTGGTGGTGGAGGCGTTGCGTTACCATGGCGGTTAGGAAAAATTGGCGTGGTCGCCTTCCGATTTGTCTGAGCGCTTCCACTTAGTCGAATGCCAGCAGCTAAGTTTCTCTCAAAGTCAAAACGCTGGAATGAAATTTTCTTTAGAATTCGCTTTGAAGAGCGATGTTGCGCTGCGCAATTACATTTTTGTCGTTATGTGCTTTTAAGGAGGCGTCACTGCATTTTTTTCATCAGGAGCGCTTTGATGTCCGCATTTACGTTCGAATATTCTCGAGGAGGCGAGACGCCGCTTCTCGCCGAGAAAATCGAGATTTCGGACCGCGCGGCGATCTGGCGCCATGTCGAGACGCTGGCTTTGCGCTTTCCAGAGTGCCCCGGCGCCCTCATCCGGGTGCGCGACGAGTGCGGGCAGGTCGTGGTGCGGGCGGGCGTCGCCACGGCTCTCGCGGCGATCGAGCAATGTCCCTGCGGCTGCTGCGAGCTGAAGGAGACGGCGCGGGGCGAGAGAAAAGTCGATGATCTGAGGCGCTCGTCTTGCACGAACTCCGGCGCCTGCCCTTGCGAGGCGCATTCGGCGCCGAAAAACTAATCGAAATCGGCCGGAGCGAAGCTTCTGAAGGTCGCGCAGAACTCGCAGGTGACGCCGATGCGTCCGTCGTCGCCGACCATGTCGGCGCGCTCCTGCGGCGTGAAGCTTTTCAGCAGCCGCTCGATGCGCTCGGTCGAGCAGCGGCAGAATTCTTCGAGCGCGCGCTCGTTGAACACTTTCACGCCACGCTCGTGGAACAGCCGATAGAGCAGCCGCTCGCCGGAGAGCGAGGGGTCGACAAGCTCATGGTCTTCGAGCGTCCCGGCGAGCGCCTGACCTTCCATCCAGGCGTCGTCCTGCTCTTCCAACGCCATCTCGCCATCGTCGGGAGCGTCGCCCGGGGCCAGATCGCGCACGCGCGCGCCGGCCACAGGCAGATATTGCAGCAATAATCCGCCCGCCCGCCAGCTTCGCCCCTGCGGCGTCACCACTTCCGCGACGGCGAGGCGCACGAAGGAGGGGATCTGCTCGGACTGGCGGAAATAAGTATGCGCCGCCTCGGCCAGGCTCTCGCCCTCTAATGGCACAACGCCCTGATAGCGCGCGGCGTCTTCCTCGCGTTCGATCGTCAAGGCGAGATGCCCGCGCCCCAGCAGCGCCGCCGGCGCGGGGTCGGTGATTTCGGCGAGGCGCGCGGCGTCGAAGCGGGCGAAGCCGCGCAGCTTGCCCGGCGCGTCATAGTCGACGACCAGCATATCGACCGGGCCGTCGCTGCGCGTCTGCAACTGGAAACGGCCATGCGACTCCAGGATCGAGCCGAGCAAGGCCGCAAGCGCGATGGCTTCGCCGAGCAGGCGCGCCACCTGCGGCGGATAGTCATAGTGATCGAGGATCGCGTCGACCGTCGGCCCGAGCCGCACGAGACGCCCGCGCAGATCGAGCGCCTCGACCGCGAAAGGCGTCACGCGATCGTCGCGCGCCTCTTTCGAAACCGGACGGCTCGGCGCCTCCTGCATCAATAAATTCCCGGCGCGAGGCACCAGGCGAGGACGCCCTTCTGGGCGTGGAGGCGGTTCTCGGCCTCGTCGAAAACCACCGATTGCGGTCCGTCCATGACCTCGTCGGTCACTTCCTCGCCGCGATGGGCGGGCAGACAATGCATGAAGATGGCGTCCTTGGCGGCGGCGCGCATGAGTTTGGCGTCGACCTGATATGGCGCGAGAACCCTGCGACGGAAGTCCTCGTCCTCATCGCCCATGGAGACCCAGCAATCCGTGATGACGGCCTGCGCGCCGGCGACGGCGGCGTAAGGGTCGGCCGTGACGTTCATCGCGCAGCCATTGGCCTTGGCCCAATCGAGGAGGACTTGCGGCGGCGCGAGTTCGGGCGGGGTCGCGACATTGATGGTGAAGCCGAAACGCGCGGCGGCGTGCACCCAGCTCGCCAGCACATTGTTCGAGTCGCCGACCCAGGCGACCGTGCTGCCGTCGATGCGGCCGAGGCGCTCCTCGAAGGTCAGCAGATCGGCCATGATCTGGCAGGGATGCGAGAGCTTGGTCAGCCCGTTGATGACTGGCACGCTCGCGTGGCGGGCAAGCTCGGTCAAATCTTCATGCGACAAAATGCGGATCATCACCGCATCGACGAAGCGCGACAGCACGCGCGCCGTATCGGCGATGGTTTCGCCGCGGCCGAGCTGCATCTCGCCGCCGGTGAGCATGATCGTCTCGCCGCCGAGATCGCGCATGGCGATATCGAAGGAGACGCGCGTGCGGGTCGATGGCTTGTCGAAAACCATCGCCAGATATTTGCCGGCGAGCGGGCGCTCTAGGGGCGGCACGCCCTTCACGCGCTTGGCTTTCAGGGTTTTGGCAAGCTCGAGGATCTGGCGCAGCTCTGGGCCGGGAAGATCGCAGATATCCAGAAAATGACGCGGCCGCGTCATGGTGTGCGCGGTCATCATGCCGCCCCCAATTGCTCGGCTTTCGCGGCGAAACGCGCGCAGGCCCGATCGAGGCGGTCAAATGCCTCCGATATATGGCTCTCGTCGATAATGAGCGGCGGGAGCAGGCGAACGACATTGTCTCCGGCGATCGGAAGGAGGAGCCCTTCCGCGCGCGCGGCGGCGGCGAATTCCCCATTGGGAACGCGCGTCTTGACGCCGAACATGAGCCCTTCGCCGCGAATGGCCTCGATCACGCGCGGATGGCGGTCGTGCAGCTCGGCGAGGCGCTGGCGCAGATGGCCGCCCAAGGCGGCGACGCGCGCCAGAAAGCCCTCGGCAAGAACGACGTCCAGCACGGCGGCGCCCACTGTGGTCGCGAGCGGATTGCCGCCGAAGGTCGAGCCATGCGTGCCGAGCGTCATGCCTTTGGCCGCCTCTCGCGTGGCGAGGCAAGCGCCGAGCGGGAAGCCGCCGCCGAGCCCCTTGGCGAGCGCGACAATATCGGGCGTGACGCCGGAGTGCTCGCAGGCCAGGAATTTTCCGGTGCGGCCGACGCCGCATTGAACTTCGTCCAGCACGAGCAGCAGGCCGCGCGCGTCACACAAAGCGCGAAGCTTGCGCAGGAACTCATGCGGGAAGACGCGCAGGCCGCCCTCGCCCTGCACGGGTTCGAGCAGCACGCCAGCGGTTTCCTCGGTGATCGCGGCTTCGACGGCCGCGAGATCATCGAAGGGAACCTGGTCGAAGCCGTCGAGCGGCGGGCCGAAGCCGTCGAGATATTTCGGATTGCCGCCGGCGGCGATGGTCGCGAGCGTGCGCCCGTGAAAGGCGCCTTCGAAGGTAATGAGGCGGTAGCGCTCCGGCTGGCCATTCGCCGCATGATATTTGCGCGCCGTTTTGATGGCGCATTCCACGGCCTCGGCGCCGGAATTCACGAAGAAGACCGTTTCGGCGAAGGTGACGGCGACAAGGCGCTGCGCGAGACGCTCGGCCTCGGGGATGCGGAAGAGATTGGAGACGTGCCAGGGCTTTTCAGCGGCGGCCTTGAGTGTTTCGACGAGATGCGGGTGGTCATGGCCAAGCGACAGCACAGCGACGCCTGAAGCGAAATCCAGGTAGCGGTCGCCGTTCTCCGCGAACAGCCATGCGCCTTCGCCCCGCGTAAAGGCGACGTCGGCGCGCGCATAAGTCGGATAGAGCGCAGATGTCAAAATTATGCTCCAAGCCAACAGATCCGCCGTTTGGCGGTCGGGCCAAAAAACAAAGCGCCGCCCTTTCGGGGCGGCAGTTTGAGAAGGCGATTTTATGCGGGCGCGCTGTTTCGGTCAAATCCTAACGTCGCAGCCAACTTGGCTGGCGCGCCAGAGGCGTTTTTCGTTCCAATTCCGGCGCGGAGTGAGTCGTCGCGGCAACACTCTGCGCACAAAGCGCTCAGAAAGGCTGTGCAGAACGCGCCCTTTGGCTTGCCAGCGACTCTTGCCCGTGATTCAAAGGTTTTGTTAAGTTTTTCCCGCCGGCGCGGTAGCGTTGTTTCCGCCTGGCGTCCCTCGAGTTTCGATGCGCGCGACGTCGCCGCTGGTTCGCTCCGGCGCAGCGAGGGTTGGTGGATTCTGTCCGGTTGCGCGCTCGAACCGGCCGCTTGGAGGTCAAAATGTCTTGGACCGATGAACGCGTCGAGCTGCTGCGTAAGCTTTGGAGCGACGGTCTCAGCGCGAGTCAGGTCGCAGCGGAGCTTGGTCCCGGCATCACGCGCAATGCGGTGATCGGCAAGATTCACCGTCTTGGCCTCGCCGAGCGCGCCAAGACGGCCAGCGCGCCGCGACCCCGCGCCGCAAAGCCGGCGTCGCGCCAGGCGGCGGTTTCCGCCCCCGTGGCTGCGGCTCCGCGCGTCGGCGGGCACGCCGTGCACGGCAATGTCGCCCTCGCCTTCGCGCCCGAGACGGTCGTGGTGGCGCGCGTGACGCCGGATACGGAAGTCGTCGTCCCGATGTCCGAGCGCGTGACGATCATGGAGCTGCGCGAGTCGATGTGCCGCTGGCCGATGGGCGATCCGACGTCGCCCGAGTTCCGCTTCTGCGGCGGCAAATCCCCGATCGGCGGCGGGCCCTATTGCGCGCATCACGCCCGCATCGCCTATCAGCCGGCGCAGGATCGCCGTCGCGCGCGCGATCAGCTCAGGGCGCCGCGTTACGCCTGATAAAGCTCGGGCGCGCGATCGGCTGCGGCCGACGTCACTCCCGGCCGAAGGTCTCGTCGAAGGAATAGCCGGAGCCGCGCACGGTGCGGATCGGGTCTTTTTCGCGGCCGCGGATGAGCGCCTTGCGAAGCCGGCCGACATGCACGTCGACCGTGCGCTCGTCGATCTCCGCCGACATGCCCCAGACGCTGTCGAGGAGCTGGGCGCGGGTGAAGACGCGCCCGGGCTTCTCCATGAAATATTCGAGCAGCCGGAACTCGGTCGGGCCCAGATGGATTTCACGCCCCGAGCGGCGCACGCGGCGCGTCTCGCGGTCGAGGTCGATGTCGCCCAGCGTCAGCTTGGAGGCGACGCGCTCCGGCCGGGCGCGACGCAGCAAAGCGCGCACGCGCGCCATCAGCTCCGGCGTCGAGAACGGCTTCACCACATAGTCGTCGGCGCCGACCGATAGCCCACGCACGCGCTCGGCCTCCTCGCCGCGCGCCGTCAGCATGATGATCGGCATGTCGCGCGCGGTGTCGCGCGCGCGCAGGCGCCGGCAGATTTCGAGGCCCGAGACGCCGGGCAGCATCCAGTCGAGCAGCATCAGGTCGGGCGGCGACTCCGCGATGCGCAGCTCGGCTTCGTCGCCATTATCGACATGCTCGACCTGATAGCCTTCGGCCTCCAGATTATAAACCAGCAGAGTCGCGAGCGGGACCTCGTCCTCGACGACGAGAATCCTCGGGGCGCGGTCGCTCTTGCCATCGCGGGCGCCGGTCGGCGCGGTGGTCGCGTCACTCATGCGATGCGTCGCCCCCTGCGCCCAGAACGCCCGGCCGCGCCTTGGGGCGCTCGAGCGGCATGGATTCGCCTGTCACGAGATAGACGATCGTCTCGGCGATATTGGTCGTGTGATCGCCGATGCGCTCGAGATTCTTCGAGCAGAACAGAAGATGCGTGCAGAAGGAGATGTTGCGGGGATCTTCCATCATGAAGGTGAGAAGATCGCGAAACACCGAGTCTTCCAGCGCGTCGAGATCTGCGTCGTTCATCCAGACGGTGCGGGCGCGTTCCTCGTCGCGCAGCGCATAGGCGTCGAGCGCGTCCTTGAGCTGCGTCGCGGCGATTTCATGCATCGACTTCAAGCCGACGATGGCGCGCGGCAAACGCGCCTCAGAGGCGATCTTGAGCGTGCGCTTGGCGATGTTCTTGGCGAGGTCGCCGATCCGCTCGATGTCGCCGGAGATGCGGATCGCGGCGATGCATTCGCGCAGATCGATCGCCAGCGGTTGCCGCCGCGCGATCGTCATGACCGCGCTTTCTTCGATCTCACGCTGAAGCGTGTCGAGCCGCGCGTCGCTTGCGACGACTTGCTTTGCGAGCTCGACGTCGAGGTTGGACAGCGCGTCCATGGCCTCGGCCAGCATTTTTTCGGCAACGCCGCCCATCTCGGAGATGCGACGTCCCAGCGACTCGAGGTCGCGGTCATAGGACTTGACGGTGTGGTCAGTCATCGCTCGTTCCTTAAATGAGCTTCAGCCGAAGCGGCCGGTGATGTAATCCTGCGTGCGCTTTTCTCTCGGCCGGTTGAAGACGTCGTCCGTGTCGCCGAATTCGATGAGCTCGCCCAGATACATGAATGCGGTGTAGTCGGAGACGCGCACCGCCTGTTGCATATTATGGGTCACGATCGCGATCGTGTATCTCGTCGAGAGCTCCTCGATCAGCTCTTCGACCTTCGCCGTCGAGATCGGATCCAGCGCCGAGCAGGGCTCGTCGAAGAGCATGACCTCGGGTTGCACGGCGACGCTGCGGGCGATGCACAGGCGCTGCTGCTGGCCGCCGGAAAGGCCGAGCCCGCTCGCCTGCAGCTTGTCTTTCACTTCGTCCCAGAGCGCCGCGCCGCGCAGCGCCTCCTCGACGCGAACGTCCATATCGGCGCGCGACAATTTCTCGTAGAGACGGATGCCGAAGGCGACATTCTCATAGATCGACATCGGGAAGGGCGTCGGCTTCTGGAAGATCATGCCGACGCGGGCGCGCAGGGCGTTGAGGTCGATCGCCGGATCGAGGATGTTCTCGCCGTCGAGCAGCACCTCGCCCTCCGCGCGCTGGCCCGGATAAAGGTCGTACATCCGGTTCAGCACGCGCAGCAACGTGGATTTGCCGCAGCCCGACGGGCCGATGAAGGCTGTCACCTTATGGGTGTGCAGCGACAAGGACACGGATTTCAGCGCGCGGGTGGCGCCGTAGTAGAAATCGAGGCTGCGAACCGAGATTTTGGTCGCGGACTGGTTCACCTGAGCGAGGGCGTTCATTTCGATTTTCTCCGGCCGGCGCTCAGCGCGCGGGCTGTGATCGACAGGGCGAGAACGGCGAAGGTGATCAACAGGGCGCCCGTCCAGGCAAGCTGCTGCCAATCTTTGTAGGGGGACAGGGCGAACTGGAAGATGACGACCGGCAGGCTCGCCATCGGCGCGTTGAGGTCGCTGCTCCAGAATTGGTTGTTGAGCGCGGTGAAGAGCAGCGGCGCGGTTTCACCGGAGACGCGCGCCACCGCGAGCAGAATGCCCGTGACGAGACCCGCCTTGGCGGCGCGATAGGCCACCTTGCCGATGACGAGGGCGCGCGGCGCGCCGAGCGCGCTCGCGGCTTCGCGCATCGAGCCCGGCACCAGCAGCAGCATGTCCTCGGTCGTGCGCAGAACCACCGGTATGACGAGCAGCGCGAGGGCGACCGCGCCGGAGATGCCGGAGAAGTGCCCCATCGGCCCGACGAGCAGCGTGTAGACGAAGAGGCCGATGACGATCGACGGCGCGCTGAGCAGGATGTCGTTGATGAAGCGCACGACGATGGTCAGCTTCGAGTAGCGGCCATATTCCGCCATATAGGTGCCGGCGAGCATGCCGAGCGGCGCGCCGATGGCGACGCCGATGATGGTCATGACAAGCGAGCCGGCGATAGCGTTCAGGAGGCCGCCCTGGCTGCCGGGGGGCGGCGTCATCTGGGTGAAGACGGCGGGAGAAAGTCCGCGAATCCCTTCGTAGAGAAGCGCGGCGAGGATCAGCAGCAGCCAGGTCAGGCCGAAGATCGCGGCCCCCCAGGCGAGGCTGGTCGCCATCGAATTGCGCCGGCGGCGCGTGGCGTAGAGCGACATGACTCGGGCTCCTTAAGCCGACTTCCGCTCGATGCGCATCAGCATGTAACGCGCGATCGCCAGAACGATAAAGGTGATGACGAAGAGGATCAGGCCGAGCTCGATGAGCGCCGATGTGTAAATGTCGCCCACGGCCTCGGTGAATTCATTGGCGATGGTCGCGGAGATGGTCGTCCCCGGCGCGAGCAGCGACGGCGAGATTTTGTGGGCGTTGCCGATGACGAAGGTGACCGCCATCGTTTCGCCGAGCGCGCGGCCGAGGCCCAGCATGACGCCGCCAATGACGCCGACGCGCGTGTAGGGCAGAACCACATAGCGCATCAATTCCCATGTCGTGCAGCCGACGCCGATCGCCGCTTCCTTGAGGACCGGCGGCACGGTTTCGAAGACGTCGCGCGAGATGGAGGCGATGAAGGGCAGCACCATGATGGCGAGAATGAAGCCGGCGGTCAGCATGCCGATGCCATAGGGCGGACCGGCGAAGATCGACGACAGCACGGGCACGTCGCCAAAGAGCGAGATCAGGCCGGGCTGCACATGGGTCTGCACGAAAGGCGCGAAGACGAAGAGGCCCCAGATGCCGTAGATGATCGAGGGGATGCCGGCCAGAAGCTCGATGGCGACGCCGATCGGCCGGCGCAGCGCATGGGGGCAGAGCTCGGTCAGGAAGGTCGCGATGCCGATGCCGACGGGCACGGCGATGAGCATGGCGATGACCGAGGTTACGATCGTGCCGAAGATCGCCGGCAAGGCGCCGAAATTATCGGTGACGGGGTTCCACGCCTGCGAGAACAGGAAACCCGGGCCGAAGGCCTGGATCGCCGGCAGTGAGCCGTGAACGAGCGAGACGATGACCCCGCCGAGGATGATGAGCACGATAACCGCGGCGGCGCGCGTCACCTGGAAAAAAATCCAGTCCAGCAACGCAATGCTCGAAAGCGCCTTTGTGCGGTCGACGACCGCTGCACGCGGCGCAGCGCTCTCCATTGCTAGCTCCGACATATTGCCCGCTCCATTCGATCCACGTTGGGTGGGTTCGCTCGTCGTCATCGGTTACTCCTGACGCCGGTTCTCTCGAACCGGCGTCCATGGTCGCTAGCGGCTCCTCATTGAGCCGCCGTTAATGCGCGGCTCAGTGCGCGATCGGCTTGCCGTCCGCGCCCTTCACATTCGCCCAGCTCTTCTTGATCAGCTCGACGACCGGCTTCGGCATCGGGATATAGTCCAGCTCCTCGGCGGCCTTGGCGCCATTGGCGAAGGCCCAGCCGAAGAATTTCAGGGCTTCCGAAGCCGCAGCCTCGTCCTTCGAGTCCTTCGGGAGGAGGATGAAGGTCGCAGCCGAGATCGGCCAGGACTTGGCGCCCGGCTCATTGGTGATGATCTGGAAGAAGCCCGGGGACTTCGCCCAATCCGCGCTGGCGGCGGCGGCCTGGAAGCTTTCGACGCCCGGCGCGACGACCTTGCCGGCGGCGTTGATCATCTTGGTGTGGGTGAGCTTGTTCTGCTTGGCGTAGGCATATTCGACATAGCCGATCGCGCCCTTGGTGTTGGCGACGTTGTTGGCCACGCCTTCATTGCCCTTGGCGCCGATGCCGGCCGGCCATTCGACCGCCGAGTTCTCGCCGACCTTGGACTTCCAGTCCTCGGAGACCTTCGAGAGATAGTTGGTGAAGTTGAAGGTCGTGCCCGATCCGTCCGAACGATGGACGACGACGATCGGGGTCGAGCCGAGCTTCGCCTTCGGATTGAGCTTCTTGATCGCGGCGTCATCCCAGCTCGTGATCTGGCCGAGATAGATTTTCGCGATGGTCGCGCCGTCGAGGACGAGCTCGCCCGGCGTGACGCCGTCGAGATTGACGACCGGCACGATGCCGCCGATGACCTGGGGCCACTGGATGAGATTGGCCGCGTCGAGGTCTTCCGGCTTCAGCGGCTGGTCGGAGGCGCCGAAGGTCACGGTGCGGGCCTTGATCTGCTTGATGCCGCCGCCGGAGCCGATCGACTGATAGTTGAGGCCGTTGCCGGTGTCTTTCTTATAGGTCTCCGCCCATTTGGCGTAAATCGGATAAGGGAAGGTCGCGCCTGCGCCGGAGATATCCAGCGCGAGCGCCGCGCCGGCCATGGTCGCGAGCGCCACCGTCGCGACGGCGGCGCGCTTGAAGAAGTTGGAGATCATTCGATGATCGCTTTCAGCTCGAGAATATTACACGAGAGGCGCGGAGCGCCTGTCACGCCCTAGTCCTTTAGCGGCCAGGCAAGAGAGTTTTGTGATAGTTTTATTACAGTACGATGACATAAGAATTTCATATAAAAACAGCATTTTAGTCACTTTCCTTGAGCTTGATCGATTGCCGGAAGCGTCACACGGAACAGCGACCCCTCGCCCAAAGCGGACTCTATGCCGAGCCGTCCGCGATGGCGCAGCACAATATGTTTGACGATCGCGAGGCCAAGCCCGGTGCCGCCTTTCGCGCGACTCTTGCCGGCGTCGACCCGGTAGAAGCGTTCGGTCAAGCGCGGAATATGCTCCTGCGCCACGCCGGGGCCATGATCGCGCACCGAGAAGACGGCGGTCACGCCTTTGCGGGCCAGCGAAATTTCGACCGGCTCCGGCCCGCGTTCGCTTTGGCCGTATTTCAGCGCGTTCTCGATGAGGTTCTCGGCGATCCGCGCGAGCTCGTCGCGGTCGCCGGGGACGATGACATTAGGCTCGAGGTCGAGCGCCAGCGGAATGTTGTTTTCTTCCGCCATCGGCGTCAGCGTGTCGACGATATGCGCGACGAGCATGGTGAGATCGACCGCTTCGGCCGGCCGCACATGCATATGCTGCTCGATGCGCGAGAGCGACAGCAGATCGTCGACGAGACGCGCCATGCGTTGCGCCTGCTCGCGCATGATGCTCAGGAATTTATCGCGCGCGGCCGGATCGTTTTTCGCCGGACCCTGAAGCGTCTCGACAAAACCGAGAAGCGAGGCGAGCGGCGTGCGCAATTCATGGCTGGCGTTGGCGACGAAATCGACGCGCATGCGTTCGACGCGATGCGCTTCCGTCAAGTCGCGCATGCTGATCATGGCGGCGGTCGCGTAGCCGGGGAAGCGAATGGGCGCGATATGCGCCTCGAACCAGCGCTCGAGAGGAAGACGCTCCACCCATGAGGCCTTCTCGGCGTTTCCGCCGGCGAGCACGCGCATGGCGGCGTCGAGCATGTCCGGCGAGCGCAGGCTGCGCGACAAAGGTTCGCCGATGCGCAATGTCGGCGCAAGGACGCGGGCCGCCGCATTGAAGGCGAGCGCGTGAGTCTCCGCGTCGATGACGAAGACGGGCTCCGCCAGCGCGTCGATCACGGGGCCGAGCATATCCTCGGCGGGCCATTTGAGGTGCGCCATGTGAAAATCGCTTCCGGCTGAACGTCAGGTCCGTTCTTCGATGATGCGCGCAACGGCGTCGCGCAATGCGCCCCAGCGGCGCGCGCCCTCGTCGGCGCCGAGAGTGGCGAGCGCGACGATGAAGGGCAGGAAATAATAGACGACGCGGAAAAGCAGCAGAGAGGCGAGAACGCTCTCCTGCGATGCGCCCGGCAGCGCATGCAACATCGTGGCCTCGAAGACGCCGATGCCGCCCGGCGCATGGCTGACGACGCCGAGAATGCAGGCGAGGACATAGACGGCGAGGAAAGCCGTATAATCGAGGTCGACGCCTGCCGGCAGCAGCATGTACAGCACGGCCGAGGCGGCGCAGAGATCGGCGACGCCGACGGCGAGCTGCTCGACGGTCGATCCCACGCCCGGCATTTCCAGCACATGGCCGCGCAAGCGGATGCGCCGCGGCTCGAGCGCCACCCAGGCGCCGTAACCGGCGACGGTCGCGAGGATGAGGACGCCGATCGCTGTGTGCAGCGGGGTGGGCAGGCGATCGAGCGCGGCGAGCGAGCCTGCCGCCTTCACCAGCGTGAAACCGACGACCGCCGTCATGCCGAGCCAGAAGGTGACGCCGGTGATGACCGTGAGATTGGCGACCTGCAGCGCGGTCATTCCCACGCGCGAATAAATCCAGTAGCGCACGGCCGCGCCGGTGACGATCGGAAAGCCGAGATTGAAGGAGATGGCGTAGCTCGCGAAGGAGGCGAGCGCTGTCACGCGATAGGGCGACGTATGGCGGATCTGGCGAAGCGCCGAGACGTCATAGCCGGTGAGCGCGACGTAAGAGAGGACCGTGAAGAAAAGGGCGGCGAGAATCTGACCGCCGCTCGTCGCCGTCAGCGCCTCGGCGACGTCGGCGAAGCGGACATGCGAAAGGGTGTTGGCGAGGATATAGGCGGCGATCCCGAAGAGCGCGAGGCTGGCGAGGACGCCGAAAACATGGCTCGCCCCATGCGGAAGGCGCTCCTGCAGCGACTCGAAGAAATTTTTGCGCCGGACGACGGCCGGCAGGCCGGAGTGAGACGAAATGGCGAGGTCCTCGTCTTGTTGCATCTACCGCTCGTTGGAGGTGGGGCCGGTTCGCCACGCGAGCGCCGGCCAAAGACTTCGTCCTGAAAAGATGACGTCAGAATGACGGGCAACCGCCTTTTAGCTTGGCGCTCGGGCCGGTCGAGTCAAGACAGACCATGCACGAACCAGCGGGGAGCATCCGTCTCCCGCCCGTAAAGCCCCTCGCGGAAGAGCCAGAACAATTGGCCGTTTTTATCCTGTGCGTGGAAATAATCCCGGGTAAATTGCTGCGGCGCATCGCCCCACCAGGGCGCCGCGATGCGCTCCGGCCCCTCGAAAGCGACGATTTCACGCAGAACCCGCCGCCAGCGGAATTTGAGCGGCGGGCCGTCGGGAAAGAGCGCGATGGCCTCGATGGGCTCCGGACGCTCGAAAAGCCGCAGCGGCCGCATCGCGCTTTCCGCGCATTTCTCAGTGTGGGGCGCATTCCGAGGCGCGCCGAAGGCGGCCGGAACGGCGGCCACGGCGAATTCCGGCAGATGCGCGGCCTCCGGGTGCAGCCGCAGCACGCGGCGCAGGCCGAGCCGCGCGCCGAGCCGGTCGAGAAGATCGCCGAGGTCTTCGTCGGCTCCGCCGCCGCGCGGCGGGGCGACGAAGGCCGTCTGCGGGGCCGCCGCGCTCTCGACCTCGGTCGCCGCAAGTTGCAGCACGTCGAAGCCATAGCCGGTGTCGAGCCCCTCCTCCGCGACCGCCGACAGGCGCTCGGCGAGGAGGGCGGCGAGGCGGGCGGGATCGCGCAGCGGCCGGCTGGTTCCGGCCGCGATACGTTTCACCGCGCCGTCGACCCGATAGAAAACCGCCTCCAGCCGCCGCGCGCCGACGCCGGCGCGTTCGAGCATGGGGCAGAGATCGGCGGCGAGGCGCGTCAGCGTCGCCGCGAGATCCTCCTGCCGGGTCAGTCCGTCGGGAAAGCGCCGCTCGGCGATGAAGGCCGGCGCCTCGAAGCGCGGCGTGATGGGGTCGCGGATGCGGCAGGTGAGCGCGTCGAGCCGCGTCAGCGCCTGCGCGCCAAAGCGCGCGGCAAGCGGCGCGCGGGGCCGCTCGAGGAGATCGCCAATGTCGCGCAGACCGGCGCGGCGCATGCCGGCGAGGGTCTCCGCTTCGAGTCCCAGCGCGTCGATCGGGAAAGAAGCACCGAGGCGGTCGAGTTCTTCCTGTTTTGCCTGCGCGGCGACGAGGCGGGTGTCGGAAAAACGCGCCAGCGCCCGGGCGAGGGCCGGGCCCGGCGCGATGGCGGCGCGGGCGGCAAAGCCCAAAGCGCGCAGCCGGCTTTCGATGTCGCCGAGAAGCGCCGCCTCGCCGCCGAAAAGATGCGCGGCGCCGGTCACGTCGAGCAGCAGGCCGTCTGGCGGATCGGGCGCGGCGAGCGGGGTGAAGCGGCGGCCCCAGTCGGCGAGCCCCGTAACGAGCGCGGCGTCGGCTTTCGGGTTGGCCTCGGCCAGGGCCAGCGCCGGGCAACGCGCGCGGGCGTCGGCGACCGCCATGCCGGGCGCAAGGCCGCGCTTTTGCGCCCGCGCGTCGACGGCGGTCAGGCGCTCCGCGCCCTTCACGCGGGCGTAGAGGGCGAAGGCCTCAGGCGCGGCGCCGCGACGGCGCCGCAACAGGCGGTCGGTCGCGAGCCTCGGCAGGAAAACGCTCAGGAAACGCATGACGAAACGCTACTCTTTCAGGATCGAAGGCGATGTGGCGCCATTGCGCCGGGTCGATCTCGCCCGGCGCGCCCAGAAGGCCGGCGCGGGCTTTGAGGACCCGCAGCCGCCACAGGAAGGGCGCCAGCGGAGAGAGCGGCGGGCGCGCCGCGGGGAGCGCGGACGAAGGGACCGGCGCAGATTTGGCGGCGATCTCGACGCGCAATTCGGCGGCGCTGGAGACGCGTCCGGCCGGCGCCCCCTGCGGCGCAAGAACGCCCAGCGCGCCGCCGCGCCTTGCGGCGAGCAGCAGGCGGCGCGAAGCGGCGAGGTCATAGAGGCGGGCGTCGAGAAAAGCCTCGGTGACGACCGCCGCGCAGCCCGGGCTTTTCAACGCCTCCTCCATGGCCCAGAGCGCCTCGCGCGGCCGGCGGACCCTGACGAGCGCGACGCGGGAAAGATCGACGCCCGCCGCCATGAGGCCGCGTCCATAGGGCAGGCCGAATTCGCGCGCGCTCATATCCTCGAGGATGAAGACGAGCGCGCCGCCGCCGCGCGCCGCCTGCGCCCGCAGCGCCATGGCGAGGGCGAAGGCCGCCGCAGCGGGCGCGTCCGGCGGGCGGGCGGGGAAAATCTCGCTCAGGCCGCCGCGACGGGCGGCGAAAAGCGGCTCCAGAAACTCATCGCCGTCATTGGGAGCGCAGCGAAGCAATCCAGGGCCGCGATGGGGCTCTGGATTGCTTCGTCGCTGACGCTCCTCGCAATGACGGGGGGAGTCGCGCGCCGTCGTTGCGTCCCGCGCCTCGATGGCGGCGATGCGGCGGCGCAAAAAGAGGATGCGTTCCGAAACGCCGCTCTGCGACATCGGTCCAAAAGCCCTGATCTGGAGAGAGCGCCCTCGGCGCGTGTTCGATATTTGTTCTCACCTGAGGAAGAGTCAAGCCGGATTCTAAGATCGGGGCAGACCATTGGAGCCGTGCGCCCGATGGTTTGTCTGAAAAGCGACATTGGCGCGTCGTCCATCCCAGAGCCCATTGGGCTTTCTACTCTTTTCGCGTCAGGAACAGGTTTTGCTTGCCTTGCGCCCGTATGTATTCCCTGCGAGGACCGACATGCCCCTTTACGCCTATGCCTGCAACGACTGCGAGGCCGAGTTCGAGCTTCTGGTGCGCGCTTCCGACACCCCGCAATGTCCCGCCTGTGGGTCCGCCAAATTGACGCAGCAGGTGTCGCGCATCTGCAATGAAATCAAATATCCGGCCATCGCCCGCTCGTGGCGCCGCCGCGCGGCGGCCGAGGGCGATCTCTCCAATTTCAGCAAGGCCGAGCGCGGGAAGCTGTAAGAGGGGCTCTTTCGCCCCTTCGCCGACCGGCCTCGGACAACGGCCGCCCTGTCCGGCAACGAACCCTTGCGCGCTGAAAGCCGCTGAAAAACAGCGATCTTGCGCAGGGGGAGCGCTCAGCACCGTCGACGCCTGCGCGCTTCCCTATCCGGACGCGAGCTTCGACGCCATTGTAAGCCAGTTCGGCTATATGTTCTTTCCGGAAAATCAAAAGGCGATGCGAGAAGCCTGGCGCGCGCTCAGGCCGAACGGCCGCTACGCGCTGACCGTATGGGACGCCGAGCAATATAATCCCTGGGCGAGCCTCTGCCTCGAGGTCTTGAAAGGGTTTTTCCCCGAGAACCCGCCGCAATGGATGCGCGAGCCGGTTGCCTGCGCGGCGATCGACCCCATCAAGGAAAATCTCCTCGCCAGCGGCTTCGAAAACATCTCTGTCTCTGTGCTGAAACGGGCGCGTGACATCAACGCCCTCGCATTCGCGCACGGCATCGTCTTCGGCAGTCCGGTTTTCGACGAAATCCGCGAGCGCGGCGGCGTCGAGCCGGAAACCGTCATGCAGGCCTATGCGGAGGCCCTCACCCGCGCTGTCGGGCGCAGCATGCCGATGCAAGCGATCATGTTCGAGGCGCAAAAGCCCGCCTGACCGGCTCTCAGTTCGTTGACAAACTTCCGAGGCGGCCTCGTCGAGATTTGCCGTCTATGTTTTGTCCAATACGCGAGAAACCTTTCGCGGCTAAGGCGCAAGCCGCGAGCTTTGCATCGCGCGGTCCACACGACCTTGCAGCCACCGAAACAGAGAATGAATTTACATAAGTCGCGACTATGCAACACATAAATAAAACAGAGATTGCGATGAGGATTTTCTTCGCGATAGTTCGTTCCCAGTCTCGAGGGAGCGCGTGATGATTTGTCGTCGATATTTCAATCGAGCGGTCGTCGCGTCCGCTCTCGCCCTGCCCGGCGTCGCACGGTCGGAATCTTCCGTGCTGCGCCTCGGAACTATGCGTCTGAATAGCGCCGCGCCGTTTTTTGTCGCGTCCGACAAAGGCTTCTTCGAGGACGAAGGTTTGAAGGTTCAAATCGAATATTTCGACGCCGCCGCTCAATTGCCCGTCGCCGCCGTCGCAAATTCGATCGACGTCGGCATGACCGCCTTCACCGCCGCTTATTTCAACCTCGCCGCAAAAGGCGGGCTGAAACTCATCTGCGGCGATAGTCGACCGCACCCGGCCTTTCCCAATAACCAATTGGTGGCTAGCCGCAATGGCTACGACGCCGGATTGCGCTCTTTCGCCGACATTCGAGGACGACGCCTGGGCATAACGACCATTGGATCGTCGTTCCATTATCAGTTCGGCGTGATTGCTATGAAGTTCGCCTTCCCACTGTCACAAGTCGAACTCCTCCCTCTGCAAACTTTACCGAACGTCGGTTCGGCGGTTGTAGCGGGAAAACTGGATGGCGCCATCCTTCCCTCGACGGTCGCAGACCCCTTGATTAGAGCAGGCTCTGGCGTCTTCATCGGAAATACGGCCGAAGTCGACATGACGCAAGGAAGCGGCGTGTTTACCCGCCCCGATGTCATCGCCGCCAATCGCGCGGGGATAGAGCGCTTCATCCGTGCGCATCGGCGTGCGATGGCCTTTAGCAATAGAGCTGTCAATCGGATCGACGAGCAAGGCCGACCGGTCACTAGCGACGAACGAGATGAGCTTCTCGAGATCGTCGCTCGCCGCACCGGCCAGACCAGGCAGCAAATCAGTTCGACTTTCGGCTATTACGATCCCGCCGCCAGCTTGAATGTCGAGGACGTTCGCAAGGTGCTCAGATTTTGGCAAGACCTAGGGCTCGTGAAGCGAGAAGTCGACGCCGAACACGTCGTCGACCTCTCTTTCGCGACTTGAAGGCGACCTCGAACCCTCGGGGAGGACGGCATGGAACTGGAGCTTCGAGGATTGGGGCACGACTTCGGGCCGTTGACCGTCCTCGACGACGTCTCGTTCGCGGTGCGCGAATCCGAGATCGTCTCTGTCATCGGTCCCTCCGGTTGCGGAAAGTCGACTCTGCTGTCGATCGCCGGCGGCCTCATCGCGCCGTGCCGAGGATCGGCTGTCACGGTCGGTGTTCCGCCGGCGGCGAGCCTCAACCCTTTCACCTTCGTTTTTCAGGACGCCGGGCTGCTGCCGTGGCGAACCGTGGCAGGCAACGTCGGGCTGGCGCTGGAGGATCGACTACCATCGAGAAAAGCGCGGGCTGAGATTATCGAAGAAGTGTTGGAGCGAACCGGTCTGCGCGAGTTCGCACAAGCGTATCCGAAGCAATTGTCCGGGGGCATGAAACAGCGCGTCGGCATCGCCAGGGCGCTGGCCGCTCGTCCAGCCTTCCTTCTCATGGATGAACCATTGTCCGCCGTAGACGCGCAGACGCGCGAACTTCTGATGGAGGAGTTCCTTACCCTGTGGCTGCGAGACCGCGTTTCGATCCTCTATGTCACACATAACCTCGACGAGGCGGTACGACTTTCCGACCGGATCGTCGTGCTCTCCAGACGGCCCGGCCGGATCCGCGAAATCGTCGACGTCGGAATTCCGCAAGCCGAGCGCGGCCGACCCGATGTCGCGAGCGAGTTGTCGGCGATGCAGAACGACATCTGGAACCTGCTTCGATCGGAAGCGCGCAACGCTGACCGAGAGCTTCTGTCCCTGGAACAAGCCGATGTCTGAAGTCCATGCGTCATCTGCGATCGGAGCGAGCACGGTAAGATTCCGGGGCGGTGGATTCGAGATCACCCCGAAGCGGTGGTTCGCTCCGGCATTTGCCGCTGTGCTCGTCGGAGCCTGGCAGGTCGGATCGACTTCAGGGCGGATTGATCCGCTGCTGCTACCGGGGCCGGTCGATGTCCTGGAGACACTCTACCACGAGCTAGCGCGAGGGGACTTGGCGATCCATATCGGCCAGTCGCTCACGCGACTGCTGTTGGGCTGGTCGATCGGAAGCCTCACCGGCCTGAGCGTCGGCCTCGCAATGGGCCTCTGGTCCTGGTGCCGAGCGATCGGCGACGCCGCGATCTCCTCCCTCTACCCCATCCCCAAGATAGCCCTTCTGCCCCTCTTCATACTCTGGCTCGGAATCGGGGAGTCCAGCAAAATAACCACGATTGCTCTCGGCGTTTTCTTTCCTATGGCGGTTTCCGTATGCGCCGCCGTGGACGCCGCGCCACGTCCTTTCATACGCATGGCCCAGAGCTTTGGACTCGCTCGCCTGTCGATCATCATCAAAGTCGTACTGCCGTCCGCCCTCCCGGCCATGTTGGCCTGCGCGCGTATAACCATTTCCACCGGTCTCGTGCTTCTCGTCGCCGCCGAAATGATCGGCGCACAATATGGGATCGGCGCCTATATTCTCGCCGCCGGTAACATCATGGACTCCGAGAAGCTTCTCGCGGGCGTTTTCGTACTCTCTCTACTCGGAACATGTGCCGGGGCCGTGATCGCGACGCTCGAACGCACGCTCTTGCGCTGGCGTTGACCTGCTCGCTCATCGGATCGTCATTCATGAAAGCTCTCCAAAAAACTGCGCCGACCTTCGGAGTCGAGTTTCGCGAGGTTCCCCGTCCAGTTCCTCGCCCCGGCGAGGCGCTTATCGAAATCACTGCCGCCGGCGTTTGCGGGACGGACGTGCATATCTTTGAATGGAGCGGCTGCTATAATTTCATGGCGCGATTGCTTCCGCTGACGCTCGGGCACGAGTTCGCCGGACGCGTGGTCGATGTCGCCGGTGAAGCAGAGGGCCTGGCGCCCGGCGAGCTCGTCGCCGTAATCCCTTCCACCCCATGCGGAAGTTGCGCACATTGCCTGAGAGGTGCAGCGGAACACTGCGAACATCGATCAGCCAAAGGCACCAGCGCTGACGGCGGTTTCGCGCCTTGGATCACAGTGCCTGTCGTCAATTGCCTTAAGGCGCCGAACGGCGTGGACGACGAACTCGCTGCGCTCGTTGAACCATTAACTGTCGCGCAAGAAGCCGTCCTGAAAGGCGGAGTGATGCGCGGCGATCGAGTGCTCGTCGTCGGCCCGGGCACGATCGGACAGGCGATCGCCCTTTACGCCCGCATGGCCGAAGCCGCGGAGGTCGTCGTCGTGGGGAAGAACGATCCTCTTCGTTTCGAAACGCTACGCGCTCTGGGTTTTTTGGACCTTATCGACACGCGCGACGGCGACCTCGAAACCGCGCTGGCGTCCCGCTTCGCAGGCCGGAAATTCGATATTATTTTCGAGGCGACCGGCGTTCCGGAGGTGGTTCAAGGAGCTCTCACATTCTTGCGGAAGGAGGGCATTCTGATCGTTGCTGGGATACACCCGCGTCCGGCAGCGCTCGATCTCACCCGCCTCGTGCGCGAAAGACATCAAATCCGGGGGTCACAACGCGCGCCGCGTCATGTCTGGCCACGTGTGCTCGACAGCCTCGTGACCGAAGGCGAAAGGATTCGCCACATGATCACTCATCGCATGCCACTCGATCAAGGCGTAGAGGCATTGGAATTGGCGCGCACTCGTCAGGCCTCGAAAATCATTCTCTCACCGGTTACTCGAAAGAGAAGTTCATGACCGCCGTCTCGATCGCCCCCCATGGAAATGTTGTCGTAATTTCGATCGATCGCCGAGAGCGACGAAACGCCATCGACATCGACGTCGTCCACGGACTGCAACACGCGTTCGCCCAATTCGACGCATCCGATGGCCGCGTCGCGGTACTGACCGGGGCCGGCGATGATTTTTCCGTTGGATCCGATCCCCATGTCCCGGTAACAGAGCTCTGGCGCTGCATGCCGACGATCGGAACCGTCACGAAAAAGCCCATCGTCACCGCCGTCGCTGGCGAATGCCGAGGTAGCGCCTTTACTCTCAATATGTTCGCGGATCTCTGCGTCGCAGATGAAAGCGCGAACTTTTGTTATCCAGAAGGAACGCACGGGGCCTGGGGCGGTCTCGCAGCAGGTCTTGCGGCGCGCGTTCCGCACAAGATCGCGATGGAAATTCTGCTGTTATCGCAGCCTATCTCGGCGCGTCGCGCCTATGAAGCCGGGCTCGTCAACCGCGTCGCGCCACGAGGAAAGCATCTGGAAACAGCGCTCGGAATCGCCCATGTCGTCGCGACGCGCGCTCCCCTCGTCATGCAGTCGATGAAGCATTTCGTGACAGATCATGTGCTCGTGCAGAGCCCATCGGAGATACTCGGCCGGACGACGCGCGATCTTACGGGGGTCCGCGCGAGTCAAGATGCAGCGGAAGGCAAACGCGCGATGGCCGAAGGACGTCCACCAGAGTTCGTCGGCAGATAAGCGCCGTGCTTAGTGATAACAAGGGAAACCGGCCGACCGCGACGACGCGCGCCGTCGATGCAGGCACGATCATTCGCCGCAATCTCCGAGATGACCCGCCGCGCGTCTTGACGACTGATCTCTGTGTGGTGGGGTCGGGAATTGCCGGCGTATCCGCCGCTATCGAAGCGGCAAGGCTGGGGCATCGGGTCGTTTTAGTCGAGGCGGGCGGATCTCTTGGCGGTCAGTCCGTCGCAGCGCAGATCAACACTTTTTGCGGGTTCTATGCGAATGGACCGACCCCAAGACAAATTGTTTTCGGCATAGCGGACGAAATACTCACCGACCTCGGGAAGAGCGGTGACATCATGCTGCTTCGGAGCCGTCATAACTCGTTCGTCGTGCACTACGATAGCGTCGCTCTGCAGCGCTGGATCGAGCGCGCGACGGGCCGCGAGGGCATTACTCCACTCCTCGGTGCGGCGCTGTTCGATGCTCGCGTCGAAGACGAGCGTCTGGTCTCCATTTCGGTGGCCGCGCGTTCGGGAATTGTGCACATCGAAGCCGAGTCCTTCGTGGACGCGACGGGAGACGCCGCTATCGCCTGGACGAGTGGGCTCGCCACGCGAGAGCCGGCCTCCGGACCGATCTACGGGTCACAGAACGGCATTCTTCGCAATGTCGATGAGCAGGCGCTCGCGGCGATCGATCGCGCTACCCTGCGGTCACGCCTCGCCGACAAAGGCCGCGCCTATGGCTTGGACCGAAGCGACGCCTTCGTATTCATGGCGCCCGGATCGGGCGAGACGCTCATCAATATGACGCATGTAGAGACGCCTCTCGATCCCATCGAGGCAAGTAAGATGGTGGCCGTGGGCCATGACAAGATGGATCTCGCCGTCGATTTTCTCCGCGCTGAATTTCCCGAAGCTTTTTCTCGCGCCGTTGTAAGCATATATGGCGCGCTCGGCGCGCGCCAGACGCGGTGGTTCAAGAGCCGCTATCAGCTAAGCGCGGACGATGTGCGCGCCGGAACGGTCTTCGACGATGCGATCGCCCGCTGCGCCTGGCCGATCGAGCTCCACAACAATCTGGAGCAAATTTATTTCGAAGCATTCGATGAGGAGCACATCCATACGATTCCGTTTCGCTGCATGGTTCACGACGAGGTAGAAAACCTGCTCGCAGTCGGCCGATGCGTGGATGGCGACGCGCTCGCTCTGTCCTCTATTCGCGTGATGGGGCCATGTATCGCAATGGGGGCCGCGGCCGCCCACGCTTTCGATCTGACCGGCGGCCGGTTCGACCACGTGCCGATTGGGCGCCTGCGTAGACGTCTGGCCGCCAATCTCGGGTTGGTGGAACTCGCGTGAGCGCTTTGGCCGTCTCCTAGCCCCGGCTTCGACTTAAGAAAAAAGGCGGCTTGAATTACATTATTTCTATAGCTATAATAGACTTATATCGGGGAGTTCCTGACGCATGTCTTTGAACTTTCAGCCTCGGCGAAATGCAAATACGGCGCTCGCGCCGACGCGAGCCGACCGGCCGTCCGGCGTCAGCGTCATTCGCAATCAGATTCTCGAGAACGACCTTCTCCACGTGTTCGTGACAGTCGTCGATCAAGGCGGGTTCACTGCCGCCGCCCGCACGCTGCACAGAACCCAAGCGGCGGTCAGCCTCCAGATCAAGCGTCTCGAAGAAGTTATCGGCGTCAGCTTAATCATGCGTCCGCAGAGGGGTTTCCGCCTCACTCCCGAAGGGGAGCTCATGCTCGATTACGCGCGGCGTATGTTGGCGCTCAATGCCGAGGCGCTTCGCACGCTCCGCGCGGAAGAAACCGATTGCACGGTTCGCCTCGGCTCGATCGATAATTACGTCGCGAACACTCTGCCACCGCTTGTCGGCGCATTCTGCCGTTTGTATCCACGCGTCAATGTCGAGCTCTACGGCGGCATGCCGAGTTCCATGCTCACGCGCATTGGCACGCATTTCGATATTGTGATCGCCATGGAGCCGGCGGGCACAAGCCAGGGACAGGTGCTTCGTCGCGAGCCGGTCGTATGGACGACATCGTCCGAGCACAATCAACATCAGCGATTGCCCTTGCCGCTGGCTGTCGCTCCGCCCGGAAGCATGTTTCGTCACTGGGCGATCACCGCCCTTCAACAACGTGGCGTTCCATGGCGCCTCGCCCATGTAAATTCGAATGTTTGCGGCATCGAAGCTGCTGTGCGACAAGGCTTGGGTGTAGGCGTGTTCAAAGCGAGCACGATCGATGATCGACTGCAGCGTCTCGATGAGGGTGACGGCTTCCCGCGACTTCCCGATGTTGACGTGGCGCTCTATTCGATTCGCTCGTCTCCGTCCTCGCCGACCATGCGGTTACGAGACTATCTCATCGAGCGGCTCGGCGATCCTTCTCACTCAGAATGATGACCACGCGAGAACTGAACATGCTGCGCCGGTTATTCGACGAATAATGGGATTTCGTGTTTCCAAATCTGTATGGTCGAAGCAAATTCTCGGTCGTGAGCGCGTCGCCGAGGAGGCGGCGATTGGGGGAATCCACTATATTTCGTGGCCATGATCAACGTGTATCCGAGCCTTTGTCCTCGACCCTTTGAATATGATAAATCGAATGTCCTGAGCTCGGACGGCGTGAACATCGCCGTGAGACGATGGGGCAACCGCCGAGGGCGGCCAATCATCTTCATTCATGGCTTCGCGCAGAGTGGTCTCGCCTTCATCCGGCAATTACGGGACGTGCGACTGGCAGAGAAATATCACCTGATTACCTACGATCTTCGCGGCCATGGGGCGTCGGACAAACCGCTCGATCCCGACGCCTACCAAGACAACAGGCTCTGGGCGCATGATCTGCGCGCTGTGGCCGCTTCCGTCGACGCCGAGCGGCCGATTCTTGTCGCCTGGTCATTCGGCGGCCGCGTCGTATGGGACTATCTCAAGGAATATGGCGGCGAGAGCCTCGCCGGCGCTCAGCTCGTCGGATCGTCGTGGCGCCGAAGCCCCGAATGGGCGAGCGAGGCTTCGGCCGCGAGTCTGCCCTTGATGCTCGAAGATGATCTCCCTACCAATATCGTCGGAACGATTGCCTTTCTTTCGAGCTGCTTTGCGACGCCGCCGGCGCCGGAGGAGTTCGCGCAGATGCTTGCCTATAATATGACGCAGCCGCCCGCAGTGCGCAGGATGATCGTTGGACGTCCGCCGCAGCCGCAGGAGTTCATCGCCTCGATCTCTCTGCCACTTGCTTTCGTCGTCGGCGAAAAGGATCTCCATTGCGATCCTCGCGCCTCGCGCGCCTCCGCCGAGCATATTCGCGGCGCAAGTTTTCTCGAGCTGCCCAATGTCGGCCATTCGCCGTTCTACGAGGACGCGCTGGCGTTCAACACGCAGTTGCTCGGCTTCGCGGAACGCGTCCTTACGCGCGGATGAGGGACTCCATCGTTCCTCGATATTCGACTCATAAGAAGAATGAGCGTTGCCTGAGCTTTTCAAAAATCTTTAGCTTTCTGGACTATGTCGTTGCGTCAGAAAGTTTGAATGATGAGACGGTCGCTTATAGCCGCTATTCCGCTTTGCTTCGCCCACACTGTCACCAGCGTCGCGCAAACGCTTCCCGCCGAGGAGGCGCGAGTTCCAGAAGTCGTGATCTCCGCGCCGAAAACAACCGCCGATTTGTCCGAGCGTCAAGCAACCGCATTCCAGACGACGCCGCAGGCAGCAACCGTCATCACGAAGCAGCAGATCGACGCGTTGCAGATCAGCAATCTTCTGCAAGCGCAAAAGCTCGAACCGAGTCTGCAGATCCGCTTCGCCGACGTTCGTTCGCTGACCGTCAATGTCCGAGGGTTCGGGTCATCGACGTCTGTCGCAACCGATGGAATTTTCGGCGGCGTGCCCATCTATGTCGACGGCATATATCAGCCTCGGCCAGGTCAAGCCATCTTCGATATTCCCGACCTCGTCGGCGTCGACGTTTTGAAAGGGCCGCAAGGAACCAAAGGCGGTATGGATGGAACGGGCGGCGCCGTCTATCTCAACACAGCCGCTCCGAGCTTCGAGAGGCAACAGAAAGTCGAAGTCTCTGCCGGCAACTATAGCAATGTCCAGGTTCGTGGATCGGCGACGGGCCCGATCGCCGACAGCGACAAGCTGGCGTTCCGCTTGTCATTCGCCAGCGTCGATCGTGACGGATATGTCTCCAGCTATTACAGCGGCCAAAAATACAATGACTGGCACAACAAGAGCGTTCGCGCGCAGTTCGTGTTCCTGCCGACCAACGACCTCAGCGTGCGTCTGATCGCCGATTACTCGCATGTCCATCAGGCGTGCTGCCCAAATGTACTGAATGGCGTCGTTGCAAATTATGCCAATGGCGCAGTGGTTCCGAACAATCTCTACGCTCGCTTGGCGAGGCTCAACTATGTGCCGACGTCATTCTACAATATCGACAGCTACAAGGGCGACATCTCCGGCTACCTGCAGAACACGCAGCAGAGCTATGGTGTGGCGGCTATAGTCGGCTACAACGCCGGCGGCTATGAGTTCTCCTCTCTCACCTCCTTTCGTGGATGGAACTTCGATCCGCTGAACCAAACGAGCAGCGCGCTCGCCCCGGTGCGGACAACCAACTCGAACAATCAAATCGCCGAGCGGTCGCTGCAGCAAGAATTCAAAGTATCGACGCCCGCCAATGGCCCCATCGAGGGAACAGCAGGCCTCTTCTATCTATTCGAGCAGCTCTATGACTGGGGATACTCGAGCTATGGCCCAGCGGCCGGCGGCTGGTACGGTTCGCCTGCGAATTCGATAGCCTTTAACGATATCGCACTCAATAATCTCGCCTCGAAATCCTACGACAATCCCCGCAGCCATATCATCGCGCCTTATGCGAGGGCGGTCTGGCATGCGACGCCGGATCTCGATTTCACCTTCGGTCTTCGCTACTCCTATGCGGCGAAGAGCACGCTCTTTCGCCAGTATCAGTTTGCCGCCAACAGCCTCGACGGACTGGCGGGGGCGCAACAGGCAGCGGCGCGCAGCATGCGAATTGGCTTGATCGGGGCAGATCGCGAATTCAACGCAACAACGCGCCAGGGACTGATTTCCGCTCTGGCCTCCGCCTCCTATAAAATCTCATCCGACACGCTCGCATACGCGACCTACGCGCGCGGAGGACGCGCTGGAGGTCCAAATCCGATAGCGAATCTGCCAACGACGGCCTCCACGACAGTGCGGCCGGAGGAATTGGACGATTACGAAATCGGACTGAAGACCACCTTCTTCGAGCGTCGATTTCTCGCGAACGTCGCCGCATTCATCATGGTCGATCGAAATTACATCACCAATATCACCGATATATCGGGCGCTCGACCGATCACCTATCTTTCCAACGCCAAGAGGGCGATCTCGCGAGGATTCGAGTTCGACCTGCGAGCGAGTCCGGTAGAGGGGCTGACGACATATGGTTCTGTCACCTACAATCACACTTATTACGGTTCATTCGAGAACGCGCCTTGCCCCTTCGAGCTCGCGTTCTCGAGGTCTTGCAGCCTGACCGGCCGTCCGATCTCCCTGACGCCGCGATGGGCTCTCGCCGTCGGCGGCGAATATGCACATGACATCGGACGAGTGTTCGAGCCGATCGAAAAATCGGTGGTTGCCTATTTCGGAGCCGATTTTTCATATCAAACGAAGTTTTTTTCGGTTCCAGATGATTCGATCTACAGCATCATCGATGCGTACGGCCTGCTCAATCTGCATGCGGGACTGCGCCTCACTGACGAGCGTGTCGATCTGTCTGGATGGGTGCATAATGTGACAAATAAGCATTATTTCACGACCGTGTCGCCGAATTTCACTGCCGGAGGAGTGATCGGCACCCCCGCTGATCCGATTATGGCGGGGTTCACGCTGAAGGCGAAATTTTGAATGCGAGTCCAAAGTCGAACCCGTCGTCCCCAAGCTATGTTCGCGATTGCTCTGAGCCTCGTCGAGATGCGCGGAGTCGGCGAGCGCCTACGCGACTCTGACGACCGACTCTGGGCAAAGGTGAAGCGCGTTCGGCATGACACGGCGATCGCATGTTCGCGAATGACGAGGTCGCAGGCCGGGGGCCTCCCTCCGGTCGAGAGGCGCATTAGCCGGAGCGATCACACACATAATCGAAACGAGCATTGCTAAATGCAACCGAAATCAGCATAGCAAGGAAACGCGCTTGTGCCCATCCCTGTCGAGTTATCCCGCGACATGTCGCTCGAGCAACAGAGCCGCAGCAATGGAGTTGTCGCCGCTCACGATCGGTGGCGTTGGGTCCGCTTCGCGGTGTTGCTCACGGGCGTTTTTCTATCGCCGCTCGATTTTTTCATCGTCAATATCGCGCTGCCGGCGATCAAAGAGGAGTTCGGCGCGACGCCCTCCGATCTGCAGCTCGTTGTTTCCGGCTACATGACGACCTATGCCGTTTTCCTTATCACGGGGGGTAGGCTTGGAGACATTTTCGGACATCGGGTGATCTTTTTGGCCGGACTCGCCGGTTTTGCCGGTGCATCGGCGATATGCGGTTGGGCCCCCTGTTCCAGCGTTCTCGTGGCAGGCCGAATTTTCCAAGGACTTGGCGCAGCGCTGATGGTTCCCCAGGGGCTCGCGTCCATCAATATGATTTTTGCGCCGGGAGAAAAATCGCTCGCGCTGGGTCTTTATGGCGCAACGCTCGGACTTGCCGCGGGGAGCGGACAAATCCTGGGCGGATTCCTGGTCTCGGCTGATGTCTTCGGTCTCGGCTGGCGGATCGTCTTTCTCGTCAATCTGCCGATCGCAGCGGTCGTTCTCATTTTAGGTCTTCTCTTATCCGGCGCCTCTAATCCACGTCCGCCGCGGCTCGACATTTTCGGCGTAATGCTTTCGGCCCTCACGCTCGCGCTCGTCGTCACGCCGCTGATCGAAGGACGTGAACAAGGCTGGCCGCTCTGGTCCCTACTATTACTGATGGCGGCGCCGATCGCTGGATCGCTGTTCCTGCGGAATGAGGACAAACTTCTGCGGGAGGGCGGAACTCCGCTTTTCGACCCACGCGTCATGGGACTGCCAGGCTTCTCCCTGGGGTTGCTGGCGGCCCTCTTCTTTTACGCTATCGGCGCGTTTTTTCTTATTTTCTCCATTTATCTGCAAAATGCGCTCGGCGAATCTCCTAGAGAGGCGGCGCTCGTCTTTCTGCCATTCGGCGTCGGCTCATTTCTCGCTCCACTTCTCAGCCCCTATGCCGGCCGGATGCTCGGCCAGCGAACAGCTCCCGCAGGAATCGCTCTCGAGACGATAGGCATTTTGAGCCTAGCTTTGGTCGTTTGGAATTGGCGAACCGACCAGCCGCTCGATCACGCGCTTCGCGGCCTTTCATTGTTCGCGATCGGCTTTGGGCAAGGGATGGCGTTACCGAGCCTCCTTCGCGCCATTATCGGCAAAGTAGAGCCGGCATGGTCGGGTCTCATATCCGGCATCATCAACACCACCTTGCAGGTAAGCTCCGCATTGAGCATTGCCACTGTTGGCGGACTGTTTTTTGCGATCGCCGGTCGTGAAGCCGTCGCTGACAATATCTCGTTCGCCCTGGTGGTCTCGTTGCTCGCTATCGCGTGCTGCCTCGTCATTGCCGCGCTCGCAACCGTCGCTCTCACGCAACCGACGCTCGTCAAGCGCCGCACGCCGACCGAAAAGAAAATACCTTAGCGCGCGCCAGTCGATGTAGTTCGCGATCGGCATCGCGCGCACAATAAATAGCCAAAACAAATTTTTATACTGCCCATAATTAATAATAATGTTGCTATTTGCAAACGACGCAATATTATATATGCGCCAGTATATCTGCTACAATATTTGCTTGTTTTATGAGCAGTATTTACGGATGCTCAGACTCGCCCTGGCTTTGTTCTCGGGAGGCCCGAATGACGCCCCGACAATTCGTCGAAACAGACAACAAGAATTTTTTCAGGGTGCATCGGCAAGTCTATGTATGTGAAGACACATGGCGCCGGGAGCTGACGCAAATATTCGACAAATGCTGGCTGTATGCCGGTCATGCAAGCGAGTTCGGAAAGCCCGGCGACTTTCTCACGCGCAAGATTGGCGGTCGGCCCGTCATCTTGGTCAGAGACGTAGCTTCCGAAACGCCGCTTGCGTTCTTGAACGCCTGCGCGCACCGCGGCGCCGTCGTCTGCTCGGACGCGAAAGGAACCACGAAGCGATTTGCATGTCCCTATCACGGCTGGATGTACGATACGTCCGGCGCGCTCACCGGCGTGCCGGGAAGGTCCGCGTATGGACGCATCGGCGAGGGACTGCCCGAGCGCTCCTTGCCGCAAATCAAGCTCGACGATTATCGCGGTTTTCTATTCATCAGCTTCGGCGAACCGTCGGCGAGCCTCGCCTCCTATCTCGGAGGTGCGAAGGAATACATAGACCTGGTCTGCGATCAGTCCGAAGGCTCCGTCGAAGTGCTGCCCGAACACCTTCATCATTCCATACGAGCCAATTGGAAACTACTCGCTGAAAACGGCGTCGATGCTTATCATCTGCCAATTGCGCACAAGCGATTCCTCGACCTTCTCGATTCGCTTGGCACAGATCCGAACTCGCACAAGCGCAGCGGCATCGGCTATGCACTCGGTGGCGGCCATGCCGTCATAAAGAGCGGGCCGCCTTCGACTGGACGGCCAATTGCCTATTGGAGTCCGCTTTTCCCAGCCGAAATGAAAGCGGAGATCGATAAGAAGTTCGACGATCTCGTTGCCCGTGTCGGGCGCCGACGCGCGGAGGACATGGCTCACACCAACCGCAGCCTTTTTATTTTTCCAAATCTGGTCATCAACGACATACTCGGCTTGAACATCCGGACTTTTTTCCCAACGTCCCCCGACGAGGTCGAAGTGACCGTCTGGGGCGCGGGATTTTCGGATGAGACGACGGAAGAAAGGGCCATGCGCGTCAGCGCGCTTATCTCCTTCATCGGGCCGGGTGGATTCGGAACGCCCGACGACGTCGAAATTCTGGAATCCTGCCAGCGGTCATACGCACACGCGGGCATCGGCTACAGCGACTTCTCGCGCGGCATGAGCGTCGGGACGACAAATCATACGGATGAAGAGCAGAACAGAGCCTTCTGGCGTGAATGGGCCAATTATGTGGAGCAGCCGTAATGACAGCAACATCCGTCGTTTCCTATATAGGCGCCGTCCCCATCGTTTCGGATATCGTAAGCCGCATCACCTCCTTTCTCGCCTTGGAAGCGGACCTGCTCGACGATTGGCGCCTCGAAGACTGGTTTGAGCTTTTTGAACCGGGTGGACGCTACATTGTCGCTCCATTGCAGCGCCACACCGAAAGCGCGCCTGAGCAAGCCCTCTGCCTGATCTTGGACGACTATGACCGATTGCGGGCGCGCGTTCGGCATTTCGCGGGCGCGTCGACCTGGATGGAACAGCCGCGCTCGCGTACGCGTCGCCTGATGTCCAACTTGCGACTTTTGGCCCCTCCGACCGAAGAGATCGTTGTGAGAGTGAACTTCGTTGTCTATCAATTTCGAAATCACGAATCCTGGGAGTTCATCGGCAGCGCGAGATATCGGCTCGTCACGCATGAAGCCGAATTTCGAATTCGCGAGAGATTTGTGCATTTGGACCATGAGTCCATTTCGAAGCAACGGCGCATCAGCATTATCATCTGAGACGTTCTCGGAGAACGCCATGCAGAACCATGACAGCAATTTGAAGAACGAAAGTGAAGCCTATATCCATGATGTCGGCTACGCCGATCGGGAGCGATTGGAGATATTGACCGAGCTATACGACCCTGCGAGTAGAGACTTCGTCTTGAGCCAGCTTCCTAACGACGCTCGTTCTGTGTTGGAAATTGGATGCGGGCATGGCCAAATGGCGTTCTGGTTCACAGATCAGGTCAGGTCACGCAACGGCGTTGTAGTGGGAATAGATGAGTCGCAAGCTCAAATCGACGTCTGTCTCCATAGACGAGACGAGCGCGGGATCGACAATATTCGCTTCATTCGCCACGACATGACATCCACGCTGGACATCGGACAAGCGTTCGACGTCGTCTACTGTCGCTTCGTTCTCGCGCATATCACTAACTGGACGACATTTTTCGAGAACGTCCTATCTCTATGCAAGGACAACGGCTCGATTATCATCGAGGAGCCGACGACACGGCGCTTTTCCATTCCGCATCATCCCTCCATCCCCCGTTCGGTCGAGCTGCTCGAAAGGCTGGGCGAGATAATCAACGTCAAATTCAATTGCGCGGAGCCGCTCTGGACATATGTGCAGAACATCGACGTCGATATCGAAGCGGCGCAGTTCACGCAACCGGCGCTCAGGAGCCCGCGTCAAAAGAGCCTAATCTGGCGTTCGTTCGATCAGATCCGAGATCGGCTGCGAGAACTCGGGCTCGCGACCAGTCCAGAGATCGAAGCTCTCGACCGCGACCTCCGGAACATCGCAGAGGACGATGGCTACCTACTGGAAGGCGTTCGTATTCTTCACCTGCATTTGAGAAAGCGTTCTCCCGTGCGAAACTAAATGGTGACAGTCCGAGCGCGGAGCTACACGGCCGAGCGTCTCTTCATCCTTCGGCCGCGAGGCGGAGACGACCACGAAAGTCTGCGTAAGAATGCGGGAGTCTGCATGTCTCATAATAGTTTCGGCCGCCTCTTCCGCGTCACGACATTCGGCGAGAGCCATGGGCCGGCGCTTGGGGTAGTGGTCGACGGTTGTCCGCCCGGCATTGAGCTGACGGCAGCAGAGATTCGACATGCGCTCGACAGACGTCGACCCGGCCAGTCGCGCTTCACCACGCAACGGCGGGAGCCCGATGACGTGAAAATTCTCTCCGGGGTCTTCACGGACGGAGATGGCCGGCAGATCACGACGGGTACGCCGATCGCTTTGATGATAGATAACACCGATCAGCGCTCGAAAGACTACAGCGAGATCGCGAACAAATTTCGCCCTGGTCATGCAGACTACGCCTATGATGCGAAATACGGAATTCGCGACTATCGCGGTGGCGGACGCGCATCCGCGCGGGAAACGGCCGCACGCGTTGCGGCGGGCGCAGTCGCTCGTAAAGTCGTCGCGTGCGTGTCGATTCGCGGGGCGCTCGTGCAGATCGGCTCGGACAGAATCGATCGTGAGCGCTTCGATTGGAGCGAGGTGGGCAGAAATTCGCTATTTTGCCCGGATCCACAAGCGGCGCGGCGTTGGGAGGATGCTCTCGACGAGGCGCGGAGAGCGGGATCATCCATCGGCGCTGTGATTGAAGTGATCGCGGAAGGCGTCCCCGCAGGCTGGGGCGCACCGATCTACGGTAAGCTCGACGCCGAACTCGCGAGCGCCCTCATGTCGATTAATGCCGTCAAGGGAGTTGAAATCGGGGCGGGCTTCTTGGCCGCGGAACTCTCGGGTGAAGCCAACGCCGATGAAATGCGCTCGGGCAAGGACGGCAGACCGGTCTTTCTTTCCAATCACGCCGGCGGCGTGCTCGGAGGTATTTCGACGGGACAGACGATCATAGCGCGTTTCGCTGTCAAACCGACATCATCAATCCTCACGCCGCGTCTGACAATAGACAACCTCGGCGGAGACACGGAAATCGTCACGAAAGGCCGGCACGATCCCTGCGTCGGCATTCGCGCGGTGCCCGTCGGCGAAGCAATGATGGCGATCGTGCTTGCCGAT
This sequence comes from Methylocystis sp. JR02, assembly GCF_030063565.1. Taxonomy (NCBI): domain Bacteria; kingdom Pseudomonadati; phylum Pseudomonadota; class Alphaproteobacteria; order Hyphomicrobiales; family Methylocystaceae; genus Methylocystis; species Methylocystis sp. JR02. The sequence goes on along the minus strand of NZ_JASIRC010000001.1, from coordinate 3,144,189 downwards.
CAATTTCTGCGGCATCGTGGCCAAGTCGGATAGAGTCGAGAGCGTTAGAAAACTTGGCGTCGCGCGGCGAACCGGCGTATCTCCGCTGGGAGCGCTGGACCGCCGCGAATCGCCCTCGCGCGGGCGCGCCAGTCTGGCCAATAGCCGGGTAAGCGCTGCATCAAAGACGGACGTGCGGGGCTGTGAGGGCCGCAGCCGGCCTAAAAGCGATGGTCGCTGCGCACTGCGATTCGGCGCTCAAAGTTTTTCGAGTGCGCGTCTCCATTGAGAACCGAAAATGGTCGCTCTCGCCGTTGTTGCAAGAAAGCTCTCTCCTCGACGGCCTATTCCAGAATTCTACGCCGTGGCGCGATCAACCGCTTGATCCTGAAGCGGTGGGCTCTTGACCGAACCTACGATTGGCGGGCGCCGCCCGGGGGGCCTGAACTCGATGTCTCCGGCTCTTCTCCAATTCACACAGATGGCTTTGTCGCCTGTATCCTAACTGGCGGATCAGATTGTGGAGTCGATCATGCGCCGCGCCGACTTTAATTTGCTCGAAGCGGCGGGTTTCGATGGTGTGCGGCGCTTGACCATTGCCCCAGGAGTAAAGGACGATAGCCAAGCGTGGCGCTTTTGGAGCGCAACTCCAACGCGGCGGCATCGAGTGGCGGCCGCACTTCGATCTGCGGGTTCTGGAGCGATTTTCCGCCTCGTCGAAACTCGTGGATTATTTTAATGCTGTCGCGTTACGGCTCGGCGCCGCCTCGACCGAGAACCAGGTCGCCAAGAGCCTTGCGCGGTGGTGGCAGTCTTTCACCGCCGGCCACTCAAGGACCGTAACAAGGTCGACGGCTGGCGGCGCTGCCCGACGTCCACCCGCGCGCCGCCTTCCAGCGCTGGGCGCAAAATCCGCAAGTCCTCAACAAGGTGCACGGGTCGCCGAGTAGAAGGAGGACGCCAATCCCAGGGCCGCCGCCCACTGGAGAGACGACCACGACGAGTTTTTGACCTGTTTCCGCCTCAAGATCGAAAAAAGCGAGAAAGCGGTTGCGAACCAAGAATGCCATCGAACGGGCGGTTTAGCGAAGCGCGCCGAAGAGCCCGCCACGTGATGGGCGCCTTCCAGGACAAGACCAGCTTGGACCGCATCCTTTTCGCTGTCTTCACCCACGAAAAAAAAATCACAAGGCGTCCGCTGCCCTTTCTCGCTGATCCAAACAATTTGACGTTATCCAAGCTTGATCATTTCGTCGTTGTGATCTCGCATACCGCAATGCGCCACACCGATTGCGCCGTTCGATATTTCGATCCCAGTTTCCAATAGCCTCCACTACGAATACGAACTTCTGTTGTAGGATTGGAGTGAGATTTGAGTTTTTCTTCTGCGTCGCGGGCCCGTCAAGGACCGAACAGAGATGTTTAGTCGCCAAACCAATGTCCCTGTTCACCGTCCTGACGGAAATTCCCAGTTTTGCTGCGATTTCGGCATTATCTAGTTCGTAAACCCGACTGAGAAGAAAAATATCGCGACAACGACCAGAAAGTCGGGACAATTCCGTGAGAACGGCGTTAAACGTGAGCCAATCGTCGAAGGGTGTGTCGCTCGTCATGTTAATTGTAGAGCATTCGTCAACCCCATCGGCTTCCACCAGAAAAGCGGCGCGTGTTCGCGCCTTGCGCAACCAGTCAATAGCGATATTCAACCCAATACGAAAAAGATAACTACGTGGGTCGGCTATGGTCTCGCGCCGTTCCATTTCGAGTAAGCGGAGGAACGCCTCTTGCGCAACGTCTTCCGAGTCCTGGTGGTTCATTTTCCGCCGAGTTACTCGACACAGAGATTTATGTTCATCTCGATACAGGGTTTCAATCGCCGCATTAGAGAGCCGCATTCAAGCCTCCCATAAATTTGGAGCGCTAAAAACAGTTAAAAAGCCGACCTGCTGCACCAAGTTCAGTTCCGACTCAATCCATCGTCGCCGAGGACCGCTTCAGAACCGTGGGCGCAGAACTACATTCGCCAGCACGATCGTGCGGGACAAGCGAATGAAGAACACCACCGCGAGACGATCCGCATCGAAAGTCGCGAGTGATCAGGCGCTGATGGTGCAGATATCAAAAAATGCAATGTTAGGATTGGACAGGCGGCGCGCGGGGTTGGTGAGGCGATGAACTCGAACAATAGCGCCCAACAGGGAATGACGCATTTAGCGTATGCGTGCGCGCTTCAACCTGCGTGCGCGTCGTGAACCCGCGCGAGATGGGACCTTGGAAAAGTGATGAGCACGAACAAGAGGTAAGGCAACAAACGCCATCAAATCGGCATGCGCTGCCGGAAGCCAACGGCAGCTCTTTTAAATTGCTGGTAGAGCATATTACGTCCTGAATGCCCTGCTCGTTATGAGCTGCAAACGGATTGGCAGACCCCAGCCCCAAAAATGCAGACTGGGCCAATACCAGAAACACAATGAAAATCGTACGAAACATGAGAGAATGCCGCCGCGCAGTTCTCAACCAAATCTTTCCTATCTCCAAATAGGCTAGAACGCAACCGCGGGTCCATTTCACACCACGTCACGCGCCCCTTGCCGCCTTTACCGATCTCGACGTCGATCAACATCCGCGTGCTGTCGATCGAGGCGAACTTCAGACGCGTAACTTCTCTGACCCGCAAACCTGCCGCATAAGCGGTCGCCAGCGCGACGCGGTTGCGCAGTCCGTCAACCGCTTCCAGGAACCGCGCGACTTCCTCGGCGCTCATGACCGCGGCAAGCCTCTCAGGCTCGCGACCGAAAACAATCCTTTCGATCGCCTCCTTCGTCCCACGGCGCCGTGTGAAGGACCGCTGGGCGCATGTGACTTGGTTGACGTGCCTCAGGAATGCTTCTGGGCGACGAGATAAAGGATGAGGCCGATAGGCGCGGATTTACTCCATCCGGATCGAGAACCCGCGCGGTCGTTTCCGCAGGCGCCGATCCGCTCCACAATGCCTGCCAGTTTGGCTTCCTGGCAGCTCGGCGTCTGATACAAGCCTGTCGAGGGTGCGGCGGTGACGACGAGAGACTACGGCCAGGGTCCCTTTTCGGCTTCGTAGACTGCGTTCGCCTGCGCGATCTCGATGTCGCGGGTTGTTGGCGACCAACCGCCGCCCAGCGCCTGATAGAGGCTGGTCGCAGCTCGGAAGCGCGCCAGACGTGCCTGCGCAAGGCGATCCTGGCTCTGGAAGAGCGAGGTCTGCGTTATGGCGAGCGTGACGGTGTCGATGGTCCCCTCGCGCAGCCGCGCCAACGCTGTTGCATAGGCGCGGCGCCAGGCCGTGACTGATTCGACCTGCAGCATTACCTGACGCTCCGTCTCGCGCGCGGCGACGAGCGCGTTCTCGACATCCGTCAAGGCGGAGAGAATCTGCTTGCGGTAAAGGGTCGCGAGCTCCTGATATCTGCCTTTCTGCAACTCATATTGTCCCTGCAAGGCGTAGCCGTCGAATAGAGGTTGCGCCAGTTCGGACCCGAATTGCCAGGCGACGGCCTCGGGCCGCAGCAGGTTTTTCAGAAGCGCGCTTTGCAAGCCATAGAGTCCGGTGAGAGTGATCGAAGGAAAAAACGCGGCGCGCGCGCGAAGCACGGAAAATTCCTGCGAGGCGAGTCTTGCTTCCGCCAGCGCAATATCCGGACGGCGCAGCAACACTTCCGACGGCAAGCCGGGCGCGACAGCCGGAACAGCGAGCTTCGCCAGCGATCCGCCCTCGAGCAGCAAGTCCTCGGGCGCGCGGCCGAGCAGCACCGCGAGGAGGTTTTCCGTCTGCTGCAAACTTTGCTCGAGCGGCGGAATCGAGGCGCGTTGATCCGCGAGGATCGCTTGCTGCTGCGCGACGTCCATCCCCGTCGCCGTGCCGACGCCGAACCGCAGCTTGATCGTCTCGTACACCTCGGTTGCGATCCGGACATTGTCGCGGGCGATGCGGAGACGGTCGCGCGCCGCCAGAGTCTGAAAATAGGCGTTCAGCACCGCGGCGATCGTCGTGATTTCCACGACGTCGCGGTCGAAGCGGCTGGCGTTGGCGAGAAGCCGCGCGGCGCTGGAAGCGTCCTGAATCTTGCCCCAAAAATCGATCTCATAGCTTGCGGTCAGACCAAGCTGAAAGAAGCCAAAGCTGACAGCCTGGAAGTCAGAAGTAGCGAGGGCGTCGGAACTCGCGGGCGTCAGTCCACCCGCGCCGGATGTGGGGACCAGGACCGTTCCCGGGGTGCGGTTCGTCTGGGCGATGTTATTCACCGATAGAGACGGCCACAGCGCCGCGCTCGACACCCTCGCCTGCGCGTCGGCCTGCTCTATCCGGGCGACCGCCGCGCCGATGTCGAGATTTTGATCGAGCGCCTGGTCGACGAATCCGGTCAGTTCCCTTGATCGGAAGAGCGCCACGAAGTCGCGCGCAGCGCGCAGCGGCGGCGCGGAACGTGGTCTCGCTGCGCGAAATCGTTCGGGCGGCGGCGCGCCAAGATCCGGCTTCTCCCAGTCGAGATTGCAGCCGCTTCCGGCGAACGCCGACAGCATCGCGACCAGCAGCGTGGGAAGCCGCAATCTCATAGTCTACTCCCACCTCAGCGCGTCGATCGGATTCAATCCCGCCGCCCGACGCGCCGGGAGATAGCCGAAGAGCACGCCGACGCCGACGGAGACCAACAGAGCCGCCGCGACGCTCACCGGAGGGACAATGAGCGGCCAGTCCACCAGGAGCGCGACGAGCGCGCTTCCCGCGAGGCCGATACCAAGACCGATGATCCCTGCGACGACGCATAGCGTGACGGCCTCGACGAGAAACTGCAGGAGGATATCGCGCTTGCGCGCGCCGATCGCCATGCGCAGCCCGATTTCCTGCGTGCGCTCGGTGACGGAGACAAGCATGATGTTCATGATCCCGACGCCACCGACGAAGAGCGAGATCGCGGCGGCCGCCGAGAGAAGCCAGGTTAGAGACGTTTGCGTCGTGTTCAGCAGCTCGACAAATCGGGTCGAGTCGAAGACGTTGAGCTTGTCCTCCTGCGCGCCGACGAGATGTTTGCGCTCGCGTAATAGCGCAAGAACCTCCTCTTTGACCTTCTCGCGGTCGGCGCCGGGCCTGACTTTCATGTCGATGGAGCTGATTTGCCGGGGGCTCGACAATGCGGAATTCGGCAGATGCGCGCGCGCCGTCGTGATCGGAAGATAGATGTAATTGTCCATATTCTCGCCGCCCATCGAACCGAGCCTCGTCCGCACGCCGATGATGCGAACCGGAGCGGCGCCGAGGCGCACGGTCTGATCCAGCGGCGACTCGTTTCCGAATAATTTTTCTTTGACGGTCGCTCCAAGAACGACCACTTTCGCGCCGGCGCGAACCTCTTCCTCGTCGAAGAATTGGCCCTCGAGGAGCTTGACGCCGAAAACCGTCTGATAGGTCGCCTCGACGGCATAATATTTGGTGTTCCAGCTCTTATCGCGGGCGACCACGGTGACGCCGCCGTTTATTTCTCGCGACAGATATTGCAGGTTGGGGATGACCTCACGAATCGCATTAGCGTCCTGATCGGTTAGAACAACCGCCACGCCGCGCCGGAGCGCATTCTCCACCTTGGTCGTGAATACGAAAAGCACATCCGTGCCCGCGCTGGCGATCTGCCGCTCGACGAGTTTATTCGCGCCCGCATTGGCCGCGCTCATGACGACGAGGCCGCTGACGCCGATGATGACCCCGATCGCCGTCAGGGCGCTGCGCAGCAGATTCGAGCGAAGCGCCGTGGCCGCCTCCTGCAGGAGCGTGCGCGGAGTCATGCCGTCGGCTCCTTTGCGAGCGCGCCGCGCCGTCGCTGCTTGCCGCCGCGGGAAAATCGCAAGGCGTTACTTCCTCCTCAAAGCGTCGATTGGATTCAATCCCGCCCCGCGGCGCGCGGGAAGGTAGCCGAATATGATCCCGACGCCGACAGAAACCAGAGTGGCCGCCGCAGCGCCCAATGGCGGGATAATGAGTGGCCAGTCCACGAGGCGCGCCACGAGAACGCTTCCCGCGAAGCCGATCATGAGACCGATCAGTCCCGCAACAACGGACAGCGTGACGGCTTCGGTCAGAAACTGCAGGAGTATGTCGCGCCGGCGCGCGCCGATCGCCATGCGAAGTCCGATTTCCCGCGTGCGCTCGGTGACCGACACGAGCATGATATTCATGATCCCGACCCCGCCGACGAGAAGCAGGATCGCCGCCGTCGCGAGGAGAAGCCGGTTCAGCGTGGATTGTGTCGTGTTCAGCAACTGAACCATCTGCGTGAGGTCGATCACATCGAGCTTGTCCTCCTGCGCGCCGCGCAAATGCTTGCGCTCGCGCAGAAGCGCGAGAACGTCCTGTTTGACCTTCTCGCGGTTGGCGCCTGGAGAAACTTTCATATCGATCAGGCTGAGTTGCCGAGCGGTCGACATTTCCGAGTTTGGGATATGCGCGCGCGCCGTCTTGATCGGAAGAATGATGAAATTATCCTCATCGACGCCACCGAAGGAGCCGCGCTTCCTGCGCACGCCGATGATACGGACGGGTATCGTGCCCAGGCGGACTGTCTGATCCAGCGGAGACGCAGTTCCGAACAGCTTTCTTGCAACTGTCGCGCCGACGACGATGACCTTTGCGCCGGAACGCGCCTCGGCCTCGTCGAAAAACCGCCCCTCGGAAAGCTTGACGCCCCAAACCTGCTCGTATGACGCGTCGACTCCCCAATATTCGGTGATCCAGCTGGAGTTTCCCGCGACAAGCGTCACTTTACTGTAAACCTCGCGCGACAGATATTGTATGTTCGGGACCAGTTCACGGACCGCATTCGCGTCCTGGTCGGTTAGGACGACCACCGCGCCGCGCCGGAGCGCATTCTCCACCTTGGCCGCGCGAACGACGAGCGCATCCGTGCCCTGATCGGCGATCTGGCGCTCGACGAGCTTGTTCGCGCCCGAATTCGCCGCGCTCATCACGACGAGACTGCCGACGCCGATGATGACGCCGAACGCCGTCAACGCGCTGCGTAGTAGATTCAGTCGAAGCGCGTTGATCGCCTCTCGAAAAAGCGTCTGAAGCGTCACGCCGTTGGCTCCTTCGCACGCGCGCCGCTGCGACGCTGACACACGTCTTCGACAATCTCGCCGTCGCAAAAGCGCAGTAGCCGATCGGCATAGGCCGCGATATCAGGCTCGTGCGTGATGACGACCAGCGTCAGCCCTTCTTCGTTGAGTGACGAAAGAAGCGACATGATCTCATGCGAATTATGCGTGTCGAGCGCCCCCGTCGGTTCGTCGGCGATGACGATTTTGGGATCATTCACCAGCGCGCGGGCGATCGCGACGCGCTGTTGCTGTCCACCGGAAAGCTGATTGGGCCGATGGCTGAGTCTGTCGCCGAGCCCGACCTGCTGCAATCGCGCGCGCGCACACTCGAAGGCGTCGACGCCCGGTCGTGACGAATAGGCGAGCGGCAGCATGACGTTTTCGAGCGCCGACATCCGCGCCATCAGATTGAACTGCTGAAATACAAAGCCGATGCTAAGATTGCGCAAATGCGCAAGATCATCGCCCGTCATCGACGCCACGGCCTGGCCGTGGATCTTCAAGACGCCGGACGTCGGCGTATCGAGCGCCCCGATCAGATTCGCCATCGTCGATTTGCCGGATCCGGACGCGCCCATGATCGCGACAAACTCGCCGCGCGCGACGGAAAAGCTCACCCCGCGCAAAGCGAGCACTTTCTCGTTCCCAAGATTGTAAGTCTTGGTCAGTCCCACGCATTCGATGGCGGGATCTGGCGGCGCGGAGGACACTGTCATTTCTCCGGCGTCGCGGCGACTGTCGCCCGCAGGATCGCCGCGTCGCCCGGCTTCAGATCGCCGTCGAGAATCTCGGTCGCCGCGTCACCCTTGACGCCCAGGCGAACGGATCGCGACTTCAGCGAATTTGTCGCGTCGAGAACCCAGAGGCGTGTCTGCCCCGCGCGCGGCGCGGCGTCGTCCGCAACGGCGGCGGAGGGATGAAACCGTAACGCTTCGTTTGGCGTGTTCAGCACATTCTCGCGTCGGGCCGTCACGATCCGAACCGTCGCCGTCATATCCGGAAAAAGCCGCATGTCCGGGTTTTGCGCGCGAACGACGACCGTGTAGGTCACGACGCCGCTCGTTTTCGTCGCCGCCAGCCGTATCTGCTCGACGACGCCGTAAAAGGTTTCGACGGGAAAGGTCTCGACGGTGAACTTCACTTCGTCTCCAACGCGGATGGCGCCGACATCCGCCTCGTCGACCTGCGCCAGAATCTGTATTTGCGACAGGTCCTGTGCGATCTGAAACAATACGGGCGTCTGATACTCCGCCGTCACGGTCTGCCCGCGCTGCATCCTTCGGTCGATCACCACGCCGTTGATTGGCGATTTGATCAAAGTGCGATCGAAATTGATCTGGGCTTGATCGCATTCGGCCTGCCGCAGCGCGACAGTCGCTTTCGCCGACTCGAGGTCAGCTTGCGCCGCGCTGAGTTCATGGCGCGTGGCGCCGCTCTCCGTTTGCGCCTGATCGAGCTGCTGGCGGGAGACGCCCGCGGCCGACGCCAGCGCGCTGTAGCGCCCGACATTGCGATCGAGCAGACCGAGCTGCTTTTGCAGCTTCGCCATCGCCGCCTCGCGCCGCGAGACGTCCGCCCTGGCGATCGCGAGATTAGCCGAGGCGGCCTGCACTTTCGCGTCGAACGGCGCGCGATCGATCACGGCGATGAGATCGCCCTGTTTCACTTTGCTGTTGAAATCGACCTTCATCTCCGTGATCGGCCCGGAAACTTGCGAACCCACGTCGACCGTCACCAGCGCTTTGACCGCGCCAGACGCCGTAACGCTCCGCTCGACGACGCCGCGGCCAAGGAGTTGCGTTTGGTAGAGGCGTGTCGCGTCGGCGTTTCCGCTACCGAAAGACCACCAGAGAGTCAGGCACAGAACCACCGCAGAAAATACGAGCGCGCCGACGATCGAAATCTTCTTTCCCTTTGCGTCGATCCTCATTGGAAAGAAACTCCAGTAAACGCCAACATACGACAAATCACGCGCGTGATCCTTGCCGCCGTACCCCGGTCACGCGCTCCGATCGTTGTCGGTGATCTATCGAGACTCGCGGGAGAGCGCATTTGAAACTGATTGTCCTGGCCTAAAGAGAGCTGGCTCAGCGGCACGACGAAGGAGCGTCCTTGCCCGTCCCCCTCGATCGTGAAACGGCACATGGGTTCATGATCCGGTCCGCCGTCGATGACGCCGCGTCAATCGCGGCGGCGCCGAAAGGGAAACGAGCCGGTCGCGCAGAAACGCGATAAGCGATGCGCGCGCATAGGCCAAAACGCGCCGGGCGCGAAATTCTGCGGCGGAGCAGTTGCATATCGATATTGCGGGAGCGCATAAATTCCGCCTTAGCGTAAAAGCCTGAAATACTCAGCGGGACTCCTGCTCGCCGGCACACCGGCAAGCGTAGCTCCAGTTACGTGGCGCTTCCGCGCGCGCCGCTTCCGCCACCAGATGTAAACGCCCGTGCCGGACAGCATCGTTATGACGAGGCCGAGGGCGCAGACGAAAATCTTGTAAGGCATGCCGAACAGATTTGCGGTGTGAAGCTGTACGAGCCACGTCGTCACCGTCGTCCCGCTCTGCTCTCCCGTAGGGATTTTGACGCCGAGCAACCTTCCGTCGAAGGCGTCGAAATAAACCGACGTCGATCCGTATTTGTCGCCGATGTCTCTTGACGAGCGCACGCGATACTCCCAGCCGCCGAGCTGCTTGGAATTGTATAGCGCGAGAACGCGTTCGATCGTTAAGCCGCGCTTGGTGGCCTCGGTCGCCATCAGGCGCTCTCCGGTCGCCAGCGCCTCTTCCCATGACATCGGCTCCCGGCCCGACGGCGCCGGCGGCTTGACGTCACTACGCGCCCACATCGGCTGCTCATAATCGAGCACGAATTGCGTCACGCGCGTGTAAACGAAATTGAGATCCAAATAGACACTGGACCAGGCGAATATCAGCAGCATGACCCAGAGCCAAAGTCCGAAGGCGCGGTGGAGATCGAAATTGACGCGGTAGGCTGAGGAGCCGCGCCACTTAATGAGCCAGGCCGGCTTCCAGCGCGCGAGAAACCCTTTGCGCGAATGGCCGGTCGGCGTCGGCAGCGTCAGGTAGAACCCGACGAAGCAGTCGATCGTCCATAAGAGCGCGACAACGCCAAGTATCCAGTCGCCGATCCCGCTCATCGCCAGATACATGTGTAGGGCGTAGACGAAGGGCATGATGTCGGTCTTCGTCTTCGGCAGTCCATGCCATGCCGCGCGCCCGCGTTCATGTCCGTCGATCGGATCGAGATGGATGTATTCAAAATCGAGCGGCGCGGCGCCCTCACGCGCCTCCATGCCGATCATCACCGAGCCGGGATAGCCGAGATATACGGTCTTCGTTTGCGCCTGCGGAACGATCGCCTCGGCGCGGCGCGCCAACGTCGCGGCATCGAGCGTGATCCCGGGCCGATCGCCCGGATACATCTCCGGCGTCAGCCAATGATTAATTTCGAGCCAAAACGCCAGCAGGCTTCCCGTCAGCCCGACGACGATGAGAAAGCCAGCCATCACGAGGCCCGCCCAGCGGTGAAGCCAGACCCAGAACGCGCGCGTCAACATCAAAAGGCTCCTCGATACGAGAAGGGCTAAGAGGCCGCCCCGTTTCGGGACGGCCTGAGGTCGCGAAGGTTCGCGCTCACCATTTGAAGCTCAGCGCTCCCACTGCCGTGAACGGACGAGCGGGAATCCTGAATTTGGGCGCCGCGTTGTAGTTGAACGTATCGTCGACAGCGTCGAAGTAACGCACATTGTTGATGTTTTGCAGGTTGAGCTGCGCCGTTACCCTGTGTCCGTAGAGTTCCGCCGTGTAGCTGGCGAATCCGTCGAGCCGCGCAAAACCGGGCATAACGAATGTATTCTCGAGATCGCCCCACCAATTGGAGGAGGCGGTCACGCCGCCGCCGGCGCGAAAGCCAAGACCGTTGTCCCCGAAGTCGTAAGTGAGAAACAGCTTGCCGCTGTGACGAGGCGCGAATTCGAGATGGTTGCCGAGAAAGCCGCCCTGTGCGCCGAACACCGCACTATCAAGAAGACCGAATGGATTCAGCCGGTTCGGCGCATTGTCGTCTATCACCTTCGCGTTAATATAGGCGTAGTTGGCGATGACCGTCATGCGATCCGTCAGCGCGCCGATCAAATCGAACTCGACGCCGCGGCTGCGCTGCAGACCTGCAAGTTGCGACACTCCAACTGTTCCGAATAGCGCAGTCGCGACGTTGGATTTCGTGATCTGGTAGAATGCAAGCGTGGCGAGCAGGCCGGGAAGCGGCTGCGCCTTGAATCCGACTTCCCATTGCAGGGCACGCTCCGGCGGGAGGGCGACGCTTTTGGCGTCGAAAGCAGCCTGTGGGCCGAAAGATCTGGAATAGCTGGCGTAGGCGCTGAGTTCGGGCAGAATGTCGAAGACGACGCCGACGCGCGGGCTCCAGCCGGTAGAGATGGTGGTTGGCTGACGAAGGCGAGCCGCGATCGCCAGTTCCTTGTCGGACGCCAGAACCGGGAACAGGCCGAAATTGGATCGCGACTTGCCTCTCGTTAGGTCGGCGATGTCGTAGCGCGCGCCGATCATCAGATGCAGCCGGTCGAAGGTAATATAATCCTGAACGTACATTCCTTTCTGACGCGCCACCACCGAGGAGCTGGACTTGTAGCCGCGCCCGATCACGGAGTCATAGAACGCCGAGTTCGGCACGGTTCCGTAAACGGGGGCGTAGATGTTGATCGGATAATTATCGAACCCAAAATTATAGACATAGTCGTAACCTAGATTCGCGTAATCCAGCCCGAACAGAAAATTGTGCTTGGCGCCGAGCGCCTCGAACTTGCCGCTGAGGTCGATATTTGTCGAAAGATTGTACCTTTTAAAGTCCTGAAACTGCGTTTGCCTGTTCATCTGAAAAAACTGCTCGGGGTTGAAGCCCGTGTCGTAAGCAAACTGGCCAAAGCCCGCGTTCGACAACATGTTCGAGGCAGAGCGACTGTCCTGATAGAGAAAACGATTGGTCACCTTCCAGTCTTCGTTGAGATTCTGGCGGAAGTTATAGCTGACGAGATATCGATCGAAAGTGTCCTTCGGGTCGTTCGCCTCCTGGAACGAACGCGTGTGCGGGAGCGGCGCGATCAGGGGGCCAAAAAGCGAGCCGCTCGGAAGTCCGAGATCCTGCTGTATCCTGGAGGTCAGTAGCTCGGCCTCGGCCGTGAACTCTGTCCAGGCCGACGGGCTATAACGCACGACCGGGGCGAGAAACGCCCTGCGTCCACCCTGAAACTGGCGAAACGAACCATTATTCTGATAAGCGCCCGACACCCGGTAGGCGAGGCCGGGAACCTCGGCGATGGGCGCCGAGACATCCCACTGAGTTCTGTAGTGATCATAGGAGCCGATCTGCTGGTCGACGCGATAGAGCGGCTCATCAAGCGGCTGCTTGGTGACGATATTGATGACGCCGCCAGGATCCGCTCTGCCGAAAAGTATCGACGAGGGGCCCTTGAGCACCTCGACGCGCTCGACATTGGCGGTGTCCACAAGCATTGGCATACTGGTAAATTGCGACAAGGACAGCGCATTTCTGAATATGAAGTTCTGCCTGAATCCACGTATATGGAACTGCGCGCCGAGGCCCTCGAGATTGTTCGAGAGCACGCCGCTGGCATTGCTGACCGCGTCCTTGAGGTTTGTCACCTGTTGATCGACCAGCACCTGCCTGGGGATCACTTCGATCGATTGAGGAATCTCCTTGATCGGAACGTCCATCTTGGTCGCCGAATCGGCATTGCGAACGATATAGGCCTCGGTCGGCGTTTTCGGCTCGAGCCGCAGGCCGGACGTATTGAGCGGAACTGCCGTCGAAGGCTGCCCGACCGAACCGATCGAAGCAGCTTGGCCGCGTTGCGCTGGCGTGCGCGCAGCCGCCGCACGTCGCTGGCCCCCCACGTCGATCGTGGGCAGGGACTGCTGGGCGACGGCCCAGGTGGAGAACGCAAGAGTGAGCGCGCCGGCGGAAGCGCCGCGCGTGAAGACACTGAGAAGCATAGCCATATTCCTGATGCGGCGTTTGAGCCGCTAATATCTCAATGGGAGCGAGGCGCACGGCCTCGAACGGCGATGAGAGTCAGGAGGTACGAGGAGGGGCCAGCGCGGACCAGGAACTCAGCCAGCCAGTACGCTCAACGTCAGCGATACGAGTATCGTCAAAGATTCCGGGAACGGCAGGCTGATTATTTGAATAGGCTTGGTCGTCAATCCGTTTCGCGCGGGTGGGAGGCAAAAATTGGTCATCGCCGCCATGATGAAAAACACAGCATAGCGCAATTTGGCTACCTGCTGGAGGCGTCGATTTATCTGCAATGTCAATTGCCGAGCAGTTTGACAAGGGTTGTGACAACGACGAGTCAATCTGAGCGTGCGCCGAGCCTGCAGGAAGATGCGAGAAGCAAAATCCGGCAAGCACCTGCAGAACGAACAGCCAAGCAGCCGCGGCGACGGCGAGCCGACTGGTCCAGTTCCCAGCCAGCCCACGGGCCCGAATCGTCTTGGATGCCACCTTTCCTACCCCTGTGGTCGAATCTGGGAAGCGAGATTCACCGCGGCTCCGACGATGAAATCGTCGTCGAAACTACGGTAAAGTTCAAGAATTGAATCGAGCATTGCCGAACCGAACTGCCACACTGTTGCAAAATTGTTACTCAGCCGCGTATCAAATCATTCCAGCATTGCTTCATGTTTCGCCGATGAGACGTCGGCCGCGTGGCCACGCCAGATGGCGGTCAATGCATCTCGAATTTGCGCATGCAAGATCGGGTCCGACACGATCGACGTATGGTCGCCGGCTACGATCTGAAATTTCAGACCGCTTTGCGTAATCTGAGACCACTCGGATTTTGTCGCTTCGTCGGCCTTAAGCGACTGCTGCGCTGCCCAATAATGGATGGGCGCCTGAATTTTTTTTAGATCGTGTTCGCAAATCATTCTGATGGCGTTCACGGTATCCGTGTAAATGAAGTCAATTAACTCGCTGGATACCCCTTGCCAGTAGCCTCGCTCTTGACCCCAGACCGCGATGTATCGGACTTGTTCCTTGGCCGATAACCGATCAGACATAGCCAAGAGATGCTTGCGATCTTCGTCCGTCAAGAGTTCATCCGGATTCTTACCTTCCAATATAGCAAATTCTCTAAAACCGTCCAGAACGGCGGTCGGACCGTTTGCAATATCGACACCATCGCCAAAGCTAGGAAAATCAAGAAATGAATCGATTACCCCCACGAAAGCAACTTTTTTGCCGAGCGCTTCCAACTTCTCCGCGATTGCAACTGCTGTAACGCCAGCGCTGCTCCAGCCCAGTAGAAAATAGGGCCCTTGAGGCTGATGGTCACGAATCTGGCGAACATAGCATTCAGCCATTTTCTCAAGCGATTCGTCGATATGTCGATCATCAAATATGCGACGCGATTGAATGCCGTTAACCGGTGCGAGCCCCTGCAGCGAATCCGCGAACGCCTGATAACGAATTGGCGACCCTCCCGCAGGGTGAATGCAATAGATCGGCGGATTTTCTCCCCCCTTACACAGCGGAACGACGAGAGATCGATTATCGTTTTGATGACCGGAGATCATCTCCGCAAGCTTTCTCGCCGTTGGCGCTTGAAAGATCGCCATAGTGGGCAAGTCTCCGCTGATCTTGCGCCGAATTCCATCGATCAGCTTTATTGCTGTCAGCGAATGCCCGCCGAGTTCGAAGAAGTTGTCATCGACTCCTATTGATTCCAGACCAAGAACATTCTTGAATTCCTTTAGGAGCAGCCATTCCGTGGTGGTTCGTGGCGCGACATAGGCGCGCGTCCCCTGCGCATCGAAATCCGGCGCGGGCAGCGCCTTGCGGTCGACCTTGCCATTGGGCGTCAGCGGCAACGCTTCGAGAAACATAAAAGCCGACGGGATCATATAGTCGGGCAGATCGCTCATCAGCGACCCGCGTAGCTGCTCAATGTTCGGTTCCGCCCCACCTCTGCCGACAATATAAGCCACAATCCGCTTGTCGCCCGGCGCGTCTTCCCGCGCCAGCGCCACCGCTTCACGCACCGTCTCCAGGCGCCCCAGCGCCGCCTCGATCTCGCCAAGCTCAATCCGGAAGCCCCGGATCTTAACCTGATGATCGGCGCGGCCAAGGTATTCGATGTTCCCGTCCTGACGGTAGCGCGCCAGATCGCCCGTGCGATAAAGTCGCTGTCCGGGAGAACCAAACGGATTGGGGACAAATCGTTCCGCCGTGAGATCGGGCCGGTCGAGATAGCCACGCGCGAGACCAGCCCCGCCAATGTAGAGCTCTCCAGAAACGCCAACCGGAACAAGCTCAAGAGACCCGTCAAGAAGATATATTTGCGTGTTAGATATCGGGCGGCCAATCGGAACGGAAACCGTCTTTTCCTCCCGGCTCTCACATTGGTGTACCGTACTCCAAACGGAGCACTCGGTCGGTCCATATTCATTGTAAAGCCTGACATGCGCGAGCTCACTAAAATGCCGGAACACCAGATCGCTTTTGCACTCCTCGCCAGCAACGATGCAGACTTGCAAACTAGAACCGCTATGAGGCTCGAGAGCTTCCAAAAATGCGGAGAATAACGAAGGAAGACATAGCAAATGCGTTATCTGTCGCTCGGCAACCAATTGCGCAAGCGCGCGCGGATCGCGGCGTCTCTCTTCCGAGGTGATATGCAGCGCTCCGCCTTGACAAAGAGTTCCGAACAGTCCCGCGACGGAGCTGTCGAAGGCGAATGACGAGATCAGCAGAAAGTTTTGAACGGAAGCACCGTAATAATGAGAACGGGAAGACGTGGACGCAACAACACTGCTATGTGAAATCGGCACCCCCTTAGCGCGCCCAGTGGAACCTGACGTATAAATCACGTAGGCCGTATTTTGTCCGCTTGCCCGTCGCGGCGGCGCCGATCTTGGAAGTGACTCAAGCTGAAGTGAATCGATTCCCATGGCGACATTTGCATCTGGCAAATGGGCAAGGCTGCCGGCAACCTCTTCCGAGGCCAGAATCAACTTTAGGTTGGCGTCCTTCAATATGTATCTGGTACGCTCTAAAGGGTACGATGGGTCGATTGGAACGTATCCGCCATCGGCCTTGAGGATACCAAGAATTGCGATAACGAAGTCGTCTGATGGCGTCATGGACACGCCAACCAGCGTCTCGGGGCCAACCCCAAGTCGACGTAAATGATGCGCCAGCTGATTGGCTCGGGCGTTCAATTCGCCATAGGTCAGACTTTGCTCCTCGAACACGACCGCGACAGCTTCAGGTGTTTTCGCCGCCTGCGCCTCGAACAGTTCGTGAATGCAACCATCCTTCGGATAATCTGCCGCCGTATCATTCCATTCGACGAGAAGTTTATGGCGCTCCGCTTCGCTCAGCACATCGATTGTCAGCGCCGGCGTCTCGGGCGCCGTTTCAAGAGCCGTGACAAGGCCTGTAAGCGCAGCCTGTATATAGGAGCAGACGGCATTGGGATCGACCGAGCATCGAGTCTGTACATTCAAACCGAAACCGTCGCCAAAATCGTCGACCGAAACATCAAACGGATAGTTGGTTCGCTCGTCCCAATAAAGTTCGGTAGCACCTTTCAACCCCTGCGAGGCGAGCACAGACGCTCCCTCATGCGCGCTGTGGCGATAGTTCAGCAACGCCGAGAACAAGGGGGCCGGCGCTTCGATGCCGCTGCAACGCTGCGCCAACGCCAAAGACGCGTGCTCGTGCCGCAGCAAAGCTGTCAGGCGATCATGCATGCCGCGTGCGCTTTCCTCGACGCTCTCCTGTCCGACCCGCACGCGGATCGGCAGCGTGTTGAGGAACATCCCAATCGCCCGGTCCGCGCCTGCGCCGCCGTGCATGCGGCCGAACAGAACCGTGCCGAACACCACGTCGTTGCGCCCCGAAACGCGCGCCAGCACTTGCGCAAAGGCCAGATGCCACAGGCTCGCAACGCTCACCCCAAGCAGACGCGCTGCCCCGCGAAGGCGTCTCGAGAGACGCGGATCGAGGTCGAGCTCGGCCTCCGCGACGCCAGAGCCGTCGCCCCGCACGTCCAATAACCCGAACGGCGTGGTCGGTTCCGTCACGTCGCCAAGCATCGCATCGAAAAACGCTTCATGCTCCGCCTGACTCACCCCCAGCCGGGCCTGCGCAACAAAATTGCGGAAGGGAATCGGAGGCGCCAGTTCGTCGGCGCGGCCCACTACATAGGCTGCGATCTCGCCAAGCAGGAATTCCTGAGCCGCATGATCCAGGACCAAGTGGTGGACAAGCAATTGCAATACGACTCGGTCGTTTGCCGCATCTTTTGCCCAGAAGACACGAATCATTGGCGCCTGACGAACATCGGCTCTAAATTGGCGAGGACTGAAGCGCTCAAGCAGTTGTTGCGCAGCATCGCCCGCCGCCCGATCGAGGCTAACTTCCTCCACGGCAAGCGAAGCCTCCCGCCACACAACCTGCATCGGCTCCCGCAAGCCGTCCCACATCACCGCCGTACGCAATATGTCGTGGCGCGCGATGACTGCCCGCAGTGCGTTGCAAAACGCATCAAGACGTTCGCGGCTATTAAAGGCGAGGATAGTTGGGTATAGATATGGATCCCCCTTTGTCGCCATGAGATGATGGAAGAGTATACCTCCCTGCAGCGGGGTCAGCGGATAGATGTCCTGCACGTTTGTGGCGCCGCCCGGAACCGCCGCGACAATGCGGTCGATCTCCGCTTGAGTAAGATCCGCCAGCGTTAGCATCTCGGGCGTGATCGCGTCGCAGCCAGCAGGAATGAGATTGGGCGGAACGACGATCGCGCTTTCCCGTCCGACGACGACGGCCAGTCCAGCCGGCGTCGGCTGGACGAAGAGCGAGCGAACATCGCTACGCAATCCTTCACGCCTCATCTTCTCGATCAGGGTCATCGCCAACAGCGAATGTCCGCCCAGTTCGAAGAAATTGTCGTAGACGCCGACCCGTTCGAGCCGAAGAACGTCTGCCCAGATGCGGCACAGCGCCGCCTCGGTGGGCGTGCGCGGCGCGACATAGGCGCACGCCGCCAGCGCGTCGAGGTCGGGTTCGGGCAACGCCTTGCGGTCGATCTTGCCGTTGGGCGTCAGCGGTAGGACGTCGAGGAAGACGAAAGCCGACGGGATCATATAGTCGGGAAGCGTTTGCTGCAGATGGCGCCGCAGTTCGTCGACCTCAATGGCGTCGGCCTGTGCGACAACATAAGCGACGAGTTGATAAACGCCCGGCGTGGTCGCGCGCGCAATGACAGTTGCGGTCCCAACTCCGGGATGGGTCAGAAGAGAGGCGGCGACTTCGTTGGGTTCGATGCGATGGCCGCGGATCTTCACCTGATGATCGACGCGGCCAAGGAAATCGATCACGCCGTCATCTCGCCAACGTCCGAGATCGCCGCTGCGGTAGAGCCGGCTCCCAGGTGGCCCAAAAGGATTGGGCGTAAACGCCGCCGCCGTGAGATCGGGCCGATGCAAATAGCCGCGACCAACCTGGACGCCGCCAATGCAAATCTCGCTCGCGACGCCGGCCGGCGCCGGCTCCAGCCAGCGGTCGAGCAGATAGATCTGCGTATTGTCGACCGGCCGTCCGATCGGCACGCTCAGATCATCGCCTGCGGGCGGCGTTTCGATCGGAAAGTAGGAGACATCGTCCGAGCATTCGGCCGGGCCGTAGGCGTTCAGCAGACGCACCTGCGGATAGCGCGCCATGAAGCGCCGGCACAGTTCCGGCGCGAAGGCTTCGCCGCAAGGCAGCAGCCAGCGCAACCCCGCAAGCGGCGTCTCATCGTCAAAGGTGAGATCCAGCAGCGCGCGGATCATCGAGGGCACCGCTTCGAGGATGGTGACGCCGCGAGCGGCGATCTCAGCGCCGAGGCGTCGCGGATCGCGCGAGATCGTATCGGGGGATATCTCGACGCGCGCGCCGATCGCGAGCGCGGTGAGGAACTGCCACACCGAAATGTCGAAGCATTGCGACGCCGTCTGGGCGATGACGTCGTTCGTCGTCAAACCCAGCACAGGAACCTTTGTGATCAAATTATTGAACATTCCGCGATGCTCGACCATCGCGCCCTTCGGTTTGCCCGTCGAACCAGAGGTGTAGATGATGAAAGCAAGATTATCGGGGCTGTGACAACGGGGCGGGTTGCTCGTCGCGCCGTGCTTATTTTGAAGCGCTTCGAGAGCCAGAAGCTGTGGCTGTTGCTGCTGCGCGGCGTCCGACAGCCCCGACACAATCGTCTGTCCGCGCGCCAGCATGTCGCGCCCGACAATCAGAAACGTAGCTCTGCTCTCCTCCAGCACCTGTGCGATGCGACCGTCCGGATGCGCCGGATCGAGCGGCAGATAGGCCCCGCCCGCCTTGAAGATCGCCAGCAGCATCATCAGGAAATCGAGCCCGCGCGCGTCGAGAAGCGCCACAATCACATCCGGCCCCACCCCCTCTCGGATCAAAACATGCGCAAGCTCGTTCGCGCGCTTGTTCAGTTCTCCATAGTTCAGCGACGCGCCTTCACAACGCGCCGCAACAGTCTCAGGCTCACGAAGCGCCTGCGCCTCAAAACGGTCGACCAAGTCGAGAGGAGAACCGTAGTCAAAATCGCGTCCACCGGATATCTCCAATAGAGTGGAATGTTCCTCCCGACTCAGCAGAGAAACCTCGCCGAGCGGGCAGTCGAATTTGGCTGCAAGCTCCTCGACGGCGCGTTTGAAGCGTTCGGCGACGGTTTCGATGAAGGCGGGGTCGAAGCGCTCGCGATCGTAAGTCAGCCGTAATGTGAGATCGCCGTCCGGAATCGCGACGAAAGTGAGCGGATAGTTCGTGTGAACCCGCAGCTGCAGAAGATCGATATCCAGAACGTCCTTCTCACTACGAAGCGATGGATCGATTGGCGCATTCTCGAAAGTCAGCAGATGTTGAAACAGCAGGCCATCCGCGCGCGAGATCGCGCTGCAGCGCTGGATGGCCGGTTGAGACAGAAACTCATGCTGGCGCATTTCGAGATTGTCAGAGAGGATGTCTCTCAGCCAATCGACCACCTTCGTGTCTCGCCGCAACTTGACGCGCAGCGGCAGTCCGTTGATGAAGAGCCCCAGCGTCGACTCGACACCAGGCAGGTCGATGGGGCGTCCGGAAACGGTCACGCCGAAGACGACCTCCTCGCGCCCCGAAAGGACGCTCAGTAGCAGAGCGAGCGCTCCCTGGACGAAGGTGTTGACCGTAAGCTGGCTCTGCTGTGCGAGAGTCTTCAGCTTTTCGTAGCTCTCAGGAGAAATGCGCACGATCGCGTCGGCGACATTCTCGGCGGCGTCCTGCGAAAGGGCGGTCGCGCCGACAAGGGGCGTCGGCTCTGAGAACCCCTCGAGATAGCTACGCCAGAATTTCTCCGCTGCCGCGACGTCGCGGATGCGTAGCCACGCGATGTAATCATGGAAGCGCCCTGCGGGGGCAGTATGCGGCGCCTCGCCGCGCAAGGCCGCTGCATAATGCTGACGCATGTCGAGAAGCAGCGGCGACGTGCACCAGTCATCCATGATGATGTGATGGAAGCTGCGCACGCAGATGTGGCGGTCAGCCGACAATCTGATGATTCTGATACGCACGAGAGGCGCTTGCGACAGGTCGAAACCCTCGGCGCGTTCAGCCTTCAACTGGTCGTCGACATAGGCATCCTGTTCGTCTGCAGACAGGTGATCAATCGCGTCGACCGTGACGTCAAGGCGCGCTCTGCCGAGCACGATCTGATGAACGCGACCATTGGCGGCGACTCTAAACGACGTGCGTAAATTCGGATGCCGATCGACGACGCACTGCCAAGCTTTGGCGAACTCCGGGATATCGAGAGCGCCTTTGATCTCGTAGCGCTCCTGCATATGGTAGAGGCCGGTGCCGCTATGAGACAGAGCGTGGAAATACATGCCTTCCTGCATCGGCGTCAGCGGATAGGCATCCTCGACGTCGCCAAATTCGAGTCGGAGGCCGGCGATCTCCTCGGGATTGAGTTCGGCCAGCGCGAAATTTGGCGCGAGCGCCTGCAAAGCGCGCCGGTCATTCTCGACTTGCGCGTCAGCGTCGCCCAACCGTCGCAGCGCCGGCGCGAGCGCCACGGCAGTCTGCCGTTCGAACAATTGACGGGGAGTAACTTCGTAGCCGGCTTGCCGCAATCTCGCGGCGACCTGAATGGCCCTGATCGAATCGCCCCCGAGGCGGAAAAAGCCGTCATGCGCGCCGACGCGCTCGAGACCCAGCGCATCGGCGAAGGCTTCGACGACTGCCTCTTCTTCCCTGCTGGCCGGGGCGACATACTCGCCGGCGGACGAGGCGACAGCGCTATGCGCAGGCAAGGCGCTCCGATCGATCTTGCCATTCCGCGAAAGCGGCATCTCATCGAGAGCGACGATGAAATGAGGAATCATGTATTCGGGGAGGCAGCGTTGCAGACCCATCCTAATCTGGTCGACGTCGACGCCGGCGCCAGTGACGTAAGCGACGATGACGCTGCCGCCATCATGCGCGGGCGGCACGACCGCCACAGCTTGCGCGACGTTGTCCAGAGCCGAAATCGCCGCTTCGATTTCGCCCAGCTCGATCCGGAATCCTCTGACTTTGACCTGATGATCGCTTCGCCCGAGATATTCGATTTCCCCATCCGCTCGATAGCGCGCGATGTCGCCGGTGCGATAGAGTCTTCCGCCCGGCTCATCGAAGGGACTGGGGACGAAGCGGTCCGCCGTAAGATCTGGACGCCTCAGATATCCCCGGGCGAGACACACCCCGCCAATATAGAGGTCCCCTGCGACGCCGATCGCCGTAGGCTCGAGATTCGAATCGAGGACATAGAGCGAGACATTGGAGACCGGCCGCCCAATCGGAATGCGGTGGCCTTCGCATGGCGAACATTGGTGGGCGCTAACGTCGATGGCGGCTTCGGTCGGTCCGTAAAGATTGTGCAGTTCGCAATTCGACGCGGCCTGGAAGCTCTTCACGAGAGTCGCAGAGAGCTCCTCTCCGCTGCAGAAGACTCGCTGGAGAGAGGGCGCGTCGCGAAGATCGACCGCACTCAGAAAGGCCTGCAACATGGACGGCACGAAATGGAGCGTTGTCACGCCGTAGCGATTGATCGCCTGCAGGATTTGATATGGATCACGATGCGCGTCCGGAGAGAGGAGTATAAGGCGCACGCCCGTAGATAAGGCCCAGAAGAACTCCCACACCGAGACGTCGAAACCGAAGGGCGTTTTTTGCAGTATGGCGTCTGTCTCACAGAGGCCATAGCGCTTCTGCATCCAGTTGAGCCTGTTCACAATCGCCTCATGCGCCATGCCGACGCCCTTCGGCTTCCCAGTGGAGCCGGAGGTGTAGATGACATAAGCGAGATTGAGTGGGCGCGCGATCGCTTCGAGGTTGTAACCACCTTCTCTCGCGAAGCTCGCCCAGTCGCCGTCGAGCGCTAGGGCACGCACCGCGCCCGGCAAGCGAGGCTTTAGCGCGGTCGAGGTCAGGACGAGCGCGGGAGCTGCGTCCTCGATCATGAACGCAAGGCGTTCGTCGGGATTGTCTGGATCGAGAGGCAGATAGGCGGCCCCCGCCTTCAGGACGCCGAGCATCCCGACGACCATTTCGACCGATCGATGGAGGCATAATCCGATGGTCGCATCCGCTCCGACGCCGAGACGTCGCAGGCCATGCGCAAGCTGGTTCGCCTTCGCGTTCAATTCGCCATAGGTGAGCGTTTCGCCTTCGAACGCCAGCGCGAGAGCGTGCGGCGCGCGCGCCGCCTGCGCCTCGAAAAGCTGATGCAGTGCGAGATTACGTGGAAAGTCGTCGGCGGTCGCATTCCAGTCGACAAGAATCTGCTGCCTCTCGGCGTCGTCGAGCAGACGATAGCGTGCGATTTCGCCATCCGGATCTCGGCAGATTTCGTCCGTCAACGCTTTGAAATAGCGGGCGAAGCGTTCGACTATCGCAGCGTCGAAGGCTTGTGTTCGATATTGGAAGGAGAGAAGGAGCTCATCACCAAGCCTGGCGCCCATAACTTTCAGATCGAAAAGTTCAACGCGGTCGAGCAATTTAACGGTTCTGGCCTCGCCCGCTCCAAGCGAGATGGAGGCCCCTGTTTCTCCGAGCGCCAGCGCCGCGTACTCGGCCGGAAGATCGGCGTTCGCTTCCTGAAGGACGAACCAAGTCTGGTAGATTGGCAAATGTCCGCCGTCGCGCTCGGGCTGCAGGCGCTCGACGATGACGGGGAATGGCATGAGCTGATGCTCAAGTACCTCCCTCATTTCCATACGGGCGCGCCGCAGCACGTCCGTGAAGCGATCGCTCCGGTCGAGCGCGAGGCGAATTGGCACAGGGTTGACGCAGTTTCCGATCAGCCGCGCGGAACGGCGGTCGAGTCTGCCGCTTGTCGGCGTCCCGACGATCAGATCCGTCTGACCGGTCAAGCGATGCAGCAGTACGAAATAGATCGAAGCGAGCAGCGTATGCAGGCTCGCGCCGTTCTTTCTGGCAAGCGTTTCGAGACGCTGGGTCGCCGCGGAATCGAGACGAAGCGGAACCGATCCGCCGCTATAGTCCGGTGCGCCTTGCGTGGCTTTGCGCTCCGGCAGCGCAAGAACCGGCAACGGTCCCTCGAGGCGCTTCGACCAGAAGGCCCAGTCCGCCTCCGCGGCTCGTGAGGAGAGAAATTCCTGTTCGCGGGCCACGAAATCGCTGTAATCTTCGGCGGTCGTCAGGGCAGAGCCTGCATCTGACCGCAGCGCGACGTCGAGCTGTTTCAACAGCAGGAGCAGCGACCAAAGATCGATCGCGATATGATGCGCGACAAACAGCGCCATCGTCGGCCTGCCCCGCCGATTATAGACAGTGACGCGCAGCGGCGGGCTTCTCTCCAGATCGAACGGCTTGCGCGCCTGTGCGGCCATCGCGCGCTGGAGGTCGGCGTCGGACGCGCCGTCTGCATGTTCTTGCGTCAGCCATGCATTCGACGCGTCAGAGGGAAGAGCCTTTTGAACGGCGCCCAGAGGCGCTGGCGCGTAAACCGACCTGAGCTGGGCATGACGCTGCACGACATCGCGGAGGGCAGAAATGATCTGCGCGCCGGAAAGCTCCCCCTTCAGTTCGAGCGCGAGGTGCAAATTATAAGCATTGCTCTCGGGATCGAGATGATGGATGGTCCACATCGCGGACTGGGCGCGGGACAGAGACGCCTTCTGCGAGAACGGGGACGGACTCGCTTCGGTTTCCGTCGCGACGGAACTCAGACAATCCGCGAGGGCGGACGCGACAGATGAAATCGGAGAGTCTGATAGAAGCAGACCGATCGGACTTTCGATTCTCAACGTCGCGTCGAGGCGATGCTTGAGTTCGATCGATCGGATGGATGACAAGCCCGCCTCCGGCAGCGTCGCCGAAGGAACGATCATGCTTTCGGGCATCTTCAGAAGCGCAGCGGCGCTCGTTATCAGCAAGCGCGTCAGCGCTTCGACTTGCTGATCCCGGGGCAGATGTGGCAACGCTTTCGCGATGAATGCCTCGGGCGACCATGCCGGCGGCTCCACGCCGGCCCCCGCGGCCGGAGCCAGTCTGTCCGAACGCGCCAGAAGCTTCAATTCGCCCGCAAGAAATCTTCTCCGGCATTCCGACCGTCGGACTTTTCCGCTCGAGGTCTTTGGCAGGGAGCCGGTCAGGATAAGCGCGATGACGCTCGGCTCTATGTCGACCGCTTCGACCACGCTGCTTCGAATCCTGGCGAAAAAGTCCTGCGCGCCGCCTTTTTCCAAAGCGCCCGCAACGCTTCGATCAGGTTCGAGAATGACCGCGAGAGCTTCTTGGTCGTCTTGCGTAAAAGAAAAAGCGACCGAACAGCCGGGCCGAACGCCGGGAGTCCGCTCCTCGATAACGCTTTCGATGTCTTGGGGATAGAAGTTGCGTCCGGCGACGATGATGAGATCCTTCAGTCTTCCCGAGATGAAACAGTCGCCGCCGCTGAAAAAGCCGAGATCGCCAGTGCGCAGATATTGACGGCCGTCGTCCCCGTGGATCGTCGCTTCAAATGTCCGAGCGGTCTCCTCCGGTCGCTGCCAATAGCCTTTCGCTACGCCGGGGCCTTTGACCCAAATTTCACCAATTTTGTTTTCCGAACAGCGGACAAAAGTTTCTGGATGAACAACCTCGACATGGGTTCCCGACCAGACGTGTCCACATCCGACGATATCGACAGATTTAAGGCTGTCGCTCGGCGCAACATTAAGCGACTCGAGGGCTTGGCGGTCGACTTTCAATACGGGAGCCAGCTCGCCGCGGCGCGGCGCGGTGACAACGAGCGTCGCCTCGGCCAAACCGTAACACGGAAAGAAGCTCGTCCTTGAAAAGCCGACATCCGCAAAAGCGGCCGAGAAACGGTCAAGCGTCGACGCGCGAACCGGTTCGGCGCCGCTGAAAGCGATCCGCCAGCAACTGAGATCGAGTTCTTTTTTTCCTTCTTCCTTTACTTTACGAACGCAAAGATCATACGCGAAGTTGGGTCCGCCGCTTGTGTGGGCTCGGTATTTAGAGATTGCCTTCAGCCAGCGCACCGGTTTTTCGAGAAACGCCATCGGCGACATCAGATAGGCAGTGGCGCCGACATAGAGCGGCTGCAATACGTTACCGATCAAGCCCATGTCGTGATAGAGCGGCAGCCATCCGACAAGATCGCAAAGATCGTCATGCGCGAAGCTTTTCTTGATGAGCTCTTCGTTGCTCAGCAAGTTGGCGTGGGTGATCATCACGCCGCGCGGATCGCCCGTCGATCCGGACGTATATTGCAAAAATGCAATTTGATTGGGATCTGGCGTATATCCGTCCCAGGACTCCGCTTCGTCGACTGCTATCTCGTCTGTCGCCGTCCAACCGCAGGCAATAGCGGAAAGCTGAGACTGCGCTTCTGTTTCGAACCGATCGCGCAACGCCGCCGTCGTAAGGATCATCGATGGCGTCGCATCGCGAAAGATCGACTGTAGCCGCTGGATATGGCGCCCGGACGGCGGATAGGCCGGAACCGCGACGACTCCGGCATAAAGGCAGCCGAAAAAGGCTTCGATATAGGGGAGGCCCTGAGGATAAAGGAGTAGGACTCTCTCGCCTCGAAGGCCAAGAGAGGTCAATCGCGCGGCGATCGCGCGCGCGCGGCGATCAAGATCCGCGTAGCCGAGACGATCCCCTTCCCTTTCGCCATCTTCCAAAAAGACGTAGGCAAGCTTTGAAGCCTGCTCGACGGCCCGCGCTTTGAGCAGATCGACGAGATTGTCGGCTGCGTATGGCGACAGTTGCTTCGAAGATGCTTCAAAGGAAAATGTCATGCTGAAAGCCCCTGCTGCTTTCGTGAATGTCGCGCGCTGCGCGCCATCACGAGACGTAATTGAGATAGGACCGGTAATACGGGAAAATCCGGTCCCGACGCGCGCCGGTCCAAAGTCCGAATGCGATGAGCGCGTTGTAGTAGACGTTCTTCAGCGGCATTCCTTGCGTTAAGGCAAGAATGCCTCTGGCTGCGCTACTCTTCGTGTGCCAGTCGACATTCAACGACATGGCGGCGTCGAGACTGCGCACATGGTGCAGCATTCCGGATGGCATGAAGAAGACGTCACCCGGTTCGACGATGACCTGCTGCGGCCTTGCGTGACGAAAAAGTGGATGCATATCGAAATCAGGGGACTCGGGATCGACGGCGGACCACCGCCAATCATGGACGTAACAATAGTTCCGCTGATCGTAATCCAACACGGTGAAACACTTTCTTCCGCGCAGTTGGAAGAAGAGGTTGTGCGTCAGCAGACAATCGAAGTGCAGCGGCGTATAGCTCCAGGATGGACCCAAAAAGAACTGTGCGAAGTCCGTCCAACTCGCGCCGTACCAGCTCGGAAAGAAATTCTGCGGAAACGCCGCAAGGCCCGCGGCGGCGTCCGGAAAGACGCTCGTCAGCGGCATATCATGCAGATAAGCGGGTCTTCTTGCGCGATCGTCGCCAGCCGCCCGTCTCACTTCATATTGTTCGATCTCGTCGAGATATGCGGCGATCTTCGATTGTCGCGTCAATATCTCGCCACCTGGGCGCCAATCCTTTAGCAAAACGGTGTTACTGCCGGATTGTTGCCGGAGACGATCGAATGTCCAGCTTTTGAACGCCACACTGTCCGCAAGGGCGCGTTTAATGAGCACCGGCCGGTTCTTCGCCACATAGCGTTCGGCGAATTCCACGCTAGTCAGATGCGGCACCGTATCGACGCCGTGCCCGTCAATTTCGTCCTGCGCGGCGATGTGACTGCGCGACCGCGTTGTCTCGGTTGTAATGCTCATTGCGCGGAGCCTCGCGCGTCGGCGTCCATCTGCTTGCGCAGGCTCAAGGGGCGCATATCGGTCCACACTTCCTTGATGTGAGCGAGGCACTCGGCCTTCGGTCCGGACTTGCCGACTGTGCGCCAACCAGCCGGTAACTGCTTGTATTCCGGCCAGATCGAATATTGCTCTTCGTCGTTGACAACGATCGCGTAAATTGTTTGATCTTCTTCGTCCCACGCCATATCGCCCTCCTGCTCATTATATCCAGCAGCAATTGCCGCAACCCTCGCCGCAATTTGCTATTGACGACGCGCTGCGACGACAGCTGCGCCGAACCGCTCGAGAATTGCATCGACCTCATCCTGTGCGATGATCAGTGGCGGCAAGAATCGGACGACGGCTCCAAAGCGGCCGCCGAGTTCCAGAATCAGGCCGCGACGCAAGCATTCGTGTTGGATTGTTTTAGCGAGCGTTGGCGCGGGATCAGGCGCCGGCGCGTTCGTCGCGTCTCCATTAACAATCTCGACCCCCACCATCAGGCCGCGTCCGCGCACGTCGCCGATGCATGGATGCTCCTCGGCAATAACCCTAAGACCCGCCATGAGACGCTCGCCCATCTTCGCGGCGTGCGAATCGAGAGAATTCTGTCTGACGTAGGAAATGGTCGCCGCGCCGGTCGCGAATGCGAGCTGATTGCCCCGGAATGTTCCTGCATGCGCGCCGGATTTCCATTGATCGAGGTCGCGATGATAGACCACCACTGAAAGTGGGAGACCGCCGCCGATCGCCTTCGAGAGCACGACGACATCTGGCTCGATCCCGGCATGCTCAAAGGCATAAAGGCGGCCCGTTCGGCCAAGCCCGGTCTGAACCTCGTCAACGATGAGTGGGATTCCACGCGCCTTAGTGATGCCCCTTAGTTGACGAAGCCATCCGTCCGGCGCCGCGATCACCCCGCCTTCGCCCTGAATCACTTCGATTATCATTCCCGCGGGCGTCAGAACGCCGCTATTCGGATCGTCCAATAGGGTCTCGATGTATCTGGCGCTGATCGCCGCGCTCGCCTCGCCGCCGATACCGAAAGGACAACGATATTCTGAAGGGAATGGGAGAAACTGCACCTCTCCCCCTAGGCCCCCAACGGCGCGCCTTGGCGTCGGCTCCCCTGTTAGGCCTAGGGTCGCGTGCGTCATGCCATGATACGCGCCGCTAAACGAAACGAGCCCTCTCCGGCCAGTCGCTGTTTTCACCAGTTTTAGCGCGGCTTCGACTGCGTCAGCGCCCGAGGGGCCGCAGAACTGGATCTTGTAATTTTCCTGGAATGCCGCCGGCAGACTGTCAAAGAGTTCACGGGTGAACCGATCTTTCAAGGGAGTTGGCAAGTCCAGAGTTTGAAGCGGCGGTTCTTCCGCCAGAGCGGACTGAATCGCCTCAATGACGACCGGGTGGCTGTGACCGAGTGCGAGCGCGCCGGCGCCGGCAAGGCAATCGATAAAGGTTCGCCCTTCTGTGTCTTCGACGTAAATTCCCCTGCCCCGTTTTAGCGCAAGGGGAATTTTGCGCGGATACGTCATCGCATTGGATTCGATATCCGCCTGACGCGTCAGAAGGTCGTTTCCGAAGGATGAATATAAGGGAAATTGCGCCTTGTCGGCGCCGATCTGCAAGTCTCGGTCGAGTTCATCGATCGATCCCGCCTGCACGCCCTGGGGCTTGAACGTCGACTTCAAATCGCCTGAACGCGGCGCATCATCGCCTGCCAGCGTTTGCGCTCCTTCCGCCATGGCGCACCTTCTTTCACGCTTATCGGCTGACGCAAGATGACGTCCCCTATTGGGTGAGACGATTTTCGACGACATTCACGCCAAAAAAAATCACGATGGGCTTTCCGACCTGACGACGCGGCTGGCCGGCGGGGCGCGCTGGTTGACGCTCTGAATTAATTTGGCCGGATCTGGCCGCTCGAAACGTCTCTCTTAGCGAGAAGAGAAGCGGCGCTACGCGTTTGTGCCGCGAAAGTGCTGGGAGAGGCGCTTGTTCGACGAAGCAGCGGCAACGAGCCCGGCCTCCGTGCTTGGCCTTATGCGAGTTTTCGCAGCGTCCAAGCTCTTATTCTTATCTTCTGTCGCGACCGGGTTGATCGGCGGCTCCGCCAGCGCATGGTTATTGGCCCTTGTCACTCAAACGATTGAGTCGCCTCAAAAAGAGACAGTGGATCTTGCGTTGTCGTTCTTTGCGCTCTGCTTGCTCTCGCTTGCTTCCAGCGCCGTTTCGCAGATTCTCTTGTCTCAAATCGCTCAAGAAAATCTGTTCAAAATCCGGCTCTGGCTCAGCCACAGCGTTCTCGCCGCGCCGCTTCGCAACATTCAGATACTCGGGCCCCACAAATTGATGGCTGCGCTGACGACCGACGTTGACAATGTCGTGACCGCTCAAGAAGTCCTTCCGACGCTTTTCATCGAGGGTTCAAAAGTTCTAGCCGTCTTTGTCTATCTTTGGTCCGTCTCGCCGCCGTTCTTCCTCTTTGTCTTCGGCTTTGTCGCATCGAGCGTGTTTATTCTATATGTCCCGCAGAAATGGGCATGGTCATTCCTGGATCGCGCACGTCTAACGGAAAACGCCATATTTGGGCACTTTCGCGCCGCCACGGAAGGCGGCAAGGAGCTCAAAATGAATGCGGAGCGTCGGCGCGCTTTTCTCGACGATGAATTGCGCCGCTCCGCTCATGCGTTGAAGATGCAACGCATGAAGGCCTTCGTCATTTTTGTGTCGGTTGATCGCTCGGCGGAAATGTTATTTTTTATTCTTCTCGGCGTGATGCTCTTCATTGCGCCGCGTTACGCTTCCGTTTCGCAAGGCGCTTTGACGAGCTTCGTGCTCGCCATCATTTTCTTAGGCGGTCCGCTTACCGCGGTCGGCGGCGCGCTTCCTACAATAGGGAAAGGCGTCGTTGCTTTACGTAACATTCAGAGACTGGGTCTGAGCCTCTCCAAGGAGACCGATGTTAACTCTCGGACAACGCCCGACTTTGCGCTCGCTCGGCCTGCCGCCCTGGAACTCAGCAAAATTACGCATCTCTATCGGGGTGAAGAATCTGAGGTGCGTCATCAACTCGGCCCGATCAACCTTCGCATTGACCCTGGCGCGCTTCTGTTCGTGACGGGCGGCAATGGGAGTGGAAAAACTACGCTGGCGCTGATTTTACTTGGCTTGTTTCCCCCCGACGACGGCGAGATCAAATTGGGCGGCCGCCGGGTTACGGACGAAAATCGCGAGTCCTATCGCCAGAATTTCTCGGCGGTGTTTGCGGACGCCTACGTATTCGATTCCCTTCTTGGCTATTCCGGCATCGAGTCGCAGGCGCGGGCGCAGGAAATGCTCGTAGCGTTGAAGCTCGAAAACAAACTTCAGATCAAGGACGGCCGATTCTCAACGACGGAGTTATCGCGGGGGCAGCGGAAGAGACTTGCGTTGCTAACGGCGTATGTCGAAGATCGACCGTTTTATTTGTTCGATGAATGGGCAGCCGAGCAGGATCCGCAGTTCCGAGACGTTTTTTACCACCAACTGCTGCCGGAACTCAAGGCGCGTGGCAAGACCGTGATCGTCATCACCCATGACGATCGCTATTTCCATATTGCTGATCAGGTATTGCGAATGGACGCCGGCAAAATCGTATCTTTTGCCGAACAACCTCGGACGACCGAGTTGCAATCGTGATAAGCGCCGCTAGTAGAACCATGCTTCGGAGAAGCGCGCTTGTCGTGCTTGGCGGCGCCGCCTCCTTGGTTATCGCCTGCTACGCCGCAGTGTCTTCTCTCCCATCTATCCAATTTCCTTCTGGACCACGGAACACGCCCGGGCTTAGCGCGGCTGTTTCGATCAATCTGGATCATTACGGCGTCCCGCTTATCGAAGCGCGAACACGCGAGGACGCCTTTACAGCTCTTGGCTACATGACGGGCCGGGATCGTCTTTTTCAAATCGACATCATGCGCCGCAAGACCGTCGGCCGGCTCGCGGAGATTCTCGGCGAGCCGCTCGTTGAAGACGATCGCTTGAACCGCACCTTCGGCTTTTCGCGTCTGGCGGAACAGATCCTTGCGCGGCTGCCAGAGTCACAACGGACGGTGCTCGCCGCTTACGCGGCGGGCGTCAATCAGGCGATGGACGATTTGTTGACGTTGCCGTTCGAATTCTGGGCGCTCAATTACAAGCCGGAACGATGGTCGCCCAAGGACAGCATTCTCGTGGCGCTCAATCTTTCAATGCTATCTTACGCCGTCGAGGAGGAACGCATGGCGAGCGTCATGCGTGAAGCGCTCCCGGCGGCTGTCGTTTCGTTTTTGACGCCGGATAGCGACTGCTACAATGAAAAGCTCGCTCCAAGCGGCGCAAACACTTGCGCCGATACTTCGCGCCCTCCCGATGAACTGCGCACGTTCCTTCATAAATCGACCCAAAAAGCCACCAATTCTGGAGCGATCCGAGAAACGAGCGCTGCGCGCGGTTCAAACGCCTGGGTCATTGGCGGCGGCAAGACACGTGATGGGCGCGCAATAGTCGCAAACGACATGCATCTCACTCTTGGATTGCCAAACGTCTGGTACCAAGCCGATCTCCGCTACGGCCCGCATCGCATGGAAGGGCTTTTTCTGCCAGGCTTGCCGATGATGATCGCGGGATCGAATGGTCATATCGCTTGGGGGCTCACCAGCGTGGACGGCGATTTTTCGGATCTCGTCCGGCTGCGTAAAGACCCCGGCGACAACAATCTCTATGCGACGCCGAAAGGCGTTCGAGCATTTTCTTCCCGGTCGGAGAGCATCGCTGTAAGAGGCAAGGAGAGCGTCTCCGTCGACGTTCGGGATACGATATGGGGACCCGTTCTACCTCAACCGCTGCTCGGGGAAGAAGTCGCGGTCGCATGGTCGATGTTGGACGCCTCGGCGACAAATCTCAACCTGTTGCAATTGGATGAGGCGCGGACAGTTCGTGAAGCTCTGCCGATCCTGCAATCCGCTGGAACCCCGCCGCTAAATGGTTTGGTCGCTGACGATCGGGGGTCGATTGGCTGGACGCTCATGGGCAAAATCCCAGCGCGGCGCGGGCTTCGAGGAATTTATTCGGAACATTGGGACGCCAGCGAAGTTGGCTGGGACGGTTTTCTATCGCCTTCGGCGCTTCCAACGATTGTTGATCCTCCAGAGGGCTATATCGTCAGCACAAATCAGCGCATGTTGCCAACCTCAGTCTTTTCGACGCGCTTGAGTCAAGATTATCCCGGCGGATTTCGCGCTTGGCGCGTTGACGACGCTCTCAGGGGTTCATCGAAGCTCGGCGTCGCGGAAATGGTCGCCTTGCAGCTCGATACAAAGACCGACTTCTATCGCTTCTATCAAGACATTGCCCTCAGAGCGCTAAAGGGCCCTGCTTCACAAGGCCAGCCCGAAGCCGCGCGGCTTCTCGCGGCCTTGGAATCTTGGGACGGTCGCGCAGAACCCCGAAGTAAGGGGTTGGCGTTGATCACGGAGTTCAGGCAAACTCTGCTCCAAGAAATATTGTCTCCAATTTTCGAAGATTGCCGGCGGTTGGATCCGGATTTCACCTACAGATGGTCCAACTCCGACGTCCCGTTGCAAGCTATCATTCGCAGCGGCGATCCGGCATTCCTGCCAAAGTCAGAAAATTCGAGCGATTGGACCAATTTTCTGCAGGCTGCGCTGGCCGAAAGCGCTAAGCGCCTTGAGGCGAAGCACGGTCGTCCAATATCGGAAATCAGTTGGGGCGACGTAAACCAAGTCGCGATCGCTCATCCATTTTCGAGGGTGGCTCCATTTCTGTCAGCACTTCTTGATTTGCCGCGTTCGCCCGTCGCGGGCTGCCCGCAATGCGTGCGACTATATGAGGTTGCCGACGGCGAGGGAGTCGGCGCCAACGCCCGGACCGTTGTCGTTCCCGGGGAGGAACAAAAAAGCGTGATCCAATTCGCTGGAGGCCAATCCGGTCAGTTCGGCTCGGCGCACTACGCTGATCGGCAGCAGGACTGGGTTTCCGGCCGCGCTACGTCTCTGCGCTCTCAGGAAGTCGTTTCCACGATCCTGTTGACGCCGGCGGGCGCTCGCTAAAATCAATAGCGGCTTGGAAGCGCGGCACTGAAACCAGCCGATGTTTGAGCGCGATCGAAAGTCCCTGTCGCTATACTGTTTTCCTTGCGCCGGCGGGAGCGCAAACTCGTTCCTGCGATGGCGCACGAGTCTTCCACCATGGATCAGAATTCGTCCGGTCGAGCTACCGGGTCGCGGCGTCAAAATTCGTGAGCCGCTGCTTCGCGATTTTGATGCGGTTGTCGAGAATCTGACGCAGGAACTGGTGCGTGAGTCTTCCGATCGCTGCGTATTTTTCGGCCATAGCCTGGGCGCGCTGATAGCCTATAGATGCGTGTATGCCCTACGCGCCCGGAGAAAAGGCGAACCGATGGCGCTCATCGCTGCTTGCAGCGCTGCGCCCTGTCGGCGCCGCGACGAGCGCTTAGCGCGCCTTAAAACCGACGAAGACCTTATCGGAGAGCTTGTGCGTTTGAACGGCACGCCCCCCGAACTCTTTAAGTCGAAGGAGCTGCTTCGACTCGCGTTGGATACGCTCGCCGCCGATTTTGCCGTTTGTTCGAGCTTTTCCTTCAAGAAGCGCGAAAAACTCTCTCTCGATATCGTTGTTTTGGGCGGGCGCGACGATATGATTGAAGAGGACGCCCTTTCCGCCTGGAGAGAGGAGACGCTCGGTCAGACGGCGCTGCTCATGTTCGCCGGAGGACACTTCTTCTTTAACGAAAACGAGAACGTATTCTTTGCGCGGCTCATTTCCGAGCTTGACAGAACATCCCGCGCGAGTTGTCGATGTGACTGCGTCAATAGATAAATTGAAAGAATGGCGGAGGATGGAGCGAGGATCTCTCCACGGGAGCATCTTGATAGGCGCGGTAAGCGAGATTGGCGCGCCGGATCCGAAAGCCCCTTTAATGCCCGAACGCTAAGGCTGCTTCCGACACCCCTTCCCTGTTCGCTGCGGGCGTAAGCCCTACGGACGTCGCCCGCGTCGGCACGGGGCACACGGATGGTACAGGGGGCATACAATTATCTTGGCGACCGACGCGCAGGGCCGGTAACTGGGGGAGATCGTCATCAACTACCGCTCAAGCCAGCCGATCATTCCTCAGCCCGACGGAAGCCAAGGCCTTCCGCTGTGAACTCGACGCCGCCGATATCCCGCGGCAAGTCGCGTGGATAACCGCTACCTTTTCGCGAAAAAATTTCCATAGTCGCTCTGACGCGCGAGAGAAGCAGCGTCATCGATGTCCTCGTGAACGCCGATAATCCCCACCGACGCCTTTGTCAGCTTCGCCAGGCTGTCCGAAAGCGCATGGGGCGTCGACCATCTGACGGCGGAAAACGGATCGACCAAACGCGGTCGGCGTCGGAACCCCACCGCCCAGAAGCCTCCGTCCGCTGCGGGTCCAAACACCGCATCCCGATCTCCCAAGAGACGGAACGCGCGCGCGATTTCCTCCCGTGTGACGCCTGGAATATCAGAGCCGATGATGACTACAGGTCCTGGAGGAGGCGCTTTGGCGACGCGCATCATGCGGCGCCCCAGATCGCCGTCGCCTTGCGGCAAAAGCGGCAAGCGCATCGGCCAGGGGCCCGAACGATCGGGCGTCACTGCAAGCCAGGTCCGCCAGCGTGTGTCGGTCCCTAATCGGCGAAGGGTGTTTGCGAGCAGCACCCTCTGGACCCTCAACGCGCCAACGGGGCCAATGTCCGCCGCGAGGCGTCGCTTGCCCGCCCCGAACTGCGGCCAGCGCGTAAAGATGATGAGATGCGCGCGAACGCCCATGGTCAGCCGTAGATGCGTTTGATCATATGCGGTGGAACGCCCGCAAAATACAGCGAGAGACAGAGCAGATTGCGCGCGCTGCGTCTGAACCAGCCCTCCCGGCGCCAGCGCGCCGCCGACGTGCGGGCGGAGACAGGAAGGACCGCAAGTCGATCACGACCGATCCGGCGGACGAGATCGACATCCTCCATCAGCGGCAGCGCCTCGAATCCCCCCAGCGCTCGATAGAAATCACGGTGGATGAGCAATCCCTGATCGCCATAGGGCAGGCCGAGCGTCCGGACGCGCCACGCGACCATCCTTTCAAGCCGGCGCGCTTGCGACGACGGATCGTCGAGCGCGAAGCGGAACGCCGCCGCCTTCGCCCGGTTTTCCGGCACAGCGTAAAAGCACGAGACGGCTTCCCGCCAGCCCTCCTCCAGAATCGTGTCTGCGTGAACGAACAACAGCCAGTCGCCCTGCGCCGCATCGGCTCCGGCGCGAAGCTGCGCGCCGCGTCCCCTCGGGGCCGCGATGACGCGGGCGCCGAGCGCCTCGGCCAACGCCACGCTGCCGTCGGTAGAGCCGCCGTCTACCACCACAATTTCGTCGTGGCCCCGCGCCAGAGCCTCAACGGTTTGTCCCAGGGTTCGGGATGCGTTCAGCACAGGAATGATGATCGACAATTTCATTGTCGGCGACGCTCCCCCGAGAGCCCGGGACGATCGGGCTCTATAATCAGTCGACGCGACGATTCGGCGCCGTCGAGTGAAACCTTTCATATCAGACGCGCGAAATCAGCGAATGGGGAGGCGGGGCGATCAATGCCAGGAGACCAACAACCCGCCCGGGAAGGCTTCCCGCGGCCCATCGCCAAATTTGCCGATCCCCAGGTCACCGCCAAAGGCGAGCGGCGGGCCGCCGTCTCTTTCCAGCGCCTGCAGACTTTGTGGTTCAATACCGGCACCCTTTGCAATCTCGCCTGCAACGGATGCTATATCGAGTCCTCTCCGCGAAATGACGCCCTCGTTTATCTGACGCGCGCCGACGCGGCTTCCTTCCTTCGTGAAGTCGAGGACCTCGCCCTCCCGGGCGGGCGCATCGAGATCGGATTTACGGGCGGCGAACCGTTCATGAATCCTGACATAATGGAGATGATCGAGGACAGCCTGGCCGCCGGTCATCGCGTCATCGCGCTCACCAACGCCATGAAACCCATGCAGCGCGTGAAGGAGGCGCTGCTTCGCCTGCGTCAAGAATATCCCGGGAGCTTCGCGATCAGAGTGTCGCTCGACCACTACGAGCCGAACGGCCACGAGAGGATTCGGGGACCGAATAGCTGGGAGCCGGCGATCGAGGGCATCCGCTGGCTCGTTTCCAACCAATTCAGCGTGACGATCGCCTCGCGCCTGGCGTGGGGCGAGACGGAAGTCGAAGCGCGCAAAGGGTTCCAGTCGCTTTTCGACCGTCTTGGAGTGGGGTTTGGAGCGACCGAAGAACGGCTGGTTCTTTTCCCGGAGATGGACGCAGCCGAAGATGTTCCTGAGATCAGCGAAGGCTGCTGGAGCATATTGGGGAGAAAGCCCGACGATATGATGTGCGCGACCTCTCGCATGGTAGTCAGGCGCAAAGGCTCGGAGCGCGCGACGGTCGTCTCCTGCACGCTTTTGCCTCATTCGGAAGACTTCGAGCTGGGATCGACCTTGGCCGAATCCCTTCGGCCCATCAGCCTCAACCATGTCTTCTGCGCCCGCTTTTGCGTCCTCGGCGGCGCCTCCTGTCGTGCGCAGCCGAGCGCCGATGTCTGAGACGATCAATTGCGACTTGTGCGTCATCGGCGCGGGCTCGGCTGGTCTCTCCGTCGCCGCCGGGGCGGCGCAGATGGGCGCGAGCACGGTGCTGATCGAAGCCAACCGCATGGGCGGCGATTGCCTGAATTCGGGCTGCGTCCCGTCGAAATCGCTGCTGGCAGCCGCGAAGGCGGCGAAAAATTGTGGCGACGCTACCCGGTTCGGCGTCGATGGCGGCGCGCCACGCGTCGACTTTGCTGCTGTCCATGCATATGTCCGCGGCGTGATCGCTTCTATCGCGCCGCATGATTCCGTCGAGCGTTTTACCGACCTCGGTTGCACGGTGATAAAGGGGCGCGCCCGGTTTATCGACGATCGGACGGTCGAAGCCGACGGGAAACTCATCCGCGCCCGACGCTTCGTGATCGCCACCGGCAGCCGCGTCGCCATTCCCGATATTCCGGGCCTCGATGACGTACCCTTTCTGACGAGCGACACGGTCTTCGACAATGCGGTTTTGCCGGAACATCTGATCGTCATCGGCGGCGGACCGATCGGATGCGAACTCGCGCAAGCCTATCGCCGTCTGGGCGCGAAGACGACGCTGGTGGAGATGGCGCGCATACTGCCGAGAGAAGACAAAGACGCTGTCGATGTCGTGCGGCAGTCGCTCCTCGCGGACGGCGTCGCTATTTTGGAAGGCGTCCGTCTTTCGCGGATCGAAAAGGATCGGGACGGCGTCGCCGTCTTTCTGCAAGATCGGGAAGAGACGCGGATCGCTGGCTCACATCTGTTGGTCGCCACGGGCCGAAGGCCGAACGTCGAGACGCTCGGCCTCGAAGCGGCCGGGGTCCGCTATTGCGCGAAAGGCGTCGACATCGACGCCAGGTTACGCACGACGAACAAGCGCATCTATGTCGCCGGCGACGCCGCCGGCGGGCCTCAATTCACCCATATGGCGAGCTATCACGCTGGGATCGTCATTCGTAACGCGTTGTTCAGATGGCCGGCGAGAAACAGGCCCGCGGCGTTCCCAAGGGTTATCTACACCGGCCCCGAACTCGCACAGGTGGGCCTGAGCGAAAGCGAGGGGAGAGAACGCTATGGCGACGCCGTTCGTATCCTGCGCGCGGATTTCAAGGACAATGATCGGGCGCAAACCGAAGGGCTCTCGCGCGGCTTTCTGAAAGTCGTCGCCACAAAGCGCGGGCACATTCTCGGCGCGACAATGGTCGGCCACGATGCGGGTGAGCTGATAACACCCTGGGCGCTGGCGATCTCTCAGAGGCTCGAGATCAACGCCCTTGCAAATCTCATCATTCCCTATCCGACCTTGAGCGAAATTTCGAAGCGCGCTGCGGGAAGTTACTATACGCCGGCGCTGTTCTCGCCACGCACACGAAGGCTGGTGCGTTTCCTGAGGATTTTCGGATGAGATTCGCGCGATACGCGCCTATTCTTGCTCTGCTCGTCGTTATCGCGACAGCCTTCGCGTTTCGCCTGGACCGCCACCTGACGCTCGATGCGGTAAGAGACAATCGCGCATTGCTCGTTGCTTTCGTCCAATCTCAAGGTCCTCTCTCTGGCGTCGTCTTCGTCGCCGTCTATGCCGCGGTTGTCGCTCTTTCCCTGCCAGGCTCGACGATTATGACGCTCACCGGGGGATTTTTGTTTGGCGTCCCCTTTGGGGTAATGCTGTCCGTCGTGGGCGCGACATTGGGAGCGACCCTGCTTTTCGTCATCGCGCGCTCGGCTCTTGGCGACATGCTGTTCGAGCGCGCCGGCCCCACGCTCTCCCGGACGGCGAAAGGTTTCCGCAAGGACGCCTTCAGCTATCTGCTTTTCCTCCGCCTCGTGCCAGCGTTTCCATTCTGGGCGGTGAATCTGGCCGCGTCGGCGCTGGGGATGCGCCTGAAATCCTATGTGGCGGCGACCTCGATCGGCGTCATCCCATCAGCGATCATCTACGCGGCCTTTGGCGCCGGTCTGGCTAAAATATTCGATGCAAGCGGCGAAGTGCGGCTGGAAGAACTTTTGAGCCCGTCCATGATCGGCGCCCTTGTCGGCCTCGGCCTGCTCGCGCTGCTGCCGGTCGCTCTGAGTCGCGACCTTGATCATCAACTTTCGGAGCAGAGAATGTCCGTCATCCCGGCAAAGGATTTGTCCGATTATCCGTGGTTCATCCGGCTTTTTTTCTGGAAGCAAAAGCGAACATATGGCCGCGTTCTCGATCCCGGCCTGTTGTGGGGGCGGTCTCCCTGGGTCTTTGCGGCCGTGGCGCTACTTTACGGCGCCCTCGATCGGCGGCGGTCCCCCTGTTCTCCCACCCTGCGTTCTTTGGTCACGGTCAGGGTTTCCCAAATCAATCACTGTGCATTCTGCGTGGACATCAACTCGGCGACGCTCGCAAAGCGCGGGGTTGCGATGGACAAGATCGACGCCCTTTCGAAGTGGCGCGATAGCGACCTGTTCTCGCAGGAGGAGAAGCTCGCGCTCGAATATGCGGAAGCGATGACGATCACGGCGCCCGGAGTCAGCGACGGGCTGCGTGCGAGGCTGAAACAACAATGGCCCGACGACACGATCGTCGAGCTGACGGGCTTGATCGCTTTCCAAAATCTCTCTTCGAAATTCAATGCAGCGCTCGATGTTCCGGCTCAAGGCTTTTGCAAGATTCCGATCGAACGCGATCCTTCGGCCACAGGCCCCGAGGTTTGATTCCCGCCTGATCGAACCGGACGCCGCCCCCATCTGCAATGGATGCGGGCGGCATGTTCACTTGCAGAGCCCCTCCGGGAGACGGAGCATTCGCTGTCGTCCCCAGGAGCCGTCTATGAGACGGGGGCTCTGCGATCGGGGCCAATCCGATAATTAGCTGACTTCGCCACCCAATCGGACGCCGAAAGCTGCTATGAGGGCGTGGATACCGGGCTGGAGAGCGTGCGCCTGACGACGCCGAAGCTCTATTCCGAGGGTGACAATCGCATGCCGACTGAGAGATACGACCGCGCGAATACGGCGCGCGAGGCGCGGTGGCGGACGCTGATGAGCGCCGCACAAGAGGGGGACAACACCGCCTATGCGACGCTTTTGACCGAGATGCTTCCCTTGCTTCGACGATCGGTCGCCTACAAGCGACCCGGCGCATCGGACGTCGAAGATATTGTTCAGGAAATTTTGATTTCGATCCACACCGTCCGGCACACCTACGATCCGGGACGTCCTTTTATGCCTTGGCTCATGACGATCGTCGCACGCCGAGCGATCGACGCTCTGAGGCGGCAATCGGCACGAAGCGCGCATGAGACCACGGTGGATGTCTTGCCAGAAACCTTTTCGGGGGATGACGCGAAGAGCGAACAGGAGGTCTCAGATGACCAGGAATTCTTGCGGCGCGCGCTGGCGCAATTGCCCGACGGACAACGTGAGGCGATCGAGCTAATGAAAATAAGAGGTCTATCGCTCCAGGAGGCTTCGGTCGCGACCGGCAGGAGCGTGGCCTCGCTGAAAGTCAGCGTCCACCGGGCGATAAAGACAATGCGCGACTACCTGAAAAAAGAGAGCTCGAAGCGATGAATACCGAAGAGCTCATTCGTCGGCTAGCCCGCGGCGCTTTGCCCGTGCGCCGTTTACCGCACCCCTTCGTCCGGACGGCTGTCTGGTTTCTTCTGTCCCTCACCTTCATGGGGGCCATGGTTTTTGTCGTGGGGCTACGACAAGATTTATCCGTTCGAATTAGAGAACCGCGATTTATGATCGAATTGGCGGCCGCTGTCTTGACCGGCATGATGGCCGGAGCGGCTGCTTTCTGTTCGACCTGCCCCGGCCGGCCATTGTGGGAGCGTCTCGCGCCTTTCCCCTTCCTCGCTCTGTGGCTTGCGTTTATCGGCGAAGGATGCCAGCGCGAGATCGCCCTGTCCGGAATCCGGGCGCTGCATCTCAACCTGGATATCAGTTGCGTATGGAAAATCGCGGCGGCAAGCGCGGCGCCGGCTGTGCTGATCTTCGTCATGGTCAGACGGGGCGCGCCGATTGCGCCTCACCTGACGACCGGTCTCTCGGCGCTCGCCGCCACGTCGCTGAGCGCCGCCGCGATGCTTTTGGTCCACAGGCAGGAGTCCGCCATAATGGTTCTCGTCTGGCAGTTCGGCTCGGTCATTGCGTTATCTGCCTTCGCTGCGCTGTTCGGTCGTCGGCTTCTCTACTGGCGAACCGCAGAATTGACTGCGCTTGAGAACGACACGATCTCTCATTGCTGAGGCGAGCAAATGAAGATTCAGGCAGTCAAGGATTACTACGGGAAAACCCTGAAAGGCTCGGAAGATCTGAGGACAAAGGCTTGTTGCACATCTGACAACATGCCCGAGCGGGTCAAGGGGCTTTTGGCCAATATCCACGAGGAAGTGCTCGCGAAATATTATGGCTGCGGGCTCGTCGTTCCCGAGCTATTGGGCGGGCGCCGCGTTCTCGATCTCGGTTGCGGCTCCGGTCGTGACGTCTATGCGCTTGCGCAGCTCGTCGGCCCAGACGGCGAAGTCGTCGGCGTCGACATGACCCCCGAGCAGCTCGCCGTCGCCGATGCTCATGTCGAATGGCACAGGACGAAGTTCGACTTTCCTCGCAGCAATGTGCGATTTGTGCGCGGATATATCGAGACGCTCGATGCTCTGGGCCTGGAGGCCGGAACTTTCGACGTTGTCGTCTCCAACTGCGTCGTCAATCTGTCCATCGACAAACTTGCAGTGCTGAGAGGCGCATTCAAGCTGCTCAAGCCGGGCGGCGAGTTTTATTTCGCAGACGTCTACGCCGATCGCCGTCTCGACGAGGCCCTCCGCGCCGACCCCGTGATCTATGGAGAATGTCTCGGCGGCGCGCTTTATTGGGGAGATTTTCTTTCCCTCGCAAAGGCCGCCGGCTTCGGCGATCCCCGCCTCGTGACAAGTCGACCGCTGGAAATCGCCGATCCCCAGATCGAGCAAAAGATCGGTAATGCGCGCTTTTATTCCGCGACTTATCGTCTGTTCAAAATCGAGGGTCTCGAACCGGCCTGTGAAGATTACGGGCAGGCCGTGATCTACAAGGGCGGCGTTCCAGATGCGCCGCATGTGTTCGAGCTCGACGAACATCACAAATTCGAAAAGGGACGCATTTTCCCGGTCTGCGGCAATAGCTGGCGGATGCTCGCCGAAAGCCGCTTCGCAAACCATTTCGGCTTTATCGGGGATTTCTCACGCCATTTCGGCATCTTTCCGGGTTGCGGCGCAAATACCCCGTTCGGCCCGGATAGCGCCGGCAAGAGCG
Source organism: Methylocystis sp. JR02 (assembly GCF_030063565.1). Classification (NCBI taxonomy): domain Bacteria; kingdom Pseudomonadati; phylum Pseudomonadota; class Alphaproteobacteria; order Hyphomicrobiales; family Methylocystaceae; genus Methylocystis; species Methylocystis sp. JR02. Next base: position 3,101,729 of record NZ_JASIRC010000001.1, on the reverse strand, counting down.
CTTCATCGGGGGCGTGCTGTTGACCGTATAGTCGCAGCGCCTTTGGAAGCGATGCGAAGCGCGCCGGGAGCGCAGCTTCGCCGCCGCTTGTCATGGAATCATCCAGTCTCCGACAGGCTCGACCGCATCATTTCTGTCCGGCGAGGTCCGCACGACGAAAACGCCGTGAGAAGCGACCCGCTGTCCGGGACCGAGAGAAAGACGCGGGAATATGCCCGGGTTCAGATCTCCCTCCGCTTCGTGCTCGATATTCTCGACAAGATAGTCGCGGAAGAAGTCCGTCTTGAGACGCCCAACCGCGGCGTCGAGGAGCGACAGGGCGTAATATGTCTGGAACTGAAGCGTTTGATTGGTGATTTGAACGCCACGCGTATTGATCCATGCGCGTACGCGGAAGGATAGAGGATGAGACCCGACATCGACCTCGTAAGGGTCAACGAAAAAGAGACGGTCTGCGAAAGGCTGCGCCCATTTGCTTCTCGCGAAATCCAGTTTGTGTGAAGGTAGATAAAGAGGAGTCGCGGCAGGCGAAACAGACAACAAGGACGCGATCTTTTCATCGTCCATTTGTCCGGGCCACAGGACGACGGCGTCGATCGCGCCATTCGACGCCGGTCGACGGCCAGCAATGTTATCCGCCGCGGCGATCGTCTCCACGTCGACGCCCGCTGCGCGCGCCCCTTGCTCGAAAACCTTGGCCGGCTCGGCCGCGAGAGGCCCCTCGCCGACAATTTGCCGAACCCGCTTCTTTTCCCCTGTGCGGCGCGAGAAAAACGTTACGAGACCCTTCGCTTCCAACTCGAGGCCGTGAGTGAAGTAGAAGGTCCGACTATCCTTGCGGTTTCCCGGCAATTCCGTATTGGGAAAAAGAGCGGGAATTTTCTGGCTGTCGGAAAATTCGGCGATCGGGCCCCAGACGGGCGCCAGTCCGGAAACGAGCGCGAAGACGGGCTGAGCTCGATATTTTTGTTCCAACTGCTCCGGCCAGCTCTGCGGCGCTCCGTCGAGCTCCCAAACATGCAGACGCCATTTGCGTGTTGCGGAGATGAGTTCGGATTGATGGTAGGGAGAAAATCCTTCTCGGCTGCGTTCTCCGCCGGAATTCTTGTTCGCCCAATCGAAATACGCCTGGATGACAGAAAGCATGGCGGCGCGGTCTTGTGGCGCCGCATCTTTACTGACGATCGTCGCAAAATGAAGCTCCTCGTCAGTGACGCCAGGATCGATTTTCGCCGAGAGGTTTTTCAGGAAGGCCTGAAGATTCGCTACATCGGCGTCCGAAAGCTCGTAGCGCGGCATAATGGGATCGAGCTCTTGCCCCGCCGCGTCGACGCCATTTCGCAAAGCGCGTCCGAGCGTATCGAAATCATAGGCAGGCCGCATATGCGGCTGGCTGAGGCGCGCGCGATAGCGCTGCGGTTGCGCCTGCTCGAAGCGATTGAGAAGGAAACGTCCGCGGTCGAGTTTCCGTTCGCTGTACAGCGTCGCGCCGTTGATGGGAGGGACGAAATAGCCGCCCTCGCTGGTTCCGAATCCGCTCGGTCTATGGCAGGTGACGCAAGCCGCGCGCGAACCAGGCAAAGGCACATCGCTCTGCGTTTTTGCCAAGAGCGGCGAGCCGTCGGCCTTCCGCCCTTCGAAATACAGGCGTTCGCCGAGAGCGGCGTCTGGGGCCGGCTCCCCGGCGATCGCCAAAGGCGGGAGTGCGCCGAACGACAGGATTACCGAAATCGCGCGCGCGGCGCGCTCAATGTAGGTGGTGGGCGTTTTCGACAACGGATCGGTACTCGCTTACGAGCTGCTTGCAGTTGATGAGTCCTTCAATGCGGACCCAAGGCTGATCGGGAGCCCCGCGGAGATAAGTGTAAGCGCGATGGTTTGCTTTTGCATCATTAGCAAAGCGTGCGTCAAAGGTCGCAAGCACCCGCGCAATGTCGTCGCTGCGTCCCGTCAGCAGCCTCCAGTGGTCGTCGAGCGGGAAGTTCCCAGCAAACTCATGCAGCCGCTCGGGCGTATCGTAATCGGGGTCAATCGTGATCGAAATAGCTTGGTAGTCGCCGCCTATCGCCGATAACTCGTTCCTAGCCGCCGCCAGAGTCGAGGTGAGGACGCCGCAAATGGTCGTGCAGCTCGTAAAAATGAACTGAACAATGACCGGTCGGCGCTCAGCCAGAAGCTGATCCAAACGCACGGGGCGCCGGGCGTCGTCCGTCAGGGTGATTTCGGGCGCGACGAAACGCAATTCACTACGAACGATCCCTGTATCAAGCTGGGCGGCGCGCGACCCAGCCAATGTTACGAGAGAGAGCGAAACAGAAAGCGCCACCCATATAGGAAGGCGGGGGGCGATACCGAAATTTGCCATCGTCGCCTCTTGCCGGGCAGGCGCCGGTAGTTCCAGCGCCTGCATTTTCATTAATGGATCGACCAGATTGCCTGCTCGTGATGGAGTGGATCGAACTGGTAAAGACGCAAGCGAAGCGACGGCTCGTAATTGAGCTTCAGGATCACTGTATGCTCGCCCAGCACGTCCCCGTTGGACACCGGGTAGCTCGGCGTCAAACGACCCCGGTGAACCGTCTTGCCCTCGGGATCCATTTCACGCTGCCAGAGATTCCGGTGCGCGAAGATCTCCGGCTTGATCTCGTCGAGCTCCTTCGTTTCCTCCTCCGACGTCCTGTAGCGCGGTCCCGGCGAAGCAGGGCCCGGCGTAGCGGCGGGGACAAGCACCGGAGTCGGCGTGTTCATCTCCCACCAGGCGCGGCCGAAGGTGAAGAAAGCGCCCGCGCCGTTCACCGGCAACGTATTTTGGAACGTGTTTTCCCAACCGCGCATGCCGCCGAAATCGACCGCGACATAGCCATGGGGGAAGTAGTCGCCATTGATCAGCTTGACCTTCACCTCTGCGCCGCGCAGATGCCACTTCTCCAGAATCGGCTGGGCTTGATTGTTGACGACGATCCCCTTTTGGTGGCCGTAGATCGTATTGTCCGCATAGAACAACGTCATGTCCGCGTTCGGATCCTCAGTCACGCCATCCGGCAGTGCGTTACGATCCTGCCACTGGAAGAAGGCGCGCTCGGCTTCTGCGATGACCGAGGGATTGAATCCACCCTGCTGAAGCTTGCGGAAAGCCTTCCACATGCGCTTCGACGGGGCGAGGTCGCCGATCATGCCGATCGCCGCTTCCTTTGCCGCCTGGCTCGCGCGCGGGTTTTCGCCGAAAGTGTCGGTTTCCCACTGCACGAGCGTGCGGCCCATCGCAACCTTGAGGGCGTTTTCCTGCACCTCGACGCGCGGGGGATGCCGGCGCCAACCCCAATGGTAGGTAAGGTTGAAGTTCTTGCCCGGCGCCATGGACAGCGGAATCACCGTGCGTGTGCCGTCTTCCATCGGGAAGAAGGTCAAATCCATGGTGACGAGCGGGATCGCGCCATTGCCGCCCGACGGATCGACATACATCTGCATCGGCGCGAAATCCTCGCGGCCTCGATTCAGCGTATCGAGCGTGTAAGTGACGGTGAAGGGAACATCCAGGACGTCCGACGGGTCGATGAACGCGGTGTCCGACTCGATATGCGTATCGAACCAGACCTGATGGACATGGACGTTGCCGCCAATGACCTTGCCATTCGCGTCCTTGACGGGGATAACCTTCTTCACCTTGTTCGGGCCATCATAGTGCATCATGGGGATGCCGCTATAGGCCCGATCCGAGATCGGATTTCCCTCGAGAATGTCGAGGGCGCGCTGGACGTCCGCCTGCTTGAAGCCCGAAGGCGAATAAGGGTGTTTGTCGTCGCCGTGGCCGCGGTCGTCGCCCCGTCCAGGATTGTCCTTCCGGCGCCAGGCATTGAAAATCCCCGCGAGGTCGTCCGTAGGCGATGTCTTGTTTATCGGCGTGATCACCGGATCGGGGTGAAGATTGTAGGGATGCTGTGGCGTAGACGACAGTGTGTTTGGAATTTCGTTCCCGTCGGCGCCTTTCACATTTTCATAGCGCGTGGGGAGAAGATTCGTCGGATTGACCCACGGATCCGACTTCGGGAAAGGCCCTTCCGGCGTAATGAAAGTCGTCGTCTTTCCATCTGCCGAGTCGATGCGCGTGTAGCTCGAAGGCATCGGGAAAGGATTAGGAACGCGGCTATCCGGCGGGGGCGGCACTTGCGCAAAACTCGAACCGCCGAGGAAAAGGGCGATCGCCGTCGAGGCGATCGTCACCTTGGGTGAATAATTCCACTTCATGACGTTGCTCCGATCGCTTCAAATGGCCCGATTGTTGAAGGAAGGTCCGTCCTCGTCGAGGCGACGCGGACCAGCCTGGACGAGTTCGCCCGTCACCGGCTTTCCATTCATGACCGACTTGACCCGCCACAGCGCGTCGTCCGGCGCGATCAAGGCCGGGAAGCTGGCCCACAAGCCAACAGCGTCATTGCCGTAGTGAACGAGATCGACGGAGGCGGGACGAGAGGGATCCCGGCCATGCCTATAGAGGCGCGACGCGTAAGCCGCATTGCCGCCGTTCGGCGCGCGGACGAAGGTCCAGCCCTTTGGCGCGCCGAATTTTTCGGCGAAGGCCGCGAGACGCTCCACCGTATCGTTTTCAGGATCGCCGGTTATGGAGATGATCCGAACTTCTTCTTCCATCCGGTCGCCGAGCAGCTTCGCGACTTTCGCGAGGCTCGCTGTGATGGGGAAACTCTCCTCGTTCGCGATCGACATGAAATTGATCATGACGACCTTGTTACGGATGAGATCGCCGTAGAGCTGCACGTTGCGGCCGTCGTGCGTCTCGACGGCCGTTTCCGGCAATTGGCTGCGGCCATAGAGCTGAACGCCGCTATGGACATGCTCGTTCTCCTGCCCGGTCGTCATGGCCTGCGCGGCGTTGACGGCAGGCAGCAAACCCGCGAGCGACAGCCCCGCGAGGAATTTACGCCTCTCGTTCATCTAACTCTCCTTGGAATTGTTGCTGGCGGATCAGAAGCCCTGGCCGGGCTTCACGATGTCCCAGCGGATCATCATGGAATGGTCCTCATGCACGACGTTGTGGCAGTGCATGACATATTTGCCGAGGAAGTCTCGCCAGTGGCCATAGAACTTGACTTCGTCGCCCGGTCCGAGCTCGACAACGTCCTTTCGGGCGTTCAGCATGGAGCCTGGCGCGATCGGCTTTCCATTCCTTTCGATGATCTGGAATTCTTCGAAGTGTGTGTGGATCGGGTGCGACCAGTTGTTGCCGCCGTTTCGGATTGTCCAGATTTCGGCCGTGCCCTGCTCGATCGCGGCGTCGATGCGGCTCGGAACCATGAGCTTGCCGTTCACCGTCCAGAGACCGTTGTCGTAGTCGAAGACGAACAGGCGCTCGCGCTTGACGTCCTTGAGGTTGATCGGCGGCAGCTCACGGAACTCGTCGGGAATGCGGCTCGGATCGAAGGCCATGGGGCCGACGACGTCGAAGCGCATGATCAGGTCGCCTTGATCCAGCAGATGGCCCGAAAGACCAGCGCCGTCTGTTCGCATGCCGAGGCGGTTCGTCAGATAGATCTTGTCGCCGGCGTTGAACTTCGAGAAGTCGACGATGATATCGCAACGATTGGCGACCCAGAGATCGACATTGTCCGTCAGGATCGGCTGCGGCAGGAGATTGCCGTCATTCGAGATCGCGACGAAGGGGATCGCGTCCTTGCCCTGCTTGGTCAGATAGAGTTTGTAGAGACGCGACGGACCGCCATTCAAAAGACGGAAGCGGTATTTGCGTCGTTCGACCTGAAAGTAGGGCTGGATGCGCCGGTTAACCGTGAAGCGGTCACCGAGCATGCCGTGGTTGGTGTAAACTTGATTGCCGACGTAGCCGCCCAGTTCGTGCGAATCGGTGATCGGATGTGCGCCGGTGAAGTCCCATATCGGTTGGCCATCCTGGTTGAACAGCACGTCGTGCAGGATCAGCGGGACGTCGTATTTGCCGCTCGGCAGTCGATAAGCCTTAGGGTTCGGATCCCGCTCATTGCCGGAATCCCTTTCGTCGAACAGCAGATAAAAGCCCGACAAGCCCGCGTAGACGTTCGTCGCCGTGAAGTCGAGCCGGTGGTCGTGATACCAGAGCGTGCTCAGCGCCTCGCGCGGATCGTTGCCGGCATAGATATTGGGATAATGGTGATCCCAGAATTCGCCGGGGAACGTGAAGTCGGCCGGATTGCCGTCGCTCTCCGACGCCGTATGGCCGTTGTGCACGTGGATTGTGCTCGACGGCAGCGCAAATGAAATCTTGCCCGCTCCGACCGGCGGCAGATTATTGACGCGACGAACGAAGATCGGCTCGCCGTAACGGGCGTGAAAAGTCTCGCCCGGCGTCGCGCCATTGAACCCGTATGCCCATGAGCCGTTCGAATACGGACCTTCCGGATGATAGACCCACTTAAATTCCGTGAGCACCTGCTTGTAGAATTTCTTGGGAAGAAACTCGTTGTAGCGCTGATGCCGCGCCGGATCCGGCGGCGTGCCCAGGGCGCCGACAGACACTGGCTGCGCGGTCGGCATAACATATAAGGGCGCCACGAAAGGCGTCGCAGGCGGACTTGGATGCGCCTGAAAGCCCGGGACATAGCCGTCGGGAAAAAGCAGGCCGCTTTGCGGAACCGCTCGCGCGTCTTGCGCGACAATTCCCGCGCCGGCGGCGCTGAGCCCCAATTTTAATGCATCGCGTCGGTTTACCATATTCAGCCCCTCCATTGCCCCACACAGCAAAAAAGCATCATCTCAGTTTAGTCAAGTACAAAATTGTAGATCGTCTATCATGATCAGTATTTGTCGGAACTATATCGATCGCAAGCGAAGACAATAGCTATGTATTCGGACGAAAGACATTATGTCTTCGCGTCCGCTACTGCTTTTCAGACGTAAGGAACCAGCGCCCGGCGACGTTGCGTGCGGCCAGGTTACTCAGCCCGGCGCGCGATCACCGCACCCGGGAGAAATGTCAGCTTTGCGAATTCGGAGACGTGCGTCCGCGCACACCCCGCCGCGATGCGCGACGCGAATGCATTCTCTCAAATTATTATTTTTGGGTGAGTAATGCCCCTCGCCCCCCCAAAGCGGGCGCCCGATGAGGACCTGGATGCGCCTGAAAGCCCGGGACATAGCCGTCGCGAAAAAGCAGGCCGCTTTGCGGAACCGCTCGCGCTTCTTGCGCGACAATTCCCGCGCCGGCGGCGTTGAGCCCCAATTTTAATGCATCGCGTTGGTTTACCATGTTCAGCCCCTCCATTGCCGCCCGCACAGTAAAAAAAGCACGGCTGCAGCTTAGTCAAGTTCACAATTATCGATCTTCTGTCACGATCAGTATTTGTCGGAACTATATCGACCGCAAGCGAAGACAATAGCTATGTATTCGGACGAAAGACATTATGTCTTCGCGTCCGCTACTGCTTTTCAGACGTAAGGAACCAGCGCCCGGCGACACCATGTGCAACCAGGTTACCCAGCCCGCGCGCGATCACCGCACCCGGGAGAAATGTAAGCTTTGTGAAGTCGGAGACGTGCGTCCGCGCACACCCCGCCGCGATGCGCGACGCGAATGCATTCTCTCAAATGATGATTTTCGGTGAGTAATGCCCTCGATTTCCCCCTAAGGGGACGCCCCGTAATAATTATTTCTGAAATCGACAGACCTTCAACCCACCAAAGGTTGTATTTCAACCTGCGCGAGAAGGCGACGCCTTGCGCCATGATGCATGTAACTTTCGGCTCGTCCGTTGCGAATTGAACCGCGTAGTCGAGTAGCAGCGAAGCGCTTACACGCGCGTATAATCTCCACGACAGAGGAAGACGATGAAGACCAACATCCTTTCGGGCGCGACCCTCGCCGCCGCCGCCATTGCGCTCGCCGCCAGCGGCGTCGCCACGTCCAGCGCGCTCGCCAAGAAGGCGCCCGCCGAGCCCGTTCATTGCGCCGGCATCAACAACTGCAAGAGCATGGGCGCCTGCAAGACGGCAAGCAGCTCGTGCAAAGGCATGAATTCATGCAAGGGCCAGGGCTGGCTGCCGGCGAAATCCGCGAAGGCGTGTGAAGCCAAGGGCGGCACGGTTCAGACGATGTAATGGTCCTGGCGGGACCGGCGAGAAATCGCGCGCGTCCCGCCCCACAATCTCGGAATGGTCAACGACGTGACGACGCCTCGCTCGCTCGGCTTCGGGCTCGGTTTGCGGCCGATCTACTATCCCGACATTCTGGAGCGCAATCCGGCGGTCGACTGGTTCGAGATCATCTCGGAGAATTACATGGTTCCGGGCGGGCGTCCGCTCGTGATTCTCGATCGTATTCGAGCCTCGTACCCGATCGTGATGCATGGCGTCTCCATGTCTCTGGCTTCCGTCGATCAGCTCGATTTCGATTATTTGACCGCATTGAAGGCGCTCGCTACGCGGATAGAGCCCGCCTGGATTTCGGATCACCTCGCCTGGACAGGCGTCGACGGCGCGAATCTGCATGACCTGCTGCCAATTCCATTTACGTCCGAAACGCTCCGTCACGTCGCTGAGCGCATCCTGCGCGTACAGGATTTTTTGGGCCGAAGGATCCTCGTCGAGAATGCGTCCACTTACGTTTCGGTCGACGGGTCCGAGATGAGCGAGCATGAATTTTTAACCGAACTCGCCGAAAGCGCAGATTGCCTCCTGCTGCTCGACGTCAACAATGTGTTTGTCTCCTCCTTCAATCATGGCTTCGATCCGGTCCGATATATCGACACGCTTCCGGCGGATCGCGTCCAGCAGATACACCTCGCTGGTCACAGCGATTACGTCACCCACAAGGTCGATACGCACGATCACCCCGTCTGCGGAGACGTCTGGGAGCTGTACGCGCACGCCCGGAATAGATTTGGCGACGTTTCGTCGATGATCGAGCGGGACGATCAATTCCCTCCGTTCGAGGAGTTGATGCGAGAGGTGGAAAAAATGCGAGGGATCGCGGCATCGGTCGACTCGGAAAAGGTCCTCGCGTGAGTCTCCTTTCTTTCCAGAGAGCCTTTCAGGCAGCGGTTCTCCAGCCTGAAGAACCGGATGCGAGCGAGCTTGGATTCATAGCGCCGCCGCAGCGGATAGACCGCGCGGCAGCTTTCGGCGTCTACCACACCGCCTACCGCCTGCGCCTGGCGGAATTCATCGCAACAGATTTTTCCATCTTGCGTCGCCATCTCGGCGATGACCGCTTTGGTCGCCTTGTCGAAGAATACGTTTTGTCGAGGCCGTCGTCACATCGCAATGCGCGATGGTATGCGAGCGGTCTGCCGGAATTCATGCTCAGCTCGCAATCTTGGAGCGCTGATCCACGTTCTTGCGATCTCGCGCGATTTGAGCGCGCGCTCGCGGATGCTTTCGATGCGGCCGATGCGGCGGCCTCGAACTTTGAGGCGCTTCATCAGATCGACGTGGACCTCTGGCCGAATGTCGTTTTCTCGTTCCATCCCAGCCTGACCCTGCTCGACCTCGAACACGGAACCGTCTCGCTATATGAATCATTGCGAGACCAATTGGAGGCGCTCGGGACGGCCGATCGGGCCGAAAAAGATGTGGTCGCAGTTTGGCGGCGCGAATATGAGGTTTTCCATTGCGTCCTGGGCCCCGATGAACGCCTCGCCCTCAATGAGGCGATGCTAGGAAAGAAATTTTCCGACGTCTGTTCGCTCCTGTCGTTCAAATTCAACGGCGAAGACGTCAGCCACCTGATTGCGGGCTTCCTCTCCGCCTGGGTCGAAAACGGGCTGATTACAAATATCAGCGTCGAGCCGTGACGTGACGATCTCTCTCAGTGCGGCGCCGCTCGTTTGGTAACTTTCACGCATCGAGGCGCGAAGAACAGGAGTGAGACAATCTGATGCGAACGGGTCGCTGAGGCCCGTAGAGGAGGAAATAATGAACGATAATCGCACCTGCACAATGTTGATCGTTGCGGGCGCGCTCGCGACGGCGCTGTCGTCGATCGACTCGGCCAGCGCCAAGATCGAGCAGGAAAAATGCTACGGCGTGTCGTTGAAAGGAAAGAACGATTGCGCGGCGGGTCCTGGCTCCAGTTGCGCGGGATCAGCGACCAAAAATTATCAGCGCGACGCCTGGAAATATGTTCCCAAGGGAACCTGCACCTCGATTGTCACGCCCAAGGGAAAGGGCAGCCTCGACCCCATCGCCAATTGACGATTCCGACGTCGTGGAACGGGGAAAACGATGGACTCGGTGGAATCCGGCGCGTGCAGCGTCGGCGTCGGCTTCAAACCGCAGCACGCCGACGATATCGCTGATGCGCCAGGCTGCGTCGACATGTTCGAGGTTCACGCGGAAAATTATATGAGCGCCGGCGGCGCACGAATTGCTCAGCTCGAACGCATTCGGCGCGACTATCCCCTCTCCCTGCATGGTGTGGGATTGTCGCTTGGCGGGCTCGATCCCCTCGACCGCCAGCATCTTGCACGCGTGAGCCGCATCGTCGATCGATTTCAGCCGCATTTGTTTTCCGAGCATCTCGCGTGGTCGTCACATGCGGGGCGGTATTTCGCCGATTTGCTTCCCCTGCCCTATACGAGCCAAACGCTTCACCGCGTCGCGTCCAACATCGAGATGGTTCAAGACGCGTTGAAGCGGCGCATACTCCTCGAAAATCCAGCGACCTACTGCCGCTTCGAAGACTCGCCGTTCGCCGAAACGGAGTTCCTCAGGCGAATTACGGGGCTTACCGGTTGCGGCCTATTGCTCGATGTAACCAATGTCGTTGTCTGCGCGTGCAATCATTGCTTCGACCCTGACGCCTATATCGACGCCTTTCCGATGTCTGCGGTGGAGGAAATTCATCTCGCCGGATATGCGGAGTCGCCGAACGAAGACGGCGACCTGCTCCTGATCGATGCACACAACTCGGCGGTCCCGGAGCCCGTATGGCGGCTTTACGAGCGCGTGCTGGCGAAGCGCGGACCCGTTCGGACTGTGATCGAATGGGACAACGACGTCCCTGAATGGGCGACGCTCTTGAACGAAGCCCAAAGCGCCAGGACCATCCTGCAAAACGCTCGAACTCTTACTGCGCCATCGAGAGGACGCGCCTGACCATGCGTTCTTTCGACCATGCCGGGCCATTCGCGGCAGCGTTGCTCGATCCCGACGCCCGGCCTCCGCAGCCCCTCGAGGCGCCCGATGCCACGCGCCGTTTCGCGGTTTATCGCAACAACGTGTTTTCCAGCCTCATACATGCGCTGGAAGCCCAGTTCCCCGTCTGCCGCAGACTCGTAGGCGACGATTTCTTTAGAGGCATGGCGCAGGAATATATAAGGCGTTCGCCTCCGGCGTCTCCGGTGCTCTCGGAATATGGCGTCTCCTTCCCCGATTTCGTCGCGGCATTCGATCCAGCTCTCGAGTTGCCTTACCTTCCGGATGTCGCCCGGCTGGAGTTCGACATTGCGCGTTCTGGCGATGCAGAGGATGCAACGCCGATTTCAAATCAGGATCTTCTCGCCCTGTCCGGAGAGCGGATCGCCCGATCCCGGCTGCGGTTGCATCCTTCCTTGTTTCTGCGGTCATCCAGCTATCCGATTGTATCGATCTGGCTCACGAACAGCTTCGACGCCGAGGTCGAAACTTTGGACGCTTCCGTGGCGGAAGATGCGCTGATTGTTCGTCCATATCGGAACGTCGAGGTTCACCGGCTCCCCTCCGGGGGATTTCATTTCATGCGCGCCCTCGCCGAGGGCCACACGCTTGCTTCCGCGGCCCCCGTTGCGCAAGCGCGGGAGCCGCGCTTCGACCTCGCCCCTTGCGCCGGGCTGTTGATCTCGTCTGGCGCGATCGTGGCCTTGAAGCCGCTTCTCCCCGCCGCCGACAGTTGAGCCGGAGACCCCCATGAGACTGTTTCACTCGATCGCACACTATCTGGACGCGATTCCTTACTCGGTGCTCGCGCTTGTTCTGCGCTTTGTCGCCGCCCGGCCTTTCTTCATCTCGGGGCAGACAAAAATTGAAGGACCAACGATTGGCGGAGAATATTTCGGCTACGATATGACGATTCAGATTCCGACCAGCCTGCGAGACGCAACGGTCGCGTTGTTCGAGAATGATTATAAATTGCCATTTCTTCCGCCCGAGAAAGCCGCTCTGCTGACAGCGGGGCTCGAATTCATTCTGCCTCTGCTGGTGTTTCTTGGCCTTGCAACGAGAATCTCGGCGTTGGGTTTGCTTATCATGACGCTGGTCATCCAGTTTTTCGTATATCCCGACGCTTGGTGGACCGCGCATGTCTACTGGGCGACGCTGCTGCTCATTCTCGTTGCGCGCGGTCCCGGAAAAATCTCCCTCGATTTTTTGCTTTTTCGGGAACGGCGCGCCTGATCTTCCGTAACCTTTCCACGCCTTCTCACGAAACCGATTACGACGCCGCGGTCGGTATCGTGCCCCAAAAACGTCGGCCGTGCGTCGACTCTCAGGCGGTGGCGACAGGAGAGCGCTCGCTCTCGACGTCGCCTCCCTGCCTGAGAGTTCGAATGCGCTGGCGCCGTGGATGTACAAGAGGGTCATCCATGACAAATGCGGTTTGGCTGGCGCTTTTCGCGCTCGCCGCCCTCGCTCTCGAGGGGGCGTTGTCCTTGTCGCCGGCGCAAGCTCAGGCCGACATGCCGGCGCTGCAAACCAATAGTTCGCAATTCGTCGAACTCAGACCGAGGTCTGAAGCGCCCCAGCTTTCCTTGGAGAGACTCGACGGAAAGTCGATGCGACTGGACGCTTTCCGAGGAAAAGTCATTCTCATGGCCTTCTGGGCGACATGGTGCCCGCCCTGTCGAAGAGAATTACCCTCGCTGCAGCGTTTGAGGGCGCAGGCGAATCCTCGCAAGCTCGAAATCGTCCCGATCTCCGTCGACACGCAGGGAAGAAATGCCGTCGCAGGGTTTCTGCAGCGCATGGACGTGAACGAACTCCCCATTTATCTGGATAACCGGCAAAAGATCGCCGCCCGCGCAGATGCAGAAGCAAATGCGCCGTTCACCCTCTACGGGATGCCGATAACTTATGTGATAGATAAAAATGGTTCGGTCGTCGGTTACATCACGGGCGAAGTCGATTGGACGTCGCCGGAAGCCATGTCGTTCCTGACATATTTCACAGAGCAATGAACTTACGGCTTCGGGGGACAGACCGGATTGTCGCAGTGCTTCGCGTTTGGAAATAAGTCTGTCGACAGCTTTTCTTCCCGGCCAACCGAGGAAACCGCCCCCCGCGATAATGGATGACGGGGTCATGGACATTCCGAGATCGGCCGCAAGGCGCGCCTGCCCCGCAAGACATCATGGTTGCGACATCGCGCGCCGCGTCAGCAATAGTCTTTTCAAGCTTCGGATGGCGATCCATGCCTATACGCGCTCATCGTGAGGTGACATCTCGTTCGTTCATCTCAAAGACCAGCGCGAACGTAAAGGCGCAAGGACAGCGCGATCCTCGCGGTGATCGACGCTGGGTTTGGAGGGGCGGCGCCGATCAGACTTTTGGTTCGCGCAATCTCACCCGAGGTTACGCATGAGACGCCAGTAGCGCTCCCGAGACGCAATCTCTTTCGTCTTTCCGCAATTGCAACAGTAACCATCCAGCGACTTTTCCGAAATCATCTTCGTTGCGTCGCCGCTTCCACTAAAGGAAACTGGACCTATGAATATGCAATTTTTCACGCGGCTTTTCGCCGCCGCCGGCATTATGCTCGCTCTGCCCGCCCAGGCAGACGACACAAAAAGTCTCGTCGTCGCCTTGCGCGGCGCCGCAATAGGGCAGGTAAGGCCTGTGCCAAGGACGCCACAAGGCTCGACGCAAGCCAGCTGCTTCGATCTTCAACTGGTCGACGTGCGGAAGGGCGAAATCATTGGAACCGCGACCGACTGCCTGTCGGATTTCACGCCGGAGGGCAATGGGACATCGCTGACCGCCACGACCATTTTCCATTTCCGCGAGGGTACTCTGGTGTCGCGCGGCCGCACGACGGTTCAACCTGTAAGCCCTACCGCCGCTCCGTCTCCCGCGACGCACATCACAGGTTCGATCCCCGTACCGGGAAGCAATGAAGTTCTTTCTGGCGACGGCAGGTTTCGTGGAAAGGCCGCGACAGTCCGTCTCTCCGGCGCGGTCGATTTGAGCCAGCTTGCAAGCGCGAACAAGATCGCGTTCGACTGTATTTTCGTTATTGACTTTCTGTAATCCGTAGTACGAAGCGGCGGGCCGACCTGCGACGCTCGGTCCGCCGATTGCCTTTGCAATTGTTCAAGTCTCCAAAGACTGCTCGATTTTGATTGGCGCAATGCGAAACATTCTCGGCCGCTCGAAAAGGCAGCGCCAACCCAATCGCTCGGCGGCATGATAGATCGATAGTGCGCCCATTAGGCTTGAACAGGTGACGACCATCGAGACGAGGCCTACGTCGCTGATGACGCCGGTTTTCACCAGAACAGCGCGCGACAGCGCCATCGGCAGGAAGAATGCGAGATAGATTGCAATAGAGCGCCGGCCGAAGTAGCGGAACGCGCTCAAGACCTTCGCCTCCGCCAGGAGCGCAGCGACTGAAATTACGGCGAGCGCGCCGAAGAGACCTAGAAAGAACGATACTAACGGGAATTGCGAATAGCCGACAGACACGAGGAGCCCGTTCAGGACGCCCCAAACCAGGAGGCCGAAGAATCCCTGCGCCGGGCGAGACCGAACCGCCGCCGCAAAAGCAAAGATTTCTGACGAGAAGATATATCCCGTGAGGAAAAAAACGTATCGCGCCGCAAATTCGTCGATGAGTAGCACACCAGTGTGGAAATGAGCGACCTCTAAGGCGCCGGCGAGGACGTAGAGCAAGAGCGGCGGCACGCCCTTCAGCAGCTTCGTGGTCACGAAAAAGACAGACAGGATATAGACGAACCAGAGCGTCCCGAAGGGCTCGACAAAAGCTGTCAGATAATCTCGAAGGGCCGTCCAGCCGTCTGAATGGGCGATGA
Organism: Methylocystis sp. JR02; assembly: GCF_030063565.1. Classification (NCBI taxonomy): domain Bacteria; kingdom Pseudomonadati; phylum Pseudomonadota; class Alphaproteobacteria; order Hyphomicrobiales; family Methylocystaceae; genus Methylocystis; species Methylocystis sp. JR02. Next base: position 3,086,727 of record NZ_JASIRC010000001.1, on the reverse strand, counting down.
TGGCGGGGGCTTTGAAGGCGAATTGTATCGTCAGCCAAAGAACGTAGAAATAGGCAAAATGCAGGACTTTGCGGTCGAGATATAACCGCCAGTCCCGTTCGATCGTCCTGGCAAGGAACAAGCCCGAGATCAGAAAGAAATCAGGCATCCTGAACGGCTTTGCAAACTCGACGAACGGGTGAACGAAACCCTCCGACGACAGCGCATTTTCAACTCCGAGCGTTGAATGCATCATAACGACGAGCACAATGCAAAAGCCTTTGGCGTAATCGACCCAATCCACCCGCGCGTCTTCCGCCAGTTTGGAACGTCTGAGGAAGATCGCCGCCCGAATGCTTTGATTGGGGCCGATTTCGAGCTCAGGCGCAATTGGCCCGTTATCTGCGAAATTTCCCGCAACTGAGTTCATGCGGTCCTCCAGAATTGAGCTTGCGAATTACAGCGAATTTCAGAAGTCAATTCGCGTGGCGCCCACGCAGAGGTTACGAAGGCGCTCACGAAGAAAGTGGAGGCCACCATTAATAGTAAATTCTCGATTCCATTCGAAGCACGGACAACCGCCGCTCCTTTGGCGTTGAGATCGCATCGGCAGATAGCAACAAACCAGCGGCGCTCGGACGCGCTGCGCACCCGGTGGCCTGTCGCGCACGGTGACGCTCAAGGATTGACGTTGGCCATTTCGAATGTCGCGAAAGTTGCGAAGAGAGGAGCGCCCGCGGGGCTCCCTTAAATTAAGAGCAGGATTTCGGAGGATGGGAGTGGTGCCCAGGGGCGGAATCGAACCACCGACACTGCGATTTTCAGTCGCATGCTCTACCAACTGAGCTACCTGGGCGCGCGCGCAGCGCGTGGAGGGGCTTATAGAAAGGGCTTCGCCACTTGTCCAGCGGGCGGGCGAAACTTTTCTCGCTTCTTGCCGGCCGGTCGAGCTTCGCCTAAACCCTCGGCACACACCCGAGGAGGCATTATGAGCGATATCAGGCGAATTGGCGCGGGCCCGCGCATGAGCAAGGCGGTCGTGCGCGGCAACGCCGTCTATACGGCGGGCCAGGTGGCCGAAAAGACCAAGGGCGGCTCGGTCGCCGACCAGACGCGGGAAATCCTCGGCCTGATCGACGAACTGCTCGCCGAGGCCGGCAGCGAGAAGGCCAAGATCCTCTCCGCCACCATCTATCTTTCCGACATCTCGACCTTTCCCGAGATGAACAGCGTCTGGGACATCTGGGTCGACAAGCAGAACCCGCCCGCCCGCGCGACGGTCGAGGCGAAGCTCGTGGCGCCGGAATATAAGGTCGAGATCGCCGTTATCGCGGCGAAATAGTCCCCGACAGCGGATTCTCGGGGTCCCAGGCGTAGCGCAACGTCTCGAAACGCATGGCGAGCGTGTCGATGAGGAGCAGGCGGCCGACGAGCCCCTCTCCGAAACCGACGATCTCGCGAATCACTTCGAGCGCCATCATGGAGCCGGCGACGCCCGTCAAAGCGCCGAGAATGCCGGCCTCCTCGCAGCTCGGCACGGTTCCAGGCGGCGGCGGCTCCGGGAAGAGGCAGCGATAGGTGGGGTTGGGGGCGCCGTCCGCCCCCGCCTCGAAGGGGCGCAGCGTCGTGAGCGAGGCGTCGAACCCGCCGACAGCGGCCGTGACCAGCGGCTTTTTCTCGTAAAAGCAGGCGTCCGAAACCAGATAGCGGGTGGCGAAATTGTCCGAGCCGTCCGCCACCAAATCGTAGCGCGCGATCAGGGCCCGCGCATTGTCTTCGGAGAGTCGCATCGCATGCTGCTCCACGCGAACATGCGGATTGAGGCGGGCGATGGCCTCCCGGGCGCTTTCGACCTTCAGGCGGCCGACGCCGTAAGTCTCGTGAATGATCTGGCGCTGCAGATTGGAGAGGGACACGGCGTCATTGTCCACGATGCCGATCGTGCCCACGCCGGCGGCGGCGAGATATTGCAGCAAGGGCGCGCCGAGCCCGCCCGCGCCGACAACGAGCACCCGCGCCGCCTTGAGCTTCTGCTGGCCCGGCCCGCCGATTTCGCGCAGAACAAGATGGCGGGCGTAGCGTTCGATCTCCTCCGGCGAGAGGCTCATTCTGTCTTCCTGTAACGGCGCTTGCATAACGCGCCAGCTCGGCGATGCTGCGTTCGTCGCCGATTCGCTCGGCACAGCAGGCGGTCCTTTTCATGACCATACCCTCTTCGGCGCCCGCCCTCCAACAGGCGGATTACGAGGCGATCGAATCGGCGCTCATGGCGACGGCGCGCGGCCGCTCGTTCCTCGCAGAATATGCGCGGCGCGCGCGCGGGTCGGACAACGCCCGTCTGCTGGCGGCGATCGCACGGCTGGAGGCGCGGCTCGACGCGCAAGCCGGCGCGATTGCGGGTTTGGTCGAAGAGGCCGCGGATGGCGCCTCGGGCGACGCCCCTGACGCGGAAACCGCGGTTATCGCGGCGCCTCGGCCGGAACCGATCACGACCGTCGACGACCCGCGCCTCGCGGCGCTGTCACGGCTGGACGGTCTGCCCCTTGTCGACCGCCTTGCGCTGTTCTCCTGAATTCTTCAGGGCTGCGAGGCCAACCGGCCCCAGCGACGCTGCGCCACGCGCATAGGCGATATTGTCGAGAAATTCGCGGGCGCAATTTTCCCAGGTGAAGGCGCGCGCATAAGCGTAAGCGGCCTCGCGCGGGATTTCGAGCGCCGCAAGCGCCGCCGAGCGAAGATCGTCGTCCAATACGCCGACACTGCTGCCGCCCACGACGTCGAGCGGACCCATCACCGGATAAGCCGCCACTGGCAGGCCACAGGCGAGCGCCTCTAAGAGCACAATCCCGAAGGTGTCAGTGCGGCTCGGGAAGACGAAGACGTCGGAGGAGGCGTAAAGCGCCGCAAGCTCGGAAGGCGTCTTGAAGCCGAGGAAACGCGCGTCAGGGAATCGGGCCTCCAGCGCGGCGCGGTCGGGGCCGTCGCCGGCGATGAGCTTCGTTCCCGGCAGGTCGAGCGCGAGGAAGGCCTCGACGTTCTTCTCCACGGCCAGACGCCCAGCATAGAGAAAAATCGGCCTAGGGAAATCGAGCGGGATTTTGGCTTTCGGGTTGAAAATCGAATGGTCGACGCCGCGCGACCAGCGCAGCAGGCGGCGAAATCCGCGCGCGTCGAGCTCGCGCGCAAGGCTCGGCGTCGCGACCATTACGCCGGCGCCGGCGTTATGGAAGCGGCGCAGCGCCGCATAGGCCAAGCCTACCGGCAGGCCGGTGCGCGCATGGATATATTCCGGAAAGCGCGTGTGGAAGCTCGTCGTGAAGACGCGCTTGTCCCGCAGGCAGACCGCGCGCGCCGCAAGGCCGATAGGGCCTTCGGTCGCGATATGGATGTGGTCGTAGCCTTGGGCCAACCGGCGGCGCACGGCGCGAGGCGTCGCCAGCGCGAGCGAGATCTCGCGATAGGTCGGCATGGGAAAGGAATTGAAGTCGCGGGGCGTCAGGAAGTCGATCTCGGCGCCGAGAGGCTCCGCCGCCTGGGCGATTGATTCCAGAGACCGCACGACGCCGTTGACTTGCGGGCGCCACGCATCCGTCGCAACAAGTATCCGCATCTTACGCAGCCGCCGCCTTCGGCGCAGGCAGCGCCTTCACAGGCTGATTGGCCGACGCGGCCGCGCGCTCGGCCGCCGTCGTGCGCCAGCGCAGGATTTCGAAACTGCCGTCCTCATGCTCGGCGATGGCCGTGCAGCTCTCGACGAAATCGCCGGTGTTCACATAAAGCATGCCGTTGATCGTCTTGATCGTCGCATGATGGATATGGCCGCAAACGACGCCATCGACGCCGCGGCGTTCGGCCTCGGCGGCGAGGGTCTCCTCGAAGTCGCCGATGAAATTGACCGCTTCTTTGACCTTCAATTTCGCCCAGGCGGAGAAGGACCAATAGCCGACGCCGAACAAGCGGCGGGCGCGGTTAAGGACCGTATTGGCCGCGATGGCGGCGTCATAGGCCCAATCGCCGAGCAAAGCGAGCCAGCGGGCGTTGCGCACGACGATATCGAACTCGTCGCCATGGATGATCAGCATTTTCTTGCCGGTAGCGGTCTCGTGGATCGCATGATGCACGACCTCGACGCCGCCGAAGGTCAGGCCGGTATAGTCGCGCGCGAATTCGTCGTGATTGCCGGGAACGTAGATGACCCGCGCGCCCTTGCGCACCCGGCGCAGCAGCTTCTGCACCACGTCATTGTGCGCCTGCGGCCAATGCCAGCCTTTGCGCAGCTTCCAGCCGTCCACAATGTCGCCGACGAGATAGATCGTCTCGGCGTCATTGTGCTTGAGGAAATCCAGCAGCAGATGCGCCTGTGAGGCCTTGGCGCCGAGATGCAGGTCGGAAAGGAAGAGGGTGCGGTAGCGCTTGGGCTCGGGCTCGACCGCCAGATTGGCGCGGAAGTTCGCAAGATTCTGTTCGGGCATGAGCGTGTTCGCCTCCCCGCCATCGGATTAGTCTTGCGTCATTCAACAGATTCAGGTCACAGCGAGATGACAGCGGGGTGGGCGTCCCCGTCATTGCGAGCGCAGCGAAGCAATCCAGGAGCCGCGGTGGCCGCCCTGGATTGCTTCGTCGCTACGCTCCTCGCAATGACGGCGGGATCAGCTCAGACCCCCGCCTCGGCCTCCTGCGGCGTCACCCGCAGCGCGGTCACGCGATTTCTGATCCGGCGCATCACCTCGAAGCGGAAGCCGTGGAAGGTGAAGACCTGGCCCGCCTCGGGGATCGCGCCAGCCTCGTGAATCACAAGGCCGGCGATGGTCGTCGCCTCCTCGTCCGGCAGGCTCCAGGCCATGACGCGGTTCAAATCGCGCACCGGCACTGCGCCGTCGACCAGCACCGAACCGTCCGGCTGCGGCCGAACGCCCTGCACGGCGAGATCGTGCTCGTCGCGAATATCGCCGACGATCTCCTCCAGAATGTCTTCGAGCGTGACGAGGCCCATCACCTCGCCATATTCGTCGACGACCAGCGCGAAATGCGTCTTGCGCTTGAGGAAGGCCTCGAGCTGATCTTCGAGCGTCGTCGCCTCCGGCACGAACCAGGGGGCGAACATCACTTCGTCGACGTCGATCTTCGAGGCGTCGCCGCCGGCGGCGTCCAGCGCCCGCAGCAGATCCTTCGAATGCAGCACGCCGACGAAATTATCCGGCCGCTCCCGCCACAGCGGCAGGCGCGTAAATGGCGACGACAGCACCTCGCGCACGATCTGGACGGGCGGAAGGTCGGCGTCGATGGTGCGCATTTTGGTGCGGTGGATCATCACATCGGCGACATGCAGCACCTGCAAATCGAGCACGCCGCCGAACATGTCGCGCGCCGAGCGCTCGACCTCGCCCTCTTCATGCAGAATATCGACCGCGCCCTTGAGCTCCTCATAGGGCGAGATCACCGTGCGGCCGTGGCCGATCTCGACGCCCACGAGACCCAGGACGGAACGCACGATCCATTCCACCGCCGCGAGCAAAGGCCCGAAGATGGAAACGAAAGGCGTGATGAAGCGGGCGACGCGCAGCGACATGGCGTCGGGGTGATTGATCGCAAGCGTTTTCGGCAGGACCTCTGCGAACACCAGAAGCAAAACCGTCATGAGGATCGTCGCATAGACCGCGCCGTTCTCTCCGGCGACCGCCGTCAGCACGCTCGTGGTGAAGGCCGAGCCGCCAATATTCACCAGAGTGCTGCCGAGCAGCAGCGCCGCGATCATGCGGTTGCGCTGGCGCAGCAGGCGGTTGACGGTTCCGGCGCGCTTGTCGCCCTCCTTTTCGAGCGTATGCATGCGGGCGTGCGAGGCCGCCGTCAGCGCCGTCTCGGAGCCGGAGAAGAAAGCCGACAGCAGAACGCAGGCGATGACGACGAGCACGTCCGTCCACGCGAAAGACCCGCCGCCCCCGGTGTCGAGCCCATGCATGACCGTTACCGCGCCAGTTCGTCGTTGAGAAAGCCAAGAACCTCGGTCGGCTCGACCGATTTCGCGATGAAAGCCTCGCCGATGGCGCGCAGCAGGATGAAGGTCAGCGCGCCGGCTTCGACCTTCTTATCCTGATACATGGCGCTGACGATGGCGTGAACGTCGGCGTTCCAGCCGGGGATCTGCCGAATTTCTGTCGGCAGTCCGACGCTCGCGAGGTGCCGCGCAATGCGGTCGGCGTCTTCCCGCGAGCAGAGGCCGAGGCGCGCGGAAAAGCGCGCGGCGCAGGCCATGCCGATGGCGACGCCCTCGCCATGGACGAGCCGCTCGCTGTCGTAGCCCGTGAGAAGCTCGAAGGCGTGACCGAAAGTGTGGCCGAGATTGAGCAGGGCGCGGTCGCCTTGCTCCGTTTCGTCCCGCGCGACGATCATCGCCTTGGTCTCGCAGCTCACCGCCACGGCGCAAATCTGCTCGGCGCGGCTGTGGAACACCGCCTCGACGTCGGCCTCCAGCCATTCGAAGAAGCGCTTATCGCCGATGAGGCCATATTTCACCACCTCGGCGTAGCCCGCTCGGAACTCGCGCAGCGAGAGGGTGCGCAGAACATCGACGTCGGCCAGCACCAGCAAGGGCTGGTGGAAGGCGCCGAGGAGATTCTTGCCGAAGGAGGAGTTGATCCCGGTCTTGCCGCCAACCGAGGAATCGACCTGCGACAGCAGCGTCGTCGGGATTTGCACGAAGCGCGAGCCGCGGCGCACGCTCGCTGCCACATAACCAGCGAGATCGCCCACGACGCCGCCGCCGAAGGCGACGATCAGGTCGCGGCGCTCGATCTTGGCTTCTAACACCTCGTCGCAGACGCGCCCGAAGGTCGTGAGCGACTTAGAGCCTTCGCCAGGCTTCACGACGATCGTCGAATAGCGGATGCCCGCCTTTTTCAGGCTTTCTTCGAGCGTGGCCAGATGCAGCCGGGCGACATTCTCGTCGGTGACGATGGCGCAGGCCGCCCCCGGCGCGACGCGATTGATATGCTCGCCCGCCTCTTCGAGGAGGTTGGAGCCGATGAGAATGTCATAGGAGCGCCCGCCCAGCGCGACATGCACGGTCTCTCGATGCGCTGCGCCCTGCTCGGTCTGCGGACGGTCCAAATGCAGATGGGTCATGGCCTTGGTAAAATCCTTCTTCTGCGCGGCGCGGGCGGCGGCGACGCGCGGCAGGTTGGTCAAAAGGGCGTCGAGCGTCTCCTCCACCATAACGTCCTGCGGCTCGTCGCGCGATTGAACGCGGATGTCGGCGAGCTCATAGACCGGCCGGCGTTTTTCGAGGAGCTGGCGCAGCGTTTCTTCGGGGTCGTCAGTGTGGAGCAGCGGGCGGTCGTTCTTGCGGCGCACGCGCTTCATCAGCGTCTTGAGATCGGCGTCGAGCCAGACGGAAACCGCGCGCTCGCCGATACGCTCGCGCGTGCGCGGGTCCATGAAGGCGCCGCCGCCGGTGGCCAGCACCATGGGCCCTGCGTTGAGGAGACGCATGATCACCCGGCGCTCGCCGTCGCGAAAATAGCGCTCGCCATATTTGGCGAAGATCTCGGGGATGGTCATGCCGGCGGCGGCCGTGACGATCTCGGCGTCGGCGTCCACGAAGGGCAATCCCAGGCGCGCCGCGAGGCGTTGGCCGATCGCACTCTTGCCCGAGCCCATCATGCCAACGAAGACGAGGGCCCGGCCGGCAAGCCCGGCCCGGATGGCGGCAATGCGCTCGTCTCCGGCGCAGGGCGTGGGCGCCGGCGCCGCGCCGAAGGTTTCCGTTCGTGTCATGGCCGGCAATCTATACCGAGCAAAGCGGAAATTCAGCCGGGGAATTTCAGGCCCAAGCAGCCGCGTGGGCCAGAAAAGCGGTCATGAAGGACGGAAGGCGCGGATCGACGTGACGCCCCGGCGCCAGCATATGCGCGTCGCTGAGCTCGGGCTTGGCCTCTCCCGCAATATGCGCGCGCACCTGTTCTCTTATCGCCGAGGCCGGCGCCGGCCAGTCGAGCCGCTTGAGGCAGGCGATGCGCTGGCCATCGAAAATTACGCTCCAGCCCGGCGCCGCGGCGCCGTCACTGGCGTGAAGCCCCGTCTCTTCGAGCAGCTCGCGCACGAGACTTCCCTCCAGATCAACCACGCCGCCCTCGATGACATCGGAGGGGTCCGGCGTGCCGCCGGGAAAATAGCGGTAGCCGGCGACGGAATGGCCGGGGCCCATCTCGCCCAGGAGATAGCAACCGTCGCTGGAGCGCACGGCCGGCATGGCGAAACAATTGAAAACGCGCGTATCTTGCCAGCCCAACTCGCGCCAGCCGAGGAAATGTGAAAAGCGTGTCTCGAAGGCGTCGAGCTTGAGAGTCCGATGGCCGCCTTCCTCGACGACCTCGGCGCGGCAGGCGAGCAGCACGGGCCCGTCATAGAGGGTCGGATTGCGCGCGACCCGCTCGGCCCAATGCCGGTCCATCTCCTCGGCCGCTTCCTCGGCGTAAGCCCAGCGATGCGCGACGAGACGGCAATCGAGCCTGTCGACCTCGACAATTTGCGGCGCGTCGCTCAAAGGAACAGCCTCCCCTGCCCGACGCGCACCACCTGGCCGCCAATGGAGATCCGCGTCAGCTCTCGGTTCTCGACCCCCATGCGCAAGGTGATGCGCGACGGGCGGCCCATTGCGTGCCCCTGCTCGATGAAGAGCTGATGCTCGCCGTCGGCGGGACGTTCGAACTCCAACGCCACTCCGGCGAAGGCCGCGGCGGCGGCGCCGGTTGCAGGATCTTCGTCTATGCCGACCCCATTGGCGAACATTCGGGCGTTGATGGCGCAGGCCGTATCGACTGTCTCTCTTGTGTAAAGATAGGCGCCGACGGCCGCGCCCAGCGCCCCCGAAAAAGAATCCGTCCGACGCGCCCGATCGAGAACCTCGCGCGAGCGCAGAGGAACGAAGACGAAGGCCGGGCCGGCCGCGTAAACGACCGGGACATGCGCGCCAAAGCCGATGTCCTCGACCGAAAGCAACAAGGCCGTGGCGAGCGTTGCGGCGGACGGCGCGTCGTCGTAGCGCAGCGGCGTGAAGGGCGGCGTGACTTCCACATAGGTCGCTTTGCCGAAGCCCCGCAACGCCTCGCAGCGCAGCACGCCGATCTGGGCCTCCAGCGCCACCACGATCCCATGCCGGGAGAGAAGCTCGCCCGCCCGCTGCTCCGCCAAAAGAGCGGCCGCGCCAATGGTCGGGTGGCCGGCGAAGGGCAGCTCGCGCTTGGGCGTGAAAATGCGGATGCGGGCGCTGTTCGTCGGGTCTCGCGGCTCCGAGAGGAACACCGTCTCGCTGAGATTGAACTCGCGGGCGACGTCCTGCATCTCGGCGTCCCGCAACGGCGCGTCGAGCTCCACGACCGCAAGCGGATTGCCCGCGAAGCGGCGGTCGGTGAATACGTCGAGGAGGTGATAGGAGAGGCTTCTCGTCACGTCTCTCTCGAACTAGCCCTGCATCTGAAGGAGCGCGACATTATCGCGGAACTCCACGAGCTCGACGATCATCCCGTCTTCGAAGCGTACGAAATTCGCAAGGTCGACAACGCCGCGCCGGCCCGTGCCGCGGTGGCGCCACTCCACGGAGCGGCGAACGGCGAGCGCCCCGCCATCGACGATCATCTCCGGCGCCGCGCCGCCTACCTGCTCGAATTCCATGCCCACAGTCCGGATGATATTGGTGAGAGCGTCGATCCCGCGGTGGCGGCCCGCATAGAATATCTTCGAGCGATCGCCGACAAATTCGCAGACGACATCCGGCGAGCAATATTGCCGGAAGAGCGCGACGTCCGGGCCCTGGCGGGAAAAGCTTCCGACGTCCGTCATCCGCTGGACCATCTCGTCACGGGCGAGACCGGGCTCCGGCGCGCGCATCAGCTTTTCCAGACTTCCCGGCGGATCGACCGCGCGCGAGGCCGCGTGATGATCGATGAACTCGTGCATCCGCACGATCTTGTCCTTCCGCCAGCGCAGGAAATAAGCCATGTCCATGGCGTAGACTCGGCCGGTCGCACGGCGTCGCCAATTGGCGACGCAATGGAGCGCAGCGGCGGCGCCCTCAACGAGCACCGACCGAACCTCTGCGTCGAGCGGCTCATATTCGATGTCGGTGCGTCTTAAATTCTCGCGCAAGGCGTCGCGGCCGCGCCACTGGCCGGTTGGAAAATAGCCGACAGTTGCGCCGTTGTGGCTGATTTCCACATCGTCGGCGAAATAGTCGAGGACGCCCGGCGCGTCGCCGGCCATGCGGCGTTTCAAGAGGTCGTGGACGCGCCTGCGCGTCTCATTGTCGGCGTCCTGGTTCGAACGCCAGTCCCACCCGTGCATTTGAGCCTGCGCCTCGAGGGCTCCATTCGCCCCGCGCCAAGCCGTCTGCCCCTCAGGCGGCTTGGCTTGTTTCTGATTAATTATGCAGGCGAGGCTGCTTTGTCGACACGCTTACGCCCGTAAGCGGCGCCAGCGAAGCCCAAATAGCAGTCAGTCCTGCATGCGTATGAGCGTGCCGGTGTCTCTAAACTCGATAAATTCGACGACTAACCCATCCTCGAATCTGACAAAATCGGCCAGCTCCGAACATCCGGCCCGACCGGTGCCACGGTGACGCCAAGCCACCTGCCGGCGTCCCGCGACTCTGGCCTCATCCGCAATCATTTCCGGCACGACAAGCGGCCATTGTTCGAAATCGACGCGGATCGCCTGGATAATGCCGAGCATCGTCTCGATCCCTTTATGACGGCCCGCATAGGGAATGCGCAGTCGATCCCCCATGAATTCGCAGACGATATCCGGGGAGCACCATTCGCGCAGAAGGTCGAGATCGGGCCCGTCGGCTTCGAAACTGACGAGGCGGCGCGCCCGCTGTTCCATATCCTCGCGGCTCAAACCGGAGGGCAAAGGCGTCAAGAGGCTTTCGAAATTCGGCTGAATCGGCGTCGCGGACAGCGCGGGGCTATGGGCGTCGAAGAACTCATGCATCTCGACGACGCGGCCGCCAGGGCCCCAGCGCAGGAAATGGGCGGCGTCTATTGTGTAGATCTTGCTGGTGGCGTGGCGCCGCCAATCGCCCCGCCAGCGGACCGCGGCGCGATCGCCGTCGACCATAATGTCGAGGATCTCATGCTCGAGCGGAAAATAATCCTCGTCCGTGCGGCGGAAAAGCTGGCGCAGCGCCGGGGCCCCGTTCCAAACGTCGGGCCCGACAATTCCCTCTCGCCATGCGTTGCAATAGACAACGACCCGAGGGTCGAGATAGGCGGCAAAGCGCGCGTAATCGCGGCGCATGCGCAGCTCGAGCATTTCGGAGATGAGGCGACGCATTTCCGCGGCGGTCAGCCCAACCGTGCGGTTGCCCCCACTCTGCATGCCTCCTGCCCCCGTCGCGAGAAACCGGCGCGGGAGCCCCTTCCCGCACCGGCCTTATTTTGCCTTAGTTTCGCTCTTTGTCGACCAGCTTGTTCTTGCCGATCCAAGGCATCATGGCGCGAAGACGCGCGCCAACTTCCTCGATCGGATGCGCGGCGTTGCGCGCGCGCGTCGCCTTGAACGACGTCTGGCTGACCTTGTTCTCGAGCATCCAGTCGCGGGTGAACTTACCCGACTGAATATCCTCGAGAACGCGCTTCATCTCGGCCTTGGTGTCCTTGGTGACGATACGCGGGCCGGTGACATATTCGCCATACTCGGCCGTGTTGGAGACCGAGTAATTCATATTGGCGATGCCGCCCTCATAGATGAGGTCGACGATGAGCTTCACCTCGTGCAGGCACTCGAAATAGGCCATCTCGGGGGCGTAGCCCGCCTCGACCAGCGTCTCGAAGCCATTGCGAATCAGCTCCACGAGGCCGCCGCAGAGCACGACCTGCTCGCCGAACAGATCGGTCTCGCATTCCTCGCGGAAGGTCGTCTCGATGATGCCGGCCTTGCCGCCGCCGATCGCAGACGCATAGGAGAGCGCAATGTCCTTGGCGTTGCCCGAGGCGTCCTGATGGACCGCGACGAGGCAGGGCACGCCGCCGCCCTTGAGATATTCGCCGCGCACCGTGTGGCCGGGGCCCTTGGGGGCGACCATCAGCACGTCGAGGTCCTTGCGCGGCTCGATGAGGTTGAAGTGGATGTTGAGGCCGTGGGCGAAGAAGAGCGCCGCGCCCTGCTTGAGGTTCGGGGCCAGCTCATTGGCGTAAATCTCGCCCTGCAGCTCGTCGGGCGTGAGCATCATGACGACGTCGGCCCATTTGGCGGCCTCCGGCACGCTCATGACCTTGAGGCCGGCGCCTTCCGCTTTGGCGGCGGAGGCGGAGCCCGGACGCAGGCCGACGGCGACTTCCGGAACGCCGCTTTCCTTCAGGTTCAACGCATGGGCAAAACCCTGGCTGCCATAGCCGATGATGGCGACCTTCTTGCCCTTGATCAGATTGATGTCGGCGTCCCGATCATAGTAAACGCGCATTTCCTGTCGTTCCCTTGGGTGTCTGTTGTTTTGGCGGATGACGGGACCGCCCATAACGTCATCGAATGTCGCGCCCCTTCTACGCGGGGCGGCCGTCAAGGTCAAAATTTGCGCCGCAACCTCGTCCGCGACGCCTAGATCTGTTCCGGTCCGCGCGAAATGGCGGCGACGCCGGTGCGCGAGACCTCGACCAGACCGATCGGGCGCATGAGATCGACAAATTCGTCGATCTTCTCGGGCCGTCCCGTCAGTTCGAAGATGAAGCTCTCGGTCGTCGCGTCGACCACCCGGGCGCGGAACGCCTCGGCAAGCTGCAGCGCGTCGTTGCGATTGTCGCCGCGCCCACGCACCTTGACCATGGCCAGCTCGCGCTCGAGCGCCCGCTTCGAGAGCGTGAGATCCGTCACCTGCCGCACGGGGACGATGCGCTCCAGTTGATGATGAATCTGCTCGATCGTCTCGGGGGCGCCGGAGGTGACGATGGTGATGCGCGAGCGGTGCTCGGCATGGGCCACCTCGGCGACGGTAAGGCTCTCGATATTATAGCCGCGCCCCGAAAACAGGCCGACGACGCGGGCGAGCACGCCCGGCTCATTGTCGACGAGCACGGAAAGCGTGTGCGACTCGATCTTGGAGTTCGGCGTCGCCGCGGAATAGGGGGACGGCGGGGAAGCTGGAGCGTTCATGGGTGTCGGCCTGTTCAGCAACCACCGTCATTGCGAAGCAGAAGGCTGCGCGCAATGACAGCGCAAATTATTGGGCGGCGAAGCGCGTCGAAACTTAAACGAGCATCTTGCCCTTTTCGTCGATGATCGCGCCGATGTCGACGCCTGCGTCGTCCGAAAGATCGGCGAGCAGCATGTCGTTGTGCGCCTTGCCCGAGGGGATCATCGGGAAGCAATTCTCGACCTTGTCGACGAGGCAGTCGAAGAGCACCGGCCCGTCATAGTCGATCATCTCCTGAATGGCGGCGTCGAGCAGCTTCGGATCGGAGCAGCGGATGCCCTTGGCGCCGAAGGCTTCGGCGAGCTTCACGAAATCCGGCAGCGCTTCCGAATAGCTGTGCGAATAGCGCCCGCCATGCAGCAGCTCCTGCCACTGGCGCACCATGCCCATATATTCGTTGTTGAGGATGAAGACCTTCACCGGCAGACGGAACTGGATCGCCGTCGAGAGTTCCTGAATGTTCATCAGGATCGACGCCTCGCCCGCAATGTCGATGACGAGCGCGCTCGGATGGGCGAGCTGCGCGCCAATCGCCGCCGGCAGGCCATAGCCCATGGTGCCGAGCCCGCCGGAGGTCATCCAGCGGTTCGGCTCCTCGAAATGATAATGCTGCGCGGCCCACATCTGATGCTGGCCGACCTCGGTCGTGACGTAAGAATCGCGGTCCTTGGTCAGCGCATAGAGACGCTGCACGGCGTATTGCGGCTTGATGGTCGTGTCGGAATTGCGGAAGGCGAGCGACTTCTTCTCCCGCCATTCCGAGATCTGCGACCACCACTGATCGAGCGGCTGCTTGTCGGCGTGCATCGCTTCGGCGCGCCAGATGCGCACCATGGCTTCGAGCACATGGCCACAATCGCCGACGATGGCGAGATCGACCTTGACGTTCTTGTTGATCGACGAGCGGTCGATATCGATGTGGATTTTTTTCGAGCCCGGCGAGAAGGCGTCGAGACGCCCCGTGATGCGATCGTCGAAGCGCGAACCCACCGCGATCATCAGATCGCAATCATGCATCGCGTTATTGGCTTCATAGGTGCCGTGCATGCCGAGCATGCCGAGCCAGTTCTGGCCCGAGCCCGGATAGGCGCCGAGACCCATCAGCGTCGAGGTGATGGGAAAGCCCGTGAGGCTGACCAATTCGCGCAGCAGGGTGGAGGCCGAGGGGCCGGAATTAATGACGCCGCCGCCGGTGTAGAAAATCGGCCGCTTGGCGGCGGCCATCATCTTCACCGCCTCGCGGATCGCGTCCATGTCGGCGTCGAGCTTGGGCTGATAGGTCTTGTGCTGCGCGACGCGCGGCGCTGAATATTCCCCACGCGCGAATTGCACGTCTTTGGGAATGTCGATCACCACCGGGCCCGGACGGCCCGAGGTCGCGACATAAAAGGCCTCGTGCAGAATGCGCGGCAGGTCCGCGATATTCTTCACGAGGTAATTGTGCTTGGTGCAGTGGCGCGTGATGCCGACCGTGTCGCATTCCTGGAAGGCGTCGGAGCCGATGAGATGCGTCGGCACCTGACCGGTGATGCAGACGAGCGGGATCGAATCCATCAGCGCGTCGGTGAGGCCAGTGATCGTGTTGGTGGCGCCGGGGCCCGAGGTGACGAGCAGCACGCCCACCTTGCCGGAGGAGCGCGCATAGCCCTCGGCCGCATGGGCCGCGCCCTGCTCGTGACGCACCAGAATGTGCTTCACCTGCTCTTGATGGAAAAGGACGTCATAGATCGGAAGGACCGCGCCGCCGGGGTATCCGAAGATAATCTCGACGCCCTGATCCTTCAGGGCCTCGACCACCATTTCTGCGCCGGTCATTTCCTTCGACATGGTCATTTTTCCGTTTCAACTCAGCGGCGGGCAATAAAAAAGGCCCTCTCCGGGGCCTTGGGTCAAGCGCCATTGGCGGAATGCGGGCCTACTCCCGCTCCGTCTCCGGCGCCACATCTACTACGAGAAGACCGCGCATCGCGCCCCGCCTATCTTGATCTAGCGCGCAGAGGTTAAGGGAGGCGGGGCAGAGAATCAAGCCGGATGAAGGGCGCATTTATCATGCAAAGCCCACACGCCTCATTACGAGCGAAGCGACGCAATCCAGGGGCGGCGAGCGCCGCAGTGGGTTGCTGCGTCGGCTCCGCCTCTGCACAGCCCCAGATCCTCACGCCCCCTCCGCCGCGAGAACATTCCTCACCGCCGGGTCGGCGGCCATCATGTCGTGATGGGCCCGCACGGACGGGAATTCCGACAGCCCGTCGTCCAGCATGCTCTGCGCCCAGCGCTCCATGGGGAAGATATAAGCGTCGAGATAGCTGCGCCGCTCGCTCAGGAAAAAGCGCCGGCCGGCCAGATGCGCATCGACGATAGCGAATTTTTTGTGCGCCAGCGCTTTCGCCGCCTCGCGAATATCGTCGAAGGCCTCCTTCTCCCGCGCACGCGTGTAGCGGTTCGGCACGAAGAGCGGGAAGAAGGCGGGGTGAAGATCGCCCGTGATGAAAAAACTCCAGCGGTCGGCCTCGGCCTCCTCCCGCGCCGAGCCATGGATGGCGAGGCCCGCCTTGGGAGAGCGCAAGGAGAGGTAGCGCAGGATCGCCGCGTCCTGGGTCAATATCCAGCCTTCGCCATCGTCGAGCGCGGGCACGGCGCCGGCGGGGTTGACCTTGAGATAGTCCTTGTCGCCGAACGCGACTTCCTTCGTCGCATAGGGCTCGCCGATCCATTCGAGAACGATATGGGCGGCAAGTGAGCAGGCGCCGGGATGGTAGTAGAGCGTGAACATGGCCTGGGCTCCTTTAGGAGACGCCCGGTTCACATAGTGCGGCCCGCTTCCCGGCCGACACACGAGGCTCCAGGCCCCGCGTCAACGGCTGGCGTAACGGGCGGGAGAGCTGACGATGGAAATGCTCGCGCCTTCGTTCTGGACCATTTCATACAGCATCTTGGCGTGTTCCGGAGAGAGACGGACGCAGCCGTGAGAGGCGGGCGTGCCCAGCGCCGACAGCGCGTAAGTGCCGTGAATGGCGTAGCCGCCGCGAAAGAAGATCGAATAGGGCATCGGCGAGTTGTGGTATTTCTTCGAGTAATGCATCCGCTCCATGCCGATCGGCGCGAAATGACCGCGCGGCGTCGTGAAGCCGGCGCGCGCCGTCGAGACCGGCCAGTCATAAGAGCCCGTGGCGGATTGGACGTGCATGTTTTGCGTCGTGAGATCGACGTCGATGACGACTTCGGCCTTGGCCGAAGCGCCGAAGGCAAAAACGGAAAGAGCGCCAGCGACGAGCGCGCAATTGAGAGATTTTTTCATTGTTGTGTCCCCCTTGGCGGCGGTTCCTCTCGAACCGACGACGCCAAATTAGGAGGAAGGGGCTCGGGCCTCTGTGCGACACTGCACGCAGCCGGCATGGGCCTGTTTTGACAGGAAGGCGATCGCGCCGGACCGGTTGGGCGGCGGTAGGGTTCTCACCCCTTGGCCTTCGTGACCGCCGCCGCCATCACCCCCTGCACCGCGCCTTCGAGGACAGCGGCGGGGTCGGCCGTTTTCGCCGGATCGAAATGGCCGGAGATGGTCAGCATGGCGACGCCATGCGCCGCCGCCCAGATTTGCAGCGCGACATGGCGGGCGCCCTGCGCCGGCGCGCCGGCCGCCTGCAGCCAGGCAACGGCGGCGCGCCAAAGGATTTCGAGCGCGTGATCGGCCGCGCCGCCCGCCTGCGGATCGGCGAGCGTCGCCGCTTGGCCGAACATGGCGGCGTAGAGGCCCGGCTCCTCGCGGGCGAATTTGAGATAGGCCGCGCACATGGCGCGCATGGCGGATTGGGCGTCCGGCCGGCCCTCGTCCCAGGCCGCTTCGATCCGCGCGCCGAAGGTCTCGAAGCCCTGGCGGGCAAGCTCGGCGAGCAGCGCGTCGCGACCGGAAAAATGCCGGTAAGGAGCGGCGGGGGTGACGCCCGCGCGGCGGGCGGCTTCCGTCAAAGTGAGGGCGGAAGGCCCGCCCTCGGCCAATATCTCGATCGCCGCATCCACCAGCGCCTGCTTGAGGGAACCGTGATGGTAGCGGCGTTTCACATGCATCGTGTCGGGCTCGCTTTCGGAGCGCCTTTCTCTCCCGGGCAACCGGGCAAAAGCCGGGCGTGAGCTTATCCCTCCCCTTTACGGGGAGGGTGGCGCGCGAAGCGCGACGGGTGGGGTAAGCCCCCAGCCGCTGCCGTCGCTGCATGGGCCCCACCCGGCGGCCTTTGGCCGCCGACCTCCCCGTAAAGGGGAGGTATGGGGATCAACGACGTTGGACCGCTATTCTACCAACAGTCTCAGCCTGCGAGCTTGGCCATCAGCGCGTCTGAAATCTCGAAATTGGCATAGACGTTCTGCACGTCGTCATTGTCTTCGAGCGTGCCGACGAGCTTCAGGATCTTCTCGCCCGCTTCATCGTCGACCTTGATCGTGTTCTGCGGCCGCCAGACCAACGCCGCCTTCTTCGGCTCGCCGAATTTGTCCTCCAGCGCCTTGGCGACGTCGCGCAAGCTTTCGACCGAGGTGACAATCTCGTGGGTTTCGTCAGTCGAGGAGACGTCGTCGGCGCCAGCCTCGATCGCGGCCTCCATCATGGCGTCCTCGGACGCGACCTTCTTGGCGAATTCGATCAGGCCGACGCGGTCGAACATGAAGGACACGGCGCCGGTTTCGGCCAGCGCCCCGCCCGCCTTGGTGAAATAGGAGCGCACCTCGCCCGCCGTGCGGTTGCGATTGTCGGTCAGCGCCTCGATGATGACGGCGACGCCGCCGGGGGCGTAGCCCTCGTAGCGCACCTCGTCGTAGTTCTCCGAATCGGCGCCCGAGGCCTTCTTGATCGCGCGGTCGATATTGTCCTTGGGCATATTCTCCGCCCTGGCCGCCAGAACCGCGGCGCGCAGCCGGGCGTTCATATTGGGGTCGGGGAGCCCCATCTTGGCGGCGACGGTGATTTCGCGGGCGAGCTTGGAGAAGAGCTTGGAGCGGATCGCGTCCTGCTTGCCCTTCTTGTGCATAATATTCTTGAACTGACTATGCCCGGCCATCGTCCTTCGCCCTTGCGTCCAGCTTTCTTCGCCTCTAGCGGCGTCCGGGCCGTCTATACCTCCCAGCGCAACGGAAATAAAGAAAGGCGCGCGGCATGAGCGGGATCGACTACTCCGACGGCGAAGAGCCCGCCCCGCCCGATCCCTTCCGACGCCGCGAGCCGCTCCCGGAAGAGCGGCCGAAACCTCTCGATGACGACCCCGAAGCAGCGCAGCGGCTGGCGGCCCTGCTCGCGAGCCCGGCCTATCGAGAGGCCGACTCCGACGTTGATTTTCTCGCGACCGGCGATGCGCGCGGCCCAAGGCTCGGGCTCGATTATCTGAAGGCCGAGCTGCTGCTGCAGCGTCATGGCGTCACAGACACGATCGTGGTCTGGGGCTCGACACGCATTGTCGAGCCCGGGGCGGCGCGGCAACGGCTCGAGCAGGCCGAGGCGGAAGCGGCGGCGCGGCCGGACGACCCGGAAGCCGCCCGTCGCGCTAGGACCGCCCAGCGAATCGCTGAGAAGGCGCGTTTTTACGATATCGCGCGGGCGTTCGGCGGGATCGTGGGCGCGGCCGGCAACCTTCCCGGCGAACGGCGCCTCGCCATCGTCACGGGCGGCGGGCCGGGAATCATGGAGGCGGCCAATCGTGGCGCATTCGACGCCGGGGCCGAGACCGTCGGGCTCAATATCGCCCTGCCGCGCGAGCAATATCCCAACCCCTACATCACGCCGGAGCTTTGCTTCCGCTTCCATTATTTCGCGATGCGCAAGCTGCATTTCGTTTTGCGCGCCCGAGCGCTCGTCGCCTTCCCGGGCGGTTATGGGACGCTCGACGAAGTCTTCGAGACCCTCACCCTGTCGCAGACCCGCGTCTTGAAGCCGCTGCCGATCGTTCTCGTCGGAGAGGCCTATTGGCGGCGTGTGTTCGATCCGGATTTCCTGGTCGAGGAAGGGGTCATCGCCCCCGAGGATCGCGCTTTGTTCTGGTATGCGGAGAGCGCGCAGGAAATTTGGGACGGTATCTTGCGCTGGTGGGAAAAGGCCGGCGATCCGCTGATTTAGGCCGAACGAGCCGCCTCCGGGCGACGCGGCCCAGGTCGCCGCGTCATTGTATCGCCGCAGCTCGATCCCTATCTGTCGTCCCGGCGCGGCGCAGCGCCGCCCGTTTGAATGGAGAAGACAGATGAGCTGGCTCAAGGCAATTGTCGGCGGCGCCATCGGCGCGGAAGCGCTCAGCCTCATTAAGGATTACGTCGAGAAGCAGGGCGGCCTCGACGCCGTGGTCAAGCAGTTCCAGGAGGGCGGCTTCAAGCGCCAAGTCGATTCCTGGGTTTCCACCGGCAAGAACGAGGCGATCAACGCCATCGAGGTAGGCCAGGCGATCGGCATCGAGAATGTGAAAAAACTGGCGGCGAGCGCCGGCGTCGACATCAACAAGGCGCGCGACCTTCTCGCGCAATATCTCCCCGTGGCGATCGATCAGGCGACGCCGGAGGGCAAGCTGCCCGCGCCCGGAACAGACGAAGCCAAAAAGGCGGATTGATTTACCCGCTAGGGCTCCTGAACTTCGCCGCCGGCCCGCGTCGGCGGCTTTTCCTTTCTCGGCCCCGAAACGCGCTTTGCTGGGCGACTTGCCTCGCCGGGCGCGATTCAGTAAGCCCTTGAGTCGAAGCATTGGACAGGGAAGATTGATGACCAAGCGCGCGCTAGTGACGGGCATTACGGGGCAGGACGGGGCCTATCTCTCGCAGTTTCTGCTCGAAAAGGGTTACGAGGTGCATGGCGTCGTCCGCCGCTCCTCACATCGCGGCGTCGAGGACCACCGCCTGCGCTGGCTCGGGATCAGCGGCAAGGTTCATTTGCACGACGCCGATCTGATCGATCTCTCCAGCCTTCTGCGCACAGTCGAGGAGGTCAAGCCCGACGAGATCTATAATCTCGCCGCGCAATCCTATGTCGCCTCCTCCTGGCGTCAGCCGCTGCTCACCGCCAATGTCACCGCCGTCGGCGTGACCAATGTGCTCGAGGCCATGCGCCTCGGCGCGCCGAACGCCCGCTTTTATCAGGCTTCTTCCTCCGAGATGTACGGGCTCATCCAGGAGCCCATGCAGAGCGAGAAGACGCCCTTCTATCCGCGCTCGCCTTACGCCGTCGCCAAGCTCTACGGCCATTGGATCACGGTGAATTACCGCGAGAGCTTCGGCCTGCACGCCTCGTCGGGCATTCTGTTCAACCACGAAAGCCCGCTGCGGGGCGTCGAATTCGTCACCCGCAAGGTCACGCGCGGCGTCGCCCAGATCAAGCTCGGGCAGGCGAGCGAGTTGCGGCTCGGCAACATCGACGCCAAGCGCGACTGGGGCCACGCCAAGGATTATGTGCGGGCGATGTGGCTGATGCTGCAGCAGGAGAAGCCCGACGACTATGTCGTGGCGACGGGCGTGACCACGACCGTGCGCGACATGTGCAAGATTGCCTTCGACCATGCGGGCCTCGACATGGGCAAGCATCTGGTCATCGACCCTGCCTTCTACCGACCGGCCGAAGTCGACGTGCTGCTGGGCGATTCGAGCAAGGCGCGAAAGGCGCTGGGCTGGCAGCCCGAGATCAACCTCGATCAGATGATTCGCGAAATGGTCGACGCCGATCTGGAGCGCCTGCGGCGCGAAGCTTGAGCCAAACACGAAAGAGCGCGGCGATGGCGGCGGCCTATGAGCGGATTTTAGTGACGGGCGGCGCCGGTTTCGTCGGCGCCCATCTCACCAACGCCCTGGTGGAAGCCTATCCCAGCGCCACCCGTATGCTGCTTCTGCGCCCGGGCGAGGCGGGCGCGAACGCCGCCTTCGAGTCCACGACGGCTGATCTCCTCGACGAAGCCGCGATCGACCGGCTGGTGGCGGAGCTGCGTCCCGATCTGATTGTCCATCTCGCGGGACAGGCGTCCATCGGTCTCGCCGCGAGGGCGGCCGAGCACACCTGGCGCGTGAATTTCCACGGCTCATTCAGCCTCGCCGCGGCGATCGCGCAACATGCGCCGCGGGCCGTCACGCTTTTTTCGTCCACGGCGGCTGTTTATGGCGCGAGCTTCCGCGACGGCGTGCTGGACGAAGACGCGCCGCTGCGGCCGACGGATATTTACAGCCGCTCCAAGGCGGCGGCCGAAGGCGCGCTCGCAGATATTCTCGGTCAGGAAGGGCGGCTCATCACCGTGCGTCCGGTCAATCATTCCGGCCCCGGTCAGCGGAACCACAATTTCGTCCTCTCGTCTTTCGCCTCGCAGATCGCGTCGATCGAGGCGGGCAAGTCGGAGCCACACATCAGGGTCGGCGATCTCTCGAAGGAGCGGGACTTCCTCGACGTACGCGACGTGGTCGACGCCTATATGCGTCTGATCGCCTGCGCCCACGACCTCCCCGAGCGCGTCTCGACCTTCAATATCGGCTCGGGCGAGGCGCGCACGATCGCATCTCTTCTGGATGAGTTGCGCGCCATGGCGCGCCGCCCATTCGACATCGAGGTCGCCCCCCACTTGGTGCGCCCCTCCTCGACGGATATCGCCACGATCGCCTGCGACGCCTCCAAGCTGCGCGCCGCGACGGGCTGGGCCCCGCGCTACACGGCGAATGACATGCTGCGCGTGCTGCTGGAAGAATGGCGCGCGAAATACGCAGGCGTCGAGGCATGAGCGAGGAGTCCTCAAAGGACAAAGAGCGCATCCGCCTCCTCGAATTTCAGCTCGATTATCTCCGCGCAGAGCTTCTGCACCTTACTCATGAACGCTATCGGCTGACCTATTCGGTCTCCGGCCACGTCTATCGCTTTTTGCGGCCGGTCGAGCAACGGCTCGCCGACGCCGGCGCGGCGATCGCCGCCTATTTCCGGCCACAGGCCGAGAAAGCGCCTGCGCGGGCCGAGACGTCGCTTCCCATAACGGCCTCGACGCCGACCTTGCCGGCCCGGCGGCTCCTCATCGACGTGACCGGCACGGTCAAGCGTGACGCAGGCACGGGCATACAGCGCGTGGTCAAGGAAGTCGCGCGCGCCTGCCATTCCGGCGCAAGCTTCGACATCCCGGCTTTCGCCGTGCGCAGTGAGAATGGCAAGCTCTATACGGCCAACGCCTTTACCGCCGCCCTCGGCGGCGCGGAGACGGGCGACGACGTCGAAGTCGCCATCGCGCCCGGCGATCGCTTCCTGATGCTCTCGGACAGTTGGAACGCTTTCGAGGAGCTCACCCGGACCACAGGCGGGACCACAGGCGCGCCTGAAGGCGCGCGGTCCGTTTTCGAGCGCATCCGCGCGAACGGCGGCGAGATCGTCACCTGCATCTTCGACCTCATCCCCGAGCTTTACCCACACGCCTGTCACGAGGTGACGGTGCCGCGCTATCGCGCCTGGTTGCGCAAGGCGCTTCTCGAAAGCGACGCCTTTCTCGCCATCTCCCGCACGGTCGCCGAGGAACTTGCGGACTATGTCGCCGCGAAGGGCCTGCCCCATCGACCGGGCCTGAAGATCGGCTGGTTCCAATGCGGCGCCGATCTCGCCGCGCCGCCGACGGCGACCCCACGGGAGAAAATCGTGGCAGCCGTCGCTGGAGACGCGCCCGCTTTCCTGATGGTCGGCACGATCGAGCCGCGCAAGGGGCACCGGATCGCGCTGCAGGCTTTCGACGCCCTGTGGCGCTCGGGCGTCGATCTGCGATTGATTGTCGTCGGCCGGCGCGGCTGGTTCGAGGAGGCGATCGCCGCCGGCATGGGAAGTCATCCGGAGTTCGGCCGACGTCTCTTCTGGTTCAGCGACGTCGATGACGGCGAGCTCTCCTACCTTTACCGCCACGCCCGGGCGCTGCTCCTGCCCTCTTATGCCGAAGGGTTCGGATTGCCGATCGTCGAAGCGGCCCAGCACGGCCGCCCCGCCATCTGCAGCGACATCCCCGTATTCCGGGAGGTCGGAGGCGACGGCGCGATCTATTTCAGGGTCAACGACCCCGACGCGCTTGCCGAGGCGATGCGCGCCTTCCTGGCGGGCCGGCTCCCCGCCGATCCGGCCAGGACGCTCAACGTCTCCTGGGCGGATGCAGCGCGGCGCATCGTCGCGGTCGTCGCGCGCGAGGATTGGCTGACGCGCCTGCCCTGACCGCGCCCTTGGTTTCGGTAGGCGCAAAAGCATGTTAGAGAGGCGACAATGGGCCGCGCGCAACGACAAAGCGCGGCTTTTTCGCGCCGCTCGGCGCCGCCGACCAAGGGGACCAACGCTCATGGCGTTCAATATTCCGTTCATCAACGATCCGACGCCGAGGACGGTCCTCAAAATGCTCAATCTCGAGGCGTCTCAGCTCTCGCTCCCCGACTCGGAGCAACTGATGAAGGGCGCGCTCGCCGCCTATGTCGTGCTGCAGATCGGCGCGCAATATTTCTCCCATTCGCTGCCGGTGAGCATTTTCTACGGCCTCTCCACCGCGGCCGTGCTTTACGGCGCGACGCTGCTCCTGCTCCGCTACCTCAAGCAGGAGGACAGATTCATCAAGACCGTGAGCGCCTTGGCGATCCTGGGCGCCGTCGGGGCGGGCGCCTATATCGTCATGCATTTCATTGTCGGCGTCGCGTTGCCGCCGCCGCTGCCGACCGAACGCCTGACACGTTTCCTGCTGTTCCCGATCATCATCTGGCTCGTCTTCATTTACGCCTTCCTGTTCCGGCATGTGGCGCTGCGACCGATCCCGGCCTTTGTGACGGCCTCTGTCTATGTGCTGATCATCGAGATCGTTCTGTCGTCCGTGAAATTCTGAAGAACGACCGAACAGAAGAGAGCCTCAGGCGCCCGCGCACAGTCGCGGACGCCTTTTTGTTTATAAAGAAGACGGAAACCATGCTGGCGGATTAAGCCGCCATTAAGCATGATCGATCATTCTTCCTTCATTCCCGAGCGTGGCCGTCGCGCCCGTTCGGTCTCGACCAAGGAAGATAGCAATGGTTCGCCCGTTTTTGCGCGCCCGCGCGACGATCGCCACCGCGCTGCTGGGCGCGCTTATCGCGCCAGCGACGCAGGCCGCGGACTTTCCAGCCATTCAACCGCAGCAATTCGTCGAGGAAGGCCCTGTCGAATGGGGCTCGAACTGGTATTTGCGGGGCGATCTGGGCATCGCTCGCACCACGCCGACCGAGCTCAACGGCGTCACCTTGTCGAACAGTTTCCCCAACAATTGGACCATCGGTCTCGGCGGCGGCTACAAATTCAATGATTTCCTGCGCGCCGACGTGACGGTCGACTACGAGAGCCTCTATCAGAAGAGCGGCGTGCGCAACGATATCGGGCTACCTTGCACGATCGGGCTCTATCAGCCCAATCCCCTCGGCGATCCCGGGCTGGTCAATCCCATCTACTCGGCCTGTTTTCCCTGGGTCAGAAACAGAACCGAGTCGATGCTCACCCTGGCCAACGCCTATATCGACTTGGGCAATTGGTGGGGTTTCACGCCTTACGTCGGCGCCGGCGTCGGCCTCAACGTGCTTTACCAGAGAGTATCCTCCAACTGGTATATGTATAACGGCGTCCCTTATGCAGGCGTGACCTACACAGACCCGCGCACCAGCGCCACTTACATGGCGAATTGGGACACGAAATACGAAGACACCTTTGTTCGCTTCTCCTATGCTTTCATGGGCGGCTTTTCCTACGACATCGACAACCATTGGAAGATCGACGTCGGTTACCGCTACGCGAATATGGGTAAAATCACCGGCGTCGACCGCTACAACAACGTCGTTTCGAGCAGTCTTGTCAGCCAGCAGGTCCGCATGGGTTTCCGCTATGTGATCGACTAGCTAGGCGCGCCGGTCACTCGGTGTTAAACAGGCGCCGGCCGCCCGGAAGGGTCGGCCGGTTTCGCTTTTGGCGCCCATACCCGGATCGCTTCATGACCACTCTCGATGTTCTCGGCATTGGCAACGCCATCGTCGACACTCTTTCCCGCGCCGATGACGACGTGCTGGTCGGCGCCGGGCTGATCAAGGGCTCAATGGCGCTCGTCGACGAGAAGCGCGCGGACGCGCTCTACGAGCTGATGGGGCCGACGACGGTCATCTCGGGCGGCTCCGCCGCCAACACCATGGCGGGCCTCGCCAGTCTCGGCGCCAAGTCCGGCTTCGTCGGCAAGGTCAAGGACGACGCCGCCGGCCGCGAATTCACCCACGACATCCGCAAGGCCGGCGTCGCCTTCGACACGCCGGCCGCGGCGGACGGCGCCGCCACGGCGCGCTGCCTGATCTTCGTGACGCCCGACGGCCAGCGCACCATGAACACCTTTCTGGGGGCCTGCCAGGCGCTGCAGCCGGAGGATATCGACGAAGCAGCCGTCGCGTCGGCGAAAATCCTTTATATGGAAGGCTATCTCTGGGACCCGCCGGGCGCCAAGCAGGCCTTTCTGCGCGCCGCGAAAGTCTCCCGCGCCCATGGCCGCAAGGTGGCGCTGAGCCTCTCCGATTCCTTCTGCGTCGATCGCTATCGCGCCGAGTTCCTCTCGCTGATTCGCGACCGCGTCGTCGATATTCTCTTCGCCAATGAAAGCGAATTGCACGCACTTTACGAGACCTCGGATTTCGACGCGGCGCTCGCGGCGCTACGCGCCGAAAAGGGCCTGCTCGGCGTCGTCACCCGCTCGGAAAAGGGCTGCGTCGTCACGAGCGAGGGCAAAGTGATCGCCGCGCCCGCCTTTTCGGTCGAGGAAGTCGTCGACACGACCGGCGCCGGCGACCTCTTTGCGGCGGGCTTTCTCGCCGGCTACGCCAGGGACCTGCCGCATGAGCGCAGCGCCGCGCTCGGCGCAATGGCCGCCGCCGAGATTATCTCGCATGTCGGCGCGCGCCCCCAGAAGAACCTGCTGCAGCTCGCGCGCGACAACGGCATCATGGCGTAAAGCCGCTACAATCATCCCGGAGGAAAAAATGCGCTTTTTCTCGAAGACTCTTTCGGTCGCGATCCTCGCCGCAGCGGCGGGACTGGCCGTCGCGCCGACTGCTGTCCGCGCCGAGCCCGAGACCACGCTCACGGCGAGCGGGCTGAAATATATCGACACGAAGCCGGGCACGGGCGCTTCCCCGAAGATCGGTCAGAACGTCACCGTTCACTACACCGGCTGGCTTTATGTGAACGGCGCCAAGGGCAAGAAATTCGACAGCTCGCGCGATCGGGGAGAGCCCTTCGATTTTCCGCTCGGCATGGGCCAGGTCATCAAGGGCTGGGACGAGGGTGTCGAGACCATGAAGGTCGGCGGCAAGCGCACGCTGATCATCCCGCCGGAGCTCGGCTATGGCGCGCGCGCCATGGGCAACGCCATTCCGGCCAATTCCTGGCTGATTTTCGACGTCGAACTGCTCGGCGTGAAGTAAGCGTTCCTACTATTTCCGTTTGAACAGCTCGAATTGGGGCATTGTCATTCCCGGCGGGCTGAAAGCCCGACCGGGAATCCAGAGCCGCAAGAGCGCTGGCTTTACTCAGAGCCCGTCATTGCGAGCGAAGCGAAGCAATCCAGGCCCTGGATTGCTTCGTCGGCTCCGCCTCCTCGCAATGACGGCGGTGATTCCCCGTGTGTCCAATCGGCGCGCGCGTCGGGGATGGCGCCGTTGGCCCCAACTTCGCATACGCCGTTCGGTCCCTATTTTCGTGAGCCGAACGGATGAGCGCCACCCTCGATCTCAGCGACGCGCTGCAAACATTCCTTGCGGAACATGGATTCCCTCGCGACGCCGTCAATGTCTTCAACAAGGACAAAGCGACGCCGCTGATGCTCGCGGTCCGGCTCGCGCCCCCAGCCCTGGCGCGCGAGCTGCTTGCCGCCGGCGCCGACATCCACGCCGAGAACGCTGACGGCAACCAGGCCCTGTGGCTTGCCTGCGTCGGCGAGAATGCGGAAAACATCAGGCTTCTCATCGAAGCCGGAGCCGACACTCAGCACGTCAACTGCACGGGCGCGACCCCGCTGATGTTCTCCGCCTCGTCGGGCCGAGCCAGGGCCGTGGCGCAGCTCCTGGCGGCGGGCGCCGATCCGGCGTTCGAGACGGGTCTCGGGCTGACGGCGCTCGACATGGCCTCGACGGAAGAGTGCCTGACGCTGATGCGCGATTCGGTTCGGCGCCGGAAAAAGCCCTAGATCAGCCTCACGGGCAACGTGTCTTCACGGTCACGCCGTCGCGATAGAGGAAATATTCGACGCAGGAACGGTCGTTGACCAGAACCGGCCGCTTGCCGATCTCCGCCGCCTTGAGAAAATCGAGAGGCGTCGTGCGCCCCTTGCCGTCCCAATCCATCTCCGCCCAGCCGTAGCCTGCCTGCCAGGCCGAGAACACCCTCGCGGACAGGAAGAAGACCGGGATGACGAGGGTCGCCAAAATGCTCGTAACAATCAGGCGCTTGCCGAAGGGAGATGACATGGCGCGCTCCTCCTGCGCCGCGGAAAGCGGCGTTCCTCTTATGATAGCGCTGCTGCTGAAAGGGCTACAATCCAGATGGCCCAGGCTCCGCGCTCGTGCATAAGAATGTTGCAGACGCGCAACGGCGGCTGCTTATTTGGTTACGCTTTCGTTTCGCGAATTGACAGTCCGGCGGCGGGCCGTAGACAGTAAATTATGCGGCATTTTTACGACCAGATGACGGACTGCCTGCGCGCCTATCGCGCGCAAGCGATCATTTGTCTGGCTATGCTGCAAGTGATCGCCTTTCTCTTATCGCCTTTCGGCGCAAGCCACGTCCAGAGCGATGCGCCGGGCGTTTCGCTGGCCGCGACGCAAGTGATTTGCGCGAACGACACAGACGGCGGCGATCGAACGCATTCCGACCATCAGCACGAATGCGTCCTTTGCTCCACCAGCAGCCGCGACCACTGGAGCGCCGCGATCGCTTTATTCGCGGTTGTCGCCGTTGTGCTCTCTCCGGGCGACGACGAGTCGGCGCGCCCGATAACTACGCAGGACTCTGCCTCGCGACCGTCGCTTCGATCGCGAATGACGCTGACGCGCGGGCCCCCGGCTTACTTCTCCTGATATTTCGCGCGAAACGCCCGCGTATATAAGCGCGGCCATTCTATCCCGTCCCCTCCACGTCGCAGACGAAGGCGCAGCGCATATGTGCGCTGGCGGCGATCGTCACACGAGCATTTCAGCGCGCCTCGAGACCTGACCTAACCTGAAGGAATTTGATCCGTGATTAGCAAAATCCCTATGATGCGCGGCGTCTCCGTCGGCGCTCTCATCCTCGTTCTGGGCTCGTCGAGCGTATCGGCTCAGCAGAACTTGCCCCGCATCGACGTCGGGAACCGCCAACGCGAAGTGGGCGGCCCCGCGCCTCGACAATCGGCGCCGCACGCCAGTTCCGCGCAGGCTCCGGACGGCGCGCCGATCACCGCCCCTGGCTTCGAGCCCTCGCGCGCCAAATTGCCGATCTATCGCGATCCGCCGGGTCAGACCTTCACGTCGCTCAAGCACAACTTCCTGGAAACGACGCCCATGAGCACGGTGCAGGAATTCCTGCGCTACAGCCCCGGCGTGACATTCCAGGAAACGGGCGCGCCGACCTATGATTTCGTCATCAATATTCGCGGTTCGGGAAACCGCTTGAACCAACATACCCGAAACATACAAATGTATGAGGACGGCTTCCCGATCATGACGGCCGACGGCTTTGGCCGCACCGACATGCTCGATCCGCATTCCTTTAGCGGGGTCGACGTCTATCGCGGGCCCTCCTCGGCGCTCTTCGGCAACTACGCCTATGGCGGCGCGGTCAATTTCCGCTCCTTTTCGGGCGCTGAAATCGACGGGGTGGAGTACGGTTCGGAATTCGGCAGCTTCGGCTATTTCAATAATTACCTTCGCGGCGGGAAGAAGGTTTCCGGTCCGGCGTTCGGCGAGGCGGACCTCTCGGTCTTCGCCTCGGACACGCGCAACGATGGTTATATCGCGCATACGGCGGGCGACCGCCAAAACGCCACCGTCCTTCTCAAGTTGACGCCGACGCCCACCGATCGCCTCATTCTGAAACTGATCTATAATAATACTTTTTCTCAGATGCAGGTTCGACAGTCTCTCAACCAGTATTACTACAACCCATATGTAAAGAACTATGGCTGCGCGATCCCGACGGCCGGGAATGTGCCCTTCTGCAATAATTTGAACACCTACGCCAACGGCATTTACGGCGCGACGATCAGACAAAGCTCCAGTCAACTGGGCTACCATCACAATATTCAGCGCGAGATCGCCGGGCTGCGCTGGGAGCATGATTTCGACGACGCCACGACATGGCGCAGCCAATTCACCTATGATTATCTCGAGAACAGATCCGCCACCTGGATGCCGGTCAAAATCATCGGCGGCACTGGCGGGCCGAACTATATGAATGGCCCCACCGTCGGCATTTCGGCGAGCACCGACATCACCCGCCGCGCCTCTTTGTTCGGCTTTCCGACGACGAGCTATCTCGGCTTTTTCTACGATAATCTGAAGCTCACCAATCCGACCTACGCCTGGGTTCCCAACGTCTGGAACTACGGAATGCCCGGAGGTCCGACGAGCAAAATGGACTCCTACCATTCCAACATCAGCTTGCGGGCGCGCGAGGAGATCGCTTTGCGTCCCGATCTGACGGCGGTGATCGGCTTCAGCACCAACTGGAACCGCGTCTGGGGCGTCAACAGCGTCTATAATTTCTCGGGAAGAGGCGCGGTGCTGACGCCGACTCAGGTCGGGATCGACAACGACTATTGGAATACGGCGCCGGAAGCGTCCTTGACCTGGCGCTACAACCCCGAGTGGCAGCTCCGCGCGCGCTACGCGGCTGGTTATGGCACGCCGAATTTCAGCTATCTGACGGCGACGGTAAATGGCGTCGGCAATAATGGCACGATGAAAGCGCAGACCAACATGGGCGTCGATCTCGGCGTCGACTGGACGCCGACCCGCGACCTGACCGTCGGCGTCACCGCGTTCCATGAGTGGTTTCGCAACGAGATCATGCAGCTAACAGCGCCATCGCTGGTTTTCTATTGGCTGAATATTCCGCAATCGGTGCACCGCGGAGTCGAGGTCAGCGCCGATTGGCGGCCGTTCGAGGGCGCGCAGCTCCTTCTGGCCTACACCTATAACAACCAGCAATTCACAAACTTCATGGATCCGCTGTCGGCCACGGTCTATTACAACCGCAGCGGGAAAGCCATTCCCAACGTCGCGCCGCACTCGCTTACGGCGCGCGCCGGCTATGACATTCCCTACGGCCAGTTCGCCGGCCTCGGCGGTTATGTCGAATATATCTACAAGAGCGACTATGCGCTCGATAATGCGAATCTGGCTTGGGCGCCCGGCTACGGCCTCGTCAACCTCAATCTGCATTATTCGAGAGATATCGCTCAAAGCTGGCTGAAGCGCTTCGACATCTTCTTCGACGTCAAGAATGTCACCGACCGCACTTATGTCGCCGGCGCCGCCGTGATGACCGATGGGCTGATCGGCAGGACAGGCATACAGCAGGACGCGGCCCTGTTGTCGACGAATACGGGCGCATCCGTGATCGCCGGCCAGCCGCGCGCTTTCATCGGCGGCGTCAAGTTCAAGTTCTGAGCGACATCTGAGCCGCCGCCGCAGGCGGCGTCTCGAAGGGGAGGAAGTCCCGTCTCGACGGGTTTTCCTCTCCTTTGTTCTCCAAAGACCGCCCCCGGACCGCGAGCCTTCAGGCTCGCCTATTTGAGCGAGCCTGAAGGCTCGCGGTCCAGAGATGTCGAGGACCTGCGCCCAACGTCCTTACCAACCCATGAACCACGGCGTCTCCGGCGCCGCGCCAATCGGGGACTTGCGGGACGAGAGGCGCACAAAGCAGGCACGAATCATAATCCTTGATTCGCGCGTCGCGCTCGTGAAGAAAGGCTTAAAGCCCGAAAATCGAGGAGACCGCATGAGCGACGCGGCGACGACGACGAAAATCCTTTTGCGAGGCGCGCGGATGAAATGCCCGAGCTGTGGCGAGGGCCATATCTTCAAAGGCTATCTGACGCGCGAAGATAGCTGCCCGCATTGCCACGAGAGCTTCGAGGGCCTCGACGCCGACGACGGGCCGGCCTGGTTCACCATCGGCATCGTCGCCCATATTGTGGTGCCGCTGCTCATCTTCCTGGAGCGCGGGGAACTCATGCCCTATTGGCAGGAGGCGGGAATTCTCGCCATTGTGACGATCGTCTCGGCGCTCATCTTCCTGCCCATCTCGAAGGGCATTTTCGTAGCGGGTCTGTGGCTGATCAACCGCAAGCCGGCTTAAACCGTCGCCGGCTCCCGCACGGCGGGCTCCCGCGCCGGCGCCGTCGAGAGCTGCGGCTCCCAATAGTCGCCCCGCTCGAACATGTGCCGCGCCTGCGCATATTGGAACAGAATGCGCGCCACGATGGTCATTGTCTCGGGCTTGCGGACCGCAGCGCCCCAGACTTTGTTCCACATACGCCCTTCCGCCTGCCCATATTTGACGATGCGCTGCATCGCCGCCTGCATCGCCTGCTTCTCGATAGTGCGTAGCGTATTCGCGTCCATCGGCCTCGGCGCCGGGCCGTTGCGATGACGCCCAAAGGTCTCGATGAGGCGCAGCATGCGTTCCTGGAAGGCGGCGGGCGCGTAAAGGGCGTTGCAGAGATTCTGCATGCCGAAATGCAGCTCCTCCATGCTCATCGTGCGGCACTGGATATTGGAGCTCCAGGGCACGGCCTGGGTCTCGACGCCGCCCGTAAGAAGGCGCCCTTCTTTGACGATGCGGTCGTAGAGCGGCGTGGCCTCCGACGCCATCAGCGCGCCCAGGCTGAAAACCGGGATGGGCGTCTCCATGGCGAAATCATATTGCTGCGCAAAGACGTTCGGCCCGTCGTGGTCGAAGCCGACGATCATGCCGCCCATCACGGAAATCCCCCGGTCGACGAGCTTCTGCACTTCATCGACGAGGCTGATCTTGAGATTTTGGCGCTTGCCGGTCTCGCGCAGGCTCTCGACATTCGGGGTCTCGATGCCGATGAAAACCTGGGTCAGGCCGGCGGCGACGCACATATCGATCAGCTCGTCGTCGCGTGTGGCGTCGATCGAGATTTGCGTGACGAACTCCATCGGCCGGTCGCGCCGCCAATCGGCGATGGCCGCGAGCAGCTCCTTGCAATGGGACCGATAGGCGGTGAAATTGTCGTCGGCCAAAAACGCCGTGCGATAGCCATGCGCCCAGAGCGCGTCGAGCTCGGCGATGACATTGGCGATTGGCTTATGGCGCTGCTTGCGCCCCAGATATTGGATGACGTCGCAGAATTCGCATTCGAAGGGGCAGCCGCGCGAGGTCTGCACCGCGCCGAGCATGGCGCGGTCGTTGCGGTAAAGATCCCAGCGCGGCAGTGGCGACAAAGCAAGCGACGGCTTGTCGCCAAAATAGCCGTCCTTCGGCTTGCCGGCGCGCAGATCGGCAAAAATGTCCCCTGCGATCGCCTCCGCCTCGCCGCAGACCAGGACGTCGCAATGGTCGCGCAAACGGGCGGGGCTCAAGCTGGCGTAGGGGCCGCCGATGACGACTGGCTTGCCGCGGCGGCGGAATTCATCGGCGATGGCGACCATGCGGCCGCGTTGGCTCACCTTGCCGGTGATGAGAATCCAATCCGCCGGATGGTCGAAATCGACCGGCGAAATCGATTCGTCGCAAAGTGAGATGTTGAAATCGGCGGGCGCCAGAGCGGCGATGGTGGCGCTCGAAAGGTCCGCCATCATCACGCCGCCCGGCGCGCCGGAGGCTGCAAGAACCTCTCCGCCGAAATAAGTTGGAAAATCGCCCGCCGGATTGATCAGATAAATCGAAGTCATAGCCAAGCCCGAGCAAATAAAGACTTGGCAATTATTTCACTGGCCGCGAGTCGTCGCAAGCTTAACCATCGCGACCGGGCGCTGGACCCAAGCAGATTTGCTTTCGGAAAAGAACAGGCGGGCGGCCTATCCTTTCTTGAACGGCTTGATCTCGGTCAACGTCCATTCCGCCGTCTTTTCCCGACAGGCGACGCCTTGCAGCTTTTCGACATTGTCGCTCGCCGCAACTTCGGCCAAAAAAGAGCGGCAGATTTTGCCGTCGAGCGGATAGGCTTGGCCGACCGGCGTGAAAGATCCCTTGGCGCCCGATTGCGGGTTATCCCAATGAACGCTCGCGCCGCTGCCCTGCGGATCGAGCGCCGTGCCGAGCGCGGCATTGGCGCGGCGCGCGTCCTCGCTGTCCAGATGGCGGGAAAGCTTGGGCGGCGGCTTGGCGATGGAGCCCGTGACATCCTCGGGCGCGCCCTGCCACATGGCCGAAGAAGACGAGTCGCCCATGGGAATGGCGATCGAGCAGCCGGAAAGCGCGCCGGCGGCGATCAAGGCGACAAGGACGCCTGGGAGCGGGAATTGAGCAAAGCCTTCAGCAGCGATATGTCTCTTACACAAGAACAGCAAAGCGCCACCTTACAAACGCCCCCGCCCCCCGAGGGCCCTCTGGAAAGGATTTTCGCTTGAACGCGTTAACGTCGGGTGACTTCGTCGACGCCGAGGAGCCTTTCGCCTTGTTTGGCAAATGGTTCCAGGATGCGAAAGCCAAAGAGCTCAACGATCCCGAGGCGATGGCGATCGCCACCGCCGGAGCCGACGGCATGCCGGACGCGCGCATGGTGCTGATGAAGGAATGGAGTCCCGAGGGCTTCGTCTTCTACACCAACGCGGAAAGCGACAAAGGCCGGCAGCTCGCCGAGAATCCGAAGGCGGCGGCGCTCTTCCACTGGAAATCCCTGCGCCGGCAGGTGCGGCTGCGCGGGCCTGTCGAACAAGTGAGCGAGGCCGAATCGGACGCCTATTACCAGAGCCGCGCGCGCGATTCGCGTATCGGGGCCTGGGCCAGCCAGCAGTCGCGGCCGCTCGAAAGCCGTTTCGCTCTCGAGAAATCCGTCGCGACCTACGCCGCAAAATATGCGATCGGCGACATACCGCGTCCGCCTTATTGGCGCGGCTTCCGCATCGCCCCCATCGCCATGGAGTTCTGGCAAGACAAACCCTTCCGCCTGCACGACCGGGTGCGGTTCGTCCGCGACGCGCCGGGCCAGGACTGGCGCAAGGATAGGCTCTATCCATGAGGCGCGCCGCTCGCGCGGCCGCGATAGCGGGGGCGTGTCTTTTGAGCTTCGACGCCGGCGCGCAGGGGCTTTTCGATTTCTTCGGCCCCGCCCGGCCGATGCGCGCGGCCCCACGCCCCGCCCGCGACATTCCGCACGCCGAGAAAAAGCGCGACGCCAAGCCGAAGAAGCGCGAGGCCGCCAAAGGCCAGCCAGAGGCAACGAAGCCGGCGCCCCAAGGCGCCGAGGCCCCGCCCCCGCCTTACGAGGGGCAGCTTATGCGCCTGTCCGAAATCATCGGCGCCCTCGCTTTCTTGCGCGACCTCTGCGGAGAGAAAGACGGGGAGGAGTGGCGGGACAAGATGTCGGCGCTGCTCGACGCCGATGCGCCGAGCGGGCCCCGCCGGGACAAATATGTCTCGGCCTTCAACCGCGGTTTTCGCGGCTATGAGCTGACCTATCGCGTCTGCACGCCGAACGCCAAGGCCGCCACCAGCCGCTATCTCGATGAAGCCGGGAGGATTTCCCGGGACCTCACCTATAGATTCGGCAATCCGTAGGGATTCTTTTCAATCACGAATTAACCTTTTGGAAAGAGGCGTGTCGCGCGGCGCGGCCAGCTTGTCTAATGTAGCCCTCATGACGCAGACGCCCTTCGCATCTCTCGACGACACCTGCGGTGAGCAACACCAGGCGGCGCTCGCTTATGTTACGGAAGCCTTCGCCGAGGCCATTTTGGCGGGGATCGAAAGCGACTCTTTCGCTCAGGCCGCGCTCATGGCCTCGCTGCGCGAGCTCGTCGCGACCTATGGCGAAGAGGCGGTGGTGAAGCTCGCCGAGGCCCTGCCGGGCAGGATTCGCGCCGGCGAATTCACTTACGCGGCGCGCCACTGAACGCGCCTCATGCCCCGCTTTCTGTAAAAGCGGACTGACTTTTGCGCCGGAATGGGGCAAAACAGCCCGGCGTATTCGGCGCGGCGGGCGATTTTTGCGCAAGGCCCGCGCGCCTATCGGCTCGGCCGCCCCCAGACCAGCGATGACCCGCACGATTATCTGTCTCGCCCGCCACGGCGAGACAAATTGGAACATTGAAAGGCGCTTTCAGGGGCAGTTCGATATTGCGCTCAACGCCCGCGGCCGCGCCCAGGCCCAGGCCCTCGCCCGCGAATTGGCCAACGCCCATTTCGACCGCGTCTATTCGAGCGATTTGCGCCGCGCCATGAACACCGCCGCCCCCATCGCCGAGGCGCGAGGTCTCACCGTGCTGGCGACCCAGCGGCTGCGTGAGAAGGACGACGGCGTCTGGCAGGGCCACACCCATGCCGAGGTGCAGGCAAAATACGCCGAGGATTACCAGCACTATCTGACCCGCGACCCCGATTTCGCCGCCGCCGAAGGCGAGACGCTCAATGAATTCTCGCGCCGCGTGCGCTCCGTGCTGGCCGACATCGCCCGCGAAAGCGCCGGGTTTACGGTGCTTGTCCTCGCCCATGCCGGCGTGCTCGACATCGCCTGGCGCCTGGCGACGGGCAAGAGCCTCTCGGAGAAGCGCGAGCATCCCGTGCTCAACGCCACGCCCAATTGGATCGCCTTCGAGGACGGGAAATGGTCGCTCGTCGATTGGGCGCAGGCCGAAGGGCGGCCCGAGATCGCCGCGCCATGGGACGGGCTCGTCCTGCCCCGGCGTGAAGCCGCGCGCGCGTTGATCCTCAACCCCAAGGGCGAAGCGCTGCTCATGAAATATGCCGGCGGGCTTTCGCCGCATTTTCTGGCGCTCGGCCATCATCATTTCTGGGCGACGCCCGGCGGCGCGCTCAAGGAAGGCGAGACTTTCGAAACGGCGTTGCGCCGCGAGCTGCGCGAAGAAACCGGGCTGATCCTGCCCGGCGACCCGGGGCCGGTCGTGGCAACCCGCGACTTCCCGATCGAGATCGGCGAAGACTGGCAGCAGGCGATCGAGCGATATTTCCTCGTCAGGACGGAAGGCTTCGAGCCACGCCCGCAATTGCTGACGCCGGAAGAAAAGATTCACACGCTCGGCTGGCGCTGGTGGTCCGCCGACGCCATCGCGGCGTCGGACGAGCTGATCTTCCCGGAAGCCCTTGCGGCGCTAATTCGCAAATTGAACGCCTGAACGTCGCGCTCCTTCAGCGGGCCCGGCCAGGCTGGAGGAGACGCGTGACGCCGACCGCCCCCGCGAGAGTCAGCGCCGAGCTGCGCCGCTCGATCGCTGTTCCCGAAGGCGGCGCGCTGCTGAGACGACTCTTCGTCTTTCTCGGGCCGGGCTATCTCGTCGCCACCGGCTATATGGACCCCGGCAATTGGGCGACCGCTTTGGCGGCGGGCTCAAAATTCGGCGCGGCCCTCCTCTTTGTCGCCGTTCTCTCCAGCCTCATGGCGATCGTGCTGCAGTCGCTTTCCGCGCGGCTCGGGGTCGGCGCGGGGCTCGATCTCGCGGAAGCTTGCCGGGCGCATACGCCCTTTCCCGTCGCGATCGGACTTTGGCTCCTGGCGGAAGCCGGGATTTTCGCGACCGATCTCGCCGAGGTGATCGGAACGGCGATCGGTCTTCAGCTACTCTTCGGCCTGCCGCTGGCGGTTGGAATCCTTGTGACGGCGCTCGACGCCTTTCTCGTGCTCGCTTTCGAACGGCTGGGCTTTCGCAAGCTCGAGCTCTTTGTCGTTGCGACGCTGCTGCTCATCGGCCTGTCCTTCGCCGCGCAACTCGCTTTGGCGCGCCCGGATATGCGGGCCGTTGCGCAGGGGCTGATCCCGAGCCGCCAATTCTTCACAAACCCGGAGATGCTCTATCTCGGCCTCGGCATCCTCGGCGCGACGGTGATGCCGCATAATCTCTTTTTGCATTCCTTCGTGGTGCAGACGCGCGCGGTCGGCGCCTCGACCGAAAAGAAGCGGGAAGCTGTGCGCTTCGCCGTGATCGACAGTTCGATCGCGCTGCTTTTCGCGCTTATCGTGAATGGCGCCATTCTGGTTCTGGCGGCCGCGGCCTTCCACGCCCACGGGCTGACGGAGGTGGCGGAGCTCGGCGAAGCGCATCGGCTCATCGCCCCTCTCCTGGGCGAACCCGTCGCCGCGACGCTTTTCGCCGTGGCGCTCATCGCCTGCGGGCTGAACTCCACCGTGACCGCCACCCTCACGGGGCAGATCGTGATGGAGGGCTTCATCCGTCTGCGCCTCAGGCCCACGACGCGGCGGCTCGTCACCCGCGCCCTCGCCATCGCGCCGGCCATCGCCGTGACCCTGTCAGCGGGCGAGTCCGCGACCGCGCGGCTCCTTGTGCTGAGCCAGGTCGTGCTGAGCCTGACGCTGCCCTTTGCGATGGTTCCGCTCATCGTCTTTACGGCGAGGCGCAAGATCATGGGCGCGCTCGTCGCTCCCCGGCGCACGACCTTGCTGGCCTGTGCGATTGCGACCCTGATCGTCGGCTTGAACGCGAAGCTCGTCTGGGACGCGGTCGCCTGAGCGATTTTATGAGAAGCGCTCCCATGCCGTCTGGCGGGACACGCCTAGGTTTTTGGCGATCTCCGACCAGGTCACGTCCTGGTCTCTCAGCGTCTCTACCATCGTCTGGAGCTGCTCACGGTAACCCTCCGCCGCGGCATTGACCGGCGCGAGCAGCTCGAGAAGGCGTTCCTTGGGCCAGCTTTTCGGATCGAAAGTCCTGTCCACGCCCTCGCCTTCTCCATGCATGATCGCCTGACAGACGCCCACGCATTCGTCGCAGATGTGAATGCCGCCCGGTCCGGCGGCAAGCTTCTGGATCTGGTCCTGGGATTTTCCACAAAAAGAGCAGTAAAGCTTCTTCGCCATGACGCCCTCGTCAGGATTGACCTGACTGTCAGGTAATACCTGACGCAGCCGCCGTCAAGATATCCTCCAGTATAGGAACATGGGCGCTGGCTTGCGCGTTCGAGCCGAAAGGAATCCAAACCGGGGCATTAAATGAAAGTCTTGAACCTGGGCTCGGCCGAAATTGAAAAAGCCCTCATCTCCCCTGCCTCCGTCTTCGACATCCCTTCCGAGGTCGTCGAGAGCAAGGCGCTCGCCAAGCTGTTGAAGATCGAAATTCTGAAGCGCTGGGAGCTCGACGCCCGCGCCCTCTTGCGCGCGACGGAAGAAAATATGGGCGGCGGTGAAACGAGCCAGATCGACGCCGTCAACGACGCGCTGAGCGAGCTCGACCCGGATGGCGAAGCCTTCGCCGATTTCGGAAAGGCGCCGACGAAGCTCTAAGAAGTTTCCCCCGCGCCGGCGCTTGCGTTGGAAGCGCGCTTCTCCCAAATAGTCTGTCAGACATATGCGCCCGCGCCGATTGCGGGCGGGCGCTCCCATGGGCTGATTGGACAAAATGCGCGACCCTTACGACGTTCTCGGAGTCACCAAATCTGCGAGCGCGGCCGACATCAAGAAGGCCTACCGCCAGCTCGCGAAGAAATACCATCCCGACCGCAACAAGGATGACGCGAAGGCCAAGGAGCGCTTCGCCGAAATCAATACGGCCTATGAGATCGTCGGCGACGAGAAGAAAAAGGCCCAATTCGATCGCGGCGAGATCGGGCCGGACGGCAAGCCGCGCGGCTTCGAAGGGTTCGGCGCGGGACCGGGCGGATTTACGCGCGGCTGGCGCACGGCCGGGGGCGCTCCGGGGGGCGATCAGCATTACGACTTCAACTTTGGCGGACAGCAGGGCGCGGGCGCCGGCGCTGGCGGTTTCGATCCCAGCGATCTATTCGCCGATCTCTTCGGCGGCAGGCGACGGCAGGCGACGCCCACGCGCGGCGACGACGTGGTCGCGACCGCGACCGTGCCGCTCGAGACCATCGCCAAAGGCGGCTCGGCCCGCGTGATCCTGCCCTCGGGCCGCACGCTGGAAGTAAAGATTCCGGCGGGCGTGGAGGACGGCCAGCAGATCAGGCTGCGCGGCCAGGGTCAGCCGGGCCTGCGCGGCGGCGAGCCCGGCGACGCGCTGGTGACCGTGAAGCTCGCCCCGCATCCTTATTTCAAGGTGGAAGGACGCGATCTGCGCGTCGAACTGCCCGTAGCGGTCTATGAGGCCGCGCTCGGCGCAAAGGTGCAGACGCCCACCCTCGACGGCAAGGTGGAGCTCGGCGTGCCGGCCGGCTCCAATGGCGGGCGCGTGCTGCGCCTGCGCGGCAAGGGCCTGCC
The DNA here is from genome assembly GCF_030063565.1 of Methylocystis sp. JR02. Taxonomy (NCBI): domain Bacteria; kingdom Pseudomonadati; phylum Pseudomonadota; class Alphaproteobacteria; order Hyphomicrobiales; family Methylocystaceae; genus Methylocystis; species Methylocystis sp. JR02. Next base: position 3,047,217 of record NZ_JASIRC010000001.1, on the reverse strand, counting down.
CGCGACCGACGGCAAGCCGGCGGGCGACCTTTATGTCGTGCTGAAAATCATGCTGCCCGAAGAGCCCGACGCCGACTTCGACGCCAAGATGCGGGAGCTGCGGGACCGGCACGGCTACGACCCGCGCCGGAAGATGGGTTAATCCAGCGCGCCGCGCAAATCCGCGAGCGTCGCCATGAGCGTCATCGGCTCCAGCGGCGAGGGCTCGAAGCCCACCGCTTCATAGAAGGCTGCGGCCTCCGGCGACAGGGCGTGAACTAATATGCCCCGAATGCCAATGGCTTCAGCCGCCAGAAGGACGCGCAACAGAGCATCCTTCACAAGAGCGCGGCCGAGCCCCTTTTTCTGCCACGCGCGGTCAATCGCCAGCCTCCCCAAGACGGCGACGGGAACCGGATCAGGCATATTGCGGCGCAGGCGCCCTGTCGCCTCGTCGAGATCGACGGCGCCGGACGCCAGCGCGAAATAAGCGACCACTCGGTTGCCCTCGCAGACCACATAGGTGCGCGAGGCGCCGCTCGCCTGATTGGCGCGGGCCCGCCGCCTCAGCCAATCGTCCAGCGCCGAAACGCCGCAATCGAAACCGGAAATATCGTCGGCGTCCGAGATAGGGCGCGGCGCGGCGAGCGTCACTCCCAGGGCGCGCGCGTTTTCATGGTCCGGCGCAGCCTCTCATTTGGGTTAGGCGGGGCGTCGAGCCGCGCGACAAAATCCGCATAGGCCGCCGCATCCACCCGAAAAAGCCTCTTGTCGAGAAGCGCCTCCTCGGCCGCGTTGCGCGCGGCGTCGAGAACGAAATCCGTCCGGCTCTTGGAGACGAGCTTCGCCGCCCGGTCGATCAGCGAGCGATCATCCGGCTTGATGCGAAGATTGAGCGTTTCACGCTTTGCGGGTTGCGTCTTGGAAGACATCTCGGATTCATAGCACAATGTAACGCAGACGTCATTACATGAGCGCCGTTCGCCTGCGCTTCACCTTGACCCGCGCCGATTTCCGCGCGACCTAGGGCCAAAGTCCAACGGAGCCCGCGACGAGAGCCATGACCGACGCCGTCGAAACCCGCCTGCCCGACCCCATCGCCGCCGAGCCGGCGCCGCGCAAGAACACCTGCGCCGTGCGCATCGGCAAGGGCCCCGGCGCCGTCACGGTGGGCGGCGGCGCGCCCGTCGTTGTGCAATCCATGACCAACACCGACACGGCCGACGTCGATTCGACTGTGGCGCAGGTTACGGCGCTCGCCCAGACGGGCTCGGAGCTGGTGCGCATCACGGTCGATCGCGACGAGGCGGCGGCGGCGGTGCCGCATATTCGCGAGAAGCTCGACAAAAAGGGGATCAACGTGCCCCTCGTCGGCGACTTCCATTACATCGGCCACAAGCTCCTCGCCGATCACCCGGCCTGCGCCGAGGCGCTCGCCAAATATCGCATCAACCCCGGCAATGTCGGCTTCAAGGACAAGAAGGACCGGCAGTTCGCGGCGATCGTCGAGCTTGCCGCCAAGCACGGCAAAGCCGTGCGCATCGGCGCCAATTGGGGCTCGCTCGACCAGGAGCTGCTCACCCATCTCATGGACATCAACGCGGCTTCTGACCGGCCGATCGACGCCCGCGCCGTGACCCGCGAGGCGCTCGTGCGCTCGGCGCTGGTCTCTGCCGCCCGCGCCGAGGAAATCGGCCTCGCCAAAGACCGCATCGTCATTTCGGCGAAAGTCTCGGCGGTGCAGGACCTCATCGCCGTCTACCGCATGCTCGCGCAGCGCAGTGATTACGCCTTGCACCTCGGCCTCACCGAGGCGGGCATGGGCACCAAGGGCGTCGTCGCCTCGGCCTCGGCGCTCGGCGTGCTGCTGCAGGACGGGATCGGCGACACGATCCGCGTCTCGCTCACCCCCGAGCCCGGCGGCGACCGCTCGCTCGAAGTGCGGGTGGCGCAGGAAATCCTGCAGACCATGGGCTTTCGCACCTTCGTGCCGCTCGTCGCCGCCTGTCCGGGCTGCGGCCGCACGACCTCGACCGTGTTCCAGGAGCTGGCGCGCGATATTCAATCGCACATCCGCGAGCGCATGCAGATTTGGCGGGCGCAATATCCGGGCGTCGAGACGCTCAATGTCGCGGTGATGGGCTGCATCGTGAACGGCCCCGGCGAATCGAAGCACGCCGACATCGGCATTTCGCTCCCCGGCACCGGCGAGACGCCGGCCGCCCCGGTGTTCATCGACGGCAAAAAGGCGATGACGCTGCGCGGCGAGGGCATCGCGGAAGAATTCACCCGCATCGTCGACGATTATGTCGCGCGCCGCTATGGCGGCGAGAAGGAAGGCGCGGCGGCGGAGTAAGCGCCCCCTCCCCAACCCTCCCCCGCAAGCGGGAGAGGGAGCAGATTGTCGCCTTCCTCAGGAATGCTGATCGCGAGCGTCCCCTCTCCCGTTTTAGCGGGCCACGGGAGTCACACAAGTCTCGCGATGGTTCACCCCTACCTAAACCGCCCAGCTTTCCAGCGAGAGGTCCGGCAAATCCTCGAAGTCGCGCGGGACGAGCGTAATGAGGATTCGCCCTTCCGCGATGGCCTGGGCCGCCACCATGCGGTCGAGCATGCGCCGCCGCTTGGGCTCGATTTTGCGCAGCAAGGCGGCATAGGCTTCGGCCGCGGCGCGGTCGAAGGGGAGGATGTCGACGTTTTGCGCGAGCAAAGCCACATTCTCGGCGAGCCTCGGGCTTTTTCCCGCCGTGGCTGCGCCCCCCACGAGCTCGCAATAAACCAGCGCCGGGATCGCCACGTCGGAAATCGACAGCCGCGAGAGCTTGGCGAGCGTCGCCATCTCGCCGCTCGCCGCGGCAAAAACCACAGTTGTATCCAAGAGATAGCGGGGCGTCACTCGGCTTCGCTCCATTCGCGCCTCGGCGGCTTGAACTCCGGCGGCTCCAAGGGCGGCGGCGCGGGGGCGAGGGCAAGACGCGACACGAGCGTCTTCATGTCGAGACGGGCGGGCGACACGACGAGGCTTTCGCCCAGCCGCGTCACGACGACTTCCGACCCTTCTGGAAAAGCGATTTCGCGCGGCAGGCGCACCGCAAGACTATTGCCGGATTTGAAAACCTTCGTCGTCGCCATAGAGCGAACCTTCCAGCGGAGGCCGATTCTGTCAACACCTGTATGAACGTCGATACGTGTCTCTACAGTTATTGCACGATGCCGCCCAGCGCGGAGGCGGCTTTGAGGAAGCGCGACGGATCGACCGCCTCGCCATCGATGCGCACCTCGTAATGAAGATGCGGGCCGGTGGAGCGTCCAGTGGAGCCGACCCGGCCGACGACGGCGCCGGGCCCGACCTGCTGGCCGGGGAAGACGTTGATCGCCGAGAGATGGCCATAGCGGGTCGACATGCCGCCGCCATGGTCGATCTCGACCAGATTGCCATAGCCGCCCTGCGGCCCGGCGACGCTGACGGTTCCTGCGGCGGTCGCCTTGACAGGCGCGCCATAGTCCTCGCGCAGATCGACGCCGCTATGCAGCGCCGGCCGGCCGAAAAAGGGGTCCGTGCGATAGCCGAAGGTCGAGGTGAACTGGAGCTCGCCGGCCAGCGGCTTGCGCAGCGGCGTCGTCGGCAGCGCGCGGCGCAGCCCGTCGAGCGTCGCGACGGCCGTTTGCGCGGCGGCGAGATCGCGTTCGAACAGGCTGTCGCTGGCGCGCGCCGGGGCGGCGACGAAGGGACCGCCGACAGCAAGCGCGGCGTCCTTGCGCGGGCGCTTGATATAGCGATCGACGGAAACGCCCGCGATGTCAAACGCCTGCCGAAGACGGCTCGCGGCCTCGATGGCGGGGCGCACGATGCCGGAAAGACGCCGCGCTTGATCGCGCTCGACGTGATCGAGCGACACCGCGAGGCTTTCGAGGCGCAGGGGCATGGGCGCGCCGGGATCGGCGGCGTGCGCCAGCGCGAGCGACGGCGCGGTTGTCCGCGGCGCCATCGAGGTGTCGACGGGGGCGCCCTCCCCGCGCTTGGGCGCGGGGCTCGGGGGCGCGAGCGGCAGCGGCTTCGAGTCGTCGTCGCCGAGCCGCAGCTCGAGCCCCTCGGGTTCGGGCTTTGCGGCGTAGCCGAGCGGGGCCAACTCCAGTGCGCCTTTCTGGCCGTTGGCGGCGGCGGGAATGGGCGGCGCCTTTGCGAGCGGCAGGCCCGCCCTCACCGCCTTTACCGCGTTCAGCGCCGAAGGCTCGCGCGCGGCCGGCGTCACCAACGTAACTCCGGCGTCGGGGGCGATGGTGCGTTCGAGCAGTTGGGCGACGACGGCGGCGCGCGTTTCGAGCTGCGCCTGACGGACAACCAGATTTTGAACCTTCCCCTCGACGCTGTCCTGGTCGATGAACTGCCGGCTCGCGAGCTGGTCGAGGCGCAGCCGCAAAGCGGCGATGCGATCCTCATAGGCATATTGCATCTGGGTCTGGCGATCGATCAGCCCGGCGAGCAGCTCGTCGCGGAAGATGAGATAGGCGGCGGCGCCGACGATCGTGGCCACGAGCAGGGCGGCGACGGCGGCGCTGGCCACGAGCGCCGAAACCGGCAGGCGAAACTTGCGGGTGAACTGGCCGCGCGACAGCTCGACGATGTAATCGCCGGACGCATCGACAAAGGGGGAGAACTGGTTACGACTGCGCATTTTGGTTCCGGCGGAGCGGCAGGCGCTCCGTTGAGCTGGCCGGCGAGCGTTTGCTCGAGGGCGTTCTGGCCTCTGCGCCAATCAGAACCTATTAAGGTTAATGCTTCGCCAAAGCGCCTAAAGCCGCGGCGCCTCAAACAGGATCACCCGTGACAGAGGCGCGCCATGCACTTATGGTCGGGCATATGCTGCGCCTTGTGACTCGCTTTCTCGGATTGCTGCTGCTCGCGGGAGGGTTTATCGCCCTCATCGTCGACGGCACCCGCTCGATCGCCGGTGGGACGCTTCTGGTCACGTCGCTGCGTAGCGGCCTCTCGGATTCGTTCCCGGCGCTTTACCGGTCTTTGGAAACGAGCGTCCAGGCGAAATCGGCGTCGCTTTGGGACCCCGTGGCGACGACGCTGCTCCTGCTGCCGGTGAGCGTCGCTTTGGGCGGCCTCGGGGCCTTTCTTATTGTCTTCAGTCATAGGCGAGAGGCGTCGAATCGCTATTGGCGCCGCTGAGCCGCGCGTTATTCTTCGAAGCATGTCTATCTTCGACGACCTCGCCCGGCGGCTGGGGCCCATCCCGGACCGCGAAACGCCCGTCCCACATGGCGCCCGCCATTTCGTCACTGGCGCGCCGCTCGATCCGCCCTTCCCGGCGGGGACCGAGCAGGTTCTTTTCGGCATGGGCTGCTTCTGGGGCGCCGAGCGAAAATTCTGGCAGGCGGGCGAGGGCGTTTATGTCACCGCCGTCGGCTATGCGGGCGGGACAACCAAGAACGCCACTTACGACGACGTCTGCACCGGCAGGACCGGGCACGCGGAGGTTGTTCTGGTCGTCTATGACCCCGCCCGGATGTCCTTCGACAGCCTTTTGCGGATTTTCTGGGAGAGCCACAATCCGACCCAAGGCATGCGCCAGGGCAATGATGTCGGGAGCCAATATCGCTCGGTCATCTACACGTCGACGCCAGAGCAGCTAGCGGCGGCGCAGGCTTCGAAGGCTTCGTATCAACAGGTGTTGATGAAGGCCGGCTACGGCCCGATCACCACGGAAATATGCCCCGCGCCGCCGTTTTATTATGCGGAAGCCTACCACCAGCAGTATCTGGCCAAGAACCCGGACGGCTATTGCGGGCTCGGGGGGACTGGCGTCTCCTGCCCTGTCGGAACCAATGGGAGCTCATAAGCGGAAATACGGGCGTTGCTGCGCGGCTACATCCTTTCGTTCAGTTAGACGAGTTAGCAAAATCGAGGCAGAGATGGTTTTAGACGCTACCAAGATACTGAGTTACGGCGGTATTGGCCTAGGATTTTTGTTGGCTTTTCTAGCATTTATCCTTTTATCAAACGAGCAGAAAAGGATTGGTCAGCCGCGACACTCAATGATCAGAGCAATATATACTTTTATGTTATTTTCATTATGCTTGGCTGCAGCAGGATTTTTTAGTCAGACTTTTGCGTATATCTCTCCACGAGATACCCTTGGTGTGCAGGCCTTTTCACAAATTCGACCGGTCCCTTTATTTCCTGCGAACCGCTCCGAACTAAAAGAATATCCCAGACTGGTATCGCTTTCTTGGGAAGACGTGGCGGGAGCGGCTTCCTACCGGGTCGAAGCACAGGTCCAGGTCGAGGTTGTAAACGAGAACCGCGTGGAGTGGGATCAAGTCACGGCTCAGCAGATAAAACGGAATAATCTGCAAATTGAATTTCCCGGGGCACAGTGGGGGCGATGGCGCGTGTCAGCCATCAGCAAAACAGGGGACGAAAGCCAACCTTCGGAATGGAGCCTTTTCCGCTTTTTGAGGTAGCTCATTCAACTCCCTCCGAAGGGAACTATAGCTTACCCCAAGACAACGACTTTACTCTGCCCTCAGCACCTGCTGGCAGGCGCCGGGGAGGGCCGCCATGGTCATCGGCGGCCATGACTTCGTCGACTTCTTCGGGTGCAGTGCCTCGTCTGTGAACCACCAGGCCAGCGACTGGTCGCAGCCGTCGCCAGCGGGCGTCGGGTCCTGATCCTTGCAGCTCGAGCCGTCGGGGCAGAAGAGCCGCACGTGGAAATGGTAATTATGCCCCCACATGGGCCGCACCTTGCGCATCCAGGCCTCGCCCTCGGCGACGCGACAGAGGGCGCGCTTGATCGCCGGGTTGACGAAAATACGCTGCACCTTAGGCTCCATCGCCGCGGCGCGAATGAGCGCAATATGCCCCTCGCTCCAGACGTCCTGCTTCACGTCGAGGCGATCCTCGCGCACGACGTCGGTGGCCGACATCTCCTCGCGCTCGGCGCGGGTAAGCTCGCGCCGGGGCATCGGGGACAGCCAAATATCAGCGTCGAGGCCGATCTGGTGTGAGGCGTGGCCGGTCAGCATCGGCCCGCCGCGCGGCTGCGACATGTCGCCGACGAGAAGCCCCGGCCAGCCCGAGGCCTGCGCCGCCTTGGCGGAGAAATTCTCGAGGAAACGGACAAGCGCCGGATGGCCCCAGTTGCGGTTGCGCGACAGGCGCATGACCTGCCAATGCGGGCCGTTGACGGGGAGTTGTTCGCCGCCGGCGAGGCACCCGCGCGAATAAAAGCCGATCGGGTCCGGCTCGAAGGGCGCGCCGTCCGTCGCGCGGCCGAAGAGCTCCTTCGCCGGCGTTGCGGGGTCGGAAGGGTTGGCGAGCGGCGGCAGGGGCTTCGGATCGAGCGTTCCCTTGTCCTGAGCGCCGGCCGCGCCCGTCAGGGCCAGCGTCAGCAGCGTCGTCACAAGTCTAAATGCGCGCATTTCTTTCACCGTTCTTGTCTTCCAGACGGAGGCTCGCCCTCTTTCAGGTAATCATCCCCTGTCAACCTTACCCTTTCATTTACATTGCTGTTTCGACACTCTTGCGGCACAATCTCGACAATAGTTTTTCTAAAGGGTGAGCGTCATGCGTTTGCGAATCGTCTTGCTGGCTCTGGCGGCCTTTTTCATGTCCTTGGGCCTCGCCCACGCTACCGCGAGCATCCACATCGATTTGTCGACGCAGACCATGCATGTCGACTCGAACGAGGGCAGCTACACTTGGCCTGTCTCGACGGCGCGGGCCGGCTATGCGACGCCGCGCGGCTCCTATGCGCCGACGGGCATGCAGCGCATGCATTATTCCCGCAAATATCACATGTCGCCCATGCCCTATTCGATCTTCTTTCGCGGCGGCTACGCCATCCATGGCACCTACGCCACCGGCGCCCTGGGCCGCCCCGCCTCGCATGGCTGCGTGCGTCTTGCGCCCGGCAACGCCAAGCGGCTCTACGAAATTGTGCAGGCGGAAGGCGGCAGCATTTCGATCACCGGCGCGCCGCCGGCGCGCGCCACCCGGTACGCCAGCCTGCGACGCCATCACGCGCACGCCATGGCCTATGCGCCTGTCCGCCATCATTATGGCACGGTTCGAAGCTGGCAGGCCTATCCCTTCGCGCCAATGTGGTGAACGCGCGCGCCCACGCGTCATGTTAACGTAACCGCCCATTAACGGCTCTGAACCACAATGCTTGCCGGGCGGCGGGCCGATCCGGGGTCCGCTCAGGCAAGGGCTCCCGCCATGGCGAGGAGCCCGATTTTTCAGGGCTGGCATGGGCGAGATTGTCGAGACGATCATCATCGGGGCCGGCCCCGCCGGTTTGACGGCAGGATATACGCTCGCCAAACACGGGCGCGACGCATTGGTGCTGGAGCAGGACCCGACCTATGTCGGCGGCATTTCGCGCACGGCCAGCTACAAGGGGTTCCTCTTCGACATCGGCGGCCATCGCTTCTTCTCCAAGTCGAAGGAGATCGTCGACCTCTGGAACGAAATCCTGCCCGATGATTTTCTGGAGCGGCCACGCCTGTCGCGCATCTACTACCGGGGAAAGTTCTACGCCTATCCGCTGAGAGCCTTCGAGGCGCTTAAGAATCTCGGCCTCTTCGAGAGCGCTTTGTGCATGGCCTCCTTCGCCTGGGCCAAGGCATTTCCGGTGAAGGAGCCCAAGACCTTCCATCAGTGGGTGCGCAATCAGTTCGGCGAGCGGCTCTTCGGCATCTTCTTCAAGACCTACACCGAAAAGGTGTGGGGCATGGGCTGCGATGATATTTCCGCCGATTGGGCGGCGCAGCGCATCAAGGGGCTTTCGCTGGGCGCCGCCATCATGGACGGGCTGCGCCGTTCGCTCGGCCTGCGCAAGGCCGAGTCGGGGGCCAAAACGCTGATCGAGAGCTTCCGTTATCCGCGCCGCGGCCCCGGCATGATGTGGGAGGCCTGCGCCCGCAAGATGCAGGAGATGGGCGGGCGTCTCCTCATGGGCCGAAGCGTCGATGAAATTCACTACGACGCGACGTCGAGGCTCTGGACGGTGCGCGCCGCCAAAGAGAATGGCGCCGTCGAAACCTTCCACGCGCGCCATGTGATGTCGTCGGCGCCGATGCGCGATCTGATGAACGCCATCGAGCCCAAGCCCCTGAGCCTCTTCAATGCCCGCGATCTCAAATATCGCGACTTCCTGACGGTGGTGCTGATCGGGCGCCCGCAGGAGGAGCTGCCCGACAATTGGGTCTATATCCACGATCCTTCCGTGAAGGTCGGCCGGGTGCAGAACTTCAAGAGCTGGTCGCCCGAGATGATCGCCGATGGCGTCTCGACCTGTCTCGGGCTCGAATATTTCTGCTTCGAGGGCGACGGGCTCTGGGCTGCGCCGGACGAGGAACTGATCGCGCTCGCCAAGCAGGAGATCGGCCAGATCGGACTGATGGAGCCGAATGACGTGACGGACGCCTGCGTCGTACGTCAGGCCAAGGCCTATCCGGTTTACGACGACGCTTACGCCGAGAATGTGGAGACGATCCACCGCGAGATCGCCGCGCGCTTCCCGACGCTGCATCCGATCGGCCGCAACGGCATGCATAAATATAACAATCAGGACCACGCCATGATGACCGGCATGCTCGCCGCGCTCAACATCATTCGCGGCGAAGAGGTCTTCGACATCTGGCGGGTCAATGAGGACGCCGAATATTCCGAGGCGGGCATCGCGGGAGCCGAGGAGGCGCTGGCGAGCGAACGGCTCGTGCCGCAAAAGGTGGCGTGACCATGTCGCTTCTCACGGATGCGCATGGCACGCTCGCTGTGCGTCTGGCGCCGGGACGGCTCCTCCGCTTCATCCGCGACATGATCCGCTATGCGGCGGCGAGCGTCTTTGCCCTGGCGCTGGATTACGCGGTTCTGATGTCGCTGACGAAAGGCTTCGGCGTCGGCTATCTGCAAGCCGCCGCCGCCGGCTTTCTCTCCGGCCTCTGCCTGATCTATCTCCTTAGCATCCGCTACGTCTTCGAAGGACGGCGCGCCCGCGCGCCGCGACTCGAGATTTTGGGCTTTCTGGTGACGGGCGTCATCGGCCTCCTGCTGACCGAAGCCCTCATGCGCCTCTTCGTCGGAGAGTTCGGCTTCGCCCTGTCGATCGCCAAGGCGGCGACGGCGGGCTTCGTCTTCATGTTCAATTTCGTCTCGCGCCGGGGCCTGCTGTTCAAGCATGACGCGTGACGCCGTTTCCGTTTGAACAGCTCGCTTAGGGCCATGTCATTCCCGGCGGGCTGAAAGCCCGACCGGGAATCCAGAGCCGCAAATACGTTGGTTTTACTCTGGATTCCCGATCGCTCGCTTTGCGAGCGTCGGGAATGACACGAACCAATCAAGCGGATTTCGAATGATCCGCTGGCGCGACCGGCGCGAAGCCAAGGATGGACGATGACGGATTTCGCCACGCCTGAGGCGCCGAGCGTCGCGGGCCGCCAGGAGGCGGCGGACTCTCGCCTGCCCGTGGGCCTCGTGCTCCTTCTCTCGCTTCTCTGCGCGGCGGCGCTGTCCTTTTCGCGCGCGGAAGCCGTCTGGCGCACGGGCGCCTTTTTCGATTCCGACGATGCGATGCGGGCCGTGCAGTTGCGCGATTTCCTCGCGGGCCAGCCCTGGTTCGATTTGACCGCCTATCGCCTCGATCCGCCGGGCGGCCTGCCGATGCATTGGTCGCGGATCGTCGACGTTCCGCTTGCCGGGCTCGATCTGCTCTTTTCGCGCTTTCTCGCGCCGGAATATGCGGAGCGGGCGACGCGGCTCGTCTTTCCCTTCCTTTTGCTTGCCGCGCTTTTCGCGGTCGTCGGTTGGCTCGCCGCCATCCTTTCCGGCCCCCGCGCGCGAAGCCTCGCGATTTGGCTTGCCATGCTGTCGGGGGCGAGTTTTATGCAATTCACACCCGGCCGCATCGATCATCATGCGCCGCAGATCGTCACATTGGCGGCGTCGCTTTGCTTCTTTCTGCAAGGCCTCGATGGGAAACTGGCGAGCCGCCTCGCCGCCAGCGCGGCGCTGATGGCGCTGTCTTTCGCGATCAGTCTCGAAAACCTGCCCTTCTTCGTCGTGATGATGGCGGCGCTGCCCCTGCTCTTCGTCTTCGAGGGCGCGGCGGCGCGGGGGCAGCTTTTATGGTTTGCGGGCGGCGCGCTCGTCGCCTTCCCCGCCTTCTACGCAGCCACTCTCCCAAGTGTCCGCTATTTCGCTTCCGTGTGCGACGCTTTCTCTTTCGCGCACATTGCTGCGCTCTGCGTCGGCGCCGTGTCGCTCGCTGCGCTGGCTTTGGCCGCCCCTTGGCTCCCGACTTTCCGCGCCCGCCTCCTCGCAGCAAGCGGGGCCGGGCTGGCGACGCTTTCGACCGTCCTCCTGCTTGCGCCCCATTGCATCGGCGATCCGCTCGTGGGGCTCGACCCGCTGATACGGGATCTCTGGCTTTCCCATGTGGCAGAAGCGAAGCCGTTGCTCGCGCTCTTTCCCAAAGCGCCCGGCATTGTCGTCGCCACCGCCGCGCCCGTCGCGCTCGGACTCGTGGCCGCAATCATCTTCGCTTGGCGCGCGGATAGGCTGGCGCGGCGGCGCTGGCTGCTCACGGCCGCTGTCGTCGCCACCGGCCTTGCGGCCGGTCTCTGGCAGCTACGGGTTTTCTCTTCCGTGACGCCGCTGGCGATGGCGCCGCTCGCCGCCGCCATCGTCGCGCTGGTCGAACGTCCGCGCGTGACCGTCGCGCTACGCGCCCCCCTCGCCGCCCTCCTTGCAATCCTCGTTTCGCCGATCGGCCTCGCGCTGGCGCTTCCCTCAGGCGATGACAACGAGGCGGATGGCGAGCGCGCCTGCCTGACGCCGCAAGCCCTCGCGCCGCTCGCCGAGATGGCGCCGACGCGCGTCCTCGGCTCCTTCGATCTCGGCAGCCATATTCTCGCCCATACGCCGCACAGCGTTTTCGCGGCGCCCTACCATCGCGACAATCACGGCAACCTCTTCGCCGCCCACGCCTTCATGGCTGCGCCGGAGCAGGCAGAGGCGCTCTTGCGCAAGGCGGGCGCGGGGCTCGTTGTGTGGTGCGCCCGCGCCAAGGCGCCCTCGCCGCTCGTTTCCGCCGCGCCGGACGGGCTCGCCGCCTTGCTGGCGCGGGGCGAAACGCCGGCATGGCTGGAGCGCAAATCGCAGAAAGACGCGCCTCTCCTTGTTTTCGCCTTGAGAGCCGTGAAATAAGCGGCGCAACACTCCTGTACCGTCGAGGAACCCCCGTGACGTCTTTCGATCGCCGCCGATTTCTCATGGGCGCCGGCGCGCTGGCCGCTACGCCCGCTTTCGCGCAGCCTTCCGCTCAGGAGCAGCTCGACGAGCTGCAAGTGCGCGTCGAGAATAAATCCGTGCAGGAGCTCTGCGCCGAGAAGGACAATATCGAGCTCGACTTCGTCTCGCCGCGCATTCGCGGCCTGCAGATCCAGGCCGTGCATCCGTCCTACATCAACACGATCGTCTCCGACCGCTGGGCGCCGGACTGGTCGAGCTGCGATCTCTCCCACGATCCGAAATTCTTCGCCCAGGCGCGCCGCCGCACCTTTTGGGAGACGCCGGAATTCTGGATGACCGGCTATACCTTCCCCTCCTTTTGGCGGCCCAATGACGTGCCGATCCGCATCGGCGATCAGGTGGAGACGGGCTTCCATCTCATCCAGGTCTGGATGTGGTACCGCGAGCGGGCCGAGGAGATCATGGTCTTCTATCCGCCGGACGGCTATTGGCGCGCCCGGCCGCTGCCCTTCGAGGATATGCGCTGGACCGCCTATGGCTCCTCCTTCCTCGTCGGCCCTGTCGAGACGCAGGAACGCCCGATCGTCGCCTATGAGGAGATTGTCTTCGACCCGAAGACGCGCAGCTTCACGCTGAAATTCAAGCGCGGCGGCGAAGCGAAGGTTTCTCTGAAGGGCATCGACCAGGAGCGGCTGACGCTCGACGTCTCCTATGACGACGCAATGCCCGGCGGGCGGCCTTTCGCGGCGCTGCGCTCGATGTATGCGATGGAGACGATGAGCGACGCCGCGATCGTCGCCTGGCGCTCGAAGCGCGGCAAGGGTTGGGAGGAGGCCCCCGTTATCGACTTCCCCGGCGCCAGCGCCACGGAGGTCTGGGTTGGCCGGCATCTGCCCTCGCGCCATAATCTCTCGGCGCCCGATATGGTGTTCAGCAAATTCCAGGGCGCTACGGGCAAATGACCGCCGGGCGCTGGGGCGCGCTCGACGTCGCGCGCGGCCTCGCCGTTCTGGCGATGGTCGCCTTTCACCTGACCTGGGATCTGGGCCATTTCGGTTATATCGCCGCGTCTATCCCCTGGTCGGCGCCGGTGAAGGCCTTCGGTCATGCGATCGCCTTCTCTTTTCTCTTCATCGCCGGCGTGTCGCTGGCGCTGGCGCATCGCAATGGGGTGCAGTGGCGGGCCTTCTGGCGGCGCTTCGCGATCGTCGCCGGCGCGGCGGGGCTGGTGAGCGTCGGCACCTATATCGTCTTCCCGAGCGCCTTCGTCTTTTTCGGCATTCTTCACTGCATCGCGGCGGCGAGCCTGCTCGCGATCGGATTTCTCTTCCTGCCCTGGCCGGCGGCGCTCGTCGCCGGCGCCCTGTTTTTCGCCGCGCCGCATGTTTTGGCGTCGCCGGCCTTCAATTCGAGCTGGCTGCAATGGCTGGGCCTTTCGACGACCGAGCCGTACACTCAGGATTGGCGGCCGTTTTTCCCCTGGGCCGGAGCGATGCTTATCGGCGTCGGGGCGGGACGGCTAATCGTTCGTCGCCTTTATGGCGAGAAGGCGGAGGAGCAGAAGCGGGTGGAGACGTCCACCGAGGCGGGCCAGCCCCCGGCGTGGCTGACGCGGCAGGCGTCTCAGCCGATCCCTTTCCCCGCGCGCGGAGAGAAAGCCTGGCTATCCCTCGCGGGCCGCAACAGCCTACTCATCTATCTCGTCCATCAGCCTGTGCTCTTTGCGGTCTTCACCGGCCTCGTGATGGTCGCGCCGCCGCCGGAGAGCGCGAGCGATTTCATCGCCGAATGCGTCAGAAGCTGCCGCGCGGAAGGCGCCGAAGAGGGCTTTTGCCATAACGCTTGCGTTTGCACGGCCGAGGAGGCGACGCGCAGCCATGCGCTCGCTGGGATCACGGATGACGCCGAACGGGGGAAGAGGCTGAGAGAAATCGCCGGAAAGTGCATCGCGGCGCAAAAATAGGGTGCGACGAACGCTCCCCTTCACGGCTGCGGGAGTTCGTCATGGCCGGGCTTGTTGTTCAGTCCGGATAGATGACCGACGGGTGTTCGGGGACATAGCCGACACGTTCGCAATGGCTTGGATTGGCAATTTGGAGCGCCGTCCATGCCGATGGGCGCGGCCTCCCCCGGGGGACGGAATGAAATCCTTGCTTTCCCTTAGGAGATTTTGGCCCGACTGGACCCATCGCCTCAAATGAGCTGCGCTGCGCGGCGAGGAAGGCTAGGGCGAGCCCGGCCACTACGTGGGAGTGGAGGGACGATGCATCGAGACGGGGAAGGGCTCTGCTAACCGCCCGTCCTACTTGCGGGTGAGAAGGTCCGGCCGTCTCGCCCGCGTGAGTTTCAATGCCTCGTCATGGCGCCATTTGGCGATCTTGGCATGGTCGCCGGAGAGCAGAATGTCCGGTATCGCGCGCCCCTCGACGTCGCGCGGTCGCGTATATTGCGGATATTCCAGAAGGCCGCCCTCGAAGCTTTCTTCTTCCCCTGAAAGCTCCTCGCCCATCACGCCCGGCAGCAGCCGCACGCAGGCGTCCATGAGCGCCAGCGCGGCGATCTCGCCGCCCGAGAGAATGTAATCTCCGATCGAAACCTCCTCGAGGTTTCGCGCGGAGATGATCCGCTCGTCGACGCCCTCGAAGCGTGCGCAAAGGATGATCGCGCCGGGCCCCTCCGCCAGAGCGCGCACCCGCTGCTGCGTGAGCGGCAGACCGCGCGGGCTCATGAGCAGCTTTGGGCGGGGATCGCCTTCAGGCGCCGCCGCGTCGATCGCCGCCGCGAGAACATCGGCGCGCATCACCATGCCCGGGCCGCCGCCAGCGGGCGTGTCGTCCACGGCGCGATGCCGGCCAATGCCGTGCTCGCGGATCTGCTTGGTCTCCAGCTCCCAAACGCCCCGCGCGAGCGCGTCGCCAGCCAGAGACAGCCCGAGCGGGCCGGGGAACATTTCGGGGAAAAGGGTGAGGATCGTCGCGCGCCACATGGGCGGGTTATGGCACGCCTGCGGCTGCGGGAGAAAGGGCGATCGGATATGCTGGTCTCGTAGCGGAGATTTGCTGAAATGAATTTTTTGAGACTTGAGGTCAGAGGCCCGATTTGGAAATATCCAGGCCCCGGCGGCTGGTATTTTCTCTCTCTCGACGGCGAGGAGTCCAAAAGGCTGAAAGGAGAGCGCAGAATCAATCGCACCGGCTTCGGCTATGTGCCGGTCACTGTGACGCTCGGCTCCAGCGTCTGGGAGACGACCTTGTTTCCATCAAAAGAGGGGCCCTATCTGCTCGCAATAAAGGCGAGCGTGCGGGCCAAGGAGCGGCTCGGAGTCGGCGACGAGGTTGCGGCGAAATGCGTCGTCAGGCTCTCTGATCCTCGCCCGGACGCCTTTCCGTAGGTCAGTCGGCCGGGCCTTCGACTTCCGCCGGCGGCTCGACGACGACCCGGCCGCCCGCAACGTCGACGATCGGAACCACCGCCTTGGTGAACGGCAGCAGGATCGTCTCGCCCTGCGACGGTTGGATTTCGAGAATATCTCCCGCGCCGAAATTGCTGAGGCCGACGACGTGACCGATCAACTCGCCGTCACGCGCCTCGGCGCGGAGTCCCACGAGATCGGCGAGGTAGAATTCGTCTTCGTCTTTCGGCGCCGGAAGCTTTTCGCGGGCGATGTAAAGCTCGACGCCCGTGAGCCGCTCGGCGCCCGAGCGGTCGGCGACGCCTTCGACGCGCGCGACGAGCATGTCCTTACCCTGCGGGCGGACGGAGAGAAGCTTGAAGGTCTTGGAGCCGCTTTTGTCGGTGAGCGGGCCGTAGGAGCCGATCGCGAGCGGATCAGCCGTGTGGCTTTGCAGGCGAATCTCGCCGCGCACGCCATGCGGCGCGCCGAAACGGCCGAGGAGGACGAGGTTGGGTTTGGTCATGGCGGCTTGGCCCCCTCCCTGTCCCTCCCCCGCTTACGCGGGAGAGGGGACGCTCGCGATCAGCTCCGCTGATGAAGGCGACGGTCCGCTCCCTCTCCCGCGCAAGCGGGGGAGGGTTGGGGAGGGGGCAAAAGCGATCAATTACGCAGCCGCGTCCGCAGCGGCGGCGGCGGCTTCGGCCGCGGCGGCGGCGCGTTCCTGGGCCTTCTTCTTCGGCTGGGCCTTCTCGGGATTGTTGCGGGCCTCGCGCTTCACCACGCCGGCGGCGTCGAGCAGGCGGGCGACGCGGTCGGTCGGCTGCGCGCCCTTGGCGATCCACTCCTTGGCCTTCTCCAGATCGAGAATGACGCGGTCGGCGGCGTCCTTGGCCTTCAGCGGGTCGAAGGTGCCGAGCTTCTCGATATAACGGCCGTCGCGCGGCGAGCGGGAGTCGGCGACGACGACGCGATAGAAGGGGCGCTTCTTGGCGCCGCCGCGGGCGAGACGAATCTTGAGAGACATGTCAGTTTCCTTGTGAGTCTTGTGATTACTTTTTCTTTCCGAACGGGTTGAGCCCGCTCAGCAGTCCGCCGCCGAGCCCCGGAAGGTTCGGCTTCTGCGCAAGGAGATCGGCCGGGGGAGCGGCCGGAATGCCGGGGGCGCCGGGAGGGGCGCCGCCGAGCTTCTCCTGCAGTTTCTGCAGCTCCTCCTGCGAGGGCATTTGCATGTCGCCGGGGCCGAGCCCCATCATCTGCGCGGCCTTGCCCATGAGCCCGCCGCGCTTTCCGGCGCCGAAGGACTTCATGAGATCCGCCATCTGGCGATGCTGCTTGAGGAGCTTGTTGATATCCTCAACCTTCATGCCGGAGCCGGCGGCGATGCGCTTCTTGCGCGAGGCCTTGAGCAGGTCCGGATTGCGCCGCTCCTGCGGCGTCATGGAGAGGATGATGGCGCGCTGGCGCTTGATGACCTTGTCGTCGAGATTGGCCTTGGCGAGCTGGTCCTTCATTTTGCCGACGCCCGGCAAGAGGTCCATCATGCCGCCGAGGCCGCCGATCTTCTCGACCTGGGCGAGCTGGTCGCAAAGGTCCTGAAGGTCGAACTTGCCCTTGGCCATGCGCGCGGCCGTCTTGCGCGCTTCTTCCGCGTCGATGGCGGCGGCCGCCTTTTCGACAAGGGCGACGATGTCGCCCATGCCGAGGATACGGTTGGCGATGCGGCTCGGCGAGAATTCGTCGAGCGCGTCCATCTTCTCGCCGGTGCCGATGAGCTTGATCGGCTTGCCGGTGACGTAACGCATGGAGAGCGCCGCGCCGCCGCGGCCGTCGCCGTCCATTCGCGTCAATACGATGCCGGAGAGGCCCACGCGCTCGTCGAAGTTCTTGGCGAGATTGACCGCGTCCTGGCCGGTCAGAGAGTCGGCGACGAGCAGGGTCTCATGCGGGTTGGCGTAGGACTTGATGTCCGCCATCTCCTGCATGAGCGGCTCGTCGATATGGGTGCGGCCGGCGGTGTCGAGCATCACCACGTCGTAGCCCTGCAGACGCGCGGCCTCCATGGCGCGGCGTGCGATCTGCAGCGGCGTCTGGTTGGGCTCGATCGGCAGCGTGTCGACCTCGACCTGGCGGCCGAGCACGGCGAGCTGCTCCTGCGCGGCGGGGCGCTTCACGTCGAGCGACGCCATCAGCACGCGCTTGTCGTGACGCTCCTTCAACCGCTTGGCGATCTTGGCCGTGGTGGTGGTTTTGCCGGCGCCCTGTAGGCCGACCATCATGATGGCGACGGGCGGGCGGGCGGCGAGGTCGATCGGCTGCGCCGTCTCGCCCAGCGTCTCGATGAGCACGTCGTTGACGATCTTGACGACCATCTGGCCGGGCGAGACCGATTTGATGACGCCGGCGCCGACCGCGCGGTCGCGCACCTTGTCGGAGAAGGAGCGCACGACATCGAGCGCGACGTCGGCCTCGAGCAGCGCGCGGCGGATTTCACGCAGCGCCTCGTTGACGTCGGCCTCGTTCAGCGCGCCGCGGCGCGTGAGCTTGTCGAATACGGCGGAGAGCTTGTCGGAAAGGCTCTCGAACATTTTGTCACTCCTGCAGCGCCTGCGTCAGCCGCCGCGCCAAAGCAAAACGCGCCCGGGGGCGCATCGCGCTGCCGGGCGTTGACCTGCCGCCTCATGGGGCGGCTCGGCTGGTCGAACTTTTTTCTCTTTCGAGATCAGCGCGCTTTTTAGGAGCGTCGGGGCGCGTCTGTCAATGGCGGCGGATCAGCGCGTTCCGCCGAGGCGGCGCAGCAAGCCCACATTCTCGAAAAACATCTCCCGCGCC
Organism: Methylocystis sp. JR02; assembly: GCF_030063565.1. NCBI lineage: Bacteria > Pseudomonadati > Pseudomonadota > Alphaproteobacteria > Hyphomicrobiales > Methylocystaceae > Methylocystis > Methylocystis sp. JR02. Next base: position 3,028,747 of record NZ_JASIRC010000001.1, on the reverse strand, counting down.
GCCGGGCTGATGGCCGCGTGACCTTCGTCGGCGACGTAGAGAAGCTCCAGCTCCTTGAGCCGTGCAAGTTGCTCCTCGGCAAGACGCGCGGCCTCCTCCATGCCGCCCGAGCCCGCGCCGTCGCGGATATAGCGGGCGAGTTCGATGACATTCTCGGGCGTCGGGTCCGGCGGAAGGCTCATGGTTGCTTTGCTCCTTTTCAAATGGAGCGTGGGCGCAAAATCCTAAACGGGCCGGTGTGCGGAATATGTAAAATGCTCAGCAATTGGCGCGCGGCATTCCCCTGGTTTATCTGGGCTTTCCGCACCGCAATGATTTTTATGAACCAGCGCCGTCATTGCGAGCGACGCGAAGCAAGCCAAGGCCGCGGCAGCCGCCCTGGATTGCTTCGTCGCTGCGCTCCTCGCAATGACGGTGGTCAAAGCGTGAAGGACTCCGATCAGAGGCCGTAGATCCTCGCGAAATCCGCGTCCTTGGCGGCGACCTGCTTGGCGAGGTCGACCACGACCTTGCACTGCTTCCAGGTGGCGTCGTCCTGCATGCGGCCGTCGATCATCACCGCGCCGGTGCCGTCGGGCATCGCCTCCAGCACGCGCTTGGCGAAGGCGACTTCCTTGGGATCGGGCGAGAAGACGCGCTTGGCGATCTCGATCTGAGTCGGATGCAGCGACCAGGCGCCGGCGCAGCCGAGCAGGAAGGCGTTGCGGAACTGCGACTCGCAGGCCGGGCCGTCGGAGAAATCGCCGAACGGGCCGTAGAAGGCCTTGATGCCGGCGGAGGCGCAGGCGTCGACCATTTTGGCGATGGTGTAGTGCCAGAGGTCCTGCTGGAAGGTCGCGCGCAAGCCGGCGCCCGGATCGGCGTCGGCGATGACCTTATATTCCGGATGGCCGCCGCCGACGCGCGTCGTCTTCATGGCGCGCGAGGCCGCAAGATCGGCCGGGCCCAGCGAAATCCCGTGCATGCGCGGCGAGGCCGCGGCGATGGCGTCGACGTTCTTCACGCCCTCGGCGGTCTCCAGAATGGCGTGGATCAGGATCGGCTTGGTCACGCCGTTCTTGCCCTCGAGCTGGGCGAGAAGCTGGTCCAGATAGGCGATGTCCCAGGGGCCTTCGACCTTGGGCAGCATGACGACGTCGAGCTTGTTGCCCACCGCGCCGACGATCTGGATCATGTCGTCGAGCGCCCAGGGGCTGTTCAGCGAGTTCATACGGGTCCAGAGGCCCGTCGAGCCGAAATCGGTCGATTTCGCCATCTCGATGAAGCCCGCGCGCGCGGCTTCCTTTGCGTCGGCCGGGATCGCGTCCTCCAGATTGCCGAGCACGACGTCGACCTGCTTAGCGATCTCCGGAACCTTGGCGCGCATTTTCTCGAGATGCGGCGGCACGAAATGGATCATGCGCTCGACCTTGACCGGTAGCTCGCGATAGGGAGCCGGCGCGCCAATGGCCAGCGGACGGTAGAACTGATTAGGCAGTTTCATGCGGGAAAGCTCCGTCACGCGCGTTCCCTCATAGGACGAGCGGCCGAAGGGCCGAAGGGACGCGGAAAAGACCGGGTCGAGCTAGCGCAGACAGGACGGATTGGCAATGGCGCGGCGAAAAGCGCGTGAGGAACGCCGATCCGGGGCTTTCCGCATGGGGCGCGCGAGGCCATGATACGCAATAGGACCCCGCCGGATCATCCAATCCTCATGACACGACCCAATTGGCAAGCTGACCCGAGCGAGATCGCGGCGATTGTCGCGGCCCGCCATGGCGATCCCTTTGCGGTCCTCGGCCCCCATGAGACCGGCGACGGCCTCGTCATTCGGGCCTTCATCCCGAGCGTACAGACGCTGACCGTCGAGACGCCGCAGGGGCAGCCCGTCGCCGAGCTGGAGCTGATCCACCCGGACGGCTTTTTCGAGGGGCTCGCCGCTATAGACCCAGGCGCGCCCTATGTTCTGGCCGCGTCGAACGGTCAATCGCAGTGGCGCTTCGCCGACCCTTACGCCTTCCCGCCCTTCCTCGGCGCGATGGACGACCATCTCTTCGTCGAAGGCGCGCATCGCAAGCTCTACGAGCGTCTGGGCGCCCATGTCACGAGGCATGTGGGCGTCGAGGGGACCAATTTCGCCGTCTGGGCCCCGAACGCCAGGCGCGTCTCCGTCGTCGGCGACTTCAACCAATGGGACGGGCGGCGCGCACAAATGCGCAAGCGCGTCGATAGCGGGATTTGGGAGATCTTTCTTCCCGGAGTCGCGGCCGGCGCAGTCTACAAATATGAGATCCTCGGCCGCGACGGACATCTCCTGCCGCTGAAGGCCGATCCTTTCGGCTTCGAAGCGGAGCTGCGCCCCTCCACGGCTTCAGTGGTCGCATCCCCTGCGCCCTATCGATGGGGCGATGAGATTTACCTTCGCGCGCGCGCCGAGCGCGACCCGCGACGCGCGCCCATGTCGATCTATGAGGTTCACCTGCCCTCCTGGCGGAAGGCGGATGGATGGCGCTTCCTCACCTATGACGAGCTGGCCGATCAGCTTGTCCCTTACGCCGCCGACATGGGCTTCACCCATATCGAGCTTCTGCCGATCAACGAGCATCCGCTCGACGCCTCCTGGGGCTATCAGCCGATTGGCCTGTTCGCGCCGACGCGTCGCCATGGCGACGCGCAAGGCTTCAAGCGCTTCGTCGACCGCGCGCATCAGGCGGGGCTCGGCGTCATCCTCGATTGGGTTCCCGCGCATTTCCCGACCGACGAACATGGCCTCGCGCAATTCGACGGCGGGCCGCTCTACGAGCATCCCGACCCGCGCCGCGGCTTTCACCCAGACTGGAACACGGCAATCTATGATTACGGGCGGCGCGAGGTTTCAAATTTCCTGATCGCCAATGCGCTCTACTGGTGCGACCGCTTCCACATCGACGCTTTGCGCGTCGACGCCGTCGCCTCCATGCTCTACCTCGATTACTCGCGCGATCCGGGCGAATGGGCGCCCAATCCCGACGGCTCCAACGACAACAAAGACGCGGTCGCGTTTCTTCAAAACGTCAACACGCTCGTTTACGGGCTCTACCCCGGCGTCATCACCATTGCGGAAGAGTCGACGTCCTGGGCCGGCGTCACGCGGCCGGTCGACATGGGCGGGCTCGGCTTCGGCTTCAAATGGAACATGGGGTGGATGAACGACACGCTGCGCTACATGTCGTCCGATCCCGTCTATCGCAAATGGCGGCACAATGAGATCACTTTCGGCCTGCTCTACGCCTTCGCCGAGAATTTCGTGCTGCCGCTCTCGCATGACGAGGTCGTCCATGGCAAAGGCGCGATCGTCTCGAAAATGCCCGGCGACGAGTGGCGGCGCTTCGCCGGCGCGCGCGCCTATTACGGCTTCATGTGGGGCCACCCGGGTAAGAAGCTTCTCTTCATGGGGCAGGAATTCGGTCAGACAAGCGAATGGGATTATGCGCGCGAGCTCGAATGGGGGTTGCTGGCGCACGCCTTCCACAAGGGGCTGCGCGATTTTATTCGCGACCTGAACCATCTCTATCGCAGCCATGAGGCTTTGCATGCGCGCGATTGCGAGAGCGAAGGATTCGAATGGGTCGTCGTCGACGACGCAGCGAGTTCCGTCTTCGCCTTTCTGCGCTACGGCGCCCGCACGCGGCCCATACTCGTTGTCTCGAACTTCACGCCCGTGCCGCGGCCTAATTACCGCCTCGGCCTGCCCTACGCCGGGCGCTGGCGCGAAATCCTCAACTCGGACGCCAGCCTTTACGGCGGCTCCGGACAAGGCAATCTTGGCGGGGTGGAGGCGAAGGAAGAGGGCTTCGCCGGCTTCCCGGCGATGGCCGAGATTCAAATCCCGCCGCTCGCCACTTTGTTCTTCGAATTCGACAACGCCGGACTACAATGAAACTGCGAATCGCAGACTGGGTGTGACTGATGGCCGCCTATGACAATCCGCCTTTCGCGCGCCACGCCATGGCCTATGTTCTCGCTGGCGGGCGCGGCTCGCGGCTCATGGAATTAACCGACCGGCGCGCCAAGCCCGCGGTCTATTTCGGCGGCAAATCGCGTATCATCGACTTTGCATTGTCCAATGCGCTCAACTCCGGCATTCGCCGCATCTGCGTCGCGACGCAATATAAGGCGCACAGTCTCATCCGCCATTTGCAGCGGGGCTGGAGCTTTTTTCGCGTCGAGCGCAACGAGAGCTTCGACATTCTACCGGCGAGCCAACGCGTCTCCGAAGATCATTGGTATCTCGGCACGGCGGACGCTGTTTATCAGAACCTCGACATCATCGAGGGCTACGATCCAAAATACATTGTGCTGCTCGCGGGCGATCACGTCTACAAGATGGATTACGAACACATGCTCAAACAGCATGTGGAGCAAGGCGCGGACGTCACCATCGGCTGTCTCGAAATCCCTCGAAGCGAAGCGTCGGGCTTCGGCGTGATGCATGTCGGCGATGACGACCGCATTATCTCCTTCATCGAAAAGCCCGCCGATCCACCCGCCATGCCCGGCCATCCCGATCGCGCGCTCGTCAGCATGGGCATCTATGTCTTCGAGGCGAACTTCCTCTACGACCAGTTGCGCCGCGACGCGCAGGACCTTGCGTCCACGCATGATTTCGGCAAGGACATCATCCCTTACATCGTGAAGCACGGCAAAGCCGTGGCGCATCATTTCTCGCGCTCCTGCGTGCGCGCGGCAAGCGAGCCGCACGCTTATTGGCGCGACGTCGGCACTGTCGACGCCTATTGGGCGGCGAATATCGACCTCACCGATTTCGTGCCGCAGCTCGACCTTTATGACCGCAACTGGCCGATATGGACCTATGCGGAGATTACGCCGCCCGCCAAATTCGTGCACGACCAGGTGGGGCGCCGCGGACAGGCGCTTTCTTCGCTCGTTTCCGGCGGCTGCATCGTCTCCGGCTCGACGCTGCGCCGCTCACTGCTCTTCACCGGCGTGCGCGTGAATTCCTACGCATCGGTCGAGAATGCAGTGATCCTGCCTTACGCCGATATCGGCCGTTCGGCGCGGCTCACCAATGTCGTCGTCGATCGCGGCGTGCACATTCCGCAGGGCCTCGTCGTCGGCGAGGACCCTGAGGAAGACGCGCGGCGCTTCCGGCGCAGCGAGCAGGGCATTTGCCTCATTACGCAGCCGATGATCGACAGGCTCGCGCCATGACTCTTCGCGTTCTCGCCGTCGCCTCCGAGATGAGTCCGCTCGTCAAAACCGGCGGGTTGGCCGATGTCGTCGGCGCGCTGCCGGGCGCCCTTGCGAGTGAAGGCGTCGAGACGCGCACGCTCATCCCCGGCTATCCGGAAGCGCTTGCGGCGCTCGGCGCGGGCGAAACGGTTCTGTCTTTCGACGATCTCTTCGGCGGGCCCGCATGGGTCCATGCCGGTAGTCTCCGCGCAAGCGTCGTCTATACGCTCGTTGCGCCGCATCTTTATGCGCGCGAGGGCGGGCCTTACACGAATGCGGAGGGCGTCGATTATCCGGACAACGCCTTCCGTTTCGCTGCGCTCGCCTGGGTCGGCGCACAGATGGCGCAGGGCGCGCTCGCCGATTTTACGCCGGATGTCCTGCACGCCCATGATTGGCAGGCGGCGCTCGCGCCCGCCTATCTGCATTACAGCGGCAGGCCGCGGCCGGCGACGATCGTCACCATTCACAACATCGCTTTCCAGGGGCAGTTCGCGAAGGAGCTGCTCACGGAGCTGCGCCTGCCGCCCGAATCCTTCCGGATGGAAGGCGTGGAATATTACGGCGCGATCGGCTTTCTCAAAGCTGGCCTGCAGCTTTGCGACCGCATCACCACCGTCTCGCCGAGCTATGCGCAGGAGATCGAGACGCCCGAATTCGGCATGGGGCTCGACGGCCTGCTGCGCGCGCGGGCCGACGTCGTGAGCGGCATTCTCAACGGCGTCGATGAAGACGTCTGGAACCCCGCCACGGACGAGCGCATCGACGCGACCTATGACGCCGCGACCCTCTCCGCCCGCACGAAAAACAAAGTGGCGTTGCAAAAGCGCATGCATCTCGACGCTGACCCCGAGGCTTTTCTGCTGGGCGTCGTCAGCCGCATGTCCTGGCAGAAGGGGCATGATATGCTGCTCGCCACTCTGCCGTCGCTCATGGCGCGTCACGCGCAGCTCGCCTTGATCGGCACGGGCGAGAAGCATCTCGAAGAAAGCTTCCTTGCCGCGCGGAACGCCTATCCCGGCCGCGTCGCCGTGTGGGTCGGATACAGCGAGGATCTGGCGCATCTTATTCAGGCGGGCGCCGATGCCTTCCTCGTTCCGTCGCGCTTCGAGCCTTGTGGGCTGACGCAGCTTTACGCCTTGCGCTACGGCGCGGCGCCGATCGTCTCGCGCGTCGGCGGATTGAAGGATACGATCGTCGACGCGAATGAGATGGCGCTGCAGGCCGGCGTCGCCACAGGTTTCCAATTTTCACCGCCGACAGCGGAGGCGCTCGACATCGCGCTTCGCCGGGCGCAGGAAATTTTCAGGGACAAGGACACGTGGCGCAAATTGCAATTGAACGGCATGAGCACGGACGTCTCCTGGCGCCATCCGGCGAAACGCTATGCGGCGCTGTATCGCGAGGCGATCGCCTCGCGAAGTTGAGGGGCTTCTTGCCCCCTCCCTGTCCCTCCCCCGCTAAAGCGCTATCGGATTCACACATCGTAGAAGGTCAGCGCGGCTCCGAACTTTATTCGTCGAAAGTCGTCGAGGCCCTGGCGCATTACTTTGGGGCCGGGCTTTCCGTAATAGGCGGTCCAGCCGCCGAGCCTGGCGACGACCCAGGCGGCGAAGGCGAGGCTGCCTTTGCGGTGGGGGTTCTTCTGGCGGGCCGTCGCGCCCTCGAGCTTCGCCGAGACGGCCTCGAGCAGCGCTTCGTCCTCGGGCTCGAAAGCGTCCGTCAGCAACTGGTCGGTCGCGCCGTCGCGCGCCTTGACCAGTTGCATGACCGTCACCGCGGCGACCGCCGTCGCCGCCACCAGCTTGATCATCACTTTCGGATCGCAGATGTCGGCCTGCTCGATCTCGAAGCCCGCCGTCTTCAGCGTGCGGAAGAATTCCTCGATGGTCCAGCGCATTCGATAGAGGTCGATCACCCGGCGCGCCTCGGCCAGGCTCGTCGCCGCATGGGTCGTGAGAAGCCGCCAATGAATGGGCGCGACGCCCTCCGCGGCCCCGACCTCGCGCACGTCGACCAAAGTCACGCCGACCGCGTCCGGCAAGTCGCGCGCGCCGTGGCGCGGCTTGCGCAAAGTGACCGGCGAGACGCGGACCGCGAGCGCCGCCTTGCGCGCCTTGCGTCCCGGAGCCGCCGGGATCTCGGCGACGAAGCGGCCCGCCTCGGCCAATCCGTCGGCGAAGGGGAACAAAAGCTCGATCGCATCCTCGCCGTCTGCGGCGATCGTCCGGTTCTGGCAGGCGCGCACAATCAGCTCCACGCCGCCCGGACGCTGCGCGAGATGCGCGTAGATGTCGCTCTCCCGATCCGAGACGACAGTGATCCGCTTCGCCGCCGCGAAATCCTCGCGCGCATGCGCCGCCACATCGAGCCAGCGCTGCGATTCCTTGTCCGCGAGCGCGCGCGAGCGCCGCGCCGCGACCTTGGCCCCCGTGTCGCGGTTCCAGACCTCGGCATGAGCGAGGCCGAGCAGCGCGCCCGTGCCGGCGTCGAGCGCCAGGGCCGCGTGCAGCAAAAGGCCGCGCGTCCCGCCGCCCTTGCCGACCGGCCCATAGCCGTTCGCCTGCGCGCGCTTGCCGCCGAGCGCCAGCTCGCTGGTGTCCTGCGCCACCACTATGTCGCGACCCGCCGCCCGCGCCGCTGTGAGCCCGGCGGCGTGCCGCGCCATCTCCTCGGCTGTCACTGCAGGATTGCGCAGGAAGCGCGCGAGCCGCACCTCCTGCGCCCGCCGCCCGCCGGCGATCCGACGGATGCGCGCGCACGGCCGCGCGACGAGGCCCCGATGCAACGAGACCCCCCTTTTTCCAGGCGGCGGTCGCCGAACCGCCCCAGTCCATACGAAATCGCCATGCCCCACCCCGCGAATCAATACGCGACCCACGGAATCAAACAGACCCCACCGAGGCAATCACGATGTGTGCATTCGATAGCGCTAAAGCGGGAGAGGGGACGCTCACGATCGGCATAGTGGATAAAGGCGACAATCTGTCCCCTCTCCCGCGCAAGCGGGGGAGGGCTAGGGAGGGGGCCTGATGCGCATCTCCCCCGGCGCCCCCGAACCCCTCGGCGTCACGCTCGACGATACAGGCGCCAATGTCGCCGTCTTCTCGGCCCATGCCGAAGAAATTCATCTCTGTCTTTTCGATGCAAGCGGCGCTGAAACGCAGCGCATTCGCCTCCCGGCAAAAACCGGCGACGTCTTCCACGCACATATCGAAGGATTGAAAGACGGCCAGCGTTACGGCCTGCGCGCTTACGGCCCCGACGCGCCGCATGAAGGCTACCGCTTCAATGGCGCCAAGCTTCTCATCGATCCTTACGCGCTCATGCTCGATCGGGCGGCGGCGCTGCATGAAAGCATGTTCGCTTCCGGCGCGGCTGCTCAGGAAGACAGTGCGCCTTTCGTCGTCAAATGCGTGATAACGCGCCCGGAAGCTGCGTCGCCTTTGCGCCCACGCCATTTGTGGCGCGACACCATCATCTATGAGATGCACGTTAAGGGCTTCACGGCGACGCATCCGGATGTGCCGCCGCAGTTGCGCGGCACATTCGCGGGCCTCGCGCATGAGGCGTCCATCGCGCATCTCACAAAGCTCGGCGTCACCACGCTCGAACTCTTGCCCTGCGCCGCCTGGATCGACGAGCGCCATCTGCCGGCGCTGGGTCTCACGAATTACTGGGGCTACAACCCCATCGCCATAATGGCCCCCGATCCGCGCCTCGCCCCCGGCGGATGGCGCGAGGTGCGCGAAGCGGTCGAAGCGCTGCATGCGGTTGGGCTCGACGTCATCATCGACGTCGTTTTCAACCATACGGGCGAGAGCGACGAATGGGGACCGACGCTTTCGCTGCGCGGTCTCGACAATGCGAGCTATTATCGCCTCAACGACCGCGCGCGCTATGTGAATGACGCGGGCTGCGGCAATATCCTGGCCTTCGACCGCGCGCCCGTTGTGCGTCTCGCCATGGATGCGCTGCGCGCCTGGGCGATCTATGGCGGCGTCGACGGATTCCGCTTCGATCTCGCGACGACGCTCGCGCGTGATCCCTCTGGCTTCAATCGCAACGCGCCGTTCCTCGCCGCCCTGCTGCAAGACCCCGTCTTGCGCGATTTGAAGCTCATCGCCGAGCCCTGGGACATGGGCCCCGGCGGCTATCAGCTCGGGCATTTCCCGGCCGCCTTCGCCGAATGGAACGACCGCTACCGCGATTGCGTGCGGCGCTTCTGGCGTGGCGACGCTGTCGGTGTGGCGGAGCTTGCCACCCGCTTCGCCGGCTCGCAGGATTTCTTTCCGCGCCGCAGCCCGTCGCGTAGCGTCAATTTCATCACCGCCCATGACGGTTTCACGCTGCGCGACCTCGTCTCCTATGAGCGCAAGCACAATGCGGCCAATGGCGAAGAGGGGCGCGACGGAACGACCGAAAATCTCTCCTGGAATAATGGCGCAGAAGGCGAGACCGACGATTCGGCAATCATTGCGGCGCGCGCGCGCGACCAGCGCAATCTGCTCGCAACGCTGCTGTTCTCGCGCGGCACGCCGATGCTCTCCATGGGAGCGGAGCTCGGCCATACGCAAAAGGGCAACAACAATTCTTATGCGCAGGACAATGAAACAAGCTGGCTCGATTGGGGGGCGGCCGATCCTTCGCTGATCGAGACGGTCGCGCGGCTTATTGCGCTTCGCAAAGCGCATGTCTGTCTGCGTGACGATCGCTTTCTCGATGGCGGGGCGCAGGATGAAACGCTTCTTCCCGACGTCGAATGGCTCGGCGCCGACGGCGCGCCGATGCGCGAGGAAGACTGGCGGCGCGGCGACGCTGAGACGCTGATTGCGTCGCTTTATGCGAATGGCGACCGCGCGCTCGTAATCCTCCATCGCGGCCCGGCGCCTCGCGAAGTGACGCCGCCACCCACGCGCGACGGTTATGACTGGCGCGTGGCTTTCGACCCCTCTGACAGCGCCGGAGTCTCGGTCGTTGCCGGCGGGCTGACAGCGCCGGCGCGCAGCGTCCTGCTTCTCGTCGAAGAAAAAACCACCGTGCGCCGCGCGCCCGCTCCCGTAGCCGACGCCCTGCTCGCGCATCTTGCGGAAGCTGCCGGAATCGCCCCGCATTGGCGCGACGTCGACGGCGCGGCGCATGACGTTCCCCGAGAGACGCTCCTGAACCTGCTGGCAACCCTCGGCCTGCCGGCGCAGACGCGCACTGAGGCCACAGACAGCCTCGTCCGCCTCGCAGACGCGCGCGATCGACGCGCGCTACCGCATCACGCCGTCGCGCGTGACGGAGAAGCAATTACTTTGCGCCTCGCCGCCGCTGATTGCCGCGCGCCGTCGAACCTTATTTTATCGGATGAAACCGGGCGCGACGAGCGCATCGTGAAACTTCCGACACTCTCCCCCTATACGTGGCGGGGCGTGGATGGTCGCGTGACGCACGGGTATCAGGCGCAATTGCCGCCCCTCGATTCAGGCCGCTACATTTTGCGCGCGGAGCATGAAGACATCGCCTGCCGCCTGATCGTTTCGCCCGCGCAATGCTATTTGCAGCAGGAGCGTCGCGACTTCGGCATCTCCGCGCAGCTCTATTCCTTGCGTCGCGAGGGCGATCAGGGGATCGGCGACTTCACAACGCTTGCGCGGCTCGCGCGAAACAGCGCCGAGGCCGGCGCGGCGCTTGTCGCGATCAATCCGCTGCATGCGCTCTCCTCCCAGGATCGCTCGCGCGCGAGCCCCTATTATCCGTCGGACAGACGCTTTCTCGATTCGCTCTACATCGACCTCGAAAGCCTCCTTGGCGACGGCTTCAATGAGACAATTGCGCGTGCGCTCTCGACGCGCGACACGGTCGATTATCCGGCCGTTCATGCGTTGAAACAGCAGGCGCTCGAAAAAGCATTCGCGCGTTTCGATGCGCTGGCGCATCAGCAGCAAGACCACACGCTCGTCGCCGACTTCACGAAATTTATCGCTGAAGGCGGCGAGGCGCTGACGCGTTTTGCGCTGTTCGGGACGATCAGCGAAGCGCGCGGCGGCGAGGATTGGCGCCAATGGCCGCAGGAGCTGCGCGACGGCGCGCCACATGCGCTCGCCGCTTTTGCCTTGGAGCACGCAACGCGCATTCGCTTCCAACGCTTCCTGCAGTGGATCGCCGATCGCCAATTCGCACAAGCGGCGCAAGACGCGCGCGACGCGGGCCTTGCGCTCGGCTTCTGCCGCGACCTTGCCGTCGGCGCCGCGCCCGATGGCGCCGAGAGCTGGAGCAAGGCGTCGCGTCTCCTCGACGGCTTCTCGATCGGCGCGCCACCCGATCCCTTCAGTCGCGAGGGCCAAAGCTGGGGATTGCCGGCGCCGAATCCGCTGGCGGTCGAGAAAGACGGCGGCGCGGATTTCGCCGAGCTGCTGCGCGCCAATATGCGTCACGCCGGCGCGCTGCGCATCGATCACGCCATGGGGCTGGCGCGGCTTTTCCTCGTGCCGGAGGGCGAGAAGGCCGGCGCCGGCGCCTATGTCTCCTACCCGTTAGAGACCTTGCTGGCGCAGCTTGCACTCGAGAGTCGGCGCGCCGGCTGCATGGTCGTCGGCGAAGACCTCGGCACGCTGCCCTGGGGTTTCCGCGAGCGACTGGAGGCGGCGAATGTGCTGAGCTATCGCGTGGTCTGGTTCGAGCGCGCCGGCGCGGGCTTCATCCGGCCGAGCGATTATCCGGTAAAGGCGATGGCTTGCGTCTCCACCCATGACCTGCCGACCCTGGAAGGGTGGTGGCGCGGCGCGGATATAGACGAAAAAGAAAGGCTTGCGCTTCTCGCGCCTGAAGCGGCGGCGGCCGAGCGCGAAACGCGCGCAAAAGACAAGCGCGCGATGCTCGACGCCTTGCGCGACGAGGGGCTGTTCAACGCCGCTGCGGAAGATATGGCGTTCGACGATGCGCTCGCGGCTGCGCTGCATCGCTTCGCCGCCCGCGCGCCGTCTTTGCTCGCCATGGCGCAGCTCGACGATCTGGCTGGCGAAAGCGTCGCGGTCAATCTCCCTGGCACGGATGCGGAGCGGCCCAACTGGCGGCGCAAGCTCGGCCCTTCGGTAGAAGCGCTTTTCTCGACCCCGCGCGCGGCGGCGATCATCGCTGGGATTCGCCGCATTTCGGTCTAGATTGAGTCGGCATAGTCGCGGCTCTTCATGGAACCAGGCTATATGGCGCGCATGACATGGGCGAGCGAGCAACTGCGGACAGGCGAGGGGCGTGGTCTCTTCGTCCTGCTGTCGCTGGCCGCCGCCCTTTCCGCGCAGGCTGAGGAAAAGGCGGGCGATTCAAGCGATCTATCGATCAAGCGCCTGGAGCTGCGCGGGGTCGAGAGCACGATAGACGAGGCGAGAGAGCGGGCGAAGAAGCTCGAAGGAGAGATCGCCTCGCACGCCGCCATACGCGAAAACCTCACCAAAGTGCTGCTCGAGGCGACCGGCCGTCTGCAGGAGACGGAAGAGCACGCGGCCCAGATCGAAGAAAGACTGGCCAAGCTTGCCGGTGACGAGAAAAAAATCGTCGACTCGCTGGATAGCCGCCGGGCGACGATCGGCGAGGTGCTGATGGTTCTCCAGCGCATGGGCCGGCGCCCGCCGCCCGCGCTCCTGGCCCGCCCGCAAGATATTCTCGACGCTCTGCGCGCCTCGCTGGCGCTGGGCGATATGCTGCCGCAAATGCGCGCCGAGGCGCGCGCGCTGCAGGACGATCTCGCCGAGCTTGTCCGTCTTCGCGACATGGCCCGCCACGAGCAGGACCGCCTGAGCGAGGAGAAGAAGGCGCTGGCCGAGCAACGCGCGCGGCTCGGCGACTTGATCGCCATGCGGCAGGAGGCGATCGAGACCGCGCAATCGGCGATGCAGAAGGAGGCCGCGCGCTCTGCGGCGCTGGCGCGGCAGGCGTCCAGCCTGAAAGATCTGATCACGCGCATGGAGGCCGAAAGCGAAGCCGCCCGCAAGGCGGCGGAGGCGGCGCGCAAGGCCGATGAGGAACGGGCGGCGGCGCAGGCAAAGCTCAGCGAGGAGCAACGCCGCAAGGCGCTGGCGGCGCCCTTCAAGGACGCGGCGCGTCTCGCGCCCGCTGTCTCCTTCGCCGACCTCAAGGGCAAGCTCAACTTCCCGGTGGCGGGGCCGGTGCTGAAGCGCTTCGGCGCGCCGGACGGTTTCGGCGGCAAGGAAAAAGCCTATTACATCGGCGCAAGGGACAATGGCGTCGTGGTCGCGCCCTCCGACGGCTGGGTTCTATTCTCGGGACCATACAGAAGCTACGGACAACTCTTGATCCTTAACGCAGGCGACGGCTATTATGTCGTCCTGGCCGGCATGAATCGCTCAAACGTGAACGTCGGACAATTCGTCCTGGCGGGCGAGCCGGTGGCCAGCATGGGAGACGGAGCCGCGCAGACGGCCGCAACCGTCGCGATCGGCGCGAAACAACCCATTTTATATGTCGAGTTCCGCAAGGACGGTAACTCGATCGACTCGAGCCCATGGTGGGCCAAGTCAGACAGTCGGAAGGTCGGCGGATGATTCGCAAAACTGCTCTAATCGCTACCGGAATCGTCATCGGAGCCGGAAGCGCGACGCTCGGCCAACAGGCTCGCGCTCTGATCGGCGCGCCGGCCGCCGCCGCCACCACCGCCGATACGTATAAAAATCTGAGCCTCTTCGGCGACGTGTTCGACAAGGTCCGCGCCGATTATGTCGAGAAACCAGATGAGCAGAAGCTCGTCGAAAACGCCATCAACGGTATGCTCACCTCGCTCGATCCGCATTCGAGCTACCTCGACGCCAAGGGCTTCAAGGACATGCGGACGCAGACCGAGGGCAAGTTCGGCGGTCTGGGCATCGAAGTCACCCAGGAAGACGGCCTCGTGAAGGTTGTCACGCCGATCGACGACACGCCGGCCTCGCGCGCGGGCATCATGTCGGGCGACCTCATCGGCGCCATCGACGACGAGAACGTCCAGGGCATGACGCTCAATCAGGCCGTCGACAAAATGCGCGGCCAGATCAACACGCCGGTCAAGCTGACGGTCTACCGCGGCAAGGACAAGGACAAGATCGAGGTCAAAATGACCCGCGCCGAGATTCACATCAAATCGGTGCGCTCGCGGACCCAGGACAATGACATCGCCTATGTCCGCATCTCCCAGTTCAACGAGGAGACGGCAGACGGCCTGCGCAACGCCATGGCCAAGGCGCAGCAGGAGATCCCGGCCGACAAGTTCAAGGGCTATATCATCGACCTGCGGAACAATCCGGGCGGTCTGCTCGACCAGTCGATCCAGGTGGTCAACGCCTTCATCGACAAGGGCGAAATCGTCTCGACGCGTGGCCGCAACGCCGACGAGACCCAGCGCTACAACGCCCGTCCGGGCGATCTTTCCAAGGGCAAGCCGGTCGTCGTGCTGATCAACGGCGGCTCGGCCTCGGCCTCGGAGATCGTCGCCGGCGCGCTGCAGGACCACAAGCGCGCGACGCTCATCGGCACGCGCTCCTTCGGCAAGGGCTCGGTGCAGACCATCATCCCGCTCGGCGGCGCGGCCGGCGCGTTGCGCCTCACCACGGCGCGCTACTACACGCCGTCGGGCCGCTCGATCCAGGCCAAGGGCATCGATCCCGACATGCAGATCCTGCAGGACGTGCCGGACGAGCTGAAGGGCAAGGACGACACCAAGGGCGAAGCCTCGCTCAAGGGCCATCTCAAGAACGGCGAGGACGAGAAGTCGGGCTCGCAGGCCTATGTCCCGCCGGACGAGAAGAAGGACAAGCAACTGACCGCGGCCATCGACCTGCTGCACGGCAAGTCCCGGGCGCAGATCATCGCCGAGCAGACCAAGGAAATCGCCAAGGACTCGACAAAAGCTCCGACCAAGGCCAATTAAGCGGGGCGGACAGGGCTAGAAAAGCGGGCGCCGCAGGAAAGCGGGGTCCGCTTTCTCATTTCTGGGGGTTGGGCGCCGCTGCTCTGGATTCCCGATCGCGCTTCGCGCGTCGGGAATGACAGCGGGCGCTTAAAAGGCGATGTCATTCCCGACAGGCGAAGCCTGATCGGGAATCCAGAGGCCAGATTATCGAAGGATCCGACGTTCCACGATGCCGAATATCCTCGACTACGCCAATCCGACGCGCTTCCTCAATTTCGCGCGCATCGTCCTGCCCTGGCTCTCCGGCCTCACGCTCATTCTGCTCGCGGTCGGGCTCTACGGCGCCTTCACCGCGCCGCCCGACTATCAGCAGGGCGAGACGGTGCGGATCATGTATATCCATGTGCCGTCGGCCTGGCTGGCGATCTTTGCTTATGTCGTGATGACCTCGGCCTCGCTCGGCGTTCTGGTCTGGAAGCATCCGCTCGCCGACGCCGCGCAGAAGACCGCCGCCTCGCTCGGCGCCGCCTTCACTTTCGTCTGCCTCGTCACCGGCTCGCTGTGGGGCAAGCCGATGTGGGGGACCTATTGGGTGTGGGACGCAAGGCTCACCTCGATGCTGGTGCTGTTCCTGCTCTATCTCGGCCTCATCGCCGTGCGGCAGACCATGGATGACACCCCGCGCGGCGCGCGCATCGCCTCGATCATGACGCTGGTCGGCGCCATCGACATTCCGATCATCAAATATTCGGTCGATTGGTGGAACACGCTGCATCAGCCGGCTTCCGTCTTCCGCATCGGCGGGCCGACGATCTCGGGCTCCATGCTGTGGCCGCTGCTGGTCATGGCGCTCGCCGGAACGCTTTTGTTCCTGACCCTGCATTTCATGGCGATCCGCAATGAAATCCTGCGCCGCCGCCTCGCTCGCCTCTCGATGCAGGCGCTGCAGGAGGCGGCCCGGGACGAAGGCGAGGCGCCCACGCTCGAGGCCGCGCAATGAGCGAACATCAAACTTTCGTGGCGCTCGCCTATGCGATCGCCTTTCTGACGATCGGCGGCGCCGCCGCGCGCATCATTCTCGACTACCGGCGCCTGAAGGGCGAGCTTGCCCGCTTCGGCGCCAAGGGGCAAAGGGATGAGGGCCAGCGGGATGAAGGAGGCGCGGCGTGAGCGAACCCGTCATCGCCCAGCGTTCGCCGCTGCGTTTTCTGCCTCTCATCCTTTTCGCCCTGCTCGCGGGGCTGTTCCTCATCCGGCTCTTTGCCGGCGACGCCTCGCGCATCCCTTCGGCGCTGATCGGCAAGCCCGCGCCGACCTTCAACCTTCCTGCTCTCGATGGCCTCAAGGACACGCCCGGTCTTTCGACCGAAGACCTGCGCAAGGGCCATGTCAGCGTCGTCAATATTTTTGCGAGCTGGTGCGCGCCCTGCCGGCAGGAACATCCTGTGCTGATGGCCATGGCGCGGGATGCGGGGCTGAAGGAGAAAGGCGTCGAAATCTATGGCCTGTCCTATAAGGACGAGCCCGCCAACGCGCTGGGCTTCCTGCAGGCGGGCGGCAATCCCTTCCAGCGCGTCGGCGTCGATCCGGCGGGTCGCACGGCGATCGACTTCGGCGTCTATGGCGTGCCGGAAACCTTCGTGATCAAGGGCGACGGGACCATCGCCTATAAATTCGTCGGGCCGTTGTCGCCGTCGGCGGTGGCGACGACGCTCCTGCCGGAGATCGAAAAGGCGATGGGCAAGTAAGCCTATCGCCGCTCCGGGAGCCGGGCGCCGTCGCGCGGCGGCTTCGATCCCTTCTGGAACTCCACCCCGACCAGCGTCTGCCGGCGCCAGACCACCCGGGCGACATGTTTCGCTTGGCCGGCATGGAGGATGAAATTGTCGGGCAAGGTCGCGCCCAAGCCGTCGATCTTCGCGCCCGTCGTCGAAATATCGACGATCCGGCACGGTATCGCCGGCTCCATTCCGCCCGGATCGGCCCAGACATCGGTGTAAGACTTGTGCCTCGGGGCCGCGCGCCTGTCGCTTAAGGCGCCGGTCTGCTGCCGGGATTTGTCCGAGAAGGTGGCGGCCATGGAATCTCGCGCGGCAAGCAGTTCGACAAGACCGCAAGCCTATTCCAAAGCTGCTTACGCTTTCCTCAACGAAGCCGCTAAATAGCTCCTAATACCATTTCCGGTTGAATAGCTCGCATGGGGACTTGTCATTCCCGACGGGCCGAAAGCCCGATCGGGAATCCAGAGCCACAAGAGCGCTGCTTTTGCCCAGAGCCCGTCATTGCGAGCAAAGCAATCCGGGGCGGCGATGCCGCTTTGGATTGCTTCGTCGGCTCCGCCTCCTCGCAATGACGGCGGTGAGTCCCTGTATGTCCAAACGGCGCGAGCGTCGGGGATGGCGCCGAACCAATCGAGCAGATCTCTTACATGCGAAGGGAAAGCGCGTTAGCAATTCGCTTACGGCGCTTTCAAAAAGAGACCCACTGTCAGCAGCGACCCGATGACGACGATAAAAATCCGCAGGATTTTTTCGTCTATGCGGTGAATGAGATGGGCGCCGCCGACGCCGCCGATCGTCGCGCCGGCCGCCGTGACGAGCGCCTGCTCCCAGTGAAGGTCTGGCGAAAACAAGAAGATGACGACAGCCGATGCGTTCATCACGCCGGCGAGCACATTTTTGGTCGCGCTGGCGATGCGCACCGCCTGACCGGCCATGGTCAGAGCCGCTACCATCAGAAACCCGGCGCCGCCGCCGAAATAGCCGCCATAGGTGGCGATCAGGAATTGAATAAAGCCGGCGCCGGCGGGAGAAAGATGGCCATCCGCCTCTCCCGGCTTGCGAAAGAAGCTGCCCCAGGCGAACAGCCCCGTGGCGAAGAGCACCAGCCAGGGCACGAGCCGGGCGAAAAGGCCGCGCGGGGTCTCCAGCAAGATCACCGCGCCGATGGCGCCGCCGATAATGCAAATGACGAAGAGCCAGGCCAAGGTGAGCGCCCCGACGCCTCTTGCGTGACTGCGCCCCGTCCAGCCGGTCGCGACCTGCGCCGGAAAGAGCGCGACGCAGGAGGTGATGTTCGCCGCGAGCGCGTCCATGCCGGTGAACATCAGCGTCGGCAGAATGAGGAAGGAGCCGCCGCCCGCGAGCGCATTTTGCGCGCCCGCCCAGATCGCGACGGCGAAAAGCAGAAGGTAGGCCATAAAGGGGCTATGTCAGCTCCCATGCCGCATGGCAAGCCGTTCAGGATTTTGGAGCCGCCTCTTGCGCCAGACCAGCGGCGATGAGGCGCACGAGGGTCTCCAATTGCGCGTCGAGCGCCTCGGGAGGCGTTTCCTCGAGCTTCTCTTCGAGACCGAGCGCCACGACGCCATGGACCGCCGAGAAGAGCGTGCGGGCGAGGCGCGCGCGGGATTTTTCGTCCCAGCCGGGCAAAAGCGCCGCCAACGGCGCCTCGAGGCGCCCGAACAATTGGTTGCGCTCGTCCGAATACCAATCCGGAACTCGCGCCCCGCCCGAAAGGCGATGTTCGAAAAGCGCGCGCCAGCTCGGCTCCTCGCGTCGAGCGAAATCGAGATAGGCGCGGGCGAGCGCGAGCAGCGCCGCCGACGGGTCCGCCTGGCTCAAGGCGGCGTCGAGGGAATCGCCCAGCCGCTCCAGCGTCGAGAGATTGACGCGCAGGATCAGCTCGTCGAGATCGTCGAAAGCCGTGTAGATCGCTCCGAGCGCGCAACCGGCCTCGGACGCAAGGTCGCGCGCCTTCAGCCCGCCGAGCCCGCGCGCCGCGACGGACTGCCGGGCGACATCGAGAAGGCGCTCCCTGAGCTTCTGGCGTCGCTGCGTTCCGGCTTCGGTTCTGGTCTCGCTCACCGATCATTCCTTTCGAGGCCGTAAGGCCGCCGCGGCGGCAAGAATGGGCGGGGAAGGCGGCCGCGCCGAGGCGAGCGGCGTTCTTCCGGTGTTTCAAAACCGCGCAACCTATTGAGCGGTTCCAGACTTGCGCATGTCCTAGAGCACAGCCCCGAGCCGCGTTCAATGTTTTCTTGAACTTCGTTCACAGCGATGCTAAGTATGGCTTGTGAACACTGTTCAATAACGCTCAGGGGAGAACCCGAATGCTAAAGACTGTCGTCACATTGTTCCGGGGCAAGGCATACGAAGCCGAGGAAAGGTTCGCAGACCGCCATGCGCTCGCCATCCTCGATCAACAAATGCGCGACGCCGCCCTGGCGGTGGAACGCGCCAAAAAGGCGCTCGCCCTGGCGAGCGCGCAGGACAAGGCGGAGGAGCGAAAGCTCGACGCCACGCGGGCGCAGATCGCCGAGATCGAAACCCGCGCCGTCGCGGCCTTGAAGGCCGGGCGCGAGGACCTTGCCCGGAAAGCCGCTGAAAATATCGCAGACCTCGAAAGCGACGCCACGGCGGCGGAAAAGGCGCGCGCGCTGTTCTCAGTCGAGATCAAGAGTCTCGAACGTCATCTGCGCGACCAATCCGCCCGCCTCGCCGAATTGGAGCGCGGCAGGCGGATCGCCCGCGCGGCCGAGGCCGTCCGCGTCGCGCGCCGCGGGAGGCTCGAAGAGGCGCCTTACGGCCAATCGACCCTTTCGGAGGCGGAAGCCACATTGGCGCGGCTGCGGGAACGGCAGGAGGAAGCCTGCGCCGCCGAAGCCGCTCTCGACGATCTGGACGCCCGCGACAAAGCCCAGGACCTCAACGCGGCCCTCGCCGACGCCGGCTTTGGCCCGCCGGTGAAGCCGCGCGCGGCGGATGTTCTCGCAAGGCTGAAAGAAAAGGCGGGCGCGGCGTGAGCCAGCCCGCCGGCCTCGTCTCCTGAAAGCAAGGCCCCAACTACAGTCCCGATAGAAGGAAATGAAAATGTCCGCTCAACCAATCAAACATTCCGCCGCATTCGTCGGCTTCTCCTATGTTTCCTTCGGCATTGCCGCGCTGATGGTGGGCGGCGGCGTCTTCGTCATGCCGATCGACCATTGGATGAAAGGCTTTCTCATCATGGGCGTGGTGATGCTGGTGCAATCCTGCATCATCCTCACCAAGACGATCCGCGACAATGTCGAGGCGGAAAAGCTGCTCAACCGCATAGAGGACGCCAAGACCGAGCGCCTTCTGATGGACGTCTCCAAAGGCGTCTCCGCGTAGATTTTCGTAATCGGCCGGCGGTCTTGACCGATCCTTAACAGGCTCTGTTCAATTTTCGCCGGCCCAGCCCTTTGGATTGACCGCCATGTCGCAATCGCTTCTGGCCACCCGCCGCTTCGCGCCGCTCTTCTGGCGCCAGTTCTTCGCCGCCTTCAACGATAACTTCCTAAAGAACGCGCTGGTTCTGATGATCCTCGCGCAGATCGGCGGCGAAAAAGGCGCGTCTCTCGTCACCCTCGCCGGCGCCATTTTCATCGCGCCCTTCTTCCTGCTTTCGGGGATCGCGGGCGAGATGGCGGATAAATTCGACAAGGCGACCATCGCGCGCCGCCTGAGCCTCGCCGAAATCGGCGTCGCCGGCCTCTCGGCCGCCGGTTTTTATTTTTCGGACGTGACGACGCTCTTTGTGGCGCTTGCGCTCTTCGGCGTCACCGGCGCGCTGTTCGGCCCGGTCAAATACGGCATTCTGCCGGATCATCTCACGCGCGAGGAGCTGCCGGCCGGCAACGCCCTCGTCGAGAGCGCGACCTTCCTCGCCATTCTCGCCGGCACCATCGCCGGCGGCCTCGCCATGCAGGCGCATGACGAAGTCTATGGCGCGCTCGCCTTTGTCGGCGGCGTCATGGCGGTGGCGCTCGCGAGCTACGCCGCGGCCTGGTTCATCCCCTCGACGCAAAGCGCGGCGGCGGATCTGAAGATCGACGCCAATATTTTCCGCTCGACCTTCAAGCTGATGAAGGCGCTGCGCGCCGCGCCGTCGCTGCGCCGCCTCACGACCGTCACGAGCCTCTTCTGGCTCTATGGCTCCATCGCCATGTCGCTGATGCCGCCGCTCGTCACGCATTCGCTGCATGGCGCCGAAAGCGTCGTCACGCTGCATCTGACGATTTTCGCCGTCGCCATCGGCGCAGGCTCGGGGCTTGCCGCCTTTCTGCTCAAAGGCCGCATCGTCCTGCTGCCCGCCGCAATCGGCGCCGCCCTCGTCGCCATCGCGTCCTTCGATCTTGGCGTCGCCGAGCTGTCGCGCGTCGTGGCGGAAAGCCCCACCCTCGGCATCGCCGATTACTTCAACCAGCCCGGCGCGCTGCATGCGTCGCTCGACCTCGCGCTGCTCGCCCTCGCGGGCGGCCTGATGATTGTGCCGTCCTTCGCCGCTATTCAGGCGCAGAGCCCGGCCGATCAGCGCGCGCGCACCGTCGCGGCGGTCAATGTCCATAACGCCGCTTATATGGCCGCGGGCGGCGCCGGCGTCGCCTTTCTGCAGGCGCAGGGCGTGACCCTGGCGCAGCTTTTCCTCGGCATGGGCGCGGTCGCGCTGCTGTCGGCGATCTGGATTCGCTACGCCGTGGTGAAGAACCCGATCCTCGACTTATTGTCGATTATTTTTCGGTCCTTCTACCGGCTCGAAGTGAAGGGGCTCGACAATCTGGAGAGAGCGGGACCCAACGCGATCATCGCCCTCAACCATGTCAGCTTCCTCGACGCGGCGGCGATCCTCTCCGTGCTGCCGAAAGACCCGGTCTTCGCCATCGACCATGGCATCTCGCAGCGCTGGTGGGTGAAGCCCTTTCTCAAATTCACCCGCGCCATTCCGCTCGATCCGACGAAGCCGCTCGGCACGCGCACGCTCATCAACGCCGTGAAGGCGGGCGAGTCCCTGGTGATTTTTCCAGAAGGACGCCTCACCGTCACCGGCAGCCTGATGAAAGTCTATGACGGCGCCGGTCTGATCGCGGAGAAATCCGGGGCCATGATCGTGCCGGTGAAGATCGACGGGCCAGAAGCGACCATTTTCTCGCGCCTGACGCGGGATCAGGCGCGGCGCCGCTTTTTCCCGAAATTCACCCTCACCCTGCAGGAGCCGGTGCGCCTCACCGTCGATGATGAGCTGAAGGGCAAGGCGCGACGGATGGCGGCAGGCGCGGCGCTCTATCAGATCATGTCGGACATGATCTTCCGCACGACCAAGCAGGACGAGACGATTTTCGAGGCCGTCGTGCGGGCGGGCGACAAGCATGGTTTCTCGCGCGTCGCGCTGGAAGACCCGCTGACGGGCGCGCTCACCTACAAAAGGATCCTCATCGGCGCCCGCGTGCTGGGCGAAAAAATCGCGAAGATCGATACGGCGGGCGATTGCGTCGGGATCATGCTGCCGAACGCCAACGCCGCGGGCGTGACTTTCCTCGCCGTGACGTCTGCGGGGCGCGTTCCCGCCATGATCAACTTCACCGCCGGCGCCGCGAATATTCTCTCCGGCTGCGAAGCGGCGGGCGTCAAGACCATCCTCACCTCGCGCGCCTTCATCGAGAAGGCCAGGCTCGACAAGCTCGCCGCCGCATTGGAAGAGAAAGTCGCGCTCGTCTATCTCGAAGACATGCGCGCCGGCGTCTCGTCATTCGACAAACTGAACGCCCTGCTGCGCTTCAAAAAGCCGGTCGTCGCGCGCAAGGCCGGCGACATGGCGGCTGTGCTGTTTACCTCCGGCTCGGAGGGCGCGCCCAAGGGCGTCGCGCTGTCGCACGCCAATATGCTCGCCAACGCCGCCCAGGCGGCGGCGCGCATCGACTTCGGCCGCCAGGACAAGGTGTTCAACGTGCTGCCGGTGTTCCACTGCTTCGGGCTGACGATCGGCTTCATGCTGCCGCTCATCTCCGGCGTGCCGGTCTATTTCTACCCCTCGCCGCTGCACTACCGCATTGTGCCGGAGCTGATTTACGGAACCAACGCGACGATCTTCTTCGGGACGGACACCTTCCTTGCCGGCTATGCGCGCAGCGCCCACGCCTATGACTTCCGCTCGATCCGCTATGTCGTGGCCGGCGCGGAGCCGGTGAAGCAATCGACCCGCGACATCTGGTGCGAGAATTTCGGGATCCGCATTCTCGAAGGCTATGGCGTCACCGAGACCGCGCCCGTGCTCGCGCTCAACACGCCCATGTTCAACAAATTCGGGACGGTGGGCCGCATCATGCCCGGCGTTGACGTCAGGCTCGAACCCGTTCCCGGCGTCGAGGAAGGCGGCCGCCTGCTCGTGCGCGGCCCCAATGTGATGATGGGCTATCTCATGGCCGACAAGCCGGGCGTGCTGCAGGCGCCGGAAGGCGGCTGGCACGACACCGGCGACATCGTCACGGTCGACGCGCAGGGTTTCGTGACGATCAAGGGCCGCGCCAAGCGCTTCGCCAAGATCGGCGGCGAAATGGTGTCGCTCGCCGCCATCGAGCAGCTCGCCGCCGAGCTTTGGCCCAAGGCGCTCTCCGCGGCGGCGACCGAGATCGACCCGCGCAAGGGCGAGCGCATCGTGCTCGTCACCCAGCAGAAGGACGCCACCCGCGCCGATTTCGCGGCCTACGCCAAATCCAAGGGGGCGTCGGATCTGTCGATCCCGGCGGAAGTCATGCTCGTCGAGCATATGCCGCTGCTGGGCTCCGGCAAGCTCGATTTCGCGGCGGTGACCAAAATGGTGCGCGACCGCAACCGCTACCTCGGCGGCGGACCGCGCCTGCCGAACGGGGTGCTCGGGCGGATCGATGGGAATGTCGCGGTTGTGGGGTGAGAGCATTGCTAGAACCGGAAGCTATCAGCCCCGCCACCAAGTTTACGGGGTGAGCCCCCTCCCCAACCCTCCCCCGCTCTGCGGGAGAGGGAGCAGAGCGTGGCCTTCATAAACGACGCTGATCGTGAACGTCCCCTCTCCCGCGAAGCGCGGGGAGGGACAGGGAGGGGGGCAAGCGCTACTCCCAAAACGGCTCCAGCTTCCTCAGCCGCTTCTCGCTCTTCTTCGCATGCGCCGCGCCGGCTTGGGCGGCGTGGGCGAACCAGCCGCGCACGAAGCCCGAGGCGCGCAGAACGCCGTCCCCCTCGGCGTCGACCTCGTCGAGCAGCGTATTCGCCGTCTCCATGTCGTTATAGTCGCCAAGCCCGTCCTGCAGCTTGGCGAGCGCGGCGGAGAATTCCTCGGCGTCTTCGACATGCGGAAACAGGCTCTCGAAAAACTCCGCGCCATAGCGCGCTTTTTTCAAGGCGATGCGCACCTGGTGCCGCTCCTCCGGCGTTAGCTCGGCCAGTCCCTTGGCCTTCTTTACAACGCGCTTGCGCAGCTTCGTGAGCGCCGCCGCAGCGAAATCCTTCGCCGATCCCTCTTCGCGAACGTCCGGCTGCGCGGTCCAATCGCGCTTGGCGATCGCCTCGCGAAAATCAGCAAGAAAAGCGCGCGCCTCCGGTCCCTCGACCGCCGCGCGCGCGGCGCGATAGGCCTTGGCGCGGCGCGTTTCGATCGCGGCGAGAAGCGCTTCGTAGCTTGCTTCGTCCTTGAGCGTTTCGCCGGGGCCCTCCGCGAGCATGTCGAGGAAAACATCCCAATTGCGCGCCTGCCCGAGAGTTGAGGCAAGCGTTTTGGCCCGATCGCGCGCCGCGGCGAGGGCAGGGCCGGACAGCGCGTGGCGGAACGTGCCGATCGCCGCGCGCAAACGCCGTAGCGCCACGCGCATCTGATGCACGCTTTCCGCCGGCTCATCAGCCAGAAAGACCGGCGCATTGCCCTCGAAATGGTCGAGCGCGGAGGAAAAGACGCAGACGGCGGCGTCCTCGACCGTGTCGGTCGCAAGCAGCTTCACCGGCCGGGCCTTCTGCGGTCCTGCCGGCTTGGCGCGCTTGGCGGGCTCGGGGCGCAGGTCGACCGCCGGGGCGATCGCCTCGGGTAAGACGCCATGGGGCGCGGGCCGTTCCATGCTTGCTCCTGTCGGAATGCTCAGGATTTTGGGCGCCAGGCGCTCGAGGTCAAGCGCAGGCGACGCAATAAACCGGCGCGATACTTGATTAAGACGCCCGCGCCTGCTTTATCGCGGCGCACCATTCGCACAGGGAGGCAAGAGTAAATGTCCGTATGGCCCGTCTATGGCAAAATCACCGGCCCGATCGTCCTGATCGGCTTCGGCTCCATCGGACGCGGCATCTTGCCCCTGATCGAGCGCCATTTCGACTTCGACAAGAGCCGGTTCACCGTCATCGACCCGGTCGATACGCACCGCCGGCTGCTCGATGAACGCGGCATCGCTTTTCTCAAAGAAAAGCTCACCCCCGAAAATTATCGCGAAGTGCTCACGCCCCTTCTGACGAACGGCGGCGGGCAGGGCTTCATCGTCAATCTCTCCGTCGACGTCTCCTCGCTCGACATGATCAAGCTCGCGCGCGAGCTGAAGGCGCTTTACGTCGACACCGTCATCGAGCCTTGGCCGGGCTTCTATTTCGACAAGAACATGGGCAATGACGCGCGCACGAACTACGCGCTGCGCGAGACCGTTCTGGAGGAGCGCCGCAAGAACCCGGGCGGCTCCACCGCCGTCTCCTGCGTCGGCGCCAATCCCGGCATGGTGTCCTGGTTCGTCAAGCAGGCGCTCGTCGACATCGCCAAGGACACGGGCGTCTTCGACAAGGAGCCGACGACCCGCGCCGAATGGGGCGCGCTGGCGCAGAAGCTCGGCGTCAAGGGCATCCATATCGCCGAACGCGACACGCAGCGGGCGCGCGACCCCAAGCCGCAGAATGTCTTCGTCAACACCTGGTCGGTCGAGGGCTTCGTGTCTGAGGGCATGCAGCCGGCTGAGCTGGGCTGGGGCACGCATGAGAAGTCGCTGCCAGACATCGGCCGCACCCATGCTGCCGGCTGCGGCGCGGCAATCTATCTGCTCTCGCCCGGCGCCAACACCCGCGTGCGTAGCTGGTGCCCGACGCCGGGCGCGCAATTCGGTTTCCTCGTCACGCATAATGAGGCGATTTCGATTGCCGATTACCTGACGGTGCGCGACGGCGCGGGCAATGTCGCCTACCGGCCGACCTGCCATTACGCCTATCATCCGGCCAATGACGCCGTGCTGTCGCTGCATGAGATCTTCGGCGCCGCCGGCAAGATGCAGCCGAGCTGGAAGATTCTCGATGAGCACGAGATCGTCGACGGCATCGACGAGCTGGGCGTGCTGATCTTCGGCCACGCCAAGAACGCTTATTGGTACGGCTCGCAGCTCTCGATCGAAGAGACGCGCGACCTCGCGCCCTATCAGAACGCGACCGGCCTGCAGGTGTCCTCCGCCGCGCTCGCCGGCATGGTGTGGGCGCTGGAGAATCCGGAAGCTGGCATCGTCGAGGCGGACGAAGTCGACTACAAGCGCTGCCTCGAAGTGCAACTGCCCTATCTCGGGCCGGTGAAGGGCTATTACACCGACTGGACCCCGCTCGAAGGCCGCCCCGGCCTGTTCCCGGAGGACATCGACGAGAGCGATCCCTGGCAGTTCAAGAACATCCTCGTTCGCTGAGCGGACCTCGCAACGAAACGCATGGAGGCGGCGCGCAAGCGCCGCCTCTTTTTTGTGTCGCAAGTCTCAAGGTCGTCATTGCGAGGAGCCGAAGGCGACGAAGCAATCCAGGGCAGCCACCGCGGCCCTGGATTGCTTCGCTTCGCTCGCAATGACGGGCGTTCGTTTGCTTTCGACCCCTGCTGGTCCACCGGCCGCGCCGGACGCTTTGCCAGCGGTGAGCCCTTAACTTCATCTTAAACCCTCTTGCATGCTCCGAGAATGTTCTTTATTCGTTCTTTATTCGCGCTATGTTCCGCTTCGGCAGGTCGAGCCGCGGCGGGGCGTCAAGTCCCCAAAGTCGCGATCACGGGAGGCCGGTTCCGGCCGGCCTCCCCTTAGGGGCCGTTTTGTCGGGAGTGGATCATGGGTCGGCTCGCTGAAATCTCGACGGATGCGCAGGCGCAAATCGGCGCGCTGGTCGACCCCGAGCGGCGGCGCGGGCGCGGTTCGCTGTCGAAGCGCAGCGGCCGCTATGAAAAGGAAGTCCGCGAGGAAGCGGACGACGGCTGGGGCTCGCTCGAGACCCTGGAGGCGCTGAAGACCAACATTCACGTCGAGAAGCCGCGCTCGATCATCACGAAGAATGATTCTCCCGACATCGCTTTCGATCGCTCGATCAACCCCTATCGCGGCTGCGAGCATGGCTGCGTTTATTGTTTCGCGCGGCCGACGCACGCCTATATGGGTTTTTCGCCGGGGCTCGATTTCGAGACCGAGATTTTCGTCAAAGAAGGCGCGGCGCAGCTTTTGGAGCGCGAACTCTCGGCTCAAAATTACGCGCCGAAAGTCATCGCCATCGGCACGAACACCGATCCGTATCAGCCTTCTGAAAAGCGCCACCGCATCATGCGCTCCATTCTGGAAGTTCTGGCGCGCGCGAAACATCCGGTTGCGATCGTGACGAAATCGGCGCTCGTCTTGCGCGATCTCGATCTTCTGGCCCCGATGGCGCAAGACGGGCTCGCCAAGGTCGCTTTTTCGGTGACGACGCTCGATCCACGCCTTGCCCGGATCATGGAGCCCCGCGCCGCCACGCCTGAGCGCCGGCTCGACGCCATGGAAAAGCTCGCCGCCTCCGGCGTGCCGGTCGCCGTGATGGCCGCGCCGATCATTCCCGCCATCAATGACGACGAGATCGAGGCGATCCTCACCCGCGCCCACGCCGCCGGCGCGCGCGAGGCCGGCTACATCATGCTGCGTCTGCCGCTCGAAGTGCGCGATCTCTTCAGCGAGTGGCTGGTCGCCAATTTCCCCGACAAGGCCCGCCGCGCCCTGTCGCTTGTGCGCTCGACGCGCGGCGGCAAATTGTACGACCCGACCTTCGGCAAGCGCTTCACCGGCGAGGGGCCTTACGCGTGGATGCTCGGCCGGCGTTTCGAGCTCGCCGCCAAGCGCCTCGGCTTTTCGAGCTCGACGTTCAAATTGCGAACGGACCTCTTCGAGCCGCCGCGCCGAGGTCCTCAGCAGCTCAGCCTCTTTTGAGCGGGAGAGCAGCGAATTTTTAATTGCCAATAAGACCGCCAGCCGCTTTTTAGATCGCCATGCACATGACCGACCGAAATTTCACCTGGCCTTTTCATTCTGGCGTTGCGCCATGAGCGCCGGCCCCGACTTCCGCATCGAAGGCCGGTTACATCGACAGGGAATCTGGCCGGTCGCCGGCGTGGATGAAGTTGGGCGCGGCCCGCTCGCCGGGCCCGTGGCCGCCGCCGCGGTCATTCTCGACCCAAAGCGGCTCCCGCGCGGGTTGGACGACTCGAAAGTCCTGAACCAGAAAGAACGGGAAGCCGCTTTCGAGCGGATCATGGAAAAGGCGGTCGCCGTCAGCATCGCCTTCGTCACGCCCGCGGAGATCGACGCCATTAACATTCGACAAGCGTCGCTCGCGGCCATGGTCCGCGCGGTCGCCACCCTGTCGCACGCGCCGGCCTATGTGCTCGTCGATGGCTCCGATCCGCCGCGCCTCGCCTGCCCGTGCCGCGCGATCGTCAAGGGAGACGCGTCGACCTTGTCGATCGCCGCTGCGTCGATCGTCGCCAAAGTTGCGCGCGACGCAATGATGCGGCGACTTGCCGCACACTACCCGAGCTATGGATTCGAGACCAATGTCGGCTACGCCGCGCGGCGCCATCTCGACGCCTTGCGCGAGAACGGCCCAACTCCCGCACATCGCTTAAGCTTCTCGCCGATGCGGGAGAAAGTATAAACGAGGCATTAAAGCTAAGTTTCTTACTTCATTAAGATTTTCGTTCGAAAAAGAGACGCCCTGCCGCGCCCGCTCTATACGCGCTTTTTACCTAGTTCCGGCATCTTCACACGTGTTGGTAGCGTATGTGGTGTCGAGTTCATGAGTAGCGCGCGCGTCGGGGCGGCCCGCCTCAAATCCCGGATAAAGGTCACGCGTACCGGGTTATCCATCGCCGGGCCGCTCCACGCGCAGCCTGCCAGAAATTCGATATTGCGCGGCGATTGCGTCAAGCTGATGCAGACGCTCCCTGAAGAGAGCGTCGATCTCGTCTTCGCGGATCCGCCCTATAATCTCCAGCTCGCTAATAAGTTGACGCGCCCGGACCAGAGCCTCGTCGACGCCGTCGATGACGACTGGGACAAATTCGCAGATTTCTCGACCTATGACGCCTTCACGCGCGAATGGCTCGCCGCCGCCCGCCGCGTCATGAAGCCGACAGCGACGATCTTCGTCATTGGCTCCTATCACAATATCTTCCGCGTCGGCGCGATCATGCAGGATCTCGGATTCTGGATCCTGAACGACATCGTCTGGCGCAAGAATAATCCGATGCCGAACTTCCGCGGGCGCCGCTTCACCAACGCCCATGAGACAATGATCTGGGCGGCGCGCGACCCGGCCGTGAAGAGCTACACCTTCAACTATGAAGCGTTGAAGGCCGGCAATGAGGATTGCCAGATGCGCTCGGATTGGCTCCTGCCAATCTGCACCGGCTCCGAGCGGCTGAAGGACTCCGAAGGCCGCAAGGCGCATCCGACGCAAAAGCCGGAGACGCTGCTCGCGCGCGTGCTCCTCTCCGCCTCCAATCCCGGCGATCTTGTGCTCGATCCCTTCTTTGGCACAGGCACAACGGGCGCGGTCGCGAAACGATTGCGCCGAGATTTTATCGGACTCGAGCGCGAGGACGGATATGCTCAGGCGGCGGCCGCGCGCATCGCCGCCGTCGAGCCGCTTTCCGAAAACGCGGTTGCGCTCGCGCCATCCAAACGCGCCGAACCGCGCATTGCTTTTGGGAGCCTCGTCGAAGCGGGCATGATCGCGCCCGGCGCCGTGCTGACGGACGTCAAAAAACGCCATACGGCGATCGTGCGCGCCGACGGCGCCGTCTCGCTCTCGGGTTTCGTGGGCTCTATTCACAAGACCGGCGCGCTGGCGCAGGGTCTCCCGGCCTGCAATGGCTGGACCTTTTGGCACTTCGAGACAAACGGCCGCCTGGCGCCGATCGATGAATTGCGCTCCCAGGCGCGCGAAGCGCTCCGCGAAGCCGCGGAGTAAAAGCCCCGGACCGCGGGCCTTCAGGCCCGCGCAGACTTGCTTGAAAATTGGCGATGACGCCCCTCGCGCTTCGAGACGCCTGCTGCGCAGGCTCCTCAGCATGAGGGGCTACTGTTATCTGCGTCAGACACTTAGGCCTCATCCTCAGGAGCGAGCGAAGCTCGCGTCGCGAAGGACGAGGCCGCCTCGGAGGTTTGCAAACAACCAAGCGCGCCTGAAGGCGCGCGGTCCGTTCACGTCTTAGACCAGGAAGCCGCCGTAAAAGCCCACGAGCAGCACGACGCCGATGAAGGCGCGATAGGCGACGAAGGGCCAGGCGGAAAAGCGCTCCAGGATGCGCAGCAGGCCCCAGATCGCCGCAAAGGCGGAAATCGACGCGACGAGAAGCCCAAGCGACAGCACCGACCAGCCGTGAAAATCGAGATGCGCCTTGTGCAGTTCCCATAATTCCTTGAGGCCGGCGAGTGCGATCGCGGGCAGGCCAAGCAGGAAGGAGAAGCGCGCGGCTTCTTCGCGCTTGAGGTCGAGAAAGAGCGCCGCCGTCAGCGTCGAACCCGAGCGCGACACGCCGGGAACAAGCGCGCCGACCTGGGCGAAGCCGACGATCAAGGCGTCTTTCAGGCTCACATGGTCGAGCGTGCGCTTGTGGTTGCAGTAAAGCTCGGCGAGCGCGAGCAGTGCGGCCATGACGATGCAGGAAATGCCGATGACCGGAAGCGATCGCAGCGGCGAGCCGCAAGTGTTGAGCGTGTGCGACAGGAGAATGCCAGCGAGCCCGATCGGCACGGTCGCGAAGCCGATCCAAAGGACGAAGCGGAAGGTCCAGTCGTTGAAGTCGCGCCGCCGAATTGCGCCAATGGAGCCCACAGCCAGCGCCCGGATGTCGCCCCAGAAATAGCTGACCACCGCGGCGAGCGCGGCGAGCTGCATGGCGGCGGAGAAAGCCGAGCCCGGATCCTTCCAGCCGAGCAGCGCCGGCACGATGCGCATATGCGCCGTCGAGGAGATCGGCAGAAGCTCGGAAATGCCCTGAACGACGCCGAGCGCCGCCACCTTCATATAACCGAGGTCGACGAAACCTGTGTCGAGACCATTGGTGCAAGCCGTCGCCATTTTCTCTCCGCCGGAATGGGGCGCGGGGGCTCCGCGCGGGGCGCTACGGAATATCGACCATGCGCGGTTGTGGTTAATGGAAAGAAAACGAGGCGCCATGGGGGCAAGCAAAAGGGCCCCCGCGTGCGCCGCTCGATCCAGCTCATTTGAACAGCGCCATCGCCTTCAACAACGTGATCGACACGCCCCAGGCGAGCGGGACGCCGACCGCGAGCCAGGAGAGGA
The DNA here is from genome assembly GCF_030063565.1 of Methylocystis sp. JR02. Classification (NCBI taxonomy): domain Bacteria; kingdom Pseudomonadati; phylum Pseudomonadota; class Alphaproteobacteria; order Hyphomicrobiales; family Methylocystaceae; genus Methylocystis; species Methylocystis sp. JR02. Next base: position 2,997,283 of record NZ_JASIRC010000001.1, on the reverse strand, counting down.
TCAAGACCGGCGAGAGGCGCGGCGCCGCGCGAAGGGCGACCGAGGGCACAGGGTCATGCGGCTCCAGCCCCTCCTCCAGAAAATCCTCGAAATCGGCGTGGGTCTCTTCCTCTTCCTGCTTCACCGCGGCGATGCTGGTCTTCTTCTCGGCCGCGACCTCTTCATCGGTCATATAATATTTCTCGGCGACCGGCCGAACGAGGAGATTGCAGACAAGCCCCGCCAGCAGCAGGCTGGCGAGCACATACATTGTCTGGTTATAGGCGGCTTCGCGCGGCACGCCGATCGAAAGCTGATATTCGCGAATGTAGTTGACCAGCACCGGGCCGAGCACGCCGGCCGTCGACCAGGCGGTCAGCAGCCGGCCATGAATGGCCCCGACGTAATGGGTGCCGAAAATATCCGCGAGATACGCCGGAATAGTCGCGAAGCCGCCGCCATACATGGTGATGATGACGGCGAAGAGCAGCACGAACAGGAAGACGAGCCCGCCCTTTGCCGCGAAAGGCGCCGCGGCGTAGAGCGCGAGGCCGAGCACGAAGAAGATCGCATAAGTGACCTTGCGGCCGAAGGCGTCGGAGGCCGAGGCCCAGCCGATGCGCCCGCCGATGTTGCACAGGCTCAGGAGGCCGGTGAAGCCGGCGGCGATGGCGGCGATCTGCTTCTTCTGGTCGGAGTTGAGGGCGTCGAAGCCGAGGTCGAGGCCGATGAGCTTGCCGCCGAAGACCTCTTGCAGCATGGGCGAGGCCATGCCGAGCACGCCGATGCCGGCCGAGACGTTGAGGCAGAGCACGCCCCAGAGCAGCCAGAATTGCGGGGTCTTCCAGGCGACGTCGAGATGGACGTGACGATGGGTGACCATGGCGTTGGCGGCCGGCGCCGGCGGCGTCCAGCCCTTGGGCGCCCAGCCGTCGGCCGGAACGCGATAGCCCAGCGAGCCGCTGACCATGAAGATGAAATAAATGCCGGCGAGCGCCACGAAGGTCTGCCAGACGCCCGGCGAGGTCGGCGTCGCGAAATAGCCCATCAGCCGATCGGCGAGCGGCGCGCCGATCATGGCGCCGCCGCCGAAGCCCATAATGGCGAGGCCGGTCGCGAGGCCGCGCCGGTCGGGGAACCATTTGATGAGCGTCGAGACGGGCGAGATATAGCCGAGCCCGAGACCGACGCCGCCGATGACGCCGGAGCCGAGCCAGAGCATCCAGATCTGGTGAAGATAGACGCCCAGCGCCGAAATGAGCAGGCCGCCGCACCAGCAGAAGGCGGCGGCGAGGCCGGCTTTGCGGGGGCCGGCCGTCTCCAGCCAATGGCCGAAGATCGCCGCCGAGGAGCCGAGCAGGACGAAGAACAGCGTGAAGGTCCAGCCCAGCATGCTGATCTTCCAGTCGCAATTAGTTGCGACGATGGTCTGGAAGAAGCCCATGTCGGCCGGGCACTCTTTCGGCGCCGCGCCGCCGACGACGCGCGACAGCGGCAGCCAGAACACCGAGAAGCCATAGGCCATGCCGATGCAAAGATGCACGGCGAGCGCGGCCGGCGGAACGAGCCAGCGGTTGAATGTCGGCGAGGCGATGGAGCGCTCGCGGCTCAGGAAACTTGGTTGCGGCGCAACAGCGGCGTCCATCTCTCGACCTTTCGCGGCGCGGACGGCGCCGATTGACGCAAATGAAAAACAAAGGCGCTTGGCGGCTTGCTTCTTATCGCGCCGCGAAAGATTGATCAAATGAAGCGGGAGCTTTTGCGGATGCGAAAAGGATGGCGGGGTGAGGTTGCCCCCTCCCCAATCCTCCCCCGCTTCGCGGCCCCCTTTACGGAGGATGGCGGCGCCAGAGGCGTCGTTTAGACGCCCGTCTTTCAGACGGGCTTCGGCGGCGCCGGGTGGGGTCCGCCCCGTCGCGCGCTACTCCACGTCCTCCACCTTCTCCGGCCCGCCGCCATAGATGCGCTGGGCGAGAGAGGCCTGCATGAAGTCGTCGAGCTCGCCATCGAGCACTTCCGACGGCGTGCCCGACGTGACGCCGGTGCGCAGGTCCTTCACGAGCTGATAGGGCTGCAGAACATAAGAACGAATCTGGTGCCCCCAGCCGATGTCGGTCTTGCTGGCGGCTGCCTTGTTCGCCTCGGCCTCGCGCATTTCCAGCTCGCGCTCATAGAGACGGGCGCGCAGCATGTTCCAGGCGGTCGCGCGATTCTTGTGCTGCGAGCGCTCAGCCTGACAGGCGACGACGATGCCGGTCGGCAAATGCGTGATGCGAATCGCCGAATCGGTCGTGTTCACGTGCTGGCCGCCCGCGCCGGACGATCTATACGTGTCGATACGGCAGTCCGACTCGTTGATATTGACCTCGATCCGGTCGTCTACCACCGGATAGACCCACACCGACGCAAAGCTCGTATGCCGCCGCGCGTTCGAGTCGAAAGGCGAGATGCGCACCAGGCGATGCACGCCCGATTCGGTCTTGGCCCAGCCATGGGCGTTGTGGCCCTTGACCAGAAGCGTGCCCGATTTGATGCCCGCCTCTTCGCCGGCCGTCTCCTCGATCACCTCGACCTTGAACTTCTTGCGCTCGCCCCAACGGGCGTACATGCGAAACAGCATGCGCGCCCAATCCTGGCTCTCGGTGCCGCCGGCGCCGGAGTGGATTTCGATGAAGGTGTCGTTGCCGTCGGCTTCGCCCGAGAACAGCGCCTCGATCTGACGGCGCTGGGCCTCTTTGAGCAGGGCTTTGAGCGCCTCGACGCCCTCTTTCTCGGTCGCCTCGTCGTCGGCTTCCTCGCCGAGCTCAACGAGCGTCAGCGCGTCTTCGAGATCGCGCGCAAGCTTATCGATCGCGCCCATCTGCTCCTCGAGCTGGGTGCGTTCGCGCATGAGCTTCTGCGCTTCGTCGGCGTTGTTCCAGAAATTGGGGTCTTCGGCCTTGACGTTCAGTTCGGCGAGACGGCGGGTTGCAGTCTCGACGTCAAAGATGCCTCCTCAGCAGCCCCATGGACTGCTCGATCTGTTCTTTGAGCGCAAGCGGCTCGGCGCGCATGGGTTTTTGTCTTTCGGAAAGCTTGGGGAGCGGCGCTCCCCGTTTCGAGTGGCGCGGAAATTAGGCGGGGCGGGCCGGCATGTAAAGCGCCGATCGCGCCCGCCTTCAGTAACTCCTGCTCAGTAACTGCTGGTGTCGGCCGGCGGCGCCGGCGGCTTTGAGCCGCGCGGCCGACTCTCCTCCGCGCCCTCGGAGTCGGTAAGGCCCCAACGCCGCATCAACAGCAGCACGAGCCCCGCCGCAAAGATGCAAACAATGGTGGCGTAGACGACGCCCTCCTCGCTTTCCGAAAAGGGCAAATTCTTGAGATTCATCCCGAAAAAGCCGGTGACGAAGGTCGCCGGCAGCAAGAGCGTCGTGACCACGGTCAGCACATAGAGCCGGTCGTTGGTCTCGAGATTGAGAATGGCGTTCAGCTCGTCCTGCAGCAGGCGGGCGCGATCCTGCAGGGTTTGCATATCGCGGGCGAGCGACTCGGTATGCTGCACGAGCCGCGACGCCGTCTCGCGCAGCGCATTGTCGGCGGCGCTATTGGGATCGTCCTCGATGTCTTCGAGGCGCGCCAGCGTCGAGACAAGGCCGCCGATCTGCCGCGAGAGCCGCACGGCGTCGCGGCGCCCGGCGCCGAGCAGCGGCCGCGCGTCGCGCCCGCGCGCGTCGATGATCAGATCCTCGGCGCGGTCGAAGGCGAGGCCGATGTCATTCGCCATCCGGCTCAGCTCATCGACGATATGGGTCGTCATCATCTCGAAAAGCGCGAAGGGCGACTCGACGATCGTCCCGCGGCCAACGGCGCTGCGGATGGCGTCGACGCAGCTCATCGGCCGCCGCCGGGCGGTCACCAGGAAGCTTTCGTCGATCGCAAAGCGCAGGAAATCCGTGCGCGACGCCGGGCCGGCGAGGGTGCGCTCGTGATCGAGCAGGGCGCCGCTCAGCAGGTTTTCCGAATATTCGAGATATTGGTGATCGATCGGATCGCGGAGCGCCTCGCGCGCGCTGTCCGAGAGCGCCTCGATCCGGCCGATGAGCGGCCGTGCGCGCACGTCGGTCAAATCGAGATGCAGCCAGATGAAGCCCTCGCGCGCCTTGCCGAGCGCGTCGAGATCGGCCGCCGAGCCCGGCTCGGCCCGGCCCTGCGCATCGAAGCGGATGATCCAGAGACAGCCGGGAATGCCGGCGTGAAGGGGTTCTTTCAGGCGGTCGGCGGTCATGAGCTCGGGCTATCGGGAAATCGTCTTGAGCCGCGCCGAGCCTCCGCAGTGATGTCCGGCGCAACCGGGCGCAATGGTTTCGGGGGTTCGGGAACGCCCCGGCGCCGGGAAGAGAAAGCGCGCTCAGCTCCGGCTTCAGACGTCTCAATTAAACGCCTCCTTTGCGCTTGGGAAGGGCGCCGCGCACATTTTCGTCGGCCCCGCTCGTTACCGCCAAGCTTTGTGACACTATTGCGACGCAGTATGTTCAACAACGCGCTGGAATATTTACGTTTTTTTCAACTCCCGCCGACACCTTCAGGCTAAATTCCGATCGATTTCTGGTGCGGCGTCATGATGTCTATGGATTCGGCGGACGACATATCCGCCGCATATGGAGTGCTGAGCGACTTCGAGGAAGTCCGCGAGCTGTGCGTGAGCTGGGGCTGCCAGACAGATAAGCCGTCTGAATTCCCGCGCTTCGAGGAACTTGCTCTGGGGAGTCTCGGAACGCTCGCCGACGATCTCGGCCTCATGGGGGAGGGGTGCGGCGGCGGCCTCGAAATCTATTATGCGGGCAGGTCGATCGAAAGCTGGCTCGGTCAGGAGCTGCGCTGCACGGCCCTGGAGGCGATCGATCAATATTGCGCCGCGTGCTTACGTGACGCTACGGCCCTCGCGACGCAGCGTCGCGCGCCAGCCATGCAGGTGCTGCATTGGCTGCGGGACGGTCTCGCGACGAGCCGCGAGGTCGTCATCTTCCCCTTGTCGACCAGAAAAGGCGCGACGGTTTTCCTCGTCTTCTCGCGCGAACGAGCGGAGGCGCACAATGTCGTCGACGCCATTTACCGCGCGACCGACGACGGTCTCGTCACGCTCGCGGCCGTCTTCGACGACGCCGCCGACGCGATCTCGGATTTCCGCATTCTGAGCCTCAATAACGGCGCCGCACGACTGTTTGGCGATTCGGAGACGGCGCTTCGCTGGCGGCGCCTGTCCGAGGCGGCCCCCACTTTTGCGCGCGACGGCACGCTCGCCCGTCTGATCGAATTGTCGAAGAACAGGCGCGGCGACGAATTCGAGATCGCCGGGCCGCTCCCGGAGTCTCCCCGGCATTTGCGCCTCAGCGCCGCCCCGATGGGCGCGGATCTCATCGCCATCACCTTGACCGACGTCACCCGGCTCAAAGCCCGAGAGGAATATTTCCGGCTGCTGTTCGAGGAAAACCCCATGCCCATGTGGGTGCACGACCCACAAAGCAGGCGCATTCTCGCAGCCAATGACGCGGCGGTCCGGCATTTCGGCCATTCACGCGACCGCCTCCTGGACGCCACTCTCGAAGCTCTTTTCGAGGAGAAAGAACACCCGCACCTTCCGGGCATCCAAGGAATCCCGGGCGACGCAAGCGCAGATCGAATCTGGCAGGGGCGCTCCGCCGACGGGCGGCGTCGGGATTTGGAAATTCACGCTCGGGAGCTCGACTTCGACGGCCGCCGCGCCGTCCTCGTCTCGGTGGTCGACGTGACCGAGCAGCTCGCGGCTTCGGCGCGCATCGCCCATATGGCGCTTCACGATTCGCTCACCGGTCTTGCGAACCGCAACCAGTTTCGCATGCGCCTCGCGGCCAGCCTGGAGGCCCTGCAACCTGACGAGGCCCTCGCCGCACATTACATCGATCTCGATGATTTCAAGGACATCAACGACACGCTGGGGCATCCCGCGGGCGACCAATTGCTGGTCGCCGTGGCGGAGCGGCTCTCCGACATCCTGCGGCCGGGGGACATGGTCGCCCGTCTCGGAGGTGACGAGTTCGCTTTTGTCCAAGCCGGTCTCACCTCGCCGGACGAGGCCGGCGAGTTTGCCGAAAAAATCGTCGGCGCGCTCGGCCATCCGCTCAAAATCAACGGCCAAAACGTGCTGGTGAACGCGAGCGTCGGCGTGGCCATCGCCCCGGCGCACGCCAGCGACCCCGACACGCTGCTGCAATACGCCGATATTGCGCTTTATCAGGTCAAGCAGGCCGGCGGCGGCGCCTATCGGCTGTTCGACGCGGGGATGGCGGCGGCGCTGATACGTCGCCGCGTCTTGGAGGCGGATCTCAGGGACGCGCTGATGCACAACGCCTTCGACGTGCATTATCAGCCGATCGCCGAGATCGAGAGCCGCCGGATCGTCGCGATGGAGGCTTTGCTGCGCTGGACCCATCCGACGCGCGGGTCCATTTCTCCCGCGGAGTTCATTCCCATCGCCGAGGCCAGCGGACTCATCATCCCGATCGGCGAGATGGCGCTGAGCCGCGCTTGCCTCGAAGCCATGCACTGGCCGCCGACGACGCGCCTGAGCGTCAATCTTTCGCCGGCGCAATTCAAGTCCGAGACCCTCGTCCAGTCGGTCGTCCGGGCGCTGGAAGCCAGCGGTCTGCCGGCGAGCCGCCTGGAGCTCGAGATCACCGAGTCCGTCCTGCTGGTGGAGAGCCGCGACAATCTCGCGATCTTGCACCAGTTGCGCGCTTTGGGCGTGCATATCTCGCTCGACGATTTCGGAACGGGTAATTCCTCGCTCTTCTATCTGCGCGCATTCCCCTTCGACAAAATCAAGATCGATCGCTCCTTCGTGCAGGAGCTGCCGACCAACCTTCAATGCGTCGCCATCGTTCGCGCGGTGACGGGAATCGGCCAGTGTCTGAATGTGGCGACAGTGGCGGAAGGGGTGGAGACGGAAGAGCAGCTCGCGCATCTGCGCAAGGAAGGCTGCACGCAGATGCAGGGCTATCTCTTCGCCAAGCCGCTGCCGGCGGAAGCGGCGCGAAAGCTGTTCGGCGCGTGGCAGGAGGAGGAGGAAGTAGCGTGAGGAGCGCCGGAATTCGTTTTCGCCGCAAAGTTCGGGCAAAGCCCGCCGTCAGCTTGTTGGCAAACCTCCGAGGCGGCCTCGTCCTTCGAGACGCGAGCTTCGCTCGCTCCTCAGGATGAGGCCTAAGTGTTTGGCGTAATTTGCAGAAGCCCCTCATGCTGAGGAGCCTGCGCAGCAGGCGTCTCGAAGCACGAGGGGCGTCAGCGCCACTTTGTCAGCAGTCTCATACGAGATCCGCTTGATTGGGTCGGCGTCATTCCCGACGCTCGCGCCGTTTGAACACACAGGGACTCACCGCCGTCATTGCGAGGAGGCGGAGCCGACGAAGCAATCCAGGGCCGCATCGCCGCCTTGGATTGCTTCGCTTCGCTCGCAATGACGGACTCGGCAAAGCCCGCCGTTGCACGCCCTTAGAATTTCACTTTGACGCCGCCTTGGACGCTGATCGGGGCGCCCGCGTAAATCGAACCGGTGGCGTTCTGCGCCAGATAAGAACCGGGGGCCTGGAAGCCGTACAACAGCGTATTGGTGAGGTTCGTCGCCCCCGCGACCCAGTTCTGGTTCAGCACATTATTGACCTGCACAAAGGCGGTGAACTCCTTGAGGAAACTGTCCGACAGTTCCCGCTTATAGTGGGCGTTGAGGTTCAACAGCCCATAGCTCGGGATGGTGAGCTGGTTTCCATTGTCGATATAGTAGGAGTATTGGTAGATATACTCGATGAATGCTCCGAGCCCTTTGAAGTCCCCATTGGGCTGATCGTAGGTCAGCCGCGTCGTCAACTGATGGGCGGGCACGTTGGGAACCTTATAGCCGGCTCTGTTCAGATAGTAGGTGTTGGCGCTGTAGGGCGCGCCGCCGCCGCTATTTCTCTGCTCGATGTAATTCGTGAAGACCTGATTGTTGTAGGTGTAGTTCACGAGCCACTTCAATCCCTCGCGCAGCTCGTAATCCGCCGCGAATTCGGCGCCGCGATGGACGGAGCCGGGGGCGTTGAACTGGTAGGTCAATTTGCCTGCGCCGGGCCGCTGCGCCAGAATCTCGTCGGTCCACCACTCGTAGAAGCCAGTCAAAGAGACGGTGAGCTTGTCGTTCGGGGTCCAGACAATCCCGCCGTCGACGCCCGTATTGGTTTGCGGCTTCAAGCCGGTGTTCGGTCCGATATTGCCCTGCTGGTCGACAAAAAACGCCAAATAATTCGGCGTGCCGAAGCCGCGCGACGTGCGCGCCCGCACCTGCCACTCGCTGCTCGGCCGCCAGGTGAGCGAAGCCTCATGCGCCCAGTTCACCCAAAGATCGCTGAACTTCACGGTGCTGAAGCTCGTCGGAAGAAACGGGTTGCCGACGTTGGCGTAGCCGAGGTTGTCGGACTGCGAATTGTTTCGGCTCGCCTCGACGTCCATGCCGATGACGGCAGTGAGAGTCGGCGCCAGCGCATATTCCGAACGGAAGCGAGAGCCGAAATTGGAGACGAGCGCGTCCAGCTTGTTGACCGGCTGCGGCATCACATTGCCCGGGCCGAACATGGCCAGAGGCTTGGTGTTGGTCGTGAACCGGCTGCTGTTGTAATAGACTTCCACATTGTTGCGCAGATCGCGCCCGAGGAATTGGCCGAGAGTCGTCACATCCGTCCGGATGTCCACCCCAGGGACGTTGGCGTAGGTAACCGGCGTGTCGATCGGCTGCCAGAACTCCTTGTCGTAATAGATTCCGGTCGTGCGGATGACGGTGCTGGCGTCGACTTCATGCTCCCAACGCAAGCCGAGCGCGTCGAAACGATCGTTGCGCAACCAGCCGCTTTGCGTTGCGGTGATGGGAAGCGACGCGCCATTCACGCCATTGATGAACAGGCTCGTGCCGCCGCAAGATTGGTTCGCGACGCCCAGCGCCGGGGCAATGGCGTTGCACCCCCTTTGGAACGGGTTCGCATAATACTGGTTGAGCGACAAGCGCGCCGGCAGCTCGCCATAGAGCTGATTATGGATGAATTTGAAGGTCACTTTATCCTGCGGCGTCACCTCATAGGTCGCGCGCAGATTCACGGTTTGCGTGTTGCTGTTGTTGTTGAGCGTAAACCCTTCGAGCCGCATGTCGCTCGCGAAGACGGCGAAATCGAGCTTGCCGATTTTCTTGCCGATGGTCACATAATTATTGACGTAGCCGAAGCTGCCCCCTTCGCTCCCCGCTTCGACGCCATTGATCTCCGCGCCGCTGCGCGTGCGGAAATTGATCGCGCCGCCAACCGCGAAATTGCCGAACAAAGCCGAAGACGGCCCGCGATACACGTCGAAGCCGGCATAGGCATGAGGATCGACCCAGTCGGCGCGCGAGAAGCCATCCGGCATCGCCATTCTGAAGCCGTCGTCCGAAAGAATGATCCTCTGGATCGCGCCGCCGACCCGGGCCCCCGAGCCGCGGATCGAAATGGTCATGTCCCTTGGACCATTGCCCTGTTTGAAGGACACGCCGGGGCTGTAGCGAAGCATGTCGCCGACCGTGCCCAAGGGTTGTTCGGCGAAGGTTTTGGCGCTGACTTCGGTGACGGTCTGACCGGTTGGCTCGCGGTAAATGGGGAGCTTCAATTTTTCGGGGCTGAAGCCCGGCGCGGCCTGCGCGCTGACGAGCGGCGAAGAGGCGGGCGCGGCGCTCGGCCCGTTCGGCGCCAGTCGATTTGGGACGGCCCCCGCAGGCCTTCCGCCTGTGTGTTTTTGACGTTGCCCGCTGATGTCGATCGTCGGCAGATTTTGTTGCGCGTAGGCGTGAGAGTTCGCGACAATGGCGATAGCGAGCAGCGACGCGCCCGCGCTTAGAGACTTCCGGCACATGGGAAGAAGCTTTCGTATCTCGAAACAGGAAAGAACGCTCCAGAAGCGCTGCGCCATGCGATCACGCGATCGCTTGGGCCACAGATGATTGAGAACGCTTCGGGGCGCGGCTTGCTGTCGTATCGAGCGGCGTCTCTTCGGACGCGCGATCGATCGACGCAGGAAAAGAACTAAATCGTCGGCGGCGCCGTGGCGGACCAAGCGGTCAGCGCGCCCTGTATCGGCGCAGGCGGAATATCTCTCGCTGGGAATTCGAGCGCCGTCGGCGCGTCAGGAAACTCTACAAGGAAGACAATCGCCGGGACGAGGCCAAGGCGCAGGAAATCCTTATCGCTGTCGAAGCGGCAAAAAACGCAGCAGTCGAGACCATCCGCATGATGATCCGTTTGATCGCCGGCATGCTCTCGCCGCTCGCAAATGCCATTCTGGGGCGCGACAGAACGCTCGACGCCCACACGCGGCGCGCCAGCAGCCCAGAGCAGATTGCCGAAAACGCGCGGCGCGACGCTGAAAATAAGGCAAACGATCAGCAGCGCATGCACCAGGCGCGCTGCTAGAGCCGATCGTTTTACTTTCCGCCGCATGGCTTTAGGCAGTACTACCCACAGCCAAGCTGGCGCAAGGTAGGCCAACAAAGGCCGTCTCATCTAATCTTGCAATGTTGCACATTCGCAACAGATTGCTTCGTTCTTTTCGACGAGGCGCTCCTCCATCGCGTTTCAAACGCTTGTGATCCCCACCCCCGCCCCGCTATGCTGCGCCGCCGAAGGCGCTGCAATCGGAAAGGCTTGCGGAACATGAATGAGAGCATGAGCGATCGTCCCGTCGTCACAGACAAGGAGGCGCTGCTCTTCCACTCGCGCGGGCGGCCCGGGAAGCTCGCCGTCGTGTCGACCAAGCCCATGGCGACGCAGCGGGATCTGTCGCTGGCCTATTCGCCGGGCGTCGCCGCGCCGGTGCACGCCATCGCCAAAGACCCGACGCTGGCCTTCGATTATACGACGCGCGGCAATATGGTCGCGGTCATCACCAATGGCACGGCGATCCTCGGCCTCGGCGATCTGGGGCCCCTCGCGGCGAAGCCGGTGATGGAAGGCAAGGCGGCGCTGTTCAAGCGCTTCGCCGATATCGATTCGATCGATCTCGAAATCGACACTAAGGAGATCGACGAATTCGTCGCCGCCGTGCGCTATCTCGGGCCCTCTTTCGGGGGCATCAACCTCGAGGACATCAAGGCGCCCGAGTGTTTCGTGATCGAAGAGCGCCTTCGCGCGCTCATGGATATTCCCGTCTTTCATGACGACCAGCACGGCACGGCGATTATTTCCTCGGCCGGCCTCATCAATGCGCTGCTGCTGACGGGCCGCGACATCAAGACCGCGAAGCTCGTCTGCAATGGCGCGGGCGCGGCGGGCATCGCCTGTCTCGATCTCGCCAAGGCGCTCGGCTTCGATCACCGCAACGTCACGCTCTGCGACACCAAGGGCGTGGTCTATCGCGGTCGCGAGGCGGGCATGAACCAATGGAAGAGCGCGCACGCCGTCGAGACGAGCGCGCGCACGCTCGCCGAGGCGCTCGAGGGCGCCGACGTCTTCTTCGGCTTGTCCGTGAAGGGCGCGCTGACGCCCGACATGCTGAAATCCATGGCTCCGGACCCGATTATTTTCGCCATGGCCAATCCCGATCCGGAAATCACGCCGGAAGAAGCGCGCGCGGCGCGGCCGGACGCCATCATCGCCACGGGCCGCTCGGACTACCCGAACCAAGTCAATAATGTCCTGGGCTTTCCCTACATCTTCCGCGGCGCGCTCGACGTGCGCGCCAAGACCATCAACATGGAGATGAAGATCGCGGCCGCGCAAGCGCTCGCCGATCTCGCGCGCGAGGACGTGCCGGACGAAGTCGCCAACGCCTATCGCGGCGCGCGCCCGCGCTTTGGCCGCGACTATCTCATCCCCGCGCCTTTCGATCCGCGCCTCATCTCGGTGATTCCCCCGGCGGTGGCGCGGGCGGCAATGGAGTCGGGCGTCGCCCGCCGTCCGATCATCGACATGAAAACCTATCGCGCCGAACTCTCGGCGCGGCGCGATCCGGTCGCGGGCCTCATGCAGACCATCTATGAGCGCGTGCGGCGCGAGCCCAAGCGCGTCGTCTTCGCCGAGGGCGAGGAGCAACAGGTGATCCGCGCGGCGGTCGCTTATGTGAATCAGGAATTGGGCGAGGCGGTGCTCGTCGGGCGCGAGGATCGGGTGAGGGCCAACGCCGCCAACGCCGGCGTGGAGCTCGTCCCCGGCATCGAGATCCATAATGCGAAGCTGTCGCAGCGCAACGGCGTCTATGCGCAGTTCCTGTTCGAGCGGCTGCAGCGCAAGGGCTTCCTGTTCCGCGACTGCCAGCGCCTCATCAATCAGGACCGCAACCATTTCGCCGCCGCCATGGTGGCGCGCGGCGACGCCGACGCCATGGTGACGGGCGTCACCCGCAATTTCTCCAATGCGCTGGAAGAAGTGCGCCGCGTCGTCGATCAGAAGCCCGGACATCGCGTCATCGGCGTGTCGCTCATTCTGGCCAAGGGCCGCGTGGTGGTCGTCGCCGATACGGCGATCACCGAATTGCCGGAAGCCACGGAGCTTGCCGAAATCGCGATCGAGGCGGCGGGCGTCGCGCGGCGCATCGGCCTCGTGCCGCGCGTCGCCATGCTGGCTTTCTCGACCTTCGGCTATCCGCCGGGCGAACGCACGGCGCGCGTGCACGAAGCGGTGCGCGTGCTCGACCAACGCCGCGTCGATTTCGAATATGAGGGCGAGATGGGCGCCGACATTGCGCTCAACAAAGATTTGATGAGCGCCTATCCCTTCTCCCGGCTGAAGGACACGGCGAATGTCCTCATCATGCCGGCCTTCCACTCGGCGGCGATCTCCACCAAGATGCTGCAGGAGCTGGGCGACGCCACCGTCCTCGGCCCGCTGATCGTCGGCCTCGACAAGCCCATCCAGATCGTTCAGCTCGGCTCGACGGATACGGAGATCGTCAACATGGCGGCGCTCGCCGCTTTCGGCCTGGGCGGCTAGCGCGCGGCCCCGCAGTGGCGCTGTCAATTTGAAAGCCCGACCGGGGAATCCAGAGCCACAAGAGCGCTGGTTTTGCCCAGAGCCCGTCATTGCGAGCAAAGCGAAGCAATCCAGGGCAGCGATGCGGCCCTGGATTGCTTCGTCGGCTCCGCCTCCTCGCAATGACGGCGGTGAGTCCCTGTGTGCCCGACGACGGGAGCGTCGGGAATGACAACGAACCATCCGCCACAACGAAAAAGCCCCAAGCTGCATGCAGCCTGGGGCTCCGATTTCACGACAATCTTAGGCGAGTGACCGTTACTGCGCCGCGAGCTTGATCTCGGGATAGGTGCAGCGCTCGGCGCTCTTCTCGTCGACATGGAGATGCGACGGCGGCTCGGCGAAGGCGATCCCGAGCGTCTGCCAGACATCGACCATGGCTTCGACCAGATGAGCGATATGGTCGTGCGTATGGCGCGGCGTCGGCGTGATGCGCAGGCGCTCGGAGCCCTTGGCGACGGTCGGATAGTTGATCGGCTGGATGTAAATATTGTGCCGCGTGAGCAGCAGATCGCTCGCCGCCTTGCACAGCTCCGCCTCGCGCACCATCACCGGCACGATATGCGAGCCGTTTTCCAGCACCGGGAGACCGGCGGCGGCCAGCGCATGTTTGGTGATATGCGCCGCGCGCTGATGCGCGGCGCGCAGATCGGAGCGGCGCTTCAACAGCCGGACGGCGGCGCAGGCGGCGGCGGCGACGGGCGGCGGCAAAGCGGTCGAGAAGATGAACGCCGGCGCATAAGAGCGAATAGCGTCGATGACCGCGGCGTCGCCGGCGACATAGCCGCCCATGGCGCCGAAGCCCTTGGCCAGCGTGCCCTCGATGACGTCGATGCGGCCCATGACGCCTTCGCGCTCGCAGATGCCGGCGCCGCGCGGGCCATACATGCCGACCGCGTGAACTTCATCTACATAGGTCATGGCGCCGTAGCGCTCGGCGAGGGCGGCGATCTCGGCGACAGGCGCGACATTGCCGTTCATGGAGTAGAGGCTCTCGAAGATGACGAGCTTCGGCCGGTCGCCGGCTTCGATCAGCAGCTCTTCGAGATGGGCGAGGTCGTTGTGGCGGAAGATTTTCCGCTCCGCCCGCGAGCGCTTCACGCCCTCGATCATGGAATTGTGATTCGAGGCGTCGGACAGGATCACGCAATTGGGCAGCAGATCGGCGATGGTCGAGATCGCCGCGAGATTGGAAATCCACCCCGAGGTGAAGACGAGCGCCGCTTCCTTGCCGTGGAGGTCGGCGAGCTCGCGCTCCAGCTCGACAATCGCGTGGCTCGTGCCGGAAATATTGCGGGTGCCGCCCGCGCCGGCGCCAACCTTGCTGGCGGTCTCCACCATGGCGTCGATGACCTCCGGGTGCTGGCCCATGCCGAGGTAGTCATTCGAACACCATACAGTGACGTTTTCGATAGAGCCGTCGTCTCGAATCCATCGGGCGAGTGGAAAGCTCTCAACGTCGCGCTCGAGATGCGCAAAGATGCGATAACGGCGTTCGTCCTTCAGACGGGAGACGGCCGCCTCGAAATATCGCCGATAGACCATGTGACCCAACCCTCGATCTTTGACGCCCATCAAACCAGACTGCCGGCCCCGTCCTGCCCAGCGCCTTGTTTGGACGTTTTCTTACATAGCCCATCCTAAGCCGGAAAGCGAGTGGCGGAACGTCGCGGCAAAGGCGCCAAGCTCGACGGTCGGCGCGCGGGGTCACAGACCCGACATGGAGAGCGCCTAAGTCTCGGGCGGGTTTAGTTAAATGGGTAACATTATGAAATTCCTTAAGATCGCTTTGGGCCTTGCCGCGCTCGCGACGGCGCCCGCCGCCGCCCAGGAAGAAGACCACGGGGGGCTCGGCGATTTCGACAAGATCGTGGTCATCTACCAGGAGAACCACAGCTTCGATAATCTCTATGGGCTCTGGGGCGAGGTCGGCGAGCGGGAGGTCAACGGCCTGCGCGCGCTCGAAGATGTCGAGCATTCCGGCCAGCCGGCGCCCTGGTGGGCGCAGATCCGGTCCTCCGCCGACGGCTCCAAGCCCTATCTCTGCCTGCCGCAGAACGACGCCAATCTCACGTCGCCCGCGCCGCTCGCCACAGGCTGCACGGATAATACAGCGGGCGCCGGTTCGCCGATCAACAGCGCCTTTTACAATCGCCCGTTCAAGATCGACGACTATATCGCGGCGACCGACACAACCTGCCCGGCTCCCGGCGTCTCCGCGTCGAACGGCGTGGCGAAAGGCCAGGGACTGGCTGGCGGCTGCACGCGGGACATCGTGCACAATTTCTATTCCGAGCAGTATCAGATCAATGGCGGCCAGCAGAATCGCTATGTGACCGGCAGCAACGCCATGGGCCTCGTCATGGGCTATTACGACACCCGCAAGCTGCCGATCTATGAATATCTGCACCAGCCGGGCGCGCCGAAATATGTCATCGAGGACAACTTCTTCCAGGCGGCCTTCGGCGGCTCCTTCCTCAATCATCAATGGCTGATCGCGGCGAAAACCCCGGTCTTCGCCAGTCCGGTGACGGACGACTCCGGCAACGACCTTCACACGGTCGTCGACGCCAACGGCATGCCGACCAAGACGCCGCTCTATTCCTCGACGGACGCCGCGACTGCGGCGACGCTGCGCGACGAGTCACTGACCGCTTACTGCGCCGGAGACGCCCGCAACGCCGCGAAGCTGCCGCCGGCGCCCGCCGGCGTCGCCTGCGGCGATTATGCGGTCAACACCACGCAGCCCAGGGCGTGGCCCTATGCGCCCGGAACCGCCGACGCCAAGCGCCTGCCGCCGCTCGCCGATAAGACGATCGGCGACCTGCTGACCGATAAAGTCATCGACTGGGCCTGGTATTCCGGCGGCTGGGACAACGCCGAGGGCAACACGAGCGGCAAGGGCTGGACGAATGGCGCCGCCGGCGCCTGCTCCGATCCCAACGCCAACCAGCAGATAATCGGCGGCGCGCTCCGCTGTCCGGATAAGAACTTCCAGTATCACCATCAGGCGTTCAACTATTTCGCCGCCTACGCGCCGGGCACGGACGCCCGCAAGGCGCATCTGCTCGACGAAGCGGCGTTCATCGACGCCGCCAAGAACGGCAAGCTCAAGCCCGTCAGCTTCGTAAAGCCGCTGGGCGCGGACAATGAACACCCCGGCTATGCGAGCGAAGCTAACGGCAGCAACCATCTCGTCACGCTGGTCGAAGCGATCGTCAAAGGTCCGGACGCCCAGAAGACGCTCATCATCGTCACCTATGACGAATTCGGCGGCGCCTGGGACCATGTGCCGCCGCCGCCCCACAACGCCGACAAATCGGCGCCGTCCGATCAGTGGGGGCCCGGCACCCGCATCCCTGCGCTGGTCATCTCCGCCCGCTTCCGCCGCTCCGGCGTCGACAGCCTGGCGCATGACACGACCTCGGTGCTGAAGCTGATCGAGGAACGCTTCGGTCTCCCGTCGCTTTCCACGCGCGACGCGGCGGTTCGCAGCCTCTCGACGGCGGTGACGATCGCCCGCTAAGGCATCGCAAGCTATCAAGGCCCCCGGTCGGCGCGCGAGCCCGGCCGGGGTTTTTCATGTGTGGCGGCGCAAGGCGCGGAGGCTCGCCATCGCCGATCATCCCCTCGCCAGGAAGGAAACGATGGGTGAGATGGCGCTGGTCCAGCAAGAAGAGTTCACGGAGAGCTGCGGGCGCTTCGCGTCCCAGCCGACGGAGACCGTCTTCGCCTATTGCTGCTTCGAAGGTTTCGAGATCGACGGGCGTAGCGTCGAGGGCGTCATTCTCGGTTGCAATTTCACGCGGATGAGCTGGGACGAGGGGCTGTTCAACACCGCGCTGATCTCACGCACGACATTCGAGGACTGCGTCTTCCGCGGTTGCTCATTCCGGGGCGTCGATTTCCTCGACTGCACCTTCACGCGCTGCCGATTCGAGCTCGACAATCTCGGCGGCGCTTGCCTCTTCAGCGACTGCCGCCTAGTCGAGTGCGCTTTCGAGGATTGCGCGTTCGTGAGAGACGAGCGGCCCCGCAAGCACGAACCGCTCTTCGAAAAAAACCGCTTCTATGATTGTCGGCAAATCAGGACGCGCGGGGAGCGCCCGCCTTTCGGCTGAGCCTCACGAGGCCAGCGCGTCCAGCACCCGCGCCCAGCTACGCGCGCCCTTGTGGAAGGACGTGTAGCTGTATTTCTCATTGGGCGAATGGATGCGGTCGTCGTCGAGCGCGAAGCCGATCATCAGCGCGTCCATGTTGAGGTCGCGCTTGAAGGCGCCGACGATCGGGATCGAGCCGCCGCAGCCCGCCAGCGCCGCCTCCTTCCCCCACTCATCGCTGAGCGCCCGCCGCGCCCGATTCAGCGCCTCGGAGCCAAACGGAAGCTGCAGCGCGTTGGAGGCGCCGTGGTTGATGAACTCGACCTTGGCGTCGGTCGGCAGCCGCTCCCTCACAAAGGCGCGGAAGCTCTCCAGCACCGCTTTGGCGTCCTGCTTGCCGACAAGCCGGAAGGAGAATTTGGCGGACGCTTCCGCCGGCAGCACCGTCTTCGAGCCCTTGCCGGTATAGCCGCCGACAACGCCATTCACGTCGCAGGTCGGCCGCGCCCAAATCTGCTCCAATATGCCGCGGCCCGTTTCGCCGCCGACCCGCGTCAGGCCGATCTCGCCGAGCCACTTCGCCTCGTCGAAATCGAGCGCGCGCCACTGCTCGGCGATGTCTTCGGGGATCTCGGGCACGCCGGCGTAGAAGCCGGGGAGAGTCACTTTGCCTTCTTCGTCATGCAGATCGGCGATGATTTTCGCGAGCACATGCACCGGATTGTTCACCGGCCCGCCGAACATGCCCGAATGCAGATCATGGCTCGCAATGCGGATGAAGACTTCTTCCTGCGCAAGGCCGCGCAACATGACCGTGATCGCCGGCGTGGTCGCGTTCCACATGCTGGTGTCGCAGACGAGCGCAATGTCGGGCCGCGACAGCTCGTCCTTATTGGCGGCGAGAAAGCCGGGGAGGGACGGCGAGCCCGTCTCCTCCTCGCCCTCGAAGAGGAAAGTGACGTTGCAGGGCAGGCCGCCGTTCTCTTCGAAGGCGCGGCAGGCCTCGACAAAGGTCATGAGCTGGCCCTTGTCGTCGGAAGCGCCGCGCGCCACGATCTCGTCGCCTTCCTTGCCAGCCGCAAGACGCGGCGCAAAGGGGTCCGACTCCCATAGGCCCAGCGGATCGGCCGGCTGCACGTCGTAATGGCCGTAAAACAGCACATGCGGCGCGTCCTTGCGCTTCGCCTTGGCGTGGCCGACGACGATCGGATGGCCGGGCGTCTCCCTTACATCGGCCGTATATCCCAGGCCTTTGAGCTGATCCGCCAGCCAATCGGCGGCGCGCTGGCAATGCTGGGTATAGGCGGGGTCGGTCGAGACCGAGGGGATGCTCAAAAGGTCGAAGAGGCGCTGGGTCGACGCGGGGAGGTTCGCGTCGATCGTGTTCAGGACGGCGTCGATCGTGGCCATGGGAATCAAGTCCTTCGCAGTTGGAGCGAAGCTAGTGCGAAGTTAGGGCGGAGGAAAGGCCGGAGAGTCCGCTGGTTCTAAGCCTGAGCGCCATCGGGCTTTTTACGCTTGCGCTTGGGGCGCCCGCTCTTGGTGAGATGTTTCCACTCATGCGGCGCGAGGTCGATCGTCTGCGGGCCTGCCGGCTTGTGGGGGCTCTTGCCACGGTTTCGGATACGGTTCAGCACCGCCGAGCGCACGGACGGCGATTTCAACGCGAGGCCTGCGACATCCGAGGCAAAGCCCGGCAAGATCAATAGGAAAGAGGCGAAAGCCTGAATCGCCCCATCGAGCATGGCGCCCTCGGCGCGCCATTTTCCGCGCTCCCGCCAGACGGCGAGAAGCCCCTTGACGTCCGCAAGGCCGAGCGCGGTCGTGCCGAGCCCGAGAAGAATCGCGGCGAGGAGCCCGATCGCGCGCAGGACGAAGGCGAAGGCCAGAATCTCCAGCGCGAGCCAAAGGCCGAGCGCCAAGCCGATGAGCTTCGTCCTGTCGGTCACTCGTGAAACACTCCCGCGCGCGCAAACGCTTGGCCGCGCACGCCCGATTGGGCGCGGAGCCGGCCTTGATTCGTGACATGTGAGCGGCGACATGTTAGCCGACAAGAGAAGAATCCGGGAGTGACCAATGTCGCCGAGCGGCGAACCTTTCGACCCGTCGCTGATCGTCTTTGCGGCGCTCGCCATTTTCGTAGTGTGGAAGCTGCGCTCCGTGCTCGGCATGCGCGTCGACCGCGACGCGCCCCCGCCCACGCAATTCGAGCCGCGCCGCGCGCCGGTGGGGCCAGCCCCGCTGCCGGGCGCCGCGCCCGCCGATGACGTGCCGGCGGTGCGGCCCGAGGATCGCTGGAAGGGCGTCGCCGAGAATCGCGCCGAGGCGATCACGGGCCTCGACGCCATCGCCGCCGCCGATCCGCGCTTCGATGGCAAGGCGTTCGTCGACGGCGCACGCCGCGCCTATGAGATGATCGTCGGCGCTTTCGCCAAGGGCGACCGCGACGCGCTGCGCCCACTCCTCGCCAAGGACGTCTTCGACGGTTTCGCCGGCGAGATCGCGCGGCGCGAGGCGGTCGGAGAGACGGTGGAGACGGCGATCGTCGCCATTGATTCCGCGCTGGTCGATTCCGCCAGCGCCGCGCCGCGCCTCAATGAGATCACCGTCCGTTTCGCCGTGCGGCTGATGAATATCCGCAAGGACAAGGCGGGCGAAGTCATCGAAGGCGGCGCCACCATGCCGGTCGAAGAGCTGTGGACCTTCGCACGCGATCCGCGCGCCTCGGACCCGAATTGGAAGCTCGTCGCCACCCGCGCCGTGTGATTCCGTGCGTCCGCCGTCGGATCTCGAACCGGTCGCCTTCGATGCGATTGCGGGCTTTGGCGAGGACGATCTCGACGCCGCTTTTCCTGTCTTCCGGCGCTCGGCCGAGCGCATTCTCGACGCCGCGCCGGAACAGCGGCCTGCCTGTCCGCCGCCGCCGGAGCTGATCGCCGCGGCGCGCGCGGCGCTTGAAGGACCAGAGTCCGGCGCCGCCTTCTTTCGGCGCTGGTTCGAGCCGTTTCGCCTCGCCAAAAAGGGCTTTGTCACCGCCTATTACGAGCCGGAGGTCGAAGTCCGCCGCGCCCCCGAGCCCGGTTTCGAGACGCCGGCGCTCGCGCGCCCCTCCGATCTCGTCACATTGAACGACGCGCCGCTTTCCCCAGCGTCCGGGGAGGCGCTCACGAGCGCACGGCGTCTGAGGGATGGGAGCCTCATTCCCTATCCGCCTCGACGCGAGATCGAGGAAGAGGGGGCGGCGACGGGGTCGGTCCCGCTCGCTTATGTCGCAGACCCGGTCGAACTCTTCCTCATTCAGGTGCAAGGCTCCGCCCGATTACGGTTTCCGGACGGAACCACGCTCGCGCTCACCTATGACGGCCGCAACGGCTGGCCTTACACCTCCGTCGGCCGGTTGATGATCGAGCGCGGGCTTATGCCCGAAGGCGCCATGTCGCTGGAGGGGCTGAAGGCGGCTCTGCGCGATATGGGCGTCGGCCCCGGTCAGCCTGGACGAAGGCTGATGCAGGAAAACCGATCCTATGTCTTCTTCCGCATCGACGAATCGAATGACCGGGCGCTCGGGCCGATCGGGGGCGAAGGCGCGGCGCTCACGCCGCTGCGCTCCATCGCCGTCGATCGGTCGATCTGGTGTTACGGCCTCCCCTTCTGGATCGCCGCGGACGTTCCCTGGGAGAGCGAGGCGCCGACCCATTTCGCGCGGCTGATGATTGCGCAGGATACGGGATCGGCGATTTTAGGCGCGGCTCGGGCCGATCTGTTTTTTGGTTCGGGCGCGCGCGCCGGCGCGCTGGCGGGCCGCGTCCGGCATGAGGCTGATTTCCACGTTTTCCTACCAAAAAAGGACCCATCGCCGTGAGCGACGACAGGCGACGCTATTCCCGCCGGCTGACTCGCGCCGAGTCCGAGCTTTGGTCGATTGTCACCGCCAGCGTGCGCCCTTTCCGGGCGCGGCCCGCTCCCGCCGCCGAGCCGCCTGCGCCGGCAAGCGCGCCCGAGCCGGTGCGGGAGAAGACGCCCGCGCCCGTCGCCCATCGCGACCGGCCGCCGGCGCCCAAGCCCGCGACGCCTCTCGTCGAGATCGACCATCGCACGCGGGTGAAGATCAAGCGGGGCCGGCTGGAGGTCGGCGCCAAGCTCGATCTTCACGGGATGCGGCAGGATGAGGCGCAGCGCGCGCTCAACGCCTTCCTGCGCCGCGCGCAGGCAGAGGGCGCCAAGGTCGCCATCATCGTCACCGGCAAGGGCCTCTCGCGCGAGGAGGGCGGCGTGCTGCGCCGCGTCGTGCCCATGTGGTTGCAGGCGCCGAGCCTGCGCGACGTCGTTGTCGGCTTCGGCGAAGCGGCGCGCCATCACGGGGGCGAAGGCGCGCTTTACGTGCAGATCCGCCGCGCGGATCGCCACCGCGTCGGCTGATTTCCGCGGTCGCCCAAAGTCATACGGAATCCGCTTGATCGGTTCGGTGTTAATCCCGGCAAAACGAGCGATCGGAATTACCGCCGTCATTGCGAGGAGGCGGAGCCGACGAAGCAACCCAGTGCCGCATCGCTGCCCTGGATTGCTTCGCTTCGCTCGCAATGACGGGCTCTGAGCAAAACCGGCGCTTTTGCGGCTCTGGATTCCCGGTCGGGCGTTCAGCCCGCCGGGAATGACAAGTCCCCATGCGAGCTATTCAAACGGAAATAGTATCACGCGTTAGTTTCGGCGGGAGCGGCCGTCAGCGCCGGCTTCTCCACCGGCGCAGCCAGGAAAGCCGCCGGAATATTGGGACGCCCCTCCTCCGCGAGCTGCGGCGCTGAATGCGGGGGCGTCTTCCATTCGAACGCGTCGAGGCGGCCGGTGGCGGGCGACATCGGCAGCCAGTGCTTGGAGACCACCCCATCGGCGATCCAAGCGGGGTCGCGCGGGGCGCGGCTACCGCGCGCCAGCCATTCCCGAACCTGCCCGCTCTGGCCGTTCTCGGCGTCTTCGATTTCCGCCATGAGCAGGCAGGTATGAGCGCTCGGATGCTGCCCCTCCGCGACGAGCGGCGCGAGGGCCTCGCGGGCCTTGGCGAAATCACGGGCCGCAAGCGCCGCCTCGGCGACGATATGGCGGCTTGCGGGCGCTTGGGACGCGAGCTTGGCGAGCTTTTCGACCCGCGCCACGCGCTGGCTGTTCGATTCCCCCGGCAGCGCTTCGAGATAGAGGGCCGCAAGCTCGGGGTGCGGCGAAGCGGTCCAGACGCCCTCGATGAGCTTGGCCGCCTGCTTGTAATCGCCGTGGCGGATGAGCACCTGGGCGGCGGTCAGGGCGGCTGGGACGAAGCCCGGCCGGCGCTTGAGGGCCTGGCGGGCGAGATGCAAGGCGTCATGAGGATGTTCGCGCTCCCGCGACACCGCCATGGCGGTCTCGATGACGGCCCGCAGCTTCTGCGCCGAAGCGAGGTCGATGGCCTTGGCGCTGACGCTTTTTTCGAGCGCCTCGCGCGCCTTCTCCCAATCGCCGGCCGCGGCGAGATGCTCCAGCACGGCGGAGCCGGCCCAGGGCAGGGGTGCGATCTCATGGGCGGCGTTGGCGAAATGCGCCGCCGCCTCGGCGTCCTCGCGGCGCTTGGCCTCGATATGCAGCCCGCGCAGGCCGAGAAGCTTGGTCTCGGGCTTCAGCGTCATCTTGTGAAAGGCCTTGGCCGACGTCGCGCGGTCGCCGGAGAGCTGCGCCGCCTGGGCGACGAGCATTTGGGTCAGCGGCTCCTCGGGCAGGAGCTTCTCGGCGAGCTGGGCGGCCTTGCGGGCGCGCGCGGCGTCGCCAGAGCCGACGGCGATCAACCCTTGCGAGATCACATCGAGCCCCTTCGCCTTGCGCCGCTCACGCGAGCCGCCGGCCACGCGGCCGGGAAGCCGCACCAGCGCGATAACGATCGCCCAAACCAGGATGACGGCGGCGGTGAGCGCCAGCAGGCCGCCGATCGCGACGGGGATCGAGGTCTCGATATGATTGCCGGCGAATTCCAGCGTCAACGAGCCGGGCTGCTGAATCAGCCATTCGAGCCCGTAGGCGGCGGCGGCGAGGGCGAGGATGAAGAAGAAAACGAATAGCATGACCTTCGCTCCCGCTTATTTCTTGCCGATCGCCGCTATGGCGCCGCGCAGCAGATCATCGGCCGCCTTGGCCGCCTCGCTGCGTTGGTGAAGCGTTTCGCCGAATCCCTTGGCCTCTGCTTTGGCCTCGTCCGGCAGGCTGTTGTAAAGGCTCTCCGCGTCGGCGAAATCATTGCGCGCCAGCGCGGTTTCGATCCGCTGAACCTTGCCGGCGACGCTTTCCGGATGAGCTTCTCCCGCCGGCCGGACCTTCACGAGCTTGCTTGCGCTCTCAAGCAGTTGTCCGGTCAGATTGCCGCCTTCATGCGCCGCCCCGGAATGGGCCTCATGCGCTTCGAGCTTCTTGGCGACCCCGCGCAGGGACTCGCGAAGCTGTGCGCCGGTCGGCGCCCCTTTTTCCGAGAACTCGACCAAAGCCGGCGCGGGCTCTGCGTCGAGGCGGGAAAGCGCCGCGATTTCCTCAGTGAAGGGCTTGCCGGCCTCGAGATCGCGCTGAAGCGCGAAAGCGACCACAACTTTTGCGCTCGCTGTGTCGACGACAGGGACGACGACCGGCGCCGGCGCGGGCTTCGGCGCCTCCTCGACCCTGGACACCTCTGTCTCGGGGGCGGCGCGCGCTTCGCTCTTGGGCGCATCGAGCTTCTGCCGCAGAGCCTGGATTTCGTCGCTCATGGCTTCGACGCGGCCTTCGAGCGCGGCGATGAGGTCGCGGTCGGTGAAGCCGTCGGCGTCGCGGGCCTCGCCCTTGGCGACGGGCGCGGGCTTCAGCGTCTCGACCGGCGCCGCGGCAGGGGCAGGCGGCGGCAAAGGCGCCGGCGCCTCCTCGACGGTTTCGACAGGCTTTTGAGCGGGCTCAGGAATATCGACGCGCTTCGCTTCGGCCGGAGGCGCTTCGAGCGGCTTTTCAGGCTCCTTCACGGCTTCGGCCGGGGCCGGCGGCGCGGGGGGCGCGGTTTCAGCCGGAGCCGGGGCAGGAGCGGGCGCAAGCGGCGCCTTGTCGAGCAAGGCGTGGCGCGAGGGCGCCTTGGGCGCCGGCTTGGCCGATCCGGTCAGGTCGTCCAGAAATCCCCGCGCTTTATCGACAACTCCCTGCGCCGCGACGAGACCCGCGTCGATCTGATTAGCGACGTCGCCGACGCGCGGGTCCACGTTCCGGAAGGTCAGCGCGCCATAGCCGGCGGCGCCCAGCGCGACCAGCAAGGCCAGGGTCGAAACGACAAGCTTGGAAGCAACGCCTCCTGAGCGCCGCTTCCCCGGCGGGCGCGGCGGCGGGACTTGCGCCTCCGTCGGCACAGGAGTCTCGACCTCGGAAGCTTGATCCTTCGTCACCTTTGATTCAGGCGCCGCCATGCTGATCGTCCTCGCTGCGTTTCACCCCATGGGTGAAGCAGGTATAAAGTACGCAGATTGCGCGCGAAACAGGCTAATGCGCCGGCATCCGCTTGTCAGCCGGCAGCCTCCATCAGCGCCAGGGTGCGGCGGGCGATGTCGAGATGAAGCCGCTCGACCATCTTGCCGTCGATCTGCACCACGCCCTTCTCGGCGTTTTCCGGCTCGTCGAAGACGGCGATGATCTTGCGGGCGAAATCGACTTCCTCGGCGCTCGGCGCGAAAATCTCGTTGACCGGCCCGATCTGGTTCGGATGGATCAGCATCTTGCCGTCGAAGCCCATATCGCGGCCCTGCTCGGCCTCGCGCCGCAGCCCCGCCTCGTCGTTGAAATCGTTGTAGATGCCGTCGATGATCTCGATATTGTGCACGCGCGCCGCCAGCACGCCGGCGGAGAGCCACGACAGGAGCGCCGGCCGGCCCGGCGTCAGGCGCGCGCGGGTCGATTTGGCGATGTCATTGGGCCCGAGCACCAGCACTTCGAGGCGCGAAGCCGGATCGTCCGACGCGCTGGCGATCTTCTCGATGTCGAAGATGGCGCGGGGCGTCTCGATCATCGCCCAGAGTTTCGTTTTGAAGGGCGCGCCGGCCGCGACAAGATCGGCGGCGGCTTTCAGAATGTCGTCGCGGGAATTGACCTTGGGGATGACAATCGCGTCCGGCCCCGTGGGCGCGATGGCGGAGATGTCGGGCTTGTACCATTCCGACCCGCGCGCGTTGACGCGCACCACCACCTGCCGCGGGCCGTAGCCGCCGCCCGTCACCGCCGAGGCGACCTGCTCGCGCGCCATGGCCTTGGCGCCCTCGGCGACGCCGTCCTCGAGCTCGAACATCAAAACGTCGGCGGGAAGGCTTTTGCCTTTTTCCAGCGCGCGGGCGTTGGAGCCGGGCATGGCCAGGACGCTGCGTTTCAGTTTCGAAATCATCTTTGAGCTCGCTCGCGTGGTAGGTTCATCTTTTTCTTGCCGTGCCGGCTGGTCTACACAATAAGAGGCGTCTCCGCCATTCACATCTCGGAAACAATCGATGGCAGCCGCACCCGGCCCCGCGAAAAAGGGCGGCCTCCCGCCGCGCCTTATAGAAGGATACGAGGTTTTTCTTTCCGGCCGCTTCCGCTCGGCGCAGGCGCGTTTTCGCGCGCTCGCCGAAGAGGGTCAAAAACCGACGACCATGGTGATCTGCTGCTGTGATTCGCGTGTCGACCCCGAGTCGATTTTCGACGCGGGGCCAGGCGAGCTTTTCGTCCTGCGCAATGTCGCGGCGCTGGTGCCGCCTTACGAGCCCGACGATCACTTCCACGGCGCGTCGGCCGCGCTCGAATATGCGCTCATGGCGCTGGAAGTTCAGCACGTCGTCGTGCTGGGCCACGGGCAATGCGGCGGCGTGAAGGCCTATGCGATGATCGCCGCCGATCCCGAGACGCCGCGGCTGAGCCACAGCGACTTCGTCGGCGATTGGATCAAAATGCTCGCGCCCGCCGCCGAACGGCTCGGCCGGGAGCCCGATCCCGAAGATAAGGATTATCTGCATCGGCTCGAATTCGAGTCGATCAAGCAAACCCTCGTCAATCTGCGCAGCTTCCCCATGGTGCAGGTTTTGGAGCATCGCGGCTATCTCAGGCTCCACGGCGCCTTTTTCAGCGTCTCGGATGGAAAGCTGCTGGCGCTCGACGAGCAGGCGGGCGACTTCCTTCCGATCGCGGAAAAAGCCCACGCCGACGCATTTTTGGAGGCGCGCTTTTGACGGACGTCCCCATGATCTCCGGTCTGCATGAGCTTGCCGGGCGCTATGACGCGCTGCTGTGCGACGTCTGGGGCGTGCTCATCGACGGCAAGAAACACTTCCCGCGCGCCGCCGACGCCTTGCGGCGTTTCCGGGCGCAGGGCGGGCGGGTGGTGCTCATCACCAACGCCTCGCGGCCGGACGCCGAAGTGCGTCGGCAGCTTTTGGGCCTGGGCCTGCCGGAAGACACGTTCGACGATCTCGTTTCGGCCGGCGAATTGACGCTGCGGGAGATCGTCTCGCGCAAGGGGCAGGCCTGCTATCATCTGGGGCCGCCGCGCGACAACGGCCTTTTCGAGGAAGCGGGCCGGCGCCTCGGCGCCCCGGTTGCGAAAGTCTCCCCCGAGGAGGCGGACTACGTCGTCTGCACCGGCCTCTTCGCCGAGCGCGAGGAAATCCCGCAGGATTACGACGAAAGGCTCGCGGCGCTGAAAGCCCGCGATCTCACCATGCTCTGCGCCAATCCGGACATTGTGGTCGCCATCGGCGGCGACATCGTCTATTGCGCGGGCGCGCTCGCCGAGCGCTATGCGGCGATGGGCGGCAAGGTGCTGATGTTCGGCAAGCCACATCCGCCGATCTACGCCGCCGCCCTCGAACGCCTGGCCGCTCTGCGGGGCGGAGCGGTCGATAAGAGCCGGGTCTTCGCCATGGGCGACGGCGCGCTGACCGATCTCGCCGGCGCCGGGATGGCGGGGCTCGACTGCGTCTTCGTCACCGATGGGGTGCACGCCGAGGAGCTGCGCCCGAATGGCGGAGCCGTGGATCGCGACGCGCTCGCGCGCTTGACAGAGCTGGCGGGCGCGCGTCCTGTGGCTTTGGCAAGCGAAGTTTTCTGGTAAAAGGGGGGAAATGGGCCCCTGGCCCGCCCCGTCAAACGATCTGGTGACTACATGTCGACGCCGTTCAAAATCTATTATTTCGAAGACCTGAGCGTCGGCATGCGCGAGACGCTGATGAAGGCGGTAATGGACGACGACGTGATCGCCTTCGCCGATCTGTCGGGCGACCGCAATCCGATCCATCTCTCCGACCATTTCGCGTCAAAGACGCGTTTCGGCGAGCGCATCGTGCACGGCCTCTATACGGCGTCGCTGATTTCGACCGTCATCGGCATGTATCTGCCCGGGCCGGGCGCGGTCTATCTCTCGCAAACCCTGAACTTCCGCGCGCCGGTGAAGATCGGCGACGTGATCACGGTCGTGGTCGAGGTGGTGGAGCTCGTCGAAAAGGGCCGTCGCGCCAAGCTCAAATGCGAATGCCTTGTCGACGGTAAGGTGGTGCTGGACGGCGAGGCGGCGGTAATGGTGCCGTCCCGCGAGCAGGCGATGCGGCCGGCGGCGGAGAAGCCGGCGACGGCGTAGGGCAGGTTTAACTTGATCCCAGGATTGCAAGCCGCATATATTTAGATGCGGCTGATTTGCAGCCCCGGCATAAACCAGCGAGCCGGCTTCATTCCGACAAACCGCTTAAGCGGCGGCGAAAGCCTAGGGAGTGAGCCGGCTCCATTTTTATGAGCAATTCACTTGTATCGGTCTTTATACGCCATCCTTTTGGATGGAGGCTTTTTGACGAAGAAATTGTTCGAAAAGCATGGGCATCACGCGAGCGCTGATGAGATTGTTAACGAATGCGAACGTCTGCAAAACTTACCAGCCGTTTCTGATTACGAGTTGCTCCGCATTTACTACTATGATGCGCCGCCGTCGTCCGAGGCTCTGACAAGGCCTGTTTCCCGGACTCCGCTGAAGCTCGCAACCACAGAAAGATTTCGTTTGAGCCAGTCGCTTTACGACCAGCTCGTCCTTAAGCCGCATTTTGCCTTGAGGATGGGGGAAACACGGCTATCGAAAGAAAAGTGGCGAATTAAGCCGCGCGTCGCCCGGGAACTGACTGTCAGCCAGCGACCTTTGGTCGACGCGGACTTTGATCTGGATTTATCCCAAAAAGGGGTCGACATGCGAATCGGCCTAGACATGGCCAGACTCGCATTACGAGAAACCGTCCGTGCAGTGGTCGTCGTTACTGGGGACTCTGACTTCGTTCCCGCGTTCAAGTTTGTGCGTCGAGAAGGGGTCAAAGTTATTCTCGACCCACTCGGACACAACGTACGGACCGAGCTAAGAGCGCACTCGGATATCGTCATCGGGTGACGTGGGTTCGACCTAGCCCGTGCGATACGATAATGGTTTTTCGGATGCGAGGCCGCGCAAAGTTCTCGCCTTCTCCGGATGCCGACGTGACCGACCACACTAAAGTTTTTATCCTCGCCCGAGACCCTGTGAGGCCGCCCGCCGGGCTCGAAGGCGCCGTCGCAGCCATCGGCAATTTCGACGGGCTGCATCGCGGCCATCGCGGCGTTGTCGCGCACGCCCAGGCGCTGGCCAGGAAGCTCGGTAAGCCCTGCGTCCTGCTCACCTTCGAGCCGCATCCGGCCGATATTTTCGCCGGCAAGCCGGTGATCTTCCGTCTGACGCCCCCTGAGGCCAAGGCGGCGCAGGCCGCGCGGCTCGGGCTCGACGGGATGATCGTTCTTTCCTTCAACAAGGAATTCGCCGCCCGCCCGGCCGAGGATTTCACCCGGGACATTCTCGCCAAGCGGCTGGGTCTCTCGGCTGTCGTCGCGGGCTATGACTTCCGTTTCGGCGCCGGCCGCAAGGGCGATGCGGCATTCCTCAAATCGGAAGGCGCGCGGCTGGGCTTTGCGGTCGAGATCGTCGACCGCATCACTCAGGACGAGGAGGGAAGCCTGGAAGCCGTCTCCTCCACCGCCACGCGCGAGGCGCTGGAAAAAGGCGACGTCGAACTGGCGCGTCGTCTCCTGGGCCACCCTTACTTTGTGCGCGGCGTCGTCCGCCACGGCGACAAGCGCGGAAGGCTGCTCGGCTTCCCGACCGCCAATATCGCGCTCGATCCCTCGAACCGGCTGCGACACGGCATCTATGCCGTCACGATGGAAATGGACGGCGTCCTGCGCGACGGCGCAGCCAATTTCGGACGCCGGCCGACCTTCGATAACGGCCCGCCGCTGCTCGAGGTCTTCCTCTTCGACTTCTCGGGCGATCTCTACGGCAAAGAGGTCGAGGTCGCCTTTTTCGGCTTTATCCGCGGCGAGGCGAAATTCGACAGCGTCGAAGCGCTGATCGCCCAGATGGAGGACGACTGCGTCAAGGCGCGGGAAATTCTCGCGCGTCGCTGAAACCTGCGCCCGCCCCGCTTGGCCTGAGAGCCAAGGGCCCTAGCCTCCTAGTCTAACGCTTTCGGCCAGGAGGATCAGACATGAGCGGCGCGCGTCTTTTTGCGGCTTTCCTTTCTCTCGCCGCGCTTGCCGGCCTCCCCCCGAGCGCGCAGGCGCAGCCCAAGCGGGTGCTCATCATCGGCGACAGTTTGAGCGCCGGCTATAATCTGCCGGAGGGGACCGCTTTCCCCTGGGCGCTCAACCGGCGGCTCCACATGCGCGATAGAAATGTCGCAGTTCTCGACGCTTCCGAGATGGGCGACACCACCGGCGACGCGCTCGAGCGGCTGCCCAAAGCCTTCGCCTATGGCGCCGACGCCGTCATCGTCGAGCTCGGCGGCAATGACATGCTGCAGCAAGAAGACCCTGCCGTCGTCTATCGGAATCTCGACGCCATCGTCCGCTACAGCAAGGCGCGCGGCTCGCGGGTCATCCTCGCCGGCATGCTCTCGTACCCGCGCCGCCGCGACCTCGCCTATAAGCTACGCTTCGATTGGGTCTATCCGACGCTCGCCGCCCAGCACAAAGTGGCGCTCTATCCCTTCTTCCTCGACGGCGTCTACAACAACCCCGCGCTTATCCAGGACGACAACAAGCATCCTAATGTGCTGGGCTCGGATTACATCGCGGCGCGCATGGCGCCCATGGTCGAGCGGACGCTGCGGGCGCCCGAGCGCCGGCGCTACCACGCTTGGCGGTGACGACCGGTAGAGCGCCGTCATTGCGAGGAGCGAAAGCGACGAAGCAATCCAGAGCCACAATGACGCCCCGGATTGCTTCGCTTCGCGCGCAATGACGGCGGGCGGGCGGCGGCGTCGAGAAACAGGGTTCCGAATCCAGGTCAACGAACCTACGCAGCCGCGTCATGCCCGCGCTTGTCGCGGGCATCCACGCCAGGACATTGCGACACGCGGGGAGAAGAAGCGGCATTATTCCCGCTCATGTTCTCAGCATTCCGCGTCGGCGCGGCGTGGATAGCCGCGACAAGCGCGGCCATGACGGAGGAAACACGTCTGCTCGTCAACCCGAATTCGGACCCCTGCGTTGAGACGCGCCGCATTGCGGCGGGGTTCGCCAGTCCCTATCTTCGCATCCGAGGGGTAATGAAGATGAGCGACGAACGCAGAGGCGACATAGAAATCATCCCGCCGGGTCAAAAATCGCGCGCCGAGGCGGAGGACGACGGCTTTCCGACCTCGCGCGTCTGGATTTCCTCGGGCCAGAGCGAGATCAAGTTCGTCAAGCTCGGCCCGTTCCAGAGCATGCTGGTCGGTCTTGGCCTGCTGCTCTTCGTCGGCCTCTGCCTGTTCTTCCTCTCCGGGCTCCTGCTCATCCTCGTCCCCGCTGTCGCTTTGCTCGGCGCGGGCGCCTGGGTGGCGAATGCTTTGGGCCTTGGACCCTTCCGCCGGCTGCGCTAGATTTTTTGAGGCTTTCCGACCCCCGCGCCCCTTGCTAAAAAGAGGCATGGCGATTTTGCGGCGCATACGAATTACCGGCCCGGTCCGCGCTTGAGCTGCGCTCGCGCGGGTTCCGGGTTTTTGGCGCGATTGGCGCTTCCTTTCCAAATCCATTATGTGACGCGGACCTTGCCGGCCGTCCCGGCGCCGCCCGACCCCGGTTTCGAGACCCCATGAACGACGACACGCCCAAAGGGCCCGACTATTCCAAGAGCCTCTATCTGCCGGTCACGGATTTTCCGATGCGCGCCGGCCTGCCGCAGCGGGAGCCCGAGTTCCTGAAGCGCTGGGCGGAGATCGGCCTCAACGCGAAGATGCGCGAGGCGGCCAAGGGCCGGCCGAAATTCACCCTCCACGACGGCCCGCCCTACGCCAATGGCAACATCCATATCGGCCATGCGCTGAACAAGATCCTCAAGGACATCGTCACGCGCAGCCAGCGGATGACCGGCAAGGACTGCGTCTATGTGCCGGGCTGGGACTGCCATGGTCTGCCGATCGAATGGAAGATCGAGGAAGAAAACTACCGCGCCAAGGGCAAGAAGAAGCCCGATTTCGCGCAGCCAGACGAGATGATCGCGTTTCGGCGCGAGTGCCGGGCCTATGCCGAGAACTGGCTCAGGGTCCAGCGCGAGGAGTTCAAGCGGCTGGGCGTCGCCGGCGAATGGGACCACCCCTACGCCACCATGGCCTATCCGGCCGAGGCGATCATCGCCCGCGAGATCATGAAATTCGCCGAGAACGGCTTGCTCTATCGCGGCTCCAAGCCGGTGATGTGGTCAGTCGTCGAGAAGACGGCGCTGGCGGAAGCGGAAGTCGAATATGAGGACCACACCAGCGATACGGTGTGGGTGGCGTTTCCGATCCCGCGCGGCGCGGATGAGGACCTCGCCGACGCGCGCGTGGTGATCTGGACCACGACGCCCTGGACGCTGCCAGGCAATCGCGCGATCTCCTTTTCCTCGAAAATCGCCTATGGTCTCTATCGCGTGACCGAGGCGCCAGAGAACAATTGGGCCTTCCCGGGCGCCAAATTCATTCTCGCCGACAAGCTGGCTGGAGACGTCTTCAAGGCCGCCAAGGTCGACGGCTTCGAGCGCCTGCGCGATGTGCCAGCCTCCACGCTCTCGGAACTCGTCTGCGCCCATCCGCTCGCGCATCTGGGCTATGCCTTCGACGTGCCGCTCTTCGATGGCGATCATGTCACCGACGACACCGGCACGGGCTTCGTGCATACCGCGCCGGGTCACGGCCGCGAGGACTTCGACATCTGGATGGCGAACGGCCGGCGCCTGGCCGAGTCGGGCATCGACAACCGCATCCCCTATACGGTCGACGAAGACGGCTTCTACACCACGGAAGCGCCCGGCTTTGGCGGCAAGCGCGTGCTCACCGAAAAGGGCGAGAAGGGCGACGCCAATGAGGCCGTGATGGCCGAGCTGGTGAAAGCCGGCAATCTCATCGCGCGCGGGCGCCTGAAGCATCAGTATCCGCATTCGTGGCGCTCGAAGAAGCCGGTCATCTTCCGCAACACGCCGCAATGGTTCATCGCGATGGATAAACCCATGGACCGCGCGCCTTCAGGCGCGCATGGGGGCGCGCCTGAGGGCGCGCGGTCCAATGCGCCGACGCTGCGCGAGATCGCTCTGGAAGAAATCTCCCGCACCCAATGGACCCCGGCCGCCGGCGAGAACCGTATCCGCGGCATGATCGCCAATCGTCCCGATTGGGTCGTCTCGCGCCAGCGCGCCTGGGGCGTGCCGATCGCCGTCTTCGTGAAGAAGGGCACGCATGAGATCCTCGTCGATCCGCGCGTGAACGCCCGCATCGTCGAAGCGTTCGAGAAGGAAGGCGCGGACGCCTGGTACGAGACGCGCGCCGCCGAGCGCTTTCTCGGGCCCGACTATGATCCGAACGACTATGAAAAGATCGCCGACGTTCTCGACGTCTGGTTCGATTCGGGCTCGACGCACGCCTTCGTGCTCGACGATCCGAAGAGCTTCCCCGCGCTTGCCGGCCTCCACAGAAAGCGCGACGGCGGCGACGACGAGGTGATGTATCTCGAAGGCTCGGACCAGCATCGCGGCTGGTTCCACTCTTCTCTCCTCGAAAGCTGCGGCACGCGCGGCCGCGCGCCCTACGACGCCGTGCTGACGCATGGCTTCGTGCTCGACGAGAAGGGACGCAAAATGTCGAAGTCGCTCGGCAATGTCGTCGCGCCGCAGAAGGTGATCTCGGATTCGGGCGCCGATATTCTGCGTCTGTGGGTGGCGGCCTCCGATTACGCCGATGATCTGCGCGTCGGCCCCGAGATTCTCAAGACCTTCGTCGATCTCTATCGCAAATTGCGCAACACGCTGCGCTGGATGATCGGCGCGCTCGCGCATTATGGCGCGGACGACGACGCAGCGCTCGAACATGCAAGCGAACTCGAGCGCCTTATGCTGCATCGTCTCGTCGAGATGGATGCGCAAATCCGCGTCGCCTATGCAGCCTATGACTATAAGCGGGTCGTGGCTTTGCTCACGCCCTTCATGACGAGCGATCTCTCGGCCTTCTATTTCGACATCCGCAAGGATGCGCTCTATTGCGAGCCGCCGTCGAGCGTGAAGCGCAAGGCGTCGCTCGCCGTCATCGAGCGCATCTTCCGCTGCGTGACGACCTGGCTCGCGCCGATCCTCGTCTTCACGGCGGAGGAAGCCTGGCTCGCGCGCTATGCGGACGCCGTCTCGGTGCATGTCGAAAGCTTCCCGGATATTCCGTCGCATTGGCGCGACGAGGCGCTCGCCAAGAAATGGGAGGGCGTGCGCGCCATCCGCGCGGTGGTGACCGGCGCGCTGGAAATCGAACGCGCGCAAAAGCGCATCGGCTCCTCCTTGGAGGCGGCGCCGATCGTCTATGTCGCGGACGGCCATTTGCGCGCTGCGCTGGACGGAGTCGATTTCGCGGAAGTGTGCATCGTCTCCGACATCGTAATCGAGACGGGCGAGGGCCCTGCCGACGCCTTCCGCCTCCCTGAGGTGAAGGGCGTCGCGGTCGTTCCGAGCCGCGCCAGCGGCGTTAAATGCGCCCGCTCGTGGAAATATTTCGACCCCGCTACCGCGGACCCGGACTATCCCGACGTCACGCCCCGCGACGCGCAGGCGCTCAAAGAGCTGAAGGCGCTTGGGCGCTGGAGCGCGTAGCGGTTCGAATGAAAGAAGGCGTGACGCGGCTCTGCCCCCTCCCCAACCCTCCCCCGCTTCGCGGGAGAGGGAGCGAGGCCCGTCGCGCGGCAAAAATCGCGGATCCCGATGAAGGCCGCGGCGTTACCCCCTCTCCCGCGTCAGCGGGGGAGGGCTGGGGAGGGGGCCTTTGAAAGTCCTCCTCGCCTTTCTCGCCAACACCGTCACCAATTTCATCATCGGCCTAATGGTCGCGAAATTCCTCGGCCCCGAGGAATATGGCCGCTTCGCGCTCGCTTTCTCCATCGCGGTCGTCGTGCAGACGGCGCTTTACGACTGGCTGCGGCTCTCGGCGACGCGCTTCTATTCCCAGCGCACGCGCGAGAACGAACCCGTCATCCGTTCGACGCTCGGGACATCCTTCGTCGCCGTCAGCGTCTTTCTGGCGTCGAGCACCTTGCTCTATTCGCTCATCGGCCCCGAGCTCGACTTCGACAGCGAGCTGATCCTGCTTGCGCTCCTCACCGCGACCGCCAACGGCCTGTTCGACTATTCGACCGCCCTCGCCCGCGCGCGTTTCGAGGACGGCGCTTATGGAAGACTCGTCCTCGTCAAGAACATTCTCGCCTTTATCCTGCTCGGCGGCGGCGCCTTCATTTTCCACTCGGCCGGCGTGGCGCTCGCGGGCGGCGTCGCAAGCCTCCTGGGCTCGGTGTTTCTCACGCGCGCCGCGCTGCGTGATCCAGACGCGCGCTGCCTGGGCGCCCAACCGAAGACCGCCAAACTTCTCATCGCCTATAGCGCGCCCATCGTCGCGGCCCATCTCCTGTACACGTCGATGCCGCTGGCAGCGCGTTCGATCGTCGCAAGCGTCTACGACTTCGCCGAGACAGGCCAGTTCTCCCTTGCCTATGACCTCGGCATGCGCGCCATCACGGCCTTCGGCTCGGCGTTCGACGTGCTCTTGTTTCAGATCGCCGTCGCGGCGCATGAGGAGCATGGCGAAGACCGCGCCCGCGTTCAAGTCGCGCACAATATGAGCGTCGTCTTCGCTTTCCTGCTGCCGGCCTGCGCCGGGCTGTGGCTCGTTCTGCCCTCGGTCGAAGCGCTGATCGTGCCCGCGCAGTTCCGCGGCCCCTTCGGCCATTATCTCGGGCTGCTGATGCCGGGGCTTTTCGCCATGGGCATCATCAACTTCGGCCTGAACCCCGTTTTCCAGATCAGCAAGCGCACCGGGCCGCTGATCGCGGCGGCGCTGGCCGCAGCCGTGGTCTCGCTGACCTTGCTTTTCGCTCTACCCTGGGGGTCAGACGCCTCCAACCTCGCCGTCGCCCAGGCCGGCGGCTATTTGGCGGCGCTGGCCACGACGATTTTCTTTGCCCTGAGGGCGCAGCCCGTCTGGCCATCCTTTTGGGATCTTCTCGCGGCGATCGTCGCCACTGGCGTCATGTTCATTGCGCTGCTCCCGCTGCGCAGCATGGCGCCGGGATTTGCGACGCTGCTGCTGCAGATTTTCTCGGGCGGCGCCATCTACGGCGTGATGGTCGCGGCCTTCGACATCGCCGGCCTGCGCACGCAGGCGATCGCCTGGCTGCGGCCCCGCCTCCAGCGGGCGTGACAGAAGCGCAGGCGCGCTTATGTTAGGGTTATCGTGCTCCAGCCCATGAGGTTTTTGCGATGGTCATGCCGCTCTACGACGACGCGCCCCTGCGCCATCTCAAGCGGCCGATCGTTAATCACGCGCTCATCGTCCTCAATATTCTGGTTTTCGTGGTCGTCTACAGCGAGTTCTTCGGCGATCCCTTAACCATCATGCGCGGTTTCGCCATCATCCCGCGCGTGCTGTTCGGCGAGGCCGATCTTGCCGATTGGATCGTCGGCCCGCCGGCGCCGGCGACGCTCGTCACCTCGCTGTTCTTCCACTCGTCGCTGCTGCATATCGCGAGCAACATGCTCTTCCTCTATGTCTTCGGCGACAATGTCGAAGACGCCATGGGCTCGCTGCATTATCTGCTGTTTTATCTCTGCTGCGGCGTGGTGGCGGGCGCCTTCTATGTCTATGCGACGCCCCAGTCCATCGTGCCGCTCGTCGGCGCCTCGGGCGCCATATCGGGCGTGTGCGCAGCCTTTCTGCTGCTCTATCCGCGCACTACGGTCACCGGCTTTTTCCCGCCGCTCACATTCGTGATGTTTCCCTTCTGGCTCATCACGCTTGCGGAGAAATCCCGCTCGCCGCTGCGGCCGCTTTTCGGATTGAAGCCGCCGCTGTTCTCCTTCCACGCTTCGGGCTTCATTTTCATTGGAGCCTGGATTCTGCTCCAGCTTTTGAACGCGAGCTGGGGCGGCGGCGAAAGCCATGTCGCCTGGATGGCGCATGTCGGCGGCATCGCGGCGGGGCTCGTGCTGACGCCATTTTTCAAGCGGCGCAGCCATAGACTTTTCGATCGGGGATTGCCTCGCCCGAGCACGACGTCGTCTGCGCCTCAGGCCCTGCCGCCAGAAGAAACCCCTTCCGAAAACTGAGGGGGCTTGAAAAAGAGGCTTGACCTCCCCGTTTGACTTGCGCGCGCGCCCCCGTTACCAGACCGCCACAGTTTTTAGCGGGACGCGCCGCGTCCGCTCTTCATCTCCAGAGGTCGCGCGATGAAAATTCTCGTGCCCGTCAAACGGGTCGTCGACTACAATGTTAAAATCCGGGTCAAGCCAGACGGTTCAGGCGTCGATCTCGCCAATGTGAAAATGTCGATGAACCCCTTCGACGAAATCGCCGTCGAAGAGGCGCTGCGCCTGAAGGAAGCCGGCAAGGCGACGGAAGTCGTCGTCGTCTCCATCGGTCCGGCCAAGGCGGACGAGACGCTGCGCACCGGCCTCGCCATGGGCGCCGACCGCGGCATTCTGGTCAAGACCGACGAGACGGTCGAGCCGCTCGCCGTCGCCAAGATCCTCGCCAAGATTGCGGCCGAGGAGCAGCCGGGCCTGATCATCCTCGGCAAGCAGGCGATCGACGACGATAGCAACCAGACGGGCCAGATGCTCGCCGCTCTGCTCGGCTGGGGCCAGGGCACTTTCGCCTCCAAGGTCGATCTGACCGACGGCTCGGTCGACGTGACGCGCGAAATCGACGGCGGCCTGCAGACGGTGAGCCTGAAGCTTCCGGCGGTCGTCACCACCGACCTGCGCCTCAACGAGCCGCGCTACGCCTCGCTCCCCAACATCATCAAGGCGAAGAAGAAGGAGGTCGCCGTGAAGGCGCCGTCCGACTATGGCGTCGACATTGCGCCGCGCCTCGAGGTGCTGAAGACCGCCGCGCCCGCGACGCGCGCCGCCGGCATCAAGGTCGGCTCGGTCGCCGAACTCGTCTCCAAGCTGAAAGAAGCGGGAGTTCTCTGATATGGCCATTCTGCTTCTTGCTGAAACCGCCAATGGCGCGCTTGCGCCCGCGACCGCCAAGGCGCTCACCGCCGCGAAAGAGATCGGCGGCCCGATTCACATCCTCGTCGTCGGCCCGGGCCTGCAAGGCGCCGCCAACCAAGCCGCCAAGCTCGCCGGCGTCGAGAAAGTGCTTTATGCGGAAGACGCCGCGCTCGACCATGTGCTCGCCGAGCCGGTCGCGGCCCTCATCCTGTCGCTGGCGCCGAGCTATGACGTGATCATCGCGCCCTCGACCAGCGCGACCAAGAACGTCCTGCCGCGCGTCGCGGCGCTGCTCGACGTCGCCCAGGTTTCGGACATCATCAAGGTCGTCTCGCCCGACACTTTCGAGCGCCCGATCTACGCCGGCAACGCCGTGCAGACGGTCCGCGCCAAGGACGTCAAGAAGGTCATCACCGTCCGCACGACGGCCTTCGCCGCCGCGCCCGAGGGCGGCTCGGCCCCGGTCGAGACCATCGGCGGCGGCGCCAATCCGGGCGTTTCCTCCTTCAAGAGCGAGGAACTGGCCAAGTCCGAGCGTCCCGAGCTGACCTCGGCCCGCATCATCATCTCCGGCGGGCGCGCGCTCGGCTCCGCGGAGAATTTCCAGAAGGTGCTGGACCCGGTCGCGACCAAGCTCAACGCGGCGATCGGCGCCTCGCGCGCCGCGGTCGACGCCGGCTATGCGCCGAACGATTTGCAGGTCGGCCAGACCGGCAAGGCCGTCGCGCCCGAGCTCTATGTCGCCGTCGGCATTTCCGGCGCGATCCAGCATCTCGCCGGCATGAAGGACTCGAAGATCATCGTCGCCATCAACAAGGACGAAGAGGCGCCGATCTTCCAGGTCGCGGACTATGGCCTCGTCGCCGATCTCTTCCAGGCGATTCCCGAGCTCGACGCGGAACTCGCCAAGCTCGGCAAGTAAGAATAACGCTCCCCGCCCCTTGTGGCGGCGGGGAGCGAGATCCTGACATTTTGAAGCTTGCCGGTTTTCTTTCGATCCATTCGCGCGTTATATTGCACTGCAATGTTGGCCGCATTTGCATCGCAGCCGTCCCGCCCTATGACGGCGGTCCTCTCGGAATGGTGTTCGAACTATGAGCTTCGAAATTCGCAAAGTCGGCGTCATCGGCGCGGGGCAAATGGGCAAAGGCATCGCGCATGTCTGCGCGCTTGCGGGATTGGACGTCGCGCTCAACGACATCACGCCGGAACGCGTCGAGGCCGGGATCAAGGATGTCGGCGTGCAGATGACGAAGTCTGTCGAACGCGGCTTCCTCACCGCCGAGGCCGTCGACAGGGCGCTGCCGCATGTCTCGGCCGCGCCGACGCTGCAAGATTTCGGCGACTGCGACATCGTGATCGAGGCCGCGACCGAGAATGAAGAGGTCAAGCGCAAGATTCTCTCCGACGTCGCGACGGTCGTGAAGCCGGACGGCATCATCGCGTCCAACACTTCGTCGATTTCCATCACGCGCCTTGCGTCCATCACCGGCCGGCCGGAACGCTTCATCGGCATTCACTTCATGAATCCGGTGCCGCGCATGCAGCTTGTCGAGCTGATCCGTGGCATTGCGACCGACGACGTGACCTTCGAAGCGGCGAAAGGCTTCTGCGCCAAGCTCGGCAAGACGGTGACGGTCGCCGAGGATTTCCCGGCCTTCATCGTCAATCGTATTCTGCTGCCGATGATCAACGAGGCCATCTACACGCTCTATGAGGGCGTCGGCTCAGTCGAAGCGATCGACACAGCCATGCGCCTTGGCGCCAATCATCCCATGGGCCCGCTGCAGCTCGCCGATTTCATCGGCCTGGATACCTGCCTTTCGGTGATGCAGGTGCTCCACGAAGGCCTCGCCGACACCAAATATCGCCCCTGCCCGCTGCTCGTGAAATATGTCGAGGCGGGCTGGCTCGGCAAAAAGACGCAGCGCGGTTTCTACGATTATCGCAGCGGCACGCCGACGCCGACGCGCTGACGTCTCACCGCCCTCCGAAGAGGCGCCTCCCTGCCTTGTTCCGCATGGGGAGACGTGTTAGGCGGGCCCCACTTTCCGCCATCCGGCGGCACGGCTGGAGATTCTCGAATGACCGATACGAATGGAAACGGCGGCGGCGCGCAGGGCGGCGCTCCGGCTCTCAATGCGCTTGTGCAATATCTGAAGGACTTTTCCTTCGAAAACCCCAACGCCCCGAATTCGCTCGGACCGCAAGAGCAGGCGCCGAATATTTCCATTCAGGTCAATGTCAACGCCAAGCAGTTGGCCACAGCCGACTTCGAGGTGACGCTCACCCTCGACGCCAAGGCCGGCGAGGGCGCGGGCCTGCTGTTCAAGCTCGACCTCGAATATGGCGGCGTCTTCCGCCTCATCAACATTCCGCAGGAGCAGATTCATCCCATCGTGATGATCGAATGCCCGCGCCTGCTGTTTCCCTTCGTCCGCCAGATCGTAGCTGACGCCACGCGCGACGGCGGCTTCCCGCCGCTCTACGTCGACCCGATCGATTTCGTCGCGCTTTATCAGCAGAAGGCCGCCGAAGCCGCCGCTCAGCCGCCGGTCGCGAACGCCTGAGGTTGTTCCAATTCACACCGTTTACGGTTGAGCAGCTCGCATTCGAATTTGTCATTCCCGGCGGGCTGAAAGCCCGACCGGGAATCCAGAGCCGCAAGAGCGCCAGTTCTATTCTGGATTCCCGATCGCTCGCTTTGCGAGCGTCTGGTGACGCTGAACCCATCAAGCGGGATGAAACGATTCACGCGGCGGAGGGCGATTGCTCTCCGCCTTTTTGTTTTTTGGGCAGATATTTTTCCCAGATCGCCGATTTGAGCCCGCCGACGAAAGCGAGATGCGCTTCTTCCTCTTGCGCCGTCAGACGGCTCGGCAGGGGCTCGGGACGGGCGCGCAGCAGGTCGCCGGTCTGCGCGCGGCGCGTCCGGCCGACCGTCGCGAGCGAGAGCGCCGCCTGGCGTCCGCCGCGCAGCTCCGCATAGACTTCCGCCAACAGCCCGGCGTCAAGGAGCGCCCCATGCTTGTCGCGGCGTGACAGATCGACCCCGTAGCGCTGGCAAAGCGCGTCGAGCGAGGCCGGGCTTCCCGGATGCAGCCGGCGCGCCATGGCGAGCGTATCGACGATGCGCGCAGGCGCGAGCGGCGGCAGCTTCTGCAACGCGAATTCGGCGTTGATGAAGCGCACGTCGAATTCGGCGTTATGGGCGACCATCGGCGAGTCTTCGAGAAAATCGATGAACTCGCGCGTGATCTCGGCGAATTTTTTATGCTGGGCGAGGAACTCGCGCGAAAGCCCATGAACGCGGAACGCCTCCTCCGGCATGTCGCGCTCAG
Source organism: Methylocystis sp. JR02 (assembly GCF_030063565.1). Lineage (NCBI taxonomy): Bacteria > Pseudomonadati > Pseudomonadota > Alphaproteobacteria > Hyphomicrobiales > Methylocystaceae > Methylocystis > Methylocystis sp. JR02. The sequence goes on along the minus strand of NZ_JASIRC010000001.1, from coordinate 2,956,308 downwards.
GATCGATATAGACGTGGAAAACGCGGCCGGTGGGAATGAGATTCAAAATCTCGACGGCGCCGATTTCGACGACGCGATCGCCTTTGGACGGATCGAGGCCGGTGGTTTCCGTATCGAAAACAATCTCGCGCATCAGACTTAATCTCTCATTCGACAAGGCGCCACAAAAGGCCGAACATCCAGCGGATGAGGGTGAACGCAAGCTTCAAAAACCAACCGACGAACTCCAAGCCATCGAGAAGATCGGCGAGAAGGTCGACCGCCTTTCGCCACCCGCTTTTGCAGGGCGGCCGCTCACCTTCTTCTTTCGAGCTCATCGAGGATGCCCTGCACTTCCCGCCGCGCCGCTTCGATCCCCTTCCCGGTATGCACGACAAAATCGGCGCGGGCGCGTTTTTCGGCGTCCGGAACCTGTTTAGCGAGAATGGCCGCGAATTTCTCTTCCGTCATGCCCGGCCGCGCCAGGACACGCGCCTTTTGCACATCTTCCGGCGCAGACACGACGACAATCGCGTCGACGCTCTTTTCCGCTCCGGTCTCGAAAAGGAGCGGCACGTCATAGACGACAATCGACGCGCCCTTTTTCTCCTGCTCGTTCAAAAAATCGTCCCGCGCCGCCCAGACCAGCGGATGGACGATCGCCTCGAGCCGCTTCAATGCTTCCGGGTCCGCAAGCACCTGCGCCGCGAGCCTCCCACGATCCACAACGCCATCGACGCTCACGCCCGGAAAGGCCGCCTCGATCGGCGCGACGGCGGGGCCGCGATAGAGGTCATGGACGATCTGGTCGGAATCGAGCACGGGGACGCCCGCCTCGCGGAACATTTGGGCGGTCGTGGATTTCCCCATGCCGATGGAGCCGGTCAGGCCGACGCGCAGCATCGCCCGGCTCACGCGGCGAGCGCGCCAAGACGGCGCAAGGCGTCGAGAAGCGGCAGGATCGGCATGCCCATGATGGTCCAATGATCGCCGCAGACCTCGGAGAAGAGATGCGCGCCGAGCCCTTCGACCTGATAGGCCCCGGCGCTCGCAAAGGCGGCCGCGCCCATCGCGTCGAGATAATCATCGATGAACGCCGCGCTCAGCTCCCGCATGGCGAGATCGGCGTGGACGACGGTCTCGAAGCAAACCGCGCCGTCCCGGCACAGAGCGATCGCCGAATGCAAACGGTGCCGGCGGCCGGACAGGAAACCCAACAGCTCCGCCGCTTTCTCCCTATTCTCCGGCTTGCCGAAAATCCGGCCCTCACAGCTCGCGACCTGATCCGCGCCAAGCACGAGGGGACCGCGCTCAGCCACTGACACGGCGGACGCCTTCGCTCGCGCCAGCGCCTGAGCGATCGCATCGGCGCCAACCGGGCCGAGCGCTGATTCGATCGCGCGTTCATCGAGATCGACGGGACGACAATCGAAGGGAATTCCCGCTTGGGCGAGCACCTGCCGCCGGCCCGCGCTTTTGGAGGCGAGAATCAGCGGCGCGGAGACGCGCCAGAAAGGAAAGGAAGCGACGTCGCTCACGGTAAGGGCTCGATCCACAGGCACGGCTGGAAGGAGGGAAAACGGGGACAATTATGCGGCCGCGAGGACCACCCTGTCGACTGCTGGGCATATCCGCCCCAATCCATCAACAGGGTTCTCCCTGTCGCTGGATTCGTCGTGAATCCGCGACTCATGACTCATAAACAGCCAATGCGCCTGTTTTCCACAAGGAAGGATAGACGTAAATAACTGTAAAAACGTGTTATACGCCCTATTCCCGCTGTCCGGCTCTGGCTGCCCCAACTTATCCAGTTTCAGCGGAGGCTGTGGGCAAAGTGTTAACGAAAATTAACCTCTGCGGCGCATTGGTTAATAAAAAGTAAATCATCCCTTTTTTAAAGGGTTTTTAATTTTATCGCGTTCGGGCTAGGTCTGGGTTCACCGGAGCCGAGCGAAGCGGGGAATGACCAATTGTCAGAGGAAAAACGCCTGATATCCGCCCTTCGCGGCAATGCGCATGAAATTCCGCCATTGTGGCTGATGCGTCAGGCGGGACGCTATCTGCCCGAATATCGCGAGCTGCGCGCCAAGGCGAAAAGCTTCCTCGACTTCTGCTACACGCCGGCCATGGCGGCCGAAGTGACGCTGCAGCCGATCCGCCGCTTCCATTTCGACGCGGCGATCCTGTTTTCCGATATTCTCGTGGTGCCGGACGCCATGGGCCAGACAGTTTCTTTTGAAAGCGGCGAGGGTCCGCGGCTCGATCCGATCGAGACGCCGGAGGGCGTGGCAAGGCTCGGCCCCTTCGAGATCGGGAAGCTTACTCCGGTTTTCGAGACCATCGACCGTGTGAAATCCGAGCTTCCCGCTGACGTCGCCTTCATCGGCTTTTGCGGCGCGCCCTGGACGGTCGCAAGCTATATGATCGCCGGCAAGGGCACGCCGGATCAGGCGCCGGCGCGGCTTTTCGCCTTTCGCCACCCTGAGGCCTTCCAGCAGCTCATCGACCGGCTTGTCGACGCTTCCGTCGATTATCTGCTCGCTCAGATCGCGGCCGGGGTCGAAGCGGTTCAGATCTTCGACTCCTGGGCGGGCGTTCTGCCCGCCAATGAATTCGAAGCCTGGTGCGCGCGGCCGATCGCGCGCATGGTCGCAAGGCTGAAGGAGAAGAGCCCGCAGACGCCGGTCATCGCTTTCGTGCGCGGCGCCGATGCGCAGCTACCTGCGCTCACCAGAAAGCTCCATGCCGATGGCTATGGGCTCGATACGGCGCTCGATCCGAAATGGGCCGTGGCCGAAACCGCCGCCAATGTCTGCCTCCAGGGCAATCTCGATCCGCTGGCGCTTTTGGCCGGCGGCGGGGCGCTTGATCGGGAGGTCGATTCGGTTCTCGACGCCTTCAAGGGCCGGCCGCATATTTTCAATCTCGGCCACGGGATTTTGCCGCAGACGCCAATCGAGAATGTCGAGAGGCTCGTGGCGCGGGTGCGGCGGGGCTGATTTCACCTGGGCTGGAGCGGGTTGATGTATCTTTGGGTCAAGGCCTTGCACGTCATCGCCATCATCGCCTGGATGGCCGGCCTGCTCTATCTGCCGCGGCTTTTCGTCTATCACGCCGATGCGGCGCCCGGTCGGCAGTCCGAGACCTTCAAGGTTATGGAGCGTAGGCTTTACCGCGTCATCATGACGCCGGCGATGGTCGTCGCTTGGCTGACGGGGCTGTTCATGGCCGTGGATAGCGGCGCGTTTCAGCATCCCTGGTTTCACGTGAAAGCAGCGCTCGTCGTCTTGCTGACGGCAATGCATATCCACGACGGCGTTTTATTGGGTCGGTTCGCGGGAGACGCAAACACCCATCCCGCTCGCTATTTCAGGATAATCAACGAGCTCCCGACGCTGCTCATGTTCGGGATCGTCGTCATGGTGATCGTAAAGCCGTTTTGAACGCTCTTGCGTCCGATTTGAAAAAGATTTATGTAGGTGACCTTACCTCTGGCAGATAGTCGTATCGACGACCGCCGATTCCCTCCGGCGCTCGGGAAAAGTCTTCCCGCATCTTGCCCGCTCTCCTGAACGCTTGTCTCCTTCGAAGGCCCACATGCGGGAAATCAAACTTTCGGATTTAAAAGCTAAATCCGCTGCCGAGCTTCTTGCTTTCGCTGAGGAGCATGAAGTTGAAAATGCTTCCCTGCTTCGCAAGCAGGAATTGCTTTTCGCGATCCTCAAACAATTTGCCAGCCGCGACGTCGAAATCGTCGGCGAGGGCGTTGTCGAGGTATTGCAGGACGGCTTCGGCTTCCTGCGGTCGCCCGACGCCAATTATCTGGCCGGTCCAGACGACATCTATGTGTCGCCGTCGCAGATTCGCAAATTCGGTCTGCGCACCGGCGATACCGTCGAGGGCATGATTCGTAGCCCCAAGGAAGGCGAACGTTACTTCGCGCTTCTCAAGGTCAATACGATCAATTTCGAGGATCCGGAGAAGGTGCGCCACAAGGTGCCCTTCGACAATCTGACGCCGCTCTATCCCGATGAGCGCCTGAAGCTCGAAATCGAGGATCCGACGAAGAAGGACCTCTCGGCGCGCGTCATCGATCTCGTGGCGCCGATCGGCAAAGGCCAGCGCGCCCTCGTCGTCGCGCCGCCGCGCACCGGTAAGACCGTGTTGCTGCAAAATATCGCGCAGTCGATCACGACCAACCATCCCGAGTGCTATCTGATCGTGCTGCTCATCGACGAGCGTCCCGAGGAAGTGACCGACATGCAGCGCTCCGTGCGCGGCGAAGTGGTCTCCTCGACCTTCGACGAACCGGCGGTGCGCCACGTGCAAGTCGCGGAAATGGTGATCGAGAAGGCCAAGCGTCTTGTCGAACATCGTCGCGATGTGGTGATTCTGCTCGACTCGATCACGCGCCTGGGCCGCGCCTATAATACGGTGGTGCCCTCCTCCGGCAAGGTTCTGACGGGCGGCGTCGACGCCAACGCCCTGCAGCGGCCGAAGCGCTTCTTCGGCGCGGCGCGCAACATCGAGGAAGGCGGCTCGCTGACGATCATTGCGACGGCGCTGATCGACACCGGCTCGCGCATGGACGAAGTCATCTTCGAAGAGTTCAAGGGCACCGGCAACAGCGAGATCATTCTCGATCGCAAGGTCTCCGACAAGCGCGTCTTCCCGGCGATCGACATCACGCGTTCCGGCACGCGCAAGGAGGATTTGCTGGTCGCCACGGACATCCTCAAGAAGATGTATGTCCTGCGCCGCATCCTCAATCCGATGGGCACGGTCGACGCCATCGAATTCCTGCTCGGCAAGCTACGCGAGACGAAGGGCAATCAGGCCTTCTTCGATTCGATGAACACGTAAAACGGAAATCGATCGAGTACCCAGGCGCGGTTGGCATATTGCTAATCGCGCCTTTTTCGTTACCACCTGAGGTTATAGATTCTGCTGCGTTGGAATAATTTGCGCTATGGCCAAGGCCGTGTTCACCACGAAAAGCTCGTCGGCCTATGACGACTTGCCTGAGATCAGGTACCATTTCCCAAAAATATATTTGAACCAAGTAAGTAAGGCTGTCGGAGACTGGGTAGTATATTACGAGCCTCGCCGTTTGACCACTGATCCCGCTAGCCGCGGCGGCGCGCAGGTCTATTTCGCTACAGCGCGCTTGGAACGCGTCATTCTGGATGATCTGAGGCCTGATCATTATTACGCTGAGGTCTCAAATTACCTTCCCTTTGTTCGGCCAGTAGCATTTCGGGAAGGTGGCAGTTTCTACGAAACTAGACTTCGAAAGTCAGACGGCTCGACAAACAAGGGCGCATTCGGGCGCGCTGTTCGGAACATAACAGACGCCGAATTCGACGCAATCTGGCAAGCGGGTTTTGGGCACGTAATCGGGCTTGAGGAGCGCATTCGCCCGTTACCGGATGTTCCGGAAGCGCCGATGCAGCCGATACTCGGCTTTGCGGAAGGCAGGACGGAATTTCAGCTCGCGGAGGAACCGTTCGAGCAGGACCGAAAGGTCATCGAACAACTCGTTTCGAGACCATTCCGCGACAGGGCGTTTTCTGCTGCGGTAAAGGACGCATATGGCGACACCTGCGCGATGTCGGGCATTAAAATCATCAATGGCAGTGGCCGGTCAGAAGTGCAGGCAGCTCATATCCGGCCGGTAGAGCAACGGGGACCAGACAGTGTTCGGAACGGCATCGCATTATCTGGTACGTTTCATTGGATGTTCGATAGAGGACTGATTTCAATTGATGATGACTACAGTTTGTTGTTGGCTCGAGAGAAGTTGCCGGATTCTATCGACAGACTGCTTGGCGGGAACACCCGATTACTGGTGCCGCAGAGGGGGGAGTTGCGCCCTCACCCACAGTTTATAGCTTGGCACAGACGCGAAATTTTCAAAGGCTAGCGTCATAAAAACACCGCGTGCCGCGTTTGAAGGGAGGGTAGAGTATGATTGTCACCAATGCTTGCATCTTCTCGGAGGCGCAGCAAAGTGGACGTGGGCGGCTCCTCAAGAGCCGCTTATAGATCGCCTATGGATACGATCTTCGCGCTTGGTACCGGCCCCGGTCGCGCCGCTATTGCGGTGATCCGTCTATCCGGTCAGGCCGTGCAGCAGCTTCTCACCGACGTCTCGGGCGGCGTTCCCGATCCGCGCGTCTCGCGTCTGGCGACGCTGCGAGACCCCGCCAATGGCGAGGAACTCGACAGAGGCCTGACGTTCTTTTTCCCCGCCCCCCACTCGGCAACGGGGGAAGATTACGCCGAGCTCCATCTCCATGGCGGCCGCGCTGTTGTCGACGGCGTGTTATCGGCCCTTTCCCGGCGGCCCGGTTTGCGTCTGGCTGAGCCGGGCGAATTTGCGCGGCGCGGTTTCGCCAATGGTAAGCTCGACCTCTCCCAGGCGGAGGCGCTTGCCGATCTCATCGACGCTCAGACGGAGGCGCAGCGGCGGCAAGCGCTGCGCATTGCCGGCGGCGCATTGCGACGCGAGGTCGAGCGTTGGCGCGGCTCGCTGATCGAGGCTCTGGCGCTTGTCGAGGCGGAACTGGATTTCAGCGACGAAAGCGACGTCGGGAGTTTCGACCAAGCGCGGCTACGCCAATTGCTGGAGCCCTTGCTTGTGGAGATGCACGCCGCGCTGAAAGCGGCCCCCGCCTCCGAGCGAATGCGCGAGGGCTTCCTCGTAATGATCCTCGGCGCGCCTAATGCCGGGAAATCGACGCTCCTCAACGCGCTGGCGCGTCGCGACCTCGCAATCGTGTCGCCCACCCCTGGCACGACGCGTGACATGATCGAGGCGCATCTCGACGTCGAGGGTTTGCCGGTAACCTTCGTCGATACGGCGGGATTGCGCGACGCGGCGGATCAAATTGAGCGGATCGGAGTCGACCGGGTGCTCGAAAGGATCGGAACGGCCGATCTCGTCCTCTGGCTTTCTCCGGACGCTCAGGAGCCGAGGCCGGAGATGGCGGGTCGCGTCGATGTGTTGAAGATTGCGACGAAGACGGATTTAGCGCCTGCCCCTTTTGGCTGGCTTGGGGTCTCAGCAAAAACGGGCGCGGGCGTGGACGCCCTCTTGAAGGAAGTGGGCGCGTTCGCAAAACAGCACCTGGGGGACGGGGCTTCTGCGCTGCTCATCCGCGAGCGTCACCGAACGGCCATTTCGGCGGCCGCGGCCAGCCTCGTCTCGGTTCTGACAAGCGAAAAAGACTTGGAATTCGTCGCGGAAGATTTACGTTCCGCCGGAAGAGCGCTTGGGCGTATCGTCGGCGCGGTGGATGTCGAAGACGTTCTCGAAGCCGTGTTCGGCCGCTTTTGCATCGGTAAGTAAATAGACTGTTTCACGTGAAACAGTGTGAGGGCTTCGGAGAAGAAGCTTGCAGGGGGATATGAAACATTTCGATGTCGTCGTGATCGGCGGCGGGCACGCCGGCTGCGAAGCAGCGGCCGCGGCAGCGCGGATGGGCGCGGAGACGGCGCTGATCACGCATTCCCGCGCGACGATCGGCGTGATGTCTTGCAATCCCGCGATCGGCGGGCTCGGCAAGGGCCAACTGGTCCGCGAGATCGATGCGCTCGACGGGCTCATGGGTCGCGTCGCCGATCTCGGTGGCATCCAATTTCGAATGCTCAATCGCTCCAAGGGCCCGGCCGTGCGTGGGCCCCGCGCTCAGGCGGATCGCAAGCTGTATCGAGCCGCTATGCTTGCAGCCATCGAAGCGGTCCCAAATTTGTCGATCATCGAAGCCTCCGTCGAGGACCTTCTGGTCGATGGGGATCAGGTTCGAGGCGTTTTGACGGGCGCAGGCGACGCGATTCACACAGACGCTGTCATCATCACCACCGGCACTTTTCTCGGCGGGATGATCCACATTGGAGATGAACGCACCCCCGCTGGCCGAATGGGCGATCCACCGGCTCTCGGTCTTTCGCACCGACTGCGATCGGCAGGCTTTGCGGTTGGTCGTCTCAAGACCGGCACCCCGGCCCGGCTCGACGGCAAGACGATCGTCTGGGAAAGTCTCGAAAAGCAATATGGCGACGAGACGCCTGAGCCTTTCTCGACGCTCACCCAGCGGATCGAAAATCCCCAGGTTGCCTGCGCGATTACGCGGACGACGGCTCGGTCGCATGAGATTATCCGCGCCGATCTCCATCGTTCTCCGCTCAAGACCGGCGCCATCTCTGGGCCGGGTCCGCGCTACTGCCCTTCTATCGAGGATAAGGTCACGCGCTTTGGCGATCGTGACGGGCATCAAATCTTCCTGGAGCCGGAAGGGCTGGACGACGACACTGTCTATCCGAACGGCATATCGACCTCTCTGCCGGTCGCGACCCAGCACGCCTTCATTCAGTCGATACCGGGCCTCGAAAAGGCCCGTATTCTCCGGCCGGGCTACGCCATCGAATATGACTATGTCGATCCGCGCGAGCTTCTGCCCAGCCTGGAAACAAAGCGCCTGAGGCGCCTTTTCCTGGCGGGCCAGATCAATGGCACGACCGGCTATGAGGAAGCCGCCGCCCAGGGCCTCGTCGCGGGGCTCAACGCCGCGCGCTTGGCGCAAGGAAAGAGCCCGGTGATCTTTGACCGCGCCGAGGCCTATCTCGGGGTCATGATCGACGATCTCGTCACGCGCGGGGTAACGGAACCCTATCGGATGTTCACCTCTCGAGCCGAATATCGGCTCTCTCTGCGGGCGGATAATGCGGACGAGCGGCTGACGCCAAAGGGCATCGATATCGGTTGTATCGGAGGCGAACGGCAAGCGGTTTACCGCGCACGGGCGGAGAAACTCACGCGCGCGCGTGCTTTGCTGGAAAGCGTCTCTCTGACCTCGGCGGCTGCGTTGAAACACGGACTTGCTGTCAATCAGGACGGCCAGCGCCGCAGCGGTTTTGCTCTCCTCGCTTTGCCTTCTGTCACGCTTGGGTCTTTGAGGGAGATTTGGCCTCAACTTGGCCAGATTGATCCAGCGACAGCCGAGCGGATCGAGACGGATGCGCGCTATGCGGTCTATCTCGACCGGCAACAGGCAGACATCGACGCTTTCAGAAGAGACGAGGAACTCGCCCTGCCGGATACGTTGGATTATCACGCCATTGCTGGTCTATCCGCTGAGCTGCGTGGGAAGCTCGCCTTCCTGAAGCCGCGGACGCTCGGCCAGGCGCAGCGGATCGACGGCATGACCCCCTCGGCTCTGACGCTTCTGGCAGCGCGGGCGCGTCGCGCGTGAGTGGAACCTCTCGCGCTGCGGCGCTCGAACTTGTCCCAGCCCTGCGGAAGATCGAAGGCGAACTTTCGGTCTATGAGCAATTGCTTCAACGCTGGCAGGCGAAGATTAATCTCGTCGCCCCCAACACGTTGGGCGATGTTTGGTTGCGCCACTTTGCGGACTCGGCGCAGGTCGCAGAATGTGCGCCTGAGGCGAGGATTTGGGCGGATATTGGCTCCGGCGCCGGGTTTCCGGGGTTGGTGACGGCCCTTTTACTCAAAGGAGTTGACGGCGCTTTAGTTAATTTGATCGAGAGCGATCAGCGCAAGGCGGCGTTCCTGCGGGCTGTTTCACGTGAAACAGGCGCGCCCGTCGAGATCCATGCCGAGCGGATCGAGAAAGCCTTGCCGCCCCTGGCAGGGAAAATCGAGGCCATCAGCGCTCGCGCTCTAGCCCCCCTCGCCCGGCTTGTGGAAATGACGCGCGAACCTTTGGAAAACGGCGCAAAAGCGGTGTTTTTGAAGGGCGAGGAATGGCGTGACGAATTGACCGCCGCTCAGCCTGTCGGTAATTTTACTTACGAGACTGTTCAGAGCCGCACGCATAAGCGCGCCAGATTGATCGTCGTCCATTCACCTTCAGAGGCAGATTTTGTCCGGAGAAAATAGCGGCCAGCGCGTGCTCGTCCTCGCCAATCAAAAGGGCGGCGTCGGCAAAACCACCACAGCGATCAATCTCGGCACGGCGCTCGCCGCCGTGGGCGAGGAAGTGCTGGTCATCGATCTCGATCCGCAGGGCAACGCCTCCACCGGCCTTGGCGTCGATCGTAAGAGCCGGAAGATTTCGACCTATGACGTCCTGCTTGGCGAGTCGAGCCTTGCCGACGCCATTGTCCAGACGGTCGTGCCGCGTCTGTCGATCGCGCCCTCGACCCTCGATCTGCTGGGCGTCGAATTGGAGATCGCCGGCGACAAGGACCGCGCCTTTCGGCTGAAGCGCGCGCTGGCCGAGCTCGCCGCAGCGGAGCATCATCTCGACGGCAAGCGATACGACTATATTCTCGTGGATTGCCCGCCGTCGCTCAATCTGCTGACCATCAATGCGCTGGCGAGCGCCGATGCGGTTGTCGTGCCCCTGCAATGCGAATTCTTCGCGCTCGAAGGTCTGTCGCAGCTACTCTCGACCGTCGAGCAGGTGACGCGGACGCTCAATCCCAAACTGTCAATCCATGGCGTCGTGCTGACCATGTACGATCCGCGCAATAATCTCGCGACCCAGGTCGCCGCCGATGTGCGCCGCTTCATGGGCGACAAGGTCTATGAGACGATGATCCCGCGCAATGTGCGCGTTTCCGAGGCGCCGTCTCATGGAAAGCCGGTGCTGCTCTATGATCTGAAATGCTCCGGCAGCCAGGCCTATCTCAAGCTCGCCTCCGAAGTGATCCAGCGCGAGAAGCGCCTGAGGGCGGCGTAGTTCCGGCAACAGATTTTACGACCATTAGGGAGCGTTTTCGATATGGCAGAAGAACCGCGCCGACGGCTTGGTCGCGGCCTGGCGGCGCTTTTGGGCGACGCCGGAGATGAGGCGCCCAGTGAGCGTCCGCGTGGACAGCGCAAGGTTCCGATCGAGTTTTTGCGCCCCAATCCGCGCAATCCGCGCACCATGTTTCGGGAGGAAGATCTCGCCGATCTGTCGAATTCTATCCGCGAAAAGGGCATTATCCAGCCGATCGTCGTGCGTGCGATTCCGGGGGTCGCCGACGCCTATGAGATCATCGCCGGCGAGCGGCGCTGGCGCGCCGCCCAAAACGCTGGTCTTGCGGATGTCCCGGTCGTCATTCACGAGGCCGACGACAAGGAAGCGCTCGAGCTCGCGATCATCGAAAATGTCCAGCGCGCCGACCTCAACGCCATAGAAGAAGCCAAGGGCTATGAGCGCCTGGGCGCCGAGTTCAGCTATTCCCAGAGCGACATTGCCAAGATTATCGGCAAGAGCCGCTCTCATGTCGCCAACACGATGCGGCTGCTGAACCTCCCGGAAGGCGCCAAAGCGCTGGTGCAGGACGGCAAGATTTCAGCCGGTCACGCCCGTGCGCTGCTGGCGGTCGAGAACCCGGAGGCGGTCGCGCGGCAGATCGTCGAACAGGGGCTGACCGTGCGCGATGTCGAGGCCATGAGCCAGGCTCAGACGAACGCCCAATCTCCGGCTAACGACTCCGATGGCAGTAAAAGGCCGCGCCCGGAAAAGGACGCCAATACCCGCGCCTTGGAAAAATCGCTCGGCGATTCGCTCGGCATGGCGGTGGACATCAAAAATCAGGGCGAGCGGGGCGAGATTCGTATCCGCTACCAATCGCTCGACCAGCTCGACGCGATTTGTCGGCTGTTGAATGGGTGATTTGAGCGGCTCGGCGAAGCCGCGGTGAACTGCGTTATTCCCAGCGGGCTGAAAAATTCGGTTCGAGCAGCGCTGCCGTCATTGCGACGAGCGTAAGCGACGAAGCAATCCAGAGCCCCATCACTGCCCTGGATTGCTTCGCTCCGCTCGCAATGACGGCCGAGATCCTTTAGCGAAAACGCGTAATACGAGATCCGCTTGATTGGTTCGGTGTCATTCGACGCTCGCGCAGCGAGCGATCGGGAATCCAGAGCCAAACCAGCGCTTTTGTGGCTCTGGATTCCCGATCGGGCCTTCGGCCCGTCGGGAATGACAAGCCCCAATCCGAGCTATTCAAACGGAAACGGTATAAGACCACGGCTAGCAACTTGGTCTACTCGCCAATAAAAAAACCGGCCGCTAGGGCCGGTTTTCTTTTAAGTTTGAGACGTTCGAATTAGAACGGCAGGAGCTTCGGAACGCCCCAATCGCCGCCGAAGCGGTAGGTCAGACCGGCGGAGACGACCAGCGGGTTGATCTTCACCGCAGCGTTGACCGGGACAAAGACCGGATTGAGCACCGCGCCAACCGGGCCCGGGATGAAGGCCACGATATTGGCGTGCGCGTTGGGCTCCACCATGATGTATTTCACATCGACGTTGACGCCCCAATGTTCGTTGAACATGTAGTCCGCGCCAGCCTGGCCGACGACGCCCCAGGACGGGGTGATGCTGGCCGAGTAGAAGCTCGCAGTGGCGCCGAAAGCGCCAAGCGTGGTGGCGGTCGAACCGGGGGCAAAATTGAGCGCCCAATTGTTGTTGCCGGCGCGGGTGCCCCAGAAGGTCGTGAAGTTCACGCCGACGCCCAGGTAGGGCTGGAAGGCGCCGAAGTTCGTGAAGTGATACTGCAGCATCACGGACGGCGGGAACGCCCAGGTGTGCGCCAGGCTGGAGCCGGCCAGAACGCCCGTGCCCTGGATATGATGCGGCGAAACGCAGCAGATGGCCTCGATCGCCCAGTTCTTCGTCAGGTAATAGGCGACGTCGAGCATCGGGATGACGGAGGTGGAGATGCTCGTGCTGGCGCCGGGCACCAAGCTGCCATAGCCGGCGCTCAGACCAGTGGCGACGCCGACGCTGCCGCCGGGAACGCCGAGGGCGGCGAGCGTGGGATGCACCGCGCCAGCGTCATAGATCTTGGCGGTGCCGTCGAGCGGGATCAGGCTGCCGACCTTGAGGCGGATCTGGAAGGGCTGATAGGTGTCGACGAACACCGGCGCCGGCGGCGGAGCCTTGATGCTCGGCAGATCGGCCGCGTGAGCAGAGACGGCGGCCGTCCCCAACGCAATGGCGGCGACAGCGCCGCGAACAATATTCCTCATCGGAACCCCCTCGAAATCGCTTCGGTGGACGGTCGACGCCGTCCGCGCCGAGTCGGCAAAGAAGTTGCTACGTTTTTGGTCTCCATAACTTGATAAACATCAATAAAAACGCTGTGGACTGTTCATTCTTTGGCATTGTGTCCGTAGCGCAACATTTTTGTGCTGTTGCCTTGCGGGACGCCCGGCGCTAATCGAGGTTTACGAAAAAACGCCTGAGACTCTCAGGCAATTCCGGCGCTTTCAGCGCCCCCGCGGCGCCCAAAAAAGCGCCGCCTTTGCGCAGGGCCTGCTCATTTGACCGCCAACGCCTCCCCCGCTGAACCCAAGGTCGACGCCGAACTCGCCGCCGCGCATGGGCTCAAAGCCGACGAATATGACCGCATCCTGAAGCTGATCGGCCGTGCGCCGAGCTTCACCGAGCTCGGCATTTTCTCGGCCATGTGGAACGAGCACTGCTCGTATAAATCCTCGCGCATCCATCTGCGCAAGCTGCCCACAAAGGCGCCCTGGGTCATCCGGGGCCCCGGCGAGAATGCGGGCGTCATCGACATCGGCGACGGCGACGCCTGCGTCTTCAAGATGGAGAGCCACAACCATCCGTCCTTCATCGAGCCCTATCAGGGCGCTGCGACGGGCGTGGGCGGCATTTTGCGCGACGTCTTCACCATGGGCGCGCGGCCGATCGCCTGTCTGAACCTGTTGCGCTTCGGCCGGCCGGCCCATCCCAAGACGCGGCATCTTGTCTCGGGGGTCGTTGCGGGCGTTGGCGGCTACGGCAACAGCTTCGGCGTGCCGACAGTTGGCGGCTCGACCGAGTTCGACGCGAGCTATGACGGGAACATCCTCGTCAACGCCATGGCGGTGGGCCTCGCGCGCGCGGATTCGATTTTCTATTCGGCTGCCGCGGGCGTCGGCAATCCGATCGTGTATCTCGGCTCCAAGACTGGCCGCGACGGCATTCACGGCGCGACCATGGCCTCGGCCGCCTTCGAGGCGGACGCCGAGGAGAAACGGCCCACGGTGCAGGTGGGCGACCCGTTCTCCGAGAAGTTGCTGCTCGAAGCCTGCCTCGAGCTCATGGCCTCGGGCGCGGTCATCGCCATTCAGGACATGGGCGCGGCGGGGCTCACCTCCTCGGCGGTTGAAATGGGCGCCAAGGGCAATCTCGGCATCGAGCTCGATCTCGACGCCGTGCCCTGCCGCGAAGAGGGCATGACGGCCTATGAGATGATGCTCTCGGAGAGCCAGGAGCGCATGCTCATGGTGCTGAAGCCGGAGCTCGAGCAGCAGGCCGAGGGCATTTTCCGCAAATGGGGGCTCGATTTCGCTATTGTCGGCAAGACCACCGACGATTTGCGTTTCGTCGTGAAGCACAAGGGCGAGGTGAAGGCCGATCTGCCGATCAAGGAACTCGGTGACGAGGCGCCGGTCTATGACCGGCCCTGGGTTTCCTCGCCAAAACAGCCCGTGATCGACCCGGCCGCCGTGACGCCGCCGCTCTCGAACCGCGACGCGCTCTTGAAGCTTCTGTCGACGCCCAATCTTTGCTCCAAGCGCTGGGTGTGGGAGCAATATGACCATCTCATTCTCGGCAACAGCGTGCGCCGTCCCGGCGGCGATGCAGCGGTGATTCGCGTCAAGGACGGGCCGAAGGGTCTGGCTGTGACGGCGGACGTCACGGCCCGCTACTGCGCCGCCGACCCGGTCGAGGGCGGCAAGCAGGCGGTGGCGGAGGCCTGGCGCAACATCACGGCGACCGGCGCAAAACCGCTGGCGCTGACCGACAATCTCAACTTCGGCAATCCCGAACGGCCTGAATATATGGGCCAGTTCGTCGGCTGCCTGCAGGGGATCGGCGAGGCGGCGGCGGCGCTCGACTTCCCGATCGTCTCCGGCAACGTCTCTCTCTACAACGAGACGCAGGGCGCGGGCATTCTGCCGACCCCGGCGATCGGCGGCGTCGGCGTGATCGCGGATGTCGCGACGTCCGCCTCCGCGGGCTTTGCGCGCGAGGGAGAGACGATCCTTCTCATCGGCGAAACCAAGGGCTGGCTTGGCCAGTCCGCCTATCTCGCGGAAGTTTGCGACCGCAAGGAAGGCGTGCCGCCGCCTGTCGATTTGACCGCCGAACGCAAGAACGGCGATTTCATTCGCGAGCTGATCCTCACCGGCAAGGTCTCCGCCGCGCATGACCTCTCCGACGGCGGTCTCGCGGTCGCCCTATCGGAAATGGCGCTTGCAGGCGGGATCGGCGCCGCAATTTCGGCGCTTCCCAAAGGCCCGGAAAACGCCGTTCTCTTCGGTGAGGATCAGGCGCGTTATCTCGTTACGGCGGGGGACGCCAACGTCGTTTCCGATGAAGCTGCGGCGCATGGCGTCAGCGTCTTCGCGCTCGGCGTCACCGGCGGCGATTCCTTGAAGCTGCCGGGCGAGGCGCCGATATTGCTCTCCGAACTGCGCAAAGCGCATGAAACGCCGCTTCCGGCCTTCATGGCCGGGGACGACAGTGTCTTTCCCGACAATTCATGACGCAAAGAGGACGAACCCAATGCCTATGCCCGCCGCCGAGATCGAAAGCATCATCAAGGCCGCCCTCCCCGACGCGACCATCGAGCTGACTGCGCTCGCCGACGACAACGACCACTGGGCTGCGACGGTTGTTTCCGAGCAGTTTCGTGGGCTGTCGCGGGTGAAGCAGCATCAGCTCGTGAATGCGGCCTTCGGCTCACGGCTGGGCGGCGAGCTTCACGCGCTGGCGTTGACGACCCGCGCGCCGTAAAATGACGAGGCCAGAAGCGGCGCCTTGAACGCCGCAGGAAAGGAAAAGCAGATGTCCGACGCCAACAGCCGCATCAAGAGCGAGATCGAATCTTCCGACGTCGTCCTCTTCATGAAGGGCACCCCGCAGGCTCCGCAATGCGGATTCTCCATGCAGGTCGTGCAGATCCTCAACCATATCGGCGTGCCCTACAAGGCGATCAATGTGCTTGCCGACGGCGAAATCCGTGAAGGCATCAAGACCTATTCCAACTGGCCGACGATCCCGCAGCTCTACATCAAGAATGAATTCATCGGCGGCTGCGACATCACCCGGGAAATGTTCCAGTCGGGCGAACTCGTTGCGCTCTTCGATAAGGAAGGCGTGCCGCACGCCCAGGCCGGCAAGGCGTAACACTATTTCCGTTTGAACAGCTCGCATCGGGGAATGTCATTCCCGGCGGGCTGAACGCCCGACCGGGAATCCAGAGCCAAAAAACGCTGGTTTTGCTTTGAATTCCTGATTGCTCGCTCGAGCGAGCGTCGGGAATGACACCGGCCCAATAAGCGGATCTCGTATAAGACCGCTTCCCGATCGCATTATTGTGCGCGCCGTTCGTCCCGAGCGGCGCGCATTTTTTTGAGCGTCCGAATATATTGGGCGAATATGTCCGCGAGAGGGGAATCCAATATCCACTTTATTGTGACAGTAAGATGAATAACACTCCTCTTTACAGACGCAATGCCGGTCGGCGTTCGCCGAATCCGGGAGGCGCTCTGGAGATGGAGGAAACCAATGTCCGTCAAATTGCTCTTTGCGGCCGCGGCGCTGGGTGTTGTGCTCTCTGCCGCCCCGGCCTGCGCTTCCGACAGATTCTTCGATTTCGATGAGGTCTGGGATCAATCGATGCAAAAGCACCGACGCGACGAGGTGCTGAGCGTCACGCCCCGCGACGCGACGCGCCATCAGTCGCCTTACGTCTTCCGAGGGCGCCCGCACGACCCAACGGGCAACATCACTCTCGAGGGCGCTCGCTGAACCGGCGATTCACGAGAACCCACAAAGGCCCCGGCGTGTTCGCCGGGGCATTTTTTCACCGCTGGTCGGTTGGAGAACGGGCCGTTCGACGAGGCCGAATCCTCGTCGGCGCAAAGGCCTCGAACTTCCTTTGATTGGACCGAGGCGCTTCACGCCATTGGCGCCCCATTTGATTTCCGCGACGTCCTGCGCAACTGTTTCCCCATGAGTTCACGACTGACGCGCCGCCTGCGCCGATCCATCAAATTGGGCGCTCGATGACCCTCCCGCTCGCGCTGACCCAGGGCGATCCTTCGGGCATCGGGCCGGAGCTGGCCCTCCAAGCCTATGCCGCGAGGGACGCCGCCGGCCTTCCGCCCTTCTTCATCATCGCCGACGCAGCTCACCTTATGCGCGTCGCAGGGTCGCTTGGGATGAACGTCCCGCTCGAGGAGACGACGCCGGCCCACGCGGCCGAGATTTTCGCCCGCGCGCTACCCGTCGTTTCTCATGGTTACGACGTGCGGGGTCCATTCGGCCGTCCCGATCCAGAGGACGCCAAGGCGACCATCGCCTCGATCGAACAGGCCGTCGAACATGTCGTCGCTGGGGAAGCGCGCGCCGTCGTGACAAACCCGATCGCAAAATCCGTGCTTTACGCAGCAGGCTTCCCGCATCCCGGACATACGGAGTTTCTCGGCGAATTGGCGCGGCGTCGCTTCAAGGCTGACGCCCGCGCGGTGATGATGCTTTGGTCGCAAGAACTCGCCGTCGTGCCCATCACCATTCACATTCCGCTCGCCGCGGCGCCGAAGCGGTTGACGAAGGAGCTCATCGTCGAGACCGGCGAGATCGTCGCCCGCGATCTGCAAAACCGCTTTGGACTCGCCAATCCGAGGCTGGCTTTCGCGGGGCTCAATCCGCACGCCGGAGAAGACGGCGCCCTCGGGCGTGAGGAAATCGAGACGATCGCGCCCGCGCTCGATATCTTGCGCGCCAAAGGAATTCAAGTCAGCGGCCCGCACCCGGCCGACACGATGTTCCACGCCGCCGCCCGCGCGAAATATGACGTCGCGCTCTGCCCGACGCATGATCAGGCGCTGATCCCCATCAAGACGCTCGCCTTCGACCGCGGCGTGAATGTCACGCTCGGCCTGCCGTTCGTGCGCACCTCGCCCGACCATGGCACGGCCTTCGACATCGCCGGGAAGGGCGTCGCCAACCCCACGAGTCTGATCGAGGCGATCAAGCTAGCGGGACGGATGACCGCGTGATCGACGATCTGCCCCCGCTGCGCGAGGTCGTCGCGCGCCACGGCCTCGACGCCAAAAAGACGCTCGGCCAGAATTTCCTGTTCGATCTCAATCTCACGAGCCGCATCGCCCGCGCCGCCGGGCCTTTCGAGGATACGGTCGTCATCGAGATCGGCCCCGGCCCGGGCGGCCTGACGCGCGCGCTTCTGGCGCAGGGGGCGCGGGTCGTCGCCATAGAGCGCGACCAGCGCTGCCTGCCCGCCTTAAGCGAAATCGCGGGGCATTACCCCGGCCGTCTGACGATCGTCGAAGGCGACGCGCTGGAGATCGACGTCGCTGAGCTGGCGCGCGCATATCAGCCGTCATTGCGAGCCGAAGGCGAAGCAATCCAGGAGCGGGAGCCCGGCTCTGGATCGCTTCGCGCCGCTGGCGAACAGCCGCGCGCCCGCATCTGCGCCAATCTTCCCTATAATGTCGCGACAGCCTTGCTCACCCGCTGGATCGAGGCCGAGCCCTGGCCGTCGGTCTTCGATCGCTATGTGCTGATGTTCCAGAAGGAAGTGGCGCAGCGAATCGCGGCGACGCCGGCAAACCGCGCCGATTACGGCCGTCTCGCCGTGCTCTGCGGCTGGCGCACGCGCGCCCGCATCCTCTTCGACGTCTCTCCCGCCGCCTTTACGCCGCCGCCGAAAGTGACGTCTTCCGTAGTTGAGCTGATCCCCAATCCGGCGCCTCTTCCTTGCAATCCGCAATCGCTCTCACGCGTGACGCAGGCCGCCTTCGGCCAGCGGCGCAAAATGTTGCGCCAGAGTCTCAAGGGTCTCGGCGTCGACGCGGGGGCGCTGCTCGCGCAGGCTGGGATCGAGGAAACGAAGCGAGCCGAGGAGGTGGATGTCGCGGGTTTCGTGGCGCTGGCGCGCGCGTTCGACATGCTGCGGCAATAGCGGACCGCGAGCCTTCAGGCTCGCTTGAAAAATGCGGGCCTGAAGGCCCGCGGTCCATTAGCTTGCTTTGTGGCGCAGGACGCCTCGCAGCACGACCGCGTTGTTCATTTCCTCGTCGTGGGCGCCGTAGAGCAGCGTCACGCGTCCCTTGCGCGCCAAGGCGCGCAGCGTCGCGATCTGTTCTTGCGCTTCCAGGCTTTCGAGCTCCTCGCGATAGCGCGCCTGAAACTCCCCCCAGCGCTCGGGCGCGTGGCCGAACCAGCGGCGCAATTCATGGCTCGGCGCGACGTCCTTCGCCCACAGATCGACCGCCGCCTTTTCCTTCGTCAGGCCGCGCGGCCAGAGCCGGTCGACAAGCACGCGCGCGCCGTCTTCCGGCTCTGGCGGCTCATAGACACGCTTGAGGGCGAAGGCGGGCATGGGGGCGAGATAGCGCGCCCCGCCCGGAAGCCTATTCGTCGAGAAGCTTGGCCACGAAGCTTTCGATCTCGCGCTCGCGGCGCTGGCGGCGCTGGCGCTCGGCGCGCAATATGGCGATCAGATCGTCGAAGGAGCGCTGCAGATCGTCGTTGACGATGACATAGTCATAGTCCTTCCAGCGCGCGATCTCCTTGCGGGCGTTCTCCAGCCGCCGTTCGATCACCTCGGGCGCGTCCTCGGCGCGGCGCTCCAACCGGGCGCGCAGCTCCTTCATCGACGGCGGGAGGATGAAGACGGTCACCGCGTCGGCGCCCATCTTCTCGCGCACCTGGCGCGTCCCTTGGTAGTCGATGTCGAAAAGCGAATCGCGCCCCTGCGCCAGGATCGCCTCGACCGGCCCGCGCGGCGTGCCGTAGAAATTGCCGTGCACCTCCGCCCATTCCAGCAAGTCGCCGGCGTCGCGCATGGCGACGAACTGGCGCTCGGTGATGAAGCGGTAGTGAATGCCGTCGACCTCGCTCGACCGGCGCGCGCGGGTCGTCACCGATATGGAAAGCGTAAGGTCGAGATCGCGGTCCTGCAGCAGCATCCGCGTCAGCGTGGTCTTGCCGGCGCCGGAAGGGGAGGAAAGGATGAGCACGACGCCGCGGCGCAGCGGAAGGGAA
Source organism: Methylocystis sp. JR02 (assembly GCF_030063565.1). Classification (NCBI taxonomy): domain Bacteria; kingdom Pseudomonadati; phylum Pseudomonadota; class Alphaproteobacteria; order Hyphomicrobiales; family Methylocystaceae; genus Methylocystis; species Methylocystis sp. JR02. The sequence goes on along the minus strand of NZ_JASIRC010000001.1, from coordinate 2,936,282 downwards.
TGGTCCATGGCGACGATTGTCACGAGTGTTGGCGATCGGCAATAGGCAATTGGGGCCGCTCTTTCAACCGCTGGGATGGCCTATTCGATATTTTGCACCTGCTCGCGCAACTGCTCGACCTCGATCTTCAATTCCAGCCCGATTTCGGTGAGCGCCGGATCGTTGGACTTGGCGCAAAGCGTATTGGTCTCGCGCGAAAATTCCTGCGCCAGAAAATCGAGCCGCCGCCCGACAGGGCCGCCCTCGGCGAGGAGTTTCTGCGCGCTCGCCACATGCGCCGCGAGACGATCGAGCTCCTCGCGAATATCTGCCTTGACCGCGAGCAGCACCGCCTCCTGATGGAGACGCGCGGGGTCCAGGCCCTCGGCGCTTTCGAGGAGCCGCGCCACTTGCTGGGCGAGCCGCTGGCGAACGGCTTCGGGCTGGCGGGCCGGCAAAGTGTCGGCCTGGGCGGTGAGCGCGCCGATTCGCGCCAGACGCTCGCGCAGCACGGCCGTCAGCGCGGCGCCTTCCGCGCGGCGCGAGGCAAGGAGCGCGTCGAGCGTTTCGTCCAGGGCGGCGAGAACATTCTTCTCCAGGCCCGCGCGCTGCGCCTCGTCGTCTTCCGGCTCGACGATCTCGACAACGCCCCGAATCGCCAGCAGGCCGTCGAGCGAGGCGGGTCGCAGGCTCGCAAGCTGCGGGAGGTCGTCGAGCGCGGCGAGCAGCCGGTCGAGCGCCGCGCGATTGATCCGCGCCGCGCCTTCTTCCTCGGCGCGTTTGGCGGTCAGATTGGCGAAGACCGAGCCGCGCGCAAGGCGGGCGGAAATGGCGGCGCGGGCCTTGATCTCGACGGCGTCGAAATTCGGGGGGACGCGCAGCCGCAGGTCCAGCCCCTTTGCATTGACGGTTTTCAGCTCCCAGGCATAGCTCCAGGGGCCATGGCTTCCGCGCGCGCGGGCGAAGCCGGTCATGCTGGCGACAAAAGAGGCGGTCACGGGCTCTCCGGGGTCTGACGCATACCGTTTTCGCTTGAACGGCTCGCGGCGGGGTTTTGTCATTCTCGGCGGGCTGAAGGCCCGACCGGGAATCCAGAGCCGCAAGAGCGCTGGTTCTGCTCTGGATTCCCGCTCGCCCGCTTCGCGAACGTCGGGAATGACAGCTCGCCGGATTTAGCGAATTTCGGCGCTCGAGGGAACGGTCTTCGCCGACGTCAGATCCCAGCTCTTGTCGCGCAGCGGGTCGAGCGTCGTGCCTTCCGAGGCGTCGAAAGCGCGCGGGCGGGCGTGTTGTGGCGCCGCGGCGAGAGCGATCGGCCCTCCCGCCGGAGAGGCCGCCGCCGATTCTTCCATCGAGGCCTTCACGGCCAGGGTATCCGCGGGCAATTCGTCAGAGCCGGCCGACAGACCCAACCGGGCCGCGCGGGCCTTCTGCTCCGCCCGGCGCGCCGGAGAGACCGGATAGGAGGCGACCTCTTCCGGGAGCGCCTTTCCGTCGGCGCCCTCGCGCGCCATCATGTCGGGGCCAATCGCGCCGTCTTCGCCTTCATTGTCGGAGGCCGGCGCCCCGGTGGCGAGGAGCGTCGGGTCGAAGCCATTATGGCGCGCCTTCGGCTGGGCGGATTCCTGCGTGAAATAGGGCCGGGCGACCCGCAGGCGCGCGAGGTGTGGGGCGGCGTCGGCGGTGGGATCGTCATGTCCGCCGAGAAAAAAGGCCGCTCCCGCCGGGCTGAACTTGCCCAGCCGATGCGGGGCTCCTTCGCGGGGCGACATGGCGCGGCCGGGCGGAAAATCCGGGTTGCCGGCGTCGAGCGCCGTTAGCCGGCCAATCGGCGCCTGGGTGCGCTTGTCGGTCTTGGGCGTCGCGGGCGGAACCGCCGCGGGGACGGATTGGTCCGCGCCAGGGGTCAGTTTGGCCTTTTGGTCCTGCTCGAGCTTGCGCCAGTTCTGGACATTGCGAGCGTGTTGATCGAGCGATTCGGCGAAGACATGTCCGCCCGTGCCGTCGGCGACGAAATAGAGATCGCGCGTATTGGCGGGATTGGCGGTCGCTTCCAGCGCCGCCTTGCCGGGATTGGCGATGGGCCCCGGCGGCAGACCGTCGACGGCGTAAGTGTTGTAGGGCGTCCACTTCTCGATTTCGGAACGCATAATGCTATGGCCCAGCGTGCCCTTGCCGCCGACGAGGCCGTAAACGATCGTCGGGTCGGACTGCAGACGCATGCCCTTGCGCAGGCGATTCGAGAAAACGGCGGCGACGCGTGGGCGCTCCTCCGTCTTGCCCGTCTCCTTCTCGACGATGGAGGCGAGCGTCACCAGCTCATAGGGCGAACGCAGCGGCAGATCCTTGGCGCGCTTCGCCCAAATATGATCGAGGAGCTTGCGCTGGTCCTCCTGCATCTTGGCGAGGAGCTTGGCGCGCGGGAAGCCGCGCGGGAATTTATAGGTTTCGGGCAGCAGCGCGCCTTCCTTCGGCGTTTCCAGAATATCGCCGAGAAGCATGTCCGATTCGCGCAGACGCTGGGCGATCTGCTCGCTCGTCAGGCCTTCGGGAATCGTCAGGCTATGCATCAACTGCTTGCCGGCGACGAGCTCGTCGATGACCTCGCGCAGGCTGGCGCTTTTCTTGAAGAGATATTCGCCGGGCTTCAGCTTGCTGCGCGCGCCTTCGATCAACAGCGCCAAATTCATCAGGCCGGGACTGTCGATCACGCCGTCGCGTTCGAGCTGCGAGAGCATTTCCGGCACGTCGCTGCGCGGGGGCATATAGACGATCTTGTCGGCGCCGAGCGGGCCCGGCTCCTTGAGCTTGTGCATCACCGCGATCACGCCGAAAACGCCGGCGACCAGTGCGACAAGAAGGAAGCTCAGGAAGCCGCTCATCGCCGAAAGCGTGCCTTCCCGGCGCCGCTTCTTCTTCGGCGGGGGGGCTGGCGGCGCCTCGGCCGGTTTGGCGCTTTGTATCGCGGCGCGGCGGCGGAAGAAGGAGGAGGAAGCCGCCGGCTCCTCCGCCGGCGCTGCGGATTTCGCCTCGGCGCCGTGCGGGGGCGCCGCGGGCTCGGCGCCCGGCGACTGCGGCTGAGTTTGTGTCGATTGCGCCGTCGCTTCCGGAGCGGTCTTTGCCTCGTCTTTCGGCGTCGCCGTCTTCTCGCCCGTCTGGTCGCTCATAATCGTCACCACGCCAATCCAGATGACCCTGCCGCAAGCGCCCGCAGTCGCCTGTCAAGAACCGACTTACACTATCGGTTATTGTGGCGAATTCAGGAACGAACGACCATGGTTAACAGACGTGCGGCCCGGGCGAAACGCCTTCGCCCGGGCCGCACGCTGAAAACACTCGTGTATTCGATACCTTACGACACGCGGCGGAAGAGCAGCGAGGCGTTGGTGCCGCCGAACCCGAAGGAGTTGGACAGCGCCACATTGATCTCACGCTCGCGCGCGACCTTGGGCACGAGATCGATCGCCGTCTCGACGGAAGGGTTGTCGAGATTACGGGTCGGCGGCGCGACGCCATGGGTCATGGCGAGGATCGTATAGATCGCCTCGACCGCGCCGGCGCCGCCGAGGAGATGGCCGATCGCCGATTTGGTCGAGGACATCGAGAGTTTCGCCTCGAGATTGCCGACCAGCCGCTCGACCGCCTTGAGCTCGATTTCATCGCCGAGCGGCGTCGACGTGCCATGCGCGTTGACATAGTCGATCTCGCTGACCGGAAGATTCGAGCGCCGCAGCGCCATCTTCATGCAGCGATAGGCGCCGTCGCCGTCGGGCGACGGCGCGGTGATGTGGTGGGCGTCGCCCGACATGCCATAGCCGATGAGCTCGCCGTAGATACGTACGCCGCGGGCTTTGGCGTGCTCATATTCTTCGAGCACGACGCAGCCGGCGCCCTCGCCGAGGACGAAGCCGTCGCGATCCTTGTCATAGGGGCGCGAGGCCTCGGCCGGGCGGTCGTTGAAACCGGTCGACAGCGCGCGGCAAGCGGCGAAGCCCGCAACGCCGATGCGGTTGACCGGCGATTCGGCGCCGCCCGCCACCATCACGTCGGCGTCGCCCATGGCGATGATGCGCGCGGCGTCGCCGATGGCGTGGGTGCCGGTGGCGCAGGCCGTCACGACCGCATGATTCGGGCCCTTGAGCCCGTGCATGATCGAGACATAGCCCGCGACGAGATTGATGATTCGGCCCGAGACGAAGAAGGGCGATACGCGACGCGGGCCCTTTTCCTTCAGGGTGATCGAGGTCTCGTAAATGCCGCCCAGACCGCCGATGCCGGAGCCGATGAGGACGCCGGTCGTCTCCTGCTTCTCAGCCGTGTCGGCCTTCCAGCCGGCGTCGGCGAGCGCCTGGGTCGCGGCTGCGGTCCCGTAGATGATGAAATCGTCGACCTTGCGTTGCTCCTTGGGGTCGAACCAGTCGTCCGGATTGAAGGAGCCGTTGGAGCCGTCGCCGCGCGGCACGACGGCCGCGATCTGGCAGGCGAGGTCGTTGACCTCAAAAGTGTCGATGCGGCGGAAGCCGTGTTCGCCGGCGACGAGACGCCGCCAATTCGTTTCGACGCCGCAGCCCAGGGGCGATACGACGCCAAGGCCGGTGACGACCACCCTGCGCATGGCTTACTCTCAGATTTTTCTTGATTGTTTATATTCGCCGCCCGTCGGAGTCGTCGGGCGGCGCGCGATGGAAAAAGCGCGCGGCCTGCCGCCGGCGCGCCTTTCTCGTCAGCGCCTGATCAGGCGGCCTTGGCCTTCTCGAGGAACTTCACGGCGTCGCCGACCGTGAGAATGGTCTCCGCCGCGTCGTCGGGGATCTCGACGCCGAATTCTTCTTCGAAAGCCATGACCAGCTCGACGGTGTCGAGCGAGTCGGCGCCCAGATCGTCGATGAAATTGGCCTTGTCGACAACCTTTTCGGGCTCGACGCCGAGGTGTTCGACAACGATCTTCTTCACGCGCTCGGCGACATCGCTCATCTGATTTAGTCCCTGTTGCTGTGGTGCAGCCGCACCGATTCGACGATGCGGAACATTATCCGCTCGCCGTGTTCTCCAAAGATTTCATGTGCGCCGGCCGCGTCCCGAGGGCGGCGCGGCAAAGCTGCGCTCATGCCCTCTAGTCTCTGGGAAATACGGCGGCGCCGCCCCACTCGCGGCGAGGTCTGGTAACACACTTCCATTGGGTTGGCGAGAGGGCCCAGGCTTTCGCGCGTTTTCGAGAAAATCGGGCGCGAGGCGGCGTTGCGGCGGCAAAAAACCAGCGCCGCCGCCGCCAGTTTTCGCCTTTTATATCATGGCCATGCCGCCATTGACGTGCAGCGTCTGGCCGGTCACGTAGCCCGCCTCCACGCTCGCGAGATAAACGACCGCGGCGGCGACGTCGGCGCCGGTTCCGAGGCGGCCGGCCGGCACGGCGGACAGGATTCTTTCCTTCTGGGCGTCGGTGAGGCCGTCGGTCATCGGGCTCTCGATGAAGCCGGGCGCGACGCAGTTGACGGTGACGCCGCGCGAGGCGACCTCGCCCGCGAGCGATTTCGACATGCCGATCATGCCCGCCTTCGCCGCGGCGTAATTGCCCTGGCCCGGATTGCCGGTGACGCCGACGACGGAGGTGATGCCGATGATTCGGCCGAAGCGCTTCTTCATCATGCCGCGCAACACGGCGCGCGAGAGGCGGAAGGCCGCGGTGAGATTGATGTCGAGCACTGTGTTCCAGTCCTCGTCCTTCAGGCGCATGAAGAGCATGTCGCGCGTGACGCCGGCGTTGTTGACGAGAATATCGACTCCGCCCATCGCCGCTTCCGCCGCCGGAACGAGCTTCTCGGCGTCTTCCTTATCGGCGAGATTGCAGGGGACGACATGCGTGGTCCCGCCGATTTCGGCGGCAAGCGCCTCGAGCGCTTCGCGGCGCGTGCCGGAAAGCGCCACCGTCGCCCCGGCCGCGACGAGGCCGCGGGCGATGTCCTTGCCGATGCCTCCGCTCGCGCCCGTCACCAACGCGGTCTTGCCTGATAAATCGAACATCAACGGCCCTCCCTGACCGGGCGCGACGCGCCGCGCCGCGCCGGTTCTTTTCTCGTTTCCGTTTAACGGCAAATCGGAAAATTGCGAGGCCCTTTCGGGGGCTGGGGGCAAATGCGGCGCCAAGGCGGCGGGAATTTGTCGCCGCAACCATACGTCCTTAAAGAAACAGGAAAAAATTATGGCTAACATTCTGTAAACTGGCCAGGTTCTCTTGTGACACAAATACCACACCGGCAAGGTTTCAGCTCTGGCGCGGCCAGATTCTGCGCATCCTTGGTTGAATTCGAATCTCGTTTTCGGACACAATCGCTGTGCTTGGGGTCCGCATCACCTTAGAGCCGCCAAGTCAGGGCGGATGCGGCCATTTTTGGTTTCTGACTTGAGCAAAGGGTTATGAAATGAAGACGACTCTCTCCGCTATCGCCGTCGCGGCCGCCTTGGCGGCCGGCGCTGCGCAGGCTGCGGATCTGCCTTCCCGCAAGGCTCCGCCGCCGGTTTTCGTTCCCCCGCCGCCGGTCCTCACCTGGACGGGCTTCTACGCCGGTCTGAACATCGGCGGCGGCTGGCAGGATTCCTCCTCCTCCAACGTCGCGAATTGGGGCTGGAACTCGGGTAACGGCGGCTCCGGCGGCGTCGTCGGCGGCGGCCAGATCGGCTACAACTACCAGCTCTCCCCGCTGTTCGTCGTCGGTCTCGAGACCGACTTCCAGGGCACGAGCATCGGCTCGGGCGGCGGCAACGGCTGGTGGGGCGGCGCTGACCGCGCTCGCATCAACTGGTTCGGCACCGTTCGTGGCCGCGTCGGCTTCAACTTCCCGGGCTACTCGCAGTTCCTGGTCTATGGCACGGGCGGCTTCGCCTATGGCGAGGTGCAGCGTAACTCCTGGTGGAACCAGTACAGCACCGTGCAGACCGGCTGGACCGCTGGCGGCGGCGTCGAGTGGCAGTTCCTGCCGAACTGGTCGGCCAAGGCTGAATATCTCTACACGGATATCAGCGGCAGCAACCAGAACGCGTTCTTCAACCCCGGCTGGGGTCTGAACAACGTCAACAATCACACCCGCTTCCACACGGTCCGCGCGGGCGTGAACTATCACTTCAACTTCGGCGGCGCTCCGGCTCCGGTGCTCGCGAAGTACTGATTCGGCTTTCAGCCGAAGATGGGAAGCCCGGCCACTCGGCCGGGCTTTTCTTTTTTAGCGGGCTTAGAAAGCCCGGTAGGCGTCGAGATCGGCCGGCGCGCCGACAGAAATGCCCGTGACGCCGGGCGCGATTCGCTTCAGAAGGCCGGCGAGCACCTTGCCCGAGCCGACTTCGACGAACTTATCCACCCCCTGCGCCGCAATGTAAGAGACGCATTCGCGCCAGCGCACCGCGCCCGTCACCTGCTCGACCAGCAGCCGGCGAATCGTTTCGGGCTCCGTGACCGGCGCCGCGGTGACATTGGCGACGACGGGGACGCGGGGCGCAGAGATGGCGGCGCCGGCGAGCACGGCGGCCATGGCGTCGGCGGCGGGCTGCATCAGGGCGCAATGGAAGGGCGCGGAGACCGGCAGCAGCACGGCGCGCTTGATGCCCTTGTCCTTGGCGATCTCCATCGCCTTTTCGACCGCGCCTTTCGCGCCGGAAATGACGACCTGCCCGCCGCCATTGTCATTGGCCACCTGGCAGCAGGCGGAAAGGGCGGCGGCCGCCTCGGCCGCGATCTCCTTGGCCTGATCGAGCTCGGCGCCGAGCAGCGCCGCCATGGCTCCTTCGCCCACCGGCACGGCCTTCTGCATGGCGTCGCCGCGAATGCGCAGCAGCTTCGCCGTATCGCCGATGGAAAGCGCCCCGGCGGCGGCAAGCGCCGAATATTCGCCGAGCGAATGGCCGGCGACGAAGGCGGCGTCGCGGGCGAGATCGAGACCGCATTCGGCCTCGAGCACGCGAATCGCGGCGAGCGAGACGGCCATCAGCGCCGGCTGCGCATTGGCGGTGAGCGTGAGTTCGGTTTCCGGGCCTTCGAACATCAGCTTGGAAAGCGGTTGCGACAGGGCCGAATCGACCTCCTCGAAAACCGCGCGCGCCGGCGCGAAGCTCTCGGCGAGCGCCTTGCCCATGCCGACCGACTGCGAACCTTGACCGGGAAAAATAAATGCCTTCGCCATGTGCGTTCCGCCCTTTCGTTACGTGTCGGGGCGCGAGTGGCATTGGCGGGCGCGGCGTGTCAAGTTTTGCCGGATGCGAGCGGCGGCGTGGGCGCTCGGCCAAAAGAGGCCGACTGAGGTTTGCGCCGTCAAGGCATTAGAAGAGCCGTTTGCAGATCAGCTTTGAAGGTGGTTCACAAGAGGGGGTTACGACACCGTGATTTCCGACGTTTTTAAATTCATTCAAGCAGATGAGCCGATGCCTCTCGATTTGATGGTGCGTCTTCATAATTGGGCGCACTCATCAGTGAACTCGGATAAGAGACGAGAAGTGGCGAATAGCATTTTGCCAGAAGCGGGAGATTGTTTGCCTTTTTATCTCATAGATCGTTTTATTTGTGCAGAAATATCAGAAGAAGAGGCTATAAATATTATTAGTCAGCGCAAAACATATTTCAGGCGCGCCTGCAACCTTCTTCCTACGATATTTAGACTTTTAACGATCCGTGAAGAAGGTGATCTTCTTTCGGCTTTTTTGCAGATTGACGACTGCTGCGATGCAATACCATTGATGCGGAAAGCCGGCCATAGGAACCGCGAGTTGAAAGTAGCTAGGGAAAATATTTTAGACTTGCGACAAAAAGTCGATGAGTTGATTTATGCAATGGATCTGGCTAAAGCGCACGTGAGCTACGAATATGAAGCACATAGAGAGTCAGTGTTGCATATAATCAGAAACAATGACAAATCATACAGATGTTATGATGAATTAAGACACTCCCTAATGCATCTTATGTTTGTCTCAGACCTTACATTGTATCGCGATAAGAGCGGTAATCAGCCATTGATGGTTGCAGATGGAAGCCCTAAGTCATATGTAGTAAAAGTAGCATACAGGATGTCGCTGCAATTTGATAGACCGGAATTTGTTACGACACCTGGGTCAGATTTCGCGGCTTTGTGCGGTTTGATCTTCGAGCTGTCAACAAGCGACGCGGAATCTAGCTTTGCTGGGGCAATCGGTAGGTTTGCTCGCAATGACCTTCGCAAAGAATTAGATGAGCACGAGAGGGAACTTAGAAGGGAAAGCAGCAGTGAATGGCAAGTTGAGGTTGAAGCTGATAACTTCCGAGGCATTCGTGCCGACAGAAAACGTCTATCAAAGGAGATTGCTTTCTGGGAATCTTTCGGAACGAGTCGAAATTTCGACCCATTTATGCAAGAGCAAATCTCGCTGCGCAAGGCTGACGCACTTGAGAAGCTCATGGAAACCGCGCAGAAGCATGGGCCTTTTCTGGTATGGGCGAGCCATTACAGCGAGCAAGATCAACGGCAATGGCGGGACGACTTGAAAAGGTCGGATGCCAGTTTATTGGAGCTGCAAATTGCCATTGGGGAAATTAGACGCTCACGGCGCAGTTGACCTGAATTGTCCGTTTTCGAGAGAAGCAGGTCAACAACGCCGCACGAGGGAAGTCCATAAAGAGCACGATCCGAACAAAACGCGGGTCGTGCAGCGTAGCTCAGTTGGATAGAGCCCCCGTTGTCGTCAGTTGCTGGGCGGGGAGGTCGCAGGTTCGAGTCCTGCCGCTGCGCAACTTTAGAATTACAATCCTTACACCGGCCTCCCCCGCACCAGCTCCTCAACCACCCCCGGCTCCGCCAGCGTCGACGTATCCCCCAGCGACCCGAACTCTCCTTCCGCAATCTTCCGCAAAATCCGCCGCATGATCTTGCCCGAGCGGGTCTTGGGCAGGCCCGGCGCGAATTGGATCACATCAGGGGTCGCGATGGGGCCGATTTCTTCGCGCACCCATTTCACCAGCTCTTTGCGCAAATGCTCGGTGGGGTGGGCGCCTTCCATCAGCGTCACATAGGCGTAGATGCCTTGGCCCTTGAGATCATGCGGATAGCCGACGACGGCGGCTTCCGAGACCTTCTCATGGGCGACGAGGGCGCTTTCGATTTCCGCCGTGCCGAGGCGGTGGCCGGAGACGTTGATGACGTCGTCGACGCGGCCCGTGATCCAGTAATAACCGTCCGCGTCGCGCCGCGCGCCGTCGCCGGTGAAATATTTGCCGGAATAGGTGGAGAAATAGGTCTGCACGAAGCGCTCATGGTCGCCAAAAACCGTGCGGACCTGGCCGGGCCATGAATCGGCGATGACGAGATTGCCCTCGCAGGCGCCCTCCAGCACTTCGCCGGCGCTGTCGACGATCTCGGGAAAGACGCCGAAAAGCGGCCGCGTCGCGGAGCCCGGCTTCAGCGCGGTCGCGCCGGGCAAAGGCGCGATCAGAATGCCGCCCGTCTCGGTCTGCCACCAGGTGTCGACGATCGGGCAGCGATCTTCGCCCACGACGCGATGATACCACTCCCAGGCTTCCGGGTTGATCGGCTCGCCAACGGAGCCGAGCAGGCGCAGCGATTTGCGGCTGGATTTTTTTACCGGCTCCTCGCCCGCCGCCATTAGCGCGCGGATGGCGGTGGGCGCGGTGTAGAAGATGTTGACTCCATGCTTGTCGATGACGTCCCAGAAGCGGGAGACGCTGGGGTAATTGGGCACGCCTTCGAACATCAGCGTCGTCGCGCCATTGGCGAGCGGGCCGTAGAGGATGTAGCTGTGGCCCGTCACCCAGCCGACGTCCGCCGTGCACCAATAAACCTCGCCCGGGCGATAGTCGAAGACGAGCTCATGGGTGAGCGACGTATAGACGAGATAGCCGCCCGTGGTGTGCAGCACGCCCTTGGGCTTGCCCGTCGAGCCCGACGTATAGAGGATGAAGAGCGGGTCCTCGGCGCCCATTTCCGCATAGGGGCAGTCGGCGTGAACGCTCGCCGCTTCTTCCTCGTAGCGGAAGTCGCGGCCGGGAACCCAGTCGATCTCCGCGCCCGTGCGCGTGACGACGATGACGCTTTTCGCCTCCACCTTTTCCAGCGCGGCGTCGACATTGGCTTTCAGCGCCACTTTGCGGCCGCCGCGCAGGCCTTCGTCAGCCGTGACGATGACGTCCGAGGCCGCGTCCTCGATGCGTCCGGCGAGCGCCTCGGGCGAAAAGCCGCCGAAGACGACGGAGTGAATGGCGCCGATGCGCGCGCAGGCCAGCATGGCGTAGGCGGCCTCGGGGATCATCGGCAGATAGATGGTGACGCGGTCGCCCTTCTTGACGCCGTGTTTTTTCAGCACATTGGCGAAGCGGCAGACATGATCGTGCAATTGGCCATAGGTGATGTGCTTCGAGACGGACGGATCGTCGCCCTCCCAGATGATCGCCGTCTGGTTCGCGCGCTCGGGCAGATGCCGGTCGATGCAATTCATCGCGACATTGGTCGTCCCGTCCTCGAACCATTTGATCGAGACGTTATGCGTGTCGAAGCTCGAGCGCTTCACCGTGGTGAAGGGCGAAATCCACTCGATCCGCTGCGCCTGCTCCGCCCAGAAGCCGTCGGGGTCCTTCAGCGAGCGCTCGTAGAGGGCGCGGTAAGTCGCTTCATCGACGCGGGCGTTCTTCCAGTCCTCCGGGACGGGGTAGATCTTCTCGGACATTTCTTTCCCTTGTTTCTCGTCCCGTGAGGCGGGCGTCTTGTCTGTCGATGGTAACAGCCCCGGCAGGGCTTGTCCTCTTTGCGCGCCGGAAGGCGCGCGGCGTCTCTGGACCGCGGGCCTTCAGGCCCGCTTCTCGCCTTACGCCTCTCCCGGCCGGTCGCGATCGAGCCCTTTTGCCGCCAGCTCTCGCAGATAGGCCGCAAAGCTCGCTTCCGCCGTCTCGCCCAGCTCGCGCAGATAGCGCCAGGTGTAGATGCCGGTCTTGTGGAGGTCGTCGAAGTCGAGCCTGATCGCGTAATTGCCGACCGGCGCGACGCCGATGATCGCGACATTGCGCTTGCCGCCCACGGTCTTCTGGTCCGCCGGCGAATGGCCCTGCACCTCGGCGCTGGGGCTGCGCACCCGCAAAAGCTCCGCGCTCGTCGTGAAGCTCGCCCCATCGTCGAAGGAAATGCGCAGATTATGGCCGTTGTCGAGCAGGCGGATTTCGGTGGGCCAGGGTTCGGCGGTCAAGTGAGGGCTCCAATGATGCGCCCCGCGGCGCGGTTGGGGGAAAGCCTATTATGCCGCGAAATCTGCCGCCAGCCCGCCGGTCTTATTGGAAATCCCGATGGCTGCACGGAAATTGCTGGCTTCACGGCTGTGACGGACAGCAATATATGAAAGGATCAAGACGGCGCGCGACCGTCCCCGAGGAAGCCTAACCAGATGAACGCCCATGCCCATCGGCCCGCGATCGCGGCGCCCGCGCCGCTTATAGATCCATTCGGGCGCGCGGTTTCCTATGTGCGCGTCTCGGTGACCGATCGCTGCGATTTCCGCTGCGTCTATTGCATGTCCGAGCATATGACCTTCCTGCCTCGGAAGGACCTGCTCACGCTCGAAGAGCTGGACCGCCTCTGCACGGCTTTCATTGCGCGCGGCACGAAGAAGCTGCGCATCACCGGCGGCGAGCCGCTGGTGCGCCATGATCTGATGAAGCTCTTCCGCGCGCTGTCGCGCCACCTCGTCTCCGGCAAGCTCGAGGAGCTGACGCTCACCACCAATGGCTCGCAGCTCGCGCGCTTTGCCTCGCAGCTTGTCGATTGTGGGGTTGAGCGCATCAACGTCTCGCTCGACACGCTGGACCCGGACCGCTTCCGGGCGCTGACCCGCACGGGCGACCATGCACGGGTGCTGGCCGGCGTGGACGCGGCGTTGAAGGCCGGGTTGAAGGTCAAGCTCAACGCCGTGGCGCTCAAGGGCGTGAACGAGGACGAATTCGTCCCTCTCGTGCGCTTCGCGCATGAGCGCGGCATGGACATGACCTTCATCGAGGTCATGCCGCTCGGCGAAATCGACGGGCCGGCGCGGGTCGATCAATATCTGCCGATGACGCAGGTGCGGGACAGGCTCTCGGAAGCGCTCACCCTCACCGAGATCGACTATCGCACCGGCGGCCCGGCGCGCTACATGCGCGCCGAGGAGACCGGCGGGCGCGTCGGTTTCATCACGCCCCTCACCCATAATTTCTGCGAGAGCTGCAACCGCGTCCGCGTCACTTGCACCGGCACGCTCTACATGTGCCTCGGCCAGGAAGACGCCGCCGATCTGCGCGCGCCGCTGCGCGACAGCGGCGACGACGCGCTGCTCCATGCCGCCATCGAGGCCGCGATTTTGCGTAAGCCCAAGGGTCATGACTTCGTCATCGACCGGGCGACCCAGATCCCGGCGGTCTCCCGCCATATGAGCACGACAGGCGGTTGAGAGAATGTCCGTTTCCAAGAATGTCGCTTTTCTCGGCCTCGGCGTCATGGGTTTCCCCATGGCGGGGCATCTCGCCCGCAGCGGTCACAAGGTCACAGTCTATAATCGCACCACGGCGAAGGCCGAGAAATTTGCTGCGCTGCAGCAAGGCGCAGCAAAATGGGCCCCGACACCCCGTCAGGCCGCCGAGGGGGCTGATTTCGTCTTTACCTGCGTGGGCAATGACGACGATTTGCGCTCGGTGACGCTCGGACCGGACGGCGCCTTCGCCGGCATGACGGAAGGCGCCATTTTCGTCGACCATACGACCGCCTCTGCGCAAATCGCCCGCGAGCTTTATGCGGAAGCAAAGAGCCGCGGCCTCGGCGCCATCGACGCGCCGATCTCCGGCGGACAGGCGGGGGCGGAGAATGGCGCGCTGACGGTCATGTGCGGGGCGGAGCCGGAGGTTTTCGCACGCGCCGAGCCGGTGATCGCCTCATACGCCCGCGCCTGCCGGCTGATGGGGCCTCCGGGCGCCGGCCAGCTCACTAAAATGGTGAACCAGATCACCATCGCGGGCTTGATCCAGAGCCTCTCGGAGGCGCTGCATTTCGCCAAAGCGTCTGGCCTCGACGCCGCCGCTGTGATGGACCTTCTGAAGAACGGCGCAGCGCAATCCTGGCAGATGGAAAACCGCACCAAGACCATGCTCGCCGGCGAATTCGACCATGGCTTCGCCGTGGAGTGGATGCGCAAAGACCTCGCCATCTGCCTGGCGGAAGCGCGTCGCAATGGCGCGAAGCTCCCTGTCGCGGCGCTGGTGGACCAGTTCTACGCCGAGGTCGAGACGATGGGCGGCAAGCGCTGGGATACGTCGAGCCTCTTCGCGCGGCTGGAGAAGTAACAGCATTCCCGTTTGAACACCCGCCTTAGGGCCCACCGTCATTGCGAGCGAAGCGAAGCAATCCAGGGCCGCGACGGCTGCCCTGGATTGCTCCGTCGCTTCGCTCTTCGCAAAGACGGGCCACTTTCCGTTTGAATAGCTCGCATCGGTGCTTGTCATTCCCGACGGGCCGAAGGCCCGATCGGGAATCCAGAGCCGCAAGAGCGCTGGTTTGCTCGCGGCGCGAGCGCTGGAATGACTGCGGCCAAGGTTGAGCATTGAGGCACAAATATGGCCGGTCGTGGCTAAGAATGAATTTTTCTGTGGCTTGAATGCAACCATTTCTACGGCTCGGCGTTTCCCCCCGACAAAAAAAGGAACACCCAAGGGCATTCGGCTCTGGGACAAGTCCTGCCGCAAACCTGTTCGGGGGGAGGCTGTTATGGCCGTCACGCGCGAAAGCCCGTTTGCAAGCCGCTCGTCGCGGATTGTCCTTGGTTTCACGGTCGCCTGTGGGCTCTGCGCCGCCGTCGCCGCGGCCCCCACCGCGCCGACCCTGAAGGGACAGTCCCCCGCAGCCGTCAAGGCGGCGGTGAGCCTCAATGACGATGGCCTGCGCCCGCTTGCGCGTGGACCGGCGATCAGGGTGGGACGCGCCTATGGCGCCGAGGACGAAGACTGCACGCTCGTTCTGAAGCCAAGCACAGACGAGAAGGGTCGCGTCCGCTATATGCGCAGCGTGACCTGCGCCAACTGAGCGCAGGGCGTTCCAACTCGCGCGGTCGAAGGCCGACTGGAAGGCGAAGGCGGCTCGCAACGAGCGCCTCGCCTTCTGTTTTTTTAAACCCTTATTTTTTCAAAATTCTTTGACAGCGCGCTTGTCTCAATCGTGACGAGGCGGCTCATTCGGTCGCGCCCCATTCTCGATCGAAAAAAGCCTTATCAGCCTTCTTTCCGGTGCGGCCGGCAGCGCGCACGCGGGCATGAACGGCGGCAAGGCGCAAGGCGACCGGTTGCGCCCGCTGGTCGCGCTGCAAGGCCTCCTGATAGGCAACTTTGACGGCCTCGGTCAGCCTAGCTTCTAAACGTGACAAGCGCGCAAATTGCGGCGGCCGTGGCATCTTCATCTTCTCGGATCAATAAAGAAAAGGCGCTCGACCATTAGGGAAGCGCCTTTTCAATGGATGGAGAGGATAACAAACCCGGCCACAACATTCGTTGCGATCGCCCAGGTGGTTTCAGCGAGGGCGAAGGCGTGAGTTAGTCCGGGATTTACACAGGTCGTTTTATTCATTGGCGTCTCCTTTCCATTATCGATCAAAAAACGAACGACGATGAGAAAGACGACCGCGACGAACCATGCAGTGGGATTTGCACCCACACCCACCCCGAAGCTCAAAATAAATGTATGCGATGGATAAAGAGAGTGCAAATCAATCGACTCAATAAACGACAGTTTTCCGAGCAGTGCCAAAGGGGCTTGTTCGCCTCGATTGCGTAAATGACGATTTGTAGGCCGCTAAAAAAGGCACGAACTCTGCGTTGGCCAATCATAGGCCATCCTAAGCGTTGACGCCCCCCGCGCCGCTCCCTACTGTGCCGCGCTTCCCACACACGCTCGATGGTTGCGCCTCGCACATGCCCGCTTCGTTGACCTTTTCGCCCGAACTTCTCGACGCCGCGCGCGTCTCTCCCGCCTGGCCTTTCGAGGAGGCGAAGAAGCTCGTCAAAAGGGTGAAGGACAGCGGCCAGACCTCCGTCCTGTTCGAGACCGGCTATGGCCCCTCGGGCCTGCCGCATATCGGCACTTTCGGCGAAGTAGCCCGCACCAGCATGGTGCGCCGCGCTTTCGAGGTGCTCACCGAAGGCAAGATCGCCACGCGCCTCATCGCCTTCTCCGACGACATGGACGGGCTGCGCAAAGTTCCTGACAACATCCCCAATAAGGAGCTGGTCGCGGCCCATCTCGGCAAGCCGCTGACGCAGGTGCCGGACCCCTTCGGCACGCATGATAGTTTCGGCGCGCACAATAATGCGCGACTGCGCGCCTTTCTCGACGCCTTCGGCTTCGACTATGAATTCGCCTCCTCGACCGACTATTACAAAGGCGGGCGCTTCGACGCGGCGTTGAAGCATATGCTTGCCCGCTATGATGCGGTCATGAAGATCATGCTGCCGAGCTTCCGCGAGGAGCGCGCGGCGACCTATTCGCCCTTCCTGCCGATTCACCCCAAGACCGGCGTCGTCATGCAGGTCGCGCTCACCGGCATGGACGCCGAGGCGGGCACGATCGACTGGGTCGATCCGGAAACGGGCGAAAAGTTCACGAGCCCCGTCACCGGCGGCCATTGCAAGCTGCAATGGAAGCCCGACTGGGCCATGCGCTGGTATGCGCTCGGCGTCGATTACGAAATGGCCGGCAAGGATTTGATCGACTCGGTCAAGCTCTCGGGCCAGATCGTGCGCGCGCTCGGCGGCCGTCCGCCGGAGGGCTTCAATTACGAGCTCTTCCTCGACGAGAAGGGCCAGAAGATTTCGAAGTCGAAGGGCAATGGCCTGACGATCGAGGAATGGCTGACCTACGCCAGCCCCGAGAGCCTCGCGCAGTTCATGTTTCAAAAGCCGACGGCGGCGAAGCGTCTCTCTTTCGACGTCATTCCGCGCGCCGTGGACGATTATCTGAACTTCCTCGACGCCTATCAGCGCCAGGATTGGAAGAACCGGCTCGGCAATCCAGTGTGGCACATTCACGCCGGCAATCCGCCGCCGCCCGAGACGCTCGCCCATGAGGGCGAGGCGAAGGGGACGAGCGTCTCCTTCTCCATGCTGCTCAATCTCGCGGCCGTCGCCAACGCCGAGGACCCGGCGGTTCTGTGGGGCTTCCTGCGCCGCTATGCGCCCTCCGCCTCGCCGGAGAACCATCCGCATCTCGACAAGCTTGTCGGCTATGCGGTCGCTTACTTCCGCGACTTCGTGAAGCCGGCGAAGCAATATCGCGCGGCCGACGAGGTCGAGCGCGAAGTGCTCGCCAAGATCGACGCGGTGCTCGGCGCGCTGCCGCACAGCGCGACGGCGGAAGACATTCAAACCGCCCTCTACGACGTCGGCCGCGCCGTGCCGCGCTATCAGGACTTCGCCGCCAAGAATGCGACGCCGGAGCGGCCGGGCGTCTCCAACGATTTCTTCAACATGCTCTATGAGGTGCTGCTCGGCGAGAAGAAAGGTCCGCGCTTCGGCTCCTTCACCGCGCTCTATGGCGTCGCGAACACGCGCAAGCTGATCGACGACGCGCTTGCCGGCGCCTTTGTGAAGTCGGCCGCCTGATGCGCGCCGCCGACGCGGATATACTCGTCATTCCGGGTTATCTCGGCTCGGAACCGGACCATTGGCAGAGCCGCTGGGAGCAGAAGCTGTCGACCGCCCGCCGGGTCGAACAGCGCGACTGGGCGAGCCCTAACCGGGCGGAATGGGTCGAGGCGATCTCCCGGGACATTCGCTCGGCCAAGCGGCCGGTGGTGCTCGTCGCCCATTCCCTCGGGGTTATTGCTGCGCTTTATGCTGCGCAGCAATTTGGTGAAAAGATCGCCGGGGCATTCCTGGTTGCGCCGCCGTCCGAGGCGGTCCTCCGCGAGATGCCGACGATCGACTCCGCCTTTTTGCCCATCCCGCGCACACGCCTGCCATTCCCGGCGATCGTGGTCGGCAGCAACGACGATCCTTATTCCGACGCTTCTTTTGCGCAGAACCTGGCGCAGGACATCGGCGCGCGTTTCATCGACGCTGGCGCGGTCGGGCATATCAATGTCGACAGCGGCCACGGCCCCTGGCCGGAGGGATCGCTGGCCTTCGCGCATTTTGTGGCGAAGCTGTAGGGCGCCGCCGCGTGGACCGCGAGCCTTCAGGCTCGCCCAAGCTTAGATGCGCGCCTGAAGGCGCGCGGTCCACGAGGAACGAACTCTCAGCGGCTCCCGGCGTTAGCCTCTAATGTCCGAGTTCCTCACTCTCGCGGCGCTCGCCGGCGAGGAAGAAATCTGCACGCGCTGCCCGCTCTATCGCAACGCGACGCAAGCCGTCCCCGGCGAGGGGCCGCGCGGCGCGCGGGTAATGCTGGTCGGCGAGCAGCCGGGCGACGTGGAAGACCTCTCGGGCCGCCCCTTCGTCGGCCCGGCCGGGCGTCTCCTCGACAAGGCGCTCGCCAAGGTCCATCTGCCCCGCGAGGAATGCTTCATCACCAATGCGGTGAAACATTTCAAATTCGAGCCGCGCGGCAAACGCCGCCTGCACAAAAAGCCGGACGCCGGCGAAATCGACGCCTGCCGCTGGTGGCTGGAGCAGGAGCGGCGGCTCGTCCAGCCTGGGCTCATCGTGGCGATGGGCGTCACGGCGATAAGAGGCGTGCTTGGCCGCTCCGAACCCGTCTCGCGGCTGCGCGGGCGCCTGATCGACCTCGATGAAAAGGCCAAATTCCTCGCCACCATCCACCCCTCTTTTCTGCTGCGGCTTCAGGAAGAAGAAGATAAGCGCAGGGAGTGGACACGCTTTCTCGGCGATCTGGAGATCGCCGCGGAATGGACGCGGGCGGGTGATACCATTTCCGGTTGAATAGCTCGCATGGGGACGTGTCATTCCCGGCGGGCTGAAAGCCCGACCGGGAATCCAGGGCCGCAGAAGCGATGGTTTTGCTCTGGATTCCCGATCGCTCGCTTCGCGAGCGTCGGGAATGACAGCGAACCAATCAAGCGGATCTTGATGATGGATTGGTTTCGAATGGATAGACGCTTCACGCTTTTCTGCGCAGCCCTCCTTCTTTCAGCCCCGGCGCGCGCGGAGCTTGTCACATTCGAAGAGTCGGGCTCCGACGTCCATGCGACGCTGAAAATCGAGGGCAAGGAATACCGCCTCGACGCCAAAATGCTGCGCACAAAAGCTGCGGCGCCGGGGGGCGCCTTGCTGGTCGACGCCGCGCAAAATGAGGATCTCGCGGCGACGGCGCTGGGGCGCGGGATGAATGTCTTTGCGCTGGATCTCGACAAGCTGCCGGCGCCGGCTCGCGCTCAGGCGTTGCGCGATCTGCTGCCGCGTCTGCGTGAAACGACCCGCGCCAGGAGGGTTCTCGCGCGCGGCGCCGGCGAGACGGGCGCGGCGCTCGCTGAGGCGGGGGCGCTGTTCGACGGGTTGTTGCTGCAGGACGCCCGCGCGGCAAATGGACCGCGCAGCATCGAGACTTGGGGGAGCGACGCCTATTGGCGCGCCCCGCCGCCGCCCGCGCCGGCAGGGCCGGACGACGCCAATCTCCGCCGCTTCTTTGTCGCCGGAACGACGACAATTGCGGGCGCCAATTGCCTCGGCCCTCTCAATACGCGCTCGCAAGCCCCAGCGCTGCGGGCGCTGCTCGTCGTGCTGGACGATTGGGCCAAGGGCGTGAAGCCGCCAGCCTCGCGCGTCCCGGCTGTGGCCGATCTCGTCGACGCCCGCAAGCTCGTTTGGCCGAAAACCCCCGCGCTGCCGACCCCGCCCTCGGGGGAGCGGCTCGTTCCCAAAATCGACGCCGACGGGAATGAGTCAGCGGGCCTGCGCCTGCCCGATCAGGCGCTGCCGATTGCGACTTTCACCGGATTTGGCGTGCAAAAAGATAAAGCCGGCCCCGGCTGTGCGGCGGGCGTAGCTCTGCCTTTTCCCTCGACGAAGACGGACCGCGAAAAAACCGGCGATCCCCGTCCCTCGCTTGTCGAGCGCTATGGCTCGCGCGCCTATTTCGTCGCGACCATGCGGATTGTCGCCGACAAGCTCGTCAAGGAGCGGCTGCTTCTGAAGGAGGACGCCGACGCTTATGTCGCGGCCGCGAGGACCGCGCCTTTTTAGGGATTGGGCGCGCGTCCATCTTTCAGCAAAGCCCGCTGTCATTCCCGACGCCCGCAAAGCGGGCGATCGCGAATCCAGAGCAAAACCAGCGCTTTTGTGGCTCTGGATTCCCGGTCGGGCTTTCAGCCCGCCGGGAATGACGAACCCCGACGCGCGCCATTCAAGCCGATGAATGCATGGACAGCGCGCCCCTAAGGCTGCGCCACGTTCGCGCCGCTCTGCAGCGTTTCGCCGGCCTGCTCGCCCACGGCCTGCAGCCGGTCGGCGAAATTCTCGCGCGTGCGCGGATCGACGATGGCGAAGGGCGCCGCCACGGCGGCCCCGGCCGCGACGCCCACCGTCGAGGCCGCGCCGGCGGCGACCATGCCGAGCTTGTCGCCGACCCCGGCGCCTCCTTCGCTCAGCGACTGGCCGGTGGCGAGCCGCGCGCCGATGGCGCGGACCACGCCGGGCGCCTCGGCGAATTTCGAATGGCCGAGCTTGTCCTCGCCGCCCGAGGCGACGTCGGTCAAATCGACCACCAGCAGGCGGTCGTGCGCGAAGACGTCGCGATAGGGTTCGGCGTTGGGATTGACGGCGCCGACTCGCGGCTTGTCGCCCCACACGCGACGCGACACCGCCAGCGCCTCGTCGTCACGCGAGACGAAAATCGTGAAGATCGACGGCCTGGCGTCCATCGTCGCAATCTGGCGCTTGAAGACGTCGAAATCGACGTCCGGCGAGGCGAGCATGACATTTTTGATCTTGTCCGGCAGGCCGCGATTGCGGATCGCCATCTGACGCAGCGCTTCGAGCGTCACCCAATTGCCCATGGAATGAGCGAGGATCGAAATTTCCCCGACATTGCGGTCGCGCGCGAGCGCCTGCAGGACGTTTTCGAGCGCGTCGCGGGAATAGTTAGCGCTCTCATGATCATAGCCATATTGCAGCAGCTTGCCGCGCGACGGCCAGGTGAAGAGCACCGGCGCGACCGGCGCATCGGAATCGTGCACGATCTGGGCGAAGCGATAGACCGCGTCGGCGAAGCGCGTGTTGTAGCCATGGACGAAGAGCAGGACCTGCCGCTTCGGCGTTTGCGCGAGCCGCTTGTTCAGATCTGCGATCGCCGCCGGCAGGTTGAGAATCTCGGCGTCGACCGTCGTAAAGGCGCGCATTGGATCGGGCGGCGCGCTCTCGGGCCATTGCACCTCGCCGACCGTCCGATAGGCGTCGGGCGGGATCGAGACGGTCATCGCCGCAAAAGAAAGCCCGGCCCCGCGCTCGCCGGAGAACATCTCGCCGGGGTCTTTAAGGTCGGGCGCGCGGGTCGTCGCCACCAGCATATTGACGACGCTCGTGCCCGGCGCGCGCTGGTGGGTGGGCAGAAGAACGCCTTCCTGCCGTCCCGCGCAGGCGGCGAGGCCGAGCGCCAGAAGAGCGGCCGGAGCGCGCATGAACCTTATGGAAAATCGCATTTGAAAGCGCCGACGAAAGAGGAACGATCCCACGGGAGGCCGAAGCAAAAGCGTCCGAGATTTATGGCGGCAATTTGACTGGTGCGTCAACGCACGCCGTCCCGGGCGGGATTCGCTCAAGAATGCATCGTCCGTTCTTAAAAAACGGGCGTCGGAAGCAGGGGCTGACGCCAGGGGGCTTCCGAATCGGCGGGAGGAAATTGTCCCCAGCGCTTCCTCCCGCCGAACACCCGCTCGAACAGCGCTCCCGTCATTGCGAGGAGCGAAGCGACGAAGCAATCCAGAGCCACGTCGCGGTTCTGGATGGCTTCGCTTCGCTCGCAATGAGGGTTATCGCCCGGGAAGTTGGGCTGAATCCGGATCAGTCGTTCGGCGCCAGCATTTTTTCCGGCCGCACGATCTCATCGAACTCGGCCTCGGTCACCTTGCCGGAGGCCAGCGCCTCCTCCTTGAGGCTCGTGCCGTTCTTATGCGCGGCGCGGGCGATCTTGGAGGCCGCGTCATAGCCGATCTTCGGCGCGAGCGCGGTGACAAGCATCAGCGAGCGATCGAGGAAGCGTTTGATATTGGCTTCATCCGCTTCGACGCCCTCGAGGCAGCGGGTGATGAAGCTGTCGATGCCGGAGGCCATCAGGTCGACGGATTCGAGCAGCGCGAAGGCGATGACGGGCTTCATCACATTGAGCTCGAGATGGCCCTGCGAGGCGGCGAAGGTGATCGTCTGATGATTGCCGAAGACGCGGGCGCAGACCATGGTGATGGCCTCGACCTGCGTCGGATTGACCTTGCCCGGCATGATCGACGATCCCGGCTCGTTCTCAGGGAGCTTCAGCTCCGCGAGGCCGGCGCGCGGGCCGGCGCCCATCAGGCGGATGTCGCAGGCGATCTTGTAGAGGCCCGTGGCCAGCGCATTGATCGCGCCATGGGCGAAAGCCTCGGCGTCATGGGCGGCGAGCGCCTCGAATTTATTGGGCGCCGTGACAAAGGGCAGGCCGGTTTGGCTTGCGATATGCGCCGCCACTTCCTCGGCGAAGCCCTTGGCCGTATTGACGCCGGTGCCGACCGCCGTGCCGCCCTGGGCGAGGGCGAAGAGATCGGGAAGCGTGGCGCGGATGCGCGCTGCGCCATATTTCGCCTGGGCGGCGTAGCCCGAAAATTCCTGGCCGAGCGTGACGGGCGTCGCGTCCTGCAGATGGGTGCGGCCGATCTTCACCAGATGGGCGAACTGCGAGGATTTGCGCTCCAGCGCCGCATGAAGGCGCTCGACGGCCGGCAGAAGCTTGCCGCTGATGGCGAGCGCGGCGGCGACATGAATGGCGGTCGGGAAGCTGTCGTTCGAGGATTGGCCGCAATTGACGTGGTCGTTGGGGTGCACGGGCGCCTTGGAGCCGCGCGGCGCGCCGAGCTGCTCATTGGCCCGGTTCGCGATCACCTCATTGACGTTCATATTCGATTGCGTGCCGGAGCCCGTCTGCCAGACGACCAGCGGGAAGTGATCGTCGAATTTACCGTCGATGACCTCCTGCGCGGCCTCCGTGATCGCCTTGGCGATTTCCGGCTTGATGAGCCCCTTGGCGGCGTTGACCTGCGCGGCGGCAAGCTTCACGCGCGCGAGCGCATGGACGACCTCGATCGGCATGCGCTGGCCGCCGATGGGAAAATTCTCCCGCGAACGCTGCGTCTGCGCGCCCCACAGGGCCCAGGACGGCACGGCGATATCGCCAAAGGAATCGCGTTCAATGCGGTTGTCTTCAGTCATCGGTCTCGCTCGAGAAGCTGGTCGTGACCGCGCGCGGGGCGCGGGACAGCGCTCCCTATGCGGCATTTCGCGCGGCGGTTCAATCTCGGCCGGCTGGCGTCAGCGCGGCGGCGCGCGGTTCGGCGATCTCGCGCCCGGAATTGGGGAGCGACATAAGATCGGCCAGGCGGTTGCGGGCGCGATTGACCCGGCTTTTCATGGTGCCAGGGGCGCAGCCGCAGATTTCGGCGGCTTCCTCATAGGACATGCCCTGGGCCGCGACGAGGATCAGCGCCTCGCGTTGATCGAGCGGCAGCTTCTGTAGCGCCTCGCGAAAATCCAGGAAGTCCATATGCGCATTTTGCGATTCCGGCGTGACCAGGCGCGCGGCCATCTCCCCGTCGGGGTCTGACGTCTCGCGGCGGCGCCGACGATGCTCGCTGTAGTAGATGTTGCGCAGAATCGTGAAAAGCCAGGCAGTGAGATTCGTGCCCTCGGCGAAGGAGTCCAGGCTCCCCCATGCTTTGACGAGGGTCTCCTGCACGAGATCGTCCGCTCGGTCGGAACTGCCCGAAATCGAAATAGCAAAGGCGCGCAGGCTGGGGATCGCTGCGATCAGGTCATTCTTGAGACTTTGTCCGTCGCTGGATCCTTGTCTTTCGGCGCTCACTCTCTCTCCCCGGGCGCGCTGCTCGACAGGCCCGACGATACCACATTCTTTTCTAGCTGGTTCAGGAGATTCAGAAATCGTTCCGGAACTGGCTGAGCGACCAGATCGTCATAGAGATTTCGAAGCTCTTTGCCGAGGGCGTCCCCAAAATCGACATGATGTGGGCTTCTTGTTATTTTGGCGGAACAAAGAGTTACGCCGTTTTTCCTAACGTTGGTCTCGCTCCCGCGCCGGGGGCCGTCGTCCGCCTGGAGGCCCCCTGCAAAAACCGCCATGCCTGGCTGCAGCGCTCCCGGTGAATGTCGCGTCTCGGCGCGCGGCTGGTCCTGCCCATATTGCACACGCGCAACAACATTCTCCGGATTGTTTTTCGCCATGGAGCCCCCGATCGGCAAAGTCATGATTTTCTGTGGCGGACCGATTTCGTCGCGCGGTATAGTGCGTTGCACGGAGAGCAAAACGCCGCGCTCACGGATTGGTTCCTTAAATTGTGCGGATTGTTTTGACGCAGGTCTCATGCTTTCGCTTCCTTTCCGTTCAGCAGCCGCCTCCGGAGTGGCGTAACATGTCTGTTTCACAAGAGATTTCCGCTCACCTTCCCTATATGCGCCGCTTTGCCCGGGCCCTGGTGGGCGATCGAGAAGGCGGCGACGCTTATGTTCTCGCAACGCTCGAGGCTGTTGTCGCGGAGCCGCGACGCCTTCATGACAGCCAGGATCTGAGGGTCTCCCTCTACAAGCTTTTCCTCGACATCTGGTCCGCCGCGCCGGTCGCTGTTCATTCCGGGGCGGGCGATGCGCTCGACGACGCGGGCGCGCGCCACAACCTCGACGCGATTTCGCTCAGACCGCGCATCGCCTTCCTGTTGAACGCCCTGGAAGGCTTCGATCTCGAACAGGTCGGCGAAACGCTTGACGTCCCCGAACGGGAGGCCGCGGAGCTTATCAACGCGGCGAACGCCGAAATTGCCGACCAGATCGCAACGGACGTCCTCATCATCGAGGATGAGCCGCTGATCGCGCATGATCTGCGCAGCATTGTGGAGGAACTGGGGCATAACGTCGTCGGAATCGCGCGCACCCACCGGGAGGCGATCGCAACCACCGAGATCGGCAAGCCCGGCTTGATCCTCGCCGACATTCAACTTGCCGACGGCAGCTCCGGCCTGGATGCGGTGAACGAAATTTTGGGGTCGCTTTCGACTCCGGTGATCTTCGTGACTGCCTATCCGGAGCGATTTCTGACCGGCGCGCCGCCGGAGCCTGCCTTTTTGGTCGCCAAGCCGTTCAGCGTCGAGAGCCTTAAGGCCGTGATAAGTCAGGCTCTCTTCTTCAACCGTAGGTCGCAACGGAAGTCTGGCTGATCGATAGGTCAAAATCGCTGTAAAAATCGATTTAAGTACAATTACCAAGGGCTTTTTCGCGACGTCGCAAGCTTAGCTACGTATATTCCACGATTGCAGAAACCTTGGCCGATTAGGCAAGTTATACGCGTGGCGCTGGGGGCAAGAGAGGCGACCATGCAGGAAGTGCAAGTGAAAAAATCCAATCGAGGTTTTGCGTCGATGGATCCTGAGAAGCAGCGGGCGATTGCGCGTAAGGGCGGCCAGAGCGTCCCGGACGACAAGCGCAGCTTCTCTCAGAATCCGGAACTGGCGGCGCGCGCTGGCCGCAAGGGCGGGCAGAGCGTCAATCCGTCGAAGCGCAGTTTCTCGCGCGATCATACGCTCGCGTCGGAAGCTGGCCGTAAGGGCGGTCACGCCTCGCACGGCGGCGGACAGCCGAAGCAGCAGCGGGGGGCGTCTATCTAAGACGCCCGCAGCAAAAGCGTTACGCAGCGTAGGGCTTGGAACGCTGCGAGATTAAAGAGTAAAGCGCGTCATGGTCTCGCGTGGCGCGGATGGTTGCGACTAGGCCAGGGTCGCGAAGCATCCGCGCCGCGCAGGCAAGGGCTTTGAGGTGATCGGCGCCGGAGGTTTCTGGCGCGATCAGGAGAAACACCAGATCGACCGGGGAGCCATCGAGCGCCTCGAACTCCACCGGTCGCTCCAACCTGGCGAAAATCCCAAAAATCGACTTTACCTTCGCGAGCTTGCCATGCGGTATGGCAATGCCCTCGCCGATGCCCGTTGAGCCGAGACGCTCGCGATGCAGCAGCGCGTCGAAGATCTCACGCGCCGACAGTCCGGAGAGCTTCGCCGCCCGCTCGCTCAGTTCCTGAAGCAGTTGCTTTTTCGTCGTCGCCCTCAGATTGGCGATGACTGCTTCCGGCGTGACAAGATCCGTGAGCCGCATGCGACGCCCTATCCGTTCAAGCGTTGGAGAACCGCCTTCACCTGGCGACAGCGCCGGGAAGGAATCGCAAGATACATGCCGGGAAAGCCACGATTATGTCTTCTCTGTCCTCGCGGCGGCGTTTCTCTTTACCTCGGAACGCGCTTTCTATGCTCGACTATGCGCCGCCGGGGGTATCGATCCATCCGATATTGTTGTCGGCGCGCCGATAGACAATATTCACGCGGCCAGTATTTGCATGGCGGAAGACCATGACTGGCGCGCCCGACAGGTCGAGGTCGAGAACCGCGGCCGACACCGACAGGCGACGCAATTTGGTTGTGCTCTCGGCGACCACGGCGGCGCTGAATTCGACGGGCGCCTCGGCTTCCTGATCGGGCGCCTCGAGCACGTGATAAGGCACGACCTCCGGCGCCTCGGGGGCCTGACCATGGCCCTTCAGCCGCTCCTTGTAGCGGCGCAAGCGCTTCTCCAGCCGGTCGGCCGCCTGATCGAATGTGGCGTAGGGCTCGTGCCCGCGCCCGTCGGTCTGGAGCACGATGCCCGAGGTCAAATGCAGCGCGCAATCGGCGCGATAGCCGGAGCCTTCAGGCGCGATCGTGACATGGCCGCTGACGCCGCCGTCGAAATATTTCGACGTGGTCTGCTCGAGACGCTGCGTGATATGGACGCGCAACGATTCGCCGATGTTGATGTTCTTGCCTGAAACTCTCAGGGACATGCCGTTTTGCCTTTCCGAAACGCGGCCAATCGTGATCGAGGCCGAGACGCCTCGCTGTCGCTAACCGCCAATTACGGATTTTCTTCTATATGCTTCCGAGACCCGGACGCGCCCCGACGGGCCCGCGGTTCAGACGGTTTTTCCCGCGGAACGTTGCGGAATTTCGGGCAGCGTTAGAAGCCTGGGGCTGCGAAGTCAATGGGCGCCGCAAAATGAGGCGGCGGCGCCCGCCCTATTCACAATTCAATGAACTTGCTCGCGCGCCATCGCCATTTTCGCCCGGCGGCGGTCGACCGAAGAAGGAATGCGCAGGCTGTCGCGATATTTGGCGACGGTCCGCCGGGCAATATCGATGTCGATCGCCTTCAGCTTGGCGACGATGGCGTCGTCGGAGAGCACGTCGTCCGCCGTCTCCCTGTCGATCATCTGCTTGATGCGGAATCGCACGGATTCGGCCGAATGCGCCTCCGCGCCGCTCGTTGTCGCGATGGAGGCCGAGAAGAAATATTTGAGCTCGAAGATGCCGCGCGGCGTCATCATATATTTATTCGAGGTGACGCGGGAGACGGTCGACTCGTGCATGCCGATCGCATCGGCGATAGTGCGCAGATTGAGCGGCCGCAAATGTTCCACGCCTTTGGCGAGAAAAGCGTCCTGCAGGCGGACGATCTCCGAGGCGACCTTCAGAATAGTCCGGCTGCGCTGCTCCAGGCTTTTCGTCAGCCAATTGGCGTTCTGCAGGCAGGTGGAGATGAAGGTCTTGTCGCCGTCGCGCGCCCCGGCGCTGACCTTCGCCGCATAGCTGTGATTGACGAGCACCCTCGGCAGCGCGTCGGAATTCAGCTCCACATGCCATGAGCCGTCGGGGGCCGCGCGCACGATGACGTCGGCGACGAGCGGCTGGATCGGCGAATCGCCAAAGGCGCGACCGGGCTTGGGGTCGAGGCTGCGCAGCTCGGCGGCCATGTCGGCGATGTCCTCGCCGTCGACGCCGCAGAGCTTGGCGAGCTGAGCGAAATCGCGCTTGGCGACAAGGGCCAGATTAGCGACGAAAATCTGCATCGCCGGATCGTAGCGATCGCGCTCCTTGAGCTGAATCGCCAGGCATTCGGCGAGATCGCGGGCGCCCACCCCGGATGGCTCGAAACTCTGGATCGCCGCGAGCACCGCCTCGGTTTCGGCGAGGCCCGCGCCGAGCCTGTCTGCAATCTCCTCGATGGCCTCGCGCAGATAGCCGGTCTCGTCGATGCCGTCGATGATCGCCTGACCGATCATCCGCCGGCCGGGCTCCGGGCAAACAAGCGCGAGCTGTTCGGCGAGATGCTCGTGCAGGCTGGGGCGGGACGCGACATAAGCCTCGAGATTGGGCGCCTCGCCATCGTCGCCCCCGCCGCCGGCGGAGCCGCTCCAGGAGGTCGCGGACAGGCCCGCGCCTTCCATTGCCTCGCGCGGCGCCTGGGCTGTCACCGCCGGGCCCTCGGGGTCGAAGGTGTTGCTCAAATCGGCGCCGAGATCGGAGGAAAGCGTCGCGGAATCGACCGCGAGCGAATCGCGGGCCCAATCGCCCTCGTGAGGCTCCGCGCCGAAATGATCCGCTTCGCCCTGCGATTCCACGCGGAAATCGTCGGAATGGCTCGCCTCGCGCTCCGCGGCTGGACCGTCGGCGTAGTCGCCTTCCTGCGCCTCGAGCAGCGGGTTGCGCTCGAGCTCGTCGTGCAAAAAGGCGGAAAGCTCCAGATTGGAAAATTGCAGCAGCTTGATCGCTTGCAAGAGCTGCGGGGTCATCACCAGGGCCTGGCCCTGACGCATCATCAGCTTGGTCGAAATCGCCATCTGCGCCCACTCGCACGCTTGTCTCCGGGCCACTTTCGCGGCCTGTTTTTTGCTTATAGCACGGGGCAGAAAGCTCGGCAGGGCCAAATAGACGGCGCCGTCAGAGCCGAAACGCCTAAAGGTTAATCACTAACCCTCGAATCCTTTAGAGTGGGCAGGTGAGCGAGACGGTCGTGCCGGCTTGCGACGACCTGATGCCGAGGTCGCCGTCGATCTGGCGCGCCAGCTCCTGCATGAAATTCAAACCTTCCGACCTCTGCCGCGTCGCGATCTCGACGTCGAAGCCAAAACCGCTGTCGACGACCGTCAGCGTGAGCTTTGCGCTATCGATGCGCAGCGTCGCATAGACAGCGCCTGAGCTGAGGCCGGGGAAGGCGTGTTTGAGCGCGTTCGAGGCGGCTTCTGCGTAGATAAGGCCGATGCAGTGGGCGCGCCGGAAGTCGAGCGTGATGGCGGGGTCGACGGAGGTCGCCAACCTGATTCGGTTGTCGAAGCTCGTGACCAGCACCTTGGAGAGCGTCGGAAGATATGCCGCCATGGAAATCCGTTCGTCGCCAATATCTTCCAGATCATAGACACCGACCAGACAGGAAACGCATTTGCGGCAAAGTTCCGGCTGGACGGTTCGTCGCGCCTGAGCGGCAAAAAGCATGGAAATCGTCGCGAGATTATCTCTAAAGCGCCGGCAAAGCGCGTTATATTTCTCTTTTAACTGCTGTAATTCCTGATCCTTTTCATGAAGATGAGCCATAAGCTCGGCATTTCTGCCGGAAAAGTCCGAAGCGAGACTACCCACTGGCGCCTCCAAATCTATTTGCGCAACCGCAAGGATTAAATCAATTCTCCTCAAATTTTGAAAGCTTGGCAGGTTAAACTACATCCTAAAATCCTCGCCGAGATATATTCGGCGCACATCGGGATTAGCCACGATCTCTTCAGGTCGCCCTTCGGTCAGCACATGGCCGTTGTAGATAATGTAGGCGCGATCGGTCAGGCCCAGCGTTTCGCGCACGCTATGGTCGGTGATGAGCACCCCGATGCCGCGCGCCTTGAGGTGCCGCACAAGGTCCTGAATGCCGCCGACGGCGATCGGGTCGATGCCGGCAAAGGGCTCGTCGAGCAGCATGAAGGACGGATGCCCGGCAAGCGCACGGGCGATTTCACAGCGCCGGCGTTCGCCGCCGGAGAGCGCAACCGCCGGCGTATGCCGCATGCGGGTGAGGCGGAATTCGTCGAGCAGGCCTTCGAGCTCGTCCTTGCGCTTCTTCTCGTCGGGCTGGGTGATCTCGAGAACGGCAAGGATGTTGTCCTCGACAGAAAGCCCACGAAAAACAGACGTTTCCTGCGGTAGATAGCCGATTCCGAGGCGCGCGCGCCGATACATGGGCAAGGGCGTTACGTCATATCCGTCGAGCGACACCACGCCCTTATCGGGCTTCACCAGCCCGGTGATCATATAGAAAACGGTCGTCTTGCCCGCGCCATTGGGGCCGAGCAGGCCAACGGCCTCGCCGCGCGCGACGTGAAGGCTCACATCCTCGACCACGCGGCGGGATTTATAGGCCTTGGCGAGATTATGGACAGAGAGAAGCCCCTGTCCGTCATAGCCGGGATCTTCGAGATAAGACCCGGCGGCGAAGGCGCTTGGGTCGCCACTCGGATCGGCGGATTTGGGCTGCGCCCAGACGCGGGCGTCCTCCGGAAAAGCGCCTAAATTTTCAGCAGCGTCTTCGCCGCGCCAGTCGGCCTCGGCCAGATCGTCCTTCTTATGGGAAGGAGTCGTCTTGCCGAGACGCGCCTGGAGCGCGCCGATTGGCCCGGTCAGAGACTGGGCGGCGGCGCGCAGGCGCGTCGCAAGGCCGGCGAATCTAGTCAAGGGCGTCCGTCGAGAACTGGGAAGAGGCAATTGCGGCCCCCGGCGGCGCCTGCTCTTCCGGTCAGGCGTCGTCCCCCGCGTTCCTAACTCAGGCGCGGCTGCGCCGCTAGATGGTTCTGCGCCGCGCTTCCGTTGCGGGCCATTCTAAGCCCAGGGGCGAGACTGCCCGGCCGTCCTCTCGAAAGCGTCGATCTTATCGGCCTTTTGAAGCGTCAGCCCGATGTCGTCGAGGCCGTTCAGCAGGCAATGCTTGCGGAAAGGGTCGATGTCGAATTTCACGACGCCGCCGTCGGGACCGCGAATCTCCTGGGCTTCGAGGTCGACGGTCAGCGTGGCGTTGGCGCCGCGCGCCGCGTCGTCGAACAGCTTGTCGAGCTCGGCCTGAGAGACCTTGATCGGCAGAATGCCGTTCTTGAAACAGTTATTGTAGAAAATATCGGCGAAGCTCGTCGAGATAATGCAACGCAGGCCGAAGTCCAGCAGCGCCCAGGGGGCGTGCTCGCGCGAAGAGCCGCAACCGAAATTATCGCCCGCGATCAGGATCGTCGCCTGGCGATAGGCGGGCTGGTTCAGCACGAAATCGGGGTTCTCGGACCCGTCCTCGCCATAGCGCATCTCGGAAAAGAGACCCTTGCCGAGGCCCGTCCGCGCGATGGTTTTGAGATACTGCTTGGGGATGATCATATCCGTGTCGACGTTCATGATCGGCAGCGGCGCGGCGACCCCGGTGAGCGTAGTGAACTTTTCCATATCCTGCCTGGCGCGTTTAAGAGTTGACGCGCCCTTTAGCAAATTGCCCGCACAAGCGCAAAGCGGCGGAAGGCTTCCCGCCAGTTTCGGTTCGAGAAGCGGGCGCGGAGGCTCGCAGGCGCGCCGGCCTTTCTGATATGATCTGCAAAACGGCGCGATTTCGGGCAGGCGATGATTCCAGGAAATTGGCTCGTCGAGGCAATCGGCTATCTCGCTGCGGCGGCGAATGTCTTCGTCTTCGTATCGAATACGATGATCCCGCTGCGCATTGCGGCGATCCTCGCCAATGCGCTTTTCGCCGCCTATTTTTTTCTCAAGGGCTATTACCCGCTCTTCGCGCTCAACGCCTTCATGGCGCCGATCAACATCTTCCGCCTGCGGCAGATGCAAAGGCTCATCCGCGACATGCGGTCGGCGACCAGCGCGGCGAGCGGGGGCGAATTCGATTACGAGTGGCTCCGTCCCTACATGAAGCATCTCGCGCTGCCCGATGGCCTCACGCTGTATCGCAAGGGCGATCTCTCCGAGGAGGCCTATATCCTCGTGCGCGGCCGGATCTTACTGCGTGAGCTCGGCGTCACGCTCGAGCCGGGAGCGTGTTTCGGGGAGATGGGGCTCTTCACCGATGAGAACCGCCGCACGGCGACGGCCGTCGCCGTCAGCGAGGTCGCGCTCCTGAGCGTGCGCTACGACGAATTGTTGGAGCTTGCGGCGCAAAATCCGCAATTCGGCTTCTATCTCATGAAGCTGATGATGAAGCGCATGCAGCATAATGTGGAGCTGGCGCGGTCTCGTAGCGACGCTTGACCCGCGGCGGCGTACAGCCAAACGGCCGGCGTCGAGACCGGCCGTGAGACCGCAAACAATGTTGTGTTGACGCCCCTCGTGATTCGAGACGCCTGCTGTGCAGGCTCCTCAGAGGCTGTGACTTTTTGGTTGGCCGCGCTGAATTTTGATGATTCTCTGAGTTGAGGCTCGGAGATGGAACCAGTGGCTGATGAACTTTTCGACGGGCTTGCGCGCGAGGCGGCGCGGCGGCGGCCGGAGCAGGCGGGCGGCGTTCGGTTGCGGGAGCCGGTTCGCGACGAGATAACATTGCGGGTTTGCGATCTCGACGCGTTGATCGACGAAGAGCATGATGCGCGGCTGATCTGGGCCTATGCGTCGCAGGTGGATCTTTCCGACCTGCTTTCGGCGTCAAGGCGCGCGAAGGCGCGCCCAGCATGCCGCAGACGTCGCTGCATCTTCTTTTGGCGCTTTGGCTGTATGCGACGACGCGCGGCGTCGGCAGCGCGCGGGAGCTGGCGCGCCTTTGCGAGAGCGACGCTGCGTTTCGCTGGCTGTGCGGCGGGGTGAGCGTCAATCATCGGCTGCTGTCGGCGTTTCGGACCGGACAGGGCGAACGGATCGGGCGCCTGCTGGCCGAGCATGTCGCGAGCCTGTCGGCGGCCGGGCTGATCGACCTGGACGAGATCGCCCAGGACGGCGTGCGGGTGCGCGCGCACGCCGGCGCGGCGTCGTTCCGTCGCCGTAAGACGTTGGAGCAGGAATTGGCGAAGGCAAAGGCTCTGATCGAGCAGTTGGCCAAAGACGAAGACGCCGACCCGGGCGCGTCGGGCAAACGTCGGAAGGCGGCGCGCGAACGGGCGGCGCGGGACCGAGAGGCGCGGGTCGCCGCGGCCCTCGAGGCGCTGGGCGAAGCCGAGAAGCTGCGCGAAAAGCGGATGAAGACCAACAAGGCGGAGACGAAGGCCCAGAAGGAGCCGCGCGCCTCGACCACCGATGCGCAGGCGCGCGTGATGAAGATGGCCGACGGCGGCTTTCGTCCCGCCTACAATATTCAGTTCGCCAGCCTGCCGGCGAACGGCATCGTGGTCGCGACATCGTGCGAGACGGTCGGCTCGGATCGAGGGTTGGCGGAGCCAATGGCCGCGACCATCGAGGCGACCTACGGACGACGCGCCAAGGTCCATCTGGTCGACGGCGGTTATTTGCGCGAGGAGGATATCGAAGCGGCGGCCGCCGCCGGAACGCTCGTTTATTGCCCGCCGCCGAAGTCGAAATCGGGCCGCGATCCCTACGAGCCGCGCGCCGCCGACGCGCCGGCGGTCGCCGCGTGGCGCGCCCGCATGGCGAGCGAGGAGGGCAAGCGCATCTATCGACGGCGCGCGCGTTGCGAGCTCGTCCACGCCAAACTCCGCAATCTCGGGCTCGACCATCTGCTGCTGCGCGGCAGAGAAAAGGTCGAGACCTGGATGCGCTGGTTCGCTCTCGCCTCGAACATCATCACCGAGGCGCGGCTGCGGGCGGCGTGAGGAAATGAACCGGCGACCGAGCCCTCCGGCGCGGCCAAAGCCTCCCCTGCGCCCCAACCGCCGACTTTGCCGCAGACCGACGCCTCGCAAGCAGGTCTTCTCACCACTCCAGGCCGATAGCGCGAAAAAATCACAGCCTCTCAGGATGAGGGGCTTCTGCGTATGATACCAAACACTTAGGTCTCATCCTGAGGAGCGAGCGAAGCTCGCATCTCGAAGGACGAGGCCGCCTTGGGAGTTCGCCAACAAACTGACGGCCGGCACCGAGGCCGGCCGCTTTCAGAATGTCCCAAGCGCGTCGCTTATCGCGTCACCACCACGCGGGTGCCGACCTTCACGCGGTCATAAAGGTCGGTGACGTCGTCATTGGTCATGCGAATACAGCCCGAGGACACGGCCTGACCGATCGTCTCCGGCTCGTTGGAGCCGTGGATGCGATAGAGCGTGCCCGACAGATACATGGCGCGCGCGCCGAGCGGATTGTTGAGGCCGCCCTCCATGTGGCGCGGCAGATCGGGACGGCGGCGCAGCATCTGGGCCGGGGGCGTCCAATCGGGCCATTCGCGCTTGCTGGAAACATAGCGCACGCCCGACCATTCGAAGCCAGGACGGCCGACGCCCACGCCGTAACGGATCGCCTGGCCATTGCCGAGCACGTAATAGAGACGGCGCTCGCTCGTGTTGATGATAACCGTGCCGGCGGGATATTTGGCGTCGAGCGCGACGATCTCGCGCGGGATGGCGACGGCCTGCGGACGACCGTCGGGCCCGGTCGGCGCGGGGGCGGCGGCGGGCGCGCCGCCAAAGAGTTCGGTCAGCGGATCGGTTTCGGCCTGGGGAGCGGCGCTGCGCGCCTGGCTTTGCGAGAGGAGGGCGCCGGAAGCGGCAAAAATGCAGAGCGATGCTAGGACGAGCCGTCGCATGAGTATCCCTTGTTCGATTGCGGCAGAAGACAAAAAGCCCCGCGCCGCCAAGCTAGGCGCGGGAAAGCGATCACCTTGATTAGTCTCGCAGGCGCTCGGCCATCGCAAGCGCGAAGCGCCCCACCTGGGCGACAGGCGCGCGTTTCCGTGTGGGGAGTGACTCTCGTGCAACAGTATAAGAGCTAGAACGGGAGCATAGCTCCCGCCTGACGCCGGGGAGGGCGGAACGCGGGCGGGAAGCGCGGATTAGCCCGAGTGGGTCCAGTCTTCGACCGTCAGCCCTTCAACGCGGCGGAACTCTTTTACATTCGCGGAAACGAGCGTGAGACCCCGCGCCAGCGCCTGCCCGGCGATGAGGAGATCATATGGGCCGATGGGCGTCCCTTCCGCGCGCAACTTCGCGCGAATCTCCCCGGAGGCGATAGAGTCTTCCAGGTCGAAGGGCAGCACCTCGAACTGCAAGGCTTGCAGCCGGGCGAGATTGGCCTCGACCCGAGCGCTTTTGAAGGCGCCGAAATAGAGTTCGTGGGTGACGATCGCCGAGATGCAAACGTCTTCCGGCCGGTGCCGGCGCAGCCTTCGTGCGAGCGCGGAGTCCGCCGTCTTCAGGAGGTGGATGACGGCGTTGGTGTCCAGAAGGTAGCGCAAGGATCAAAATACGCTGTCGAGGTCAGGACGCTCTTGGATGGGCGGCTGCTCGCGGCCCTCTTCCAGAAAGTCCTCGGAGAGCGTTCCCGCGAGCGTGTCGAGCCAAGTCCAGTCTTTCGGGATTGGCTCGAGAATGATCGCGTCGCCGCGCCGGCGGATTCGCACCTCATCCGCTTCAATGCGATAGTCTTTCGGCAGCCGCACCGCCTGTGAACGGCCGGACCAGAATAGCTTCGCTTTGTCCATATGAGCCTCCAGCGCGGATATATCCGAAAAAGATATATCAACGCGCAGGGAGCATCAAGGTCAGCCAACCGCCTCGACCGCCGCCGTCGCCTCCGCATAGGCCCAGTCGAGCCATTGCGTCAGGATCGCGACGTCGGACGCCTCCACCGTCGCGCCGCACCAGATGCGGAAGCCGGGGGGCGCGTCGCGATAGGCCCCGAAATCGAAGCCCGCGCCCTCCGCCTCGATCATGGCGACCATTTTCTTGGCGAGCGCCGCCTTCTCGGCCTCGCTCTGCGCCGCGCTCTTGCCCGAGAAGACGAGGCAGACGCCGGTGTTGGAGCGCGTCGCCGGATTCTCGGCGAGATGCTCGATCCAGGGCGTCTTTGCGACCCAATCCGCGACGGCCTTGGCGCTGGCGTCGCAGCGGGCGCGCAGCGCCGGCAGGCCGCCGATCGACTTCGCCCAGCTCAGCGTGTCGATATAGTCCTCGGTCGCAAGGAGCGAGGGCGTGTTGATCGTGTCGCCCTCGAAAATGCCCTCGACGAGCTTGCCGTTGTGCGTCAGGCGGAAAATCTTGGGCATTGGCCAGGCCGGCGTGTAGCTTTCCAGCCGCTCCACGGCGCGCGGCGAGAGGATCAGCATGCCATGCGCCGCCTCGCCGCCCATCACCTTTTGCCAGCTATAGGTGGTGACGTCGAGCTTGGCGAAATCGAGGTTCTGCGCAAAGGCGGCCGAGGTCGCGTCGCAGATCGTCAGTCCCTTGCGGTCGGCCGGGATGAAATCGGCGTTGGGCACGCGCACGCCCGCCGTGGTGCCGTTCCAGGCGAAGACGAAGTCATTGTCGAAATTGATCTGCGAGAGATCGGGCAGCTCGCCGAAAGCGGCGGTGAAGGTCCGGGCGTTCGGGAGCTTCAACTGCGTGATGACGTCCGTCACCCAATCGGCCGAGAAGCTCTCCCAGGCGGCGACGTCGACGCCGCGCGGGCCCAGGAGCGACCACAGCGCCATCTCCACCGCGCCGGTGTCGGAGGCCGGCACGATGCCGATGCGGTAATCGGCGGGAACCTGTAAAACCTCGCGGGTCAGCGCGATGGCCTGCGCGAGCTTGTCCTTGCCGGCCTTGGAGCGATGCGAGCGGCCGAGCGCCGCGCCTTTGAGGTTCTCGAACGACCAGCCGGGACGCTTGGCGCAGGGGCCGGAGGAAAAACGCGGGTTCGCCGGCTTTTGGCCGGGTTTGGACGTCGTAGCCATGGGATGTCCTGAGAAAGGCGGGACGAGAAAAGTCCGCCCCGCGCTACGCTTTCGTCACGAAATCGTCAAGACTCCCAGAGGCGTGGATCAGCCGCGCACGGAGAGCTTGCGATGGGCGTTTTCCAGGCCAGTCAGATAGATATGGCCATATTCCGTCTTCTCATAGGTGACCGTCTCGGCCGGCAGAGAGATCTTCAGCGACAGAACCTTGAGGGGAAAGCCCGGGGTCGCGGAGATGCTGTCGAATTTGATCTCGGCAGCGCCGGCTCCGGCGGAGAAATCGGCCACGACCGCGCCGTCGGCGGAAAACGCACGGGCCCAGCCCGGCGTTCCGACCAAGGCCACCGTAACGGGGTTCTCGGCGAAGACGGGGGTCTTGGCGTCATCGACGGCCGGGCTCGCGAAGACATATTCGGCAAGGGCGGCGCTGCGGGTGACCTTATGGTCCGGCGACGGCGGACGGCCGACGGAAAAGACCACAAGCTTGCCGCCGGCGAGGGCGGCTTCGATTTGTTCGATCGTTGCGCTGGCGTAGGCTTCGGCTAGTCTCATTTCTCGCACTCCTCTTCATGTATTCTGTCGCAGTTGCGACAATGCAGGCCCGTCGAGGGGCTGCTCGGAGCGCTTTCCGCAAGCGTCGTGCCGGATCGATGTTGGCGCGATTCTTTCTAGGCACATAACGCATAAGAAAACGGGAGGATCGACAATGTCGCAGGCCAAAGAATATCGCTATTTTCTCACCTATAGCGGCGTGCGCATGCCGCTCAAGCTGGTCGAGCCATTGGCCGAAAGCGAGCTGGGAAATCGCAATACTTATTTTCGGGTCAGCTATGACGCCTCTGGCCGCATCGCGACCTGCGAGAAGCTGGTCTATGGCGAGGTGGAGCTTTCCCACCAATATGCCTATCGCGACGACGGCTCGCTCCTGCGCGCGCGCGTCGAGCTGGGAGACGAGGTGACGGAGGTCGATTGCGACGAGAACGGGGCGCCGGTGCGGGCGTGAGGCTGGGTTAGACGGCCTTGCTCTCGACCGCGCCGCCCGGGCGGCCCTCCAGCTTTCCATGGACGCGGTAGTGGCTCCACCCGGAGCGAATGGCGCCGTTGTAGACGCCGATCGCGATGTCGGGGTTGTTGTAGAGGTAAGACGTCTCGTCGAAAGTCGATGGGACGTTCTCCATGAGGAGCCGATAAAATAATTTCCTGGCGCGCCGAAAGCTAAATTTCAGAACGTCATTCAGGCGCCCCAAAATCAGCCGCGCAAAGGACGGCGCCTCATTGACGGCGATGCTGTCGAAGACCTTCCCATAATAGTCGAAACCATCGTTTTCGAACATGATGAGAAAATAGAGCTTTTTCAGCTCGGCTCTTCGAATGGGGTCGCTCATCCAGGCAAGATGCGTTCTTTTCAGCCCGTGGAAATGCACGATATAGGCGAGCGGATTTGCGCCCCAATAGGTTTTCCAATGATATTCGATGGGTAGGCGGTCGATGCGGCCGACGAAATATTCGTTGAGAACTTCCTGATCGTAATAGGCAGGCCGGCCAAGATTTGCCGCCGCATATTTCATATAGCGGGGGTATTCCGCCCGCATGTTTTTGACGTTGAGCAGCAGAACGCCGGAGCAAATCATGTCCCATTCATTGGGATTATGACCCGGGGCGGCGGCGAGAAAGCGTGGTTTTACGCCAGATAGATCCACCGCCCGGGTGAAGAGCGTGTCGCAGTCGCAGTAGAGGACATAATCATCGTCGGTTTCGACGACCGGAATTTCCAGCCGCAGCAGCGCGCCTTCGGCAACGCCTCTGCGCCATTCGGCCGTCTCCTCGGTCTGCGCGATCTCGTCGGCGATGCTGGATTTTTGTCGGTGTATGGCCGCCTCGCAGCCAGCCAGCGCCTCTTTCAGGATCGCCGGGTCGCCGTCGAAGAGAATATGCGGCTCCAGCCGGCCGATCTGCCGCGCCGAGCGCACGGCAGCGCGCAAATGATCGATATAGTGTACGAGGCCGCTTTCATTGATGCAGAAATAAACTTTCATCAGCGGCGCTATTTCCTTTGATTTCAATGCAAGTTGTTCTGCGATTTGCAACCGCGAATGGGCATCACGCATCGATTCCGCCCAGCATAATGATTATACGCAGCCGCCAATCGGTTTCTGGCAGATATATCCCTCGTTTTCGCAGTTCTCGATTGAACGCTGCCGTGTCGATCCGGTTCCGATAGAGACAGAACCTGATCGGACTCCGATTGTGACGAAGAAGCACCCGTTGTCATATGTGCCGAGAGTGGCGCATCCGCGCCCACCTCGCTCTTGGCATTGACGGATCGCTTCGGCCGAAGCAGCGCTAGCAGACTGGCCTTCGGCAAACCCAACTGCCGAACGAGCGCGTCCATTGATATCATTCCATCTCGCAGTCGCGATAGAAATCCACCGATGTCCGCCTGTGAGCTTGATAATTGTCGGCAGTGTCAGTGGCGCTTGTTGAAAATCGGCGGCCTGGGATACCATACTCGCAACGCTGAAACAGAGTGTCGCAGCAATTAAGTTTCGGTGTTTCACCATAACCTCCTTTAGACAAGGGCCAGTAATATTAGTGGAAGAGTCATGGCTCGGCTACACTTTAGGGGCCTATATTCGCGGAGGTTTGACGTCGGCTCTCACTTCCAAGATATTCAGAAAGCCTGTTGCGAGGCGGCTCCCATGCAAGAGCCGGACGATGGTAGGGACTAGCCCTTCTCCAAAACCGCAGCTCGCGCGTTAGCGAGGTCTGCATAGAGATCCCAAATTGAGTTGTTATTTCTTGCGAGGGCGCCGCCGGCTGTTCGCACGCGAGCATCGTGGGATGAAATTCGGTTAGGTCGGTTCCCCCGGCGCCTTCGCCGTCACCGCCAGCGCATGCAACCCCTCTTTAAGCTCCTGGGCCAGCAGGGCATTTACCATCCGGTGGCGCTCCACCCGGCTCTTGCCCTCGAAGGCGGCGCTCACCACCTCCACCCTGAAGTGGCTCTCATTGCCGTGGCGCTTGTCGCCGCCGTGATGATGGCCGGCGTGGTGATGCGATTCGTCGATGACATTCAAAGCGATCGGCGCGAGCGCCTCGGTGAGCTTCGACTCGATGCTCGCTGCGACCGGCCCTTTCACGGCGCCTTTACCCTGATCCGCCATATTCCTTCTCCATGTCTAGAGCTCGAGAGCGGGTTCCTCGCGGGAGCCCGCTCCGGTCTTTCCACCCGGCGCCGATTCCGTTGCTCGCTCTAGACGCAATCGGAAGAAGCGCCAAGCTCCGGGCGCCTCTCTTGCAAGATCGGGCGCACAACAAAATTGGCGCGGTTCGCGCTTGCGGCGCCGCCCCGCGCCATCATAATGAAACCCGATGGATCTGAATTCGCCCCTCTTCGACCGTATCAGAACGCAGCGTCGGCCGCGCGAGGAGAAGCGCGAGTCGACGATGAAATGCGATTCGCCGGGCTGCGAGGCCGATGGCGCCTATCGCGCCCCCATGGGCCGGCTGCGCGAGGGGCAATATTTCTGCTTCTGCCTGGACCATGTTCGCGAATACAACGCCACCTACAATTATTTCAACGGGATGAATGACGCCGACGTCGCCCGCTACATGAAGGACGCGACCATTGGCCACCGCCCGACCTGGGCGATGGGCACGCGCCGCGGCGCGACGGGCTTTCGCGAGGAGGGCGGCCCGACGGCGGACCCGCTGGGGATGAACCGCGCCAAATTCCATCGGCGCGCCCCCGAGAAGCGCGAGCCGCGTTATTCGCCGGTGACGATGCGGGCTTTCGCGGCGCTCGATCTCGACGAGACGGCTGGACCCGAGGCGGTGCGGGCGCGCTATAAGGAGCTCGTCAAGCGTCACCATCCCGACGCCAATGGCGGCGATCGCTCCCGCGAGGAGAAATTGCGGGAAATCATTCATGCCTATAAGACGCTGAGGGCCGCGCGGCTCGCCTGAGCGCGAGTGCCGGCCCGCCAGACGGAGGACGGTTTTGGTCGAAGAAGTTAAATCCGGCTCGGGTCTCGAAAGCGTGCCCGACATCAAGGTTTCGGCGCGCGAGGTTTTTGGGATCGACACGGATCTCGTGGTTCCGGCCTTTTCCGAGCGCAACGAGCATGTGCCGGACATCGATCCGGACTATCTCTTCGACCGGCAGACGACTCTCGCCATTCTCGCGGGCTTCGCGCGCAACCGCCGCGTGATGGTCACGGGCTATCATGGCACCGGCAAATCCACCCATATCGAGCAGGTGGCTGCGCGGCTCAACTGGCCCTTCGTGCGGGTCAATCTCGACAGCCATATTTCGCGTATCGATCTCGTCGGCAAGGATGCGATCGTGCTCAAGGACGGCAAGCAGGTCACGGAGTTCCGCGACGGCATTCTGCCCTGGGCGGTCCAGCACAATGTCGCGCTCTGCTTCGACGAATATGACGCGGGCCGTCCCGATGTGATGTTCGTTATCCAGCGCGTGCTGGAGGTCTCCGGTCGCCTGACGCTCCTCGACCAGAACCGCGTCATTCGCCCCCACCCGGGCTTCCGCCTCTTCGCCACCGCCAATACCGTGGGTCTCGGCGATACCTCGGGCCTGTATCACGGCGTGCAGCAGATCAATCAGGCGCAGATGGACCGCTGGTCGATCGTCACGACGCTGAATTATCTGTCCCACGACGCCGAGACCAATATCGTGATCTCGAAGGTCAAATCCTATGGCGTCTCCAAGGAGACGCGCGACGTCGCCAATAAAATGGTGCGTGTGGCCGATCTCACCCGCAACGCTTTCATGGCCGGCGACCTCTCGACCGTCATGAGCCCGCGCACGGTTATCACTTGGGCCGAGAACGCCGAAATCTTCAACGACGTCGGCTTCGCCTTCCGCCTGACCTTCCTCAACAAATGCGACGAACTGGAGCGCCCGCTGGTCGCGGAATTCTACCAGCGCTGCTTCGGCAAGGAGCTGCCGGAGAGCGCGGTGAATGTGGTGATGACCTAAGGGACGGAATCGGCGTTTTGGGAAGCGTGACCCGTCGTTGCGAAGAGGCGAAGCCGACGAAGCAATCCAGGGCAGCCACCGCGGCCCTGGATTGCTTCGCTTCGCTCGCAATGACGGAAGGCTAACGACGGATCAAAGTGTGACGTCCGTCTCAATCGTGGACTCATCCCCAACCAAAAGTCGCGCAGCCTCCTCGGCCTGGGCGCGCCGTTTTTCGATGAGCGGGGCGGCGGTCGCCTGAAAGCGGGCGAGGACTTGCGGCGGCGCCGATTGGGGCGAGCCTGAATGAAAGGGCGGTTGGGGATCATATTCGAGGCCGAGCTGGATCGCCTGCGCCACCTCGGCGCCGGCGATTTCGGCGAGGACGGTCAAGGCGAAATCCATTCCCGCCGTCACGCCGCCGCCGGTGATGGTGTCGCCGTCACGCACCACCCGATCCGCTTGCGGGATGGCGCCGAACAGCGGCAGGAGATCGCGCCAGGCCCAGTGGCAAGCGGCGCGCTTCCCTTTCAGAAGCCCCGCCGCGCCGAGGATCAGCGAGCCGGTGCAAACCGACGTCACATAGCGTGCGCCGAGCCCTAGGCGCCTGATCTCCGCAATGAAGACCCGGTCGAGCGCGACTGCGGTGGCCGAGAGCCCGCCGGGGACGCAGAGCAGGTCGCAGTCTGAAACAGTCCCCAGCGGAACCGTCCCGCCGAATTCGAGCCGGTCAGACTTCACCGAGCCGCCGTCGCGGCTGGCGACAAGGGTCACGGCCCCGGGCGTCCGGCTCAGAAATTCATGCGGGCCGGTGAAATCGAGCTGGGTCATTCCGTCATAGAGCGCGAAGACGATGGTGAAAGGGCGTGTGCTCACTGGGCGCCTCCATTTTCGGGCGCTCCTATTTCACCTTCGGCGCGTCATTGTCGAAACGACCTTTTTCCCTCATTTTAGGCCATGATCCGGACCGTGGCCTTTTTCCTTTACGAGGACTTTCAGCTCCTCGACGCCGCCGGCCCCATTGCGGTTTTCGAGATCGCGTCGCGTTTTGTCGCTGGCGGCGCCTATCGCATCGTTTTGGCCGCGAAGGAAAAGGGGCGCGTGCGCGCCTCCTCGGGCGTCGAATTGCCGGTCGAAGCGCTTTGCGAGATCGAGACGATCGACACATTGATCGTGGTTGGCGGCGAGGGTGCACGAACCGCCATGGCGTGCAACGAGACCCTAGACGCCGTTTGCGACGCCGATCGACGCGCGTGCCGGCTCTGCAGCGTCTGCTCCGGCGCCTTCATCCTCGCCGCGGCCGGGCTGCTCGACGGACTCTCCGTGACGACCCATTGGCGCGCCGCGCCGGCTTTCGCGCGGCGGTTTCCGCAGGTTCAGACCCGGGCCGATCGCATTTACATCCGCCAGGGCCGGGTCTGGACGTCGGCGGGCGTCAGCGCCGGCGTCGATCTGGCCCTTGCCTTGGCGGCGGAGGATTTGGGCGAGAAGGTCGCCAAGCGCGCGGCGCAGGAGATGGTTGTTTATTATCGACGGCCGGGCGGACAGTCGCAATTTTCGACGCTGCTCGAGCTTGATAGTCCGGACCATCGCTTCGCGTCTCTGCTCGAAAAAGTGCGCGGACGGCTCGATCGGCGGTGGACGATCGAAAAGCTCGCGGAAGAAGCGTGCATGAGCCCGCGCCACTTCAGCCGCGCCTTTGCGGCGGCAACGGGCTTGAGCCCCGCCAAAGCCATCGAGCGGCTGCGGCTCGAGGTTGCGCGCGAACGTGTGGAGGCGGGAGTCGAACCGATCGAAATCATCGCCGACAGAGTGGGCTTCGGCGACCCTGAAAGAATGCGTCGCGCTTTTGTCCAAACCTTTGGCGTGCCGCCTCAAGGTTTGCGCCGACAGGCGCGCGGGATTTCATCGTAATCCAACGCAAGCGGCGCGCAGCCTGGCCTCCTCGCCCCCGCCCGCGCGCCGGAACATTCGCCCCTCTCCCGCGTTGTCGCATCTCTTTTCAGCTCCCGGCGCAACTGCGCGCCGAAGGGAGGCCGCGATGCACAACATCATCTATCTCATCGGTCTGGTCGTGATCGTCATGGCGATCCTGTCGCTCCTCGGTCTGCGGTAGGAGGTCGCCATGGCAGACGTCATCGGGCGGGGCCTGGAGCCCACCGCCGAGCGCCTGGCGCTCTCGCGTTTCACCGCCGTCGATTGGGGCGCCATTCTCGCGGGCGTCGCCGTAACGACGGCCATCTCCTTCGTCATGGCGGCCTTCGGCTCCGGAATCGGGTTGTCGCTGGCCTCGCCCTATGAGGGCGCGTCGCCCTTCACCCACGCTCTCGCGCTGGCGCTCTGGGTGCTGTGGGTGACGGTCGCGAGCTATGCCGCCGGCGGCTATGTCTGCGGGCGGCTGCGCCGCCGCAATATCGATGCGCCGCGCGACGAGGCGGAAGTGCGTGACGGCGCGC
The DNA here is from genome assembly GCF_030063565.1 of Methylocystis sp. JR02. Lineage (NCBI taxonomy): Bacteria > Pseudomonadati > Pseudomonadota > Alphaproteobacteria > Hyphomicrobiales > Methylocystaceae > Methylocystis > Methylocystis sp. JR02. Next base: position 2,892,001 of record NZ_JASIRC010000001.1, on the reverse strand, counting down.
ATGGGCTCGTGGTCTGGGCGACAGCTATTCTTATCGTCGCCTTCGCGGCCGGCTCGTCCCTCTACAACCTCGGCAAAGCGGGCGTGGACAAGGCGACCCAGCAGGCGCAGCAGAGCGGGATGACCAACCCGGTCGATTATCGCGTCGACACGCTCATGCGCGGCGACGGCGGCGCGCGGGCCGGGGCCGCTCCATCAGGCGCCAATGAGGCCGAGACGCGGCAGATCGTCTCGCGCATCGTCGCGCGTGGCCAGGCGACGGGCGAGATCAGCGGCGAGGATCGCAGCTATCTTCAAAATGTGCTCGCTTCCACGAGCGGCGTCTCTCCCGCCGACGCCGGCGCCCGGGTCGACGCCGTCGCGCAGCAGGTGAGGGACGATCACGCGCGCGCCAAGGAGCTTGCCGACAAGGCCCGCAAGGCCGGGATCATCGCGAGCTTCGTCGCCGCGGCGGCGATGCTGCTCGCGGCGGCCTCCGCCTGGGGCGGCGCGACGCTGGGCGGGCGTCACCGCGACGAGAATCTGGGCTTCTCATCCGCCATGCGTTGGTAGGAGGCGAAAATGGGCGTAGGCCGTTCCGTTCTGCTCTGGCTCCTCGGGGTGCCGATCCCGATCATCATCCTCCTGGCGCTCTGGAGGTAGGCGCAGCCCCGGGTCTTCGATCCGGGGCTTTTTCATGCGCGCTCCACAATGAAAGCGGCGCCTCGAATGGCGCCGCCGCCGGGCCGCCGCTAAAGTGCGGCCATGGAAAAAGTAGCGGAGCAAGGGCAGGATCAGACCGGCGCGGCGCGCGCGACGCCGATGATCGCACAATTTATCGAGATCAAATCGGTAAACGCCGATTGCCTGCTTTTCTACCGCATGGGCGATTTCTACGAGCTGTTTTTCGAGGACGCCGAAATCGCCTCGCGCGCGCTGGGCATCATGCTCACCAAACGCGGCAAGCATCTCGGCGAAGATATTCCAATGTGCGGCGTGCCGGTCGAGCGCGCCAATGATTATCTGCAAAAGCTGATCGCGCTCGGGTTCCGCGTCGCCGTCTGCGAGCAGATCGAAGACCCGGCCGAAGCCAAGAAGCGCGGCGCCAAATCCGTCGTAAAACGCGACGTGGTGCGCCTCGTAACGCCGGGCACGATCACCGAAGACGCGCTGCTCGACCCGGCGCGCGCCAATGCATTCGCCGCCGTCGCCCGCGCGCGCGGCGATGGGGCGTGGCGATATGGCGTCGCAAGCGTCGATATTTCGACGGGCGTGTTTACGGTGGCCGATTGCGCGCAAAGCGAATTGTCCTCCACGCTGGCGCGGTTGGAGCCGCGCGAGATCGTCGCCGCCGAAACGCTGTGCCGGGAAGAGGCGCTCGCAACGATCTTCTCAGGGCTCGGCGCGCCCGTCGCTCCGCTGGGGCGAGACGCCGGCGACGCGGCGCGGCGGCTCATGGATTTCTACGGCGTTTCGACGCTCGAAGGTTTTGGCGCGCTCAGCGAGGCGGAGCTTGCCGCCGCGGCGACCGCTATCCTTTATGTCGAGCGCACGCAAAAAGGCGGCCGCCCGGCGTTGTCGCGGCCGATGAGCCTGCGCGAAAGCGCCACGCTCGACATCGACGCGGCGACGCGCGCCAATCTGGAGCTGTCCCGCACGCTCTCGGGCGCACGCGAGGGCTCGCTGCTCTCGGTTGTCGATCTCACGGTGACATCCGCTGGCGCACGGCTTCTCGCCGAACGGCTGGCCGCGCCCTCCACCGATCCTTCTTTGATCGACGCGCGGCTCGACGCCGTGGCTTTCTTTCTCGAAAAGCCAGAAATTCGCGCGTCCTTGCGGGCAAAGCTCGCACGCGCGCCCGATCTCGCGCGCGCCGTCTCGCGTCTCGCATTGCAGCGCGGCGGGCCGCGCGACGTTGCGAGCGTCGGGGCGGCGCTTTCGGCCGCCCGCGACATTGCGGCGATCTTCTCAGGCGCCGAGGCGCCGGCGGAGATCGCTCGCGAAGCGGCGACGCTCGCAACCGCCGACGCTGCGCTCGCTCACGAAATTGCGACAAGCCTGAAAGACAGCCCGCCGCTCGACAAGCGTAATGGCGATTTCATCCGCGAGGGTCGCGACGCCGAACTCGACGAAGCGCGTTCGCTGCGCGACGAGAGCCGCGTGGTGATCGCCTCGCTGCAAGCGCGTTACTCGGAGCAGACCGGCGCGAAGCTCAAAATCAAGCACAACAACTTTCTCGGCTTCTTCCTCGAAGCGCCTGCCGCGCAGGGCGAGAAGCTGTTGCGCCCGCCTTTCGATTCGACCTTCACGCATCGTCAGACCATGGCCGACGCGATGCGCTTTTCGACGCAGGAACTCGTCGAGCTGCAAAGCAAGATCGCTTCCGCGGCCGATCGCGCGCTGGCGCGTGAGCTTGCAATCTTCGACGCGCTCGCCGGAGAGATTCTCGCCGGCTCCGATAATCTACAGGCGCTGGCGCAATCCTTCGCCCGGCTCGATGTCGCCAGCGCGCTCGCCGAGGTCGCCGAGAAACGCGGTTGGACCCGGCCGCATGTCGATCATTCGCTAGAGTTCGTCATTATCGGCGGGCGCCATCCGGTCGTGGAGGCGTCGTTGCAAGCGCAAGGCAAGGCCTTCGCCGCCAATGACTGTGAACTCTCCGGCGACAAGGCCGGCCGCATCGCCATTGTCACGGGCCCGAATATGGCGGGCAAATCGACCTTTCTGCGCCAGAATGCGCTGATCGCGCTTCTTGCGCAGGCGGGCTCTTACGTGCCGGCGCAAGAGGCGCGTCTCGGCGTCGTCGATCGTCTCTTTTCACGCGTTGGCGCTTCGGATGATCTTGCGCGCGGGCGTTCGACCTTCATGGTCGAGATGGTGGAGACCGCCGCGATCCTCAATTGCGCGACCTCGCGCTCGCTTGTCATTCTCGACGAGATCGGCCGCGGCACGGCGACCTTCGACGGCCTCTCTATCGCCTGGGCGACGATGGAGCATTTGCATGAGATCAATTGCTCCCGCGCAATTTTCGCCACGCATTTCCACGAGCTGACGCAACTGACAAAACGCATGGCGCGGCTGGTCAATCTCACCATGAAGGTGACCGATCACGCAGGCGACGTAGTCTTTCTGCACGAGGTCGTGAAAGGCGCGGCTGATCGTTCCTATGGCGTGCATGTCGCGCAGCTTGCCGGGCTGCCCACGAGCGTTGTGACGCGCGCGCACGCCATTCTGGCGGAGTTGGAGGCGGCCGACCGGCGCGCGCCGGTCGAGGCGCTGATCGACGATCTGCCACTGTTCAAACACGTCCTCCAATCGACGCAGCCGAGCGATGCGCTCAGAGAGGCGCTCAAGCAGATAGACCCCGATCGAATGAGCCCACGCGAGGCCTTGGCGGCGCTGTACGAGCTGAAGGCAAAGATTTAAAAGCAAGCTGTAAGGCGCGCTTTGCCAGATATAGGCGGCGCTTGTCACGCCGCCCTTTGCGCGCGTTAGGCTTTACCCCTCACTTTTTCGTCGCGGCCTCAGCCGGCTTTCGATTTAGACAACGCCTTTTTGGGGGGAGTCTCTTTCGTCGCCGCTTTGACCGGCGCTTCTTCGGAGTCAGCCTCAGTCGCCTCCTCTTCGACCGCCGCTTCCTTCGAGTCAGCGTCAACCGCCTCGTCTTCGACCACCGCTTCCTCGGAGTCAGGCTCAGCCGCCTCGCCTTCGAGCGCCGCTTCCTCCGAGTCAGCGTCAACCGCCTCGTCTTCGGCCGCCGCTTCCTCGAAGTCAGCGCCAACCGCTTCGTCTTCGGCCGTCGCTTCTTCCACGTCAGCGTCAACCGCCTCGTCGTCGGCCAGCGCTTCTTCTGACACAGCCTCAATCGCCTCGACATCGGCCGGAATTTCTTCCGCAGTCTCAGCCGTCTCGTCTTCGACCGGCGCCTCTTCTGGCACAACCGCCGTCGTCAAAGCAGCAATATGCCGCTTGGTGTCGGCTACGAGAATATTACGCAGATAGGCGCTGTCGGCGTCCAGCGACTCTTCAAGTTTGAAGAGAAGCCTGAGCGCGCGAAGTGCATCGAAGCTCGCGACCATTTCCATCGACATCTTTCATCTCCCATCACGACACGTTCAACCAAATCGTTGAACGCGCAATGAAATGACAGGATTCGAATGTGTCGGAACTTGGCCGTTTCGCACTCCGAAATGCGCGCGTGCACGCGAACATGGATCATCCACACTTTAAGTTTTTCGCGTGAACACGCACGACTTTGTGTGGCCTCTTCATGAGGATAATGATGCGCATTTCGATGCGTCCAACATGCTCGTTTGTCGTCGCGAGTGTGCAAGAAATTCGAATGATTCAAAGGTCGCGGCGACTCCGCGACGAAAAAAAAGATATGGCGTGATTCGCATTATCGTCGCGCTGCATCGTCGCATTGACTCAGCGTGCAACTCGCGCGAACACGAATTGCGTGTCGCCATATCGGCGCGCATCTTCCTGCTTTAGAGAAGACGGCAATTCGATCGTTGCGTTGGCGGCCTCTTCGATGACGACAAGCGCATCATCGGTAAGCCAACCGCCCTCAATCAACGCGCGCAACGCTGGCTCCGTGAGGCCCTTGCCATAGGGCGGGTCGAGAAAGGCGAGCGAGAAGATTTCCCCCGATGGTGCGAGGCCGAGCTTGGTCGCGTCACGGCGAAAGATTCGGGTGACGCCACCCAGGCCCAGCGTCTCGATATTGGCGCGCAACAGCGCGCGCGCTTCCGTTCCGTCATCGACGAAAAGCGCGCGCGTGGCGCCGCGCGAGAGCGCTTCCAAGCCCAGCGCGCCGGTGCCGGCGAAAAGGTCGATCACCGCGGCGCCGGTGATCGGATCGTCGAAACCATGGGCGAGAATGTCGAAGACAGATTCGCGCAAGCGGTCCGTTGTCGGGCGGATCGCTTGCGAGCGCGGGCTCGCGAGCGACCGCCCGCGAAGCGCGCCGCCGACGATGCGCATGGCTTATTCTCCGCGCGGCTTGCGCGGTCCTCTCGACGGACCTTTGCTCGGGCCTTTGCCGGGGCCGCGGCCCTTTGGCGGGCCTTTGGGCGGGCCCTTGCGCGGCCCGCCGCTACGGGCGCCGCGAGGCGCGCCTTCGCCTGAGGTCCGGCCTTCGCCGCTGCGCGGACGCTGCGATTTGCGCTCGTCCCCGCCGCGCGCAAAGCCGCGGTCGGCGCGCGGGCCCTCGAACTTGCGCGGCCGCGCCTCCCGCTCGTCTGCCCCGCGCGCGCGACGGGGAGCTTCCCCATCACGACGCGGCGGGCGGCGTTCGGCGCGAGGCTGGTCGCCTTCATGCGTGCGCGTGCGCGCATGACCGCGCGCAGCCGTTGCGTCGCCATGGTCGCGCCGCGCTTGCGTGTCACGCTCTCGCGGCGGCCGGGCGGCGCGTTCGCCGCGCTCACCCTCGAAACGCGGACGGCGATTTTCAGCGCCGTGTCGATCATCCCGCGCGAAACCTTCGCCGCGAGCGCCCCTTGCGGCGCCGCGCCCAGACTCGCGCTCGCCTTCGAAACGCGGGCGGCGGTTTTCGGCGCCGCGCCGATCGTCTCGCCCAAAGCCCTCGCCGCGCGCGCCCCTTGCGGCGCCGCGCGCGGGCCGCTCGGCCTCCGCCTCGTCACGTCTCGGGCGGCGGCCCGTGCGCATCGCGTCGAAACGCTTGGCGTTGCGCGACGGCGCTTCGTCTTCGGCCGCCGGCTTGCGGCGCGTCAGCGTCACGCGCTCAACGGCGACGGCGCGGCCCTTGCGGTCGGCCGTGGCGGAGCGCTCGATGCGCGCGCGCGGACCTTTTTCGGCATTCTCGTCGCGCTGCTTGCGCAGCACGGAAACATGTTTGCGCGACCGCTTTTCAGTGCGTTCGCGCTGTTCCTGCTGCTCGGTCGGAGTCGCCTCGCGCAAGGGTGAAGCAAAATCAGCGCCCGCAAGCTCCGCGAGGCTCTTGCCCAATTGCTCGCGCAGCGTTTTGAGCTTCACTTCCTCGACAACGCCCTCTCCCAGCTCACCGAGCTGGAAAGGCCCGTAGGAGACTCGGATCAGGCGCGTGACGTCGAGGCCGAGATGCTCCATCACGCGCTTGACTTCGCGGTTCTTGCCCTCGGTGAGGCTCAAGGCGATCCAGGCGTTGCCGCCCTGCACGCGCTCGAGCCGCGCCTCGATCGGAGCGTAAGTGACGTCCTCGACGGTGACGCCTTTCTTCAGCTCGTCGAGCTGCGCCTGATCGATCTCGCCATGGACGCGCACGCGATAGCGCCGCGTCCAGCCGGTCGCCGGCAGTTCCAGCGTACGCGCGAGGCCGCCGTCATTGGTAAGGAGCAGCAGGCCTTCGGTGTTGATGTCGAGCCGACCGACGCTGACGAGGCGGGGAAGATCGGGGTGCTTTTCTTCGAGATAGGCGAAGACGGTCGGGCGCCCTTCAGGATCGCTCGCCGTGGTCACGAGCCCCTGCGGCTTGTGAAACAAAAAGAGCCGCGTGCGCTCGCGCGCCTGCATCGGCTCGCCGTCGATGGTGATCTTGTCGGCTTCGGTGACATTGACGGCCGGGCTCGTGAGCGTCTCGCCATTGACGGCGACGCGGCCTTCAGCAATCCATTGTTCGGCGTCGCGGCGCGAGCAGACGCCGGCGCGCGCCATCGCCTTGGCGATGCGTTCGCCTTCGAAAGCGCTGGTTTTTTCGACCGGCGCGGGGGTCGCCTTCGCCCGCTTGGCCGCGGGCCGCGGCTTATCGAATTTGGGCTTGGCGGCGCTTTCGCCGCGCGGCTTATTGAATTTCGGTTTATCCGAATCGAATTTCTTCGGCGCGCCGTCGCGCGCAGCGGTCTTGGAGTCGCGGCGGCGCATGGGGCGGTCGCCGCCGGGCGCGCCGGAGCGCTTGGTTGGTTTTTTGTCGGCCATGATCTTTGATAGCAGGCGCCGGGATGGCTTTGAAGCGCGATCGACGGAGATAAGCGAAATGTATGGAGAGATGAGACGCCAAAGTGGTGGCGAGATTGGCGCGACTCTCTGGGTCCGCCAATCCCTCCCCTTTACGGGGAGGGTGGCCCCGCGAAGCGGGGTCGGGTGGGGGTTGCTCCAACTGTCGCCATTGCTGCGCGAACCCCACCCGGCGGTCTGCGACCGCCGACCTCCCCGTAAAGGGAAGTTATTTGGCGCCCGCCGCGTCAGCCCATGATGGCTCCCGACCCCTTCGCAGCCGCCTTCGACGCCGCTCGTGCGGCGGCGCAAGCCGAGGAAGTGCCTGTCGGAGCCGCCATCGTGCGCGCCGGTCAGATCATCGCGACCGCCGGCAATCGCACGCTACGCGACAAAGACCCCACGGCGCATGCTGAAATGCTGGCGATTCGCGCCGCCTGCGAGGCGATCGACAGCGAGCGGCTGATCGACTGCGACCTCTATGTCACGCTGGAGCCCTGCGCCATGTGCGCCGCCGCGATCTCCTTCGCGCGCATCCGGAGGCTTTATTTCTCAGCCGACGATCCGAAAGGTGGCGCCGTGGAGCACGGACCGCGCTTTTTCTCGCAGCCGACCTGCCATCACGCGCCGGACGTCTATGGCGGCATCCGCGAGAGCGAGGCGGCGACATTGCTGCGCGATTTCTTTCAGTCGCGGCGCTGAGGCTCGAGCCGCTCGGCGGCCTTCAACAGCCCCTCCCGCAATTTGTCGCGGCAGGCGTCACCCGCCGTAAAAATGCGCGAAGCCTTGAAGAGGTCGAGCGCGAGATATTGATGCACGCCCGGCGCAAGCAGCACGTCCGGCGGGTTCTCCTCGATCATGCGCGAGCTGATGGAGTTCATGAGGATCTGGGTCGCGACGATCATCGTCTGGAAGGGCGAGGGCGCGCGGGTCTCGCTCTCCATGCCCGAATTGCCGGAGACATTCACCGCGACGATGATGTCGGCCTTCCCCTGCAGATGGTCGTAAGGCAGCGGATTGACGAGGCCGCCGTCGACCAGATAGCCGAGCTCGCTTTTGGGCGGGCGCACCACGCCGGGGATCGCCATGGAGCCGGCGATGGCCGTGCGCAGCGACCCTTTGGAAAACACCGCCTCGCAGCGCCGACGAAAGTCTGTCGCCACCACGGTCATGGGGATGTCGAGGTCTTCGAAGCGTTCCGGCATGCCCTCGGGCCAGAAGGCGTCCAGAAAACGCACGCCGTCGAAGAGCAACGGATGCGCGAGACGCGTCAGAAGCGGCTGGCGGCGCCGCGCCCGCGCGTAAAGCAGCTTGCGCGCGAGGCCGAGCCGGTTGCTCAGGATCGCCTCGGTATGGGCGCGCAGTTCCGCGCCGGAGAAACCCGCGGCATAGGCGGCGCCGATGATGGCGCCGATCGAGGTTCCCGCCATGGCGACAGGGCGCACGCCCATGTCGTCGAGGGCCTGCAGCACGCTGATATGGGCGAGGCCGCGCGCGCCGCCGCCGCCGAGCGCCACGGCGACTGTCTTGCCGCCGAGAACGCCTCGGCGCTTCGTCAAAGGAAGCGTTCCAGGGCTTGCAGCGTCGCCTCCGGCGCCTCCTCCATGGCGTAGAGACCGGCGTCGACGGCGGCGCCGGTCACGTCGTCGCCCCATTCCTTCCAGGCGTCGACAAGCGAGGGGCCCTCAGCCGGGAAGGTCGTTTCGCCGTAGAGGATGAGCGTCGGCGTCAGCAGCTTCTTGCCCGCGGCCTTGTCGGCGAGCAGCGCCTCCTTATCAATGGTCGCGCCGGCGCGGAAATCCTCACAAAAGGCGTGAATGCGCGTCGGGTCGTTGAAGGCGGCGCGATAATGCGCCAGCGCCGCCGCGCCGAAGACGTCGAGCGACTTCTCCTTGGTCGAGCTTTTCAGCGCGTCGTCGAGGAAGTCGTTCGGGTCGAGGGCGATCAGCTCCTCGGGGCGCGGAGCCTCGGTCGCGAGGAAGCGCGCCCGGCCCAGACGCCAGAGGTCGCCGGCGCCGAAATTGTCGTCGATGGGCGCAATATTGATCAGTGCGAGCTTCGTCAGGCGTCCAGGATGGTCGAGCGCCAGACGCAGGCCGACGCGCGCGCCGCGGTCGTGGCCGACAAGCGCGAATTGCACATGGCCGAGCGCCTCCATGACCTTGACCACGTCATCGGCCATCTCGCGCTTCGTATAGGCGTCGCCCTTCTCGCTCTCGGGCGCCGCCGACCAGCCATAGCCGCGCAGATCCATGGCGACGACGGTAAAGCGCTCGGCGAGCTTCGGCGCAATGCTGCGCCAGGCCACATGCGTTTCGCCGAAGCCGTGCAGCAGGACGAGCGCCGGTCCGGCGCCGTGAGACCGCGCAAAGATTTTGCCGGCCTGCGTGTCGATCCAATGCGAGGCGAAACCGGGGAAGAGATCGGCAAGTTCAGACATTTGGTCAACCATGTTCAGCGGGGCCGCAGCAGCCCTTGGGGTGGATGTTATATTGTAACAACCCTCGAACTGCCACGTTTTTTCTTCTCTATGCGGCGACCGGGGACTTTGTCACGGAAACAATATTCCTTATTTGCTTGAATGAAACGCCGGAGCGCCGTGCTTACGAGCTGGGGCGACGTGAAAAATCAGAACAAGCTTGTTTGGCCTTGTGGGAGAAAATGATGAGCAAGATCGTCGACGAAGTTTTGTCCGCCAACGCCGCTTATGTATCGAGCTTCGGCTCGAAGGGCGATCTCGCTCTGCCGCCGGCGCGCGGTTTCGCGATTCTGACCTGCATGGATGCGCGTCTCGACCCGGCGAAATATGCGGGCCTTTCGGAAGGCGACGCGCATGTCATCCGCAACGCCGGCGGCCGCGCGTCGGACGATGCGATTCGTTCGCTGATCATTTCCCACAAGCTGCTCGGCACGAATGAGTGGTTCGTGATCCATCACACCAATTGCGGCATGGAGCTTTTCTGCGACGAGGTGATGAGCGAGCTGCTCGACGACAATCTCGCGACCGCCGCGCTCGACATGGCGACGTTGAAATGGTCGAACCCGCAGCATGGCGGCGGCTGCTCGGCGGGTCATTTCATCAAATGGCACACGATCAAGAATCAGGAAGAGAGCGTCGCGCAGGACGTCGCGCGCATCCGCTCGCATCCGCTGGTCCCGAAGAACATCCCGATCTACGGCTATATCTATGATGTGAAGACCGGCAAGCTGAACGAGGTGCCGGGGGCGTCGGAGATTGGGCGCGCGGCCTGATTATCAGGTAATGTGAGCCGGCCCCCTCCCTGTCCCTCCCCCGTTTCGCGGGCTATCGGATTCACACATCGTAGAAGGTCAGCGCGGCTCCGAACTTTATTCGTCGAAAGTCGTCGAGGCCCTGGCGCATTACTTTGGGGCCGGGCTTTCCGTAATAGGCGGTCCAGCCGCCGAGCCTGGCGACGACCCAGGCGGCGAAGGCGAGGCTGCCTTTGCGGTGGGGGTTCTTCTGGCGGGCCGTCGCGCCCTCGAGCTTCGCCGAGACGGCCTCGAGCAGCGCTTCGTCCTCGGGCTCGAAAGCGTCCGTCAGCAACTGGTCGGTCGCGCCGTCGCGCGCCTTGACCAGTTGCATGACCGTCACCGCGGCGACCGCCGTCGCCGCCACCAGCTTGATCATCACTTTCGGATCGCAGATGTCGGCCTGCTCGATCTCGAAGCCCGCCGTCTTCAGCGTGCGGAAGAATTCCTCGATGGTCCAGCGCATTCGATAGAGGTCGATCACCCGGCGCGCCTCGGCCAGGCTCGTCGCCGCATGGGTCGTGAGAAGCCGCCAATGAATGGGCGCGACGCCCTCCGCGGCCCCGACCTCGCGCACGTCGACCAAAGTCACGCCGACCGCGTCCGGCAAGTCGCGCGCGCCGTGGCGCGGCTTGCGCAAAGTGACCGGCGAGACGCGGACCGCGAGCGCCGCCTTGCGCGCCTTGCGTCCCGGAGCCGCCGGGATCTCGGCGACGAAGCGGCCCGCCTCGGCCAATCCGTCGGCGAAGGGGAACAAAAGCTCGATCGCATCCTCGCCGTCTGCGGCGATCGTCCGGTTCTGGCAGGCGCGCACAATCAGCTCCACGCCGCCCGGACGCTGCGCGAGATGCGCGTAGATGTCGCTCTCCCGATCCGAGACGACAGTGATCCGCTTCGCCGCCGCGAAATCCTCGCGCGCATGCGCCGCCACATCGAGCCAGCGCTGCGATTCCTTGTCCGCGAGCGCGCGCGAGCGCCGCGCCGCGACCTTGGCCCCCGTGTCGCGGTTCCAGACCTCGGCATGAGCGAGGCCGAGCAGCGCGCCCGTGCCGGCGTCGAGCGCCAGGGCCGCGTGCAGCAAAAGGCCGCGCGTCCCGCCGCCCTTGCCGACCGGCCCATAGCCGTTCGCCTGCGCGCGCTTGCCGCCGAGCGCCAGCTCGCTGGTGTCCTGCGCCACCACTATGTCGCGACCCGCCGCCCGCGCCGCTGTGAGCCCGGCGGCGTGCCGCGCCATCTCCTCGGCTGTCACTGCAGGATTGCGCAGGAAGCGCGCGAGCCGCACCTCCTGCGCCCGCCGCCCGCCGGCGATCCGACGGATGCGCGCGCACGGCCGCGCGACGAGGCCCCGATGCAACGAGACCCCCCTTTTTCCAGGCGGCGGTCGCCGAACCGCCCCAGTCCATACGAAATCGCCATGCCCCACCCCGCGAATCAATACGCGACCCACGGAATCAAACAGACCCCACCGAGGCAATCACGATGTGTGCATTCGATAGCGCTAAAGCGGGAGAGGGGACGCTCGCGATCAGCATTGCTGATGAGGGCGACGATCTGCTCCCTTTCTCGCGAAGCGGGGGAGGGTTGGGGAGGGGGAACCGCGTTACGCCTGCACCGCGCCGCCACGCGCGCGCCAGCCGCCGGTGCCCGGCGCATAATGGCGCACATTCTTGCGGCCGGCCTGGATCGCCTGCCCCAAAGCCTTCGCCGAGCGGCCGCCCGCCTGGCAGATGATCACACAGTCGCCCGCCGGCAACTTGGCCGGATCGAATTGCGAGAGCGGCAGATTGCGCGCGCCCGGCACATGACCGGCGGCATATTCATGCGGCTCGCGCACGTCGACGATGGCGCAGGAGCCTTCCTTCACGAGGCGGGCGAAATCCTCATGCTCGATCGTCGGCAATTCGCCGCCGCCCCCGGTGAGCTTGGACATCAGGCCTGACAGCATTTTCTTCTTCCTTTCTTCTTGCTCAAGCGGTTTTGGCTTGAGGGGTTTGCGCGTCGCCGGCCTCGCCGCCGGCAAATTGATTGAAGGCCGAAAGCGCATGGCTCGCGTACATCACCGAGGGGCCGGCCCCCATGTAGATCGCCATGCCGAGCGTCTCCAAAATCTCCTCGCGCGTCGCGCCGCGTTGGGCGGCGGCCTTTGTATGGAAGGAGATGCAATCGTCGCAGCGCACCGCGACGCTCACAGCCACCGCGATCAGCTCCTTCGTCTTGGCGTCGAGCGCGCCGGGAGCGCCGGCGGTGGTCGCCATGGCGGAGAAGGTCTTCATCACATCGGGCGCGCCGACGCGCAGATTGCGAAGATCGGTGGAGAGCGCCTTGGCGAGTTCGGGCCAATCATTGGTCATGCGAGCTTCCCTCTTTGCGGCGCGTCTGGCGCCGGCGGGCGTTGGTCGTCGCGCAGGACGACATAGATGGCCGGGATCACGAGGAGCGTCAGCGCCGTTGATGACGCCAGGCCGAAGACGAGCGAGATGGCCAGACCCTGGAAGATCGGGTCGGTGAGAATGAAAGCCGCGCCGATGATCGCCGCCGCGGCGGTGAGGAAGATCGGCTTGAAGCGCACGGCGCCCGCCTCGACCAAAGCTTCGCGTAGCGACATGCCGCGCTCGCGCAGATGGCGGATGAAGTCGACGAGCAGGATCGAATTGCGCACGACGATGCCCGCGAGCGCGATGAAGCCGATCATCGACGTCGCCGTGAAGGCCGCGTTGAAGAGCAGATGGCCGAGCACGATGCCGAGGAGCGTGAGCGGCACGGGCGCCAGAATGACGAGCGGCAGCTTGAACGAGCCGAATTGCGCAACGACGAGCAGATAGATGCCGAGCAGCGCCACCATGAAAGCCGCGCCCATGTCGCGGAAGGTCACATAGGTCACCTCCCACTCGCCGTCCCAAAGGAAGGTCGGCTTCGCGTCGTCGAGCGGCTGGCCATGATATTTGATCGTCGGCGCGCCCGAGGGGCCCCAGTCGATCTTGTTGATCTCGTCCTCGACAGCGAACATGCCATAGATTGGCGCCTCGAAACGGCCCGCGACCTCGGCGCTCACCATTTCGGCAAAGCGGCCATTGTGGCGGAAGATCGGGTAGGAGCCGAGCTCGCGCGTCGCCTTCACCACATCGCCGAGCTCGACATTGGCGCCCTGGCGCGCGGTGCCGCCTGCGGGAAGCGGCGTCGAGAGAATGCGCTCGCCGGGCGTCATCTGCGCGCGCGGCAGAGCGACGGTGATGTCGATGGGCTTGGCGCCGCCGCCGCGTTGCGAGAAGCCAATCTTCACACCGCCGACGAGAGCGCCGATCGTGTCATAGACTGCGCGTTCCTCGACGCCGTGATATTCGAGCGCCTCCTGATCGATCGCGAAGCGCAGCCGCTCCGCGCGCTGGCCGAAGCTGTCATCCGTGTCCACCACGAAATCGACCGCATCGAAGGCCTTGCGTAGTTTGGTCGCGAGGTCGCGCCGCGTCTGCGCATCCGGCCCGTAGACTTCGGCGAGAAGCGTCGAGAGCACGGGCGGGCCCGGCGGCACTTCGACGACCTTGATCGCCGTATGCTCGGGCATGGGCAGACCCTTGAGCTTTTCGCGGATCTCCAGAGCGATCGGGTGGCTCGCGCGCTTGCGTTCGTCCTTCGGTAGCAGGTTGATCGCGAGATCGCCCATCTCCGGCGCCGAGCGCACGTAATAATGGCGCACAAGGCCGTTGAAGTTGAAGGGCGCCGCCGCGCCGGCATAGGACTGAATCGAGGTGAGCTCGGGAATGTCCTTGAGGCGCTCGGCCGCGGCTGTCAGCACGCGATCCGTCTCCTCGAGCGAAGCCCCGCGCGGCAGATCGACGACCACCGCGACTTCCGACTTATTGTCGAAAGGCAGCAACTTCACGCGCACGCTCTTCGTGGCGAAGAGGCCGAGCGAGAGCAGCGTCGCCACGCCGACCGCGGTGAGAAAGCGTTGCGAGCGCTTGCGGCCCTGCAACAGAGGCGTGGCGATGCGGGCGTAGAAATTGCCCATGGCCCCGCGTTCGTGGGAGTGGTCATGGCCCGCGCCGCCCTCCTGTTCGAAACGCTTGCCGGCGATCTTCAACAGAAGCCAGGGCGTGATCGTCATGGCCACGAAAAAGGAGAAGACCATGGCCAGCGAGGCGTTGGCCGGAATGGGGCTCATATAGGGCCCCATCAGACCCGAGACGAACATCATCGGCAGAAGCGCGGCGATGATCGTCAGGGTCGCGACGATGGTCGGATTGCCGACTTCCGCGACGGCCTCGACGGCGGTGTCGATCAGGCTGCGATCGCCACGCATTTGCCAGTGTCGGACGATGTTCTCCACGACGACAATGGCGTCGTCGACGAGAATGCCGATGGAGAAAATCAGCGCGAACAGGCTGACGCGGTTGATCGTGTAGCCCATCAGCCAGGAGGCGAAGAGGGTGAGCAGGATCGTCGTCGGAATGATGACGAAGACGACGACGCCCTCGCGCCAGCCCACCATCACCACGATGAGCAGAACGATGGAGACGGTCGCGAGCGCGAGATGGAAGAGAAGCTCGTTGGCTTTTTCAGTAGCCGTCTCGCCATAGTTGCGGGTGACGGCGATCTCGAGGTCTTCAGGAACGATGCGGCCTTTGACGGACTCCAGCCGATGCAGCACGTCCTCGGCGACGATCACCGCATTGGCGCCCTTGCGCTTCGCGATGGCGATGCTGACGGCCGGGCGCTTGAGCAGCGCGCCGTCCTTCTCCTTGGTCATCGTCCAACTGCGCTTATCGGGCTCGGCGGCGCCGACGATGACATTCGCCACATCCTTCACATAGACCGGCCGCCCGTCGCGCGTCGTCAGCAGCAGCAGGCCGATGTCGGGCACGCCCTGCAGCGTCTGACCGGCGACGACGGGGATGGAGTGGTTGTCCTCGCGGAAGGCGCCGACCATGAAGGAACGGTTGGCGTTGGTAAGCTTGTCGATGAGCTGGTTGAGCGTCACGCCATATTGCGACAGGCGCTCGGGATCGGCCTCGACGCGGATCTGATTGGGGCTGCCGCCGACGATATAACTCAGGCCCACATTCTCGACCTTGGTGAGGTCGTGCTGCAGTTCCGCTGCAACCTGATAGAGGCCGTTATCCGTCCATTGAGTGGCGCGCTCGGGCTTGGCGGAGAGTGTGAGAACCACAATGGCGACGTCGTCGATGCCGCGGCCGATGATGACCGGCTCGGGAATGCCCTTCGGCAAGTCCAATATGTTGGCGCGAATCTTGTCGTGCACGCGCAGCACGGCGTTGTCCTGCTGCGTGCCGACGAAGAAGCGCGCCGTCACCATCACCTGATCGTCGCGCGTCTGCGAATAGACATGCTCGACGCCATTGACGCCCTTGATGATGTCTTCGAGCGGGCGGGTGATGAGCTCGATCGCATCCTCCGCCTTGTAGCCGTTCGCCTGCACCATGATGTCGACCATGGGCACGGAGATCTGCGGCTCCTCCTCGCGCGGCAGCGCCTGCAGCGCAATGAGGCCGACGAGAATTGAGGCCAGTAGCAGAAGCGGCGTCAGCGGCGAATTGATGAAGGTCCGCGTGAGCGTGCCGCTGATGCCGGGGTGGAATTCCTTGGCGTCTTTTTCCTGGCTCATGGCGTGTGCACCACATCGCCGTCATGCAGGCCCGAGAGAATCTCGATCGCGTCGCCATGCGCGTCACCGGTCTGCACCACCACTTCGGCGCCGTCCGCAAGGCGCACGAAATCGACGCCGGCGCGCCGGTAGATTGCAGATTTCGGCGCAAGGATCGTGTCGCGCTTGCCGGTGGTAACATAGACGCGGGCGCGCTCGCCGACGAAATAATTATCCAATCCCTTCACATCGACGTCGGCGATCACCCGGCCGCCCTGAATCTCGGGATAGACAATGCGCACGCGTCCTTCCTTGCGGGCGCCGGCGCCCGTGTTGACGCCGCGTTCGCCGATCTCGACGCGGTCGCCCGCGCGCATGAAGCGGGCATGGCGCTCCGGCAGTTGCAGGCGCAGGATGTATCTGTCCTCGGCGAGCGTTGCGATGGTTTCGCCGGGCATAACCACGCGGCCGATGGAGACGGGGATTGTGAGGATGCGGCCGGCGCCCGGCGCCTTCACCGAGCCTTCCGCCGTCTGTTGCTCGATGACGCCGCGGTCGGATTGCAGCGCGGCGAGAGTGCGCTCGGCGACGTCGAGCGCCGTCTTCGCCTGATCGGCCATCACTTTTGTCGAGGTGCCGCGGCGCAGAAGCTCCTGCGCGCGGTCGAAGTCGCTTTGGGCCTTGTCGCGCTGCGCCTGCTGGGCGCGAATGCGCTGATCGAGCGACTGCATTTGCAGAAAAAGCTTCTGATCGGCGACGAGCGCGATCTCGGCGCCGCCGGCCACTGTGTCGCCTTCCTTGATCTTGAGCGTGGTCACCGTGCCGCCGATGCGGGCGCGGGCCACGAGCTGATGCGCGGGTTCGACGGAAGCGACGACCGCTTTCATATCGTCGATAGGCGCGATGTGGACGGCGGTTTCGCCGGCGTAGACTGCGGTCGGCGCCGCGAGGGTGATCAAAAGAAAAGCGAGTCGGAAGCGATTCATGAAGTCTCCCACGCTGTCGCTGCTCAGATATATTCGATACACATAAATTAGCAAGAACGAATTTAAAAGCTGTTGCTGTTGGCGCTTGCATTCGGAACGATCTGATCCGGTTCGCCGAATGTAGCATGAGTGGGCGCGGTCGATCGGGGCCGAGCTAACAAACCCTATGCAGCCGCGTCATGCCCGCGCTTGTCGCGGGCATCCACGCCGGAACATTACGACACGCGGGGAGAAGAAGCGGCGTTGCTCCCGCTCATGTTCGCAGCTTTCTGCGTCGGCGCGGCGTGGATGGCCGCGACAAGCGCGGCCATGACGCGGGAACGCGTCTGCTCATCAACCTGAATTGGGAGTCCTCGGCGGTCGATTTGATGCTTGACACGTATATGCGTGAAACTTAATTTAGCTACCATGAATATAGACCCAGCCGATCTTGCGCCAAAGGCCGAAGAGGCTGAAAGCTTCTTGAAGGCCCTCGCCAATCGACACCGGCTCATGGTCCTGTGCGAATTGCACAAGGGCGAGCTGTCGGTGAACAAGCTCCAGGAGACGATTGGCCTCAGCCAGTCTTCCCTCTCGCAGCATCTCGCCCGGCTGCGTGACGACAAGCTCGTCAAAACGCGGCGCGAGTCGCAGTCGATCTTCTATTCGCTCGCCGATGAAAACGTCTCGCGTTTTATCGGCTTGCTTTACGAATTGTTCTGCGCGGACGAATGCAATGCGCGCAGCCGGCCCAAGAAGCGCCCGCGGGCGCGCAACTGATGGAGCGTTCCATGAACGTCGATCGCATGGTCATGGCTGTCGCCGGCGCGATGGTGCTCGCGAGCGTAACGCTGGCTTATCTGTTTTCGCCCTGGTGGATGGCTCTCGCTGCTTTTGTCGGGGCGAATATGTTGCAGGCCTCCTTTACCGGCTTTTGCCCTTTGGCCTTGATACTCAAGCGCATCGGCGTAAGACCGGGATCGGCCTTCTGACTTGCCAGGGCTCACGGCGTCGCGGCGCCGTCGCCTTTGGGCGGGTTCGACGTGAGGACCAAAAATGGCGTCTGACTGGATCGAGGATGTCCCCCTCCTGCGCGCGCTCGACGGGCCGACCAAGGCGATGCTGCGCGACGCGGCCATCCGCAAGCAAATCCCGCGCGGAGCCGTGCTTTTCCGTCCCGGCGACCAATGCGTGCAGTTTCCCCTGATCGTCTCGGGAACCGTGCGTGTCCAGCGCGTCACGGAATCGGGGCGCGAGATCGTGCTCTACCGCGTCTCAACCAATGAGACCTGCATTCTCACGACCGCTTCGCTGCTTTCCGACGACGCCTATGCGGCGGAGGGCGTCGCCGAGACGGATGTCGTCGCCTATATCGTGCCTGCCGAGCGTTTCGCCGCCTTGATGAACACTTCGGAAGGCTTTCGCGCGCTCGTTTTCGACGGCTACAGTCGGCGCATCGCCACGCTGATGTGCCGCATCGAAGAGATCGTCTGCACGCGCATCAATGTGCGGCTCGCCGAGCGGCTGCTCGCCTTGCGCGGCGTAGACAATCGCATTTGCGTCACGCAGCAGGCGCTCGCGGCCGATCTCGGAACGGCGCGGGAAGTTGTCGGGCGCACACTCAAGACGTTCGAGCGTTCGGGCTGGGTCAAACTATCGCGCGGAGGAACAGAAATCACCGACGCAGGGGCTTTGCGCGCGCTTTGCGATGCTGAGCGTGACTAAGTCGCTGTGAGCATCTCCTAATTTAGCTAGTTCGAATATAACGAGCGCGCGGCAGTCTGTCGCGACTGTGGGAGGATGTCAGATGGCTCACGTGGTGGTTCTCGGCGCCGGCATCGGCGGCGTCGCGGCGGCGATCGAAGTGCGCGAATCCTTGAAGAAGGAGCACAAGGTCACCGTTATTTCCGATCTGCCGAACTTTCAGTTCACGCCGTCAAATCCCTGGCTTGCGGTCAATTGGCGCAAGCCCGATGAATTGAAGGTGCCGCTCGCGCCGGTCTTCAAGAAGAAGAACATCGACTTCACGGATGTCGGCGCCAAGCGCGTGCATCCGGCGGAAAACCGCATCGAGCTCAATGACGGCGAAAGCATTTCCTATGACTATCTCGTCATTGCGACGGGGCCCAAGCTCGCCTTCGGCGAAATCCCGGGGCTGGGCCCGCATGGCGGCCATACGCATTCGATCTGCACGCTGCAGCACGCCGAAATCGCCTCGAAGGCCTGGGAAGAATTCTGCGAAAATCCCGGCCCGATCGTTATCGGCGCGTCGCCGGCTGTCTCGTGCTTCGGCCCCGCCTATGAATATGCGATGATCATCGTGTCGGATCTGCGCAAGCGCGGCATCCGCCACAAGGTGCCGATGACCTTTGTCACTTCCGAACCCTACATCGGCCATCTGGGTCTCGGCGGCGTCGGCGACACCAAGGGCCTGCTCGAATCGGCTTTTCGTGATCGCGACGTCAAATGGATCACCAACGCCAAAACCACCTCGGTGGAGCCGGGCGTCCTGAAATGCCAGGAGCTGAACGACGACGGCTCGGTGAAAAAGGAGCACGAGCTCCCCTTCAAATTCGCGATGATGATGCCGGCCTTCACGGGCATCGACGCCTTGATGGGAATTGAAGGATTGGTTAACCCGCGCGGCTTCGTCATCATCGACAAGAACCAGCGCAATCCGACCTTCAAAAACGTCTTCGGCGTCGGCGTCTGCGTCGCCATCCCGCCGGCCGAGCCGACTCCTGTCGCGACGGGCATGCCCAAAACGGGCTATATGATCGAATCGATGGTGACGGCGACCGCCCACAACATCGCGGCGGTCATCAACGGTAAGGAGCCGAAGGAAGAAGGCACTTGGAACGCGGTTTGCCTCGCGGATTTCGGCGATCGCGGCGTCGCCTTCGTCGCCCAGCCGCAAATTCCGCCGCGCAACGTCAACTGGTCGAGCCAGGGCCGCTGGGTGCACTGGGCGAAAGTCGCATATGAGAAATACTTCTTGCGTAAGGTGCGCAACGGACAGAGCGAGCCGGTTTACGAACGCTACATCATGAAGCTGATCGGAATCGAGCGCTTGCGTCGCGTTCTCTGATACAGCCGGCCCGGCGCGACCATCGGCCGCGCCGGGCCGCCAGACGACCGAGGAATCAACGCCAAATGCCGCGCAGCACCCTCCGCCGCGAACTGACCGTCGCGATCATTGTCAAAGTTGCGGCAATCTTCTTGCTTTATTTTCTTTTCTTCAGCCCGGCGCATCGCATCCATGTGACGCCGGCCGACATGGCTGCGGCGCTCCTGGAGAAGCCGCGACCGCGCTGATTCGAATATTGCGGTGTCTCTCGCTTCCCGCGAGCCAGGAGACATCTCGCAAGGCCGCCGAGCAGGCTCTGACCGGAAGGGCGCGTCTCCCTTTCCGGCAGCTTGCGCCAACGCAGGACAGTCGCAATGGACTTCGACGTTGTCACCCTCTCCCGTCTGCAATTCGCGCTGACGGCCCTATACCACTTCCTCTTTGTGCCGCTCACTTTGGGTCTCGCCTTGCTGCTCGCCATCATGGAGAGCGTCTATGTGATGACGGGGCGCGAAGTGTGGCGCGACGCGGTCAAATTCTGGGGCACGCTGTTCGGCATCAATTTCGTGATGGGCGTCGCGACCGGCATCACCATGGAATTCCAGTTTGGAACGAACTGGGCCTATTACTCCCATTATGTCGGCGATATTTTCGGCGCGCCGCTGGCCATCGAAGGGCTCATGGCCTTTTTCATGGAGGCGACTTTCGTCGGCCTCTTTTTCTTCGGCTGGAAACGGCTCACCAAGGTGCAGCATCTTGTCGTCACCTGGCTCGTCGCGCTCGGCTCCAATTTCTCGGCGCTCTGGATTCTCGTCGCCAACGCCTGGATGTCCAATCCCGTCGGCGCCGCCTTCAATCCGCAGACCATGCGCATGGAGCTCAGCTCCTTCCTGGAGGTGCTGTTCAATCCGGTGGCGCAGTCGAAATTCGTCCACACGGTCAGCGCCGGCTATGTGACCGGCTCCATGTTCGTGATGTCGATCGGCGCCTATTACATCCTGCGCAAGAAGCATATCGAGATTGCGCGCCGTTCGCTGACGGTCGCCGCGAGCTTCGGCCTTGCGTCCGCCTTGTCGGTCGTCGTGCTCGGCGACGAGAGCGGCTATACGGCGGGTGAGAACCAGAAGATGAAGATCGCCGCCATCGAGGCGATGTGGGAGACGGAGCCCGCGCCGGCGTCCTTCACGCTCTTCGGCCTGCCCGATCTCGAGACCCAGACGACCAAATATGCGATTGAAATCCCCTATGTCCTGGGCCTCATCGCGACGCGCTCATTCGACAAACCCGTCGAAGGCATCAAGCCGCTTGTCGAGCACAATGCAGAGCGCATCCGCAACGGACTTCCCGGCTATAAATGGATGACCCAGGAGGGCGGCCGCGTCGGCGTTTCCGTGCCGCCGCAGCTCGAAGGCTCGATGCGCGACGTCGGCCATTCACTGCTGCTCAAGCGCATCCGCCCCGACATCGAGAACGCCACCGAGGAGGAGATCAAGCAGGCGGCGCTCTCGACCGTCCCCGACGTGCCGGTTCTCTTCTGGAGCTTCCGCATCATGGTGGCGCTCGGCTTCTATTTCATCGCGCTTTTCGGCGTCGCCTTTTATCTCTCCAGCCAGCGGCGCTGCGGCCAGCCGTGGTTCCTGCGGCTGACCATGTTCAGCCTTCCCCTGCCCTGGATCGCGGCCGAGCTTGGTTGGATCGTCGCCGAATATGGCCGCCAGCCCTGGATCATCGACGGCGTGATGCCGACTTTCGTCGGCGTTTCGAGCGTGCCCGCCTCCAATGTCGCGGCGAGCCTCGCGGCCTTTGTCATCTTCTACACGGCGCTCGCCGCCGTCGATGTGGCGCTGCTCCTCAAATATATTCGCAAGGGCCCGCATCCCGCGCCTGCAGCCCCACCGCTGGCCGGCGCTTTGCCCGAAGCGCAACCCGCCTTCGACGCCTCGCGCTAAAAGGAACGCCATATGTTCGATTATGCGACCCTGCGCTTCATTTGGTGGGCGCTCCTCGGCGTGCTGCTCGTCGGCTTCGCCATCTTCGACGGCTTCGACCTCGGCGTCGCCCTGCTGCACCCCTTCGTGGCCAAGAAGGATGTCGAGCGCCGCGTGTTGATCAATACGATCGGCCCGGTGTGGGAAGGCAATCAGGTCTGGTTCATTCTCGGCGGCGGCGCGGTCTTCGCCGCCTGGCCACCGCTCTACGCCGCCTCCTTCTCGGGCTTCTATCTGGCGATGCTGCTGGTGCTGATCGGCTTTATCCTGCGACCTGTCTCCATCACCTTTCGCAGCAAGCGGGACGAACCGCTCTGGCGCGCGACCTGGGACTGGCTGTTTTTTGTCTCGGGCGCCTTGCCGTCGGTGTTGTTCGGCGTCGCTTTCGGCAATCTGCTGCTGGGCGTCCCCTTCCATTTCGATCAGTCGCTGCGCTTCCAATATGAGGGCGACCTTCTCAGCTTGCTGCATCCCTTCGCGCTGCTTTGCGGGATCGTGAGCGCGGTGATGTTGTTCATGCAAGGGGCCGCCTGGCTCGCGGGAAAGACGGAAGGCGAGATCAACGCGCGGGCGCGGGGCATCGGCGCGGCCGCCGCGCTGGCGCTTGTCTTGCTGCTTCTGGCGGGAGGGCTCTGGATCGCCACCGGAATCGCGGGCTATCGAATCGAGTCGGACGTTAATTACGCCGGCCCGTCCAACCCCTTCGGCAAGACAGTCGTGGCCGGCGCCGGCGAGTGGCTCCTCAATTACGCACGCTTTCCGCTTGCCGCATTTGCGCCGCTCGCCGCCCTTCTCGGCGCGCTCGGCGCCTCGATCCTGCTGGCGATCGGTTCGCCGCTCGCTATATTGGCCTCGAGCGTCTCTGTCGCGGGCGTTGTGACGACCGCGGGCTTCAGCCTGTTTCCCTTCCTGCTCCCCTCGTCCTCCCATCCGGACGAGAGCCTGACCGTGTGGGATGCGTCGTCGAGCCAGGCCACTCTCGGCCTCATGCTCGTCGCGGCCCTCTTCTTCCTCCCGATCGTGCTTACCTATACCTCATGGGTCTATTGGGTGTTGCGCGGCGCGGTGCGCGAGGCGGCGATCGAAAAAGGCGACGATCACTATTACTGAAGGGAGAAACGGCATGTGGTATTTTTCCTGGATCCTCGGCCTAGGGCTCGCCTGCGCCTTCGGCATCCTCAACGCCATGTGGCTGGAGCTCGACGACGACGACGAGCGCCGCAAGTAACGCGCGACGATGCGCCGCGGCCTTTTGGCGACAAAGTCGCTGATGGCACTGGCCGCGGCGACGCATATCTTTTGGGAACAAAAACCAAGGGAGGGTCGTGATGGAAGCGAATATCGGCCAGACGGATAAAATCATCCGTATCGTTGCGGGTCTCGTGCTGCTCAGCCTCGCGTTCATCGGTCCGAAAACGCCTTGGGGCTTCATCGGACTCGTTCCCCTTGCGACAGCCTTCATCAATTTCTGTCCGGCCTATAAGCTTCTGGGCATGAATACGCTCGGCAAATAGCAATTCCTTTCTATCGACGCCGGCGGCGAGGCGTGGATCTTTGGGCGACGAGACGGTCATTTTTCGCGCCCATGGCATGCATTGTCATGGGTGCGAGCACATTATCGAAAGGAGTCTGCGAAGACTTCCTGGCGTGCGCCGCGCCGTCGCCAGCTATCCGACCGAAACGGTCACGGTCGACTTCGATCCTCAGGCATTAAGCTTCGACGCGATACGTGACAGCGTCGAGGAAAATGGTTATCGCGTCGAAATTGGTGAGCGGCGCGAAAAGCCGCTGCTGCAACGGCTTGCATTATTCGGCGCCGCCGCTGCCGGTCTCGCAGGGCTGATCTACGTCGACACCCGATGGATCAGCGCGCACGGCTCCCCCGACATTGCGCAGCATATGAGCCTCTGGCTCATCTTCCTGCTCGGGCTCGTGACGGGCTTCCACTGCATCGGCATGTGCGGCGCCTTCGTCGTGAGCTACACGGCCGGGGATGCGCGCGCGGGCCGCTCGTCGCTCCTTTCGCATCTCGCTTTCGGCGCCGGCAAAACGCTGTCCTATACAGCGATCGGCGCCGCCTTCGGCGCGCTGGGCGCCATCATCGCCTTCACGCCGCTGTTGCGGGGCGTGGCGGGCGTCGCTGCGGGCGCTTTTCTCATCATCTTCGGGCTCAATATGCTGGGCCTGTTCGCGCCGCTGCGGCGCTTTCGCCTCGCCCTGCCGGCGCCGCTCGAACGCTGGGTGCATCGCGAGGCGAGCGGGCGTCACCGACCCTTCGTCATTGGCCTCCTCAACGGCTTGATGATCGCCTGCGGCCCCTTGCAGGCGATGTACGTGATGGCCGCGGGAACCGGCAGCGCCGTCGAGGGCGCGAAAATGCTCCTGGCCTTCGGGCTCGGCACGCTGCCGGTCATGCTCGCCTTCGGCGTCATCGCCTCGATGCTCTCGAATGCATTGACGCACCGCCTGCTGAAATCCTCGGGCGTGATCGTCGTCGCGCTCGGCGCGGTGATGATCAATCGCGGGTTCATCCTCACGGGCTGGGGCGTCGATCTCGGTTCTGTCGTGGCGCGGATGCAGCTAAGCGACGCGCCGATCGCGACGAGCGCCCCGGCGCCCGCGCCCACCCTGCAGACCATTGAGATGGAGGCGAATGCGCTCGGGTTTACGCCTTCGCGCTTCACGCTCATTCGCGGCGCGCCGGTCAAATGGGTGATCAACGCCACGCAAATCACGCAATGCAATCATCGCATTGTCGTCCCCGCCCTTGGCCTCGAATTCGATCTGAAGCCCGGGCTCCAGACCATCGACTTCACGCCGCAGAAAGCGGGCGTGATTCCGTGGAGCTGCTGGATGGGCATGATGCGCGGCGAATTCGACGTGGTGGAGCCCGGCGCGCCGCCGCCGGCGCCGAAAGAAGCCGCGCCGTCCGGCGTGCCGTGCCCGCCGGAGGCGGAACCGGCGCCTGTCGAAAAATATGTCGTCCAGCGCGGCGATACGCTGAGAAGCATCGCGAAGAAAAAATACGGCAGCGTCGCGCGCTGGCGCGAGATCGCCGCGGCCAATCCGGGCGTGCATGAGGGGAGACTTAAAAAGGGTCAGGTTCTGACGCTGCCGCCGAAAGCGCGGCCGTGACGATTTGCTCTGGCGGGTCTTCGAGAAAGCGCGCTAGGCTCAGCCATTCGAGAGGGAGAAAGAGATGCGGGTTCTATTCCCTGTTGCGATGATTTGCGGCCTGTCGCTTCTCGCCGTCGGCGCCATGGCGCAGGACCATCACGATCACATGCAGATGATGTCGAAGATGCCGAAGGACTCGCGCATCGGGGTCGACATGCCGCCGCCGATGAAGGCGCATATGCTCACGAATATGCGCGGCCATCAGCAGGCGGTCGCGGACATTCTGGCGGCGCTCGCCAAGAGCGACGGCGAGGGCGCGGCGAAAATCGCCGAGACGCATCTCGGCATGGGCTCGCCGGGCTCGGCCGCCTGCAAGCCGGATGCAAAGTCGGGCGGCCTCGGCGAGATGCCGATGATGATGGCGAGCCATATGCCGGAAGCCATGCAGGGGCTCGGCATGGCCATGCATGCGCAGGCGACGAAATTTGCTGAAGAGGCGGCAAAGCTGAAGCAGGGCGGCGATCCGCGTCCGGCGCTTGCCGAGCTGAGCCAGGTCGTGCAAGCCTGCAACGCCTGTCACGCCGCCTATCGGCTGCAATGACCGAACGAGCGGGCCCGCCTCGCTCTATCAGGAGTTTTTCTTGCGCATCGCGACCTGGAACGTGAATTCCGTCCGGCAGCGGCTCACGCCGCTGCTGGCCTTTTTGAAGGAGACCGCGCCGGACGTCCTCTGCCTGCAGGAGCTCAAATGCGAGGAGAGCGCCTTCCCGCGCATGGAGGTCGAAGACGCGGGCTATAACGTCTTTCTGCATGGGCAGAAGACCTTCAACGGGGTGGCGATCCTCTCCAAACATCCAATCGAGGAATCGCGCGTCGGCCTGCCCGATTTCGATCATGAGGGGCAATCGCGCTACATCGAGGCCGTGATCTCGCACGAGGGCGGGGCCCTGCGCGTGGCGAGCATCTATGCGCCCAACGGCAATCCCGCGGACACGCCCAAATACGACTATAAGCTCGCCTTCATGGAGGCGCTGACGCGCCACGCCGCTGCGCTCCTGCAGCTCGAGGAGGCGACGGTGCTCGCGGGCGATTACAACATCATCCCGGAGCCTTGCGACGTCCACGACCCGGCCGCCTGGGCCAGCGACGCGCTGTTCCTGCCGCAGAGCCGAAAGGCCTATCGGCGGCTCCTGAACCTCGGCTACGCCGATGCGCTGCGCGCCGTCACCGATGGCGCCGGGCTTTATACCTTCTGGGATTATCAGGCGGGCGCCTGGCAGAAGAACAAGGGTATCCGCATCGACCATCTGCTGCTCTCGCCGCAGGCCGCCGACCGGCTCGAGGGGGTGGAGATCGTCAAGGCGATGCGGGCGGGGGAGAAGCCCTCCGACCATGTGGCGATATTTGCGCAGCTCGGCTGATCAGGCCAGCGACCCGACCGACCGCCAGATAACATAAAGCGCGACAGTGACGACGATTCCGGCGAAGGCTGTCGCCAGCGTGCCGCGCTGGGCGGAAAGGCGGCGCGCGGTCGCCGCGCCGATCATGCCGCCGATGACGCCGCCGCCGAGGATCGCGCCCGCGAGCGCCCAGTCGACCAGACCGGAGACCGCATAGTTAGCCGCCGTCGTTACGCCGAAGGCCGTGACCGAAACAAGCGAGGAGCCGATCGCGTTGAGGATCGGCAGATTGGCCGCGAACATCAGGGCCGGAACGATCAGAAAGCCGCCGCCGACGCCGAAGAACCCGGAAAGCGCGCCGGTCGCGGCGCCCGTTGCGGCGAGGCGCGGGAAATTCTCGCGGCTCAGCCGCACCTGCGGATGACCCTGCCCGCGGCGATTCAGGAACATCAGCGCGCCGACGACAAGCATCAAAAGCCCGAAGAGGGCGAGCAGCTTCTCGCCATTGATGAGCTTGCCGAGGCTCGAGCCGCCAAAGGCGCCGAGCGCGCCGAAAAGGGCGAAGACCGAGGCGCAACGCCATTTGATCGCGCCCGATCGGGCGTGGTTGACGAGGTTGAAGACGGCGTTGACCGACACAGCCACGGAGCTCGTGCCGATGGCGATATGAGGCTCCGGCACGCCGACGAAATAGACGAGAAGCGGCACGGCGAGAACCGAGCCGCCGCCGCCGATGAGTCCGAGCGTAAAGCCGACGAAGACGCCGGAGAGCGCGCCGGCGGCAAGTTTCATCACAAAGGGCGTCAGCATCGGCGATCCTCTGGATCACAACATTAGATATTGCTTATTTAGATAATTCGCATATATCCTTGCGGCAAGCAAGCGCGCGACGGAGAGAAAACATGTCGGCGACGATCAGGGGGTTCTTCGACGAAGCCACCTTTACCATCACCTATCTCGTGTCCGATCCTGCGACCAAGACGGCAGCGATTATCGACCCCGTGCTCGATTTCGAGCCGGGCGGGGGCATTGCCGACACACGCGGGATCGAAACCGTTTTATCCGTCGCTCGCGAAGAAGGGCTGACGATCGCGTGGGTTCTCGAAACCCATGCACATGCCGACCATCTCTCGGCCGCGCCAATCGTGAAAGCCGCCACCGACGCGAAAGTCGGCATCGGCGAGCATATCATCGAGGTCCAGGACATATTCCGCCCAGTATTTTTGGCTGACGACATCGCGCCCGCGGGCCGCGACTTCGACCGGCTGTTCAAGGACGGCGAGCGCCTGCCGCTCGGCGAGATCGACATAGAGGTCTTGTATACGCCGGGGCATACGCCCGCCTGCGTCTCATACAAGATCGGCGACGCCGTCTTTGTCGGGGATACGCTGTTCATGCCGGATTACGGAACCGCCCGCGCCGATTTCCCGGGCGGAGACGCGCGGGCGCTTTACCGGTCGATCCGCCGCCTGCTGGCCCTGCCCCCGCAGACGCGGCTCTTCATGTGCCACGACTACAAGGCGCCCGGCCGTGATTTCTATCGTTGGGAGACGACGGTCGCCGAGGAGCGCGCGAAAAACGTGCAGATAAAGGAAGGGGTGACTGAAGATGAGTTCGTCGCAGACCGCCAGAAGCGGGATCAGGCGCTAGCGGCGCCCCGTCTTCTGCTGCCATCCATCCAAGTGAATATCCGCGCCGGCCGCTTCCCGCCGCCGGGACCGGACGGCGTCCGCCGGCTCCTTGTCCCGGTAAAATTCAAAGGCGCCGCAGCGCCCGCGGAGTAGCGTCACACCAATCGGCCCGCCGTCATTGCGAGCGAAGCGAAGCAATCCAGGGCCGCCACACGGCTCTGGATTGCTTCGTCTCTTCGCTCCTCGCAATGACGGCGGGTGCTAAGTTAGTTTCGCTCGCGCAGATAATCTTCCAGCAAAGCGACGGCGGCTTTGCGTTCCGCCTCGTTGGCGGTCGCCAGCGCCTTTGCGTGCGAGTCGACGATCCATTGCTCGTTGACCCCGCCGCCCGCTGCAGCGTCGCGGGCGAGCGTCAAATACATTAGTCCGCGCGCTTTCTGCGCGCCGCCGCCCGCCTCGCCGTTGAACATCAATCGGCCGAGCATCGCTTGCGCCTGCGCATGGCCTTTGCGCGCGGCAAGCTCGAGCCAGTTGACGCCCTGCCGCATGTCTTTCTTCACGCCCGCGCCGTCGAGATACATGCGGGCGAGATAAAACTGCGCGTCGGCGTTGCGGAAATAGGTCGCCGCGTAGCGGAAGAGATCAAAGGCGCGGTCGAGATCGGGCTCGATCTTGGCCGAGGTCAGGCCGTCGCGCAGATAAAGGCCGACCGCCACAAAGGCGTTCGCCGCCATGGAGCGCTCGCGCGGGTCCGGCTCCTCCTCGGCGAAATGGTCGACGATCTTCGAGAAGTAATCGTAAGCCTTGGCGTCGTCGCGGTTGACGCCGTCGCCGTCGGCGTACATCCGGCCGAGCTTCCACTGCGCCAGCGGCTCGCCCCCTTCGGCGGCGTAACGCAGCGCTGCGACGGAGGTGGCCGCGTCGCCGGCGTGATAGCTCTCCAGCCCGGCGCGCAGAGCGGCGCGGGGATTCTTGAAGATGGGAAGCGGCGTTGTCTCCGGCGCGCGCGCGGAGGGGGCGTCGAGCGCCGGGGCGGGGGCGACGAAGGCGGTCACGAGCATGGCGAAGCTCGCCGCGAAGAGGCCGAGCGGAAGCGCCACACGCTTTGTCGTTTGCGGTGCGGCGAGAGTAAAATATTTTTGCGCGGATCCGACCATAATTATCCGACTTCCTCGACCCGAGACGCCAAGCTGGCGCCTGAACGCGACACACGCACCGGCCGGCATCCTCGACGCGCAACGAAAAATAGGAGCGCGCGCCCACGGGGCGAGGTCGCCGCCGAAGGTGTCTTCCCGCGTCTTGGAGGAGCAAGTGACAGGGGGGAGCTTATCTCAGCTTTTATGGCTGAAAAGGGGCTTCTGAGCCATGTTCGCGGCTGTTAAATCTAATCTTCGGCGCCTGTTGCAACAACAACACAACTACTGTTGCAAAATTGCAGCAGGGGGCAGGCTTGGGCCCTGCCATTCGGCTCGAATCCTACCGAGAGATTAACGCTGTGCGTTTCTCGCCCCTTGGGAGTTGTGCTTACATCCCCAGAGGCCGATGGGGCGAATCAGGGCCCCGGCCCCGCGCATAAGGACCGACGCATGGCATCATATTCACGCGCCCCCGTCTTCATCAGCCTTGCTGCGAGCGCCGCGCTTTTCGCTGCGCCCGCTCTCGCCGCCGGGGATGCGCAAAAGGGCGCGGTCATCGCCAAGCGCTGGTGCGCGAGCTGCCACGTTGTCTCCGGCGATCAGACGACGGCGGTCGCCGACGCGCCCTCCTTTTTCGACATCGCCAAGCGGCGCGCCGACAAAAAGCAAATCGGCAATTTCCTCATCGATCCGCACCCGCCGATGCCGGACATGCATCTCTCGCGCAGGGAGATCGACGACATCACGAGCTACATCCGCAGCCTCGATCCGAGCCCCCAGCCGCCGGAGCAGAAGGACAAGGACGATGCGCTGCCGCAAAAAGGCTGAGTAGGACGAGAAGCGCGTGGCTTACGCGGTCAAGGAAGCTTTCAAGACGCTGCAGGGCGAAGGACGGCATGCGGGCCGCGCCGCCGTCTTCTGCCGCTTCGCCGGATGCAATCTATGGAGCGGGCGGGAGGAGGATCGCGCGGCGGCCGAATGCCGTTTTTGCGATACGGATTTCATCGGGACGAGCGGCGAGGGCGGGGCTAAATTCGCGGACGCCCAGGCGCTGACGGCGCATCTTGCCGCGCTTTGGGGGCCGGGGCGCGAGGGGCGGTTCGCCGTGCTGACCGGCGGCGAGCCCATGCTTCAAATCGACGCGGCCCTCGTGGACGCGCTTCACGCGGAAGGGTTCGAGATCGCGGTCGAGACCAATGGCACGCTCCCCGCAACGCCCGGTCTGGATTGGATTTGCGTCTCTCCCAAGGCCGGAACGACGCTGACGCAGACGCGCGGCGACGAATTGAAGCTCGTTTATCCGCAGGAGGGAGCCGATCCGGCCCTTTATGAATGCCTCGACTTCCGGCATTTTCTGTTGCAGCCCATGGACGGCCCGGAGATTCTGCGCAATACGAAGGCCGCGGTCGACTACTGCCTCGCCCATCCGCGCTGGCGGCTGTCGCTGCAGACGCACAAGATGATCGGGGTGAAGTGACGGTGGCGAGTTTCGAGGTCTTCCGCGAATTTTATTTTGAGGCGGCGCACGCCCTCTACGATCCCGAGGCGAAGGACGGCGGCAAATACCGCAACCTCCACGGGCACTCCTTTCGCGTGCGCGTGACTCTGCGCGGCGAGCGCCACGGCGAGGAGCAATGGGTCATGGACCTCGGCAAGCTCGGCCGCCGGCTCGCCGAGCTGCGCGAGAAGCTCGACCATTCCTTCCTCAATGATCTGGAAGGTCTCGGCAAGCCGACGCTCGAAAACCTGTGCCATTATATCTGGCGCGACCTCGCGCCCGCGCTCCCCGGCCTCTGCGAGGTTGGCATTTTTCGCGATAGCTGTTTCGAAGGCTGCGTTTACAGGGGCGACTAGGCCTAACTCAGGACGGCGGGCGCCTCCGCGACGAGAAAGTCGATCGCCCGCCTGACGCGCATCGGCATTTGCGGCCCTTGCGGCCAGAGCAGCATGACGTCGAACACGACGCGCGGCTCGTTTGGCATCACCTCGACCAGAGCGCCGGTCTCCAGCCACTTCTTCGCCAGATAGGATGGGAGCCAGGCGAGGCCGAACCCCATGACGGTGGCGCTGGCGAGCGCGTCGAGATCGTCGAAACGCGCGCGGGCAGTGGTCGCGAAGGCGGGGACGCGCCCGCAGGCGTCGGGCAAGCGCCAATGGCGCATGGCGTTGGCGCGCGTGTAGATCAGCAGATCGTGGTTTTCGAGATCGGCCGGCGTCGCCGGCGCGCCGCGCTTCGCGAGATAGTTGGGCGCGGCGCAGATTGTCATCCTTTGCGCGCCGAGGCGTCGGCCGGCGACGCCGGTCGAATCCAGCGTTGCGGCGATCCGGACCGCAAGATCATAGCCTTCCTCGATCAGATCGACGGGCCGGTCGGAGAAGGACATTGCGAGCTCGAGGCGCGGATGCGCCGTCGCAAATCTCAAAAGCAATGGCGCGATGCAGTGGCGGCCGAGGCAGACCGGCGCCGTGACCCGCAGGACGCCGGCCGGCTCTCGCCGGCCCGAGGCCATTGCGCCGCGCGCCGCATCGAGCTCGGCCATCGCGCGCCGCGCGTGCTCATAATAGAGCTGGCCATCTTCCGTCAGGCTCTGGCTGCGCGTGGTGCGATGGAAGAGCCGAACCCCGAGCTGCGCCTCGAGCCGCGCGATGGCTTTGCCCACCGAGGATCGCGACAGGTTGAGCGCCCGGCCGGCGGCCGAGAAGCCGCCCGCCTCCGCGCAAGCCAGAAAAATCGACGTGAGGCTGAGAGGGTCCATCAGCGCCTCATTCCATTTCCGGTTGAACCGCTCGCATTGGGCCGTTCATTCCCGGCGGGCTGAAAGCCCGACCGGGAATCCAGAGCCTCAGAAACGCTGATTTTGCTCTGGATTCCCGATCGCTCGCTCCGCGAGCGTCGGGAATGACGCCGAACTGATCAAACGGGTCTCGTTTCATTGGCTCTCAAAACGATACAATATGCGGAAAGATCAGCGCAACTGTAGCCCTTTAGCGCATTTATCATCCCAGCTCCGCATCGAGACAGGAGCATTGGGATGAAGGCTTGGACGATCCATTCTTTTGGCCGGGACAATCTGAGGCTCATTGAAATGGCGCGCCCCGAGCCGGGCCCCGGCGACGTGCTGGTTCAGGTCGCGAATGTCTCCCTGAATTATCGCGACCAGCTCGTCATCGAGGGGAAGCTCGGCGGCGGCTTCGACTTTCCCTTCACGCCCGGTTCTGATTTCGCCGGGAGGGTGGCGTCCTGCGGCGCCGGCGTCACGCGTTTCAGCGTCGGCGACCGCGTCATATCGAGCTACGTGCCCGGTTGGATCGACGGGTTGCCGCGGGGGTCGGCGGCGCGGCCTTATACGACGACCATGGGCGGGCCGTTGCCGGGCGTGCTGGCGGAGTTCGTCGCCATGCCCGCCGATTGGCTGGTCCGGGCGCCGCGGAGCCTCTCCGATGCGCAGGCGAGCACGCTGCCGGTCGCCGGCGTCACCGCCTGGACCGCGCTGGTCGAAACGGGGCGGCTTCACGCCGGTCAGACCGTCCTCGTGCAGGGCACCGGCGGCGTCGCGCTGTTCGGCGTGCAGATCGCGCGGGCGCATGGCGCAAGGGTGATCGTCACCTCCAGCGACGACGGCAAGCTCGAACGGGCCAAGGCGCTCGGCGCCGACATCGGCGTCAATCGCACCGCCGGCGATTGGGCGAAGGCGGTGATCGAGGCCACCAACGGGCGCGGGGCCGACCATATCCTCGAAATCGCTGGCGGCGCCAATCTCGGCAAGTCGGTGGAGGCGGCCGCCGTCGGCGGCCAGATTTCGGTCATCGGAATTATCGAGGGGCTCGACCTCACGGCGCCAGCGCTTCCGCTCATGCTCAAGCAACTTGTTATCAGGGGCGTTTTCGTTGGCCACCGCCGCGCCACCGAGGATTTCGTCGCGGCGGTCGAAACAATCGGCCTGCAGCCCGTGATCGACCGGCGCTACCCCTTCGACGCGCTGCCCGAGGCTCTCGCCCATCTGGCGCGCGGGCCCTTCGGAAAGATCGTCATCGACGTCGCGCAAGCGCAAAATGGGTGAGCGGAGCGCGCTTGCGTCATGGGCGCGCGGATCGATCCCCGCGCGCCATTCATAGATTTGTTCTCTCCGCCTATCCGAAAAGAGCCCTAGAAATCATGCGGCATCGTCGCTATTGCGCTTCTAAGGCGCGGTCTCTACGCTTGCGCCCATCATTTCAGCAAAAAGTCCGCCGAGGCGGCCGCAGCCGGCGCCGCTTACAAGAGCGGAGTCGAGGGGAACCCACAGGAAATGGCGAATAACAAGGTCATCAGCGCCGACGAGGCGATTGCGCTCATTCGCGACAATGATGTCGTGACCACCACGGGCTTCGTTCAGAGCTGCATTCCCGAGGCGCTCCACGCCGCGCTGGAGAAGCGTTTCGTCGAGTCCCAGCATCCGCGCGACCTGACCTTGATCATGACCGCCGGCGCCGGCGACTCCAAGGGCCTCGGCACCGGCCGCTTCCACCACGAGGGCCTGCTCAAGCGCGTCATCGCCGCCAATTTCGGCCGCATGCCCAAGGTCGCGCAGGCCGCCCAGGAAAATAAGATTCTGGGCTACAACCTGCCCCAGGGCGTCATCTCGCAGCTCTACCGCGCCTGCGCCGCCGGTCAGCCCGGCCTGTTCTCGAAAGTCGGTCTTTATACTTATGTCGATCCGCGCTTCGGCGGCGGCAAGGTGAACGACGTCACCACCGAAGACATCGTCAAATATCACAACATCCAGGGCGAGGAGTGGCTCTTCTATATCTCCACCAAGATCGACGTCGCCTTCATCCGCGGCACCTCGGCTGATCCTTCCGGCAATATCAGCATGGAGAAGGAGGCGCTCGTCCTCGACAATCTCGCCCAGGCCATGGCCGCGCACAATAATGGCGGCCTTGTCATCGCGCAGGTCGAGCGCATCGTCGAGCAGGGGTCGATCAAGCCCAAGGACGTGCATGTGCCGGGCATTCTGGTCTCGGCCGTGGTGGTCGCCGATCAGCCCGAAATGCACCGTATGAACTACGGCGTCATGTACAATGCGGCGCTCGCCGGCGAAGTGCGCGTGCCGGTCGAGAAGCTCTCGAAGATGCCGCTCGACGAACGCAAGGTCATCGCGCGCCGCGCCTCC
This sequence comes from Methylocystis sp. JR02, assembly GCF_030063565.1. Lineage (NCBI taxonomy): Bacteria > Pseudomonadati > Pseudomonadota > Alphaproteobacteria > Hyphomicrobiales > Methylocystaceae > Methylocystis > Methylocystis sp. JR02. The sequence goes on along the minus strand of NZ_JASIRC010000001.1, from coordinate 2,857,761 downwards.
TTCGAGCTGCCGCCGAATGGCGTCGTCAACCTCGGCGTCGGCGCGCCGGAGGGCATCGCCGCCGTCGCCAATGAAGAAAAGCTCACGCCCTATATCACGCTGACGACGGAAGCCGGCGCCATCGGCGGCGTGCTCGCCTCGGGTTCGAGCTTCGGCGCCGCGACCAACGCCGACAGCATTATCCAGCAGAACCAGCAGTTCGATTTCTATGACGGCGGCGGTCTCGACATGACCTGCCTCGGCATGGCCGAATGCGACCTGCAGGGCAACGTCAACACCTCGAAGTTCGGCGGGCGCCTCAACGGCTGCGGCGGCTTCATCAACATTAGCCAGAACGCGCGGCTCGTGGTCTTCGCCGGCACCTTCACCAATGGCGGACTGCGCGTCGAGATCGCCGACGGCAAGGTCAATATCCTTCAGGAAGGTCGCAACAAGAAGTTCCTGAACTCCGTCGAGCAGACGACCTTCTCCGGCAAATTCGCGCAGAAGCGCAAGCAGCCGGTCTATTACGTCACCGAGCGCTGCGTCTTCCAGCTCAAGGAGAATGGTCTGGAGCTGGTCGAAGTCGCGCCCGGCATCGACATCGACAAGCACATTCTGCCCTTCATGGATTTCAAGCCGATCATCAATGATCCGCAGCTCATGGACCGTCGCATCTTCATCGACGAGCCCATGGGGCTGATCAACGATCTGCTGAATCTCAATCTCGATCAGCGCATCAGCTACGACGCCGCGCGCAATATTCTCTTCCTCAATCTCGAGGGCTGGAACGCGCGCACCAAGAAGGACGTCGATGAAATGCGTCAGGCGCTCGTCGCCGCCTGCCAGAAGGTCGGCAAGCGCGTGAATTCCGTCGTCAACCACGACGGCGCTCGGATCGCCGAGGCGCTCTACGACGATTACGCCGAGATGATCGAATATCTGAGCCAGCATTATTATCTGACGACGACGCGCTATGCGACGAGCGCCTTCGCCCGCATGAAGATGAAGGAAGCCATGGCCAAGCGCGGCCTGCAGCCCCACGTCTTCGAGCGCCGCGAGGCGGCCGAGACCTTCCTCGAAGTGGTCGCGGCCGAAGAGGAAAAGGCGCCGGCGTAAAGCAAGAGGTCGTTTCGCGATTGTCGACGGCCGCCTTCGGGCGGCCGTTTCTTTTTTGGCCCGCCCGCCGTCATTACGAGGAGGCGTAGCCGACGAAGCAATCCACACAGCCGTTGCCGCCCTGGATTGCTTCGCTTCGCTCGCAATGACGTGGCGCCCCAAAAAAGCAAAGGCCCCGTCGCCTTGTGCGAACGGGGCCCAATGCTTCTCTGGGAAGCGGCTGGTATGATGTCCAGTTTCGGGAAGGAACGCTCGCTGCTTGGCCTTCGCGGCGAGCTGTCCTCAAATGCTAGGGAATTTTTCGGAACGGGACATGTCAGGCAGCGCTGAGCCTGGCTTCCCGCTTTGACCGGAACCAAACGCCGGTCAAATGATCTGACCCGGTGGCGTCATGCTCCTCCGCAACTAAAGTTGCTCGACCGCTCCGCCGGTGACAGGGAGTCCGCCGGCGTCTCCTGTATCGCTGCCGCATCGAGGTCCCGCCCGAGCGATCCCGCCTCTATTTGCCGAAGCGGTTGCGATGTAAGGGAAATGTTGCTCCCGTTTCCCGTTTCCGTCAAGCGACAAGTTGAAGCAGCCAGGGCTCCGAATCCAGGTTAACAAACCCTGCGCAGCCGCTCATGCCCGCGCTTGTCGCGGGCATCCACGCGGGGACATTGCGACACGCGGGCAGAAGAAGCGGCGTTATTCCGGCTCATGCTCTCAGCTTCTCACGTCGGCGCGGCGTGGATGGCCGCGACAAGCGCGGCCAGGACGCTGGAACATGTCTGCTCGTTAACCTGAATTTGGGGCCCTGTCGAAGTGGGCCATTGGCCCCCTGCCGCATTTGCGCCTTGCGTGATGTGTGATCAACGCATATAGATATCTTTATATCTAGCGTCAGAAGGCCGCATGACCGACCCCAATTCCCTCAGGCTGGACCCCGCGCTCGCGGCGCTCAACGCCGCCGCCGAGGAGACTCGGCTGCGGTTGCTTGCACTGCTTTCCCAGTCCGAGCTTACCGTCAGCGAGGTCGTCACCATTCTTGGCCAGTCGCAGCCGCGCGTTTCCCGCCATCTGAAGCTTCTGGTAGAGGCAGGCCTGGTCGAGCGTCGGCGTGAAGGCGCCTGGGCATTCTTCCGACTGTCGCCCTCCGGACAGGCGGGCGCCATGGCGCGCGACATCGCCGCCTGGCTCGACCCCAATGATGCGGTTCTCGCCGAGGATCAGGCGCGCCTTGAAGACGTGCGCCAGGCCCGCGCCGAAAACGCCGCCCGCTATTTCGCCGCCCACGCCGCCGAATGGGACGATATCCGCTCGCTCCATGTGCCCGAGGCGCGCGTCGAGGACGCCATGCGTGAGGCTGTGGGCGACGCGCCGGTGCGCACCCTGCTCGATCTCGGCGCCGGCGCCGGGCGCATGCTGGAGCTTTTTGCGCCGCTCGCGGAACGCGCCATCGGCGTCGATCTTTCGACGGCCATGCTCGCCGTCGCGCGCGGGCGCATGGAGGAGACCGGGCTGCGCAACGTCCAATTGCGACAGGGCGACATTTACGCTTTGCCGATCGAGCGCAATTCCGTCGATCTCGCGATCATGCATCAGGTGCTGCACTATCTTGATGATCCGGCCCGCGCGCTGCGCGAGGCCGCCCGCGTATTGGCGCCCGGCGGGCGGCTGCTCGTCGTCGACTTTGCGCCCCATCAGGAGGAGGCCTTGCGCGACAAGCACGCCCATCGCCGCCTCGGCTTTTCCGAGAGCGAGATCGCCGACCTTCTCGCCCAGGCGGGTTTGGAGACGGTGATGCACCGCGCGCTTTCACCGGCGGCCGGCGAGGGCGCAAAGCTGACTGTTTCACTTTGGCTCGCGCGCGATCCGCGCCTGATCGCCGATCCGATTCCTGCTTCTTCCTACGAGACCGCCTGATGTTCAACGCGCTGCATCCGACCGCCTCCGGCACGCGGTTCAATATCTCTTACGAATTCTTTCCGCCCAAGACGGCGGAGATGGAGACGCAGCTTTGGGCGTCGGTGAAGCGTCTCGAAGCCCTGAGGCCGCATTTCGTCTCCGTCACCTATGGCGCGGGCGGCTCGACGCGCGAGCGCACCCATGCGATCGTCGCGCGCATCGCCCGCGAGACCGTCATGAAACCGGCGGCGCATCTCACCTGCGTGTCGTCCTCGAAAGAAGAGATCGATGAGATTCTGAGCGCCTATTGGGAGGCTGGCGTGCGCCACATCGTGGCGTTGCGCGGCGATCCGCCGACAGGCGTCGGCACGGCGTTCGAACCCAACCCCAAGGGCTACGCCAGCTCCTCCGATCTCGTGAACGGCATTCGCCGTCTGCATGATTTCGAGATTTCGGTGTCGACCTATCCGGAGGGTCATCCCGAGAGCCGCTCCATCGAACAGGATCTCGATGCGCTGCAGGCGAAGATCGACGCCGGCGCGACGCGCGCCATCACGCAATTCTTCTTCGACAACGATGTCTACTTCCGCTTTCTCGACAAGGCGCGCGCGCGCGGCATCACGATCCCGATCGTGCCGGGCATCATGCCGATCCGCAACTTCAAGCAGGTCGCCAATTTCGCCGCGAAAGCTGGCGCGAGCGTGCCGCGCTGGGTCGCCGAGCGTTTCGACGGCCTCGACGAAGATCAAGAGACCCGCGCGCTTGTCGCCGCGACGACCGCCGTCGAGCAGGTGATGGGCCTCGCCCGCGCCGGCGTCGAGGAGTTTCATTTCTACACCAACAACCGCGCCGATATGGTCTTCGCCATATGCCACCTGCTCGGCGTTCGTCCCCTTCGCGAGAAAGTAGACGCATGACTTTCGACAAAGCTCACGGCCCGAACATTCTGAAGGCGCTCGAAGAGGCGGCGAGCAATCGCATCCTCATTCTCGACGGCGCCATGGGCACGATGGTCCAGCGCCATAAATTCGAGGAAAGCCATTTCCGCGGGGAGCGCTTCAAGGACCACCCTAAGGATCTGCGCGGCAACAACGACCTCTTGATCCTTACCCAGCCCGAGGCGATCAAGGCGATCCACGTCGCCTATCTCGAAGCCGGCGCCGATATCATCGAGACCAACACTTTCAGCGGCACGACGATCGCGCAGGCCGATTACGGGCTCGAATCCGTTGTGTTCGAACTCAACCGTGAAGGCGCCAAGCTCGCGCGCGCAGCGGCCGATGAAGTGGCGGCAAAAACCGGCGTGCGCCGTTTCGTCGCCGGCTCGATGGGGCCGACAAATCGCACGGCGTCGATTTCGCCGGACGTGTCGAATCCAGGCTTCCGCGCCGTCACCTTCGACGAGCTGCGCGCCGCTTATAAGGAGCAGGCGCTGGGCCTCATCGCCGGCGGCGCCGACATCATGCTGGTCGAGACGATCTTCGACACGCTGAACGCCAAGGCGGCGATCTATGCGCTCGAAGACGCGTTCGAGGAAGTCGGCACGCGTTTCCCGATCATGATCTCGGGCACCATCACCGATCTTTCCGGGCGCACGCTGTCGGGCCAGACGTCGGTCGCCTTCTGGAATTCGCTCGCCCACGCCAAGCCTTTTTCGATCGGCTTCAATTGCGCGCTCGGCGCGCGCGAAATGCGCCAGCATATTGCCGAGATCAGCCGCGTGGCCGACACGCGCGTCTGCGCTTTCCCTAATGCCGGCCTGCCCAATGAATTCGGTCTCTATGACGAGAGCCCGGAATATATGGCGGAGCTCGTCGGGGAATTCGCCGCGGCGGGGCTGGTGAACGTTCTCGGCGGCTGCTGCGGCACGACGCCCGATCATATCGGCGCCATTGCGCAAAAGGTGAAGGGCATGGCGCCGCGCGTCGTGCCGAAGATCGAGCCGCTGCTGCGCCTCTCGGGCCTCGAGCCCTTCGCGCTCACCAAGGATATTCCCTTTGTGAACGTCGGCGAGCGCACCAATGTCACGGGCTCGGCCAAGTTCCGCAAGCTCATCACCAATGGCGACTACACGGCGGCGCTCGACGTCGCGCGCGATCAGGTGGCGAATGGCGCGCAGGTCATCGACATCAATATGGACGAGGGCCTGCTCGACTCGCAGCAGGCCATGGTCGACTTCCTCAACCTGCTCGCCGCCGAGCCGGACATCGCCCGCGTGCCGGTGATGGTGGATTCATCGAAATTCAGCGTGATCGAAGCCGGCCTCAAATGCCTGCAAGGCAAGGGCGTGGTGAATTCGATTTCGCTGAAGGAAGGCGAAGAGAAATTCATCTCAGACGCTCAGAAAGTGCGCCGCTACGGCGCCGCCGTGGTGGTCATGGCCTTCGACGAAACGGGCCAGGCCGATACGCTTCGACGCAAGACCGAAATCTGCGCGCGCGCCTATAAGATCCTTACAGAAGAAGTCGGCTTCCCGCCGCAGGACATCATCTTCGATCCCAATATCTTTGCGGTCGCGACGGGCATCGAGGAGCATGAGAATTACGGCGTCGACTTCATCGAGGCCACCCGCACCATTAAGCGCGATCTGCCTTACGCCCATGTCTCGGGCGGTGTGTCCAATCTCTCCTTCTCCTTCCGCGGCAATGAGCCCGTGCGCGAGGCGATGCATTCCGTCTTCCTCTACCACGCCATTCAGGCGGGCATGGATATGGGCATCGTCAACGCCGGACAGCTTGCGGTCTACGCCGAGATCGACCCGGAGCTGCGCGAGCTTTGCGAAGATGTGGTGTTGAACCGCCGCAAGGACGCGACCGAAAGGCTGGTGGAAGCGGCGGAGCGATTCAAGGGCGCCGGCGCCAAATCGGCGGAGAAGGACGCCGCCTGGCGCGAGAACAGCGTCGAGAAGCGTCTCGAATATGCGCTCGTGAACGGCGTCACCGAATATATCGACGCCGACGTCGAGGAAGCGCGTCAGAAAGCGACGCGCCCGCTCGACGTCATCGAAGGCCCGTTGATGTCCGGCATGAATGTCGTGGGCGATCTCTTCGGCGCCGGCAAAATGTTCCTGCCGCAAGTCGTGAAATCCGCGCGCGTGATGAAGCAGGCGGTCGCCTATCTCATGCCTTTCATGGAAGACGCGAAGGATGCGCGCTCTTCGGCGGGCAAGATTTTGCTCGCCACGGTGAAGGGCGACGTGCACGACATCGGCAAGAACATCGTCGGCGTGGTGCTCGGCTGCAACAACTTCGAGGTGATCGACCTCGGCGTCATGACGCCGGCGGCGAAGATTCTCGAAATCGCGAAGCAGGAAAAGGTCGATCTCATCGGCCTCTCCGGCCTCATCACCCCATCCCTGGATGAGATGTGCTTCGTCGCTTCCGAGCTGGAGCGCGAAGGGCTCGACACGCCGCTCCTGATCGGCGGCGCGACGACGAGCCGTGTGCATACGGCGGTCAAGATCAACCCGAACTATCGCCGCGGCCAGGCGGTCTATGTCACCGACGCGAGCCGCGCGGTGGGCGTCGCGCAGGCGCTCGTCTCGCAGAAGACGCGCGGCGACTACATCGCCGAGACGCGCGCGGAATATGAGCGCGTCGCCGACGCCCATGCGCGTGCGCAGGCGGAGAAGCAGCGCGTCTCGCTCGCGCAGGCGCGGGCGAATCGCTACAAGATCGACTGGGCGGCCTATGAGCCGACCAAGCCGAGCTTCACGGGCGCGCGCGCCTTTGCGAGCTACGACGTCGCGGAGCTTGTTCCCTATATCGACTGGACGCCCTTCTTCCAGACCTGGGAGTTCAAGGGCCGCTATCCCGCTTTGCTCGACGATCCGGAGCGCGGCGCGGCGGCGCGCCAGCTCTTCGACGACGCGCAGGCGATGCTGAAGCGCATTGTGGAAGAGCGCTGGTTCACGCCCAAGGCGATCATCGGCTTTTGGCCGGCGAACAGCGTCGGCGACGACATCGCGCTTTACACGGGCGAGTCGCGCAACGAGGCGCTCGCGACCTTCTTCACGCTGCGCCAGCAGCTCGGCAAACGCGGCGGCAAGGCGAATATTGCGCTCTCGGATTTCGTCGCGCCAAAGGAGAGCGGCAAGGCGGATTATATCGGCGCTTTCGTCGTCACCGCCGGCGCGGAGGAGGAGAAGATTTCCGCCCGCTATGCGCGCGCCAATGACGACTATGGCTCCATCATGGTGAAGGCGCTCGCCGATCGTATCGCGGAAGCTTTCGCCGAGCGCATGCATGAGCGCGTGCGCCGTGAGTTCTGGGCCTACGCCAAGGACGAGGCCTTCGCGCCGCAGGAGCTGATCGCCGAACCCTATGCCGGCATCCGCCCGGCGCCCGGCTATCCGGCGCAGCCCGACCACACCGAGAAGGCGACGCTGTTCACGCTTCTCGATGTCGAGAAGCGCACGGGCGTGAAGCTCACGGAAAGTTTCGCGATGACGCCGGCGGCGTCGGTCAGCGGCCTCTATATCGGCCATCCGCAGGCGCATTATTTCGGCGTCGCCAAGGTGGAGCGCGATCAGGTCGAGGATTACGCGCGCCGCAAGGGCATGTCGGTAACGGAGGTCGAGCGCTGGTTGGCGCCCATCCTCAACTATGAGCCCACGACGGCTGAAGCGGCGGCGTAAAAAAGGCGCGGCCGGCGCTTTGCGTCGGCCGCCTTTCTCGAGAATTTCATAGTATTTCAAAAACAATTCAAACTTTACGCAAAAACATCCTCATTTAGTATACAAAACTTCGCAGTCTTGAATACAACTTGCAAACCCTTGCAAGCATTCGGGAATTTGATTTCCAAAAAATTGACTATGCTTGCTTCGCGGCATGATGGCGCGGTCTTTCTCGGCGGGGCCGCGTCTTTTTTTGGGCGAGCAAGATGAAACTGTCAGCAGGGCGGAAAGCGTTTTCGGCGCGAGGATCATTCTTTCGGGAGGACTCCGGCTCGACCGGCGTTATCTTCGGTTTGGCCTTCATCCCCGCCTTTCTGATGGTGGGCGCCGCGCTCGACTATCGCAACGCGACGGTCATGAAATCGCGGCTCCAGAGAGCGGTCGATTCCGCCTCGATTGCGATTGCGCAGGCCGATGCGACGACCTCGCTCACGGCGCAGCAAGCGATTGCGCAAAACATCGTCTACGCCCAGCTCGGTTGGACGGCGACCGCGATTGGCGTGACCGTTGCCGCCAATGACCACACGGGCGGCTATGTGGTGAGCGCCGCCGCACGCGTCCCGACGATCATCATGAAGCTCGCGCAGGTGGACGCCATCCCGATCTCCGCTTCGGCGACGGCGGCGCAGACCCAGGCGAGCGTCAGCGGCGGCGGCGCAGGCTGCGTCCTCTCGCTCAACCAATCCGCCGTGGAGGCGCTCGACTGGACCGGCAACGCCAATGTCACGCTCCAGAGCTGCGACATTTACGGCAATTCCGGCGCGAGCGATGCGCTCCAGGTGAGTGGCTCGGCGCAACTATCGGCGCGGATGGTCAGCGTGAACGGCAATATCGCTGTGCAGGGCGGCGGGACGCTCAACGCCATCCAACTGACCGGGCAGCCGCGCCTGCCAGACCCCTATGAGTCGCTCCCTCTGCCGAGCTTCTCCGGCTGCGACCACAATGGATTTTCGACCAATGACGGCGGCCCACTCAACCCCGGCGTCTACTGCAACGGCCTGTCGATCAACACCAACAGCGGCTCCAAAGGGCCTGTGACGCTGAACTCGGGTCTTTATGTCATCGACGGCGGCCAGCTCTCCATCAACAGCCAGGCGCAGGTGACCGGCGTCGGCGTGACGATCGTCTTTACGCAACACTTGGGGACCGGCTGGGCGAATGCGACCATCAACGGCGGCGCGCAAGTCGATCTCGAGGCGCCCCTGCCGGGCGCGACAGCCGGCGTCCCCGGCGTCGTCATATATGGCGACCGCTCGATGGCGACGGGGACGCCGTTCAAGTTGAACGGCGGCTCCTCGCAGACCTTCAAAGGCGTGGTTTATCTTCCCGAAGCCAGCGTGTCGTTCAACGGCGGCGCGGCGACGTCGAGCGGGTGCATGCAGCTCATCGCCGATACGGTGACATTCACCGGAGATTCCAACATCGACATCTCAGGGTGCGGCGCGTTCGGCGTGACAAGCTTCGGCTATAGCCTTCAGCGCACGGTGCGGCTCGCCTTTTGACAGCCGTTCCGTGCGGGCGGCTTCCACGGCGCATGTTTTCGCCCTATGCAGGTTGAAGCGCGTCCGGCCGTCTCTTAACAGCGCGGTGACGAAGTCGCAGCTTGATTAATCGGGTTCCGGAGCGGCGATGACGGCGAGCAAGGCCGGCGCGCCGCCGATGTCGGCGATGATGACGATGCCCGTGGCGCTATCTGTCCGAATAACGAACAAAAAGGCGTTTCTGGCCGCCTCGGCGCGTTCTCTTGGCGTCCCGCAGCCGACGAGGGCGCGCATCAGGACGCCAAGATTGAAGCCTGCGACGTGGATCAGATAGCGCTTGGCGATGTTCTCGCGACCGCGAAGCCAAGCCCGGCGCATGCCGCCGCCATCCAGCACATGGGCGAAGCTGCGTTCGACCAGCTCACCGCGCTTGCGCATGGCGGCGCGTCCAACGCCCGATTTCAGCCGTGCGCGGTTGGCGTAAACGGCGTCGCGCGCTTCTTCGTCTCCATGCCAGCGCAAATAGCCCTTCGCCGGCAAAGGCTCGCTGATCCGGCTCTTCCACTCGCCGTCGTCAAGGCCTTTCAAAACCTCGCGCGAATGATAGCCTTTGTCCGCGATGATTTCGCAAGGATCGTCCGGCGTCGGCGCGAGGCCGACAGCCGAGAGATTGGCCTTCGCCGTCTCCAGCGTGTCGCCAAGCGTCGTCGTATCGCCCTTGTCCGCCTCGTGGATCGGCGCGGCGACGATCACGCCTGTGTCGAGGTCGACCGCATGTTCCGGCTTGTAGGCGAGATGCGTCGTTCCGTCCTTCATCCGCGCGATCTTCGCCTCGGCGTCCGTGGCGCTCGTCCAATCGTCGTTCGAGAGCTTCTTGCCTTTGCGCTTACGGTCGAAACGCGCCAAATCCTCGGCGTTCGGCGTCGCGATCCCGCTTTCCTTCGCCATGCCCTCGAGCATTGCGCGATAGGTCTCGCCATTGTCGCGCCGCACGATGCTGCGCAGCGCCGCGTTCGCCTCCATGGTCGAGCCGTCGACGCCGATGCGCTCGCCCTTCACGAGGCCGCGCTCGGCGACGAGCTTCAAGATGAAACCGAATACCTTCTCGTGAACCTCATGCGGCAGACGCGAGCGCGTCTTCGACAGCCATGAATGATCCGGGACTTTCTCGCGCGTCGATAGCCGCAAGAAATCCCGCAACGAAAAGGAATCCGCGCAGCGCCATACGATGCCGCGTTCGCTGTCGAGCCCTTCGAAGTAGCCCACCATGTGCATGCGGAAATAGCGCCCTGGTGGCAACGAGGGCGCGCCCATCTTCGCCGCGTAGTAGGGCTTGCAGGCGTTCTCGACGAAAACGTCGAAGCCCGCGTCCAGTAGAACCTTCTGAAGCTCGTCGTAAAATGCGTGCCCCGGAGAGCGCGGCAGATCCGCCCAGCCGACAACCAGATCTTCCTGCGTCCCCGTCTCACGCCGCATCGCCATCGAACCAACCTCGGCCGAATCTCACTTGGAAACGGAATCAGTCAGACGCGACTTCGTCAACGGGCTGTTAAGCTATAAAAAATCCACCCCGTATCGCACTGACCGGAGCCTCGATGTCCAATCTCTTCGACCCTTTGCATATCGGCGATCTGCGCCTCCCCAACCGGATCGTCATGGCGCCGCTGACGCGTTGCCGGGCGAGCGAGGGCCGCACGCCGAATGCGCTCATGCGGGATTACTATGTCCAGCGCGCCTCCGCCGGGATGATCTTATCGGAAGCCACCTCCGTCACGCCGATGGGCGTCGGCTATCCTGACACGCCCGGCATTTGGTCGGACGCGCAAGTTGACGGATGGCGCGAGGTCACGCGCGCGGTGCATGAAGCAGGCGGCCGCATTCTGCTGCAATTGTGGCATGTCGGGCGCCTCTCCCACTCGGTCTATCTCGATGGCGCGCCGCCCGTCGCGCCCAGCGCCATCGCCGCGGAAGGGCATGTCAGCCTGCTGCGGCCAAAGCAGCCCTATCCCGTCCCGCGCGCGCTCGACATCGACGAGATTCCCGGCGTCGTCGCGGCCTATCGGCAAGGCGCCGAGAACGCCAAGCGCGCCGGCTTCGACGGCGTGGAGATCCATGGCGCGAATGGCTATCTGCTCGATCAGTTTCTGCAAGACAGCGCGAATAAAAGAACCGACCGCTACGGCGGCTCGATCGAGAACCGCGCGCGTCTGATGCTGGAGGTTGCCGACGCAGCCATCGACATCTGGGGAGCGGGGCGCGTCGGCGTGCATCTCGCGCCGCGTGGCGACGCCCAATCCATGGGCGACTCAGACCCAAAGGCGACCTTCGGCTATGTCACGCGCGAGCTGGGCCGGCGCAAGATCGCCTTCATCTGCGCGCGCGAGCACCAGGGCCCGGATGCGTTGGGGCCTTATCTGAAGCAAGAGTTCGGCGGGGCCTATATCGCCAACGAAGCCTATACGCGCGAAACCGCCGGAGCCGCTATTGCGGCGGGCGATGCCGACGCCGTGGCTTTCGGCAAGCTCTACATCGCCAATCCCGACCTCGTCGAACGCTTACGCCTGGGCGCGGCCCTCAACGAGCCAAAGGTCGAGACCTTTTATTCGAAAGGCCCGGAAGGCTACGTGGATTATCCGACGCTCGATCGAGGGTGAGGGCGTTACACGGCCGATTGATCGAGCGCGGCTTCGCGCGGGCGCTCAATCAATCCCCGACGCTCGCGCCGTTTGGACACACAGGGAGTCACCGCCGTCATTGCGAGGAGGCGAAGCCGACGAAGCAATCCAGGGCCACATCGCCGCCCTGGATTGCTTCGCTTCGCTCGCAATGACGGGCTCCGAGTAAAACCAGCGCTTTTGCGGCTCTGGATTCCCGATCGCTCGCTCGAGCGAGCGTGGGGAATGACAGCGAACCACTCAAGCGGAATTCGCATCAGCCGGGGGATACGGCGGAGCCCGCCAGCAACCCGCCGTCGACATGAATCTCTGTCCCCGTCACATAGGTCGCTTCGTCAGACGCCAGAGTGACGGCGATCGCCGCGACTTCCTCGGGCATCCCGAAACGCTTCAACGGCGTGTCGGCAACCAACGCTTGCATCTTGGCCGCGCGGTCGGGGCCCGTTCCCAGCATCGGCTCCCAAATTCGCGTGCGTATCGCGGCCGGATGGATCGAGTTGCAGCGGATTTTCCATCCTTTCTGCGCGCAATAAAGCGCAACCGTCTTGCTGTGGTTGCGAATCGCCGCCTTGGATGAGGCGTAAGCAGCCGCCAGCGGGATGCCGACCAAACCGGAACGCGACGAGATGTTGATGATCGAGCCGGCGCCCTGCGCCTTCATCGCCTTGATGGCGTAGCGACAGCCAAGGAAGGTCCCATCGAGATTGACCCGATGGACCTCCCGCCAATCGGCAAGGCTGGCCTGTTCGGGATCATGCGCCGCGGCGCCCTGCTCAAATCCCGTTACGCCTGCATTGTTGACCACCACGTCGGCTGTCGGGACGCGTTCGGCCAGGCGCCGCCAATCAGCTTCCTCCCGCACGTCGAGCGTCTCGAACCGACAGCCGATTTCCGTGGCGGCCGCGGCGCCAGCCGCTTCGTCTATGTCTGTGAGAATGACGATTGCGCCTTCCTCACGAAAGCGGCGCGCAATCGCGCGACCAATGCCCCGCGCCGCGCCAGTAATGACGCAGGTCTTTTTGTGAAGTCTTTCCATGATGATCTCGAAAAAGAGTCCAGCCGGCGGATCGCTCCGCCATCGAATGCCTTCCCGCCTTAGCGGTGACGCTGGATCATTTCGAAAGTCTCCCGAGACAAGATTTATTTACCTGTGCCCACGCCGCCCCGCAACGCCACCCATAAAATGTCTCTGCGCGGCGCTTCGGCGCGGCCAGCAGCGCGCCTACCCGGACAAGCGCGGCGGCCAAGGCCCATCCCCATGATTTCAATGCAAATCTAGACAAACATAGTAAGGCTCGAGCGCAGCTATGTCGCATTATTCGGACGCGCCTCAAAAACGACCTTTTTTCGCAGCATTTTTACTGCGCTCTGATGAGAGAATATTTATCTAAGTCGCGGTTTTATCTTACAGAATCAACAGCACCCACTTCGTTTCCACTGCGTATTCAGGATAAAGGGCGCGCAAGCATGAGGAAATTATTTATTGCCTCGCTTATGTCTTTGTTCTTCTCGGGAATCTCGGCGCTGGCTGGCGACTTGTCCGCTTTGGCGCCTCCTGCGTTACCTTGGATGCTTACGCCAAAGCCACAGCCAACTCTCAGAGTCGGGGCCTATCAGCGCGGTGACGAAGTCGCAGCTTGATTAATCGGGTTCCGGAGCGGCGATGACGGCGAGCAAGGCCGGCGCGCCGCCGATGTCGGCGATGATGACGATGCCCGTGGCGCTATCTGTCCGAATAACGAACAAAAAGGCGTTTCTGGCCGCCTCGGCGCGTTCTCTTGGCGTCCCGCAGCCGACGAGGGCGCGCATCAGGACGCCAAGATTGAAGCCTGCGACGTGGATCAGATAGCGCTTGGCGATGTTCTCGCGACCGCGAAGCCAAGCCCGGCGCATGCCGCCGCCATCCAGCACATGGGCGAAGCTGCGTTCGACCAGCTCACCGCGCTTGCGCATGGCGGCGCGTCCAACGCCCGATTTCAGCCGTGCGCGGTTGGCGTAAACGGCGTCGCGCGCTTCTTCGTCTCCATGCCAGCGCAAATAGCCCTTCGCCGGCAAAGGCTCGCTGATCCGGCTCTTCCACTCGCCGTCGTCAAGGCCTTTCAAAACCTCGCGCGAATGATAGCCTTTGTCCGCGATGATTTCGCAAGGATCGTCCGGCGTCGGCGCGAGGCCGACAGCCGAGAGATTGGCCTTCGCCGTCTCCAGCGTGTCGCCAAGCGTCGTCGTATCGCCCTTGTCCGCCTCGTGGATCGGCGCGGCGACGATCACGCCTGTGTCGAGGTCGACCGCATGTTCCGGCTTGTAGGCGAGATGCGTCGTTCCGTCCTTCATCCGCGCGATCTTCGCCTCGGCGTCCGTGGCGCTCGTCCAATCGTCGTTCGAGAGCTTCTTGCCTTTGCGCTTACGGTCGAAACGCGCCAAATCCTCGGCGTTCGGCGTCGCGATCCCGCTTTCCTTCGCCATGCCCTCGAGCATTGCGCGATAGGTCTCGCCATTGTCGCGCCGCACGATGCTGCGCAGCGCCGCGTTCGCCTCCATGGTCGAGCCGTCGACGCCGATGCGCTCGCCCTTCACGAGGCCGCGCTCGGCGACGAGCTTCAAGATGAAACCGAATACCTTCTCGTGAACCTCATGCGGCAGACGCGAGCGCGTCTTCGACAGCCATGAATGATCCGGGACTTTCTCGCGCGTCGATAGCCGCAAGAAATCCCGCAACGAAAAGGAATCCGCGCAGCGCCATACGATGCCGCGTTCGCTGTCGAGCCCTTCGAAGTAGCCCACCATGTGCATGCGGAAATAGCGCCCTGGTGGCAACGAGGGCGCGCCCATCTTCGCCGCGTAGTAGGGCTTGCAGGCGTTCTCGACGAAAACGTCGAAGCCCGCGTCCAGTAGAACCTTCTGAAGCTCGTCGTAAAATGCGTGCCCCGGAGAGCGCGGCAGATCCGCCCAGCCGACAACCAGATCTTCCTGCGTCCCCGTCTCACGCCGCATCGCCATCGAACCAACCTCGGCCGAATCTCACTTGGAAACGGAATCAGTCAGACGCGACTTCGTCAACGGGCTGTTAAGGTGCCGCCTTCTCTGGCCGCGCCAAAGGGACCGATCTCGCTTGGGGGGCGCTTGGGCCGCGACTGAGAGTATGTGACATGTCCGTTTCAATTGCCCGGGGGCGCGGCGCCCCCGCCGCCTTCGGTTGGGCCGTCGTTTTCGCCCTTGCGCTTTTTTCGCTCTATACGCTTGCGAGCGCGCGCGGTGAGCCGGTCAACGCCATGTGGCTGGTCGCGGCGGCGATCGGCGTTTACGCCATCGGCTATCGTTTTTATTCGCGTTTCATCGCGGACACTGTGCTCGGCCTCGACGCCAGCCGCAGCACGCCCGCGCACCGTCGCAACGACGGGCTCGATTATGTGCCGACCGACAAATGGGTGCTGTTCGGCCATCACTTCGCGGCCATCGCCGGCGCAGGTCCGCTGGTCGGTCCCGTGCTCGCCGCGCAAATGGGCTATTTGCCGGGAACGCTCTGGCTTTTGACCGGCGTCATTCTCGCCGGCGCCGTGCAGGATTTTCTGGTTCTTTTCATCTCGACGCGCCGCGACGGCCGCTCGCTCGGCGATCTCATCAAGACGGAGATGGGCCCCATCCCCGGCGTCATCGCCATGGCGGGCATTCTTTCCATCATGATTATTCTGCTCGCGGTGCTGGCGCTCGTCGTCGTCAAGGCGCTGGCGGATAGTCCGTGGGGCTCCTTCACTGTTTTCGCCACGCTCCCCATCGCGGTCTTCATGGGCGTCTATGGCCGCTACATCCGGCCCGGCCGCATCGGCGAAATGTCGATCATCGGCTTTGTTCTGCTTCTCGCGAGCATCGCCTTCGGCCGCACTGTCGCCGAGAGCGCAACGCTTGCGCCGCTGTTCAGCTATAAGGGCGAGACGCTCGCCTTCATGCTGATCGGCTATGGCTTCGTCGCCTCCGTGCTGCCCGTGTGGCTGCTGCTTGCGCCGCGCGACTATCTTTCGACCTTTCTGAAGATCGGCACGATCCTGTCGCTGGCGCTCGGCATCTTCGTCGTCTGGCCGGAGCTGAAAATGCCGGCGATGACGCGTTTCATCGACGGCACGGGGCCGGTCTTCGCCGGCAGCGTCTTCCCCTTCCTCTTCATCACCATCGCCTGCGGCGCCGTCTCGGGCTTCCACGCGCTCGTCTCTTCCGGCACGACGCCGAAGATGATCGCCGATGAAACGCAGACGCGCTTCATCGGCTATGGCGCCATGCTGATGGAGAGCTTCGTCGCCATCATGGCGCTGATCGCCGCGAGCTGCCTGGAGCCCGGGGTCTATTTCGCCATGAACAGCGCTCCGGCTGTGATCGGCGCGACGCCAGAAACCGCGGCGGCCGCCATTTCCTCATGGGGCTTTCCGGTCGCGCCGGAGACGCTCGCGGGCGTCGCGCATGATGTCGGCGAGAAGAGCGTGCTCTCGCGCACCGGCGGCGCGCCGACGCTCGCTGTCGGCATGGCGACGATCCTGTCCTCGGTCATCGGCGGCTCCGCCGCCATGTCCTTCTGGTATCATTTCGCGATCTTGTTCGAAGCGTTGTTCATCCTCACCACGATCGACGCCGGCACGCGCGTCGCCCGCTTCATGATTCAGGATCTCGTCGGCACATTCGTCCCGGCCTTCCGCAACACAAAAGCCTGGGGCCCCAATCTCGCGGCGACGGCGATCGCCGTCACCGGCTGGGGCTATTTCCTCTATCAGGGCGTCATCGATCCGCTGGGCGGCATCAACACGCTCTGGCCTTTGTTCGGCATCGCCAATCAAATGCTGGCGGCGATGGCGCTCACGCTCTGCACGGTCGTGCTGTTCCGCATGAAGCGCGAGCGCTACGCCTTCGTCGCGATCATTCCCACGACATGGCTCTACATCTGCACCATGACGGCGGGGCTCGAGAAAATCTTCCACGACGATCCGAAAATCGGCTTCCTCGCCCATGCCAAGAAATTCGCCGCCGCCGCCGACAGGAGCGAGATTCTCGCGCCGGCGAAGACGCTCGAACAGATGCGCCGCGTGATCTTCAACGACTACGTGGATGCGGGTCTCTGCGCGATGTACATCGTGCTGGTGCTCGCCATTCTGGGCTTCGCCCTGTCATCGATACGGCAGGCGCGCGCCGCCGAGGCCGCCACTACCCGGGAAAGCGAAGATGAACTGCTGCCTGCCAGGGCTTGATCTCGCAAAGCTCGCGAACAAATTGCGCGACAGCGCGCGGCTGATGGTCGGGCAGGGCGATTACGACGCCTATGTCGCGCATATGCGCGACAAACATGACGGGCGGCGGATGATGACGCGGGAGGAATTCTTCCTGGAGCGGCAAGCAAGCCGTTTCGGCGAAGGGGGCCGGCGCGCGCTACGTTGCTGTTGAGCGCGCTTCATACGAGATCCGCTTGATGGGTTCGGTGTCGCTCCCGACGCTCCGCAGCGAGCAATCGGGAATTACCGCCGTCATTGCGAGGAGGCGGAGCCGACGAAGCAATCCAGCGCCGCATCGCTGCCCTGGATTGCTTCGCTTCGCTCGCAATGACGGGCGCTGAGCAAAACCAGCGCTCCCAAGCCCCAATGCGAGCTGTTCAAACCGAAATGGCTTCACGCTCCGGTTTCATCGCACAACAAGTCGACGACCTGGCGGATTTCTTCCGGCGCGAAGGGCTTCTCGACAACGGGGCAGCCTGAACGCGCGATGAAGCGGTCGGCCGCAGGGCCCAGAATGTCGCCGGTCACGAAGGCGATGCGATTCGTCATCTGCGGATGCTCGACGCCAAGCCAGTCGTAGAGCGCCGGGCCGTCGCCGTTGGGCATGCGGATGTCGCATAGGATGAGATCGACCGCCTTTTCGGCGAGCGCCTGTTTCGCCTGCTCGCCGCTCGTCGCTATCTCGCAGTCGAAGGCAAGCCGGCGCAAAATCTCCGCGAGCAGGCCGGCGATTTCGACCTCATCATCGACGATCAGCGCGCGCCGCTGTCGTGTCCCCGGTTGCGACGGGGCGGAGTCGGTCGCGACAACGGCGGTCTCGGTCGCCTCGATCGGCAATCTCACCATGAAAACTGCGCCCACCCCCGGCTGTTGCGGCTCCAGAACGAGCGAGCCGCCATGAGCCTCGATGAGGCCGCGCGAAACGGCGAGCCCGATGCCGGTTCCGACCCCCTGTGGCTTCGTCGTGAAAAAAGGATCGAAAATGCGATTGCGAATGGCGTCGGGAACGCCCGGACCATTGTCTGAAATCAGGATTTCGAGCTTCTGCGTCGACGGCTCCGCGCGCGCGACGATGGCGATCCGGCGCGGCGCCGGCTGCGCTTCCAGCGCCTGCTTGGCGTTCACCACGAGATTGAGCAGCACCTGATGGAGCTGGTCGCTGTCGGCGAGAAGCGGCGGCAGATCGGCTGGAATATCCTTCGTCACCTCGATGCCGGCCGTGCGTAGCCCATAGGACAAAAGTTCGAGCACACGCTCGACGAGTTCCGGGATCTCGACGCGCCCACGCTCGGCCTCCCGCTGGCGGGCCATGGCGAGAAAGATTTTCACGATGCGGGCGCAGCGGTTGGCTGCGGTTTCTATTTTTGTTCCACGGTCGGCGAATTCCTCGAACTGCTTATCGAGAATGGCGTGCGCCTGCGCCGCCTCGCGCAGCATCAGCGCCTGTCCGATGACGATGGAGAGTGGATTGTTGAGCTCGTGCGCCACGCCGGCGAGGAGAGACCCGAGGGCTGCGAGCTTTTCGCTCTGATAGAGGGCTTCTCGCTGCCGTTCGATTTGCGCCTGCGCTTCCCGCGTGGGACGCAGATCGCGAAGATGCGCGGTAAAAAGCGCGCTCGGCCCGGAGCCGACTGCGGTGATCGCCAGCTCGATCGGAATGCGCGAACCATTGGCGCACATGGCCTCGAGCTCGACGCGTTTGCCGATGACCGAGGATGGCCCGCCCGACCGGAAGCGCGCCAGGCCGGCATCGTGACTGGCGCGCATTTCGGGGGGCACGATCAGCTCGGCCACGGTCTTGCCGATCGCCTCTTCGCGGGAATAGCCGAAGGTGGCCGCCGCCGCCGGGTTGAACTCGACGACATGGCCTTGCGCATCGATGACGACGATGCAGTCGAGCGCGGAATCGACAACAGCGGAATGGATGGCTTCGCGCGCCTTGTGCGACTCGAGCCATTCGGCATGTGTCGTTTCGCATTCCTGCGGTTCGGCGACATGATGCGCGACGCAGACGACGCCCTGCATTGCGCCGCCGGGCGCGAAAGGTTTGAGCTCCTCTTCGAGCGAGCGGCGCGCGCCGTCTTCCTCGATTGTGCGGCGCAGATGTTGCGGTTTGCCGGCGACAAGCCCTGGCATCGCCGCCCGATAGGACGCGCCCGCCTCAGGGCCGAGAACCTCCTCGACGCATTTGCCGACGACGCAATCTTCCGTGGTTCCGAGGCTCGCGAGAAACTCACGATTGACGTAACGGTAACGCAGCTCGACATCGAGAAACGCCGCCCGGCCCGGGATCGCGTCGAACAGGGCGCGCAACAAAGCGCCGCCATCCGAAACGGCGTTGGTCGTCGCTTTTTGCTGGATGCTCATCTAACCGCGCTTTCTCCGTTGGACGCGCTTGCCGCGCTTGCTGCGCTCGGCCCCTCGTGCAGCCATAATTCCATCGGCTCGGCGATATTCTTGAGCGCATGTCGCCTCGCGACGAAATCCTCGCGAATTTTGCCGCGCGTCATGGCGCGCGCGACATCCGAAATCATTACCGACCCGGCCGGCGCAGCTTCCTGAATGCGGGCGGCGAGCGCCACGACTTCGCCGAACCGGTCTCCGTTACGAACAACGACGTCGCCGACGGCGACGCCAATGCGCAGCCGCAGCGTTTGCGCCTGCCCATGGGCGGCGGCGTAGGCGCGCGTTTCCGTCTGGCACTCCAGGGCCCATTCGACGGCGTTCTGCACGCTCGGGAAGTCGATGAGCGCGCCGTCGCCCAGCATTTTGAACAGATTTCCCGCGCGGCGCGGAAGCGATTGCGTGACCACGTCCCGAAAAAAACGATCGGTGAGCGCAAGTCCGTTCTGCTCGTCGGTCTGGATCAGGAGCGTGTAGCCGACGATGTCGATCGAGGCGATGGCCGCCAGTCTTTTGCCGGCGAGCGCGGCGCGCGCCATCTTGCGACGTCGCAACAGGCCGCGAATGCGCGCCAGCATTTCCCGCATATGATACGGCTTGGTGATATAATCGTCGGCGCCGGACTCGAGCCCGACGATGCGGTCGATGGCCGAAGCAACCGCCGTTGCGAAAATAATGCTCGTAGAGCCGCGGGCGTTGAGCCACCGCGCGAGCGACAGCCCGTCTTCGCCCGGCATGTTGATGTCCAATATGGCGAGATCGACAGCTTCGAATTCGACCATCGCGCGAAACTCAGCGGCGCTCGCCGCCGCGAGCACGCGGTAGCCATTGCCCGAGAGAAATTCCGCGAGCAGCTCGCGCAGGTCCTGTTCGTCCTCGGCGATCGCAATGGTTTCCTGCATCGGCCAAATTTTCCAAAATTGCTGTTGCGACACTATAAGAGTTCTAATCTGCTACGCAAAATGCGCGGGGTCGCATCTCTCTGTTGATCCTCCCGCGGATTCCGCTAGGGTTTTCGCCATGCGCGCCGAAGTTCCGGAGAATCCCGCGAGCGCCCTCTTGGCCCTGCTCGATTGGTATGCGGCCGTCGGCGTCGATCTCGCGCTCGATGACGCGCCGCACGATCGCTACGCCGATAGCGCGCGCGTAGCGTCTGCGCCGGTCGTTGGGGCGCCAGCGGCGCCGGCCCGTCGCGACCCCCCGCCGCTGCCCGCCCTGGCTTCTGAAACGCAAGCCGCGCGGCCGCGAGTCGCCGCCATGGCCGCGCCGGATGAAGCTGTCCGCGCCGCCGAGACGGCCGCCGCGGGCGCGACTACGCTGCAAGACCTCGCCGCCGCGCTGGCCGAATTCCCCCACGCGCCGTTCCGCGACATGGCGCAGCATTTTCTATTCGGCGCCGGCGCGCCCGGCGCGCGGCTGATGGTTCTGGATGCGGCGCCGGGAGCGACGGAGGAGTCGACGGGCGAAGCTTTCAGCGGCCTGCAGGCAAAGCTCCTCGACAATATGCTCGCCGCGATCGGTCACAATCGCGAGAGCGCCTATCTCGCCTACGTCTCGCCCTGGCGCCCGCCCGGCGATCGAAATCTGACGCCACCCGAGGCCGCCACTTTCGCGCCATTCGCACGCCGCCACGTGGAGCTGGCGCGGCCAGAGGTTCTGCTGCTATTCGGCGACGCCCCGGCGCGCGTCATGCTCGCGACCACTGAGCCGCTCGCGAAATTGCGCGGCAAGCCGTTCGACATCGCCAGCGGCGCGCATATGGCGCGCGCTTTCGTTTTCTCGGGGCTCGATTTGATGCTGAAGAGCCCCGCATTGAAGCCGGCGGCGTGGCGGGATTTGCGGGCGGCGGCGGGCTCGTTGCGCGCCTAAATTACCCCCTCCCAGTCCCTCCCCCGCTTCGCGACCCGCAAGCGGGGGAGGGGTGGGGAGGGGGCCTTACGCGACCGTCTTCTCGATGATATGCGCCAGGTCCGTCATAATGACGTTGAGGTCGTAGTTCTTCGGCGTATAGACCGCCGCCACGCCCGACTCGAGCAGGAGCTTCTCATCCGCCGGCGGGATGATGCCGCCGACAACGAGCGGCGCCGAAACGCCCTCCTCCTTCATCAGCCGCATCACCTCATGAGCGAGCGTCACATGCGAGCCGGAGAGGATGGAGAGGCCGATGCAATGCGCGCCTTCCTTCTTCGCGGTCTCGACCAGCTCGGCCGGGGTGGAGCGGATGCCCGCATAGATCACGTCGAAGCCGGCGTCGCGCGCGCGAACGGCGATTTGCTCGGCGCCGTTGGAGTGGCCGTCCAGGCCCGGCTTGCCGACCAGGAATTTCGCGCGTTTGCCGATCTTCTGCGAGACGCGCTCCACCTCGCCCCGCACCACGTCGAGCTGGCCGCCAACCTGGCGCGCCGTGGAGGAGACGCCCGTCGGCGCGCGATATTCGCCGAAGACGCCGCGCAGCACATTGCCCCATTCGCCGGTCGTCACGCCCGCCTTGGCGGCGGCGATCGACGGCTCGACCATATTGCGGCCTTCCTTGGCGGCGCGGACAAGCTCGTCGATGGCGGCCTGCGCCGCCTTGTTGTCGCGAGCCTCGCGCCAGGCGTTCAGCCGCGCGATCTGCTCCGCCTCGACGCCTTCCGGCACGACCATGATCGAATCTTCGCCCGTGGCGAGCGGCGACGGCTCGGTCGAGGTGAATTTATTGACGCCGACGACGGTCTGCTCGCCGGCCTCGATCGCCTCGAGACGCGCGGTGTTGGACTCAACGAGCTTCGACTTCATATAGCCGATCTCGACGGCCGCCGCGGCGCCGCCCAGCGCGTCGATCTTCTTCAGCTCAGCCTTGGCCTCTTCCTTCAGCTCGGCGACCTTGCGGGCGATCTCGGGGTTGCCGTCGAAGATGTCGCCATATTCCAAAAGGTCGGTCTCATAGGCCATGATCTGCTGCATGCGCAGCGACCATTGCTGGTCGAAAGGACGCGGCAGGCCGAGCGCCTCGTTCCAGGCCGGAAGCTGCACGGCGCGGGCGCGGGCGTTCTTAGAGAGAACCACCGCCAGCATTTCGATGAGAATGCGATAGACGTTGTTTTCAGGCTGCTGCTCGGTCAGGCCCAGCGAATTGACCTGCACGCCGTAGCGGAAGCGGCGCAGCTTCTCGTCCTTCACGCCATAGCGGTCGCGGGTGATCTCCTCCCACAGCTCGGTGAAGGCGCGCATCTTGGAAAGTTCCGTGACGAAGCGCATGCCGGCGTTGACGAAGAAGGAAATGCGGCCGACGACCTGGCCGAAATCCGCCTCCGAAAGGCCGGCGGCCTTCACGCCGTCGAGGATCGCCACGGCGGTGGCTAGCGCATAGGCGAGCTCCTGCGCCGGCGTCGCGCCTGCTTCCTGCAGATGATAGGAGCAGACGTTCATCGGGTTGAATTTGGGGCATTCCTTCGTGGTGAAGAGAATGAGGTCCTGCGTCAGGCGCAGCGACTGCTTCGGCGGGAAGACATAAGAGCCGCGCGACAGATATTCCTTGATGATGTCGTTTTGCGTCGTGCCCTGCAGCTTTACGCGCGGCGCGCCTTGTTCTTCAGCGGCCGCAATGTAAAGCGCCATCAGCCACACGGCGGTGGCGTTGATGGTCATCGACGTGTTCATCTCGGCCAGAGGAATGCCGTCGAAGAGCGCGCGCATGTCGCCCAGATGCGAGACCGGCACGCCAACCTTGCCGACCTCGCCGCGCGAGAGGATGTGGTCGCTGTCGTAGCCGGTTTGGGTCGGCAGGTCGAAGGCGATGGAAAGACCCGTCTGCCCCTTGGCGAGATTGGAGCGATAAAGCCGGTTCGACGCCTCGGCGGTCGAGTGACCGGCGTAGGTGCGGAACATCCAGGGCTTGTCGCGGCCAGCGTTCCGGGTCTTCTCGGCAGACTTGTCGTTCATTTGGCTCCTCCTCGCCGCTGCGATAGCACAGAGGGACGTTTTGACAAGTCACGCCTTAGACGCAGCGCCGTGAACGCCTTTCACTCCTCCGACCGCGCCTTCGCCTGCTTCTGCGCCTCCTCCGGCCACAGTTCGCGCAGCGGCATGGGCAGGTCGGACACGACCTTCGCCGTTTCGTTGAAATCCAGCTCCCGCCACAAGAGCTCGAAGACCGCCCGCGCCGCCGTGGCGACGTCCACAGGGAAGCCCGGCGGCAGCTCGATGGCGATGCGCTCCTCGAATTGCTCGATCCGGCGTTGAACGTCCGGCTTGTCCGCGAGCCGATAGCCTTCGAAGTAAAGCCCGCGCACCAGCATGGGAAGCTGCGCGCCAAGATGCATCGCCTGTTCCGGGGTCAGCCGGTCGCGCAGCGCATGGAGCACGGCGCGCAGCGCGCTATAGGCGTGCGGCCGGTCGCCCAATTGGCAGTCCTCGGCCAGGCTCTTGAGCCAGACATTGGTGAGCTGGACCGTGTGATCGAGCGCGGATACCTGGGTGTCGCTCATGACGCACGCCTTTCGAAAAGCCTTCGCCCCGCGCCCAATCTGCCCCGATGTCCAGAATTATGCGTCGGCCGCGCGCCCGCAAGCTGGGGCGGGCGCCGGATCGCCTTAGTTAAGTCGCTGAACGGCGCTTTACGGGGAGCTTCACCCCAAAGAATTCCCCGTATATGAATGCGCCCGGCGGGACGGCGACCGCGAAGAGGCCGTCATCCTTGGCGCGCTTTCCGCTCGAACGACCGTTCGAGCGATTAGAATTCGCGCCAATAGGCGTTTTGGAGCGAATTCCGATCGAAAAAGTCTGCAACTTTTTCGGAATTCGCTCTGAGGAAATTCGACCGACGGGCCGCCGAGATGAAAGAAGCG
This sequence comes from Methylocystis sp. JR02, assembly GCF_030063565.1. NCBI lineage: Bacteria > Pseudomonadati > Pseudomonadota > Alphaproteobacteria > Hyphomicrobiales > Methylocystaceae > Methylocystis > Methylocystis sp. JR02. The sequence goes on along the minus strand of NZ_JASIRC010000001.1, from coordinate 2,833,467 downwards.
CCCGAGGAGACGCGACGTTGACCGATAAAAAAGATCTTTACGAGTTGGGTGAAATTCCGCCGCTCGGCCATGTTCCCAAGAACATGTACGCCTGGGTGGTGCGCAAGGAGCGTCACGGCCCGCCGGATCAGGCGATGCAGCTCGAGGTCGTGCCGACCTGGGAGCTCGACAGCCATGACGTGCTCGTTCTCGTGATGGCGGCCGGCGTCAATTACAATGGCGTCTGGGCGGCGCTCGGCGAGCCGATCTCGGTGCTCGACGCGCACAAGCACCCCTATCACATCGCCGGCTCCGACGCGGCGGGCATCGTCTGGGCCGTCGGCTCCAAGGTCAAGCGCTGGAAGGTCGGCGACGAGGTCATCGTCCACTGCAATCAGGACGACGGCGACGACGAGGAATGCAACGGCGGCGATCCGATGTTCTCCGCCTCGCAGCGCATCTGGGGCTATGAGACGCCGGACGGCTCCTTCGCCCAGTTCTGCCGCGTGCAGGACCGCCAGCTCATGCAGCGCCCCAAGCATCTCACCTGGGAAGAATCGGCCTGCTATACGCTGACGCTCGCCACCGCCTATCGCATGCTGTTCGGCCATGAGCCGCATGAGCTGAAGCCCGGCCACAACGTGCTGGTGTGGGGCGCCTCGGGCGGCCTCGGCGTCTTCGCCGTGCAGATCTGCGCGGCGTCGGGCGCCAACGCCATCGGCGTGATCTCGGATGAATCAAAGCGCGATTACGTCATGTCGCTTGGCGCCAAGGGCGTGATCAACCGCAAGGATTTCAAGTGCTGGGGTCAGATGCCCAAGGTCAACTCGCCCGAATATGTCGAGTGGACCAAGGAAGCGCGTAAATTCGGCAAGGCGATCTGGGACATCACCGGCAAGAAGGACGTCGACATCGTCTTCGAGCATCCCGGCGAAGCGACCTTCCCGGTCTCCTGCCTCGTCGCCAAGCGCGGCGGCATGGTGGTGTTCTGCGCCGGCACCTCGGGCTTCAACATCACCTTCGACGCCCGCTATGTGTGGATGCGCCAGAAGCGCATCCAGGGCTCGCATTTCGCGCATCTGAAACAGGCGGCCGCCGCCAACCAGTTCGTGATCGACCGCCGCGTCGACCCCTGCATGTCGGAGGTCTTCGCCTGGGACAAGATCCCGCTGGCGCATATGAAGATGTGGAAGAACGAGCACGCCCCCGGCAATATGGCCGTGCTGGTCAACGCCCCGGAGCCCGGCCTGCATACGGTCGAGGACGTGGTCGAGGCTTACAACAAGAAGAAGTAAGCTGCTCTCGGGAGTAGCAAGGCTTCGGCGGTGGGCGCCAAAGACCTCCCCTTTACGGGGAGGTCGGCGGCCGAAGGCCGCCGGGTGGTGTTCGCGCCGCAACGGTAGTGGTGGGGCTGCAACCCGCCCACGACCCCGTTTCCGGGACCGCCCTTGCCGTAAGGGGCAACCTACCTCGTCATGGCCGGGCTTGTCCGGCCATAACGGTTCTGCAATGCGTGAAGACGTCGGCTCAAGCCTGCGGCTTCAGCGCCAGGGCCTTCTCGATTTCCGGCAGCGGGTGCTTGGTCAAATCCTTGTCTAGCTCGCCGGCGACCTTGCTTTGCGCCTTGGCGCTCAAATCCTTGCGGATTTCGCCCAATGTCCGGGGCGGGGCGACGATGACGATTTCCTTCAGCTCGCCGCTTTCGGCGGCGGCGTTGATGCGGTCGGCCATGGCGCGGGCGAAGCGCTCTTCTTCGAGCTCATGCCAGTCCACATTCCCCATGCCGCTGCGCGCGTGAGAGCCGGCGGCGGCGAAGGCGCGACCCGGCGCATCCGATCCCTGCTCGCGGGTCGGCGGATTTTCTTCGACGCGCGTCTCGATCACGCGCAGGTCGAGAATCTCGGCGTCGCCGTGGTTGGAGAAGAATAGCGCGCGTCGGCCATCGCCGATCAGAACCCACGCGCCATTATGGACAGCAACTGCGCTCATAGCGTCCCTCGCTCACAAAAGCTCACGCCTTGGATGTGGCGGCTGGAGGAGGGGAGAGCAAGCGTGGCCGTGGCGCGTCGAAAGGACGCGCCTATCCACGTCTCATCTGTATCAGGCGGCGAGCTTCTCGGGGGCCGCCGCCGGGGCTGGCGTCAGCTTCTCGACAACCGCCTTCAGATCGCCAGCGGCCTGGGGCGCGACGCCCGCAAGCGCGGCCACGCGACGCTTGATGCCGGCCTCATTTACCGCCCAGGCGAGATAGCAGACGGCCGCGACGAACAGCAGCGCCGTGAAGGGTTCGCCATTGCCGAGGAAGGAGAGGTCCGGGGCGCATTCATTCGCGTATTCGCAGGCGTCCGACCAATCCTGGAGATATGTTTTGACTGCTTCCAACATCGTAACCTCCTTGGCCCGTCATCATCGTGCCGGAAAAACCTTTCCCGCTCGTGGACGCGCCGACCTCTAGCTCATGTATGTCGCCGTGCTTGTGCGTTGCAACATATATAGCGCTGAGAAGCTTTCGCCAGAGTAAATTCCAACCTGCCTCGAAAAGCTATCCCGAAGGATAACAAGGCTCCGCGCCATGTTGTCGCACTGCAAAAACATTGAGCAGAGCATGCGACAGCGAGCCGACAAAGCTGTCGGCAAGCCAACAAAAAACGGGGCCCCGTAAGGGACCCCGCAAATAGCGTTCCATTCGTTGTCATTCCCGACGCCCGCACTGCGGGCGATCGGGAATCCAGGGCAAAACCAGCGCTCTGTGGCTCTGGATTCCCGGTCGGGCTTTCAGCCCGCCGGGAATGACAAAGACCCAAAGGAGAGGGCGTCAGCCCTCCAGCAGGCGCCGCGCGATGACCTGCGCCTGAATTTCCGCCGCGCCCTCGAAGATGTTGAGGATGCGCGCGTCGCAGAGGACGCGGGAGACCGGATATTCCAGCGCGAAGCCATTGCCGCCGTGAATCTGCAGGGCGTTGTCCGCCGCCGCCCAGGCGACGCGGGCGCCGAGCAGCTTCGCCATGCCGGCTTCGAGGTCGCAGCGTTTGCCCTCGTCCTTCTCGCGCGCAGCGAAATAGGTGATCTGGCGGGCGATGTGAACCTCCACCGCCATCGACACGATCTTGTTGAAGACGCGCGGGAAGGCGAACAAGGGCTTGCCGAACTGGATGCGCTCCTTGGCGTATTTCAGGCCGAGGTCGAGGGCGCATTGCGCCACGCCCAGCGCGCGGGCGGCGGTCTGGATGCGGGCGGATTCGAAGGTTTCCATGAGATGCTTGAAGCCCTTGCCCTCCTCGCCGCCGAGCAGGTTTTCGGCCGGCACTTCGAAATTGTCGAAGCCGATCTCGAACTCCTTCATGCCGCGATAGCCGAGCACCTCGATCTCGCCGCCGGTCATGCCGTTGGCGGGGAAGGGATTTTCATCCGTGCCACGGGGCTTTTCGGCAACGAACATGGAAAGGCCCCTGTAGCCCTTCTCGTTGGGATTGGTGCGGGTCAGCAGCATCATGATGTCGGCGCGGACCGGATGGGTGATCCATGTCTTGTTGCCGGTGACCTTGTAGACATCGCCCTCGCGCACGGCGCGGGTGCGCAGATTCGCAAGGTCGGAGCCGTTGTTCGGCTCGGTGAAGACGGCTGTGGGAAGGATTTCGCCGGCGGCGATCCCGGGCAGATACTTCTGCTTCTGCGCTTCCGTGCCGCCGACGAGAATGAGCTCGCCCGCGATCTCGGAACGGGTGCCGAGCGAGCCGACGCCGATATAGGCGCGCGACAGCTCCTCGGAGACGACGCACATGGCGATCTTGCCCATGCCCGAGCCGCCATATTCCTCAGGGATGGTGAGGCCGAAGACGCCCAGCTCCGCGAGGCCGCCGATCACCTCCAGCGGAATATAGGCGTTCTTGGAATGCCACTCATGCGCGAAGGGCACGACATTGTCGGCGGCGAATTTGCGCATCTCGCTGCGGATGGCTTCCAGCGTCTCGTCGAGGCCGGAGGCGCCAATGGTCTCGGCCGCCGAATGATGGTCGATCAGCTCGGCGAGGCGGGCGCGGTTCGCCGGCGTATTGCCGGAGAGGATGAGCGCGTCGACGCAGGCCGGGCGCGCGGCCGCGACCTTGGCCGAGGAAAGGCCGAAGTCCGAAAGGCGGACGAATTCGCCCTGGCTCATCGGAATGCCGCCATAGACCTGGGCGAGCAGTTCGGCGTAGCCGATCTGGTTCAGCAGCTCTTCCGTCTCGCCATAGGCGCCCTCGGCCGAGAGGCGCTCGGCGTAGTCGATCAGCTCCTTGAGGCCCTGCACATAGGTCGCGAACCAGGAGAGGCCGTGGGCGGCGTGCTGGTCGGCTTCGATCAGCTCGTTGGAAAGCTTGCCGTCCTTCGTCACGCGGGCGCGCACGCTGGCGAGCGCGTCATTATAAAGCGCCTCGACGGCGACGAGCGCCTCCTTGGCGTTGGCGAGCCAGCTTTGGGGATCGAGTTTCGTCGCGACGGCTGCGGTCATTGCTTTCCTGTCTGGAATAGGGCCCGTTGAGGGCGCGGCCTGTGGAAAAATTTGCGCCCTACATGCCGCCATTTCGCCCGGGACGCAACTGGAAGGGGCATCCGCAAATCTCGGCTTCGCCGAGCTAATGTCCGGTCAGCATCGCGATTCTCGCCGCGCCCAATTTCAAGAAAAGCCTCAAGGGAAATCCCCGGTAGCTCGGCGCGTCGGATGGCAATGCCATTTCCGATTTTCGGCGGCGCGTTTGGGTTCTCATTTCGATCGGCGGCGGGTCGCCGTCATATCGGAGCCGATAGGTCGAGACCCAGAACCCCGGGTCGAATTTCACGAACATGCCGGAGTTGCAGCAGGAAGCGACCATCCTTCGCGTCGGCGAATTGGGCTTCAGCCGATGCTCTTCGAGAAGTTCGGCGCCGGAGACGCAACGGAACCGATCGTCGCGGTAGGTCAAATAAGGCGTGCCGCCGTCGGGGTCGCGGACCGGCGCGGCGTTGGGGAGCGCTTCGATCCGCCGGCCGCCTTCCTGGCAATCCGCGCAATAGCAGACCGCGCTCAGGATCGGCTCCCCGACGGCTTCGCAACGGACGCGCCCGCAGGCGCACGAGGATATTCTGGTGGTGGGTCTCATATCATTTCCGTTTGAATAGCTCGCATGGGGACTTGTCATTCGCGGCGGGCTGAACGCCCGACCGGGAATCCAGAGCCCAAAAAGCGCTGGTTTTGCTCTGGATTCCCGATCGCTCGCTGCGCGAGCGTCGGGAATGACGCCGAACTAATCAAACGGATCTAGAGCCCCCATCAAACCGGCGTCACCCACAGCGGCAGGCCTCCCCTTGGCCGCGTCGTAAAGTCAGGGGCAAGCTCCAGCCGATGGCCGTCGACCGTCGTGAAACGAAAATCACGGACGAGCGTCGCAAGGATGGCTGTCATCTCCAGCATCGCGAAGCTCATGCCGATGCAGATGCGCGGGCCCGCGCCGAAGGGCAAATAGGCGCAACGGTGGCGCGCCTTGGCCTTTTCGGGCGCGAAACGGTCGGGGTCGAAGGCGCTCGGCTCGTCCCACAATTTCTCATGACGATGCAGCGCCCAGATGGCCACAAAGATCGGCTCCTTCTCGAGGACCTTATGCGGGCCGAGCGTCGTATCTTCCCGCGGCTGGCGGCCGATGGCCGCGGCGGGCGGAAAGAGGCGCATCGCCTCCTGAACGACCTGTTTCGTGAACTGCAGCCTCTCGACCGTCTCCGGCCCGATGTCGTCGGCGCCGGCGACCTCTTGGACCTCCGCGCGCAGCCGTTCCTGCGACGCTTGATCCTTTGCGAGCAGCCACAAGCTCCAGCCGAGCGCCACGGCGGAGGTTTCGTGTCCGGCGACCATCAGCCCGTAGAGATTGCCGATGAGCTCGGAACCCGTCATCGCCCTGCCGCTCTCGGGGTCGGTCGCGTTGAGCATCAGATCGACGATCGTAAGCGTCTGGGCGCGGGTGGCGCGGCGCGCGGCGACGATCCGCGCGGTTTCGTCATAGAGGTAGCGCATGTCCCGGTTGATCTGCGACGATCCCGGAAAGGGCAGCCAGTTCGGCAGGCTGAGCAGCGCCAATATGCGCTGCCAACTGACGCCTGAAAGCGCCCGCGTGAGCGCGGTGAGAAATCGCTCGCGGTCGAAGGTTCCCTGCGCGCCGAGAATGGCGCTTTCGATGATGGAGAACGTGACTTCCGACATCGCCTTCATGGCGTCGATCGGCGCCGTCGGCCGCTCTCGCCGCCACGCGTGGCAAAGCTCCCCCGCGCAGCGCGCGAAAATCGGCGTCAACGCCAGAAGATTTTCGTGCCGGAACGCCGGGGCCAAAGCGCGCCGCTGCCATTTCCAATCGGCGCCCTCCGCAAAGAAAAGCGAGCCCTTGTTGATCGCTCCTGCAAGCGCCTGAACCGTCATCACGTCGCGCTGGAAGAATTCCGCGCGCGTGAGCAGCATTTCTTCAATCAGGGCGGGGTCCGTCAGGAAGATTGTTTTCGGCATGATCGGCCAAAGGCCCCGCAACGACCAGAATCCCTCCCGATAGGCCGCGTGCGGCCAGGTTTCGAGGAAGTTACGCTGCATCGCGCGAAAACTCGGGCGCTCATTGGGAGTGAAAGGCATAAAATCGGAATCGTAAAACATCGTGGGTCACCCCTGATGAATCGGCAATAGCAATACCATACCTCACAGTATGTTTTTGGCAAGAGCCGCGTGCTGTGCGAGCCTAACTGAATGAGTCGTTTCAAAAAGGAAGACTGGCTGGCGCTCGCCGCAACGCTGCTGGCCGAAGAAGGGCCGGCAGCGCTGACGATCGACCGCCTCACCGCGGCGGCGCGGCGTACACGCGGCAGCTTCTACCACCACTTCGAAGACCGCGACGGCTTCCTGCGCGCGCTGATGGAGCGCTGGCGCATGCAGGTGATCGAAATCGCGGGCAAGCGTTACGAGGCCGCGCAATCCGAAGCGGAAGTCCGCGCGCTGATGCGCGAGCAGCCCTTCGAGCTGGATTTCCGTTTCGAGCGCGAAATCCGGCGTCTCGCGGCGAGCGAGCCGATCGTGCGCGAGATATTGAATCAGGTGGACTGCGCGCGAATCGAGGGGCTCGCGTGCCTGTTGACGCGTATGCGCCCGGACGTCGACGATCCGATGTCCTTCGCCTTCGTGCAATATTGCGCGGTTGTCGGCGCGCAATGGCTGCTGGAGGACCCCGACGATCCGCGCCTGCCGGCGATTCGCCGAACAGGCAACCGGCTCTTCGGTCTCAGCGAGCCGGAAGAGCCTGTGCAGTAACGGCTCGCCCTCATCCTTGGGATGGACGAGGGCGAAATGCGCCTCAAACCATTGCCGCTTGGACAGCGCGCGGTGGGACGTGTCATTCCCGGCGGGCTGAAAGCCCGACCGGGAATCCAGAGCCAAAATAGCCTAATGCTGCTCTGGATTCCCGATCGCTCGCGAAGCGAGCGTCGGGAATGACGGGTCACATCTCGCCGAGAACCTCCGCGACGGTGAAGATATCCTTGTCGCCGCGACCGCTCAGATTCATCACCATCAGATGATCTTGCGGCTTTTGCGGCGCAAGCTCGAGAACTTTCGCGATGGCGTGCGAGGGCTCCAGCGCCGGGATGATGCCCTCCAGCTTCGAGCAGATCTGGAAGGCGGCGAGCGCCTCCTTATCCGTCGCGTTGAGATATTTCACCCGGCCGGTCTGATGCAGCCAGCTATGCTCCGGCCCGACGCCCGGATAATCGAGGCCCGCCGAAATCGAGTGGCCTTCAAGAATCTGTCCGTCGTCGTCCATGAGCAGATAAGTGCGATTGCCGTGCAGCACGCCCGGCCGGCCGCCCGCAATCGACGCCGCATGGCCGTTCGGCACAGAGACGCCGTGGCCGGCCGCCTCGACGCCGTAAATCTCGATGTCGCGATCGTCGAGGAAGGGGTGAAACAGGCCGATGGCGTTGGAGCCGCCGCCGATGCAGGCGACGAGCGAATCGGGCAAGCGCCCTTCCGTCTCCTGCATTTGCGCGCGCGTCTCATTGCCGATGATCGACTGGAAATCGCGCACCATGCGCGGATAGGGATGCGGACCGGCGGCCGTGCCGATGCAATAGAAAGTGTTGGAGACGTTGGTCACCCAATCGCGCAACGCCTCGTTCATCGCGTCCTTCAGCGTGCGCGCGCCCGATTGCACGGGGTTCACCGTGGCGCCCAGCATTTTCATGCGAAAGACGTTCGGCTTTTGCCGCTCGACGTCGACGGCGCCCATGTAGACGACGCATTCGAGCCCAAAGCGCGCGCAGGCCGTAGCCGTGGCGACGCCATGCTGGCCGGCGCCCGTCTCGGCGATGATGCGCTTCTTGCCCATGCGCTTGGCGAGCAGAATCTGCCCCAGCACATTGTTGATCTTATGCGAGCCGGTGTGGTTCAGCTCTTCGCGCTTGAAGTAAATCTTCGCGCCTTTTCCCTCCTCCGCATTCTGGCGGACATGCTCGGTCAGGCGTTCGGCGAAATAGAGCGGCGAGGGGCGCCCGACATAATGCGTGTGAAGATGCGCGAGCTCCGCGTGGAAGGCGGGATCGTTCCTGGCTTCGTTATAGGCGCGCTCCAGATCGAGCACGAGCGGCATCAGCGTCTCGGCGACGAAGCGGCCGCCGAAAATGCCAAAACGGCCGTTCTCGTCCGGGCCGGCGCGGAAGGAATTGGGAAGCGGCTTGGTCACGGAGCGGTTCCTCTTTGCGGTCGCCTTTCGCCCCCTCCCCAACCCTCCCCCGCTCCGCGGGAGAGGGAGTCAGGCCGCCGCCTTCATCGACGCTGCTGATCGCGAGCGTCCCCTCTCCCGCGAAGCGGGGGAGGGACAGGGAGGGGGTGCATGCAGCTATTCGTCGTCGCGAGAACCTTTAGAGCCTTCCGGCTCCAAATCAAAGCGAGCGGACGGCCTCTAGAAAGGCGCTGACCTTTCCCGCGTCCTTGACGCCCCTCTCGCGCTCGACGCCGGACGACACGTCCACCGCCGGCGCGCCCGTGCGGCGCAGCGCTTCGGCGACGTTGTCGGCATCGAGGCCGCCCGACAGCATCCAATGCTTCGCGCTTATGTTGCGCAGCAAGTCCCAGTCGAAGGCGACCCCTGCGCCGCCGGGAACCGCCGCGTCCGGCGCCGGCTTGGCGTCGAACAGCAGAATATCCGCGACGTCTTCATAAGATTGCGCGGCCGCCACATCCTCGGCGGTTGCGACGCCAATCGCCTTGATGACCGGGAGGCCGAAGCGGACCTTCACCGCGGCGACGCGCGCCGGGGTTTCGCGCCCATGCAATTGCAGAAGGTCGGGCTCGAGGTCGTCGACAATTGCTTGGAGCGCGTCGTCGTCCGCGTCGACCGTCAGCGCCACTTTGCGAATGCGCCCCGAGCCCAGCGCCCCCAGCGTCCGGGCCGTCTCCAGATCGATATGGCGCGGGCTTTTCTCGAAGAAGACAAAGCCCGCCATATCGGCGCCCGCGGATATGGCCGCAAGCAGCGTCTCGGGCGACGAGAGGCCGCAGATTTTCACGAGCGTATCGGACAATGCAGCCTCTCGGACCGCGAGCCTTCAGGCTCGCCTGGCTTGGATGCGCGCCCGAAGGCGCGCGGTCCTTTTAGCCCCGATTATACACGTCCTGGAATCGGACGATGTCGTCCTCGCCGAGATAGGAGCCGGTCTGAACCTCGATCAGCTCCAAATCGATCTTGCCGGGGTTGATCAGGCGGTGCTTGCAGCCGATCGGCAGATAGATCGACTCATTCTCGTGCACGAGATGAACTTCGTCGTCGCGGCCGACCTCCGCCGTGCCGCGCACGACGATCCAATGTTCCGCGCGGTGGAAGTGCTTCTGCAGCGACAGGCGCTCGCCCGGCTTCACCACGATGCGCTTCACCTGATAGCGCTGACCCTCGTCGATCGACTGATAATAGCCCCAGGGGCGGAAGATGCGCTTATGCGCCGCCGCCTCGCGGCGGTTCTGCGTCTTCAGCTCGTCGACGAGATGTTTCACCCTGTCGCCGTGCTCATGGTTCAGAACTAGCACCGCGTCCTGCGTCGTCACCACGATGACGTCGTCGACGCCCACGACTGTGGTCAGCGCCTCCTCGGAGCGCACATGGACATTTTTGGCGTCCATCACCACACCGTGGCCGCGCACCGAATTGCCCTTCTCGTCGCGCTCCGACAATTCCCAGACGGCGCGCCAGGTGCCAACGTCCGACCAGCCGATGTCGGCGGGAATCAACGCCGCCTTCTCGGTCTTCTCCATCACGGCGTAGTCGATCGATTTCTTGGGCGCGCGGGCGAAGGCTTCGGCGTTCAGCACGCAGAAATCGAGATCGCGGGCCGCACCGTCGATCGCCGCCTCGGCGGCTTCGGCAATCGTGGGCTCGAAATGGGCGATCTCGGCCTGCATGACGTCGGCGCGGAAGATAAAATTGCCGCTGTTCCAGAAATAGCCGGCGTCGATATAGCGCTGCGCCGTCTCGCGGTCCGGCTTTTCCACGAAGGCGTCGAGCTTGAGGACCTCGCTTCCCTCGTGCAGCGGCGCGCCAGGCCGCAGATAGCCGTAGCCGGTCGCCGGGTGGTCGGGCTTGACCCCGAGCGTGACGATATAGCCCTCGGACGCGGCTTCGGCGGCTTTCTTGCAGAGCGCGACGAGGCCGGCGCGGTCGCGCACCACATGGTCGGCAGCGAGCACGACGACGATCGTCTCGGGCGCGCGGCGCGCGGCGAGGCCGGCCGCCACGGCGACCGCCGGGCCCGAATCGCGGCGCGAGGGCTCGAGCACGACGTCGGCCTCAGCGCCGATCGCGCGTAGCTGGTCGCTGATCAGAAAGCGATAATCGCTGTTGGAGATGACGATCGGCTTTTCGAACGCCGGGTCGGCCAGCATCGCCATGGTCGTCTGGAAGGTCGAACGCTCGCCGACGAGAGGAATAAACTGCTTGGGCAGGCTCTCTCTCGACTCGGGCCAGACGCGCGTTCCGGAACCCCCGCACATAATCACAGGAAGAATTTTAATCATTCAGTCCTTCTCCGGCCCGACGGCTTCCGGCTGCTTCGACTGCAACCGAAAACCGTTCTTCACCGTTAGGTTAAGCAGATGAGAAGAAGAAAGCGCCAGCCCTCTTCGAAATTTTGCACAAGGCTCTGTGTCGCCGAGAGCGAAAAGCTCATTCCGCTTACTTATTGTCAAGAATTTGGCTGGAGTCCAGCTACTCGATTTTTAGGCTTTCCCCTTTTTCTCGAGCTCCGCCTTCAGTGCCGCGAGCTTTGCGAAGGGCGAATCCGGATCGGGCTGGCGCTCGCGTCTCTCGGGAGCCGCGAAACCGCCGCCCGGCCGGCCGCGCCTGTCGTCGCGCGGGCCCCGGTCCGGCCGCGGCTTGTCGAAGCGCGGCTTGTCGAAATGCGGCTTGCCGGCCGGGCGGGGCGCGCTTTCCGCGGCCGTGGCGGCGCCTTCAGGCTGGCGCGGACGGTCGCGGCGGGGCGGGCGGCGTTCGCCCTCGGCGCCGCCTTCGCGCGGTCCGCGCTGAGGCGCGCCCTGATGACGGCGCGGGCCGGCATGGGCGTGGCGTTGCGGCGCCCAGACTTCGATCATGGCGGGCGCTTCCGGCGGGGCTCCTTCCGCGGCGGCGGGCGCCTCGGCGGTTGCTTCGACCGCGGTCGCCTCTGCCGGCGCCTCGATGGCGGCGGTTTCAGCGACGACGTCGACGGCCGCTTCCACCGGGGCTTCGGCGACGGGCTCCGCGGGCGTCTCAGGCGGCGCAGTCTCGGCAGTGGTTTCGCTCGCGGTCTCCGCCGCGGCTTCTTCCTCGCCCGCCGGCTTTGGCGCGATCGGTTCGGTCGAGGCGGCCGGAATCAGCGGCACGGTGATCGCCGGACCCGGGCGCTGCGCGGAGGCATAGCCGAGCGACTTCAGAATCGAAGAGAAAGCCTCGCCCGAGCAGCCGGTGAGCGAGGTCATGGCGACGGTGACGACGAAGCCCTCGCCATCGGCGGCGCCCGCCGGCGGCTCGCCCGCCGTGACGCCGGGCTTATAGGCAATCGCCGGGCGGATGAGATCGGCCAGGCGCTCGAGAATATCGACGCGCACCACCCGCTCGCCGCAGACGCGGAAACCCGCCGCGCGGTAGAAGCCCTTGTGGATCGTGGGATCGGCCGCGAAGGAGGTGCGGCCCGAGGCCGCAAGATGCGGCACTTCCTCGAGCCCCTTTACGGTATCGAGCCCGCCATGCTGCAGCGCCCACAGCAGGGAGGCCAAAGCGCGGGGCGCCGGCTTCAGCAGCAGCGGCAGATAGATGTGATAGGCGCCGAATCGCACGCCGAGCTTGCGCAGGGCGGCGCGGTCCTCCTGGGAGAAGGCTTTCACGTCCTTGGCGACGCGGGCGCGGTCCAGCACGCCGAGATCCTCGGCGATCTGGAAGGCCACGCCGCGCGTGACGCCCTCGAGCCCCTCGCCCTTTTCGAGCGTCTCCAGCGAGCCGAGCAGCTTTTTGACATGCTGCGCCAGCCAGAGATTGAGGCGGGTCTGAACCTTCTCCAGCGCCGCGCCGGTGAGCTGCTCGTCGGCGAGGATGCGGGTCGCGGGCGTGAGCACGCTCGCGCCGGCCGCGATTTTCGCCACAGGCTCGCCGAGCCAGCGGATGACGCCGTCATTGCCGAGCACGAAGGCGTCGTCGACGGCGTCGAAGACGCGGGTGGCGCGCGCCTCGAACTCCCCGGCAAGGGCCTTCTGGGCCGCCGCATTCAGGGCCTTGGCGGCTTCGCCGGCCGCCCCCGGATCGGGCGTGAAGCGAAAGCCCTGGAGGCTCCCGACATGCTGGCCTTCCACCAGCACGTCGCCGGCGGCGTTGATTTCGGCTTCGAGCATCGCATTCTCTCTTAAACGGCGCATCAGCACGCTGGTGCGGCGATCGACGAAACGCTGCGTCAAACGGGCGTGCAGCGCGTCGGACAGGCTGTCCTCTACCCGACGCGCGACGCTCTGCCAATGCTCGGCGTCATCGAGCCAGCCAGAATGGTTCGAGATAAAGCTGACCGTGCGGACCTGCGCAAGCCGGTTGGACAGCGTGTCGATGTCGCCGTCGACCCTATCGACGGCGTCAATATGCTTCGCCATCCAATCGGGTGGAATTTTGCCGCGCCGCGCGATGAAAGAAAAGACCGACAATGCGAGATCGGCGTGGGCCGCCGGCGAGGTCTTGCGATAATCGGGAATTTGGCAGGCTTCCCAGAGCCTTGTGACGTCGGCCGGAGTCTTGGCGTTCTTCTGCGCGATTTCGTCGCGGCTCGCCGCCTCCAGGGTCAACTGATCGACGGCGATGGGCGCGCGGGTGAAGCGCGGATGGTCCGGCGTCTTGTCGAGCGAATGGGACAGCGCCTGGATCGACGAGAAGTCGAGATTGCTGTTGCGCCATTGCAGGAGTTGGACGGGATCGAAGCGATGGTCTTCCAGCGCCTCGATCAGCTCCTCCTCGAAAGGCGGGCAGCGGCCGGTCGCCCCAAAGGCGCCGTCGCTCATATGGCGACCGGCGCGGCCGGCGATCTGGCCGAATTCCGCCGGGGTGAGGCGGCGATAGCGCCAGCCGTCAAATTTGCGGTCGGAGGCGAAGGCGACATGATCGACGTCGAGATTGAGGCCCATGCCGATGGCGTCGGTCGCGACGATGTAATCGACGTCGCCGGATTGGAAGAGTTCGACCTGGGCGTTACGCGTGCGCGGCGACAGCGCGCCGAGCACCACCGCCGCGCCGCCCCTTTGGCGCTTGATCCACTCCGCAATGGCGTAGACTTCCTCGGCCGAGAAGGCGACGATGGCGGTCTTGGGCGGGAGGCGGGAAATTTTCTTGTCGCCGGCGAAGGTCAGCCGGGACAGGCGCGGGCGCGAGAAGATGGGCGCGCCGGGGAAAAGCTCGTTGATGAGCGGCGCCATGGTGTCGGCGCCAATCAGCAGGGTCTCTTGCCGACCGCGCCAGCGCAGCAGCCGGTCGGTGAAGATGTGCCCCCGGTCGAGGTCGGCGGCGAGCTGGATCTCGTCGATCGCCAGGAAATCCACGTCGATGTCGCGCGGCATGGCCTCGACGGTCGAGATCCAATAGGCCGGCGCGCGGGGTTTGATCTTCTCTTCGCCGGTGATCAGCGCGACGGCCTCGGAGCCGACTTTGGCGACCACGCGGCCATAGACCTCGCGCGCCAGCAACCGCAGCGGCAGGCCGATGATCCCCGTGGGAAAGGAGAGCATGCGCTCGATGGCGTGATGGGTCTTGCCGGTGTTGGTGGGGCCGAGCACCGCCGCGACCCCATGGGCGGCGGCGCGGCTTCCAGGCGGGAGCGGCGGCATGAGGATTTGTCGCTTTTCTTTTTTCTGACCCCGGGCGCCGTCATCGCCGGCGCGGCCGTCTCATAACGGAACTTTCGACGGAGCGCGAATTCACCTTCTGAACAGCCGGCGAACGAATCGCGGCCGAATCGCTGACTCGCGCCGAGTCACGCTTCGTTCCAACCAGATATGGTGTGACCTGCCTAAGTGCGACCCAGACATGGTAGATATTAGTTTCGGTTCTGTCCGCAAGATCGTACGGTCGGCGGGACTCGCGGGGCCGCTTCTGTCAACCCTCGAAACGAGCCGCTTTTTGGCGGGCCAATTAACCAGCCGGCAAAAGCGGGAACGCAGCAAGTACGAATCGCTTCTCTGGCTGGTTGCTGGTTGGTTCTGTTTAGATCTTGTGGCGCCAGTCGGTAGGCGCCCAAAATGTAGCGCGGCCGCACTGGGACGCGTTCTGTCGCGCGAGACGGAAAGCGATCGGCCGTTAACGAAACCGTTTCATTCCGGCGCCGGCCCGTCGAGCCTGTGCCGCGTTCCGTGATCTTGGCCCCCGCCGTCGCCGTCCCCCAGCATGGTTAATGCGGGAGCTTTACGGTAGTCGCCCCGGCTCGAACGGATAAACAGGGCCTTAAGCTGTCACCCTCATAGTGCGCGCGAATCTTAGGAAAACAGGACGTTTCGGGGCGCGCATGGGCATCGCCTTAAGTGAAATTCGCGCCACCATCGAAGCCTTCGCGCTCCTGTCGCTCATCGTCAGCGGCGCCGGCGCGGCCATCGCCGATCGGCTACGTTTCCCGGGATTTGCCGAAGGCGCGCGGCTCGAGCGTCTCGGCCTGTCGCTGATCTGCGGCTTCGGCTGCGTCCCCGTGATCCTCAATCTCGCCGCCCGCCTCGGGCCCGAATCGATGACGATCGCCGCCTTGGCGCTTGCCGCGTTCGGCTGGATAGCGCTGGCGTGGCCGGGCGCCACGCCCTCACGGCTACATCCCGCCTGGATCGGCGTCGCGCTGTTTTGGATCGTCTTTGCAACGGCGCTGCTCGTGGACATGCCAGGCGTCGGCAGGCTGCAGCATTCGCTGCTCGCGGTCGATTATGTGAAGCACGCCGCGGCGACCTGGTCGCTGGCGCAGTCCGGCGCGCCGCCCTGGAGCCCGACCTTTTACGATCCGGGCCGGGGGATGTCCTATTACTACCTCTTCTACACCTTGCCCGCCGCGGTCGCCGTCGTCGGCGCGCCGCTCGGCATTGCCGCGCGCCACGCCGTCTACGCCTGCGCGCCGCTGATCGGTTTCGCGCTGTTCGCGCTCGCTCGGGCGGCGCTTGCGCAGAGCGGCGCGGAAACGGCCGTCCGGGTTGCGGAGACGAAGCCTCGGGCGCGCAACGCGCTGCTGCTGGCGCTGCTCTTTGCCACGGGCCTCGATTTCCTCCCCCTCATGACGGTCTATGTCGCGGGCGGGGGAAGCGCGGATTTTCTCTTCCTGCATTTCACCGATTGGGACGAGCAGGTCACCTCCTGGTTCAACAGCGTGATGTGGGTGCCGCATCACGTCGCGGCGCTTTGCGCGGCCTTCGTCGGCTTTATCACGCTCGCCGCGCCCGGCGCCGACTGGCGGCGCGTGGCGCTCGCCGGCCTCGCCTTCGCCTCCATGGCCGGCGAATCCGTCTATGTCGCCATGCCGGCGGCGCTCGGCGCCGGGTTCTGGCTACTCTCCCTTCTCTGGCGGCGCCGGGCCGAAGATGCGATTCGTCTCGGCATTGCTGGCGTTCTTGCGCTTGGCCTGGCCGCGCCATGGCTCGTGACGCTGCTGCCGCGCGTCGGGGGCGGGGGCGAGGCGGCGCCGATCGGCTTCGCCTTGCGCGGCCCGGAATGGATCGACATCCTTGCCGGCTCGCGCGAGGCGGGGGCGATGTACCGCGGCCTGTCGATACCGCTCTTCTATCTCATCGATTTCGGCGTCTTCGCGCTTGGCTCCGTGGTCTTCTGGCGCAAGGCGGGCCGGCGGGGGCGCGCGAGCGAATTCGGCCTGCTGCTCATTTGCCTTACCGTCGCCTCCCTGCTGATCGGCTCATTCTTTCGCTCGACGGTCCTTCTCAACGATCTTGGCTGGCGGGCGATGCTTTTTGCGCAATTCGCGACGCTCATCTGGACTGCGGCGGCGGCGCGGCAAGGGCATTTGTTTCGCGGCGGGATCGGCGCCGCCGCCATCGCCTGTCTCGTCCTCGCCTATCTGGCGTTGGGCGTCGCGGTCGCGCAACTACGTCTTTATTTCCCGCTCGAGCACACGCGCGCGACGCTTGCGGACGAGATGGCGGCCTGGAGCTGGTTAGATGCGCATCTGCCGACGGGCGCCGTCGTGCAGGCGTATCCTGAAAAGAACCGCGCCTATGGCTACGGGCTCTATGGGCGTTTTCCTGTCGCCGTCGCCGATCGGCACAATGCGCGGCTCTTCGGCGCGCGCGAGGCGGAGATCGACGAGCGCATCGCTTTTCTCGGGCCGATCTTTGTGGATGCGACGCTCTCGCTCGACGAGGCGCGTCGTCGTGCGGCGCGCCATAATATCGCGGCGCTGGTCGTCGCTTCGCGCGACCCGGTCTTTGCCGCGCCCGGCGCCTGGACCGCGACGGCGGCGCCCGCCTACGCCAATCAAAATTTCCGCGTCTATATCCTGAACGGCGCCCATCATGACGCAAATGACTGAGACGCGCTCGACACTCCGCCGCGCCTTCGCGCTCGTCCTTCTCTACGCCGCGGCGACCCTCGTCGGCGGCGTGATCTTCGTCGCGCTGCTGCGCGCGGCGCTGGCTCTTCTCGGCCCCGGCGTCATGTTCTACCGCGGCGTCGGCGCGCTCATTGTCGACTTCCTCCTGCTGATCGCGCTGGTCGCGGCGCCTGCCGCGCGCCTGCCGCGCCGTTTCGGGATCGACGGCGTCGACGCGCTCGGCGCGGCGATCGTCGCGACATCGCTTCTCCTCGCGGCTTTCATTCTGGGACCGATCACCGCTGATCGATCGATCTCGGTTTTCATGTTGTCGCAGTTCGACGCCGCCGATCGTCCGTTGACGGCGGTGGAAGCGCGCGACGCCTTTGTGCGCGTCTATGTGGATGATTGGGCGCAGATCGACCGGCGGCTGAAGGAGCAGGCGCTCTCCGGCAATCTCGAGCAGGGACCGGACGGCTGGCGTCTGACCGCGCAAGGCCGCGCCTTCATGAAGACCGCGCGCGCCCTGTCGTCGATCTTCGGCGGCGACCCGCGCTTCGTCGGGCGCAAGGATTAGGCGGCAAATTGCCTGTGCGCGAATCGCGCCGCCGGCCGCCCTGTCTTTGACTTGCCCCGCCGCCCTTGGCTACAAGCCTCCCTCCCTTCACGGAGAGAGGCGAGCATATGGCGTCGATCGTCGAGCGGCTGAGCGAGGAACTTGCGGCGAAACCTTGGCAGGTGGAGGCTGCGGTCGGCTTGCTCGACGGCGGTTCGACTGTCCCCTTCATCGCCCGCTACCGTAAGGAGGCGACGGGCCAGCTCGACGATACGCAGCTTCGCAAGCTGGAAGAACGGCTGCGGTATCTTCGCGAGCTGGAAGAACGCCGCAAGGCGATTCTCGAATCGATCGACTCGCAGGGCAAGCTCGACGATGCGCTGAAGCGCGTCATCATGGAGGCCGACAATAAGGCGCGCCTCGAAGATATTTATCTGCCCTTCAAGCCCAAACGCCGCACCAAGGCGCAGATCGCCATCGAAGCCGGCCTCGCGCCGCTTGCCGAGGCGCTACTCGCCGCGCCCGATAAAGACCCGAAGGCTCAGGCGGAAGCCTTTGTCAACGCCGAGAAGAATGTCGCGACCGTCGAAGCGGCGCTGGAGGGCGCGCGCGCCATTCTCGTCGAGCGCTTCGCGGAAGACGCCGACCTCATCGGCGCGCTGCGCGAAACCCACTGGCAGCAGGCGGTTCTCAAATCAAAGCCGCGCGAGGGCAAGGAAGCCGCCGGCGCTAAATATTCAGATTACTTCGAGTTCTCCCAGCCGATCTCCAAGCTTCCCTCGCACCGCATCCTCGCGCTGTTCCGCGGCGAAAAGGAGGAGATGCTGGAGCTCGAAATGGCGCCGGAGGCGGAGCCCGGCTTAGGGGGCTATGAGAGCCGCATTGCCCGCCGCTATCAGATCGAGGATCGCGGCCGGCCCGGCGATAAATGGCTCATCGATACGGCGCGCTGGGCGTGGCGCACCAAGATCGAGCTGCATCTTTCGGTCGACGCGCGCGCGCGCCTGTGGCGCCTGGCGGAAGACGAAGCCATTCGCGTTTTCGCTGAAAATCTGCGCGATCTCCTGCTCGCCGCGCCAGCCGGCGCGCGCGCGACCCTCGGCCTCGATCCGGGCTTCCGCACTGGCGTGAAGGTCGCCGTCATCGACGCCACCGGCAAGATCGTCGCCACCACCCCGATCTACCCGCACGAGCCGCAGCGGCGCTGGGACGAGTCGATCGCCACGCTCGCGAGCCTGGCGCGCCAGCACAAGATCGAGCTTATCGCCATCGGCAATGGCACCGCGTCGCGCGAGACGGATAAGCTCGCGAGCGAGCTGATCTCCAAGCATCCGGAGTTGAAGCTCACCAAGATCGTCGTATCGGAGGCGGGCGCCTCGGTTTACTCGGCTTCCGAATACGCCTCCAAGGAACTCCCCGACCTCGACGTGACGCTGCGCGGCGCCGCCTCCATCGCGCGGCGTCTGCAGGACCCGCTCGCCGAGCTCGTGAAAATCGAGCCCAAGTCGATCGGCGTCGGCCAGTATCAGCACGATCTTTCCGAGATGAAGCTGTCGCGCGCGCTCGACGCGGTGGTCGAAGACTGCGTGAACGCCGTGGGCGTCGACGTCAACACGGCGTCCGCCCCGCTGCTGGCGCGCGTGTCGGGCCTCGGCGAGACGCTCGCCGCCAATATCGTCGCGCATCGCGACGCCAACGGGCCCTTCCGCACGCGCGCCGAACTGAAGAAAGTGCCGCGCCTCGGCCCCAAGGCCTTCGAGCAAAGCGCTGGCTTCTTGCGCATTATCGACGGCGACGATCCGCTCGACCGCTCGGGCGTGCATCCGGAAACCTATCCGCTGGTGCGCCGCATCCTCGACGCGGCGAAGACCGACATCAAATCGCTGATCGGCAATACGAATGAATTGCGCAAGTTGAAGCCCGCGCAATTCGCCGACGAGACTTTCGGCGTCCCGACCGTCACCGACGTGCTGGCGGAATTGGAAAAGCCCGGCCGCGATCCGCGCCCCGCCTTCAAGACCGCGACCTTCCAGGAGGGCGTCGAGACGCTCAACGATCTAAAGCCCGGCATGGTCTTGGAGGGCGTCGTCACCAATGTCGCGGCCTTCGGCGCCTTCGTCGACATCGGCGTGCATCAGGATGGTCTGGTGCATATTTCTGCCTTGTCGAAGGAGTTCGTCAAAGACCCGCGTAGCGTGGTGAAGCCCGGCGACATCGTGAAAGTGAAGGTCATGGAGGTCGACGCGCCGCGCAAGCGCATCTCGCTCTCCATGCGCCTCGACGACGCTCCGGGCCAGCAGGGCAAAGGCGGGCAAAGCGGGGGCGCCGGCCGCGATCAGGGCCGCCCGCGCGGGCCGCAGCAATTCACCTCGGCGCCGAAGGGCGGCAAGCCGGCCGGCAATAGCCCCGGCGGGCTCGGCGAAGCGCTGCTGGCCGCGATGAAGCAGAAGGGCGGGCGTTAAAAAGAGCCCATCGCATAGGGGGCGAAAACGCTCGCGCCGATCGTCGCCGCTCCCAGCGCCGCAATCAGAACGGCGCCGGCGGCGACGTCCTTCGCCTTCTCGACCTCGGGATGATGCTGCGGCGAGACGACATTGCAGACATGTTCGAAGGCGGTGTTCACCGCCTCCGCCACCCAGACGATCGTCACCGCGGCAAAGAGCCAGCGCCATTCCTCGGGCCGGACCTTATATGCGAACCCCGCCGCCACAACGCCGATTGTCGCGACGGCGTGAAGCCAAGCGTTGTGCTGGGAGCGCAGCATGAAGCCTAGCCCCGCGAAAGCATAGGAGAAGCTCTTCAACCGCGCCTGCGGCGAAAAGGCGTCGGGCTTTTTCAAGGGCTTGCTCTCCCCGCATCGCGGCCGTTGGCCACGGCCGATGCTTTGCCGGCGTCGTCGACCAGGCGTTCGAGCACTTTCAGATAGTCGGAAAAGCGTTTGCGTCCGGGGCTTGTGATGCGGCAAGTCGTCAGAGGGCGATTCTCCTCCAAACGCTTGTCGATGGCGATGAGGCCGTCTTCCTGCAGCACGGCGAGATGGCGGCTGAGATTGCCATCGGTCAGGCCGCAAAGGCGTTTGAGCTCCGAGAATGGCAAGCCTTTCGGAAAAGAGAGGAGCGCGGTCAGAAGGGCGAGGCGCGCCTTCTCGTGAATGACGCGGTCGAGGCCCTCATAGGCGAAACGTCCCTTCTCGGCGTCGCGCCGCGGCACTGTCTCCTCCGTCATTCGCGATCGGGGCAACGCCGGCCGCCCGCCAGGCCGAGCCTCTGCCTAAGCTTTGCGTGGCAAAGTATGCGGTGGCCCAGGCGCACGTCAAGCGCGCGCGGGCCCATGTCAGGGCGCGGAATTCGGGTAAACGAACCCTCCGCAGCCGCGTCATGCCCGGCGCCTGTCGCGGGCATCCACGCCGGGACATGACACACGTGGGGAGAAGAAGCGGCGTCGGTCCCGCTTATATTCTTAAGCTTTCCGCGTCGGCGCGGCGTGAATGATTCGCGCGCCGCGCTTCACATGGGTTTCAGAGTTGAAGCCCATACGGCGCTTGGACGTGCGCTCGAAAGCAGGCGAGGTTGTCTAAAATTTTGGGCATAATCGCCTCCCTATACATTTTGCAAAAAATGGAGCGGGTGAAGGGAATCGAACCCTCGTATTCAGCTTGGAAGGCTGCTGCTCTACCATTGAGCTACACCCGCGACCCTTTTTCTATGCCAAGCCGCGCGCCGCTTTGCAACGGCGAATCCGTCGCGCGGGCTGCGCGCATTTATCTATTTGACAGCGCCGCCGGAGCCCACTAACCCGAGCGCCCGATGGTCAATCAACAGGCGGGCGTTCCAACGCTGCCCCTTTCGTAAGGATCAACGAACCGTGGCCAAACCGGAACTCGGCGCCAAGCGCCAATGCCAGTCCTGCGCAACGAAATTCTACGACCTCAACAAGAGCCCGATCGTCTGCCCGAAGTGCGGGACGATCTTCCAGATCACCGCGCTTTCGCGCGCGCCCGGCCGCGTGGAGGAGGAAGAGAGCGAGGTCGAGAAGGAGGGCGTGGAAACCGTGTCGCTCGATGAGGTCGAGGAGAGCGAGAATGCGGCCGAGACGCTCGATGTCGATGAAGACGTCGAGATCGACGACGCCGGCGACGACGACACCTTCCTCGAAGAGGAAGAGGGCGAGGACGATGACGTCTCCGGCCTCATCGACGGCGACATCGAGACCGACGACGAGGGGTGAGCGTCGCGCCCCTTTCGGGCGCCCCGCAAACAGCCAACAAAAAACCCGCGGCGAGCGCCGCGGGTTTTTTGTTTGGGCTAGCGCGCTTTCCGCTCGCATGGAATCACGCGAGCGGAAAGCGCGCAGAGTCAAAAAATTGGAGCGCATTCTTATCGCAAAAGTCTATCAACTTTTGCGGAATGCGCTCTGGGAACGGTTATTTGCCGCGACGGCGGCGCTGCTGGCCCAGGCCCATCTCTTTGGCGAGATTGGAGCGCGCCTGGGCGTAATTGGGGGCGACCATCGGATAATCGGCCGGCAGGCCCCATTTCTCGCGATATTCCTCGGGCGAGAGGCCGTATTGCGTGCGCAGATGGCGCTTCAGGGATTTGAATTTCTTACCGTCTTCGAGACAGATGATGTAGTCGTTCGTCACCGAGCGCTTGGGGGCGATGGCGGGCTTCGGCGGCTCGGCCGGTGCGGCGGCCACGGTGGAGCCGACGCGCTGCAACGCATTATATACTTCGCTGATGAGCTGAGGCAGATCGGAGGCTGGCACGGAATTGTTGCTGACATAGGCCGATACAATGTCCGCGGCGAGTTCGATATTGTTGGGCAGGTTCATTTAAGGGCGCCTATTGCGTCACGTGGGGACCCTGAGAGGGCTGGCGTCTTCTCTCGGGAAGCGTCGCCGCTTCAAATAGCTCGGACAAAACCTTTTACGCGACGGGCTTTATCGAACAGGCGAAGACTAAACGTCAATTTATGCCATTTATCCCCGTGCATCAAGAATTATGCTCCATTAAATTTAGGTCATCTCATTTACGCCATATGTTTCTCTTTCGAGCGCGCCGCAGCAGCGTAGAGCCGCCCAGAATCGCAAAGTCTTGAGCCCGTCCATGGGACGAACAGGCGAAGATCGGCCTAGATGAGGTTATGGAGGATGGTTATTGAGCAGTAACACAATGCCTTGCCTGTTCGACTCGACTTGGAGCCGCAATGTCCACTTTCAGGGCCGTACGAATTGATGTCCAGTCGGGCGCCCAGAGCGCCGATTATGTGGAGATGACAGAGGACGAGCTGATGCCCGGCGACGTCGATCTCGCGGTGCTCTACTCGGCCATCAATTACAAGGACGGTCTGGCGGTGACCGGAAAAGCCCCGGTGGTGCGCCGCTTTCCGATGATTCCGGGCGTCGATCTCGCCGGACGGGTCACCCGATCGGCGCATGCGGGTTTTGCGCCGGGGGACCTCGTCGTCGCCACGGGCTGCGGCCTGGGTGAGGCGCATTTTGGCGGCTTCGCGCAGAAGGCCCGGCTCCCCGGCGAATGGCTGGTCAAGCTCCCCGGCGCGTTGACGCCCGCGCGCGCGATGACGATCGGCACGGCGGGGCTCACCGCCATGTTCTGTCTTTTCGCGCTCGAGCGGCATGGCCTCTCGCCCGCTGACGGAACGGCCGTGGTCTCCGGCGCCTCGGGCGGCGTCGGCTCCTTCGCCGTCGCCCTCCTGGCGCAGGCCGGCTGGCGCGTCGCCGCCATCACCGGGCGCCCCGCCGAGGCTGATTATCTGAGATCCATCGGCGCGGCCGAAATATTGGCGCGGGAGGATTTTTCGTCCCCCGGCAAAGCGCTGCAAACCCAACGCTTCGCCGCCGGCGTCGATACGGTCGGCGGCGCCACGCTGGCGAATATGCTTGCGCAGACCCGGTTCGACGGCGCGATCGCCGCCTGCGGCAATGTCGGCGGCATGGATCTGCCCGCGAGCGTCGCGCCTTTCATCCTGCGCGGCGTGTCGCTGCTCGGCGTCGAAAGCGTTCGGCCAAGAATAAATTTGCGCCGCGAAGCCTGGGCGCGGCTCGCGACAGACCTGGACGTCGCGATGATCGACGCCATGTGTGAGATAATCCCCTTCGATCAGGCGCTGGAGAGGGCGCGCTCGATCGTGGGCGGGAAGATACGCGGGCGGGTCGTCATCGAGATGCGCTGAGCGTCGCTTCGACCAATTGTCGCAGCGCCGCCGGACGCCTCGACGAACGCATTCGCTTCGGTTGTAATCGGCTTTCGGCCGCCGAGCGGATCGCGCTCCCGGACCGCGCTCTTGGACCGTTTAGCTTTTCATGCCCTCGGGGCGCCAAAGGTAGGACGCATGAGTTCGGCATTCACCAAAGAACAGGACGACGACAATCCGCGCGAGGATTTGCCCGATCGTCCGATCAGCCCGCATCGCAATCTGGTGACGCAAGAAGGCTTGCAGCAGATCGACGACGCTATGACGCGCCTGCTGGCCGATCTGGAAATGGCGAACGCCGCTGGCGACAATCATGCGATCGCGCTCGCCCAGCGCGATTTGCGCTACTGGCGGGCGCGCCGCGCCAGCGCTGAGATCGTGCCGCGCATCGCCGACCATTCGCATGTGCGCTTCGGCCACCGTGTCGTGGTGGAGCTGGAGGGCGGGGAGCGCCGGGCGTTCCGCCTTGTGGGCGAAGACGAGGCCGATCCGGCGAAGGGGCTGCTTCCCTATGTCGCCCCGCTTGCGCAGGCCCTGATGGGCAAGGCTGTCGACGACGAGGTCGAGGTCGGCCATCACCGCGCGCAGATCGTCGAGATCGCGTAACAAAAAGCCGCGCGTTTTCCGCGCGGCTAATTTGTCGCCAAACCTCCGAGGCGGCCTCGTCCTTCGAGACGCGAGCTTCGCTCGCTCCTCAGGATGTGGCCTGAGTGTTTTTGCAGAAGCTCCTCATGCTGAGGAGCCTGCGCAGCAGGCGTCTCGAAGCACGAGGGGCGTCACCGCCATTTCTTCGGCAGTCTGACCGCACGTTTCCGCGCCGCTCGACTTCGTTCTCTATCCTTCGCGCCGGCGCTATGCCGCTTTGCGCGCGACCTTCTTGGCGGGGCTCTTGGTTTCCTGCGTTTCGGCCTTCTGCGCAACCGCGGCCGCCTTCTGAGGCGCTTCCGGCTTGGCGACGGCGGCCTTCGGCGCAGAGGCTTTTTGAGCCGGAGCGGGTTTTTCCGCCGCAGCCTTTTCAGCCGCCGGCTTCGCCGAGGCGCGTTTCAGGCGGCGCTTGATCGAGCTCCACAGCTCTTTCATTTCCTGAGCGGCCACGCCCTCGGGGTTATATTCCGCGACGCCGAGGCCGAGACGCGCGGCTTCCTGGTAGTCGACGCGCGAGGACACCAGCGGCGCAAGCAGACCGCCCATCGCCTGCAGCGCCTTGGCGCCGAGATCGACGCGCGCGCTCTGTTGCGACGGCGGGCATTGGTTGAGCAGGAAGGCGTAGTCGCAACCTTCCTCCTTCACTTGCGCGCGGGTTTTTTCGCTGGCCCAAAGATCGAAAGCGTTCGGACGCGCGGGAATGATGCAGAGGTCCGCCGCGCGCACGGCCGCAAGCAATTGTTCGCCGTCATGGCCCGGCGCGTCGAGGATGACCAAAGTGATCCCTTTTTTTTCCAACGCCGAGATTGCCTTGGCGAGCTTTCCCGCCGGCGCGTGCTCGACGCCGATGTCGGACGCCTCGCGCGAACTCGCCCATTTGACGAGGGTTTGGAGCGGGTCCAGATCGAAGATGAAAACGCGCTCGCCGGCCGCGCGCGCGGCGACGGCGACGCTGCTCGCGAGGGTGCTCTTGCCCGCGCCGCCCTTTTGCGTAACGAAAGCTATTGTTCGCATTCTTTTGGTTCCGTTTTGGCGTTTGCTCGGTTCGGCAAGGCTTTACGCGAAACGCGGCAATTGTCGGCAGCACCCAAGCTTATGCGGCCGAATCATTTACTTGCGTGCAGGGTAAGCTTTGGCTAACGCGCCGTCGAGGCGTCAATTGATCGGCGCCGACACAAGTAAGGACTCCGACCATCCGAGACTCCAATGCCCGACCTCTTCGAAAACGCGAAACTCGACGAAAGCGCGCCCCGCCCCTTGGCGGACCGTCTGCGCCCGACTCGCCTCGAAGAGGTGGTTGGACAAGATCACTTGCTCGGAGCTGACGGCGCGCTCACGCGGCTCGTTCGCGGCGGCTCGCTCGGCTCGCTTATTCTTTGGGGGCCGCCCGGCTCCGGCAAGACAACGGTGGCGCGCCTGCTCGCGCATGAAACGAAACTCGCTTTCGTGCAGATTTCGGCGATCTTCTCGGGCGTCGCCGATCTCAAGAAGACATTCGAGGCCGCGCGTGCGCGCCGCGCGACGGGCCAGGGCACGCTGCTCTTCGTCGATGAGATCCATCGTTTCAACCGCGCCCAGCAGGATAGTTTCCTGCCTGTGATGGAAGACGGCACGATCACACTGATCGGCGCCACGACGGAGAATCCGTCCTTCGAGCTCAACGCCGCTCTGCTGTCGCGCGCGCGCGTGATGACCTTCAAATCGCTCGACGCGGCGGCGATCAAAAAATTGTTGGCGCGCGCCGAAGAAACCGAAGGCAAGAAGCTGCCGCTCGACGCCGACGCCCGCGAGGCGTTGGTCGCCATGGCCGATGGCGACGGCCGCGCCGCGCTCACTTTGTCGGAGGAAATCTGGCGCGCGGCGCGTGCTGGCGAAATCTTCGACCGCGCCGCGCTCGCGGACGTCGTTCAGCGGCGCGCGCCCATCTACGACAAGGCGCAGGAGGGCCATTACAATCTCATCAGCGCGCTGCACAAATGCGTGCGCGGCTCGGACCCCGACGCGGCGCTCTATTACTTCGCGCGCATGCTGGACGCGGGCGAAGACCCGCTCTTTCTCGCCCGGCGCATCGTGCGCATGGCGGTCGAGGACATCGGCCTCGCCGATCCGCAGGCGCTCGTGATCGCCAACGCCGCAAAGGACGCTTACGACTTTCTAGGGTCTCCGGAAGGCGAGCTCGCTCTGGCGCAGGCGGTGATCTATGTGGCGACCGCCCCCAAATCCAACGCCGGCTATGTCGCCTATAAGAAGGCGCGCCGCCTCGCGCAGGAGAAGGGCTCGCTCATGCCGCCCAAGGTCATCCTCAACGCGCCGACCAAGATGATGCGCGAGGAAGGCTATGGCGAGGGCTATGAATACGATCATGATTCGCCCGACGCCTTCTCCGGGCAGAACTACTGGCCCGACGCGCTCGGGCGCCAGAATCTCTACAAGCCGGTCGAGCGCGGCTTCGAGCGGGAGCTCGCCAAGCGCCTCGATTATTGGGAGCGGTTGCGGCGCGAACGCAACCCCAAATGACCGGCCAAATGACCGGGGAACTGCACGATTATGTTGCGCAATTGTCACGCAGGCTGGCAAACGTGATGCACAAGGCTTGTTCAGGTCGCCTTTCGATTGACCGTCCGCGAGGTCAGCCGTAAGTCTAGCCGTGACGGCGCGGAGGTCGCATTCAAGCGGCAGAAGCCCAAGAATTCGAAATATCTACGAAGGGGTCGATTATGGCCAAGTTTCCTGTCGCCGCCGGCGTTGTGCTGGCTCTTGTTGCGGGTTCCGCTTTTGCCGCCGATCTCCCGTCGCGCAAGGGACCGCCGCCGGTCTTTGTTCCCCCGGCGCCGAGCTTCACCTGGAACGGCCTCTATGGCGGTATCAACATCGGCTATGGTTTTGGCGCCGGCTCCAATGAGACGGGCGGCTTCATCTATCCGTCGCCGTCGGCTGCTCCGGGCTTCTCCGCCGCGTGGAACGCTCCGCAGAATCTGAACGGCGTCACGGGCGGCGGTCAGATCGGCTACAACTTCCAGTTCTCGCCGTGGCTCGTTGTCGGCGCCGAAGCTGACATTCAGGCGGCCGACATCAACAGCCAGTCGAATGTCGTCGGCGCGACGACCAGCCCGTCGACGGCTTTCGCCGCCACTGCGGCGCGCGGCCCCATTCTGCATAGCGCCTTCGTGAACTCCGCGAAGAGCGTCGATTGGTGGGGCACGGTTCGTGGCCGCATCGGCGTGACGCTTCCGTCCTGGCCGAATCTGCTGGTCTACGGCACGGGCGGCTTCGCCTATGGCCAGGTGGATCAGACCGTCTCGGTCGCCGACATCTTCCTGACCGGCCCCGTCGGCGGCGCCGTGATCGGCCGCGCCAAGTCGTTCGGCACCAAGACGGGCTGGACCGCCGGTGGCGGCGTCGAGTGGTCGCCGCTCGCTTTCCCGGCCTGGTCGCTGAAGGTGGAATATCTCTACACCGATCTCGGCTCGACCAATGTGGTCATCCCGGGCGTGCTCACGACCTTCGTCGTTCCCGGCTGGGCTGGTTCGCACAGCTCGCCGACCCAGTTCCACACGGTTCGCGCCGGCCTGAACTGGCACTTCAACCCGTTCGCCGCTCCGGCGCCGGTTCTGGCGAAATACTGAGCCTTTCGGCAGCTTAGACGATTGCGAAGCCCGGCCCTTGTGGCCGGGCTTTTTCATTTGATTACAAATGCGTCATGTTGCGGGAGCGGCATGGACGCGCGTTGCAGCGCGGCCTATAGCAGGGGCGTCGGAGCATATTGGGGCAAGTCTCGCTCGAGCCTGTCGCGCTTGGCGTCGGGCGCGTGCGGGTGCTAACCCTGTTCACTGGACCTTCGCCGACGCGCCTCGGAGCCCCACAGCTTAAATGCCCCGCAAAGCGCCCCTTCTTCTCGCAATCATTGTGAGCCTCGCCATCGGCGCGGCTCTGCCGGGCCTTTTCGCGAAGATGCGCGGGGCTGCGCCCGCGAACTCCGGCGCCGGCGCGCCGCAGACGGCAAGTCCGGACGCCGCCCCCGAAGGGCTGATCAAGCTGTCGCCCGAGCAGATCGAGGCCGCCAAGATCGGCGTCGGCAAGGCGGGCCCCGGCGTGCTCAAGCGCCAGATCACCGTGCCAGCGACGGTGAAGCCCGATCCCGACCATCTCGCCCGCGTCGCCGCCAAGGTCTCCGGCGTCGTCGCCGAAATGCGCAAGAAACTCGGCGACGAGGTGGCGAAGGGCGAGACGATCGCCGTCATCGATTCGCGCGAGGTCGCCGACGCCAAGAGCGAATATCTCGCCGCGCTCGCCAATTACGAGCTGCAATCCCAGCTCTTCCAGCGCGAGAAGGGCCTCTTCGAAAAGAAGATCACCGCCGAGCAACTGTTCCTGAAAGCCAAGGCGTCTTTCACGGAAGCGAAGCTCCGCCTCGATCTCTCGCGCGGCAAGCTCGCCGCCCTCGATCTCTCCGAAAGCGAGATGACGGCGCTCGCCAATCAGCCCATCGCCCGCTTGCGCGAGAAGGAGATTCGCGCGCCGATCAAGGGCCGCGTCATCGAGCGCCTGACCAATCTCGGCCAGCCGGTG
The DNA here is from genome assembly GCF_030063565.1 of Methylocystis sp. JR02. Taxonomy (NCBI): domain Bacteria; kingdom Pseudomonadati; phylum Pseudomonadota; class Alphaproteobacteria; order Hyphomicrobiales; family Methylocystaceae; genus Methylocystis; species Methylocystis sp. JR02. Next base: position 2,804,462 of record NZ_JASIRC010000001.1, on the reverse strand, counting down.
ACGCCGGAAAGCCAGATTTACGTTCTGGCCGATCTTTCCGAGGTGGAAGCCGAGCTCGCGGTTCCCGTCGCCAATCTCGCCAGCGTGCGCGTGGGACAGCCGGTGGTCGTCAAGGGGGCGGATGGGCGCGCTTTCGAGGGCGTCGTGCGCGTGGTCAACGCCATCATCACCCCCGAGACGCGCACCGGCCATGTCGTCGCCGCCTTCAAAAATCCCGATTACGCCATTCATCCTGGCGTTTTGCTCAACGCCGAGATCGCACTTGAACAGAGCCCCGCGAAAGTCGTCGCGCCGCGCGCCGCGGTGCAGCTCATCCACAATGAGCCGACGGTCTTCGTGCGCGTGAAGAATGGCTTTGAAAAGCGCGTCGTCGAACTGGGCGACGGCGACGAAGGTTCTGTGGAGATCGTGAAAGGCCTCTCGCCCGGAGAGACGATCGCGGTGGATAACAGCTTCGTGCTGAAGGCCGAAGCCGGCAAGAGCGAAATTCCCGAGGAGTGACGGCTCTAAGACCATGATGCAGCGGATCATCGCCTTTTCGGTCCATAGCCGCTGGCTGGTCGTCCTCCTGGTCGCGCTGGTCGGCGCCTTCGGCGCTTTCGCGCTCGTGCATCTGCCGATCGACGCCGTTCCCGACATCACCAATAATCAGGTGCAGATCAACGCCCGCGCGCCGGCCCTCTCCGCCTTCGAGATGGAGAAGCAGGTCACTTATCCGATCGAGAACGCGCTCGCGGGCATTCCGGGTCTCGACTATACCCGCTCGCTCTCGCGCAACGGCTTTGCGCAGGTGACAGCGGTCTTTTCCGATGGCGTCGATATTTTTTTCGCGCGTCAGCAGGTGAATGAGCGCGTTGCCCAGGCGCGCGAGGATTTCCCGCCGCAGATCGAGCTGCGCATGGGCCCGATCGCGACGGGCCTTTCCGAAATCTACATGTGGACCGTGCGCTACGCGGAGCCGCATAAGCTCGCCGATGCGGGCGAGCCCGGCTGGCAGCGCGACGGCGCCTATCTGACGCCGGAAGGCGCGATGCTGCGCACCGCCGTCGCGCAGGAATCCTATCTGCGCACCGTGCAGGACTGGATCATCCGCCCGCAATTGCGCACGGTGCCGGGCGTCGCCGGCGTCGATTCGCTCGGCGGTTTCATGCGGCAATATCATGTGCAGCCCGACCCCGCGAAGCTGACGTCGCTCGGCCTGTCCTTCGGCGATCTTGCGGCGACGATCCAGAAGAACAACGTCAGCCGCGGCGCCGGCTATGTCGAGCGCAATGGCGAGGGCCTCGTCGTGCGCAGCGGCGGCCGGCTGGAGACTGTCGAAGATATCGCCAATGTCGTGGCGACGACGCGAAATGGCGTGCCCGTGCGCGTGGGCGAGATCGCCAATGTCGCCATCGGCAAGGAGCTGCGCACGGGCTCAGCCAGCATGAATGGCGAGGAAGTGGTTATCGGCACGGCGCTGATGCTGATCGGCGCCAATAGCCGCACCGTCTCGGCGGCGGTGGACGCCAAGGTGAAGACCGTCACGAAGTCCCTGCCGCCGGGGATCGAAGTCAAGACGATCCTCAACCGCACGCTCCTGGTCGACGCGACTATCAAGACCGTCGCCAAGAATCTCCTGGAAGGCGCGGGGCTCGTCATCCTCGTGCTCTTCGTGATGCTGGGCAATTTCCGCGCGGCGGTGGTGACGGCGACGGTCATTCCGGTGACCATGCTGCTGCTCGCCATCGGCATGTATATCGGCAAGATCAGCGCCAATCTGATGAGCCTCGGCGCGCTCGATTTCGGCCTCATCGCCGACGGCGCCATCATCGTGGCGGAGAACAGCCTGCGCCGCCTCTCCGAACGCCAGCATATGGCGGGGCGCCCGCTGACCACCGAGGAACGTCTCGAGACGGTCATCGATTCGGCCGTCGAGATGCGGCGGCCAACGGTCTACGGTCAGTCGATCATCATCCTCGTCTATCTGCCGATCCTGAGCTTCTCGGGCGTCGAAGGAAAGATGTTCCATCCGATGGCGATGACCGTGATCATCGCGCTTCTGTCGGAGTTCCTTCTCTCCCTCACCTTTTTCCCCGCGATGATCGCGCTTTTCGTCTCGGGCGCCAGCGAAGAGCACGACAATGCGATCGTGGGCTCGCTCAAGCGCATGTATGAGCCGGCCTTGCGTTGGGCGATGGAGGCGCCGGTGAAGGTGATGGCGATCGGCGTCGCCTCCTTCCTCTTCGCCGTGCTTCTCTATTTGAACCTCGGCCAGGAGTTCATTCCGAAGCTCGACGAGAAAAATCTCGCGATGCAGGCCAATCGCATTCCGAGCACGTCGCTGACGCAATCGCAGGCGATGCAGATCGACGTCGAGAACGCCATTCGCAAGCTGCCGCAGGTCGATTATGTCTTCTCCAAGACCGGCACGGCCGAGGTCGCGACCGACCCCATGCCGCCGAATCTGACCGACACTTTCATCATGCTGAAGCCGGAAGATCAGTGGCCCGATCCGCATCTGCCCAAGGATACGCTGATCGACGATATTTCGGCCGAAATCTCGAAGCTCCCCGGCAACGCCTATGAGTTTTCGCAGCCCATTCAGTTGCGCTTCAACGAGCTTCTCGCCGGCGTGCGCGGCGACATCGCCGTCAAGGTCTTTGGCGAAGAGTTCGACGCCATGCTGAAGACCGCCAATCATATCGCGGCCATTCTGCGCGCCACGCCGGGCGCGACCGACGTCAAGGTCGAGCAGGTGACGGGCCTGCCGGTGCTCGACATCAAGGTCGATAAGAGCGCCATTGCGCGCTACGGCCTGTCGCTCGGCGCCGTGCAGGACACGATCGGCGCGGCGATCGGCGGCGAGCAGGCCGGCATGATCTTCGAGGGCGACCGCCGATTCCCGATTTTCGTGCGCTTGCGCGACAATCTGCGCGAGGACGCCAGCGCTTTGGAGACGATTCCCGTCTCCTTGCCACCCGACGCGCAGGGCCGCATCTCGACCATTCAGCTCAAGCAGGTCGCGAGCTTCTCCACCGTCGACGGACAGAACCAGATCTCGCGCGAGAACGGCAAGCGGCGCGTGGTCGTCAGCGCCAATGTGCGCGGACGCGACATCGCCTCGGTCGTCAACGAAGCGCGCGCCAAGGTCGACGCCAAGGTGCAAATCCCCGCCGGTTATTGGATCGAATGGGGCGGGCAGTTCGAAAATCTCGCGGCGGCGCGGGCGCGGCTCATGATCGTCGTGCCGGTCTGCTTCTTCATGATTTTCCTGCTGCTGTTCTCGGCGCTGGGTTCGGCGCGCGACGCGCTGCTGGTCTTCTCGGCCGTGCCGCTTGCATTGTCCGGCGGCGTGCTGGCTCTGTGGCTGCGCGGCATGCCCATGTCCGTCTCGGCGGCGGTGGGCTTCATCGCGCTTTCTGGCGTCGCCGTGCTCAACGGCCTCGTGATGCGGACCTATATTCACCAGCTCATGGTGAGCGGCATGGATGAGCGCGCGGCGATCTTCAAGGGCGCCATGACGCGTCTGCGTCCCGTGACGATGACGGCGCTTGTCGCCTCTCTCGGTTTCGTGCCCATGGCGCTCGCGACGTCGACGGGCGCTGAAGTGCAGCGGCCGATCGCCACTGTCGTCATCGGCGGTCTCATCAGCGCGACGGTGCTCACGCTGATCGTGCTGCCGGCGCTCTATGCCTTCTTTGGTGAAAACAAAGCCTCGCTCGCCGCCGCGCGTGAAAGGGAGGCGGTGTGAGACAGGCGCGCCGCACAGGACAATCGGCTGAGCGCCAATTTTGCTCGGACGTCGGGCGCCAGATACCTCCCCTTTACGGGGAGGTCGGCGGCCAAAGGCCGGCGGGTGGGGCTCGCGCCGCTACGACAGTTATTGGGGCTTGCCCCACCCGACCCCGCTTGCGCGGGGCCACCCTCCCCGTAAAGGGGAGGGATGAGCTCACGCCCAGCGGTTGCGCGGCCGCTTTCGTGCGGGCCGCCTTTTTTGCTCTGTGTTTCACGTCGTCTGCGGCGTCGGCCGAGACGCTCGATGGCGCCTTGCTGCGCGCTTACAACAATAGTCCGGTGCTGAACTCCGGCCGCGCCGGCGTGCGCGCGCTCGACGAGAAGGTGCCGCAGGCGCGCTCGGGCTTGCGTCCGCGCGCCAATGCAAGTCTCTATCTCGGCAAGCAGGAAAATCGCGCGATCGCGCGGCAAATCGACGAGGAAATTGCCAATCCGGCCTTAACCCGCGTCCAGACCAAAAGCATTCAGACAGGGGGCAGCATGCCCCGCTCGGCGACCCTCACGGTGGAGCAGCCCGTCTTCGACGGCTTCAAAACGCAGAACGCCACCCGCATGGCGGAAACGAATGTCTTCGCCGGGCGCGAGCGGCTGCGTCTTACCGAGCAGCGCGTGCTTTTCAACGCGGCCTCCGCCTATATGAACGTCTTGCGCGACACGGCCGCGCTCAAATTGCAGGAAAACAACGTCGCGGTTCTCGCCGAGCAATTGCGCCAGACGCGGGAGCGCTACAATTACGGCCAGATTACTTTGACCGACATTGCGCAGGCCGAGGCGCGGCTCGCCGCCGGGCAGTCGCTGGTCGGTCAGGCGCGCGCCGCGCTCGAGGCGAGCGTCGGCTTTTATCGGCAGGCGATCGGCGTCGAACCGAAGAAATTATCCCCCGGCACCGCGGTCGATCGTCTGATCCCGAAAACCCGCGAGGAGGTCGAGCGCAACGCCTTGGCCGAGCATCCGGTCATTCTCGCGGCTCTGCACGACGCCGACTCGGCCGACCTCGACATCAAAGTGATCGAAGGGGATTTCATGCCGAAATTCTCGATCGTCGGCAATGTCTTCACCCAGACGGACATCAGCGGCGTCTATAACCGCAATATTGGCGCGTCGATCGGCGGGCGGCTCAATGTGCCGATCTACGAGGGCGGCATAACCTATTCGCAAGTCCGGGAAGCCAAGGAGACGGCGGGGCAGCGGCGTCTCGACGTCGATGTCGCGCGCGCCGACGTCATCGCGCTGGTGCGCGCCAATTGGGGCGCCCTGCAGGCGGCGAAAACCCAAATCGCCGCCGCGCAGGCGCAGATCGCGGCGGCCGAGCGCGCGCTCTATGGCGTGCGGGAGGAGGCCAAGGCCGGTCTGCGCACGACGCTCGACATTCTCAACGCGCAGCAGGAATTGCTGAACGCCCGCATCAGTCTCGTCTTCGCCCAGCGTGAGCGCGTGGTCGCCTCTTACGCCGTGCTCGCCGCCATGGGCCGGCTGTCGACGGAAACGCTCAGCCTGGACGCGTGGCAATACGACCCGGCGGTCCATTTCGAGCAGGTGAAAGACTCCTGGGTCGGGACCGCGACGCCCGACGCCGGGCGTTGAAGACATTTCATACAAAGCGTTTTACTCTGCGGCCAATCGCCGCTCGCGTTGCGGCGCAACAAAGAAGAGGAAACGCTATATGCGAGGCGCGTATCTGAAATTCTTCGCCAGAGGTTTTGCGCTGGCGCTGGTCGCGGCGCCCATGGCCGCCGGTCCGGCCGCGGCCATCTGCTGGTTCGGCTGCGGCGATCCGACCGAGGAGCACGCCCGCAAGATTTTCGAAAATCTCCTCCCGCAGCATTTCGACAAGCCCGGCAAGATTCTCGAATTCAAACAGACGATGTCGGAAGCGCTCGAAATGCACGCGACCGGCGAGAAGGGCTTCGAGATCTTCTTCAACGCCAAAGTGCAGTTTCCGGAAGGCGCCAATCTCGACTGCAAACCCGACGACGCTGGCAAGGTCAAGGAAGGTTGCTCGCCCAGTAAGCATTATGTGACGGCGCCGCGTAACTCCGATCCCAAGGGCAAGCAATATGTGGCCCCGGGCGAAACGGTCGTCTTCGATGAGGAATATCGCTTCTACGAAGACTCGAACGGCTGGAAGGGCCCGGACGGCAAAGTCTATCGGCAGTAAGCAAAAAATATGGGCGCGCAATAATTGCGCGCCCCTGAGCGTCGGCCTCTACTCGCTCGAAGAGGCGAAACGATCTTACTTCAGCAGGTCGGAGTTCTGCGGGCAGCCGGCCTTCTCATTGCAGGCCTTGAAGTTGGCGCGCAGCTCGTCGACATTCGCGCCGTAGTTCTGCTTGCGGGCGAGATATTCGTCGTAGCACTTCGACGCGGCCGCAGCCTGCTTGTCATCGTCGGCGTTGCGGGTGTCGCAATCGGCGAAGGCCGGGGTCATCATGCTGGCAAACAGGGCCGCCGCAACAAAGGCGAATTTGTTCATTTTGACGCTTCCTCTTCTCATATTTTCGGCTGTGCTTGCTTGCGCTGGCGTAGAACCCTCCCGCCGACAGTAACGGCCCCTCATAACGCGCAAAGCGGGGCGGACGATGGGGGAAGATTGGCCCAGTGTCAATCACACGTCATTGATATGACAGAGACGAGGGGGCGATCGGCAAGCTGGCGAGCACCCGCTTCCCTATTGCTAAAGATTGAATCCAAAAGATTATTCCCATAAGGGCCCCCCGCTCTCGGGCGCCTCCCCGGGGCTAAAAATTTTGAGATGGCCGGCAAGAAGGGCGCGCTTTTCGCGCGCCCTCGCATTTTTCTCAGCCGCGAGGAAAAGCTCAGAGCCCCTTCGAATTCTGCGGGCAGCCGCACTTCTCGTCGCAGGCCTTCTTGTTGGACTTGACTTTCGACATATCGGCCGTCCAGCCCTGCTGATCCTTCAGATATTGATCCTCGCACTTCGAGGCGCAGACGGCCTGCTCGTCTTCAGCATGGGTGTCGCAGCTCGCGAAGGCCGGAGCGGTCATCGCCGCAAAGATAGCGATGGCCGTGGCAATGGAGAATTTCTTCATCCTGAGCGTTCCTCTATCTTCCCTATTTTATTTTCTTGCTTCTTGCGCCGCATTCGAACCGCGCCGCCATTTGAAACGGCGGCGCGCGAGCTGTCACGCTCGAGCGTCACGAAGATGTCGCAAGAAAAAGGAGCCGTCAATAATAGTGAAGGCTTCCAACAGCTCTTTTACGGGGCGAGTTGTCGCAGCACGTAAGGCAGAATGCCGCCATTTTTGAAGTATTCCAATTCGTCGAACGTATCGATCCGCAAGAGGAGCGGGGCGGAGACAACCTTGCCGCCCGGGAAGGTGATCTCGGCGGCCAGCGTCTGGCGCGGGGCAAGTCCTTTCTCGAGCCCGCGAATAGCCACGGTCTCCTCGCCGGTCAGGCCGAGCGACCCCCAGCTCGTTCCGGGCTCGAAGGTCAGCGGCAGCACGCCCATGCCGACGAGATTGGAGCGGTGAATGCGTTCGAAGCTCTGTGCGATCACGGCGCGCACGCCGAGCAGCGCCGTGCCCTTCGCCGCCCAGTCGCGCGACGAGCCATTGCCATATTCGGCGCCGGCGAAGACGACGAGCGGCGCGCCGTCCTTCTGGTAGCGCATGGCGGCGTCGTAGATCGAAAGCGTCTCGCCGCCGGGGTAGTATTTGGTGAGGCCGCCTTCGGGCACGACGCCATGGGCGTCTTTCATCATATTATTCTTGATGCGGATGTTGGCGAAGGTGCCGCGCATCATGACTTCATGGTTGCCGCGCCGCGTGCCGTATTGGTTGAAGTCCTTCTGCGCGACGCCATTGTCCATCAGCCATTTACCCGCGGGCGAGGCGGCCTTGATGGAGCCGGCCGGGGAAATATGGTCGGTGGTGATCTTGTCGCCAAAGAGCGCGAGGATGCGCGCGCCGACGATATCCGTAACGGGCTTGGGCTCCTTGGCGAGGCCCACGAAATAGGGCGGGTTGCGGACGTAGGTGGAGTTGCCGTCCCAGCCATAGGTTTCGCCGGCCGGAGCCGCCACCGCGCGCCAATGCTCGTCGCCCGCGAACACATTGGCGTAGGTCTCGCGGAAGAGGTCGCGCGTGACATTGTCGCGGATGAAGGAGTCGATCTCGGCGCTCGACGGCCAAATATCGCGCAAATAGACCGGCTGGCCGTCCGAGCCCTGACCCAGCGGCTCTTTCGTCAGATCGGTGGCGACCGTGCCCGCGAGCGCGAAAGCGACGACGAGCGGCGGCGAGGCGAGATAATTCGCCTGCACGTCGGGGTTCACGCGGCCCTCGAAATTGCGGTTGCCGGAGAGCACCGAGGCCGCGACGAGGTCATGGGCGTTGATGGTCTTGGAAACCGGCGCCGGCAGCGGCCCGGAGTTGCCGATGCAGGTCGTGCAGCCAAAGCCCACGAGATTGAAGCCCAATTCATCGAGCGACTTCTGCAGGCCGGAGTTGGCGAGATATTGGCCGACCACCTGGCTTCCGGGCGCGAGCGAGGTCTTCACCCAGGGCTTCACCTTCAGCCCCTTGGCGACGGCGTTGCGCGCCAGCAGCCCCGCGCCGATCAGCACGCTCGGATTGGACGTATTGGTGCAGGAGGTGATGGCGGCGATGACCACGTCGCCATGGCCGAGGTCGTAATTCGTCCCCTCGACCTTGTGGCGCGGCCCGAGCCCGCCGTCCTTCTTATATTCGCCGGCGAGCGCGGTCTCGAAGGCCTTGCCGATGTCCTCCAGCGGCACGCGGCCTTCGGGGCGCTTGGGGCCCGCGAGCGAGGGCGCGACCTCGGCGAGGTCGAGCGCCAGCGTGTCGGTGAATTCGGGGTCGGGCGAGGAGGCGTCGCGCAGCATGCCCTGCGCCAGCGTATAGGCCTCGATCAGCGCGATGCGCTCGGCGGCGCGGCCGGACATATTCAGATAGGCGAGCGTCTCGGCGTCGACGGGGAAGAAGCCGCAGGTCGCGCCATATTCCGGCGCCATATTGGCGATGGTGGCGCGGTCGGCGAGCGAGAGATGGTTGAGGCCCTCGCCATAAAACTCGACGAATTTGCCGACGACGCCCTTTTTGCGCAGCATCTGCGTGACGGTGAGCACCACGTCGGTCGCGGTGACGCCTTCCTTGGGCGCGCCGGTCAGCTTGAAGCCGATGACTTCGGGCGCGAGCATGGAGAGCGGCTGGCCGAGCATGGCGGCCTCGGCCTCGATGCCGCCGACGCCCCAGCCGAGCACCGCAAGGCCGTTGACCATGGTCGTATGCGAGTCGGTGCCGACGAGCGTATCGGGATAGGCGACCTCGACCGCCGCGCCATCGGCTTTCTCCGTGCGCGTCCAGACCGTCTGCGCGAGATATTCGAGATTGACCTGATGGCAGATGCCGGTGCCCGGCGGCACGACGCGGAAATTGTCGAAAGCCGACTGGCCCCATTTCAGGAAGCGGTAACGCTCGCCGTTGCGCTCATATTCGAGCTCGACATTCTGCTCGAAAGCCTTGGGCGTCCCGAATTCGTCGACGATGACCGAATGGTCGATCACGAGATCGACCGGCACGAGCGGATTGATCTTCTGCGGGTCGCCGCCGAGAGCCACAAAAGCGTCGCGCATCGCCGCGAGATCGACCACAGCGGGAACGCCCGTGAAATCCTGCATCAGCACGCGGGCCGGCGAAAAGGCGATCTCGCGCTCGGTCTTGCCCTTCTCGGTCAGCCATTTGGCGAAGGAGTGGATCGTGTCCTTGGTGACCCAGCGTCCGTCCTCGTTACGCAGCAGGTTTTCGAGAACGACCTTGAGCGAATAGGGGAGCTTGGAGACTCCTTCGAGCCCGTTCGCCTCCGCCGCTCTCAGCGAGAAATAATCATAGGTCTTGTCCCCCACGACGAGCTTTTGGCGGGATTTGAAACTGTCGAGCGAAGTCATGGGAGGTCCTTGCAGACGTAAAGGCGAAACGTCGCCTTCATAGGAAATTCCATGCCACCGGCACAAGCGGCCGACGGCAGATTACATAGGTCAGTGTCGCCGCTCGCCACGCAGGGGACGCGCTTCCATCCGCGCCATGAAGGCGAAGGAGAAGCCCATGCAGACGGCGAGCGCGGCGAAGACCAGCTTGAAGCTCGCGGCGAGCCGCGCCGCTTCCTCGGGCGAGAGCCCGGCTTCGGCGATGTAATCGGCCCGCCCGCCGCCCAGAGCCAGCGCGCCGAAAAGCGCGACAATGAGCGCCGCGGCGAGCTGGCGGAAGAACTGCATCGTCGCCGTGGCGGTGCCCAGATCGCGCGCATCGACGGCGTTCTGCACGGAGACCGTCGCGATCGGCAGCATCGTGCCCACGCCCAGGGAGGCGATGGTGAGCAGGCTGTCGAGCACGATGAGCGAAGCGCTCTCGACTTTCCATGCGGCGAGCGCGGCGGCGAGCGCGCCCGCGCCGAGCCCCAGCAAAGGGATGATCTTGTAGTGATCGATGACCGCCATCAGCCGGCCGGAGATCGTCGCGCCGACAACCGTGGCGGCCATCATCGGAATGAGCGCGAGGCCCGAGTCGTGCGCGCTCAGGCCCGCCGCGACCTCGAAGTAGATCGGCATGACGACCGAGAGCCCGATGGAGGCGCCGAGCCCAAAGGAGCTCGAGACAGTGGCGTTGCGCACGATCGAGAGGCTCAAGATCCGCATAGGGATCAAAGGCTCCTGCGCGACGCGCGTGCGCCAGGCGAAAGCCGCCCAAGACAGGGCCGAAAAGGCGAGAAGGCCGAAGATCGGCGCCGAAGCCCAGGGGTAACGCGTTCCGCCCCAGCCGAGGGCCAGAACCATCGAGCCGGACGCCAGCGTCAGGAGAGCGGCGCCGAGATAATCGATACGATGCGGATGGCGTCGCTCGGGCAGGCGCTTTAGCCCGGAATTGACCATCGCGAGCGCGGCGAGGCCGAGCGGCAGATTGATCCAAAAGATCAGCGACCAGTGCAAATATTGCGCAAAATAGCCGCCGAGCGCCGGGCCGGCGATGCTGGCGACGACAAAGACGGCGGCGAGATAGGTCTGGTAACGCCCGCGCTCGTGCGGGGAGACGAGATCGGCGACCACGGTCTGGGCGAGCGCGATCAATCCGCCGCCGCCCAGGCCCTGGACGAGACGCGCCAGCGCGAGCGCCGTCATGCTGGGGGCGAGCGCGCAGGCGACCGAGCCGAGGACAAAGGTCGCAACGCCGGCCAGAAGCATGATCCGTCTGCCATAGACGTCGGCAAATTTGCCATAGAGCGGCGTCACCACGATCGAGGCGACGAGATAGGCCGTGACGATCCAGGGCAGATTTTCGGGTTCGCCGAGGTCGGCGCCGATCGTCGGCATGGCGGTCACGACAATGGTCCCGTCCAGCGCCGAGAGCAGCATGGCGAGGCCGAGCCCGATCATGATCGGCCGCATTTCTGCGGCGGGCGGCGGCAGGGAATCGTCGATTGCGAGCATGAGAGCGTCCTTCGCGGAAGCTTGTCATAGCCCGTTGCGGCGCAGCATGGAACCGGCTGCGTTTCAGGCGCCGTCATCCCGGACGGGCCGGAGGCCGCTCCGGAATCCTGGGGTGGCGCTAAGTCTGGGGTGTCGCTCTGGATTCCCGCTTTCCCGGGGATGACATGGCCGCCGCGCGCGGCTCACCCCTCGGCATTCGCCTTTTCGATGACGCCCAGAAAAGCGCTCGCCTCCTCGACGTCGTGGAAGATCGGGTCGTCGATTCGGCGCGGCCGCGCCGCGGCGAGGGCGGCGAGAGTCGCGTCACTGGCGATGCGCCTGGGGGCCAGGCGGCGCCTTTTGGCGATTTTCCCCCGCTCGGCTTGCAGCGCGCGCAGCAGCCGCGCCTGCGAGACGGTGAGGGCTTTGGCGGGACGCGCCGCTGATTCGAAAAGTGCGTCTTGAGGGGCTGCAGGCGGCGGCGACGGCTCCTCGATCGCTTCGCCTGAGACATGCGCAAGCCGGCTCGCCGCCGCGACGCGAACGCCAAGCGCCAAAGCGCTCGCCCGGCGCGGCCAGGCCAACGGACCGCCCCGGCAATGGTCGCATCGACCGCAAGGCGCGCTGTCCTCGCCGAATTCTGCGAGCAAGGTCTGGAAACGGCAGCGGGGCGTGACGCAGAGCCGCGCCATGGCTTGGCGGCGAGCATAGTCCCCGGCCGCTTCTTCGTTTTCGTGGTCGATCTGCGGCGTCCGCCAGCGCGACGCCAATTCGCGCGGATCGAACAGCGCGAGAGCGCGCGCCGGCGCGCCATCGCGCCCGGCGCGGCCAATCTCCTGATAATAGCCCTCGATCGACGCAGGCAGATCGGCGTGGATCACAAAGCGCACGTCTGGCTTATCGACGCCCATGCCAAAGGCGATGGTCGCGACCATGACGACGCCTCTGCGTGCGAAAAACGCGTCCTGATGCGCGTCGCGCGTATAGGCGTCGAGGCCGGCGTGATAGGGCAAAGCGTCGAGCCCGAGCAAGGCGAGGTCGGCGGCGAGCGCATCCGCTTTGCGGCGCGAATTGCAGTAGACGATGCCGCTTTCCCCGCCCGCGCCGATGAAGCGTAGGATCTGGCGCAGCTCCGCGCGCTTGCGCCGAAAAGAGAGGGCGAGGTTGGGTCGGGCGAAGGAACGAATAAAGACATCTGGCTCCCGCTCAAAAAGAGTGCGCTTGATGTCCGCGCGCGTGCGCGGTCCGGCGGTGGCCGTGACGGCGAGCACCGGCGCGCCGAGCTTCTTGGCAATGTCGCCGAGCCCACGATAATCGGGGCGGAAGTCGTGCCCCCAATGCGAGACGCAATGGGCTTCATCCACCGCGAAAAGCTTGATGCGATTTTTGCGCAGCAAATCCTGCGTCGCTTCCTGAGCCAGCCGCTCCGGCGCGGCGTAGAGGAGTCTCGCCCGCCCCGTCGAGACGGCGTCCAGCGCGGCGATCGCCTCGGCGTCGTCCTGGGCGGAATGGAGCGCGACGGCGGGGATGTCTTTGGCCGCGAGCGCCCGCAATTGGTCGCGCATCAGGGCGATGAGCGGCGAGGCGACGACGACGAGACCCGGCCCCGCCGCCGCGGGCAATTGATACAGCAGGGATTTGCCGGAGCCTGTCGGCATGACCGCGAGCGCGTCGCGCCCGGCGAGAACGGCCTCGATGACTTCCTCTTGGCCCGGAAGAAAATCGGCGAAGCCGAAAACATCACGCAGCAAGCGGCGCGCGGAGTCCGCCATGGCCTATCGCTGCGCGAGGAGGGCCGAGGCAATCGCCCGCCACTCCTCCTCGAGGGGACAATCCTGCGGCGGAACGCCTGCGCGCGCGTACCAGTAGCACGCGTTCGAGAGATCGCCTTCCTTACGGTGGAGATAGGCATGGACCCGCATGCCGTCCGTGTCCTCTGCGTCGGTGACGCATTGATGCGCGCCGTCCCAGTCGCCGCCGGCGTCGAGCCACAAAGCGCGCAAGGGGGCGGGCAGCGCGGGGGGCTCAGCGGCGCCTAAAGAGGCGAGGAAGGATGAGAAGGAAAGGGTCATCGGAGACTCCTTGCCCCCTCCCCGACCCTCCCCCGCTGGCGCGGGAGAGGGAGCAGGCCGCGGCCTTCATCGGGAATGCCGATCGTGAGCGTCCCCTGTCCCGTGAAACGGGGGAGGGACAGGGAGGGGGCCTTCCAGCGCTGAGAAGATTGACACGCCGGCGCCCCCTCGGCCATTTGCGGGAGACACCCGAGAGCCCTGATGATCCCCAGCCCCTGCAATAAAATCTGCACGCTCAACTCCGCCAATGTCTGCATCGGCTGCGGCCGCACGCGCGAGGAAATCGGGAGCTGGTCCCAGCTCGCCGACGCCGAGAAAAGCCGCGTCGCCGAGCGCGCCAAGGCGCGCCTCGACTCAATGGGTGGGCCGCAGGCGCCCGTTAAAACAAAGACCTGAAACAAAGGCCGCCCCTGGGCCGGCCCAGAGTGCTGACAAGTGGCGCCGACGCCCCTCGTGCTTCGAGACGCCTGCTGCGCAGGCTCCTCAGCATGAGGAGCTTTTGCAACTTCGCCAAACACTTAGGCCTCATCCTGAGGAGGGCGCGAAGCGCCCGTCTCGAAGGACGAGGCCGCCTCGCAGGTTTGTCGACGAACTGGGCCGACCCCGCTGGGGCCGGCCTTGCGCGGCTCAGAGCTTTTCCAGCGTCGCTTCGGCGCTAGAGACGGTGGCGAGGCTCGAATTCTCTTCGACGTTGATCCATTCGAGGACCCCGTCCTTGATCACCGCCGAATAGCGCTTGCCGCGCACGCCGAGGCCGAAGTCGGTCAGATCGAGCTCCAGCCCCAGGGCTTTGGCGAAGGCCGCCGAGCCATCGGCGAGGCCGTCAATCTTGCCCTGCGCGCCGCGATCCTTGAGCCAGGCGTCGAGCGTGAAGACGTCATTGACGGCGGTCACCGCCACGGCGTCGACGCCCTTGGCTTTCAGCGCGTCATATTTTTCGACGAAGCCCGGCAAATGCTTGGCGTGACAGGTGGGCGTGAACGCGCCCGGCACCGAAAAGAGCGCGACCTTGCGTCCCTTGAAATAATCCGAGGTCTTGATCGGCTCCGGGCCATTCTTGCCCATGAGGGTGAGGGTGACGTCGGGAATTCTATCGCCGGCTTTGATGGTCATGCGCTACTCGCTTCCGTGAAAGGCGGGGGAGGCTCCCCCTAATTAGCGCCTTTTTCGAGAATGTCTCCCGTAAAGGCGCCGCTTTGCGTGGGCGTCGCCCAAAGCGACTCAATTGCTGCTCGTCAATATGCTTGTGACCAGACGCAATGCGATGCAACATGCCACCGAGCGGCGCAAAATTCGAGCAGCGCATCAGGGGAGGTTTGGAAATGCCGAACACGGAAGGACCAAACGGGCAGCCGCCGGCCGCCTGGGTGTGGAGCCAATACCGCGGCGTGTTGCCGGCCGATGCGCCGATTCGCGAGACGCCCGCCGCGTCGCCGGTCGACCCCGTCGATCCGCCGTCTTCTGTCTATCCCGCCGCCATCGATCCCGTTGCGCCGGCCGCTTCGAGACGCAGCGGATGGATCGGCCTGGGCGTTGCCGGCGCGGTGCTCGTGATCGCCGGCCTCACCTGGCTCTTCACCTCACGGCCGGCGGCCGAATCCCCGGCCCCAGCGCCGACCGAAGCGACCCAGCAGAAGAGCGAGGCGGATCCGCCGCCTGCCGTGGAGCCGGCGGCCGTGATCGCGCCCGCCGCCGTCCCCGCCCCGGCGCCGGCCGTCCAGGAAGCGCCGAAGCCCGCCGAAGCGGCCCCGGCCGCGCCCCCGGCTCCGGCTCATGCGCCCGCGCATGCAAAGAAGAAGCACAAAGGCTGAGGCGCGTCCCATCCGAACGCGCTGTTATTTCCCGTCGGGTCGCGCCCGGCGGGAATTCACGACGGACAAGCCCCGCGGTCAGGTCCGCCAGGGGTGTTCCGGCAGTTCCGCGACGCCGAGCGTCGCGACGCCGGCCGAAGCCACGGCATGGTCGTTCTCGACCGACGAGCCGCTGACGCCGACCGCGCCGATCATCACCCCATCCTTGTCGACGATGGGGAGACCGCCGGGGAAAGTAACGAGCCCGTCGTTCGAATGTTCGATGCCATAGAGCGGGCCGCCCGGCTGCGAGAGCTTGCCGATCTGCCCTGTCGGCATGCCGAAGAAGACGGCGGTTTTTGCCTTTTTGATCGAAATGTCGACGCTGCCCACCCAGGCGTCGTCCATGCGGTGGAAGGCCTTGAGCACGCCGCCCGAGTCGACGACGGCAATGCACATTTGCGTGCCGAGCGCGAGCGCCTTCTGGCGCGCGGCGGCGATGGCCTTTTCGGCTTGTTCGATCGTGACATGCATGGCCCTGCCTCCTTCTCCGCCCGGCGAAGGCCAAGGCGCATGTCAGAGATAGGGCGTGGGCCGGTTATTTTAAGGTCGCCGCCTCGACGGCTTTGCTCACCAGCGCCTTGGCGTCGGCCGAATGCCAATTCGCCGGCCCGTTCATGAGCCCGATCTGGCAGCCTTCTGGATCGACCAGCACGGTCACCGGCAGGCCAAGCGCCTTGCCGGCCTGTTTCATCTCGAAGAAAATATTGGCCTTGGGGTCGGAATAGAGGGTGAGCGCCTTCACGCCCGTCTCCTCGAAGAATTTCTTCGGCCGCTCCAGCCGGGAGGTGTCAATATTCACCGTGACGACCTGGAATTTATCCGAGCCTTCTTCCGACTGCAGCTTGTCGAGCTCCGGCATCTCGCCGCGGCAGGGCACGCACCAGGTCGCCCAGATGTTGAGAAGCAGGGTCTTGCCCTTGAAGGCCGAAAGGGCGACGGGCTTTCCGTCCGGGCCGGTAAAGGCGTAGTCGGGGAGCTTCTCCGGCTTCTTGGAGATGGTCATCGCGGCGACCTCGCCCTTGGCGATGTCCTTGATCGCGTCGGCCGCTTTGGCCGCGCCCGCGCAGTCTTCGGCATGGGCTTGCGACATGGCTTCCTTGCCGCTCGGGCCGCCCGCGTATAGAAACCCGGCGCCAGCCGCTGCGATGACGAACGTCGCGAGGCGACGCGGGAAGGCGGCAAGCTTTTTCATATGGCGCAGGCTCCGGGGTAAAAATGACGAGCAAAATATGGGGCGGGCGCTTTCAGAGCGCAACCGACGCGGTTCTCGAGGCGATCAACGTCTCCATCGATTTCGACAAGCGCCTCGGTCCCCAGGACATCCGCGGCTCGCTCGCCCATGTCGCCATGCTGGCCAAGCAGGGGATCATCTCCGAAGCGGACGCGGCGAAGATCACGGAAGGCCTGACCCAGATCGGCGGCGAGATCGAGCGCGGGGAATTCACATTCTCGCGCGCCCTCGAAGACATCCATATGAACGCCGAGTCGCGGCTCGCCGAGCTGATCGGCCCCGCCGCCGGGCGGCTGCACACGGCGCGGTCGCGCAACGATCAGGTCGCGACGGATTTCCGGCTGTACATCCGCGACGAGATCGACGCGCTCGACGCCCAGCTCGCCGATCTACAGCTCGCGCTGGCGGAGCGCGCTTTGGAAGAAGCCGGCAGCGTCATGCCGGGCTTCACCCATCTGCAAAGCGCCCAGCCGGTCACGCTCGGCCATCATCTCCTCGCCTATGTCGAAATGATTGGCCGTGACCGCGGGCGCCTGCGCGACGCGCGTGCGCGCCTCAATGAATGCCCGCTGGGCGCCGCGGCGCTCGCCGGCACGTCTTTCCCCATCGACCGCCATATGGCGGCGCAGGCGCTGCACTTCGACCGGCCCACCGCCAATTCGCTCGACAGCGTCTCCGACCGCGACTTCGTGCTGGAGACGCTCTCGGCCGCCGCCATTTGCGCCACCCATCTCTCGCGCTTCGCGGAAGAAATCGTGCTGTGGACGACCTCGCAGTTCAGTTTCATTTCGCTGTCGGACAAGTTCACCACCGGCTCCTCGATCATGCCGCAGAAGCGCAACCCGGATGCGGCGGAGCTGGTGCGCGGCAAGTCGGGCCGCATCATCGGCGCGCTGCAGGCGCTCTTGATCGTGATGAAGGGTCTGCCGCTCGCCTATTCCAAGGATATGCAGGAGGATAAGGAAGGCGCCTTCGACTCGCTCGACTCGCTTTCTCTCTGCATCGCCGCCATGTCGGGCATGGTCCGCGACATGAAGGTGAGCCGCGCGCGCATGAAGGCGGCCGCTGGCGCCGGCTTCTCCACAGCGACCGACCTCGCCGACTGGCTGGTGCGCAAGCTGAACCTCCCCTTCCGCGAGGCGCATCACGTCACAGGCCGCGTCGTGGCGCTGGCCGAGGGCAAGGGCGTGGGGCTGGAAGATCTCTCGCTTGCCGATCTCCAGAGCGTAGAGCCGCGTATATCCGAGGATGTGTTCGCGGTGCTGGGCGTCGAGAAATCGGTCGAAAGCCGGGTGAGCTTCGGCGGCACGGCGCCCGAGAATGTGCGCAAACAGGCCCAAGGCTGGCTCGAACGTCTCAAAGGCTAAAATCATGAGCGAAGACGCGCCGCGCCTCTATCTCGCCACCCCGCCGCTGGCGGATGCCCGCGATTTCCTGCCCGCGCTCGAAAACGCGCTCTCGGCGGGCGACGTCGCGTCGCTCCTCATTCGGCTTGCGGGTGACGATCCTCGCAAGAACGAAGAGATCGTGCGGGCGCTCACGCCTTTGGCGCAGGAGAAGGGCGTCGCTGTTCTCGTCGAGGGCTCCGCCACCGTGGCGCTGCGCGCCAGGGCCGATGGCGCGCACATAAACGGCTCCGGTGAGGAGCTGGTCGACGCCGTAAAGAGGCTCTCGCCCAAATATATCGTCGGCGCCGGCGGCTTCGAGCTGCGCGACGACGCCATGCGCGCCGGCGAGCTGAATGTCGATTACGTGCTGTTCGAGGGTGCGGATTTGGCCGGGTTGATCGAGCGCGTCGCCTGGTGGGCGGAGCTGTTCAACACGCCCTGCGTCGCCCGCGCCGCCTCGCTCGCCGAGATCGCGCCGCTCGCCGAAGCGGGCGCCGATTTCGTGATGCTCGACGACGCCGTCTGGGCGGATAAACGCGGTCCGGCGGCGGCGGTCGCAGAGGCGTTGCAGCTTTTGGAAGGAACGCGCGCATGATCCGCCGTTTCATGGCGCCGTTCGTCGCCTTGAGCCTGTCGACGCTCGCCCTCGCGGCGCCGGCCGAAACACCGACGTCCTCTTCGCGCGATCTGGCCTTCGGCGCCTATCAACGCGGCGACTACAAGGCCGCTCTGGCCGAGGCGAAGAAGCGTGTCGACGCCAATCCCAAGGACGCCGCCGCGCAGACCCTTATCGGGCGGCTCTATCTCGAAGGCGCCGGCGTCACGCGCGATATGAAACAGGCGATGGACTGGTTTCGGCGCGGGGCGGACAATGGCGATGCGGAAGCCGCCTATCTCTACGGCGTCGGGCTGCTCGAAGGCATCGACATCGCCAAGGATCGCGCCCGCGCCCGCGCCTATCTCGAAAAGGCCGGCGTGAAAGAACATGCGGCGGCGCTGCATCTTTTGGGCGAGATCGCGCTCGAAAATGACGGCAGGGACCCCGATTTCGCGAAGGCCCTGAGCTTCTTCAAGCGCGCCTCGGCGGCCGGCTCAGCCGACGCCGATTATGCGCTGGGCATTCTCTACAAGACCGGCAAGGGCGTCGAGAAGGACGAGCGGCAGGCGGCGGATTGGTTCAAGCGCGGCGCCGATCTTGGTCTCGCCCCGGCGATGGTCGAATACGCCATCATGCAGTTCAACGGTGTGGGCGTGGAGCGCGACCGGGCCGCCGCCGTCGATCTCCTGCGCAAGGCGGCGCAGAAGGGCAATGCCGTGGCGCAGAACCGCCTCGCCCATCTCTACGCCGAAGGGCTCGGGGTGGAGGTGGATGTCGCGCAGGCCAAGCAATGGCGCGACAAGGCGAAGGCAGGGGGGCTCAACGATCCCTCGCTCGATTTCCTCTCCAACGCTCCCGCGCCGAAGCCGGCGGCGGCGCCAGCGAAATGACGGAGCGTCAGGCGAGCGTCGCGGCGCGGCGGACCTCTGCGCTTTTGAGGAGATTCGTGAAGCCGCGGCTCTTGGGAACGATCGCGTCGCTGCGGCGCTTTCAGGCCCTTGTCGAACGGGTCTCTCCCGAAAAGCGCGCGCCCTTTATGCCGGACGTCCCGGGCGATTGGGTTCCGGCGATCGGGGCCCCAGTGGGTGCGACGCTCGTCTATCTCTATGGCGGCGCCTTTCTCGTCGGCTCCTCGCGCTTGTTCCGTTTCATTGCGCGCGATTTCGCCCGCGCCGGCTTCGATGTTTTCACGCCCGACTATCGACTTGCCCCCGAGCATATTTTTCCCGCGGCGCTCGATGATGTTCTGCACGCCTATAAGGCGCTGCTGGCGTCCCGGCCTGGCCCGATCGTTCTCGCCGGCGACTCGGCCGGCGGCGGGCTCGCCGTCGCGTTGATGCTTCGCGCGCGCGACGAAGGCCTGCCGCTCCCGACAGCCGCCGCGCTGTTTTCGCCCTGGACGGACCTTGCCGTCGCCGGCCCCTCGGCGCGCGAAAACGAAGAAAAGGACGCGCTCTTCACCCGCCGCGTCATCCTTTCCGGCGCGCGGTCGGCGCTCGGCCGAACGAGCGGGAAAAACCCGCTGGCCTCGCCCGTCTACGCCGATCTGTCAGGCCTGCCGCCGCTCATCGTCCATGCGGGGCGCGACGAGGCCCTGCGCGACGACTCCGCCCGCCTCGTCGAGCGCGCGCGGGCGGCGGGTGTGGAGGTGGATTTCGAGCTTTGGCCGGATGTCCCTCACGCCTGGCAATGGATGGGCTTCATCCCCGAAGCGCGCGAGTCGCGCGGCAAGGCGATTGCTTTCCTGAAGCAAAAGCTGGCGGTCGCCGCGGCCGTTTGAACGTCTCGGTTTGAGCCTTGGCATTCCCCACGTTCGCACAGTTCGGACACAGGGGATTCCGGAGCAAGGTTAGCGCTCGCTGCGCGATCTGGCGCGCAAGCCCGTGCTGCTCCGTCATTGCGAGGAGCGTAGCGACGAAGCAATCCAGAGCAGCTACTGCGGCCCTGGATTGCTTCGCTACGCTCGCAATGACGGGCTTATGCGTTGTCATTCGCGATCGCGCTACGCGCGCGTGGGGATTGACAACCCGCGCTGGAAATGGCGTCAGCCCTTCTTCTCGCAGACCGGCTGATCGCATTTGCGGGCGTTGGCGATGATCTCGCGCAGTGGCTTGGCGCCCGGCCAGCCGAGGATCGCCGTTCCGGCGATGACGAAAGCGGGCGTCATAGCGAGGCCCAGCGCGGCCGCGAGGCGCGTCTGTTTTTTGACGACGTCGCTGACCGTTTCGCTGTCGGCCGATTCTTCCACCTTGGCTGCGTCGAGCCCCATGGCGCGCACGATGGCGAGCGCCGAGGGCCCATTGGCGCCGCCGCGCGCCGCATACATTTTCAGGTGAAAATCATTCGCCTTCGCCGGGCCGTAGAGGCGCAGGACGGATTGTTGAACTTTCGCCGCCTGCACCGATCCGATGGAGAGGATGGCGTTGTTGATCAGCCCCACGCGCACATTTCGGTCGCTGGCGGCGATGCTCGCCAGCTCGCGCGCCGCCTTGCGACAGAAAACGCAATTATAATCGAAGAATTCGTAGAGGATCACATCGCCGTCGCGTCGGCCCTCCCACAAAATGCCGGGAAGACTCGCCGGGTCCAGCTCCGAAGGGATGCGGAAATTCTGCATCGGCTCGCCGGTCTCGCCGCGCAGCGCGAAAGCCGAGTCGTCCTGTGCGCGCAGCGGAGAGATCGAAAGAAAAGGGGCCGCGCCGAGAGCGCCGAGCGCCGCGCGTCTGGTTAATTGCCTGCTTGGGCGATCAAACTTCAATTCTCTGCTCCTCGGCTTTTGGGCGGGATCGACGCATGGGACAAAACGGTCAGCCCCATGGGCCGGGCTTTGGCGGATCAAGAGGGCTGTGGCCATCCTTCGGCAGGAAAGACCCTTCCTCCGTCTGTGGCTCGATCGCCTCGGGCGCGGCCTCTTCGATCGGCGCCGGAGCGGGGGCAATCTCCACATCCTGTCCGCCGGCATAAACGATCAACGCCTTGATGCGCTCGTCGACGCTCGGATGCGTGGCGAGCCAGCTCGATTCCTGCACGCGCGCGGGGCTCTCGATGAAGAATGCGTGCATGCGCGACGGCATGTCGGGGATCACCGAATGCGCCTCAATTTTCCGCAGCGCGGAGATCATGGCGTCGGGATTTTTGGTCAGTTCCACAGAGCCGGCGTCGGCGAGATATTCGCGCGAGCGCGACAGTGCGAAGCGGATCAGCACCGAGGCGCCCCAGCTCAGCAGGATGATGAGCAGCGCCAGGACGATCGCGATCATCGCGCCGCCATCGCGCCGGTTGTCCTCGCGATCGGAGGAGCGGGTCGGCATGAAGCCGAAAGGGAAGTTCCAGTTGCGGAACGTCAAATCCGCGACGAAAGCGAAAATGCCGGCGAAGATCACCGCGATCACCATCATCTGAACGTCGCGGTTTCGGATATGGGTCAGCTCATGAGCGAGCACCGCCTCGATCTCGGGGTCGGTCAATTCCACGAGCAGGCCGCGCGTGACGGCGATGCGATATTTCCCCTCTTCAATGCCCGAGGCGTAGGCGTTGAGCGCGTCGCTCTCGACGATCTGCAGCGCCGGGATGGGAATGCCGCGCGAAATGCAGAGATTTTCGAGGAGATTGTAAAGCCGGGGCGATTCCGCGCGGCTGACGTCATGCGCGCCGGTCGCGAAGTCGATCATCCTCTGGTGAAAGAAATAGGCGATGGCGAACCAGGCCCCCGCCGCCGCGACGCCGATCGGCCAGCCATATTCGAGGTCCTTTGTCGCGCGGGCGACAATGACCTCGAAAGGCGCGTCGCCCGCGTTCAGAGCCTCGAAGATCAGCGCGAAAGAAAACATCAGCGCCAGCAGCAGGACGACAAAGCCCGCAAGTAGGAAGCCCGAGCGCATCCGATTGGCGCGGATGTGGGAATAGAGGCCGTAGGCTTTGAACATGGGTGTTCCCGTTTTAGCGCGCCGCCGCGTGGCTCCCCGTCATTGCGAGCGAAGCGAAGCAATCCAGGGCGTCATCGCGGCTCTGGATTGCTTCGTCGCTTCGCTCCTCACAATGAAGGGGCTGTCGTCGGTTAGAACTGCACCTTGGGCGCCGCTTCGATGGCCTTTTGCTCGGCTTCGCCCAGACTGAAATAATCCATCGGCTCGAAGCCATAACGCTGGGCGATCAGGAAACCGGGAAAGCCCTCGCGCGTCCCGTTATATTCGGCGACCGTATTGTTGAGGAAACGCCGCGCGGCCGAGATCTTGTTCTCTATATCCGCAAGCTCGCTCTGCAACTGCTGGAAGTTCTGATTGGCCTTGAGATCGGGATAGGCTTCGCTGAGCGCAATGAGGCGGGAGAGCGCGCCAGTCAGCGCGCCCTCGGCCGCGCCCTGGGCCGTGGGGCCGGCCGCCGAGACGGCGGCGTTGCGCGCCTTGACCACGTCTTCCAGCGTCGTCTTCTCATGCGTGGCGTAGCCCTTCACCGTCTCGACCAGATTAGGGACGAGGTCGTGGCGTTGCTTGAGCTGGACATTGATATCCGAGAAGGCCTGTTTGCAGCGCTGCCGCAGATTGACGAGACCATTATAGGCCCCGACCAGCCAGAAGCCGACCGCCGCCGCGAGGCCGAGCAACACGAGTAGCGCCATTTGACATTCCTCCCCTTGGCCCGCCGCGTGAAACCGCCGCCGGAGCATGGGCATGTTAGCCGCCCGTCGCGTCGGGGCAAAGGCCGCGTCTATTTGACGGAACGGCCGCTCACGCCTATCTCTTGACGAAAGGCTCACGGCTCGCGGAACCGCGACGAACCCTAAAAGAATTAGCGATGGCTCTTCTGCCGATCATCACCCTGCCCGATCCCCGGCTGCGCAAGGTCTCGCAGCCGGTGGAGCGCGTCGACGCCGAGATTTTGCAGCTTCTCGACGATATGCTGGAGACCATGTACGAGGCGCCCGGCGTCGGGCTCGCGGCCATTCAGGTGGCCGTGGCCAAGCGCATCGTCGTCGTCGACACCGGCAAGACGGAGGAGGAGCGCAGCCCGCTCTTCCTGATCAATCCCGAGATCATCTGGGCCTCGGAGGAGCTCTCCTCCTACAACGAGGGCTGCCTCTCGGTGCCGGATTATTTCGACGACGTGAAGCGCCCGGCGCGCGTGCGCGTGCGCCATCTCGACCGCGCGGGCGAGAGGCAGGAGTTCGACGCCGACGGCTTCCTCGCGACGGTCGTGCAGCATGAGCTGGAGCATCTCGAGGGCGGCCTGTTCATCGACAATCTGTCGCGGCTGAAGCGCGAGCGCGTCGTCAAGAAATTCACCAAGGCGGCGCGGATGGACGAAATCGTGGCCCAGCGCCGCGCCGACGCCGCCCGCCAGTCGGAAGACGTCGAGGCCTGACGCTTGCGCGTGATTTTCATGGGCACGCCGGGCTTCGCGACGGCGCTGCTGAAAGAGCTTTGCGCGCGCGGTCACGAGATCGCCGCCGTCTATTCCCAGCCGCCGCGCCCGGCGGGGCGGGGGATGTCGGAGAAGAAATCCAGCGTCCACCAATTCGCTGAGAGCAAGGGCCTTCTCGTGCGCACGCCGAAGAGTCTGCGTGGGGCCGAGGAGCAGGCGGCTTTCAAGGCGCTGCAGGCCGATGTCGCGGTCGTCGCGGCCTATGGCCTGCTGCTGCCGCAACCCATTCTCGACGCGCCGAAACATGGCTGCCTCAACCTCCACGGTTCGCTCCTGCCACGCTGGCGCGGCGCCGCGCCGATCCAGCGTGCGATCATGGCTGGAGACAAGGAGAGCGGCGTCGAGGTGATGAAGATGGACGCCGGGCTCGACACGGGCCCCGTCGCGCTCACCGCGAAAACGCCGATCGGTCCGGATATGACGGCCGGCGAGCTGCACGACCGGCTCGCCGAGCTCGGGGCGCCCCTGATGGCGGATGCGCTCGATCTTCTTGCCATGGGCGACTTGCGTTTCACGCCGCAGCCGGAAGAGGGCGCCTGCTACGCCGCCAAGATCGACAAGGCGGAGGCGCGCATCGACTGGCGCCGGCCGGCCCACGAGCTGCATGACCATGTGCGCGGCCTCACGCCCTTTCCGGGGGCCTTTTTCGAGGGCGACCTCGGCCATGGCGTCGAGCGGGTGAAAGTGCTGCGCACGCAAGTGGAAGCTGGCAAGGGCGCGCCGGGGACGATTCTCGACGAGGCCGGCCTCATCGCCTGCGGCGACGGCGCGCTTCGGCTCCTGCGCGTGCAGCGCGCCGGCAAGGGCGAGATGGCGATCGAGGAATTTCTACGCGGCCGCAAGCTCGCGAAGGGCGCCGTGCTGGGATGAGGGCAGTGCAGGCAGGGGCTTGTAGGGGTGGCGGCAGCCAATCCCCAGCCCATTCGGTCAAAAGCGAATCTGGCTCGGTCGGCGCAGAATACCTCCCCTTTACGGGGAGGTCGGCGGCCGCAGGCCGCCGGGTGGGGTTCTCGCCGCTACGACAATGGTTGGGGCCTTACCCCACCCGACCCCGCTCACGCGGGGCCACCCTCCCCGTAAAGGGGAGGGATAGGCTCACGCCCAGCGCTGTCCCTTGGCCCTGAGACATGCCCCGTTACGCGCTCACCATCGAATATGACGGCGGACCCTTCGTCGGCTGGCAGCGGCAGGCCAATGGCATGTCCGTGCAGCAGCGGCTGGAGGAGGCCGTGCGCGCCATCAATGGCGCCCCCGCCGTCATCCATGGCGCCGGGCGCACCGACGCAGGCGTCCATGCGCTGGGCCAGGTCGCCCATGTCGATCTCACGCGGGAATGGCGCCTGGATCGCTTGCGCGACGCGCTCAACGCGCATCTCAAGCCCGACCCCATCGCGGTAGTCGACGCGCGGGCGGTGGATGAGCGTTTCGAAGCGCGCTTCTCCGCCATCCGCCGCCACTATCGCTACATCATCGACAATCGCCGTGCGCCTCTGACCGTCACGTTCGGCCGCGCCTGGCATGTCAAGCGCCCGCTCGACGCCGAGGCGATGCACGACGCCGCGCAGCGCCTCGTCGGCCGCTATGATTTCACCACCTTCCGCGCCTCCGAATGCCAGGCCAATTCACCGATCCGCACGCTCGAGCGGCTCGACGTGCGGCGTGAGGGCGACCGTATCGAGATCGTCACTTGCGCGCGGTCCTTCCTGCATAATCAGGTGCGCTCCATGGCTGGTTCGCTGGAGCATGTCGGGACCGGCAAATGGTCCGCCGACGATCTCGCCGCCGCCCTCGCGGCGAAAGACCGTGCGCGGTGCGGCCAGGTTGCGCCGCCGCACGGTCTCTATCTCGTCGCCGTGGATTATTGAGTCACGGTCGCAGGCGCGTTGGCCCCGTTGGTTTCGGATTTCGCGGCGTCATCCTTGGGCGCCGCCTGCTTGTCCGTTTTCTTCACCGCCGCATGGTCGATCTTCTTGGCGGCGGTCCTGGGCGCGTCTGGCGATTTCGGCTTGGCCAACGCGCCATGCATGGGAACGATGCTTGCCGACAGCACGGCGGCGAGAATGCCATTCACGCGGCTTCGATTCTGGATCATGAAAACCCCTCTCGTCGAATGCCCCCATTCCGGCGAATCACCGGCCGCCCGAGACGATAACAACCGCCTACCGTGGAGATGTTGAGCCTTGCGCTAGGCGAGGCCGGGATGATTTCAAGGCGTAACGGCCACGATTGAGGCGGGCTTGCCCCAATCATGTTGTCCGATATGCAGGAGCGAATGTTGCGCCTGCCATACCATTTCCGTTTGATTAGCCCGCACCGGGGAATGCAGAGCCACAAAAGCGCGGGTTTTACTCAGCGTCCGTCATTGCGAGCGAAGCGAAGCAATCCAGGGCGGCGATGCGGCCCTGGATTGCTTCGTCGGCTCCGCCTCCTCGCAATGACGGCGGGTCGGATGATCGCGCGCTATGAGCCGCTGAACCAGTTGTAGCCCTTGTCTTCCCAGTAACCGCCGGGATTATCGTTGGTGACGAAAATCTCGACGACGAATTTCGGGTTTTTGAAACCGAGCTTCGTTGGAATGCGAATCTTCACGGGAAAGCCATATTTCGTCTCTCCCGGCAGGCCCGGAAAATCCAAGGCAAGCAGCGTCTGCGGACGTAGCGCGCTCGGCATGTCGATGCTCGTCGAATAATTGTCGGCGCAGCGGAAGCCGACATAGCGTGCCGTCATATCCGCGCCGATGCGTTCGAGGAACACTCGGAACGGAACGCCGCCCCATTTGCCGATGGCGCTCCACCCTTCGACGCAGACATGGCGCGTGATCTGCGAAACTTGCGGCAGGTCGCGCAGCTCTTCCAACGACCATGGGCGCTTGTTTTCGATGAGCCCGGAAAGCAGCAAGCGATAGCGCTCGCCATCAATGACCGGCGCGAGCCCCTCTTCGTAATAGGCGTTGAAGGGGAAGGGCGTCGTAACTTCCGCCTCGGAATAGAGAGGCGCGAGCTTGCTCGGGTTGAAGAGCGCCGCCTGAGCGGCGTCGTTGAAGCGCGACATGGTGAAGAGCAGGCGGTCGACGGCGTCTTCGTCTTTCAGCGTGCAGCCGGAGAGCATGGTCAGCGCGCCGAGAGAGAGGCTTTGCTTCAGGAAATGCCGGCGCTCAATGCGTTCGAGTTGCGGGCGGAAATCGGCAAGAGAGATTTTGCGTCGTTTCACTGCGCCTGCTCCCTACTTCCGATCGTCATGGCTTTCAGAACGCTCTTATTCGACAGCGCCAGCGAGATATGGGCGAGAAGGAAGAACACCAGAGCCGCCATGGCGAAGAAATGCACGCGCCGCGCCGTCTCGAAGCCGCCCATGAGCGCGGTCAGCTCCTGCAATTGCACGGGCTTCCACAAAGCGAGCCCGGACAGAATCGCGACGATGGTGGCGAAAATCGCGAAGACGTAAGCCGCGCGTTGCGCGGCGTTGTAACGACCGGGAACATGCGCCATGCGGCCCGTGAGTACGGCTCGCGCGTCACGCCAGATCGCGCCAGGCCACAGCGGCAGGAAAAGACGCTGGAAACGCCCGGTTGCGATTCCATACAGCAGATAGGCGAGGAGATTGGCCGCCAGCAGCCACATGGCGGCGAAATGCCAGGCCAGCGCCCCCGCGAGCCAGCCGCCGAGCGTAAGTTCGGCCGGGAATAGGAAGCCATAGAGCGGCGAGGCGTCGTAGATCCGCCAGCCGGACAGGATCATCACGATCACCGCGAAGGCGTTGATCCAGTGCAGGGCCCGCAACAAGAGCGGGTGGTTTGGGGCGTCTATCTTCTCGCTTCGCATCTCGCCTCAACCTATCGCGCCATGGCGCGCGTTGACAGGGGCAAGGCGATTGCCCAAGACGGCGCGGCGGCGATCTGTCCGCCCAGAGCCAGGCTAAAAGATGCGCGTTTTCATCACCGGCACTTCCGGCTTCATCGGCTTCCACCTCGCGCGGCGGCTGCTGGCGCTGGGCCACACGGTCGACGGCTTCGACGGCATGACGCCCTATTACGATCCGCGGCTCAAGGAGGCGCGGCGCGAAATCCTGGCGCGCGAAGACGGCTTTCGCGATACGGTCGCCATGCTCGAGGATATGGCGGCGCTGACGCAGGCCGCCGAGCGCAGCGCCCCCGACGTCATCATCCACCTCGCGGCGCAGGCGGGCGTGCGCTACAGCCTCGAAAATCCGCGCGCTTATGTGGAGTCCAATCTCGTCGGGACCTTCAACGTGCTGGAGATCGCGCGCATCCTGAAGCCGCGCCATCTCCTCATCGCCTCGACGAGCTCGGTCTATGGCGCGAGCCCGACCGTGCCTTTCCGCGAGGATGACAAGACCGATCATCCGCTGACGCTCTATGCGGCAAGCAAGAAGGCGGGCGAGGCCATGGCGCATTCCTACGCGCATCTGTGGTCGATTCCGACGACCATGTTCCGCTTCTTCACGGTCTACGGCCCCTGGGGCCGGCCCGACATGGCGCCATTGAAATTCCTCGAAGCGATCGAAAGCGGCCGCCCGATCGACATTTATAATCACGGCAATATGTCGCGTGATTTCACTTACATAGATGACCTCGTCAAGGCGATCGCGCGGCTGATGGCGTGCGTCCCGCAGCGCGACTCCGGCGACGACTCGGTCTCGCCGCAGGCGCCCTATCGCATCGTGAACATCGGCCGCGGCGCGCCGGCGCCTTTGCTCGATTTCATCGACACGCTGGAAAAAGCCGCGGGCAAAAAGGCGATCCGCAATTATCTCGACATGCAGAAGGGCGACGTGCCGCGCACCTTCGCCTCGGCTGATCTCCTTGAGCGACTCACGGGATACCGCCCGCAGACCTCGGTGGCGGAGGGCGTGAAGGCGCTCGTCGAGTGGTACCGGGAGTATCGGGAGAAGAACGGGCCGTTGCGGCTTTGACCGGAAGGGACACTCCCGTCATTGCGAGCGAAGCGAAGCAATCCAGGGCGGCAATGTGGCTCTGGATTGCTTCGTCGCTTTGCTCCTCGCAATGACGGCCTTGGAGAGACAGCGCCGTGAAATGGCTCAAAATAACGCTGGCCAGCGTCACAACTCTTTATCTTCTCTCATTCTCAGGCCTCGCGCTGCAGCAGCGCGCGATGATCTATCCTCGGCATGCGCTCCTCGTAACGCCCGCGCAAGCGGGGCTCTCGGACGTCGAAACGCTGCGGCTGAAGACCGAGGACGGGGAGACGCTCGAAGCCTGGCATCGCGCCCCGAAAGACGCGCGCTTTCCGCTCATTCTTTATTTCCAGGGCAATGCGGGTCCTCTGGCCGACCGCAAGAAGCGCTTCGATAAATTGACCCGCCATGGTTACGGCCTGCTGGCGACCTCCTGGCGGGGCTATGGCGGATCGACCGGCGCGCCGTCGGAAGAGGGGCTCATGCGCGACGCTGAGGCGGCCTATGCCGAAGCCCTCAGGCGCGGCTTCAAGCCCGAGCGCATCGTGGTGATGGGCGAGTCGCTCGGCACGGGCGTCGCGACCATGCTCGCCGCCCGCCATGGCGCGGCGGCGCTGGTGCTGGACTCGCCCTATGACTCAGTCCTTGCCGTGGCGCAGTCGCGCTTTCCGATCTTCCCGGTGAGCCTCGTCCTCCAGGACACTTTCCGCGCCGATGAGGCGATCGGCAAGGTGCGCGCGCCAGTGTTGATGTTGGTGGGCGAGGACGATCGCATCACCCCCGCCGCCAACGCCCGGCGGCTGTTCGAGCGGGCGGGAGAGCCCAAGCAGTTGATCGCCTTGCCGGGCGTCAGCCATCTCGCCTTGTCGAGCCCGGGCGCGCTGGAAAAGACGATGGACTGGATCGACGCCGCCGCTACAGCCAGTCCGGCACGCGATCCAGCGCAATAAGCTCCGCGACGCTCGGGCGCGGTCGGATCACGGCGTAGCGCGCGCCGTCGACCAGCACCTCGGGGATCAAGGGCCGCGTATTGTAGGTTCCGGCCTGCACGGCTCCATAGGCGCCGGAGGTCAGCACGGCGATCAGCTCGCCGGGTTTCGCGTCCGGCATTTTGCGGCCCAGCGCCAGATAGTCGCCCGTCTCGCAGACCGGGCCGACGACGTCGGCGACGATCTCGGCGCGGTCCGTCGGCTCGCGCACGGGCATCAGGTCGTGGTGGGCGTCATAGAGCGTCGGCCGCACCAGATCATTCATGCCGGCGTCGACGATGACGAAGGTCTTGGCCTCGCCCCGCTTCACATAGATCACGCGCGTGATCAGCACGCCGGCGTTGCCGACGATCAGGCGCCCGGGCTCGAAGACGAGCTTGCAGCTTAAGCCTCCGAAATGCCGGCGCACGATCTCGGCATAGCGCTCCGGGTGGTAGGACTGCGGATCGTCGCCCTCGTGATAGGGGATGCCGAGCCCGCCGCCGAGATCGACATGGGAGATGTCATGGCCGTCGGCGCGCAGATCGCGCACCAGCTCGGCGAGCAGCGAGAAAGCCTCATCGAAAGGCTCTAGGTCGGTGAGCTGCGAGCCGATATGCATATCGGCGCCGGCGATCTTTATGCCCGGCAGCTTCGCGGCGCGGGCGTAGACCTCGCGGGCGTGAGAGAGCGGCACGCCGAACTTATTCTCTGATTTGCCGGTCGAAATCTTCTTGTGGGTACGCGCATCGACGTCCGGATTGACGCGTAGAGACACAGGCGCCGCGCGGCCCTTGGCCGAGGCGATGCGCGAAATCGCTTCAAGCTCCGGCTCGGATTCGACATTGAAGCAGAAGATGCCGGCGTCGAGCGCTGCGCCGATCTCCTCGTCCGTCTTGCCGACGCCGGAGAAGGTGATCTTCGACCCCGGGACCCCGGCCGCCAGGGCGCGGGCGAGCTCGCCGCCCGAGACCACATCCATGCCGGCGCCTTCCTTGGCAAGGAGGCGCAGCACGGCCTGGTTGGAGTTGGCTTTCATCGCATAGCAGACGAGCGCGTCGAGCCCCGTAAAAGCCTGCGAAAAGACCCGGAAGTGCCGGCGGATCGTCGCCGCGGAATAGCAGTAGAAGGGCGTCCCGACTTCGGCTGCGAGCTCGGACACGGCGACGTCTTCGGCGAAGAGCGCGCCGTTGCGGTAATCGAAATGGTGCATTGCGTCAGAGCAGCGGGTCGAGAGGGAAGGGATATTGTTCGGGCGGCCGGTTGCCGATCGTGCCGGGGATCGGCGGCGGCGGCGGTTCCGGAACCGCCTGCCCCGGAGCGGGCCTGGGCGCGTTTTTCGCCGATTTCGCCAGCGCGGCGGCCTGTTGCGCCTTCAGCGCCTCGCCCTGCGCCTGAATCTCGGGCGGCAGTTCGAGCGGCCCGCGCCGGCCGCACGCCGAGAGGCCGGTTGCGGCGAAAGCGGCCAGGAAAAGGAGCAGGCAGGGTCGGCGGATCGTCACAGGCGTCAAGTCCGGCGTTTGGCGAGGTCGCGGGCACTATACCGATCCGGATCGAAAAGGCGAGAGCGCCGCTCTTGAGGACCGCGCGGCTTCAGCCGCGCATTTTTGAGCGCGCCTGAAGGCGCGCGGTCCGCTTCCTTCAGCTCACCTTGCGCTTGAGCAGCCGGTTGGCCAGGCGCTTGGCCATCTCCCGCGCCTGCCGGCGGGCGTTGGCGCGCCGGCAACTCGCGAGGAAGGCGCCGTCGCCACGCGCGCCGAGCGACACGGCGACGTCACAGACGCCGATCCGATCCGGCCAGATGCGGTCGATCATCGGGTGATTGGCGATGGCGCAGCTATCCACATAGTCGAGATCGCCGCCATCGAGCGCCGCCTTGGTGTGCGCATAGACAAGCTGGATGCCCGGCGCCTGGGCGCGCAGGGACTCGTCGAAAGCGATCTTCCACAAATAGCTGCGACCCTGGCTCTCCAGCACCACCGCCATGGCGATCGGGCGCCCGTCGAGGCGCAACGACTGGATCTTGCAGCCATTCTCGCGCGCGAGCAGCCGCGTCGCGCTGCGCAGGAAAGTGGCGAGCGCCGGCTGCGAGAGCAGCGCGCCGCGCCAGGCCTTCCAGCCCGAGGCTTCGAGGGCCAGAAATTCCTCGGCCGCGGCTTTGATTTCCGCTTCGCTGTCATGGGTTTCGAAGGTGACGCGACCCATCTCGCCCAGGCGGCGCGCCTGACGGCGGATTTCCGCGAGCTTTTTCGTCGCGCCGGCGCGGGGTCCCAGCGCGTCGGCCGCGCCGCCCGGCAGCAGCGCGGCGCGTTCGTAGGAATCGAGAACGTCGACGGCGCGGCCAGCGACAACGCGTTGCAGAGCCTGATGGAAGCGGCCGTTGGTCGGCATCCGCGCGAATAGGACGCCGGCGGATTTCTCGCGCGCCTCGACCCAGACGAGGAAGGCCTCGATCGTCTCGGGGGCGCGATCGCGGTCGACGAGCGGCGTCGCGAGCGCCGCCTGCTTGTGCAGCCACAGACGGATCAGCCCGTCGCCGAACAGCGGACTCGGCGCGACGATCGGGAAAACGCCGGTCAGCCGGCCGGCGCCATCGCGCACGACAATGAAGCGGGGGCGCTCGGCCGCCGGGCAATGCCGCGCCGCCGACAAAGCGAAACCCGGCTCGTAGAAGGCGTTCGGCTCGAGGGCGCGCCGCGAGAGATCGCGCCAATCGGGCGCGAGCGCGTCCATATGCTCGAGAGACAGCTCCGCCGCCCGAGAGGGAGCGATCGGCGCGGCGACATCCGTCCCGCCCACGAGGCGCGGGAAGCGCTCGCCGGACGCGCGCCGATCGGCGCGGCCGAACTCGGCCATGGCCAATGCAACTCCTTTTACGTTCAGGAACGGCGCGAGCATCTTCGACAATCCTTGGCGCTGACCCATTTTGAGGCGGGAGGGCGTCTGAATGTGAGACGTTCGGCCCCGGCCCGCCTTGCGGCAGGCGTGAGGTTCAAGTCTGGCGCCAAAGCGTGTTCATCCCATCCGGCCGCCCGGCGCCTTTACGGGGACCACCCGGCGTGGTTAGGTTTTCGCCATGAAAATGTTCCGTTTCTTTCTCCTCGCGGCGACGCTGCTGGCCGCCGCGCCCGCTTTCGCGACCGTGCGCATTTCGATCGACCTCGCGTCGCAGCGTCTGACGGCGGTACGCGGCGGCGAAACGGTCGTGTGGAAAATCTCCAGCGGCCGGTCGGGCTACGAGACGCCCACCGGGCATTACGCGGTCATGCGCATGGAGGCTGATCACTACTCCGACGAGTATGACCAGGCGCCGATGCCCTACGCCATCTTTTTCTCGCCCCGGGGCCTCGCCATCCACGGCAGTTTCGAGCGCGGCCTGGGCGCCCCCCGCTCGCATGGCTGCGTCCGCCTGTCGGTCGCCAACGCCCAGAAGCTCTTCGAATGGGTCGAGCAACAGGGGGCGACGATCGACATCGTCGGCGAAACCCGGACGGCTCGCGCGCCGAGAAGCGAACGCGCCGACGACCTCACGCGCCCCGTCCGCGCACGTCCGGTCGCGCGGGTTCGGCCGGCCCAGCCGGCACAGCCGGCTCCCTCGGACTTTTTCCTGTTCGAGGCCGATAGATATTGATTTTTGTCGGGCTGTGGCCCCATGAGCGTTGCGCCGGGGCAACAGTCTTCGGAGAATCCATTGGCGCGTGCGGCGGCGCATTTGCTGCGCCATGGCTTAGCGGATATGCCTAGACCCCAGAAAATTTCGGACATCCCAGACGAGAGCGACGCTTTGACGACATCGAAGACCCCCTTGCTCGATCAGATTCCGACTCCGCAGGAACTGCGCAAGCTGCAGCCCAATCAACTGAGGCAGGTCGCCGATGAGCTGCGCCGGGAGACGATCGACGCCGTCTCGGTCACGGGCGGGCATCTGGGCGCCGGCCTCGGCGTCGTCGAGCTGACGGTGGCGCTCCACTACGTCTTCAACACGCCGGACGACCGCATCATCTGGGACGTCGGCCACCAGACCTATCCGCACAAAATCCTCACCGGGCGTCGCGACCGCATCCGCACGCTGCGCATGGGCGGCGGCCTCTCCGGCTTCACCAAGCGCGCGGAAAGCGAATATGACGCTTTCGGCGCCGGCCATTCCTCGACCTCCATCTCCGCCGGCCTCGGCATGGCGATCGCGCGCGATCTCTCGCATGGCGACAACCATGTCGTGGCGGTCATCGGCGACAGCTCCATGTCGGCGGGCATGGCCTATGAGGCCCTGAACAACGCCGGCGCGCTGGATTCGCGCCTCATCGTCATCCTCAACGACAACGACATGTCGATCGCGCCGCCGACCGGCGCCATGTCGGCCTATCTCGCGCGCCTCGTCTCGGGCGGCGCCTATCGCTCGATCCGCGACGCCGCCAAGCAGCTCGCCTCGCATCTGCCGCGCTTTATTTACGACAAGGCGCGCAAGGCCGAGGAGTTCTCGCGCAGCTTCATCACCGGCGGCACCATGTTCGAGGAGCTCGGCTTCTATTATGTCGGGCCGATCGACGGGCATAA
The DNA here is from genome assembly GCF_030063565.1 of Methylocystis sp. JR02. Classification (NCBI taxonomy): domain Bacteria; kingdom Pseudomonadati; phylum Pseudomonadota; class Alphaproteobacteria; order Hyphomicrobiales; family Methylocystaceae; genus Methylocystis; species Methylocystis sp. JR02. The sequence goes on along the minus strand of NZ_JASIRC010000001.1, from coordinate 2,770,221 downwards.
TCTCGACCATCTCCTGCCCGTGCTGATGAATGTCCGCGACAAGGACGACGGCCCCGTGCTGGTCCATGTCGTCACGCAGAAGGGCAAGGGCTATGCGCCCGCCGAGGCGGCCGAGGACAAATATCACGGCGTCGTCAAATTCGACGTCGAGACCGGCAAGCAATATAAGCCCAAGGCCAACGCCCCCTCCTATACGGGCGTCTTCGCCAAGGCGCTGATCGCCGAGGCGGAGCACGACGACAAGATCGTCGCCGTCACCGCCGCCATGCCGTCGGGCACCGGCCTCGACGCCTTCGGCAAGCATTTCCCGACCCGCACCTTCGACGTCGCCATCGCCGAGCAGCATGCGGTGACCTTTGCGGCCGGCCTGGCCTGCGAGGGCTACAAGCCCTTCTGTGCGCTTTATTCGACCTTCCTGCAGCGCGGCTATGATCAGGTCGTGCACGACGTCGCCATCCAGCATCTGCCGGTGCGCTTCGCGATCGACCGCGCAGGGCTCGTGGGCGCCGACGGTCCGACCCATGCGGGCGCTTTCGACATCGCTTATCTTGGCTGCCTGCCGGGCATGGTGGTGATGGCCGCGGCCGACGAATCCGAGCTGATGCATATGGTCTCGACCGCTGTCGCCTATGAGGAAGGCCCAATCGCCTTCCGCTATCCGCGTGGCGAGGGCGTGGGCGTCGAGCTGCCCGAGCGCGGCGAGATTCTCGAGATCGGCAAGGGCCGCATCGTCCGCGAGGGCTCCAAGGTCGCGCTGCTCTCGCTCGGCACCCGCCTCGGCGACGCGCTGAAGGCCGCCGAGGAGCTCGAGAATTACGGAATCTCGACGACTGTCGCCGACTCCCGCTTCGCCAAGCCCATCGACCGCGACCTCATCCGTCGCCTCGCCGCCAATCACGAAGTGTTGATTGCGATCGAGGAAGGCTCCATCGGCGGCTTCGGCTCGCAGGTCTTCCAGGTCCTCTCGGACGACGGCCTGCTCGACGGCGCGCGCGGCGCCTTCAAGTTCCGCAGCATGACGCTGCCCGACGCCTATATCGACCACGACAAGCACGAGATGATGCTTGCCCGCGCCATGCTTGACAGCAAGGCGATGGTCGCGAAGGCGCTGGAGCTGCTCGGTGACGAGAAGGCCGCCGCGCGGGTGATGATCGCGTAAAACGCCAGACTCTGTCATTCCCGACGCGCGAAGCGCGATCGGGAATCCAGAGCAAAAACAGCGTTATCTTGGCCCGCCGTCATTGCGAGGAGCGTAAGCGACGAAGCAATCCAGGGCAGCCATAGCGGCTCTGGATTGCTTCGCTTCGCTCGCAATGACGGGAATGACACTCCCTATTGGCGTCAGCCCGTCTCATTGTCCCGCACGACCAGACGCGGATATTTTTGCGCGCCTGATTTCGTCAGATCGCCCGGCAGAAAAGTCATCCCGGCCGTCGCAATCACCGCCGCCTTTTTTGCGCTGATCCGGTTGCGCGCGACCGTGGCGTCGCCGGCCCCTTCGCCGGTTGCGAGCACGACGCCGTAGTCGACGCCGGAAATCTCATTGGCCTCGGCGCGCAGATTTTCGCGCCAGCCGCCCAGCGCAATGCCGATCCATCCCGGCCCGACGATCTTATTGCCGGTGATGTCGGCGTTCTTCTCGGCGAGAATGCCGGTGAGCCACAGCATCTGCGGCCCGAACTCGGGGTCAGGATGGCTCTCCTTCATGGAGATGATGGTGTTGCCCGAGACGATCGCCCCATCCGTGCCCTGATCGGCGTTGGCGACGGCGATGCCGGCGCCTGCGTCTTCGATGCGATTGTCGCGGAAGACGGAATTTTTCGCGCCGAATTCGGCGTACATCGCCTTTTCCCGGAAGCCCTTGCAGTCGTTGCCGATGACGTCCACGCCGTGGCCGGCGTTGTTGCGCACGGCGCTATAGGCGCAGCGATAGATGCGGTTGCGCTCGACGCGGATCGTCCCCGCGCCCCAGACGAGGACGCCATTGCCATAGGGCCCATTGCCGCCCGAGCGGTTGTCGACATCCTCGACGAGAGAGTTGCGGATGCGCGAGCCGTCGTAGCGGCCTGCCGACGTTGCGTGGATGACGAGGCCGTTGTCCCCGCAACGATGAATATGGTTGTTGTCGAAATCGACGCCGAGGCCGTCGCGCGAATAAATGCCGGCGTCGGCGGCATCCGCGATCTCATTTTGCGCAATAACGCCGCCGCAGCGGGCGAGCATGACGCCGCGCGCGGAGGAGCGGCGGATAATGCAGCCGCGGATCGAAAGATCGATCACGTCGGTGAAGTCGAGGAGGCCCCTCTCTTTCCGGGTGACGCCGCCGGCGCCGTCGAAGACGAGGTTTTCCAGCGTGATCTTGCGCGCCATGCTGGCGGAGAGCAGCGGGCCGAGGCCCGAGAGCTTCAAGATGGTGCGGCCGGGGACGCCTTGCAGGATGGCGCCGTCCGGCAGATCGAGCCCGGCGAGCGTGATCTCGCCCGCGGGGAGCGACACGGCCGCTCCTTTGCGCGCCGCCTCACGCAGCCTTTGCGCGAGATCATCCGTCCGCGCCAGGGCCAGTGGATTTGGCAGGTAAAGTGAGGCGCTTGCCGCGCAGCAAAGGCGCAGCATGTCGCGGCGGGAAAGGGGGGCGGGAAAATAGCCGCTGGACATTCTCGTAAGTCGCCCTTCCGCGCGGCTCGGTCGACCCCAAGATGCACGAGCGGTGAATTTCATACAGGATCCGCTTGATTGGTTCGGCGCCATTCCTGAAAAACAGCGAATCTTGGCCCGCCGTCATTGCGAGGAGCGTAAGCGACGAAGCAATCCAGGGCAGCTATAGCGGCTCTGGATTGCTTCGCATCTCTGCGAAGTCGGGTTTACCCGACTTCGAAAAAAATGCTCGCAATGACGGAGGCTCTGGATTCCCGGTCGGGCTTTCAGCCCGCCGAGAATGACATTCGCCAATGTGAGCTGTTCAAGCGGAAACAGTACAAACCTCAATTCATATGCCAGCCATGGCTGACAATAATCGACTCGCCCGTCAGCGCGTTGGTCTTGAACGCCGCGAGCATCAGCGCGACTTCCGCCACATCCTCGACCTTGGTGAACTGGCTGTCGACGGTTTCCTTCAGCAGCACATCCGTCACCACCTGCTTTTCACTGATGCCGAGCTCCTGCGCCTGTTCGGGGATTTGCTTCTCGACGAGCGGCGTCATGACGAAGCCGGGACAGATCGCGTTGGCGCGGACGTTATGTTTCGCGCCTTCCTTGGCCATCACGCGCGTCAGCCCCAATATGCCGTGCTTCGCCGCGACATAGGCCGATTTCAAGGGCGACGCTTCGTGGCTGTGCACCGAGCCCATATAGATCAGCGCGCCCGAGCGCTGCGGATACATATATTTCACGCAGGCTTTCGTCGTGAGAAAGGCGCCGTCGAGATGAATGGCGAGCACCTTTTTCCAATCCGCGAACGGGAATTCCTCGATCGGATGGACGATCTGAATGCCGGCGTTGGAGACGAGCGCGTCGATCGCGCCGAACCATTTCGCGGCGGCGTCGACGCCGGCGTTGACCTGTTCCTCGTTCGATACGTCCATGCCGACGCCGATCGCCACTTTGTCGCCGCCGAGCTCAGAGGCGGCGGCCTTGGCGGCGTCGAGATTGAGGTCGGCGATGACGACGCGTCCCTGCGCTTCGACGAAACGCTTGGCGATGGCGTTGCCGATGCCGCTCGCGGCGCCGGTGATCAGGCAAACTTTTCCGTCGAGAGTCATCAGCGGGGCCTTTCCTCAGAGAGATAATCGAAGACGACCGTTCCAAGACCAAGCGTGAGGTCGGCGAGGATATGCGTCGCCGAAAGGATTTCCCGCACGGGAAGATCGGCGACGGGCGCGAGCGCGTGGTGGGCGAGTTGAAGCGAGGCTGGACCAGTCCAGGCGCCTTTCACCGTGATGTCCTCGAGCCGGAAATCGACCAGCTCCAGAATTCGGGGCGCACCATCGACATGTGGGATGATCTTGAGAAGAAAATTCGGCGCGGACATGGACTTCGCCATCGCCGCCGGATCGAGCGCGACATGTTTGTAGCCCATGACGCCCGTCGCGATGCGCACGGAGCCATAATCGAGCGTGCCGACGAGCGCGTCGCGTTCGACGGCGAGCGAGGGTTGCGCGAATTTCTTCGGAAAGCCCCACAATTCCCGCCCGCCGTAAATGGGCGGGCCGTCGTTGAGATACATGGCGTGCGTGTAGTTCCCGCGCCGGCCCTCGAACACGACAGGAATGACCTGGCCCGACTCCGTATAATCGCCGAACCCCGTCGAGTTGGGCATGCGGATGAATTCGAAATTCACGATCGGGTCGACGAAAGAAAGCGGTTCGGGAACAACTTTCGCAAGGGCTTCCCGATCAGTGCGATACGAAACGATCAGATACTCGCGGTCGACGAATCGATAGGGGCCTTTTGGGAAGGCCGGGCTCGTCAACGGCATGGCGAAGGCGGTACGACGAATCTCGTCCAGGGTCATGAGTCTTGTTCCTTCGTCAAATCAAGAATGGCGACGCCATAATCGGGCGGCGTACGATCGCGCCACGCAGGGTGGGCAAGCGTGGTTTCGACGTCGCGCACGCCCGCCGACCAGTTTTCCATCATTGTGTAACGGGAAAATTCGTAATCCTTGGAGTTCGTCTCATAGGCGGCGGCGCGGTGAATCAGTTGCACAATGGTGATCGCTGCGCCGCAGCCGAAGTCGCTCAGCGCGCGCCAGTCGGGATCGTCGCGCAGGGCTTCGGGAAGCCTTTCGCTCAAACGCCGGATGTGACGGCGGATCGTCTGGAGGTCGCGGAATACGTCGGTATTGAGCCTCGTGCGGCTCGAAAAACGAATGTCCTTTTCGCGCTGGCTGACGTCGATCAGCGTCGTCGGCGCGGGACCGCGCGCAGAGAAAAGATCGATTTGGAAGATGCACATGTGGTCGCGCGGGCCGCACATTTCGAGCACATATTGCAGCGGCGTGTTGGAGACGAGGCCGCCGTCCCAGTAGAGTTCGCCGTCGATTTCCACCGGCGGAAAGCCCGGGGGAAGCGCGCCGCTCGCCATGATGTGCTCGGGCGTGATGCGCTCGTTCTGCGAGTCGAAATAGCGAAAATTTCCGGTGCGCACATTGACGGCGCCGATGCTGATCCGCGTCTCGCCGGAATTGAGCCGGTCGAAATCGACAAGCTCCAACAAAGTCTCGCGCAACGGCTTGGTGCCGTAGATGCTGACGGACGTCTCATTTGCCGGCCAGAGGAGCGGCAGGGAGGGGCGCGGCGAGAAAAATCCGGGCACGCCGAAAGTCGCGGTCGTCGCCGCGCTGAACTCGTTGAAGGCCCGCCGAACCACGACGTCGTCGGAAAGCGGGGAAACCTGCAGGCCGCTCGTCATGCGGCTCCAGAGTTCGCGCAATCGGTCGACGCGCTTTTCGGGGGGATTTCCGCAGATGATGGCGGCGTTGATCGCGCCGATGGAGATGCCGGCGACCCAATCGGGCGCATGGCCCGCCCCCATGAGGGTCGCGACGGCTCCGGCCTGATAGGAGCCGAGCGCGCCGCCGCCCTGCAAGACAAGAACGTTTTTTTCGCTGAGCGCCGTGGCCATTCAACCCCGCGAAGCATAAGAATCGAAAAAAGCGCCGGCAGCTTAGCGGTTAAGGGCGCACTGCGGTAAAAGTTTTTGCGGTGCGGCAAATTTTGTGTTTACGGCGCGGCGGAAGAGGCCGGAGAAAAACTCCAACTGTCTGAAATGCCTGGATTGGTCTTCGTTGCCGCCGCCGATGGAGCGCCCCCGAGCCCGGGCGCCTATGCCTTGTGGTTGCGGCTTCCCGCGCCGCTGGCTGTAAAGGCCGGCGCGCGCGTCGGCGCATTGGAGCCTGCCCGGCGGGCTGCGCGCCCGGCTGGCGCGCCATATGCGCCGCGACAAGCGCGCCCATTGGCACGTCGACCAGCTCACCATGGCGGGCGACGTTCTGGGCGCCTTTATCGTCGAGGGCGGGAGCGAATGCGCGCTCAATGCGGCGCTCGGCGCCTTGCCTTTTCCCCTGCCGGGCTTCGGCAGCTCCGATTGTCCGCGCTGCGTCTCGCATCTGCGGCTTTTTCCCGCCAACGCACGGCTTCCCTCCGAATGGGAAAATGCTAGGAAGGCGGCGAGATTCAGCCCCCTCCCTGGGAGGGAGCGCGCAGCGGAACTAAAGTGAATGTCCAGCGACGAAAAGAAATCTAAGGTCGAAGCCAGAAGCCCGCGCGGATTTGCGGATCGCGAGGCGGGAGAGCTTGCCGCCACGGGCCGCATGCTCGACGTCATCCGCTCGGTCTATGAGCTTTACGGGTTCGAGGCGCTGGAGACCCCGGCCTTCGAATATACCGATGCGCTCGGCAAATTCCTGCCCGACCAGGACCGGCCGAATGAAGGCGTCTTCTCGCTGCAGGACGACGACGAGCAATGGCTGTCGCTGCGCTACGATCTGACGGCGCCGCTCGCCCGTTTCGTCGCGCAGAATTACGACCGGCTGCCCAAGCCCTATCGCTCCTATCGCTGCGGCCATGTCTATCGCAACGAGAAGCCGGGGCCGGGGCGTTTTCGCCAGTTCATGCAGTTCGACGCCGACACGGTGGGGTCGGCTTCGCCCGCCGCCGATGCGGAAATCTGCATGATGGCGGCGGAGGCGCTGGAGCGGCTCGGCATCGCGCGCGGCGATTATGTCATCAAGATCAACAGCCGCAAGGTGCTCGACGGCGTGATGGAGGCGATCGGCGTCGGCGGCGCGGAGAACGCCGCGCGCCGCCTCGTCGTGCTGCGCGCCATCGACAAGCTCGATCGGCTCGGGCCGGACGGCGTCCGCCAGTTGCTGGGCGAAGGCCGCAAGGATGAAAGCGGCGATTTCACCAAAGGCGCGGGCCTGCCGCTGCCGGCGATCGACACGATCCTCTCCTTCAGCCTCGGCGGCCAATATAAGGACGGCAAGCCGCAGTTCGACCTCTTCGGCCTGCTCGGCAAGAGTGAGATCGGCGCGCAGGGGGCGGAGGAGCTGCTCGAGATCGAGGATCTCGCGCGCGACGCCGGCTTCGGGCCGGACCGCATCCGCATCGATCCTTCCGTCGTCCGCGGGCTCGAATATTACACCGGGCCGGTTTTCGAGGCCGACCTCACTTTCGAGACGCGCGACGAGAAGGGCAATCCGGTGCGCTTCGGCTCGGTCGGCGGCGGCGGGCGCTACGACGGCCTCGTCGGTCGTTTCCGGCCCGAGAACACGCCGGCGACGGGCTTCTCCATCGGCGTCTCACGGCTCTTCGCGGCCTTGAAGCTCGTCGGCAGCCCCATCGTGACAGCGCTCCCGCATGTCGGGCCGGTGGTGGTGCTGGTGCTCGACCGCGACCGCGTCGCCGATTACCAGCGCATGGTCGCGCAATTGCGGGCGGCGGGGATCGCCGCCGAGCTGTATCTGGGCGCGGCGGGCATGAAGGCGCAGATGAAATACGCCGACCGCCGCAACAGCCCGCTCGTCGTGATCCAGGGCTCGGACGAGAAGGCGAAGGGCGAGGTCCAGATCAAGGATCTCGTCGCCGGCGCCAAGGCGGCCGCGGCCATCGCCACCAATGAGGAATGGAAGGCGGCGCGCCCCGCGCAGATCTCCGTGCCCGAGAGCGAGCTGGCCGCGGAAGTCGCGAAGGCGCTGGCGGCGCAGCGAGAGCAGTAGGCCGGGCGGGCGTCATTGCGAGGAGCGTCGCGAGGAAGCAACCCAGAGCAGCTACTGCGGCCCTGGATTGCTTCGCTTCGCTCGCAATGACGGAGGGTCGGTGCGACAACGCCGTACTAGGCGCGGCCCTCACGGCGATATAGGTTTCTCTTTAGACAAAGAGAGCCGGGAGAGACGCGATGATCGGTAACCCGCCCAAATCCATTGTTCATCCGACGGACCTCTCCTTTTCGGGCCAGGACGCCTTCGCCCATGCGCTGCGCATCGCCGTGGCGACGCAGGGCGCGTTGCATCTTCTGCATATCGAGAATCTCGAAGAGGAAGCGCCCGACGGCTGGGAGCGCTTTCCGCATGTGCGGGAGACGCTGGCCCGCTGGCGGATGATCGACCCTGCCGCCTCGCGCGCCGAGGTCGCCGAAAAACTGGGCGTGCAGTTCGTGAAGGCTGCGGTCGAGGCGGGGTCGCCGGTGCATGGCGTCGCAGCCTATGTGACGCGCCATCTGTGCGACCTGATGGTGCTGATGACGCATAACCGCACCGGGCTCGAGCGCTGGCTCGACGAATCGGTCGCAGAGGAGGCGGTCCGCGAGACCCTCATACCGGCGCTCTTGCTGCGCGAGGATCAGACGGGCTTCGTCGATCGTGAGACCGGCGTGGTGTCGCTCAATACGGTGCTGATGCCGGTCGAGCCCAATGTGGCGCCGCTCGACGCCTTCCGGCACATCGCCGATTTCGCCCATGCGATGAATCCGGCGGCCGACGTCATGCTTCTGCATGTCGGCGAGCGGCTGCCGATCTTCGAGGGTCTGCTGCCGCATATCGAATTGCGGCAGGGGCCGGTGGTCGAGACGATTCTGGCTTATGCGGCGGAGATCGGCGCCGATCTCATCGCCATGCCGACGCAAGGACGCCGGGGCCTGCTCGACGCGCTGCGCGGCTCGACGACCGAACGCGTGCTGCGCGAGTCGCCTTGCCCGGTTTATGCGGTGCCGGCGCGGTAGCAACCGTCATTGCGAGCGAAGCGGAGCAATCCAGAGCAGCGATGTGGCGCTGGATTGCGTCGTCGCTTCGTTCCTCGCAATGACTCCGGTTGGTCTTATACGAGATCCGCTTGATTGGTTCGCTGTCATTCCCGACGCTCGCGAAGCGAGCGATTGGGAATCCAGAGCAGAACCAGCGCTTTTGTGGCTCTGGATTCCCCGTCGGGCTTTCAGCCCGCCGGGAATGACAAGTCCCCATGCGAGCTATTCAACCGGAAACAGTCTTACAGGGAGCGTTCGAACTTCAGCACGCCGCCCTTGAAACCCTTGAGCGTGAGCGTGTCGCCCTTCACGTCCCAGTAAGGGCCGGAGAGCAGCACGCCCCAATAGTCGCGCTCGATGCCGGCGAGCGCGCCGTCGCATTGGCGTTCGTTGGTGGCGGGCATGGCGCGCGGGCCGAGGCGGTCCGGGCCGATGACGAAGACGCCCGACCAGTTCTTGCAGCCCGAAAAGCCATTGGCGCGGCCGGTCGAGTCGATGTTGATCCACATCTCCACGGGCGGCGCCTTGCCGTTGATTTCCTTCAGCGTGAAATTGCGGTTGTGCGGGAAGGGAACGTAACGCGGAATGCCGCCCGAATCCTTGCCGCCGTCCTCGCCGCCCTGCTGCTGTTCCTGCGCCTGGCCGTCGGCGGCGGGCTTGGCGCGTTTCTTGGCCTCGGCCGGCGCCGTGATCATCGCGACGCACAGAGCAGCCGCGAGGATCGAGAATAGCTTGTTCATGTAAGTCCCCTCCCTTGCGCGCTCCGCTCGCTCAGCTCGTGCAAGCGATACGAAGCGGCGCCGAATCAAAATGCCGAAGCGCTTCTCGCCGCAAAAGCGGAACGCGCTCTCAGGCGCTTGATTCGCATGCAAAAAAGCCCGAATCGCGGCGGCGCGCCGCGCGGCAAGGCTAAGACGCGATGGTTTTTATCACAACATGCTGGGCAGCACGCGGTCCGGCGGGCGGTGGCCGTCCATGAAGGTCTTGATATTGATGATGACCTTCTCGCCCATGTCGATGCGGCCCTCGATGGTCGCCGAGCCCATATGCGGCAAGAGCGTCACCTTGCCGCTCTGGGCGAGCTTGAGGAGCTTGGGCGACACGGCGGGCTCATGTTCGAAGACGTCGAGGCCGGCGCCGGCCATTTCATTGGCCTCCAGCATGCGCACCAGCGCGTTCTCGTCGACGATTTCGCCGCGCGCAGTGTTCACCAGGATCGATTGCGGGCGCAGATATTTGAGCCGGCGCGCCGAGAGCAGATGATAGGTCGCCGGCGTGTGCGGGCAGTGGACCGAGACGACATCGACGCGCGCCAGCATCTGGTCGAGCGACTCCCAATAGGTCGCCTCGAGCTGCTCCTCGATCTCCACCGGGACGCGGCGGCGGTTGTGGTAATGGATCGAGAGGCCGAAGGCCTTGGCGCGCCGCGCCAGCGCCTGACCGATGCGGCCCATGCCGACGATGCCCAGCCGCTTGCCGGTGATGCGGTGGCCGAGCATCCAGGTCGGCGACCAGCCGGTCCAGGCGGCTTCGGGGATCGCCCGCGCGCCTTCGACCAGCCGCCGCGCGACCGCGAGAATCAGCGCCATGGTCATGTCGGCGGTGTCCTCGGTGAGGACGCCCGGCGTGTTGGTGACGGTGATCGAGCGTCCGAGCGCCGAGGCGACGTCGATATTATCGACGCCATTCCCGAAATTGGCGATGAGCTTCATCTGCTCGCCCGCCTGCGAGATGAGGCTCGAATCGATGCGGTCGGTGATGGTCGGCACCAGCACTTCGGCCGTGCGCATGGCCTCGGCCAGCTCCTCATGGGTGAGCGGCTTGTCGGTCTCGTTGAGCCGGGTGTCGAAGAGCTCGCACATGCGGGTCTCGATGACTTCGGGCAGACGTCGCGTCACGATTACGAGCGGCTTCTTCTTCGGCATGGTTGCGCTTCGTCCCTTCGGCTCGCCCGGATGGCTTCGTGGCAAAAACTCGAAAACTTGCTAAAAGCGTCGAGACCTCGGCCCTTGCGTCGGCGCGCCGGTTTCAACCCGGTCTTAACGATGGCAGGCGACAAAACGACGATGCCGCCCGGCGCCTGCTTTTTCGTTCCTAGCAGATGGCGGGCCAAAGACAAGACGAGCGATCATCCCCATCATGCGGCAGCAAAAAAGCAGGATTTCAATCGGCCTATTCGCGGCTTTCAGCTTGATTGCGCTCCATTTTCCGCCTTTCGCGCGAGCGCAGGAGCCGCAGCTCGGCCCGGTGAGCAAATTGCCTATTCCCCGATATGTCAGCCTCAAATCGGATCGCGTCAATCTCCGCGAGGGGCCGAGCAAGGAGCACCCGACGCTCTGGATCTATCAGCGCGCCGGACTGCCCGTCGAGATTACCGCGGAATTCGAGACCTGGCGCAAGATTCGTGATTCGGAAGGCACGGAAGGCTGGGTGCTGCATTCGCTGCTCTCGGGCCGCCGCACGGCGCTGGTTGCGCCCTGGAAAAAGGAGCCGCAGCTTTTGATGGCGTCCAACCATTCGACGCCGGTGGCCAAGCTGGGCCCGGGGGTGATTGGCAATTTGAGGGGCTGCGACGGCAAATGGTGCCGAATCGCGGGCAAGGAATTCGATGGGTATATCCAGCAGGAAAATTTGTGGGGGGTGTATCCGGGGGAGAAGGTCGAGTAGCGGCGCCGCCCTTATCCGACCCTCGCTGACGCGAGGGCCACCTTCTCCCGTGAACGGGAGAAGGAATCGCGTTGAAACTTTGTGATTGAAAAACCTCGGGGTTCTCCCTTCTCCCGCATGCGGGAGAAGGTGGCCCCTGCGTTAGCAGGGGTCGGATGAGGGCGCAGCCCTACCCCTCCCGCCGCAGCCGCACCACCACATCGACGCGATCGATCCGCAGCCCCTTGGGCGGCGTCGGCAGATTCGCCACCGCGACATTGGAGCCGGAAATATCGTACAGCTCGCCGTCTTCCTCGATGAGAAAGTGGTGGTGGTCGCTCACATTGGTGTCGAAATAAACCCGCGCGCCGTCGACGGCGATCTCGCGCAGGAGGCCGGCGTCGGTGAACTGGTGGAGCGTATTATAGACGGTCGCGAGCGAGACCGAGAGATTGGCCGCGACCGCCTCGTCGAAGAGGCGTTCGGCGGTCACATGGCGGTCGCAGCCGCGAAAGAGCAGCTCGCCGAGCGCGACGCGTTGCCGGGTCGGACGCAATCCCGCGGCGACCAGCATGTCGTGGACGGGCTTGCGGCGCTCGGGAAGGCCGGGCGATATCGGTTGGTTGACGAAAGCGTCCATTGGCGGGCAGCCCATATTTTTCTTTGACCTATACCAAAAAAAACCGGAAGCCTCAACTTCGTCCCGCTTTTTCCTGCATCGCCCTCCGGCGCGAGCAGCCGCTTCCGGCGGGCGCGCGCCTATGTTACGGAACGCAGCCCTAGAAATCCGTCCCGCCGTCCTGCAGGGCGCGGGATGGCGAACAACAAGCGGGCGGCGCGCGCTCGATCAGAGGGGCCGCGCGAGGGGAACAGGGCCTGTCGAAAGGCTGCAGCGGAGGCGGAGAGATCATGAGCGAACGGCGCTCGTCATTTGGCTATGAGGATTTGTTGGCCTGCGGGCGCGAGGAGCTCTTCGGGCCCGGCAATGCGCAACTGCCGCTGCCGCCGATGTTGATGTTCGACCGCGTCACCGAGATTTTCGAGACCGGCGGCGAGCACGGCAATGGCTATATGCGCGCCGAGCTCGACGTCAAGCCGAGCCTCTGGTTCTTCGATTGCCACTTCAAGGGCAATCCAGTCATGCCCGGATGCTTGGGCCTCGACGCGCTGTGGCAGATGGTCGGCTTCTATCTCGCCTGGCTCGGCAATCCCGGCCGCGGCATGGCGCTCGGCGTCGGCGAGGTGAAATTCTCCGGCCAAGTGCGCCCGACCGTGAAGACCGTCACTTACGGCGTCGATCTCAAGCGCGTGCGCACGGGCAAGCTCGTGCTCGGCATGGCCGACGGCTGGGTGGCGGCGGACGGCCAGCGCATCTATGAGGCGAAGGACCTCAAGGTCGGCCTCGCCAACGCCCCGGCGCCGGCGGCGTGAGGCGATGCGGCCCATCCCTCGAGACGCCCGCTTCGCGGGCTCCTCAGGATGAGGTTGTCGTTTTAAACGAGAGTCGACGGTCCCCGCCGTTTTCCTCACCCTGAGGAGGCGGCGCGGCCGCCGTCTCGAAGGGCGAGGCAAACCGGCCCGGATCTAAAGGAAACGGCGTCAAGCCGCGCAGGGAGAGAGAAATGAGACGAGTCGTCGTCACCGGCATGGGCATCGTATCGTCGATCGGCAATACGACGCAGGAAGTGGTCGCCTCTCTGCGCGAGGCGCGCTCCGGCATCGTCCGCGCCGAAAAATATGCGGAGCTGGGCTTCCGTTGTCAGGTCTATGGCCTGCCGACGCTCGATCCCTCGACTGTGGTCGATCGCCGCGCCATGCGTTTCCACGCCACGGGCACCGCCTGGAACCACGTCGCCATGGATCAGGCGATCCTCGACTCCGGGCTCACCGAGGCGGATATCTCCAATGAGCGCACCGGCATCATCATGGGCTCGGGCGGCCCCTCGACCCGCACCGTCGTGGAGGCCGCGGACATCACCCGCGCCAAAGGCCCCAAGCGCGTCGGCCCCTTCGCCGTGCCGAAATGCATGTCCTCGACGGCTTCCGCCACGCTCGCCACATGGTTCAAGATCAAGGGCGTGAACTACTCGATCTCCTCGGCCTGCGCGACCTCGAACCATTGCATCGGCAACGCCTACGAGATGATCCAATACGGCAAGCAGGACGTGATGTTCGCCGGCGGTTGCGAGGAATTGGAGTGGGAGCTCTCCGTCCTCTTCGACGCCATGGGCGCCATGTCTTCCGCCTATAACGACCGCCCGGCGACCGCCTCGCGCGCCTACGATAAAAACCGCGACGGCTTCGTGATCGCCGGCGGTGCTGGCGTGCTGGTGCTGGAGGAATATGAGCGCGCCAAGGCCCGCGGCGCCAAGATTTACGCCGAGATCGCCGGCTATGGCGCGACCTCCGACGGCCACGACATGGTGGCGCCCTCGGGCGAAGGCGCGGTGCGCTGTATGAAACAGGCGCTCGCGACGGTTAAGTGCCCGATCGACTACATCAACCCGCACGCCACCGCGACGCCGGTCGGCGACGCCAAGGAGATCGAGGCGCTGCGCGAGGTCTTCGGCCGCGAGGACAAATGCCCGCCGATCGCCGCCACCAAGTCGCTCACCGGCCATTCGCTCGGCGCGACTGGCGTGCAGGAGTCGATCTATTCGCTGCTGATGATGCAGAACGGCTTTATCTGCGAGAGCGCCAATATTGAGGAGCTCGATCCCGAATTCGCCGACATGCCGATCCTGCGCCAGCGCCGCGACAATGTGAAGCTCGGCGCGGTTCTGTCGAACTCCTTCGGCTTCGGCGGCACCAACGCCACGCTGGTTTTCAAGCACCCCGATGCGTGAGGTGGTCTGGGTCGCCAAACCGGCGCCAGCCGACATACGGCAAGCTGAAATATATGGCGCCCAATACCTCCCCTTTACGGGGAGGTCGGCGGCCGTAGGCCGCCGGGTAGGGTTCGCGCCGCAACGACTGCGGTTGGGGTTTGACCCCACCCGACCCCGCTTACGCGGGGCCACCCTCCCCGTAAAGGGGAGGGATGAGCTCACGCCCAGCGGGATCGCGCTCATCATGGCGCTCGCCGCCGCCCTTCTCCCCGCGAGCGCGAGCGCTTTCGAAGGACGCTATGTCGCGGGCTCGAAATCCTATTCGCAGGACATCGAGATCAAGAAGAGTAGCGACGGCAGCTATAATGTCCGGGCCAGCGTAGCGTCGCAGGCTTGCACGGGGGATTTCGACGGCGCCGGCCCGGTTGCGGGCGACGTTCTCCGGGCGACCGCCGTCATGGCAGCAGACAAATGTACGCTGATCCTTCGCCGCACCAAGAAGGGCGTCAGCGTCGAGGAAGAAAACTGCCTGCCATTTCACGGCGCGGCCTGTGATTTTACCGGCGATTATCGCAAGCGCTAGCGCGCTTCAACGGTCAGCGATAAGACATCGCCAGTTCGAAAGCTGGCGCTTTCAGGCCTTTCGAGTAGAGAAAGAGCGAGATGACGGTTTCTACCGGTTTGATGCAGGGTAAGCGCGGGCTCGTGATGGGCGTCGCGAACGACCATTCGATTGCATATGGCATTGCCCGCGTGCTGGCGCGCCATGGGGCTGAGCTCGCCTTCACCTATCAGGGCGAGGCGCTCGGCAAGCGCGTGAAGCCGCTCGCCGAGGAGCTGGGCTCCAATCTCGTCCTGCCCTGCGACGTCGAGGATGTCGAAACCGTCGACGCGGTCTTCGCGCGGCTGGAGCAGGAATGGGGCGAGATGGACTTCCTCGTCCACTCCATCGCCTATTCCGACAAGAGCGAGCTGAAAGGCCTCTACGCCGACACTTCGCGCGAGAATTTCGTCCGCACCATGGTGATCTCCTGCTTCTCCTTCACGGAAGCGGCGAAGCGTGCGGCCCGCTTGATGAAGAACGGCGGCTCGATGGTGACGGTGAGCTTCGGCGGCGGCACCCATGTCATGCCGAACTATAATGTGATGGGCGTCGCCAAGGCCGCGCTCGACTCCAGCGTGCGCTATCTCGCCGCCGACTACGGCGACCGCGGCATCCGCGTGAATGCGCTGTCGCCCGGGCCGGTGCGCACCATGGCCGGCGCCGGCATCACCGGCGCGCGCGCCATGGGCGCCTTCCAGAAGCAGCATTGCCCCCTGCGGCGAATGATCACGCTCGATGAAATCGGCGGCTCGGCGCTTTATTTCCTATCGGAACTCTCGGGCGGCGTGACCGGCGAAATCCATCTCGTCGACGCCGGCTACAACATCATGCTGCAGCCGCGCCCGGAGGATTTGAACGGCGGCGAATAATTTGAAGCGCTTTCCGCCGAAGTGGCGGCCGGTTCGGCGAAAGGAAAGCGCGATATAATCGGGGGAAAAGGAGAGGAAAATGAGATTGGCGTTTCTGTCGGTTTTGCTTTTCCTCTCCGCAGCAACGGCGCCAGCTCTGGCTCAGGGCCCCGATGAGACCGTCGGCAAGCGCATCGCGCAGGACACCTGCGCCTCATGCCACGCCGTGACCGCCGACCCCGACGCGATCAGCCCCGACCCCAAGGCCCCGCGCTTCCTCGACGTCGCCAGAATGCCCTCGACGACGGAGCTGTCGCTGAAGGTGTTTTTGCGCTCCTCGCACCGGAACATGCCGAATTTCATCCTCTCGCCCGAGGAGATGGATTCGGTCACATGGTATATTTTGGGGCTGAGAAAGAAGTAGGCGCAAAGACGTCGGCGATGGTCAGCGCTCGACCCACGCCATGCGCCGAATGATCCCTAAAGAAGCCGGCATGAGCGCACACGAGCATTTAGATCGGCCTTCCGTCTCTTAGTAATGCGGGGGAGGCGGCTCGGGCGTTTCGCGGGGAGCGCCGATATTCTGAAATTCCTCACGCAACTGGGCGACTTGCCGCTCGAGAAGATCGATTTTGCGCCATTGTGAGGCGATGACGTCGCTCAGTTCGGCGATCGTTCTGTCTTGGTGGGCGATCAGCGTTTCCAGCGCGTCGAGGCGAGCTGCATAATCCAAAGGTTCGTCGCTCATGTCGAACTCCATTGCGTCTCGATGATTCTGACGAGTTTACAACGTCCCCAAACGAAAATGCCCGGCCGCCTGGGCCGGGCATTCTTTTTCGCGGACGGACCGAAGCGCCTCAATAGGAGGTCAGCGAGGGCGCGCCGCCGAGGTTGAAGTGATAATTCACGCCGGCGCGCACGACATTGTATTGCGTATGGCGGCGATCGGTCGCAGTGGCGGCCAACGCGCTTTGTGCGCCGCCGCTGTTGAGGTCGGTGAAGAGATACTCTCCCTTGGCCGACCAATTGGGCATGAACATCCATTCGGCGCCGCCGCCGGCCGTCCAGCCCGTGCGGGTGCTGCTCGCGCCCGTGAACTGGCTCTGAAGATTGCCATAGGCGAAGCCGCCCGTGCCATAGACCAGCAAAGTCGGCGCGACCAGGAGGCCGGCGCGGCCGCGCACCGTGCCGAACCAGTTGAGCGCAATGCCCCGGTTGCCGGCGGGCGATAGCGGAACCAAAAGAGCGCCACCCCCGGCCGGATCAGGATAAAGCGCGGTATTGGCGGCGCCGCCCGAGCGCATGCTCGTGCCCTGGAAATCCGTCTCGGCGCCAAGGACAAAGGAGCCGATCTGATAATTATAGCCCACCTGGCCGCCGCCGACGACGCCCCCCGTCGAATTGCCGCCCTTCGTATTCCCTGGCAGGAGGTAAGTGGCGCCGTTCACCGGGCTGCCATAGAGGGCGAAGTTGTTGGGATTGGCGCGGTTGGCGCTCCAGCCGCCGCCGAGGTTGAGGCCGCCATAGAAGCCGGTCCAGGTCATTATCGGTGGCGGCGGCGGGACATAGGCCGGCGGGGGCGGCGCCTTGCGCGAGGGAAGGTCGGCGGCGAAGGCCGAACCGCCCACCGCCGTCGCGATCATCGCAATCGCGGCGATTTTTCCCGTCTTCATTGTCATTCACTCCGTTACGCTTGCTCGACAGGCCTCGAACGTAACGGTCGACCCGGGGCAAAGTTGGGTGAGAAAATGTTCATATCTTGCAATGCTTTAGAGTTAGAGCGCGGGTGCGCCCGCCAGTAGAAAGGCGGGCCGTCGCCGACCCGCCTTCGCAAAACGCCCGATTTCGGCGCATGCTTACATGACGCCTTCCGGCCCCTTGAGCGACTCAGCGCGCTGCAAATGGCGTTCGAGGATCGCCACGGAGTTCTGGGCGAATTTCTTGAGGTCAGGATTATCTCCCGAGGCGGCGTAATCCTGGAACAGGCGGATCGCTTCCTGATGTCCCTGGATTTGCTGGGTCCGGAATTCGCGGTCGAAGGCTGCGCCTGTGGCCGATGAAAGCTGCTTGAGCTTCTGGGCGTGCTCGGCGTCGGCGGCGTTTGGAAGCTCCGCGCCGCGCGTGCTTCTCATGATGGACCTCAAATCATCCTGCATCTTCTGGTGGTCGTTGACGACCATCTTGGCAAAATCCTTGAACTCGGACTTTTGCGCCTTGTTCTCGGCCTCCTGGCCCGCCTGGATTTCAAAATTATTGATGTTCCACGCCTTGTTCAAAAACTCCTGGGTGGTGACGCGCTGCGATTGGGTCGTTCGCGCGCCGGTCGTCGGCGCTTCCCGCATTGGAGTCTGCGTGGATTGCTGCGCAAAGGCCGCCCCTTGCAGGGCAAGCGCAAGAAACACGCTCGTAGCGATGACAGGCCTCATCTCGATTGCTCCGTGACAGCGAGCCCCCAACCCTAACCCGCCCTCCCTGTCTTCGTTCCTGTCTGGCGCTGCGGGGCGGCGACTTTCCTTGCGTCGACGACGGGGCGCGGTTGACGCGCAATGAAAGGCGCGATATTTATAACTAATAGGTTATATAACTAGGCAAGAATACATGCAGGACCCGCTCAGCCTCACGCTTTCCGCTCTCGCTGATCCGACCCGCCGGGCGATCCTCGCGCGCCTCGCCCAAGGCGACGCGTCGGTCAACGAGCTTGCGGCGCCCTTTGCGATCAGCCAGCCGGCCATCTCGAAACATTTGAAGGTGCTGGAGCAGGCCGGGCTCATCAGCCGCGCTCGCAAGGCGCAGTTGCGGCCTTGCCGGCTCGAAGCGGCGCCGCTGCGCGATCTTGCAGGGTGGCTGGAGAGCTATCGGCGCTTCTGGGACCAAAGCTTCGACCGGCTCGACGTCTATTTGAAGGAATTACAGAAAGGCAACCCTGATGGACCGCGCAACTGACGATGTATTTTCGACGCTTGTCGTCTCGCGCCGCTTCGCCGCGCCGCCCGAGATCGTCTTCGACGCCTGGTTCGACGCCAAAGCCGTCGGCGCATGGCTTTTCGCGACTCCTGGCGGTCAATCGGCGCATGTCGAGATAGACGCGCGCGTCGGCGGCGGCTTTGCAATTCACGAGCAGCGCGGCGAGAGCCTTGCAACCCATTTCGGCGAATATCGGGAGATCGATCGCCCCCGTCGGATCGTCTTCGCTCTCGCCACTGACAAGGACGGCCCGCGCAGCCTCGTCACAGTGGAGATCGAGGCCGATGGCGCGGGGAGCCTTTTGACGCTCACCCATCGCGTGGAACGGGCGCCCATCGACGCCAGCATGCGTGCAGGATGGGAAAGCATTCTGGAAGGATTGGCGCGCGCGACCGGCGAAGCGGGCGCCGGCTATACGATTGTCATGCGCCGCACCTTCGATGCGCCCCGAGTCCTGGTGTGGAAAGCATGGACGGAAGCCGATCACTTGCTCCGCTGGATGTGCCCAGCCAATTTCAACGTGCTTTTCGCCGAGAATGAATTGCGCATCGGCGGCAAATGGCGGTCCGGCATGCGCTCGCCCGAAGGCGAAGACTTCATCCATTGCGGCGAATATATCGAAATAGAAAAGCCGTCGCGTCTCGTTTTTACCCATCGATGGGAGCGCAACAGTCTCGAGCCTCAGGCGAACACGATGATCACAGTCGTTCTCACCGAGCGTGACGGCAAGACCGACATGATCTTTATCCATGCTGGCCTCGCCACAGTGGAATCCGCTTGTTCGCATCAAAATGGCTGGACCGGCGCATTCGACTATCTGGCGCGACATTCGGCGCAGCTCGCGCAAGACAGCAATTGACCACGGCGAAGGTGCTTCGGCGTGAGCCGCCGCGGTTTAAGACGAGATCCGCTTGATTGGTTCCGATGTCATTCCCGAGGCTCGCAAAGCGAGCGATCGGGAATCCAGAGCAACACTAGCTACTATGGCTCTGGATTCCCGGTCGGGCTTTCAGCCCGCCGGGAATGACAAGGCCCGAACGGAAGCCGTTCAAGTGGAAACCTACTTATGTTTTGAACAAGGAGACATGTGATGGCTATCAATCCCTACCTTTATTTCGCGGGACGCGCCGAGGAGGCGATCGCCTTCTACCAAAAGGCGCTGGGCGCGGAGCTGACAATGCTCTTACGTTTCAAGGAGAGCCCCCAGCCTGCGCCAGAGGGCGTCATCGCGCCGGGGTGGGGCGAGAAGGTTATGCACGCTAATCTAAATGTCGGCGGCTCCAACCTGAGCCTCTCCGACGGTTGCGGTCCGGATAGCACGGGCTTCAAAGGCTTTAGTTTGACCTATACGGCGAAGGACGCCGCCGAGGCCGATCGCATATTTGCGGCGCTCGCGGATCAAGGCCAAACGAGAATGCCGCTCGGCCAGACTTTCTTTTCGCCGCGCTTCGGCATGGTCGAGGACCGGTTCGGCGTTCTGTGGAACGTGATCGTTGTGGCGTGACAATAGGAGGCGCGAATGGCTCAGAAGGTAAGGACCTGCCTCTGGTTCGATCACGAGGCCGAAGAAGCGGCGAACTTTTACGTGTCGCTTTTCCCGAACTCCCGCATCGTCGACATCGCGCACTATAACGAGGCCGGCCCCGGCAAGCCGGGGTCTGTCTTGATGGTGACCTTCCAACTTGCCGGCGTCGAATATCTGGCCTTGAACGGCGGCCCGATCTTCAAATTCACCGAAGCCATTTCGATTTCGGTGGACTGCGTCGATCAGGCGGAGGTGGACCGTTTATGGGAGAAGCTCGGAGAGGGCGGTTCCTATAGCCGCTGCGGTTGGCTCAAGGATCGCTACGGACTTTCGTGGCAGATCGCTCCCTCCCGGGTCGTCGAGCTGATCAGCGGCCCTGATAAAGCTGGCGCCAAGCGCGCCATGGAGGCGATGATGACCATGGCGAAGCTCGATATTGCGGCAGTCGAAGCGGCCTACAATCGTTCGTAGCTTCATGCTTGCGCCCTCGAACGCGTTCGAGGGCGCAAGCGCGCGGATCAATCCAACAGCTTCGCGAAATCGTCGATGGAAACCGACGCGACGATGTTCATTTGATCGTCGAGCAGTTCGTAAAGCGCGTCGTTTTCGCCATAGATGGTGAACATCACCACCACGTCCTGATCGCCCCCGCCTTCGCGGTGAGGATCATTGCTCGGCGGGCTCACAGTGTAGCGTCCGGCAGGGCGGATTTCCTTGAGCCTTCCGTCGGGATGATACAGACGGTGCTCTCCCTGGATAACGAAAGTCTTGTTCGTGGTCTTATGCCGATGCAGCACGATCTGCTGGTTCGCCGCGAATTTGAAAAGCACCTGGACGATTCTGTTCTTTGCGTCCACGTCGAGCACGGAAAGCCACAAATGCTCGACGTCGCCGAACCGTTCCCATCGGATATTGCTGTCATCGAATCCCAATTGCGCCACGGTATTTTCTCCCTTGGATGGCGTGCAAGACGGATCAGACCAAAGGAGCCCGCGCGCGAACACGGAGAAAAACCCTGTGAGGCCAGGGAAATTTGCCCGCTCCCGACTGCCCGCGCGATCAGGGACGACGCCGACGCGGCTGTGATAGAGTCGTGCTCCTGGAATTGTCGAGAGGACAGGAAAGCATGAGCCGGAAAGTGATCATCGCATCAGCGCTCGTCACAGGCGTGGCTCTCTGCGGCTCCGCGCTTGGCGAGGTTCGTTTCGGCAAACATGTTTACGTCGGCGGCCATGATTTTTCGAACCAGACCTTCGACCCAAAGCATCGCGCCGAAGTGCATCTTTACGACAATCAGCCCAAAAACGCGGGCTGTCATTGGCAAGCCGACGGCTCCGGTGGGCGCGTGAAGGTCTGTCGACTTCGAACTTTACATTGACCACGGGCAGGCAGCCACACGCCGCGCCCAGCTTGACAAGCGCCGACCGCGATCCAGTTCGCGTTTGTCGCGCCCTTTGATAGGGCCAGCTCCAACAGGGAAGCGGCTATCATGCGCAAGCTTGTCTTGTTCTCCATTTTATTGGGTCTCGTCGCCTTGGATCCAGCGCTCGCACAGGGCACGAAAAAACAGCGGTCAGCGTGTGAGCGCGACTCTCACAAACTCTGCGCCGAGGCGGAGCCTGACGCGCTCGCCGTGGAGAAATGCCTCAAGGCGCATATGAGCGCGCTGTCGCGGGGGTGCCAGCGTCAGTTCAAGAGCCGGGGTTGAGGCTGAAGGAACAAGGGCCTCCCGCAGTGGTTTGTCGTCATCCGCTCGCGCGGCGGGCGGATCGACGGCTTTAAAGGGAGAAACCCATGCGCTCTTACATCCTTGCAATATGTACGGCGGCCTTCTTTAGCTTGCCTGCTGCGGCGATTCCGAGTGATGCGGGCGCCGACGCGTCGCTTCTGCAAGTCCAGTATCGGCAGTATCATCAGCGCTGGGGGTATGGCCCCAACTGCCGCGAGCTTCGGCGCGCCTGCATGTATAAGCGCGAACTCGGCGAAGAAGGCATGGGCAATTGCCAGCGCTATCGCGAGCTTTGTCGATAACGGCGTCGGCGCGGGCCGTCGGAAGCGGTCGGCCCGCGCCTTTTTTATCGGATAAACTCTGAGGCGTTTGGAGCCTTCTTAGCCGGACGACGCTTGTCTGAGTTGCTCTGCAAGCGCGAGGGTCTCCGGCCAAGCGAGCCGCGCCTCCACGCAGCCCTCGGCGCGGACGACGATGCCGTCCTGCTCGACGCTCGCCTCGAAGTCGTGATCGCTGGCGATCGGGCTCATGAAAATCTGCCGCTCGTCGCTCGCGCCTTGCGCCACCGCTTTGAGCGCCCGCGCCACGATCGCCGCCTCCTGCAGGGTGAAGCGGCGCGCCGGTTGGGCGGCGAGGCGCAATGTCGCTAAAACGCCAAACGCGTGGTGACGATCGACAACGAGGCTGAAACTTTCCGACATGGCGGGCCGCCTCCCAGGCGGAGGAATCTCTAATCCACTGATTTTCATCCGTTTTGGCGCGGGCCTCGGGCGGGCGCCCTTCTTGAATAAGAGGGGCGCCTCTTCACGAGAGAACCGCGCGCGATGCAGAACAAATTTCGTGCCCCGCAGAGCCGGCGTCCGCGATGAACGCTTATTCCGACGCGCTTCCCGCCGATATTCGCGGCTATCACCTCCGCACCAAGCACGCGCCCAACCGTTATGCGCTCGGCCCGGCTTTTCTGGATTGGACCTCGCAGCCCTCGCCCTTCCGGCGCTTCGAAGGGGCGCGGCTGATCGAGCTGCCGTTGAGCCGCGGGCCGGAGACGCCGTTCCCCGGTCCGGCGCGCGACCCGGCGCCCCTCGACGCCGCCGCGCTCGGCCTCTTCCTCGAGCTGGCCTTCGGCCTCAGCGCGTGGAAGACCGCCGAAGGGTCGACCTGGGCGGTGCGCAACAACCCGTCCTCCGGCAATCTGCATCCGACGGAAGCCTATATTCTGGCGAATGCGCTCGCGGGCCTGAGCGAAACCGCGGGTCTCTATCACTATGCGCCGCAGGAGCATGGGCTCGAAGAGCGCGCGCATTACGCTGCGGCGCAGGCCGTCCCTGTCGGCGGCTTCCTTCTGGCGCTCAGCGCCATTCCGTGGCGCGAGTGCTGGAAATATGGCGAGCGCGCTTTTCGTTACTGCCAGCTCGACGCCGGGCACGCCATCGGCGCGGCAGCGCAAGCCTGCGCGGGCCTCGGATGGCGCGCGCATGTTTTCGCGGCGCCTTCCGATGACGAGATTGCCGCGCTGATCGGGCTCGATCGAGCGGATGCTTTTCACCGGCGTGAGGAAGAACACCCCGACGTCCTGCTCTGGATCGCGACCGATGGCGCGCCGCCGCCTGTAATCGACCTTGCCGCCTTGCGGGCGGAGCCGCGCACATTCCACGGCGCCGCCAATCGCCTCAGCGAGGATCATGATGGTTGGCCGCTCGTCGATCGCGCTGTCCGTCTTTGCCACAAGGCGGGTTCGGCCGCGCCGGAGCCGCCGCCCGTGCTGCCGGCCCCGTCGATCGATGGCCCGGCGATCGGCGAGGTGGTGCGCCGGCGTCGCAGCGTTCAGCGCATGGATGGCGTCTCGACCCTGCCGCTCGAAACCTTCCGCCTCACGCTCGCCGCGACGCTGCCCGGCGCCGAGCCGCTGATGAGCGCCTTTCCCTTTCCGCCGCGCCTGTTGCTCGTCTTTTACGTCCATCGCGTCGAGGGGTTGGAGCCGGGCCTGTATCTCCTCGCGCGCGACGCGGAGATGGCGGCGCGGCTGCGCGCGGCCAGCCACGCCGATTTCGAATGGGCGCCTGTCGATCTCTTGGGCGTTCCGCTGTTTCGCTTGCGCGCCGGCGCGCATGAACGCGAAGCGACGAAATTCGCCTGCCTCCAGCCGATCGCGGGCAAGGGCTGCTTCGCCGTCGCAATGATCGCCGATTTCGACCGCGCGCTTACAGAGGAAGGCGCCTTCGCCTATCGGCGTCTCCATTGGGAGGCGGGGCTGATCGGACAGGTTTTCTATCTCTGGGCGACGGCCGCCGGGCTCGCGGGCACAGGCATCGGCTGCTTCTTCGACGACGAGGTCCACGCCATGCTCGGCCTTCCGGCGGGCGAGACGCAATTCCAGGACGTCTATCACTTCACGGTCGGCGGGGCCGTCGAAGACACGCGCATTCTGACCCTTCCTCCCTATCCCGAAGAGCGGCGCCGGCCATGAATATCGAAATCGAAAGAAGCCATGTCGAAGCTTTGATGGCGCGCTTTCCGGCGCAGGCGGGGCTCGCGAGCCAATTGCGCTTCAGCGACAGAGTCGAGGTCGATCTCAGCCATCTCACGAGCGAGGAGCTGGATTTTCTCGAAGAGCGCTACAAGGAGTCGGGCCCCGAGCTGCGCGCCCGCGCGGCGCAGCTTTCCACCTTGCGCGCCGCGCTGGTCTCGCAGGACAAGCGTTTCCAAAACGGCGAACTCGAGGACGTCCTGCCGGCGCTGGTGCGTTATCTGACCACCGATCCGATCTACGGCTGGCTCTTTACGGCGAGCATCGCGTCGAAGCCGCTGCCCTATCTCATCATGCGGATCGATTATGTGCCGGCCTCCAACGACGAGGCTGGCAAGATTCTCATCGAGCTGAAGGCGAACGCCAAGGGAACATTGCAGTCGAACGTCATCCGCATCATGGCGGCCGACATCGTGGGGCGAACGATCAGCGAGATACTCGCCGCCAGAGGCTTCCTGCGCGAGACGGCGGAGCTGATCGAAGCCTTCGAGTCCTCTACCGAAACTTATTTCGAATGGCGCGGCCGCTACGGCCAGCAGTTCAGCGGCAAGGGCGTCGGCTTTCACGCCGAAGACCCCAACGCCACCCATCGCGACACCGATTGGGCGCGCAAGGATATTATCGTTCTCTCGACCAGCGGCGGCGAGGCGCGGCTCGTGAACGACGAAGGCGTGCTGACCAACCGCAGCCTCACGCTGGAGGCGCCGGGCGACATCCTCGGGCATTTCCTGCGCAAGGCCGGCAAGAGCAATCGTTTCGCGGCCGAGGACGAAATCGCCGAACTGCGCGCGCAGATTCCGGAAGGGCTCTTCACCCGCATTCCGGTGCATCCTTACATACTCATGTTCCACCTCGACCTGCATCACCATCTCTGGGTGCATGTCGACGAGATGCGGCCCTATCAATATCAACCGGCGCTGAAGCAAAAGCTCGTCCTGCCGCCCGAGCAGACCGATCTCATCGACATTCTCACGGCCGAGATGGACGTGCTGATGGATGACATCGTTCAGGGCAAATCGGGCGGCACCACTGTGCTCTGCGCGGGGCCGCCCGGCGTCGGCAAGACGCTGACCGCGGAGGTCTATTCCGAGATCATCCAGCGTCCGCTCTACCGCGTGCATTCCGGCCAGCTCGGCCTCAATGTCGCGGCGATGGAAACCTCGCTGAAGGAAATCCTCACCCGCGCGCAGCGCTGGGGCGCGGTGATGCTGATCGACGAGGCGGATGTCTATATCAAGCGTCGCGACGACAATATGGCGATGAACGCCGTCGTCGGCGTCTTCCTGCGCGTGCTCGAATATTTCAACGGCCTGCTGTTCCTCACGACCAATCGCGTCGACGACATAGATGAGGCGATCGTCTCGCGCTGCATCGCGCTCATCCGCTATTATCCGCCGGACGCCGACGCCAAACGCCGCATATGGCGGGTCATGGCGGAGCAGTTCGGGCTTGCGGTCGACGATGCGCTGATCGACGATCTTGTGCGCGTCTTCCCGCAGGCGACGGGCCGCGACATCAAGGGCCTCGCCAAGCTTGTCGCCAAATTCTGCCACCAGAAGAGCGTGCCGCCTGATCTGAGCGCTTTCCAGCGCTGCGCCATCTTCCGGGGTCTGGATATGGCGCCGCTCGACGCCAAGGCGGCCTGAGCGGCTGCGCCAGCGCGCCGCGTCCATCCGTCGCGCCCTCGCCTCGCACGCTCGCCAATGGCCTCTGTGGGTTTCCGCTTGGCGGGGCCTGCTCGCTCTGGCGCTCGATGCCTGCTGCGCGATCGAGCCCACGCAGCAATCAAGCGGAAATAAAGCAAGTCAGCGCTTCGCTTGCCGAAAGGGTAGCCCCGCTTACTTGCCCGTGTTCCGGCGGCGCCGGATGATCACGGAGGAGACGATGAACAGAAAACTGCTTGCGGCGGCGCTCGTCGCGCCGATATTGGCCTGGGCTCCCGCTTCGGCTTTGGCGCATGGATGCGCTTCGAAGCATCACTATCGCCATCATACGAAGGCGACTGGCGGCGAGACTTACGGCAGCAGCAAGTCGATGCAGAAGAAGGGCTCGACTTCCAGCAATCCGAGTTCGCGCTCGCAAGATCTCAACCAGGGCGCCCCGAGTGGTTCGACTGCGCCGAGCGGCTCGTCGGGCTCACCGAACAAGGGGCAGGGAATCTGAGGCGCCGTGGCGGCAGGAACGGCGAGGGCGCCGTTCCTGCCGTTCAAGCTTCGTCGCCGCTGGCGCGCGGAAGCGTGACGCGGACGACGAGCCCGTTCGGCTCGCGATCCAGTAAAGAGACGGTTCCGCCGTGGCGTTCGACCAGAGAACGCACGATCGACAGGCCCAGGCCGAATCCGCTGTGGCTGTCCATCGTGCGCCCCGGCTCGCCGCGCACGAAGGGCTCGAAAACGGACGCCCTCTGGTCTTGCGGAATGCCCGGACCATCGTCGATGACGTCGACCTGGAGCTTGCCGGGCAGGGACTCGTCTATCCGGACGTCGACCACGCCGGCGTGATGGACAGCGTTCTCGACCAGATTGGTGAAAACCCGCTGCATGTCCGTCAGGGAGCCGATCATCATCTGGCGACCGCCGCCAGCGTAGGACACGTTGTAATTCATGTCGGCGAACTGATCCACGACGGTTTGCAGGACGCTGTCGAGGTCGATCAGCGAATAATCCGTCTTGTCGCTCTCGGCGCGCAGATACTGCAGGTTCTTGCGCAGCATGGCGTCCATGAGGTCGACGTCGCGCAGCATTTTCATTCGCAGATCGGCGTCGGCGATAAATTCGGCTCTCAGATTCAGCCGCGTGATGATGGTTCTCAGATCGTGGCTGACAGCCGCCAGCACGCGTGTCCGCGCCACGATCATCGCGGCGATCCGCTCCTGCATGCGGTTGATCGAGCGCGTCAGCTCGCGCACTTCGCTGGGGCCACGCTCGGGAAGCGCGCCTTCGCTGCTGTGCGAGCCGGGGAACTGCTCGGCGTGGCGCGCCAAAGTAATCAGCGGCTCGACAATGCCGTTCGACGCCCACAGCACGAGAACCGAGGTGCTGAGAAAAAACAAAATGGCCGACAGCGCCCATGGCGTCAGCAGGAAAGGCGTGCCGGGCTCCGGCTCCCAGAGCCATCGCCACACCGAGTGCGGCGGCTTGCGGTGCTGGGTAATGGAGATGAGCCCATAGCCGCCCTTGCGGAGCGCGACAGCCATAACGCCCTGCGCGCCGTCCTCATTGGGCGGCGCGGCGGCGTAAACCTCCGCCTCGGGCCACAGGTCGGTCCGGATCAGGCGGATTTCTTTTTTGAACTCCCTGTCGTCGGTCGTGACGGCCCGGGGCTTTTCCTTTTGCAAATGGATATTCGCGAAAGGCGCGGCCTGCGCGAATTCGGATAGCAACCCCTGACGCGCCTCGGCCGGCGCCGCGTCCAGCGCGAGAATGACGCTCGCGATGAAATCCGTCTGGTCGACAATGTGGCGCCGCCCTTCGACGTCGAGCACGTGGAAAGTAACCAGCACGATCGTCTGGAAGGTCACGATCGAGACAAGGATGAGCAGCGTGATTTGACCGGCAAGGCGGGCTGGGGCCAGGCGTCGCATGAAAGCCTTGATCTTCAAATCCGGGCGACGGGCGCGGAGAGCATGTAGCCCTCCGATCTCACCGTTTGGATGATAGCCGGGTTTTTGGGATCTTTCTCGAGCTT
Source organism: Methylocystis sp. JR02 (assembly GCF_030063565.1). Classification (NCBI taxonomy): domain Bacteria; kingdom Pseudomonadati; phylum Pseudomonadota; class Alphaproteobacteria; order Hyphomicrobiales; family Methylocystaceae; genus Methylocystis; species Methylocystis sp. JR02. The sequence continues at coordinate 2,742,124 of NZ_JASIRC010000001.1, read as the reverse complement.
CTGTCTGAGCCGGCTGATCAGCACGTCGATGCTTCTCTCGAAGGGGCCGGCGGTGGGGCCATGGGTCATGTTGATGAGCTGATCGCGGGTCAGCACCCGGTTCGGGTTTTCGCAGAATGCGTGCAGGAGATCGAATTCCGCGCCGGTCATGGCGACCTTCATGCCGCTGGGCGAAACGACGTCGCGGGCGAGAAGATTAATGCGCCAGCCCAGGAACTGAAAGATTTGGTTCGAGGGGCCGGCCTCGACGCGGCTTTGCGGCCCGGTGCGGCGCAGCACGGCTCTGATGCGCGCGAGCAGCTCCCGGGAGTTGAAGGGCTTCACCACATAATCGTCGGCGCCTATCTCGAGCCCGAGGATCTTGTCGACGTCCTCTCCCTGGGCGGTGACGATGATGATCGGGATGTCATGCGCCGCCCGGACCCGCCGGCAAATGGAAAGACCATCCTCGCCCGGCAGATTGAGGTCGAGAATGAGAATATCGAAGTCGCCGGCGGCCAGTTTGGCGTCGACGGTTTCCCCGCTGGGGATGCGCGTGACCGCCATGCCGTTGTTTTCGAGGTATCTGGAAATCAGCTCCGCGATTTCCGCGTCGTCTTCGACGATGAGGACCGAACTGCGATTGCTCATGCTTCCAAGCGCCTCCGTCCATGTGCGCCTCTGTGTTCATGGCTATAGCGTGTCGCACCCGGATTGTCTGGGCTTCCGGAAGCGCGCCGGCTTTCCCGACATAGAGCGGAAACATTTTTCCGCAGTGCGAAAAACTATGGAAACAGCCGCTTGCAAGTGTAGCTGAGCCCTTGGAGGCCAATCGAGGAAAGCCAATGAAGCGAGACTTAGGCGCAGCAAAAGGCCGGCCCAGCCTTCATTTTAGACAAATCGCGGCTCTGCCGAAATAAGCGCCGTCCCGCCTGAAATATAATCTTGCCGGGTCCGTGAGCGGCGCCGGGCGCCCTCAGCCCCACCAAAAAGAGTGCAGACGGCCTCGGCGCCGAAAATGCCTTTGTCGCCCAAGGGGGACAGGGCCCAGGCTCTTTTTCCGGTCTTCATCTCCAGTTCGAGGATAACAGACGATGACCATCTCCTCGCCGGCTCATGACGCCTTGTCTCCCAAATCCGGGTTCGCCGGGCTCTTCGAAAGCTGGCGCTCCGACGTCGTTTCAGGCTTCCTGGTCTTCCTGATCGCCTTGCCCTTGTGCCTTGGCATCGCCATGGCCTCCGGCTTTCCGCCCCAGGCCGGCATCATCTCGGCCATCGTGGGCGGGCTTCTGGTGTCGCGCATCAACGGTTCTTTCGTCACGATCATGGGGCCGGCGGCCGGGCTCATCGTCGTCATCCTCGATTCCGTGACGGAGCTCGGCGAGGGCGACGCCATGGCGGGCTATCGCTACACGCTCGCCGCGATCTTCTTCGCCTCCTTGCTGCAAATCCTCATGGGCGTGATGAAGGCCGGCAAGATGAGCGCCTTCTTCCCCGCCTCGGCCGTGCACGGCATGCTGGCGGCGATCGGCATCATCATCATGGCCAAGCAAATTCACGTCATGCTCGGCGTGAAGCCGGATGCGCAGACGCTGTTCCAGACGATCGGCGCTATCCCGGCGAGCTTGCGGGACATGAACCCGGAGGTCGCCATCATCGGCTTTCTGGGCATCGGGATTTTGGCGCTCTGGACCCTGGTGCGGAACCCCAAGCTCAAGATGATCCCGGCGCCCTTGCTCGTCGTCCTGCTGGGCATGGCCCTGGCCAAATATTTCGACATCGAGGACGAGCACAAATACCTCTTCCTGCCGGACATGGTCTTCCTGCCGCACCATGAATTCACCATCGGCCCGAAGTTCCTCGTCACCTTGCCGGAGAATTTCCTGGCAGGCTTCGCCGCGCCCGACTTCGCCCGCGTCGGACATCTCGTCTTCTGGCAGCAGGTCGTCGCCATCGCGCTCGTCGGCAGCCTCGAGAGCCTGCTGAGCGCCGCTGCGGTCGACAAGCTCGATCCCTATAAGCGAACTTCCGACCTGAACCGCGACATCGCGGCGGTGGGCGTCGGCAACGCCATCTGCGGCCTGATCGGCGGCCTGCCGATGATCGCGGAAATCGTTCGCAGCTCCGCCAATGTCAACAACGGCGCGAAAACCGGCTGGGCCAATTTCTTCCACGGGCTCTTCCTGCTCGTCTTCGTCGCCCTGTTCCCGAAGCTGATCCACGAGATCCCGCTCGCGTCGCTGGCGGCGCTCCTGGTCTTCACGGGCTATCGGCTGGCCTCGCCTCACGAGTTCAAAAAGACGTTGGAGATTGGCTGGGACCAGTTGGGCGTCTTTGTCGTCACCATCGTCGGCGTGCTGGCGACCGACCTTCTCATCGGCGTCGCCATCGGCGTCCTGGCGGAGCTGGCCTTCCATTTCTGGCGCAGCATCCATTGGCCGGATGTCATCAAGCTCAGCCGCTCGATCGAAGAGAAGACGCCGGGCGTCTACCATGTGCAAGTCGCGGGCGCGGCCTTCTTCGGCAATTATCTCGCGCTCAAGAACGACCTCACCGCGATCCCGCTGGGCAAGACGGTCATCTTCGACCTCTCGGAGACGGCGACCGTCGACCACACGGTGATGGAAAATCTCCATCATTTCTGCGGGGATTACCACGGCAAGGGCGGTCATGCGGAAATCCGCGGGCTCGACCATCTCGTCCCGACCTCCGACCATCCTTTGGCGCCGCGCAGGCGCCCCGCCTAGCGCGCTTTTCCGCGCAGATTCAAAAAGCTGGAGCGCATTCTTTTCGCACAGGTCTGCAACTTTTGCGGAATGCGCTCTAAGGTCGCGCCGTATTCCGGCGAAATATCGCAGGGTGAGACGTTCTGCGGGATAGACTGCCGCTGGAATTCCCGCGACCGTCTATGCAGGCAAGCCTCTCGGCCAAGTCGTTCAAGGAACATAAATGCCGCTTTATCTCGCCCTTCTTTGCGTGGGCGCCCTGATCGGCGTCGGCGTAGCCTCGATCCGCTACAAGGACCGCGCGGATGTGACGCGGCTCGTTTACGGGCTCACCGGCGGATTATGCGCGGCGATTTTCCTTGCCGTCATCGTCCCGAGAGGCGCGCATGTCTTGCAGACGACGCTGCCCCTGGGCCTGCCCTGGATCGGCATGCGCTTTCGCATCGACGCGCTGAGCGCCTTCTTTCTTGCGGTCGTCAATCTCGGCGGCGCGGCGGCGAGCGTCTATGCGATCGGCTACGGCGCGCATGAGAAAAGCCCGATGCGCGTGCTGCCGTTCTTTCCGGCCTTTATCGCCGGCATGAACGGCGTCGTGATGGCCGACGACGCGTTCACCTTCCTTGTCGCCTGGGAATTCATGTCGCTCTCCTCCTGGGCGCTGGTCATTTCCCATCACGATCACGCCGAAAACCGCGCCGCCGCCTACATCTATTTGCTCATGGCGAGCTTCGGCACCTTCTGCCTGCTCATGGCCTTCGGCGTTCTCGGCGGCGCGACCGGCGCCTATGACTTCGATACGATCCGCGGGATCCCCAAGGACGCCTGGAAATCCGGCCTCGTCCTTGCCCTCGTCATCCTGGGGGCCGGCTCGAAGGCGGGTCTCGTCCCGCTGCATATCTGGCTGCCGCTCGCTCATCCCGCCGCACCGAGCCATGTCTCTGCGCTGATGAGCGGCGTCATGACGAAGGTGGCGATTTACGGCTTCATCCGCATGGCTTTCGATCTTCTGGGCCCGCCCGCCTTCTGGTGGAGCATTCACCCGCTGGTGTTCGGCGCGGCGAGCGCGCTCATCGGCGTGCTTTTCGCGACGGTGCAGAGCGATCTCAAGAAGCTTCTCGCCTACAGCACCATCGAGAATGTCGGCATCATTTTCGTCGCGCTCGGCCTGGCGCTGGCCTTCAAGGCGAATGGCCAGGCGCTGCCTGCGGCGCTCGCCTTCACCGCGGCGCTGTTCCACGTCTTCAACCACGCTCTGTTCAAGAGCACGCTCTTCTTCGGCGCCGGCGCCGTGCTCGGCGCGACCGGCGAGAAGAACATCGAGAAGCTCGGCGGCCTGATCCGCTCGATGCCAAAAACCGCCTTCGTCTTTCTCGGCGGCTGCATGGCCATCGCCGCGCTGCCGCCGCTCAACGGTTTCGTCTCCGAGTGGCTGGTGTTCCAGGCCATCCTTCTCAGCCCTTCGCTGCCGCAGTGGATATTGAAGCTGCTCACGCCTGCTGTCGGCGTGACGCTGGCGCTGAGCGCGGCGCTGGGCGCCGGCGCCTATGTGCGGGCCTTTGGCGTCGTCTTCCTTGGCCGGCCGCGCTCGGGCGCCGCCGAGCAGGCGCAGGAGACCGATCAATGGTCGCTGCGCGCCATGTTCGCGCTGATCGCTCTCTGCCTTCTGGCGGGGATTACGCCAAGCTTCATGATCGACACGATCTCGCCCGCGGCGGCCGAATATGTCGGCGGCCGCATGCCGGCGCAGAGCCAGATCGGCTGGTTTACGATCGCGCCCATCGCCGAGAGCCGCAGCTCCTATAACGGCCTGCTCGTCTTCGCCTTCATCGGCTTGTCGGCTTTTGCCATGGCGCAGACGATCAAGAAATTCTTTCCGCGCTCGCTGCGTCGGGCGCCGCCGTGGGATTGCGGCTATGTCGATCCGACCCCCGCGAGTCAGTATACGGCGAGCAGCTTTGCGCAGCCGGTCCGCCGCGCGCTCGGCGCCGTCGCCTTCTCGGTGCGCGAGAAGCTCGACATGCCGCTGCCCGGAGAGACGCGCGCCGCGCATTTCTCCGTGGAGATCGGCGACCGCTTTATCAACTACCTCTACGAGCCGCTGACGAAAGCTGTGCTGTTCTGCGCGGGGCGGCTCAATGTGGTGAACTTCCTGTCGATCCAGGAATATATCGCCCTCGTCTTCGCCGCCCTCGTCTTTCTCCTCATCCTCGTGGCGCTATGACCTTTCTCTTCGACCTCTTCGCGCAAGCGGCGCAAATGGCTTTGGTGCTGGCGCTCGCGCCGGTGCTGATCGGATTCACGCGCAAGGTGAAAGCCCGCCTGCTGCGGCGGCGCGGGCCGCCGCTTCTGCAGCCCTGGTACGATCTCATTCGCCTGCTGAGGAAGGACGTCGTGCTCGCCCATGACGCCTCCTGGCTCTACCGGGCGGCCCCCTATCTGATTTTCTCGACCACATGGGTGGCCGCGTCGCTCGTTCCGACATTTGCGACCGGCCTGATGTTCGGCTGGATCGCCGATCTTATCGCGCTCACCGCCTTGCTCGGCGCCGCCCGCTTCTTCCTGGCGCTCGCCGGCATGGATGTGGGGACGAGCTTCGGCGGCATCGGCTCGAGCCGCGAGACGATGTTCGGCTCGCTCGCCGAGCCGGCGACGATCATGATTGCTTTCATCGTCTCGCTCATCGCCGGCTCGACCCAGCTCTCGGAAGTCGCCGCCTATATGGCGTCGGATTTCGCGCTGCGCGTCTCCGTGCTCTTCGCGCTGATCGGCCTCATCATCGTCGCGATCGCGGAGAACGGACGCATACCGGTCGATAATCCCGCGACGCATCTCGAGCTCACCATGGTCCACGAGGCGATGATTCTCGAATATTCGGGACGTCATCTCGCCATCATCGAGATGGCCTCGGCGCTCAAGCTTCTTCTCTATGTGTCGCTTATCGGCTGCATCTTCTTCCCCTTTGGCATCGCGCCCCCGGATGGCAGTCTCGTCGACATGGGCTATGGCGTCGCCTTTTATGTCGTGAAAATCTTTGTCGCGGGCTTTTTGCTGGCCCTCTTCGAAGTGTCGACCGCAAAGATGCGCATCTTCCGCGTGTCGGATTTCCTGGGAGCGGCGCTGATGCTCGGCCTTCTCGGCACTCTTCTCGTCTTTGTCACCCGGAGCCTGTAATGCAAGAGCATCTGTCTCTCGACATCGCGCAGCTCCTCGCGGGCGGGCTGGTGCTCGTCAGCTTCATGCTGCTCTATCAGGATCGCCTAACGGGGCTCATCAACATCTTCGCGCTGCATGCTTTGGTGCTGACTTTGTCGGTGGCCTGGCAGGCCCATGTGCAGAACGCGGCGCATCTTTATGTGACGGCGGCGATCGCCCTCGTGTTCAAGGCGATCGTCATTCCCTATGGCCTGCACAAGATCGTCAAGGCGCTGCGCGTCCATCGCACGGTGGAAGTCGTCGGCGGCATCGGCGCGACCATGCTCGTCGGCATGTTCCTGATGGGCCTTTCGCTCGTCGTCATGCTGCCCGCGACGACGACCGCCGATCCTTTCGCGCGCGAAGACCTCGCCTTTGCGCTGACGATCGTCCTTCTGGGCATGCTGATGATGGTCACGCGGCGCAACGCCGTCAGTCAGATCATCGGCTTCATGTCGCTGGAGAACGGCCTCGTGCTGGCGGCGGCGGGCGCCAATGGCATGCCGCTCGTCGTCGAGATCAGCGTCGCCTTCTCGATTCTCATCGCTTTTATCGTGATCGGCATCTTCCTGTTCCGCATTCGGGAGCGCTTCGACACAGTGGACTTATACGAACTCGATCGCGTGCGCGGAGAACGTCGATGATTTCCGAATTCTTCATGGTGTCGAACGCGCTCGTGGCCATTCCGGCTGTCGCGGCGGGCGTGCTGGCCTTTCAGACCGAATATAAGAAAGCGGCTCAGCTCAATGTCGCCGCGTCGGGCGCGACATTCGTCTTCGCGCTTTTGCTCCTCGCCAAGGGACACGAGGCCGGCAGCTTTCTCTCGGTCGACGATCTCAACGTCGTCTTCGTCGTGCTGTCGACGCTTATCGGCTTCACCACAGCGGGCTTCAGCGCGAGCTATATCGAGCACGAACTCGCGATCGGCAAATTGACGCCGGGCAATCTGCGCTTTTACCACGCCATGTATCAGGCGCTGATGTGCGCCATGAATCTGGCGCTTCTGGCCAGCAACATCGGCCTCACATGGGTCTCGGTCGAAGTCGCGACGCTGACCACGGTTGTCATGGTCGGCCTGTACCGCACCCGCGACTCGCTCGAAGCCGCCTGGAAATATTTCATTCTGGGCAGCGTCGGCATTGCGCTCGCGCTCTTTGGCACGATCCTCGTCTATATGTCGGCGGAACCGGTTCTGGGCGAGGGCTACGACTCCATGCTCTGGTCCACGCTGATGCAGCACGCCGCGCATCTCAGCCCGCGTCTGTTGAATGTGGCCTTCGTCTTCCTGATGCTCGGTTATGGCACCAAGGTCGGCCTCGCGCCCATGCACGCCTGGCTCCCCGATGCGCATGCCGAGGGCCCGACGCCCATCTCGGCGGTGCTTTCCGGTCTGTTGCTGAATGTCGCGCTCTACGCCGTGCTGCGCTTCAAAATGCTGCTCACGGCCAACGCCGCCGCCATCACGCCCGGGCCGCTGCTCATCGCGCTGGGCCTTGCATCAGTGCTGTTCGCGGCTTTCATGCTCTACCGGCGCGACGACATCAAACGCCTCTTCGCCTATTCGTCGATCGAGCACATGGGCATCATCGCCTTCGCTTTCGGAATCGGCGGCCCGGTCGCGAATTTTGCCGGCTTGCTGCATATGGCGATGCATAGCCTCACCAAATCCGCGATCTTTTTCTCCGTCGGCCACATCGCTCAGGCCAAGGGCACGCAGAAGATCGCCGAGATCAGGGGCCTGACCCAGAGCCATCCCGTGCTCGGCTGGAGCCTCGTCGTCGGCGTGATGGCGATCTGCGGCATGCCGCCGCTCGGCGTCTTCATGAGCGAGTTTCTGGTCGTAAGCTCCGCCTTCGCCCGTCAGCCCTGGCTGGCGGTTCCGCTGGTTCTCGGCCTTCTTGTGGCGTTCGGCGCCTTGTTGATGCGGTTGATCGGCATGGCTTTCGGCGAACCGACGAAGAGCGCCGGAGAGGCGCCGGCCTCTCCCGTGCCGCTCATCGCGCATCTTTCGCTCGTGCTTCTCGCGGGCCTTTATCTGCCGTCTTATCTCGTCACCTGGTTCCAGAACGTGGCGCGGCTGCTGGGATAAGCGCAAAGGGACATGCAAATGCTCTTCACCCCTGAGGACCCGAACAGCACGGCTCCTGCGCCCGCTGCGTCCTGCCGCCCCTGGGCGCGCGAGACGGTCGACGACGCGGGCTGGCGTACAGCAATTGAAGAGATCGCCGGCCGCAAGGCCGATCTTCTCAGCCTATGGAGCGACGGCGCTCATGTGTTCATGGCGATCGTCAACCGGGCGACGCCAAAGATTCGGCTCGTCTCGCTCGACTGCCCGCAAGGCCGCTTTCCCTCGGTCGGCGTGCGGCACCCGCCGGCGCTGAGGCAGGAACGCACGATCGCCGATCTTTACGGGCTCACGCCCGAAGGATCGCCCGACACGCGCCATTGGCTCGATCACGGCCGCTGGGGCCTTCGTCATCCCGACGGGGAGGCGGCGCAGATCGAGACGGCGAGCGACGCTTATCAATTCTCGCCGGCCGAAGGCGCGCCGCTGCATCAGATTCCTGTCGGCCCGGTGCATGCGGGCATCATCGAGCCCGGCCATTTCCGTTTCTCCTGCAATGGCGAGGTGGTGGTGCGGCTCGAGGAGCGGCTAGGCTTCGTGCACAAGGGCGTCGACAGCCTCATGGCGGGCGCGCCGCTCGACAAGGCGGCGAAGCTCGCCGCGCGCGTCTCCGGCGACAGCACCGTGGCGTATAGTTTCGCCTTCGCGCGCGCCGTCGAGGCCGCTTATGGCGTCGAGCCGCCGCCGCGGGCTGTGTGGCTGCGCGCTTTGATGGCGGAAATCGAGCGCCTCGCCAATCACTTCGGCGACATCGGCGCGATCTGCAACGACGCCGCCTTTGCGCTGATGCTCGCGCAATGCGGGCTGGTTCGCGAAAAGCTGCTGAGGGCGGCCTCCGCCTGTTTCGGCCATCGGCTGATGATGGACCGCATCACGCCCGGCGGCGTCGCCGTGGATCTGTCGGAAGAGGGCATGACGACGCTGCGCTCGCTGCTGGAAAAGATCGGCGTGATGGTGCCGCGTCTCGTGGCGCTCTATGGCGATACGACCTCGCTGCAGGACCGCACCGTGGCGACCGGCGTGCTGAGCGCCGAGCTCGCCAGCCAATATGCTTGCGGGGGCTTTATCGGCCGCGCCTCTGGCCGCCGCTTCGACGCCCGCGCCACCATCGGCTACGCGCCCTATGACGCGCTCTCCTTCGAGCTCGGCGAGTCGACTGGCGGCGACGTCGATGCGCGCGTGTGGGTGCGCTTCGACGAGGTGAGAGCGTCGGTCGAGATCATCGAGCAAATCCTCGATCGCCTCCCCCATGGCCCCATCCAAGCCGATCTCTGCGCGGCGCCGGGCGGGGCCGAGGGCGCAGCGCTCGTGGAAGGGTTCCGCGGCGATATTTTCGTCTGGCTGCGCCTTGCGGCCGACGGCCGGATCGAGCGGGCGCATCTGCGCGACCCGTCCTGGTTCCAATGGCCGCTGCTCGAAGCCGCGATCAAGGGAAACATCGTCGCGGATTTCCCGCTCTGCAATAAATCCTTCAACTGCTCCTATTCGGGGCACGACCTGTAAGCGGCTCGCACCCATGCAGAAATTTCTCTTCCAAGGGCTTTTGCGCGGCGCGCTGACCGAGCCGCCGCCCCGGCCCGAAGACGCGATGCTCGCCGAGCTCGGACAGGCGCTGGAAAGAGCCGCCCGCGAGAAGCTCGGCCGCAGTCTCGCGATCCGCGAGGTCGACGCCGGCTCCTGCAACGGCTGCGAGCTCGAGATTCATGCGCTGAGCAACGCCTTTTACGATCTCGAGCGCTTCGGTCTGCGATTCGTGGCGTCGCCTCGGCACGCCGACGTTCTGCTCGTCACTGGGCCCGTGACCAAGAATATGAAAGAGGCGCTGGAGCGCACCTATAATGCGACGCCCGATCCCAAATGGGTCGTCGCAGTGGGCGATTGCGCTTTCGACGGCGGCGTTTTTGCCGGCAGCTACGCCTGTGTGGGCGCTGTCTCGCAGGTCGTTCCGGTCGATCTCCACATTCGCGGCTGCCCGCCCGACCCCGTGGCGCTGCTCAAAGGCTTGATCGCCTTGGTCGACAAGGCCGGCTGAAAGCGCCGGGCCGGGCGCTGTGCCCGGCCCTGGCGACTTCTTCGTCAAGAGGCTCAGTCGAGCGTCTTGCCGCCGGCCGCTTCGCAGGCCTGGGCCGATTCCATATAGACCCAGCCCTTGCCCTTGCAGGAGTTCATGCCCTTGCAGGCGTTTTTGGGCGAATGGCAATCGCTCTTGCCCTTGCAGCTATTGGCGCCCAGGCAGTGAACTCTCGCAGTCGTCGTCTCGGCCTTCGCGGCCGGGGCGGTTCCGGCGAGCGCAATTGCGACCGCCGCGACAGCGAGCGTCGCGCCGTTGATCGTTTCCTTTTTCATGTCGTTTCTTCCCTACGCCAACAATGGCGCGGCATTCTTGCATCAAAGCCGCCATTTTCGCCAGCGGCCTCGGTAGAAAGCATATATTAGCGAATCGGCGGCGGTTTTCGCGCGCTGCCGATTCGGACTGTGTTTGTCCCTCATCTGTCCGTTGCTTCCTGTTTCAGGACATAGGCGCAGGAGAGACGTTTAATTCATTGGCAAGGACGAACGGCGGCGCGGTCAGTGCACATGAAACTCGCCGTCCACCAGCCGCATCTCCGCAGGCGTGATGAGCTGGGCATGCGCCACCGTCACGCCATGGAGCGGCCCGTCGAGGCTCCTCGTCCAAAAATCCAGGAATTTCCTCAGCTCGGGAAAATGCGGGTGCAGATCATATTCCTGCCAGATGTAGCTTTGGATGATCCTCGGATGGTCCGGCAGGCCATAGAAAATATTCGCTGTCGTCAGACCGTAGCCCTGCATCTGCAAGCGGAAGTCCCTGGACGCCATTCCCGTCTCCTTTTCAACGGAAGACACTCTTAAAAAATTAGGAGCGACAGGTTAACGAAAGCAACTCTTGCGCCAGAAACAGGCGTAAAAACAAACTATTAGCAGCGTATGCGGGCGAGTGCTGATTTCCCCGATTGAAGTGACTAAGGAAGAGCGCTTCCCAAGAGCCCGGGAGCGCAGAAGCCGCGCATTTACCATAAGCACAGGCGCCGCCTGGATTCTTTGGCCCGCGCCATCTTTCCGCCGAGTGCATTCAAGAGTTTGAGGGCCATGATTCGACGTTTCGCTCTCTTGTGTCTTCTCGCCTGCCCGACGCCGCTTTCCGCCGGCGCGCTGCCTTCGGGGCCAAAGGCTTCCGCTGCGTCCGTCGTTCGCGCGGTGACGCCGGGCGTCGTCAACATCGCGACGAAGCGGATCGAATCGGTCGAGGTGCCGACGGTCGTCGACCCGGTGCTGCAAGAGTTTTTCGAGATTCCCAACACCCATCTCAAGCGCGAAACCACATCCGCAGGTTCGGGCGTCATCGTCGACGCCGAGGCCGGGCTCATCCTCACCAATGAGCATGTCGTCCGCGGCGCCTCCGTCATCGAAGCGACAACGAAGGACGGCCGCCGTTTTCGCGCCCAACTCGTGGGCCGCGACAAAGCCACGGATATCGCCGTGCTGAAAATCAAGGCGGATAATCTTGCCGCCGTTCCGATGGGCGACAGCCGGACGCTGGAGGTCGGCGATTTCGTTCTCGCCGTCGGGAATCCGTTCGGCCTCGGGCAGACGGTGACCTCGGGGATCGTGTCGGCGATCGGCCGCGCGGGACTTGGGATCGAAGGCTATGAGGATTTCATCCAGACCGACGCCTCCATCAATCCGGGCAATTCCGGCGGCGCGCTGGTGACGCTCGACGGGCGCCTCGTCGGCCTCAACACCGCCATTCTGTCGAAATCCGGCGCCAGTCATGGCATCGGCTTCGCCATCCCCATCGACATGGCGCGCCGCATCATGGCGCAGCTTGTGGAAAGCGGGGAGGTGCGTCGCGGCCATATCGGCGTTTCGATCCGCTCGCCTTCGGGGAATGGCGCGGGCGCCGAGATCGTCACGGTGGAGCCGGCGTCTTCCGCCGCGCTCGCAGGGCTTCGCAAAGGCGACGTCGTCACCGCCGTCGACGGAAGGGCGATCACGACGCCCGCGCAGCTACGCGCCTTTCTCGGCGCCAGCCCGGCGGGAAGCGAGATCGAGGTCCGCTTCCATCGCTCTGGAGAGGCCATGCAGGCGCGGCTGCGGATCGAGGCGAGCCAGAAGGCCGCGGTTCGATAATCTAGCGGAGAACCACGACCTTCGTGCCGACCTTCACGCGCGAATAGAGGTCGATCACGTCGTTATTGGTCATGCGGATGCAGCCGGAGGACACGGCCGCGCCGATCGTATCCGGCTCGTTGGAACCATGGATGCGATAGTCGCTGGAGCCGAGATAGAGCGCCCGGGCGCCGAGCGGATTCTCCATGCCGCCCGCCATATAGCGCGGCAGGTCGGGGCGGCGTTTCAGCATGGGCGCGGGCGGGCGCCAGTCTGGCCATTCGCGCTTTCGCGAGACCGTTTTCACGCCCGACCAGGTGAAGCCCTCGCGACCGACGCCGACGCCATATTCGATCGCCTGGCCGCCGCCGAGCACATAGTACAGCCGCCGTTCCTTGGTCGAAATGACGACGGTTCCCGCCTTATATTCCGGGTGACGCCACTGCACGAGCTGCTTGGGGATCGACTGCTGACGGAAGATGGTCAGAAAATCCGCGACCGGCCCGCGATCGAGGGGGCTTGCAAGGGCCGTCCCCGGCGCCGTCACGGCGAGGGCGACGAGCGCCTTGAAGGGCAAGCTGGACCATTTCCTCATGCGCTTTCGTCTCTCCGCTCGTTATTCTGGGCGGGGAGACTGTTTGTCGACGAATGCGGCCGAAGTCTGACGCCTGCTATTCGGCGTGGGAGAGAGAGTTATGCCAAAACGCAGCGCAGGCGTCCTCCTTTACCGGCGTAGCGCCCATGGGGTCGACGTCTTCCTGGTCCACCCCGGAGGGCCTTTCTGGGCGAGAAAGGACGACGGCGCCTGGTCGATCCCGAAAGGGGAGATTGGCGAAGGGGAAGATCCGAAAAACGCCGCCAAGCGTGAATTCGCCGAAGAAACGGGCGTGGCGCTGACCGGCGAGCTGACGCCTCTCGGCGTCTTCAAGCAGCCCAGCGGCAAGCTGGTCGCCGCCTTTGTGCTCGAGGGAGACATCGAACTCTCTTGCGTCCAAAGCAATGACTGCAAGATCGAATGGCCGCCGAAATCGGGGCGCATGATCGACATTCCCGAGATCGACAGAGCGGGCTGGTTCACGCCCCAGGAAGCGCTGGAGAAAATTACAAAGGGCCAGCGCCCCATCATCGAGGCGCTTTTGTCCAAATTGAAGCTTTCGCCAGAATGAACGTCACCGCGCTTGCGCCGCCCAGCTTGTGACGGATCGCGGCGCCCAGCACTCGACGCCCCTGTGGCATTGCGCGCCGGTATAGCGGTTTTTATGAAAATACGGCGAATCCGCCGGGACGAAACGGTTGGCCCAGGCAAAAGTGGCGAGCCAAATGACGAGGATTCCAAATATGGCGTTGCGCCAGCTTTTGGGCCCGGGCATTCTTAAACTCCCCTGCGCGTTTCACAGAACCGGGGAATTGGAGGCTTCGAACCTCTCGCCCAGTGGGGAGACTCCAAAAAGTGTGTGTCAGCTTTGCCATGATCGAGCGAAGCAGGGCGTTCTCTAAACTTCCGCCGTGATCGTGGCGCGCAAGCCATCGGGCTCGAAGGCGATGTCGATGTCGCCGCCGAACTGCCGGGCGAGGACCGTCTTCATCAAATAGAGACCGACGCCTGAATGTTGCGGGTTCGCAACCGACGGCCCGCCTTGCTCCTTCCAAATGATCAGCAACCGCCGGCCTTCATCGTCGGAAATCCGCCAGTCGACGACCACATGCCCTTCTTCCCCCGATAGCGCGCCGTGCTGCTCGGCATTGGAGAGAAGCTCGTGCAGCGCCATGCCCAGGGCCAGCGCGACTTCCGAGCGCAGCGCGACGTCTTCGCCGAAGATGGAGATGCGATCGCGGATGGCGAGCGAATCATAGGCGAGCGCCGTCATCACCAGCTCTTTCATGGGCGTCTCCGCCCAGGATTTTTTGACCAGCAAGGTCGAGAGACGGCTGAGGCACTGGATACGATCGGAAAAGCTGTTTCGAAAGCTGGCGAAATCCGTCGCCGTGCGAGCGGTGATGTTGGCGACGCCCTGGATCATCGCCAACGAGTTGTTCACCCGATGGTGCAGCTCGAGGTTCATGATGCGCCGGTGTTCCTCGGCGCTTTTGATCTCGTCGATGTCGGTAATGGCGATGATGGCGGCGATGATCTTGCCGCTTGCGTCGCGGATCGGCGCGCCGACAATGTTGATCCACGCCCAGGTGCCGTCCGCGCGCTGATGCCGGCATTCGAGCGTCGGCCGATTTTCCCCGGCGAGGGCGCGGGCGAGGGGATATTCGCTCTCCTGGACGGGCTCGCCGCTCTCATGCACGGCGACCCAGTGCCGATAATGGCCCAGTCCTTCCGAATAGATCACAGGCCCCCGCCGGATGGCCTCGAGCGCCGAATTGCCTTCGAGGATGCGGCCGCTCGGCGCTTCCGCGATCAGCACGCCGACCGGAAGCGCGTCGATGACCGCCCGGAGCCTGTTGTTGAAGCCGTTGGGCGCGTTGGCGGCGCCATCGCCTTTGATCAGCTCTTCGTTGAGCCGGCTCAGCAGCGCGCGCTTGCGGCGCAGCCTCTGTTCGAATTGATCGAGGGTGCGCGCGATGTCGTCGATGTCGGGGACGCCGGTCGCGGCCCAGGCCGGCAGCTCGCCGGCTTTCAGGCGATGCGCCAATTCCGCAAGCCGGTGGGTCGCCGCCGCCTGCCGCCGCCGAGCAGAGTCGAGACGATAAAGCGCGAGGAGCGCTGCGACGAAAGCAATCGCCAGCGCAACGATGATGACTTGCCCATAGGCGGAGATAAGCTCTGCTTGCGCTAGCGGGCGCACTTCCGCCGCTAGCGTATTATTGCCCCTCGGGCCAAGGGAAATGTCGGCTGAAAGGGCGAATCCGAGGATTCGAACGAGGTCTTGTTCGACCACTAATCACTCCGCGCCAAAACGGGCAGATTTGCATTTGCCCCCGAGCGTTTGCGCCCGCGCGTTTTCTAGGCTGCACGAAAGTTGCCGGGCAGATGCTGAAACTGGCGAAGTCTTCGCCGAGTTCCACGGATCTGCCTGCGCCTGAGAGTTTTTTTGAACCGATTTCAGAGCGCCTTCGTGTTTTTTCGCGCGGCGATGCCCGTCATGGTCGGGTCCGAATCGATCTCATGTGTCCCGTTGAGCCCGAGATGCTCCGCAAGCTTGGCGCGTGCGCGATTGAGCCTGCTCTTCACCGTTCCCACCGCGATATTGCAGACCTGCGCCGCTTCTTCGTAGGACAATTCCGTGATGCCGATCATGAGCAGGATTTCGCGATGCTCCGGCGCAAGCTTGTCCAGCGCCTTCTGCACGTCCTGCATCGTGACGTTGGATTCCTGCCCGCCTTTCACCGGAATCTGCTCCGCAAGGACGTTGTCGCTATCCTGCACTTCGCGCGAGCGCTTGCGGTACTGCGAGAAATAAGTGTTGCGTAAAATCGTCACGAGCCAGGCGCGAAAATTCGTGCCGGGCTCGAAACTGTCGGCATGCGACCAGGCCTTCACAAGCGTGTCCTGGACGAGGTCGTCCGCCACGCTATATGAGCCCGAGAGCGAGATGGCGAAGGCGCGCAGATAAGGGATCTGCGCCACCATTTGCTCTCCAAAGGTCGCGTTGGTCATTTCTTCTCGCGCTGTATGGCTTCGAGCTGGGCGAGCAGCATGACGAATTTGTCCGGAATTGGCTGGTGGATCAGGTCGTCGCAGAATGAGCGCAGCACACGCCCCAATTGATCCTGGATATGAGGCTCAAGAAAGGCCGTCTCCACGCCGTCGACCTGGTCGCCGTCAACCTGACCCAGGTCGGCCGTCTCCTGTGGCGCCAAGGTCTTTCTCTCCTCTTTTTCGTTGCCCTGCGTCATCTATCGTCCCGAGATCGCTCGCCCAACTGGTGGAGGCTTTGGCGAAGCGCCCTCGCTTCAGGCGCCTATTTAGGCAACCCGGGGACGGCGCATTCGTTCCGGATGGAAGTTGTGGATTTCTAGTTCGACGCGACGTAATGCTCAACCGCGCTGACAGCCTCTCACAAGACCGCAAGGTGTCGTCATGAACATCTCACGCGAGATCGCTCCGCATCTTCCCTATCTGCGTCGCTTCGCGCGCGCTTTGTGCGGGTCGCAAAAAAGCGGCGACGCTTATGTCGTCGCGACGCTCGAAGCGCTCGTTGCGGACATCGATTCCTTCCCCTCCAACATGTCGGCGAAGGTTGGGCTCTATCATCTTTTCATGAGGAGCTGGTCGTCGATCGCCTTGAATGTCGAGGACCGTCCCGAGGACGATATTTCCGCAGCGCAGCGTAATGTCAGCCTGCTGACGCCACGCTCACGCCAGGCTTTTTTGCTCCGTACGGTCGAGGGATTTTCAACCGAGGACGTCGCCGACATCATGTCGGTCACGCCAGAGGAAGTCGAGGCGTTGATCGCGCAAGCCGGGCGCGAGATCGCCGAGCGGGTCGCCACCGACGTGCTCATCATCGAGGACGAGGCGCTGATTGCGCAGGACATCGAATTCATCGCACGCGATCTGGGGCATCACGTGATCGGCATCGCCCGCACGCACAAGGAGGCGGTCGAGCTCGCGAAGGGACGTCACCCGGGCTTGATCCTTGCGGATATTCAGCTCGCCGACGGCAGCTCCGGCCTCAATGCGGTGAACGAATTGCTGCAGAGCTTCGACTGCCCGGTGATCTTCATCACCGCCTTCCCCGAGCGGCTGTTGACGGGCGAGCGGCCCGAGCCCGCCTTCCTCATCAGCAAGCCTTATAAGGTGGATACGGTGAAGGCGACGATCAGCCAGGCGCTGTTCTTCCAGCGAAAGGCCAGTCGCGTCGCTTAAGGCGCGGCTGCGGCTGGAACAATGAAGGCGAGCGCGCGTTCGTCGCGTAACGCTGGAGGCCCGCTCGAAGGAGGCCGCAATGACCATGAATATTCCCGAGAGCCGCGACACCGAACGGGCGGCCCTCAACACGCCAAGCGACCTTTCGCCGGAAGCGACGGCCACGCTCGCCGACAGCATCAACCGGCTCGTGGCGGACGCCTATGTGCTCTATGTGAAGACCAAGAACTTCCACTGGCACGTCAGCGGGCCGAATTTTCGCGACTTTCACGAAATGCTCGATGAGCAGAGCGAACAAATATTGGAGTCGATCGACCCTTTGGCGGAGCGCGTGCGCAAGCTCGGCCAGCCCACGCTGAAATCCCTCGGGCAGATTCTCGAACTCGCGTCCTTGCGCGAAAATCAGAAGGATTTCGTCTCCCCTTACGAGATGCTCGTCGAGCTCATGAACGATAACATCTCCATCGCCAAATCGATGCGCGAAGCGCATGGCGTCTGCGACGATTGGGACGATGTCGCGACCTCTAGCCTGATCGAGCAATATCTCGACGAGACGGAAAAGCGGACCTGGTTCCTGTTCGAGGCGGCGCGGGCGGCGGACTCCGGCGGACACTGAGCCGGGGCGATCCCGCTCTTGCGGAACACCTGTGAAGCCGCATAAATTTCCAGCGACTTGCGCATCCGGCCCCGGCTGCGCGTTGCCGCGCTGGAAAGGGCAAGATGGCGTCCGAACCCGAGAAGCTTCTTGGCGCAGTGACGTCGCATTACGCGGCGGCGCGGGGCTTTCTGTCCCGCCTGTCGGCCTTTGTCGCGAAGGTCACCTTCAAAATCCCCAAGGGCGGCTCGCCGGGGGAGACGATCGATGAGCTCGGCAAGCGCTGGGCGCTCGACGAAGAGGAGCGGCTGACGCTCCATATTCTCGTCAGGAGCAAGCCGGGCCTCGCCTTCTTCGACGAGAAGATTCAGAGCATCAATCGCGCCGCCTTCCATCGCTCGGCTTTCGTGCTGAATGCCGCGACGCAGCTTCTCTTCGTCGACATCGGGGCGCAGCTTTACATTTCAGCCCCGCAGTTGAAGGCCGCGCTCGTCGCCACAAATGTCCTGCTCGTCGCCGTTGCGCATTTCGAGATCAAGTCGCTACTGAAGGCGCTCATCGCGGGGCCGAATGCGTTGCCGCCAAAGCGGCGTTTCTGGGGCCTCTTCTCGAATCCGCATTACAACAAGGCCGTGAAAAAGCATTCTCGCCATTACGCGCGCAGCGCCTGGAAGGAGAAATCGCTCTACCGGCCCGCCTATTTCCTGGACGCTGCAACGATCTTCCTCGGCGCGCAGTTCATCCTGGCGCCAGAGCGCATTATTTTCCCCTTCGGCTTCATTATCGGCAAGACGACCGGGCTCCTCACGACCCTTATCATGATGTTCGACGTGTGGCGGGGCGTGCGGGCGGGGGAAGACGCGCGCATCGCGCGCGAACGCGAGGTGGCGGTCTATCGCGATCTCGATGTGTGACGTGCTCGTCGTCTCTGTGACGCATTCCTGCGCAGCCTGCTTTGCGTTTCGGCGCCGCATGTGCTCATTTTAAACGCTTTCGACACGTGCGAATCTTGCACGCCGCTCGAGATCGATCAGACGAGTCGAGCGTCTCGGGTTGCTCCAGCCGGCGCGTCTGTCCGACGCAAATGCAGAGACCACAACGGCTTGCGGATATTGTCGCAAAGGCGCGGGCTTGCGGGCGCGCGCGTTTTCAGAGACGACCATGATGGGGTCGTCGGCCCCAACCTTGCGGACCATGGGGATTCTCCCTTACGTCGCTTCGCGGCGCTTCGTGCTGTGTGCTTATTTCATGCCAGACGGTTGAGGCATTTTCTGGGTAAAGCCGACGGAGGGAAAGAACCACGCGACGGCGCTTTCGATGGCGCCACCCTGACGAAGCTCGCGCATCGAGCTTCTACGCATGGATGCAAGCCTGAAAAATAATCTTCGAGACGGCGGTGCGAGGGTGCGTCAAAGTGGTCGATTGCAAGTGGCGCGTCTCTCGCTCAAATCTGAGGAATGATCCGCCCTCAGATTTCCAACGCCATCATCCTGTCGATACTCTTCGCGTCGCTTGCGGCCGGAGCCACGCTGATGCTCATGGAAGTGCCGGCAATCCATCGGGCGGAGTCGGGGAAGCCCAAGGCGCAGGGATCGGCGTCGCCTGCGCGCGACGCCGGCTTGACTGTCGCGCGCCAATAGCAGAAGGCCGCTTCACCGCCTGTTTCGCTTGAAAGCGCGATTGTCGCACGAGGCGCGCGTTCTATCTGGGAGAAGCGAAGAGCAGAGCAAGGCCGAAGAGCGGAGCAAGGCCAATGACGAGCAAGTCGGATTTCGCGCCTGTCGAATGGAAAAAGCTGGTGCAGGCTCCCTTGCTCGCAGGCTACGCGGTCAGCGCGGCCGACCCCAGCGGCTTTGTCGGCTTGCTCCAGGAGGCATTCGCCGCCGCGCGCTCTCTCGCCGAGGCAAGAACGCAGCCGGGTGACGAGCTGATAAAGGCGGTCGCCGAGGAGCTTCTGACCGCGAACGGCCGCGCCGACGCGCGCGAAGGGGTGCGCACGGTCGCGCAAGGCGCCGCGCTCGAAGATATAAAGCACCGTGCGCTCGACGCCTTGAAGGATACGAGGGCGATACTCGACGCGAAGGCTGGCGAGCATGCGCGGCCTTTCAAGGAGTGGCTGATCAAGATCGCCCGCGTCGTGGCGGAAGCGGGTCTCGAAGACACTTTCCTCGGCTTTGGCGGCATCAGGATGAGCGAAAAGGAGAAATCCACGCTCGCGGAACTCTCCACCCTGCTGGGGTTGGATGCGACGGCCCAGGGTGCTGGATGAGCGCCTTTCGATTTCCGGCATAAGGCAGGTCAACTTTTCCGTGATTGGCTTGTAAAATCCGCCCGACGACAAAGAAGGGCGGATGGATGGCGGAGCGTATTTTTTCAAGATCGATGGCGCTGGCCGCGGCGCTCCTTGTTAGCCCAGTCGCCGGGGCCGAGCAGCGCTGGCCCGAGGGCTTTTTATCGCGCGTCGAGGTTCTCGCCCTGATCCAGACGCTGAACGCCTCCTTGCTCGCGAGCCGCAGCGCCACGATGACCCTGGAGAGATGGTGCGCGGACCACAAAATGGCCCTCGAGCCCAAAATCGTCGCGACACGCGTCTCTGGCGCCGACAAGCCGCCGAGCGACGAGACGCGCCAGCGGCTGCGCGTCGATCTATCGGAGCCGGTCAAATACCGGCGCGTTCAATTGAGCTGCGGCGCCCATGTGCTCTCGGAGGCGGATAATTGGTATGTGCCTGGCCGTCTGTCCGAGGACATGAACAGGACGCTCGAGACGACGGATACGCCCTTTGGAAAGGCCGTCGCGCCTTTGCAGCCTTTTCGCCGCACGATCGACATGAAGATGCGCTGGTCGCCCTTGCCCGAGGGCTGGGAACTGACGCCGCAGAGCGCCCAATCCGGGGAGGGCGCGCTGCCGCTGCCCCACGACATCTTCGAACACACGGCGGTCCTATACGGGCAGGATCAGAAGCCCTTCTCCGAAGTCCACGAGACCTACACCAGCGGGATTTTGGATTTTCCGCCGCAGGCTGGGGCAACGCCAAAAGATTAGCCGCATTTGTGGTCGACCGTGGCCTTGTCGCTAGATAGGTGACGAGCAAAAGCGGCGAGGCGGCGTATGGCGGACATTTGGTATTATGCGGAAGGCGGCGAAACCTTCGGGCCGGTCGGCGCAAGGGAAATTGCCGCACGCCTCGGCAAGGGGAAACGGCCGCTTCTCGTCTGGGCGCCCGGCATGCCCGAATGGACCGACGCGCGCGGCCTGCCGCAATTCGCGGCGACAGCGCAGGGCGCTGGGCAAGGCGGCGGCAAGGCGCCAGCGAGCCGCGCGTGGCGCTCCCACCCCGAGCTGATTTCCTATCTGGCCATATCCGGCTATCTGCTGGTCTGGTTTTGTGCAGTCCTGATTTATAGGGCGACCGTTTTGCGCGGCGGCGGCGTAGAATTCGCGCCCTTTGGCGTCGCCGTGGCAAAGGCGTTGATCCTCGGCAAATTGATGCTGACGCTGAATTCCGCACAGCGCGACGCCAGGGGCGAGACGCTGCTGGCCTGGACGGCGAAAAAGGCGCTTTATTTCGCTCTCGCGCTTTTTCTGTTGTCCGTCGCGGAAGGGTTGATCGTGGGCTATCTTCACGCACGCGGCGCAAAAGCGCCACTGGGCGAAATTGCCGGCGGCGCCATTGCCCAAGCAGCCGCCACCGCCGTGTTGATGTTTCTGGCGCTGCTGCCCTATCTCGCGTTCCGGCGTCTCGCGCGCGAGTTCGGCGAGCTTCCGGAGCTTCTCTTCTCGCGGCGGGAGTTCGGGCGTCGCGGCGAACGCCCCGACTCGATTTGACGGCGGGGCGTTTCTGTCTGACGCCATTTCCATTTGAACCGCTCGATGGGGATTTATCATTCCCGGCGGGCTGAAAGCCCGACCGGGAATCCAGAGCCACAAAAGCGCCGGTTTTGCTCTGGATTCCCGATCGTTCGCTTTGCGAGCGTCGGGAATGACGCCGAACCCATCAAGTGGATCTCATAAGACGGAGCGCGCGCTTGCGTCAGGCGTCGCTCAAAGCGGGCCGAGGCCCAAGCCGAACAAGCCGCCGCCAGGAGCGCCGAGGCCGAACAGGCCGTCGCCCGCATAGCCGTAATATCCAGGCGTCGCACAGCCGGGGTATGCGGACCCATACATTCCCGTGGGATATGCCGAGCCATACGCCGCCGGCGCCGTCGTCCACCCGGGATACATGCCGTAGCGATAACGCGGCCCGCCATAGCGCCAGCCCATATGCCAGCGGTGATGCCGGTGTTGATATGCGCGCCAGTGGATCTGTTCCGCAGGTTGCGAGAGGCTTATCGCGTCTTTGCCGGTGACGCTCATGACGCCGGCGAATGACGGCGCTGGCGCGGCAGAAACAGCGGCTGCGGCGCAAAGGGCCGCCGTCAGGTTCCGTGATCTCGAGCAATACATTTGGGCCTCCTACACGCGCTTTGAGACCCCGCCAGTTAGATCGTGAACGGCTCCTGTCGAGCGACGCGATAATTATTTTGTCTCTCTTGTTCCGCACGCGTTGCGCATCTGGGGTCTCATCCAACCAATAGCCTGTCGATCCTTGGAAGATCCGTATGGTGGAGCAGCAGCACCTGGTTCGAGGCCGCCAGCTTCAGCGCGGAGGAGGTGTAACCGCTGGTCGTGACGACGACGCCTCTTTGAGCATTTTGATGCGCGATGCCCGCGACGATCTCTTGGACCGCCCGATTGCCGACCGGCTTCGCGTATTTCTTGCATTGGAGCACAATGCGCATGCCGCGCTTCTCCGCTACGATGTCGACGCCTTGATCGCCGCTGAATTGCGTGACGCGGGCGTCCCATTTCCGCTCGCGAAGGACGCAGGCGCAATAATGTTCGAACTCTTCCGGGCTCATGGTCTCGTGGAACTTCGCCCCGGCGATGTCCTCATAAGCGAGCACGGCGAGGTGAAGCGCGCCGGCATATGCGAGCCCCATGGAGACGGCGCCAAGGGCGCCCGGCCAGAAGAACCCCGCGAGAACGGTAAAGAAGGAGATCCAGAGGACGCAATTTGTCGCGCCCGGGGCCGGCTCTCGTCGCTCCGCCATAGCTCCCTTTCCGATTGCTGACCCGGGCCTTCCCCTGAAAATAAGACTAAACAGAAATCCATTCGTTAATTTCTCGTGAAGGGGTGGCTCGGCGCAAGCAGCGCAAGTCCGGCCCGACCAACGCGGTGGGCGCTCGCATTGATCGTCCCGACGCTCGCGCAGCGTGCGATCCGGAAGCCTGGCCAACGCTTTTCGGGCTCTGGATTCCCGATCGGGCCTTCGAATGACAAGGCAATCAGATCAACGCTTGCGCGCGTAAGTCACCGCCATTGTAACCGTGACATCCTTTGGGGGCGCGGAGAATGGCGCGCAGGCGCGAACAGTATCGAGCGCGCTGATATCGAGCTCCGCTCGTCCGCTGCTGGCGACGATCTTCAGCGAATCCGGATGCATCGTTCCATCCCCCTTGATCCTGAAAGAAACAGTCGTCACGCCCTGCAAACCGGAATGCCGGGCTTCTTTCGGATAAAGAAGTTTCGTTTGAATCTTTTTCGACAGGTTTCGGATATAGGCTTTCAGCACATTCATCTCGGCGTCGGTGCGTCGTTGGATGATTTGCGCATGTTGCTCGTTTTCGATCCCTTCCACGTCGCGACCGGCTTGCTGAGCGGAAGCACTCGCTTTGGCGGCGGCTGCGGCCTGCTCCTCCTCCTTTTTTATCTTGTCCGGAACCGCGTCTTTTATCCGCTCCGGAAGCGCTTCGTCGTCTGCAACTTTTTTCTCGGCTTTCTCTTCCGTCTTCTCCTGCTTGGCGTTCTGCGCTTCGACCGCGCCGCCAGATCCCGCATTCTGCCGCTTGTGTTTCTCTTCGGCCTGAACGTCGGAGTCGACGCCATTGAATTCGACCAGCAATGTATCGTCTATCTCGGGGGACGTCTGTCCAACGGCGCCCCATAGAACGAGCAAAGCGAAGGAATGAACCGCCAGCGATCCTGCGATTCCGTGAAAGATGCTGAATTGCGCGTGGTTTGCCATTTTTGATCTTGTGACAGGAAAAGATGATTTCGGAATGTTATTTGGCGCTGTTTTCGGTCTGAATCCCGACCCTGGTAATTTTGAGCCGCTTCAGAACATCGGCGACATCGACGAAGCTCTGGAACTTTGATCCACGGTCGGCGCGCACAAGAACGGGTGTCTGGCTCCCCTTGTCGGCGAGACGCGATTCAAGAGTGGCGGCCGAAACGGCTTCGCCCTCGAAATATATTTCGCCGCCCGACGCGATTTCGATAATCGTATCCTTGCGCTTTTCGTAGTCGGGTTTCGACGCCTGAGGCAAGGAGACAGGAATTCGCCCGGCTGAGATGAAGGATGCGGTGGTCAGAACGATCGTCAAAAGCACGAGCATGATATCGACTAGCGGAACCACATTGATCGTTTCGAACGATTTGTCATCCATTGGCGATCTCCCACTCGATCGTTAGGACTTTGACGCGGCGGGTCAGCGCATTGTGGAGAGTAACCGCGATAAGCGCGACAACGAGTCCGGCCGCGGTGGCCTTTAGCGCAAGGCCAAGGCTCGCCATGATTTTATTCGCGTCAGCGGACCCGTCGAGGCCCATGCTGTAGAATGTCGCCATGATCCCGAGGACAGTGCCGAGCAGCCCGATATAGGGCGCATTCGCGGCGACGAGGCCCACGATGTGCAATCGCTGCGTCAGCGCCAGCTCCAGCGCCTTTGCATTGCGGAATGTCTCGAGGCGAATAGCCCGAAAATAGAAGAAGCGCTCCAGCCCGATCGCGACGATGGTCACGCTCAGCGCCGCAAGCAATCCGATGACGCCGACGTCGACGAGTTTGGAGATGAGTTCGATGTCCATTTTGGTCCAGTCATGCGGTTGAAAATCTAACGACGAAACGAGTTTTTCAGAAGGTCACGCCAACTTGAAACAAGCCTTTTGTGTATCTGTTGTAGCTGGGCGCGATCTCGTTCCAGCCAAGGGAATGCGCGACCTGCGCCTTCAAAAACAGAGTGCGCAGGGGCGAGGCTTCATCGAAGCTCGGCAAATCATATGAGCCGTAATAGCCGGCTCCGACGTCGCTCAACGGCGAACAGGCCTTCTGCGTGATCGTGTAAGATGGGTTTTCGAGCCATACCACGCCAATATCCGAGAAGGCTCCGATCGAGTGTTGGTAGCGCTCGATCGTCGGCAAAGCATATCTGACCTCGGGCGTGGTGACGAAACCGCTGTCTCCCGCCATGCCTTCGTCGAAAGATCTGACGCCGAAATAGCCGGTCAAGCTCAGTTTCTCGCTGGAATCAAGATTCCGGCCGATGGCTTTTTGCGCCCGAAACGCGAGGGACGCCGATACAAGCGGCGTTATCGCCAGCGTGCCGTTGACGCTGAGATTTATGCGACCATAGGAGCCCGCCGTGCCGATGCCAGCCTGATTGGCGCGGCGCTCCTCGGTGTTGGGGAAACGCACGAAGCCGAAAGAACCCGAGAGCGACGCGTTGGTCACATAGGGCAAGTCGAGAAAGGAGCCGAACATGTCATGATTGACGCCGATCGTCCCAACCTCGATGTAGCGGTAGGCCGTCGAGACGCCGAGCACCTTGTCGTTAAGATATTTGTGCGTGAAGTTCGAGAATAGATAAATGCTCTCGTCCCTCTGGCGCTTGAGCGGATAAACGAGATTCGCCGCGACGCCATTCGCTTCGCCCCAGGCCTGCGCATTGTTGTAAACGCCGCCGAGCTTATAGACTGTCTCGAAAACGCTGACTTCGCCGCGCAGGCCGCCAAAGGCCGGCGGCGGCGCATAGGCCAGCCGCCCGTTCACCAATCCTCCGCGTTCCGACACGATGCCGAAAGCCGATAATCGATCGCCATATCCCGTCGGCGAATTCAGCGTGACAGCGCCGCTGGTTCGGATTCGCCCTGTGTAAGGAGAACCGTAATTATCGGCAAGAAGGTAGCCTTCGATCTGGCGGTCCTCCGGCGGGCTGAAGATAAAGTCGGAGGTTTCCGGCTGTTGTCCCGGGGCAATCGAAATCCGCGGCGCGCCGGCGCCAGGGAGGTCGGCGTTCAGCAGCATCGCCCGTTCGAGTTCTTCCTTGCGAATGAAAGGCGACCCGGCTAGCGCGCGATCGATCATGGTTTGCAGATAATCGGTTCGCACCAGCGAGTTGTTGTCGACTTTGACCGCGCCATAGCGGCCGGGGATCACTTTCAATTTCAATTGGCCATTGCGCGCGTCCTGCTCCGGCACGTAGGTTTTTGCGACGATATATCCCTTGGCCCTGTAGAGATTGGTGATTTTGTCTGCGGCTTCGTAAATCTGTCCAAGCGTCAATTTGCGATTTTCATAGCGCTCCAGGGCGTCGCGAATATTCTGCGCGCCCACCAGATCGGGACCGTCGATCGTAATGCGCCGAATAAAGATCGTCGCGCCGTCCCGCATGCTGAAACGAGGCTCTGCGGTCTCGGGCGTCTCGATGTCCGGCCGATGGGGCGGCGGGGCCTCGCGCCGGGCGGATTCAGCCG
The DNA here is from genome assembly GCF_030063565.1 of Methylocystis sp. JR02. NCBI lineage: Bacteria > Pseudomonadati > Pseudomonadota > Alphaproteobacteria > Hyphomicrobiales > Methylocystaceae > Methylocystis > Methylocystis sp. JR02. The sequence continues at coordinate 2,715,985 of NZ_JASIRC010000001.1, read as the reverse complement.
AGCGCACCGCGTCGCCGAGCGTATAGGGAATGAAGGGGCCGGCCTCCTGCGCTTGTGCCGTCGTGAGGGAGCCAAAGGCGGTCTGGAGTGCGCCAATGGCGCTTGCAAGCTGAAGAACTCTTCTCATTTTCTCGATACGCCTGATAGAAATTAACGCTGTTGCGCGGGCTTGTTCGGGGCGCCGGGGGCGCGGTCCTGGAGATTGAACCGCTTGCCGTCGACTTCGATGCTCTGGATCGCTGCGCCGTAGTCGGCGGCCTTCGGCTTCGATGCGGCCGGTTTCGCCGCCGTTTGCGGACCCGCCTGTCGATGCGCCCGCGCGTCTTCCGCTGCGGCGGATCCACGTGACGCGGCTCTCGCGCCGCTACCGAGCGACGAGACTCTCGCGGGCGCGCGTGACGTCGATTGCGACGGCGCCTCACGCGGCGTTTCCTTGATGTCGACTTGGCTATTCAGTGTAGGAGACGCCATCGAGCTGACGGCGGCGACGCCGGCGGCAGCCATCCCGCGGGATGGGGGCGAGGCCGCCTGCTGCGCCGTATTCGTCGTCGAGATGACGGTTCCGAGCTGCTCGGCGTTGAGCGCGACCTGAGTCGATATGGTCGGAGAGCCGGGCGTTGCAATCGCCCAGGGCGGCGCGGAATTGGGATCGCCGAGCCCGGTGGCGCCGGACGTCGGCTGCTGCGCGGGGATTGCTCCGAAGCCAGAGGTTTGGCCGGTGGCGGCGATATCCCAACTATTGCCGCTTAAAGTCGCAACTCCCCCCGTGTTGCCGATCAAGCCGCCGGCGCCGTAGGGCACGACATCTACGCCGGACGTGACCTGTCCCGCAGCGTAATTGTCGGTGATGGAGCCGGCGAATGCAACTCCAACGAGCCCGCCTATGTTATTGACCCATCCGTCGTTGTAGATATTGGACAGCGAAACTGATCTGGTGATGACGCCGCCAGTCTCGTCTAGGGCGAAATCATTTACGCCGACGAGCCCGCCTACGGCGCTGATAGGGAAAGGCGATCCAGCAATACTATTCAGAGTAATATCGACTTTTGCGAAGCCGTCGCTAATAACGCCGCCCCAGTTGTACCCGACCAGCCCCCCGATAGCGGTATGCGAGTCGCCGCCAAGCGGGTATTGCCAGGTTGCGTTTATCCAGCCGGTTGCCGACGAGTTTTTGATTTCGCCGCCCGGCAACCCAAAACCGATGTTCATATTGTATCCGACGAGCCCGCCGGTGTGTTGGGCGTTATAGGTCGTTATCGCGACATTAGCGCGCGAATCCGAAATGGCGCCGGCGTTGATGCCAACGAGGCCGCCCGCGTCTCCTGCATTGACCAACCCCCCAAATGTGGTCGAAGGCGAGCCCGCGAAAATAAATCCGTTTGCGAAAGAATTATTGATAATGCCGAACATGAAATTGTTGGCGACCAAACCGCCGATAGAATCCCTTCCGGCAACGGAGATATCCGTTCCGGAATTGATGATAGAACCGAAATTCGAAGAGACCAGTCCACCGACGCGGGACGAACCCGAAATATATCCGCCGTAGGCGTAGGAATTGCTGATCAGGCCCTGGTTCCAAGAGACGAGCGCGGCCGCATTGCCGGCGGCTCGCGGGTCTGCAAGGCCAACTAGGACATGGGTATTGACGAGCGTCAGATCACGTACCACCGCCGAGTCGTTGGCCGTCCCGATTAAAGCGTTGGGATTGTTGCCGCTATCATCGGCGATTGTCAGATTGCGGATCGAATGGCCCATCCCGGCAAGCGTGCCGCTCAGCGTGTAAATCACAGGCCCGCCGAAAACTCTGCTTCCCGCGTCGATGTCGCTGTTGAGCGCGTAGAACCCTGACGCAATGGCGTCCGGATTATCCGCCAAGGCCGCCAGCTCGGCGATTGTGTTGATCAACTGGTATGATTGCCCATTGATCGTCAGCCAGGCGTTCTGCCCGGTGAGTGAAATGGAGCTGGCGGCGTTTTTGAAGACATAGTCCCCGCCAAATTGCAGCGCGAGATTTGCGGAAGCGCCTGTCGCCGTGAGCGACGAGGCGATGTCGATGTTTCTCGCGGCGTCTAACGTGAGATTTGTCGAGGCCGACCATGCGACGGCGTCCGAGACGCTGATGTCTCCCTCGCTTCCCGTTCCGACGGAACGGATCGTAACATTATTCAGCCCCAACAGGGTCGCGAGCTGCGCGCCGCCGATGTCGCCATTCTGCCCGATCTTGAAGCCATGCGAATTGATGATCCAATCCCCTGGTCGCCCCGATGGCGCGCTTGTCGTGACGTCGGCGTCTGGCGCAACCGTCACTTTGCTGCCTTGGGTCACGATCTTTCCGCCATTGCCGCCCTGTGGCGCCGAGGCGTCCAGGCGACCGCTGACGCGAACCTTCCCGCCGATCGCGGCAAGCTTGATGACGCCGGTGCGCGACGGCCCGCCCATGAGGCCCGCCATCGTACGCGCCTGAATCACCCCGGTGTTGTTGACCTGCGCGGAGAGCAAAGCGTCCGCGGCGCGCGCGGTGAGCACGACGCGCCCGCCGTCGGCTTTGATGACGCCCTTGTTTTCGACAAGCGCGTTCAACGTCCCTTTGTTGACTGTGACGTCCACAAGCGAATTGCCGCCAAAATTGAGGGTGACATTATCGCCCGAAGCGAGGGCCACTGTTCCGAGCGTCGCTTCGATCACACCCTCGTTCGAGACGTTGTTTCCAAGCAGCGCGACATAGCCGCCCGGATTGGCGGTGATCGCCCCGTGATTGATGACCGATTCCTTGGAGCTACCGGCGAAGACATATTTGCCGGCATTGAAGTCGGCGTTGGAAATGTCGAGCGTCGAGGCGACGAGTCCGCCGACATTGACCTGTGCGTCCTTCGAAAAAAGAATCCCTGCGGAATTGACGATGAAGACCTGGCCGTTAGCGTGCATTGCGCCTTCGATGACGCTTCTTTCGTTGCCCACCACACGATTGAGAATTGTCGAATAGGGCGTCGGCTGATTGAAGTTCACGATCTCGCCGGGCGCGATGGAGAAGCTGCGCCAATTGACGATCGCGGCGAGCGTATATTGATTGATGGTCATCAGATTGCCCGCAGAGGCAATATCGACCTGCCCTGATACGACTTGCCCGTCGAGAGGATTGGCAAGAGCGGCGTGAGGAGCGGTCGTCAGCGCGCACGCCGCAGCCGTGGAGAAAAGCAATCGTCTCCGGCGCTGCGCCGATAGCGACGCTCTTCCACTCGAGGATGCCCGGAACATTTGGATGGCCGCGCATCGAGCGGCGACGGAACGGGTCATCTGAAACTCCAAATGACAAAACAACAGCTTAGCGGGTTGCTAGCGATATAACAAAAATATATATCGACAGAAAAGTTATCTGCAAAGCCTATAATTTTTGCGGTCAGGCTCGCGCCGTACGCAGTTGCAGCACAATTTTCGATCTTGATCACTGCTATTCGTTATATAATGTTAAGATATAAATGCAGGTCGATCGCGATGGCGGCGTCCACATTAATGTTGTGTGAGGGCGCGCGCGATTTAGGGGGCTGTGAGATGAGTGCAGGATAGCAAAACCAATAGGATAGGCGTGCTCTACTGTGCGCTGGGATCGGCGCCTCTCAGGTAGCCGCCAACTCCCGGCCGACGGCATTCCGATGCCCCCAACACTTTGCGTTTCAACCATCGACACGCGAGCGCTTCGATCCGAGGCGGCCGTTTGTTGTGACGGACGATCGCGTCCGTCGATCGGCGTTCGACGCCAGCGTCGAACTGCAAACTCGGGCGTGAAAATTTGAAGGATATGTTGATGCTGAAAGAAAAACTCGTACGCCTCGCAATTGGCGCCGCCGCTTTCGCCTTGTCCTGCGCCAACGCCAAAGCCGCGACGACGATCACAGTCGCTGTGACGCCGACGGCGGCACCCGCCATCGTTGATCTCGTCGCGGATTTCGTAAATGCAAACCCGACGTATAACGTCGCCGTCGTCGGCGCGCCGGATAGTCTCTCGAAAGACGCCATTGTCGCCGGCGGCGCCACGGGCCCGTATGATCTGCTGTTGGCCCAGTCCTATCTTGTTCCTGCGAGCTTGAAATACCTTCATCCTTCCCTCGTCTCAGGGGAACCCTTTCCCTTCGCGAAGGATACGCTCGTCCTCTATTCGACGACCGTCGATGTCAGTGCGGGGATTCCACTTCAGATGCAGGCTTTTTCCGTGCCGGATCCTGCCACTCTCGATCCTTATGGCGTGGCTGCGGTTCAAGCCATGGGAGCCGAATATCTTTATGCGCTTTCCAAAAAACTGCCCATCAAAACGGCCGACGCGGGCGGTTCCTATGCGCGGGTCGAATATATGGGAACGGCTTACGGCTTTACCGGAAAATCGCAAATCTGCACCGCCGCTACGGGCGTCGAAGCATATGAGCCGGGCAGCTTCCATCACGAATATGTGCTTGGGCAGAATTATGTGACCGACATCGTGTTGGCGGGCATAAAGATCGCGCGCACGCGCAGCGCCGATCAGGAAACAGCGCTGACCGCCTTCGTCAATTTTCTGACCAGCGCAAAGGCAACAGCCCTTCAAGATCATTGTTACAAACTGCCGAGCGCCGCCCAATAAGAAGAGTGTAGGGCGCAGAAAGAAGATGGGAGCGACCATCTCATCGAGAGCCCTATTCACCAAGAACGCCTCATTCCGAATTGCTGAGAAGGAAAACAGTTATGTCCTCAATGAAGCTCAAGGCGGCGGCGCTATCCGCTTTCGTTTTTACGACTCTGGCGAGTCCTTACGCACATGCGGCAAGCATCAAAGTGGCGGTTGCGGCCAACTTCACCGCGACATTGGCGCAACTCATCAATGTGTTCACGCAGTTGTATCCAAGTGTCTCCGTAACGTATGCGTCTGATTCATCTGGCAATCTGCAGACTCAGATTATCAATCACACGGTCGCATATGATTTGTTCTTGTCGGCTGATCAGTCGCGCCCGCAGACGCTCGCGACGAGCTATCCCTCGCTCGTGATCGGAAGCCCGTTTCTCTACTCCGTCGGCGAGCTCGAGCTTTGGTCCAAGACAGTCGATATTAGCGCTGGTCTGCCAAGCCCGATCCCGGTGGATATTGTGCTCGCTGATCCGAACAAGGCGCCTTATGGAACCGCTGCGGCCCAAGTGCTCAGCGCGAGCCCGTGGTCCATTACATGGACGCCCGGAAGCGCCTACCCTCCGTCAGGCACGGCCCATGTATTCACGAAATCAAATATCGGCCAAACATATTCAGCGATCAACGACGGCGCCTACGCCTATGGCTTCGTGCACCAATCCGCCATCTGCAAGCTCGTGGGCGGCGTGAAAACCTTCACCCAGCCGGGCGGATACCACCATACCTATCCGTACAACGACACAACGTACCCACACAGCCAAATCTCTCAATACGGCATAAAAATCGTCAATTCGGCCCGCACTTCAGCAGACGACACGGCGCTCACCAACTTCGTCAACTTCATAACCGCCAATACATCAGGAACGAACATCATCAAATCCTACTGCTACTCATTGACATTGTAGCCGATCGCATTGGCGGTCGTCGCCGGTAGGCTTCTGGCGGCGGCCGCCTCATCACGCAGTGGCTTTCGATCTTTTCGCTCCAATCGCGCCATCGAGGGAGATGGGCGACCACGGTCGCTCGAGGGCCTCTTACCTTTCCAGTCCCGAGTTCTCGTGTGGGGGGAACATATGAAAAAACTTACCGCTTTGCTTTGCGCCCTTGCTTTGAACCAAGGACCGGCGCTCGCCGCCGATCTCATTCGCAAACGCCCGCAAATTCTTCCGCCTCCTCCTCCGACGCCGAGCTGGGCAGGATTTCATGTCGGTCTCAACGGCGGCTATGCTTGGGCCGACAATCCCAATATCCAGATTTCGTCCCTCCCCTTGCCTCCGCCACCTCTCGTTACGCCGCAAGGCGCCATAGCGCGGGCCGACCGCTTCGCCTTCGACGCCACCGGGTCCATTGCAGGCGCGAGAAGCGGGGGATTTATCGGCGGCGGACAGCTTGGCTACGACGCGTTGATCGCGCCTCACATACTCGCTGGCGTCGAAGCGGACTTCCAGGGCGTTCTCGGCGCCACGGGCAGCGCGTTTGTTTCGAACGCGACCACGCAGCTCCATCCCACCTCACGGCTCGACTATCTCGGAACCGTTCGCGCCCGCCTGGGCTATCTCTTGATCCCCGACTTCCTCCTTTATGCGACCGGAGGCGCGGCTTATGGCGGCGCGTCCTCGAGCATGTCGATCTTCCAACCCGCCCAAGGCGTGATTGGCGGCGTCGGGACGGGCGCCGCCAGCTCGACGCGTTTCGGCTGGACCGCCGGCGCCGGGGGTGAGTGGATGTTCTGGCCGAATTTGTCTGCGAAAATGGAGTATCTCCATTACGATATTGGCTCAATTGGATCCTCACTTATTGCGACAAGTGGTGGTTATGATCCACGTTATTTAATTGGAAATCCATTTGACAATGATACGATGTATCCATACGCGTACCTTACGGCTAAAACACACACGCATTACAGCGGTAATATTATTCGAGCTGGCGTAAATTACCATTTCAATTGGAATCCACCACTCCTTTCGAAACTTTAATTGCAGCTCATTACCTCGAATCTGAAAAAGGCCTGTCGTCATGGCGTCGCGTAATTCCTGCCTGTGGATGAAGTCGGTTGCATTGGGTGTCGTATTGGCGTCTGCCTCCTGGGGAGCGTCGGCTGCGCCTGCGGGAGATGAAGCCGCGCCATCAAAATCTCAAAGTAACGACCCTGCGAAGGGCGCCACGAAACGCGCTCCCCAAGCCGTGCTAAAAACGGCCCCGCCTGCCTCAAAGGCCGGCGCGGCGCCGGTCGAGGAGAAAAAAAGCTACTACATGCCCACGCGCGGTTATCGGTTGGAGCCGCAGCCCGACATCCCGCCCTATGTGCGAAATCTCGGCAAGACATATAAGCAATTCGAAGGCATCGATTGGCTGGACGTCGGTCTCGATTCGCGCACGAGATTCGAATACCGCAAAAACGATTATCGGCCCTGGACCGACACAACGACGAATCCGGCATCGTCGAAGCGACGATATTTTCCGAACTCTCTGTGGCTGCTGCGCACGCGCGCCTATATCGGCGTCAAGGAAATCCTCGATCCCTTCCGCTTCGTCGTGGAATTCCAGGACTCGCGCGCATTCAACAGTATCTATGAGCTGCAGGGTCAGGAGATCAACGAAGCGGACCTTATCTCGGGCTATGGCGAACTCTATTTCAAGGACGCTCTCGGCAAGGACGACCGTGGAAATGACCGGCCGCTGATCGTGCGCGCCGGCCGCTTCCATCTCGAGGTCGTCGATCGGCGTTTGATCGCCGAAAACGAATTCCGTAACACCACAAACACATTCGATGGGCTTCGCATCAAGATCGGCAAACGCGACAACGACTGGGACCTCGATAATTTCGCGATGCGGCCGGTGGTCCGCTTACCTTACGAATTCGACCGCCCCGATTGGCAGAACTGGGTCTATGGCAGCGTCCTGAGCGTGCGCCGATGGTCAGAGTTCGCGACGATCCAACCCTATTTCATCGGGCGTAAACAATATGGCGACCCGTCGAGCGCGTCGGCGGCGAGTAGAGTGAGCCGCGAGACATATTCGCCGGGACTGCGCCTCTACGGCGTTCTCGGCAATTTCGATTATGATGTCGACGTCACCAAACAGTTCGGGCAGATCGGCGAGTATCAGCCGTTTGGCGGCACGTCCTTGCTGAAGAGCGTGCGCCTCGACGCCATCGCCTATGCCTTCGAGGCGGGCTACACCTATGTCGATCATCCCTGGAAGCCACGAATAAGCGTCAATTACGCCTATGGCTCCGGCGACAAGAGTCCCTACGACAACGCCAATCAGACGCTCGACATTCTCTACGGCTTCAATCAGCCCTTCTCGCGGAACGACTATTTCGCCTGGAACAACGTCAAAGCGCCGAAAATCCGCCTGGAGTTCACGCCGACAAAGAATCTTCAAATCGACACGGCTTTCGGCGGTTTCTGGCTCGCGAGCACGGCCGCCGCATGGGACCGCGCCAATCTCTATGCGCCGCTCGGCAATAGAGGCGGCTACCTGGGTTCCGAAGTGGACGTTCGCGTGCGCTACAAGCTGTCGCAATACATCAATCTGACCGCGAGCTACGCCCGCTTCTGGCCGGGCTCTTTTCCGTCGAGCTTCGGGCCGCCCGTTGTTGCGCAGACCTATTTTCCGCAATCCTTTCGCGGGCAAACCACCACGACAAACGGTCTGACCGCGCAGCCGACCGACTTTTTCTATCTCGAAGCGACGGCGAACGCTTTCGGCGACGGTCAGCCGATCACGAGCAATCCCGCCCAGGATGTCGCCGCGATTTTCCGCGCTGAGCCACCGAGCCCGGCTACGCCGACGTGGCGCGATTTCTATGTGGGGCTCAATGGCGGCGGGGCCTGGTCGAGCCCGAGATCAATGGTTTCTGTTGGCCCGATCAGCAGAGCGCAGCCGAGCCTGCCTGTCGCGGCGACATCGAATATGCTCCCAACCAATTTCGAACTCTCGGGATTTCTCGGCGGCGGGCAAATTGGGTGGAACCGGAAATTCAAAACCAATGTCGTCGCCGGTCTCGAAACGGATCTACATGGCGTCAGCGGAAATACCGACAGGAAGGACCAAGCGACAAAAGCCTGGTCGATAGGCAACACTTTCGTCAATTACGGCGTGCGCTCGGCGACCTTGAATTTTCTCGGCACCGCCCGCGGCCGCCTCGGCTATCTCGCGACGCCTTCCGTGCTGCTCTATGGAACAGGCGGCCTCGCTTATGGCGGCGTCACCTCCAATGCGGCGCTTTTTACCTACCGGGTGGGCGGCTTTACAATAACCCAAGGCAATCCGCTGAATCAGGAGACGCGCGTTGGGTGGACGGCCGGGGGCGGGCTCGAATGGGCGCTCTCGCCGAATTGGAGCGCGAAGGCGGAATATCTCCATTACGACCTCGGAACGGCGACAGCCATGGCCCCGGTATTCCACCCAAGCGGGTTCTATGGTTATGGCGTGCTCAGCCAGACCAAGTTCGACGGCAATGTCGTCCACGCCGGCCTCAATCGACATTTCGATATGAGCGCGAAATAGGCTTCGAGGTTTCCGCTGCTCGCGGGACGATACCATTTCCGTTTAAACAGCTCGCATCGGCGCGTGTCATTCCCGGCGGACTGAAAGCCCCCTCAAGAGCGCTGGTTTTGCCCAGAGCCCGTCATTGCGAGCGAAGCGAAGCAATCCAGGGCGGCGATGCGGCGCTGGGTTGCTTCGTCGGCTCCGCCTCCTCGCAATGACGGCGGTGAGTCCCTGTGTGTCCGGCGCGAGCGTCGGGGATGGCGCCGAACCAATCGAGCGGCTCTCGTATGACTTGGGAGGGCGTCTGTCTGGATGGCGCGGCCTTCAGAGGATGAAAGAGCCGCCCTGCCGCAGATCGCCGCGCTGCATGCGCGCGATCGGAACGACGACGCCTGGCGTGATGACGCGCGCGTCGTTGGGCCATACAGGGCGCACGCCGAAAAGCGTTTGGAAGCATGGTACCGCCACCCCGGCTCGAACGGGGGACCCCCAGATCCACAATCTGGTGCTCTAACCAACTGAGCTATGGCGGCCCGAAGCGGCGCGAACCTATTCGCTCGCGGCGGGGATTGCAAGCGCTCCTGCAATCACGTCGCGTAATTGGCCGTGAGGCCAGGCGGTTAGCGGCTACGGCGCGGCGTGAGCGCCCTTTCTCCCAGCCTCACCAGCGCCGCGCGCAGCGATTCTTCGGCCACGCCCTCCGTCGCCTCGGCCGCCCGCGCTCGTGCGGCGGGGTCCGCGGGCGCCATTTTGGGGCGGGTTTGCGCCGCCCGCTGCGCCAGCGCCTGCTGCCGGAGCGCCACCCTGGAGACGCAGCGCCAGCCGAGATGGGCGTTGATCCGGTCGATGATGGCCGGCGCCATATGCTGGATCTCGAGGCTGAAACCCGGCTCGACGCGCAGAATGAGCGTCGCCGGCTCCTGCGCCTTGTCGGGCGAGGGCTTGCGGCCCCGGGCCGGCCATTGCAGGCGCTCGGGCGCGCAGATGTCGGCGATGCGCGCGCCGACGATCTCGCGCCATTGCATCAGCAGCGACGCCTCGCCGAAGCCCTTTTTGGCCACGAGCGGGTCGACCTGCTTGAGCACATATTCGGCGAGCGGGCGGGCGAAGACGCCTTTCTTGCGCGGCGCGGCGCTCATGCGGCCTTCTCCCTTGCTTTGCCGCAGCGGCGGCGCCAATGGCTCTGCCTAGATGATAAAGCCTCAAGCCAAACGGCGAAAGCGGCCCGAGGGCGCGGCGCCGGCCGAAACGCTCCTCATTTGGTACGACGCCCATCGTCGCGATCTGCCCTGGCGCGCGCCGCCTGGACGGCGGGCGGACCCTTACGCGGTCTGGCTATCAGAGATTATGCTCCAGCAGACGACCGTCGCGACGGTCAGGGGCTATTTCGAGAAATTCCTCACCCGTTGGCCGACGGTCGAAGCGCTCGCCGAGGCGCCGCTGGAGGATGTGCTCGCGGCCTGGGCGGGGCTCGGCTATTACGCCCGCGCCCGTAATCTTCACGCCTGCGCGGGGAAAGTGGCGCGCGACCATGGCGGCCGGTTTCCGGCGCGCGAGGCGGCGCTGTTAGACCTGCCCGGGGTCGGGCCCTATACGGCGGCGGCCATTGCCGCCATCGCCTTCGACGCCCCCTGCGCCGCAATCGACGGCAATGTCGAGCGGGTGATGACGCGGCTTTACGCGATCGAGACCCCGGTGCGTCAGGCGAAGCCGCTTATCCGGGAAAAGACGCAGGCGCTTCTCCCTGCCGCCCGCGCCGGAGATTTCGCCCAGGCGCTGATGGATCTCGGCGCCACGGTCTGCACGCCGCGCGGGCCGCTGTGCGGGCTCTGCCCCTGGGCGCAAAATTGCGCCGCTTGTCGCGCGGGCGCGCAGGAGGATTACCCCGTCAAGGAGAAGAAGGCGGAAAAGCCGAAGCGGCGCGGCGCCATTTTCATTCTCAGGCGGGGAGAGGAGACGCTGCTGGCGCGCCGCCCGCCCAAAGGGCTTTTCGGCGGCATGAGCGCCTTTCCCGCAACGCCCTTCAGCCGGGACGTCGGCCCGGACGAATGGCTCGACTTCGCGCCATGCCGCGCCGATTGGCGCGCGCTCGCCGAGCCCGTCGCCCATGTCTTCACACATTTCGCGCTCAGGGCTACAGTTTTCGTGGCGCGAACCGAGGCGGCGCCTCGGTTCGGCGCCGATTGCCGCTGGGCGGCGCGGCGCAATCTAGATAAGGAAGGCTTGCCCACGCTCATGCGCAAGGCCGCCGCAGCGGCTGGGCTTTTCGACGATTAGAGCGCATTCCGCAAACAGACTGTTGCGACAAGAATGCGCCGTTTTTTTAGGGGCGCGGCTGATGGCGCGGGCGAAGATCAAGGTCGAGATGACGGAGGGCGCGATCCGCGTCCATCAGGACGGGCGCACGCTGACGATTCACGCGGAGGCGCCCGACGCCGAGTCCGGCGAGGAGACGGATTTCGTCGTGCGTCTCGATGAGATCGACACTTGGGACGCCCCCGATCAGGACAAGGAAATTCCCATCGACGATTTGCAGAGGATTCTCGACGCGGTGGAAAAGGAACTCGCCAAGCATGGGCTGACCGTGGATTTCGACTGATGCAAGATCCGCTCGATTGGTTCGGCGCCATTCCCGACGCTCGCGCCGTCTGGACACACAGGGAATCGCCGTCATTGCGAGGAGGCGGAGCCGACGAAGCAATCCAGGGCCGCATCGCTGCCCTGGATTGCTTCGCTTCGCTCGCAATGACGGGCGCGCACGGCGTCCCGCTCCATTATCCAGCCCACCCCAGCGAGCGCTCCACCGCCTTCTCCCATGAGGCGACGAGCCGCGCCCGTTCTTCCGCCGCCATCGCGGGCTCGAAACGCTGTGAGGCGCGCCAATGGGCGGCGATATCCCCCAGGCTCTTGAACACGCCGACGGCGAGGCCGGCCGCATAGGCCGCGCCGAGCGAGGTCGTCTCCAAATGGCGTGGCCGCACCACCGGCGCGTCGAGAATATCGGCCTGAAACTGCATCAGCAGATCATTCGCCGCCATCCCGCCATCGACTTTCAGCGCGCCGATAGCGACGCCGGAGTCGGCCGTCATTGCGGCGAGAACCTCGCGCGTCTGATAGGCGGCGGCCTCCAGCGCGGCGCGGGCGATATGGCCCTTGTTGGAAAAGCGGGTGAGGCCGGCGATGATCCCGCGAGCGTCGCCGCGCCAGCGCGGGGCGTAGAGGCCGGAGAAGGCCGGCACGAAATAGACGTCGCCATTGTCGGGAACGGTTTTCGCCAGCGCCTCGATCTCGTGACTCTTCTCGATGAGGCCGAGATTGTCGCGCAGCCATTGCACCAGCGCCCCTGCGATGGCGATGGAGCCTTCGAGCGCATAGACGGGCTTGGCGTCGCCGAGCTGATAGGCGAGCGTTGTCAGCAGGCCGGCGGTCGAAACATGCGGGGTCTCGCCCGTGTTCATCAGCAGGAAGCAGCCTGTGCCATAGGTGTTCTTGGCGTCGCCGGCTTCGATACAGGCCTGCCCCAGAAGCGCCGCGTGCTGATCGCCGAGCGCGCCCGCGAGCGGCGCGCCCGCGAGCGGCCCTGCGCAATCGCCATAAACCTCGCTCGATGAGCATATCTGCGGCAGGCAGGCGCGCGGGACGCCGAAGAGCGCGAGCAGCTCCTCGTCCCATTGCAGCGCCGAGAGGTTCACGAGCTGCGTTCGGGCGGCGTTTGTGGCGTCGGTGATGTGGCGGCCGGTCAGGCTCCACATGAGCCAACTATCCATCGTGCCGAAAAGGGCTTCGCCGCGCTCGGCCTTTGCGCGCGCGCCGGGAACATGTTCCAGGAGCCAGACGAGCTTCAGCGCCGAGAAATAGGTCGCGAGCGGCAGACCGGTTTTCATCCGCACCAGCTCGCCGACGCCTTGCGCCAGATATTTATCGACGAGCGGCTGCGTGCGCGTATCCATCCAGACCAGCGCGTTATGGAGCGGCGCGCCCGTCGCGCGGTCCCACAACAGACAGGTCTCGCGCTGATTTGTGACGCCGACGGCGGCGAGGTCCTTTGGCGAGAGCCCGGCCTTTTCCAGCGCCCCTTCGATTGCGAGACAGGCGTTGGCGCGAATCTCGGCCGCATCATGCTCCACCCAGCCCGGGCGCGGATAAATTTGCGCATGTTCACGCTGGTCGAAGGCGAGAATTTCGCCTGCCGCGTCGATGACCGTGAAGCGCGTGCTGGTCGTGCCCTGGTCGATCGCGCCGATGAATCGCCGCATGGAGCGCCTTTCTGAATCCTTGCTGAACGGCCGCTTAATGCTTAGTTCAAGACCGCCGCGCCACTCTCCCCCACCTTAGCTGGGCGAGGCGCCCTTTTGGCTCCAGGAGAATGCCTCATGAAATTGGTTACCGTCAAAACGCTCGCTGGACTGGCCGTCGCCGGCGGGCTGGCCTTCGGCCTTTCGTCGGCTCAGGCCATGCCGGCCCTGGACCCTGGCGTCGCCGTCGGCGGCGGGCCAAAGGCCGAAAAGGTTTGGTGTGGGCCATATGGCTGCCGCCCTGGCGGACCGGGTTATGGTTATGGCTGGCGCCCGCGCCCCCCGGTTGTCTACGGCTATGGACCGCGTCCGCGTCCTCCAGTCTATGGCTATGGGCCGCGCCCGCGCCCCCCGGTCTACGGCCCGCATCCGCGTCCCTGGGGGCCGGGCTACTGAGCCGGACATGCTTCTTTCGAAAGAAACGCGCAGACAGGCCGCGACGGTTTCGTCGCGGCTTTTTTTTGCGCCATCTTTGCTTAGCGTGGAAGAGTTCCAAATTTCATATCGGCGGCACGTCGATTGCGATTTTGCCCGTGACCGCCAGAGCCATGTCGGGAAACCGACACTGACGGGTTGCAAAACGAGGGAAGCTTTGTAAGCTACTGATGTAAAACGTAGTTTGCAATCTTTCCAAACTGGGCGAAGCCATGATCGTTTGCTCCTGCAACGTCCTCTCCGACCGCGACGTGCGCGAATCTCTCAGCGCGCGCGCCGATCGTCCCTCCGTGGGGGCGGTATTCCGCAGCATGGGCTGTGAGGCGAAATGCGGACGCTGCGTGCGCAGCATCGTCGCGCTTGTCGATCAGCACGCCACGGCGAGACTGGACGAATGTCGCGGAACGAGCGATTGTGATAGCTGCCGCGCCGACGGTTTGGCGGCGTGAGTTTAAGAAACATGGAAAGGGATTGCGCATGCGCGGCGACGCGAAGGTTATCGAATATCTCAATCGCGGGCTTCGCGCCGAGCTGACGGCGGTCAACCAATATTGGCTGCATTATCGCATTTTCGACAATTGGGGTTTCAAGGAGCTGGCCGAGAAATGGCGTAAGGAATCGATCGAGGAGATGTATCACGCCGATCATTTCACCAAGCGTATCCTTTTCCTCGAAGGCTTCCCGAATATGCAGGTGCTCGACCCGCTGCGCATCGGCCAGACTGTCGAGGAGATCATCGCCGCCGATCTCGCCACCGAGTCGGACGCTCGCAAGCTGTACATAGAGGCCGCCGTTTATTGCGACTCCGTGGACGACCGCGTGTCGATGGAGCTTTTCGAGAGCATCATCAAGAGCGAGGAAGGACATATCGACTTCCTCGAGACCCAGCAGGAGCTGATCCGGCAGCTCGGCGTGCAGCTCTACAGCCAGAAGCATATAGGCGGGCTTTCGTCCTAACGGGATGCGTGCGCAGGCGGCCCGTGGGTGGCCGCCCGCGCAAGCGCGCCGGCCCAGAAATATCGGGGTTTCAGGAGTATTTTTTCGGTCCGTAGGGGGCGTCTGCGAGTTCAGGCGATCTGCGGGAGTTAATACGGAGCTGCCAAACGCTCCATGCGCACAATATGTGTCTTGCTTCCCGACGCGCATGGACCGGATGTGACCACCTATCTTTACGACGCGCCTGCGTCTCAATCGCGACAATCGCTTGCGACGCAATGGCGTCGCGCCGAAGCCGTGGGCCTTGCGATCGACCAGGCTTTCACCGAGCAGGAGGCGGACGCGACGCCCACGGAGCCCCGGCCTGTCTACGACAAGCTCAAAGCGGGAGACACGCTCGTCGTCAGCGGAGTCGGCTGCCTCGGCGAAAGCTACGCTGAAATAACCGACGCGATCCGCGATCTCATGCGCCGGCGAATCTGTGTGCGGTCTATAAATGACAATCTGACCTTCGATGGTCGCGTTGCGGATGCCGGAAAGCAGGCGTCGCGGGATTCGCTGATCGCTTTCGCCGCCGCGGCGGCGGAGACCCAGAAGACCGCGAAGCGCGCGGCGCAGACGCGTCAGGCGCTCGTCGAAGAAGTTTCGGCGCCCGAGCCGTTAGGAAAGGACCGTCACGGGCCGGCGCTGCAATTCGGCGTTGTCGCCGCCCAGCTTTCCGCACTTGCCTTGGCGGCCTATCTGGCGAGCTTCGTGTCGCCCAAGCTCAGTCGGCATTCCCCCGTTTCGCCGCCGGCTCAAATGGCCGCGCTCGATCGCCAGAGAGCGGAGGCGCCGCTCCCTCCGCCCGCCGATTTTCGGGAAATACCAAGGGAAAAGCCTGCCATCGTTGCGAGCGATAGCAACAATCAGGAGGCGTCAGGCGACGCCCGGCAATCCCTTGGGATTTCTCCGGAGCGGGAGCAGGAGATTTTTTCGTCTGTCGGCGATTGGCGTTCGGCGCGCGTCAAAGACGCGTCTTTCGCCATCGCCGCTGGGGCTATCGTTCCGCGTGGCGTCCGTCTCGCCATTTTCCCGCGCCGGCTGGTCGCGCGCGAGGCGGGATTGCGCGGCTATCGATTCATCGTCTCGCGACAAAGGATCGGCGTCGTCGACCCCACCAATCGGCGGATCGTCGCCATTTTGAAGAAGGACTGAGGCGGGGCCGCGGGCGTTATCCCATTTCCATTTGAACAGCTCGATGGGGATTTGTCATTCACGGCCGGCCGAAAGCCCGACCGGGAATCCAGAGCCCAAAAAGCGCTGGTGTTGGTCTGGATTCCCGATCGCTCGCTCAAGCGAGCGTCGGGACCCCCGTCATTGCGAGCGTAGCGAAGCAATCCAGGGCCGCAATAGCTGTTCTGGATTGCTTCGTCGCTACGTTCCTCGCAATGACGGAGACGTTGAGCGCCACTTCAGCACGGGCTCGCGCGCCAGATCGCGCAGCGAGCGCTAACCTTGCTCTGGATTCCCGATCACTCGCTTCGTGAGCAGATCAATCAAGCACTTCCATATTACTCCATCACCGCTGCTTTCAGAATGCACACCATGGTCGCCTGCGCCTGCGCCTTGCCGATGTTGCGGATGATGTGCGGACGGTCGCAGCGATAGCGCAGCGTCTCGCCGGCCTTCACCGTCTCCTTGACGCCGGCGACCTCCACCTCCAGCTCGCCTTCGCGCACCGAGAGGCTTTCGACCGAGCCGCGCTGATGGGCGTCCGATTCGAGCGCCCCGCCCGGATCGGCGGAGAGCTCGTAGGATTGCAGCCATTCGACCGTCTTGATCCAGCCGATGATCGCCAATCGGCATTTGCCGTCGTCGGAGACGAGGATCGGCGTATCGGCTTTGCTGGTCTTTTCGAGGAAGGGCTCGTCTTCCGTCGTCTGAAGCACGCGCTCGATCGAGACGTCGAGCGCCTGGGCGAGGCGCCAGATCGTGGCCAGAGTCGGGTTCGTCTCGTTTCGCTCGATCTGGCTGATGATCGACTTGGCGACGCCCGACTGCTGGGATAGCTCCGAGAGCGAGAGATTATAGGCCTTGCGTAGCCGCTGAACGGTGGCGCCGAGCTGACCCGAGAGCGCCAGCGCGCCCGCTTCGAGAATCTTGTGTTTTTCTTTCCCTTCGACGCCCATTGCGTTCACGCCGCCCCGGCCGGCTCCCTGTTTTGAGTCGGCCGGCATAATATCCGCTTTTGTTCGAAATATCGAACGCGGCATGCAGGCGCTGGGTAAATTTTAGACGCCGATCGGCTTTAGCCGTCAGGCAGCGACTTGCGCGGGATAGCCGGCGTCCGTGATCGCTTTCGCCAGCGCCGCCGGGTCCTTCGGCGCCGGCGAGACGTCGACCTTGCCGCTGGCGAGATCGACCTTCACATCCGCGCCGGGCTCGACCGCCTGCACCGCTTTGGTGACATGCTTGACGCACATGTTGCAGGTCATGTCTTGCACATTGAAAGTGGTCATTTTTTCCTCCTTGTTATCCTGTTTTACGGGCGCAGCCGCAGCCTCGTCGTTGCGAGCGGAGCGAAGCAATCCAGAGCCTTCATGAGGCTCCTGGGTCGCTTCGTCGCTGCGCTCCTCGCGATGACGGGGAGGCGCCTCTGCGATGACCGGCGGCTGGAACCTGCGCAGGCGCAGCGCATTGGTCAGCACGAAGACGCTGGAAAGCGCCATGGCGCCGGCGCCGAGCATGGGTGAGAGCTGCACGCCATTCACCGGATAAAGCGCGCCGGCCGCGACGGGAACGAGCAGCGCATTATAGCCGAAGGCCCAGAAGAGATTCTGCTTGATGTTGCGCATCGTCGCGCGCGAGACCGCCAGCGCCGCCGGCACTTTGGCGAGATCGCCCGACATCAGCACGACGTCGGCGGCTTCGATGGCGATGTCCGTGCCCGTGCCGATGGCGATGCCGGCGTCCGCTGCGGCGAGCGCCGGGGCGTCGTTCACGCCATCGCCCACAAAGGCGATTTTTTCGCTCTCGCGCAGCCGTTCCAGCGCGGCGACCTTGCCGTCGGGCATCACGCCGGCGATCACTTCGTCGATGCCGAGCCGCCGCGCAATGGCGTTGGCGGTGCGCGCCTCGTCGCCGGTGATCATGGTGGTTTTGACGCCTATGGCGTGCAGCGCGTCGATCGCGGGCTTGGTGGTGGGCTTCAAATCGTCGGCGACGCAGAGGATCGCCCGCGTCTTGCCATCCACCGCGAGATAGAAAGGCGTCTTGCCCTCGTCGGAGAGCGCGGCGGCGTCCTTCTCGAAGGCCGTCGTATCGAGGCCCAGCGAGGCCATATAGCGCGCGGCGCCAATGACGACCTTCCGCTTGTCGACAAGGCCGGCGACGCCCATGCCGGAAACGGACTCGAACTGCTCGGCCGCTGGTACAGCTAGCCCACGATCCTTCGCGGCGGCGACGATCGCCGCGCCGACGGGATGCTCCGATTGCGCCTCAAGGCTGGCCGCAAGCCGCAGCAGCGCCGCTTCGTCTTCGCCGGGCGCCGGGATCAGATCGGTAAGGCGCGGCTTGCCGAAGGTCAGCGTGCCCGTCTTGTCGAAGGCGATGAGCGTCACGTCCTGCAAGGTTTGCAGGGCCTCGCCTTTTCGAAACAGCACGCCCAATTCCGCCGCGCGCCCGGTGCCGGTCATGATGGCGGCCGGCGTCGCGAGCCCCATGGCGCAGGGGCAGGCGATGATGAGCACGGCGACGGCGCTGACGAGCGCATAAGTGAGCCGCGGCTCCGGGCCGATCGCCATCCAAACCACAAAGGTGATCGCCGCAATCGCGAAAATCGCCGGCACGAAGACGGCGGTGACGCGGTCGACCATCGCCTGAATGGGAAGCTTCGCGCCTTGCGCCTGCTCCACCATGCGGATGATGCCGGCGAGGACCGTATCGGCGCCGACGCGCGTCGCGCGGAAGGAGAAGGCGCCGGAGCCGTTCACCGTCGCGCCCGTGACAGTGGCGCCGATGGTTTTCGCGACCGGCGCGGGCTCGCCCGTCACCATGGATTCGTCGACATAGGATGAACCCGCCGTCACCAAGCCGTCGGTGGGGATACGCTCGCCCGGCCGCACCAGCACGATATCGCCGACGCGCACGTCGTCGATGTCGACATCGGCCGTGTCGCCGTTGCGATCGACGCGCGCGGTCTTGGGCTGCAATTTTGCAAGCGCGCGAATGGCTTCCGAGGTGCGGCCCTTGGCGCGCGCTTCGAGAAACCGGCCGAAAAGGATCAGCGTCACGATGACGGTCGCGGCCTCGTAATAGACATAGACCGCGCCGGCCGGCAGAAGCTGCGGCAGGAAGGTCGCGACGAAGGAATAGAGATAGGCGCTGAGCGTGCCGACCGCGACGAGCGCGTTCATGTCCGGCGCTCCGCGCAGCAGCGCCGGCACGCCTTTGACGAAGAAGACAGCGCCCGGCCCGAAGAGAACGAGCGTCGCGAGAAGGAAGGAGAATTGGCGCACCAACTCCTCGCCGATCGTCATCATCGTCCAATGATGAAAAGCGGGAATAAGGTGGCCGCCCATCTCGATGATGAACAGCGGCGCGCTCAGCGCGGCGGAGAGGATGAGATTGAAGCGCAGCGTCTTCATTTCCGCCTCGCGGCGCGCGCGTTCGCGGTCGGTCGCGCCGGCGTCGGTCTCGATGCGGCGCGGCTCATAGCCGGCCTCCGTAATGGCGCGACGCAGGCGTTCGGCGAGGCCGGGGCCGGAGAGGGCGCGCACGCTCGCGCGCTCCGTCGCGAGATTGACGCGGGCCTCCAAGACGCCCGGAACGCTTTCCAGCGCTTTTTCGACATGGGCGACGCAGGAGGCGCAGGTCATGCCGCCGACGCCGAGCTCGATCGTCTCGATGACCGGCTCATAGCCGGCGTCCGCCACCGATTTGGCGATCACGGCGGGGTCGGCGCCCGGCGCCAGCGCGACATCGGCGCGTTCGGTGGCAAGATTGACGCTCGCCGAGGCGACGCCGGGCGTGGCGGCGAGCGCCTTCTCGACATGCGAGACGCAGGAGGCGCAAGTCATGCCGCGCACGTTGAAGTCGAACCGCGTGGTCTCGGCGCTCAACTATTCCTCCTTCAAAGCCAGCGACGCGTGCGCGCCATATAGGCCCGGTAATCGTTTCCAAATTTTGCAGCGAGATGCCGCTCCTCCGGCTCGATGGCGAGCTTTTGGAGCCCGAAGCCGAGAAGCGGCGTCAAAAGCACGGTGAAGGGCGAGCCGATGAGAAGCCCGACGCCCAGAACGACCGCGATATGCGAAATGTAGATCGGGTTGCGCGACCAGCGGAACGGACCGTCCGTCACGAGATGCGCGGCGGCGCGGTGCGGGAGGATCGTCGTCTTGTGACGCGCAAAGGCTTGGGCGCACCAGATGTCGTTGGCGAGCGCAAGCGCGATAATGACGCCGCCGAGGAGCGGGGCGCCGGGGAAGGCGACAAGCCCCGCCAAGGCGCCGCCGCTCGCGCGGTCGAGCGCCAAACCGGCGAGAATCGTCAGCGCAATCAGGATCGGCGGCCAGGGCGCGCGGGCGGGCGGGGCGTCGGGAGAGGGCATGGTCGAACTCCGAGCGCTCCTAACATCGCGAGACCCGCCCGAATTTTCAACCCCGCGCCCAAGCCGGGCCCCTGGACCGCGGGCCTTCAGGCCCGCATTCTTGAAGCGAGCCTGAAGGCTCGCGGTCCCAGGGCTCGCGGTCCATTGACCCCATTCGCGCCAGTCTTTACCAACCCCCTCGAAATCAGGGAGCCAAACGTGGCCCAGACGCTCGAGCCTTACAAGGCGGACCTTGCCGGCCTTGCCGCGCGCGACCGGCTGCGGACGCTCGCGCCGCGCGCCGGGCTCGATTTCGCCTCCAACGACTATCTGGGCCTTGCCGAATCGCGCGAGCTCTCGGCCGCCGCGGCGGCTGCGGTCGCGCGCGGCGTTCCCGTCGGCGCCGGCGGTTCGCGGCTGCTGCGCGGCAATCATCCGGAGCACGAGGCGCTGGAGGCGCAGGCTGCGCGCTTCTTCCACGCCGAAAGCGCGCTGTTCTTCGGCGCGGGCTTCTCGGCCAATGAGGCGCTGCTGTCGACGCTGCCGCAGCGTGAGGATATGATCTTCTACGACGCGCTCATTCATGCGAGCGCGCATGACGGCATGCGGCTCTCCCGCGCGCCCTGCGCCGCTTTCGCGCATAATGACGTCGGCGCGCTCGGCTACGCGATTGTTGGCTGGCGCGCGAAAGGCGGCAAGGGGCGTCCCTGGATCGCCGTCGAAAGCCTCTACAGCATGGACGGTGACATCGCGCCGCTCCACGAGCTGATGGCCTTGGCCGACCGCCATGACGCCTTTCTGCTGATCGACGAAGCCCATGCGAGCGGCGTCTATGGCCCTGGCGGCCGCGGCCTCGCCGCGGGTCTCGAGGGGCGGGAGAATGTGATTTCCGTTCATACCTGCGGCAAGGCGCTTGGCGCCTCGGGCGCGCTCGTCTGTCTTGCGGCGCCGCTGCGTGATTTTCTCGTCAACCGCTGCCGCAATTTCATCTTCTCGACCGCGCCCTCGCCGCTTGTCGCTGCTTGCGTGCGCGCCGCCTTGAAGATCGTCGAAAGCGCGGAGGATCGCCGCGCCGCGTTGCGCGACCGCGTTGCGCTTGCTGGCCGCGAGTTGCAGCGTCTGTGCGGCGTCGCGCCGTCCGGCTCGCAGGTGCAGCCAGTCATCGTCGGGGCGGACGCTTTGGCGATGTCGCTCGCGGCGCGGATGCGCATGCGTGGCTATGATATTCGCGCCATCCGCCCGCCAACCGTGCCGGAGGGGACGGCGCGTCTGCGGCTGTCGCTGACGCTCAACGTCAGCGCAGCGCAGACAACGCAAATGATCTCGGATCTTGCCGAAGAACTCGCGAAGGCAAAGGCGTGACGCGCCGCTTTGTGATCGTGGGGACGGATACGGGCGTCGGCAAGACGGTCTTCTCGGCCGGGCTCGTGCAGGCGCTCGGCGCCTCTTATTGGAAGCCCGTGCAGGCGGGTCTCGACGAGGAGACGGATTCGCAGACTGTGGCGCGGCTCTCCGGCGCGCCGCAAGAGCGCATTCTTCCCGAAGCCTGGCGCTTACGGCTTCCCGCCTCGCCGCATATCGCCGCGCGCGCGGAGGGCGTGGAAATCGACGCCGCAAACCTCGCGCCGCCAGATGTCGCGGGGCCTCTCGTCATCGAGACGGCAGGCGGCGTGATGGTTCCGCTTACGGATAATATCCTGACGATCGATGTTATGACGCTTTGGCGCCTGCCTGTCATTTTGGTGGCGCGCACGCGGCTCGGTACGATCAATCATTCGCTCCTGACGATCGAAGCCTTGCGCCATCGCGATATCGCCATTCATGGCGTCGCCTTCGTAGGCGAGGAAGAGCGGGCGGCGCAAGATACGATCTTGCGTATCGGCAAGGCGGAGGCGCTCGGGCGCCTGCCGCGCCTCCCCGTCTTGTCGAAAGAAACGCTGGGCGCGGCTTTCGACGCCGCCTTCTCGCGAACGGACTTCGAATAGATGAGCATTGTCACCGATTCGCCTGTGTGGCGCCCGTTCACGCAACACGCCTTGCAACCGGGCGCCTATAAGATTGCGCATGCCGAAGGCGCATGGCTGACGGCGGAAGACGGGACGCGCTTTCTCGACGCCATCTCGTCATGGTGGGTCATCACCCACGGACATCGCCGCCCGGAAATCATGGCGGCGATCCGCAAGCAGACGGAGACGCTCGATCAGATCATCTTCGCGGGCTTCACCCACGAGCCCGCGGAAGCGTTGGCGCGCCGTCTCGTCGAC
Source organism: Methylocystis sp. JR02 (assembly GCF_030063565.1). Taxonomy (NCBI): domain Bacteria; kingdom Pseudomonadati; phylum Pseudomonadota; class Alphaproteobacteria; order Hyphomicrobiales; family Methylocystaceae; genus Methylocystis; species Methylocystis sp. JR02. Next base: position 2,693,338 of record NZ_JASIRC010000001.1, on the reverse strand, counting down.
ATCACGCAGCCAGGGCTCGATTACGTCTTCTATTCAGACAGCGGCTCGACGTCGGTCGAGGTCGCAATCAAAATGGCGCTCGGCTATTGGCGCCATCGCGGCGAGACGCGCGCGCGCGTGATCGCGCTGGAGCATGCCTATCACGGCGATACGGTCGGGACCATGTCGGCCGGCGCGCGCTCGGTCTTCAACGCGCCTTACGAGCCCTTGCTCTTCGACGTCGCGCGCGCGCCCTTTCCGCATGCGGGCGCCGAGCAGGAAACGCTCGATGCGCTGGAGAAGTTTTGCCGCGAGGGCGCGGCGGCTTTTATCGTGGAGCCGTTGATCCTCGGCGCCGGCGGCATGTTGATCTACAGCGCGCAAGTCCTGCGCGAGATGAAGCGCATTTGCGAAACATATGGGACGCTTTTCATCGCCGATGAAGTGATGACGGGCTTCGGCCGCACGGGAACGCTCTTCGCCTGCGAGCAGGCGGGTATCGTGCCCGACATCGCCTGCTATTCGAAAGGCCTCACCGGCGGCGCCGCGCCGCTCGCCGTCACCATGTGCAAGCGCGAGATTTACGACGCGCATTATGCGCCGGACCGCGCCCGCGCCTTTTTCCATTCCAGCTCCTACACCGCCAATCCGATCGGCTGCGCCGCCGCCTTGGCCAATCTGGAAGTGTGGGAAAAGACCGACGCGCGCGCGCGAGTCGCAAATCTCTGCGCCATGCAGGCCGAACGCGCGGCGCGCTTTGCGCAAGACTCACGCTTCTCGTCCGTGCGTCAGCTCGGCACGATCGTGGCGCTCGATATGAAAGTCGCGCAGAGCGGCTATCTCGCCACCATCAGCCTCGATCTCATGCGCTTCTTCAACGCGCGCGGATTGCTGCTGCGCCCGCTTGGGCCGACGATCTATGTGCTGCCGCCTTATTGCGTGACGGGCGAGGAGCTGGATCTCGTTTATGCGGGGATCGACGCGGCGGCGCGGCAATTTGGAGGCTGACCCCCTCCCCAACCCTCCCCAACCCTCCCCCGCTTCGCGGGAGAGGGGGCAGATTGTGGCCTTCATCGAGAATGCGGATCGTGAGCGTTCCCTCTCCCGCAATAGCCCGTCGAAAGACGGGCGTCTTTCAGACGCCCTATGGCGGGGGAGGGCTGGGGAGGGGGCCTACGCCTGCTCCTCATTGGCAGGCGCCTTAGGCCGCGCGAAATATTCGTCGCGCAGCGCGCGGCGCAAAATCTTCCCCACATTGGTTTTCGGCAAGGAATCACGAAACTCGTAGAAGCGCGGCACCTTGTAGCCGGTGAGCCGCTCATGGGCGAAGCGGCGCAACTCGTCCGCTGTAAGGCTCGGATCGCGCGCCGTGACGAAGGCCATGGGCGCTTCGCCGGAATGGGCGAAGGGCACGCCGATGACGGCCACCTCCTTCACTTTCGGGTGTTCGGCGAGCGCCGCCTCCACCTCATTGGGATAGACGTTGAATCCCGAGACGAGAATAATGTCCTTCAGGCGATCGACAATCTTGAACATGCCGTCCGGCTGCATGACGGCGACGTCGCCGGTCTTGAAGAAGCCGTCGGAGGTCATTGCCTTGGCGGTCTCGTCGGGGCGGCGCCAATAGCCCGGCGTCACCTGCGGGCCGCGCGCCCAGAGTTCGCCGCGCTCGCCAAAGGGCGCCGCGTCGCCATGCTCGTCGCGCAGCGTGATCTCGGTCGAGGGAAGGGGGTAGCCGATGGCGCCGGTGAACTCCGCAATGTCTGCGCGGTTGACGGTCAGGATCGGCGACGTCTCGGAGAGGCCGTAGCCTTCGACGATGGGCTTCCCCGAGATCGCCTTCCATTTTTGCGCGACGACCTGCTGCGTCGACATGCCGCCGGAGATGCTCATCTTGAGATTGGAGAAATCGACATCCCTGATACGCGGGTGATCGGCGAGAGCTGCATAGAGGGTGTTCACGCCCGAGAAGACGGTGAAGCGGGCGTTGCGCACCGTCGCGATAAGCCCCTTGAGGTCGCGCGGATTGGCGATGAGCAGGCAGCAGCCGCCCGCCCGCATCGTCAGCATGCAGCAGGCCGTGAGCGCGAAGATGTGATAGAGCGGCAGCGCCGTCACCATCACATGCGGGCCGGTCGGCCCGAGATAGGAGTCGAGCCAGGCCCAGGTCTGCTCGACATTGGCGGCGACGTTGCGGTGGAGCAAAATCGCGCCCTTGGCCACGCCGGTGGTGCCGCCCGTATATTGCAGAAAGGCGACGTCCTCGGGCGCGATTTGGGCCGGCGTGAACGGACGCTTGCCGCCTTCGCGCAAAACCTCGGCGAAGGACAGGCTCTCTGGAATTGCATAAGCGGGAACCGCCCGCTTGACCTGCCGCGAGACGAAATTCACGAGGAAGCCTTTCAGCCCCATGAGATCGCCGGGCGCGACGATGATCGCCCGTTCGACTTTCATGCGCGGCCAGGCGGCTTGCGCGGTATGTGCGAAATTTTCGAAAACGAAGAGGAAACGCGCGCCGGCGTCGTTGATCTGGAATTCGAGTTCGCTCGGCGTATAGAGCGGATTGACGTTCACGACCACGCCGCCCGCCAATAAAACGCCGAAGAGGATCGCCGGATAGGCGAGAACATTGGGCGACATGATCGCGACGCGATCGCCTTTCTCCAGCCCTTGTCTTTGCAGCCAGGACGCGACGGCTTCGGCGGCGCGCGTCAATTCGCGATAGCTGAGCCGCGCGCCGAAGCTTTCCATCGCCGGACGATCGGCATAGGCGGCGGCGCTTTTGCGCAGGAGATCGACGAGGGTCGAACGGCCTGGGTCGATCGTGGCCGGAACGCCCGCCGGATAGGAGGCGAGCCAGGGCCGCGTCGCATAGGGGTCGTGCTGTTGCTCTGGGCTCGTCATTTTCCACCCTCGAAAATAGGAATCATGTCGCAATTCGAACGGTCTGGCGCCGAATCGTTTTCTGCAATGAAAATAGCGCGTGTGTCAGCCGTTTAACGGCGGCCGAGCCGCGGGAATTGTGCTGCGGCGCACGAAATTTACGATGCGCTGCAAGAAGCGCCCATGCCGGCGAGCAATGCGAGGCCGAGGCCAAATACCAGAAGCGCGGCGAGAAGCTCGGCCGTGCGCGCCACGATCGCCATGCGCCGCGCGCCGCCGCCGCTGACGCGCAGCGCCAGGTCCTTGGCGTAGACGGCGACGGCGGCGAGCGCGCCGGTCGTCACGGCTGTGCCCGCCGACATCGCCAGAACCGCGCCGGCGCCCGCCGCCAGCGTCTCCTGCGACAGCGTAAAGACCAGAATGAGAATGGCGCCGGAGCAAGGCCGCAATCCGGCCGCGAACACGGTCGCGAGAGCGTCTCCCCAGCGAAAGCCCGGGCCGGAGAGCGTCGCTGGATCAGGCGCGCAGCCGCAGCTTGGACCATGCGTGTGGTTAGGATCGTCGATCGCTTCGCACAGAAATCGGCTAGAGCCGCTCGCTGAGGCGACGGCCAAGGCCGGTTGGCGCAGAGCGGAGAGAAGGCCGGAGCCTTTGGACCATAGGAGCTTCGCGCCCAGCGCGGCGATGGCGAGATAGCTTGTAATTTCGATCACGCGCGCGGCGTTCGTCATCTGACCCGCCGTGGCGCGGAAGACGAGCGCCGCGACGAGGACGAGGGCAATCGCCACAACCCCCTGCAGCAAAGCGGCGAGGGCGGCCAGCGTCAGCCCACGCTTCAGTTGCACTTCATTGGCGACCATATAGGAGGTCAGCACGGCCTTGCCGTGGCCGGGCCCGGCGGCGTGAAAAACACCATAGGCGAAGCTTGCCGCGGCGAGGGCGAGAAAGGCGCCCGGGTCGGTTTTCAGCAGGCGCGCGGCCGACTGCAGCTCGGCGTTGAACTTGCCTTGCCATGCGAGCATGAGGCCGGCGAAGCCCCCGGCGCCGCAGGCCGTCTCGCCGGCGCCAATGGCGAAGGGATGGCGCTGGGCGGCCGCGGGCTCGATGGCGCAGATCGCCAGCGCCAGGGCGGCGACCGCGAGAAACCCCAACCGCCGCGGCGTCACGGGCAGGCCACGATGGCTCGGGTCGCGAGCTTCACGCCGAAATCGGCGCCGGGCGACATGTTCTGGAAAAAGGCTTCGCTCAGCTTCTGATTATCCGTTGCGACGAGCGGCGCAGGCTCGACGAGGCTGATCGAACAGCCGCTCGGCGCTTGCGCGAGCTTGACGGGGTCTTTCTTCTCAAAGGCGAAGGCGACGAAATAGGTCGGGTCATAGACCTGAAAAGAGAAGGGTTTTTTCGCGGGGACAGGCGTCTCGAGCGGCAAGAAGAAATGCAGCGTCACGATCTTCTTGTCGTTCGCCTCCAGATAGACGCCCTCCGGCGGCTTGAAGGCGGCCCTGGCGCCGTTCTGCTTCGCATAAGTGAAATAGTCGAATTCGGCGAGCGACTCGACATTGGTCTTGGCGAGCGGCGCAAGCTCCTCCCGTGTGGGCGGCTTGCCGTCCTTGCCGAGCCCCTGGACGGCGAAGGCCGAATACATTTCGTCGAATTCCCAGGCGTGGCGCACGCCGAGAATCTTCCCCTCGGGGCCGAAGACCGTCTCGCTGCGGACGGCGACCCAGACATGCGGGTGGGCTTGCGCCACGGCGACCCAGGCCAGGGCCAAAGCGGAAAGAAGAGTGATTTTGAGGGGTTTCATGTCTGTTCCGACTAGGGCTGGAAATCGGCGAAAACAGGGCGCGGCGCCAGCCCCTGTGCGTCTCTCTATATGGGTTCTTGAAAACATTATTCGCTCTGTCATAAAATACGAGCATGGAGAGCCGCGCCTCCCTGGGGCGCCAGCGGATGGCCATTGGATGAGAGATAGGCGGCGGCTCGCGCCTTGCGATTGGGCTCTCGGAGAGAGGGCTTCTATGCTCGTTCCTAGTCGTCATTGCGTTCGTCGCGCGTAAGCCAAGCGCGCGCCCTTTCGCGCAGGAGAGTTGTTGTATGGCGGATCACGTCGCCGGCGCCTTGAACCCCGGCTCCGCCTTCGCCGAGGCTAGGCTCTCGGACCGTTTCGACCTTGCCCGAGACCGCGTGCTGATCACCGGCACGCAGGCTATTGTGCGCTTGCTGTTGATGCAAAAGGAGCGCGACCGCCGCGCCGGGCTCAATACCGCGGGCTTCATCACCGGCTATCGCGGCTCGCCGCTCGGCGGCGTCGACGCGCAGATGCACAAGGCGAAAGCCCTCTTCGACGCCAATGACATTCTCTTCATGCCGGGCCTCAACGAGGATCTCGCCGTCACCGCCGTCTGGGGCGCGCAGCAGGCCGAGATGCGGGGCGAAGGCAAGTACGACGGCGTCTTCTCCATCTGGTACGGCAAGGGGCCGGGCGTCGACCGCAGCGGCGATGCGCTGCGCCACGTCAATCTCGCGGGCGCGTCGCGTTTTGGCGGCGCGCTGGCGCTCATGGGCGACGATCACACCGCCGAATCTTCGACGACCGCGCATCAATCCGACTTTCATTTCGTCGATGTGATGATGCCGATCCTCTCGCCCGCCGGCGTGCAGGAGATTTTGGATTACGGCGTTTACGGTTTCGCGATGTCGCGCTTCGCCGGCGTGTGGGTCGGCTTGAAGCTTCTGAAGGACACGGTGGAGTCGACCGCCTCGATCGATGCGTCTCTCGATCGCGTGCAGCCGATCATCCCGGATGATTTCGTCCTGCCGCCGGGCGGGCTGAACATCCGCCCGGGCGATCCCGTGCTCGCGCAGGAAGAGCGGCTGCAGGAAAGCAAGCGCGACGCCATGCTCGCCTTCATCCGCGCCAATCGTCTGAACAGGATCATTACCTCGGGCGGCGCGAACCCGAAGATCGGCGTCATCACCGTCGGCAAGTCCTATCTCGACGTTCGTCAGGCGCTCGACGATCTCGGCGTCGACGAGGCGCGCGCCAATGATCTCGGCTTGCGCCTCTATAAGATCGCCGCGCCCTGGCCGCTCGAACCCAAGGGGTTGCACGACTTCGCGCGCGGCCTCGACCTCATCATGGTCGTCGAGGAGAAGCGCTCGCTCATCGAGGTGCAACTGCGCGAGGAGCTATACGGCTCGGCGCATCAGCCCGTCTGCATCGGCAAGAAGGACGAGCGCGGCGAGTGGCTGTTTCCCGTAAAGGGCGCGCTCGACGCCAATGACATCGCCATCGCCATCGGCCGGCGGTTGCTGAAATATCATCCTTCGGAGGAGCTCGAAGGACGCGTGCGTCGGCTGGAGCGCTTGCAGGACCGGCGCAAGACGATGACCGACGTCACCGTGCGCGTGCCGCATTTCTGCGCCGGCTGTCCGCATTCCACGTCGACACATGTGCCCGAAGGGGCGCGCGCCTATACGGGCATCGGCTGCCATTACATGGCGCAATGGATGGGCCGCTCCACCGAGGGCTACACCCATATGGGCGGCGAGGGCGCCAATTGGATCGGCGAGGCGCCCTTCTCGACGCGCAAGCATATGTTCCAGAATCTGGGCGACGGCACCTACAATCATTCGGGGTCGCTCGCCATCCGCTTCGCCGTGGCGGCCAAGACCAACATCACTTTCAAGATTCTCTACAATGGCGTCGTCGCCATGACGGGCGGCCAGAAGCACGAAGGCGAGCTGACTGTCGAGGCGATCGTGAGTCAGGTCGCCGCGGAAGGCGTGGAGAAAATCGCGCTCGTCTCCGACGAGCCCGAAAAATACCCGCCGAGCATCGCCTGGCCGCCGGGCCTCACCATCCACCACCGCAACGTCCTCAATGAGGTTCAGCGCGAGCTGGCGCAGACCGAGGGCGTCACGATCCTCATCTACGATCAGACCTGCGCGACCGAGAAGCGCCGGCTGCGCAAGCGCGGACTCTTCCCCGACCCCGACGCGCGCGTCATCATCAATGAGCTGGTGTGCGAGGGCTGCGGCGATTGCGGCACGGCGTCGAACTGCGTCGCCGTACAGCCGGTGGAGACCGAATTCGGCCGCAAGCGCCGCATCGACCAATCTGTCTGCAACAAGGACTTCTCCTGCCTGGAGGGCTTCTGTCCGAGCTTCGTGACCGTGCATGGCGGGCGCATGAAGAAGGCGCCGCTGCCGACGAAAGAAGATGCGAGCGGCCAGCCGGCGCTTCCCGAGCCCTCTATCGCTGACATCGGCGAAACGCCTTACGGCATTCTCATCGCAGGGCTCGGCGGCACGGGCGTCGTGACGATCTCCGCCCTTCTCGGCATGGCGGCGCATCTCGAAGGCAAGGGCGTCGGCGTCATCGACATGGCCGGCCTCGCGCAAAAGGGCGGCGCCGTCTATTGCCATGTGAAGATTGGCCGCACGCCCGCCGAAGTGCACGCCATCCGCATCGCCGCGGGTGAAGCGAATTTGTTGCTCGGCTGCGATCTGGTCGTCGCCGGCGCCAAGCACGTATTGGCGACCGTGGAGCAGGGCAAGACGCATGTGCTCGTCAACAGCGCGGAGGTCTTCCCTGGCGATATCGAGCGCAATCCCGACTTCATTCTCCCCTCGGAGGAGGTCAGGCAGGCGATCCGCCGGGCCGGCGGGCCCGACGCCACTTTCATCGACACGACGGCGCTCGCCCAGACGCTGCTCGGCGACTCGATCGCCGCCAACGTCTTCATCCTCGGCTACGCCTGGCAGAAAGGCTATCTGCCGCTCTCGGAGGCCGCCATCCTGCGCGCGATCGAGCTCAACGGCGAATCCGTGCCGATGAATCATTCGGCTTTCCTCTGGGGCCGTCGCGCCGCGCATGACATGAAGAGCGTCGAGGCGGTGGTCGAGTCGCTGCAACGTCCGACGCAGACGCGCGAGCGCTCCAAGACGCTCGAAGAGGTAATCGAGCGCCGCGCCGCCTATCTCACCGATTATCAGAACGAGGCCTATGCCGCGCATTATCGCGCCCGCGTCGCGGCGGTCGCCCAGCTCGAAAAGGCGCGCGTTCCCGGTTCGCAGCAATTGACCGAAGCCGTCGCGCGCTATCTCTTCAAGCTCATGGCTTTCAAGGACGAATTTGAAGTCTCGCGCCTTTATACGACCGAAGCTTTCCAGCGCCAGCTTTCGGAGACCTTCGAGGGCGACCTCAAGCTCGAACTGCATCTCGCGCCGCCGATCCCCTTCCTGCAGCGGAAGACGGACTTCGGCGGTTCGCGCAAGATCACCTTCGGCCCCTGGATGTTCAAGGTGATGCAGGTTCTCGCCAGACTCAAATGGCTGCGCGGCTCCTTCTTCGACTTCACGCGCTTCAATCATGATCGCATCGTCGAGCGGCGGCTGCTGGCGGAATATGAAGCGCTGATCGACGAGCTTCTGACCGCGCTGACGCCCGAGAACCATGCCGTCGCGGTGGCGCTCGCCCGCGTTCCGGAGAAAATCCGCGGCTTCGGCAATGTGAAGGCGCGCCATATCGCGGCCGCCGACGCCGAGCGCGAGAGGCTCCTCGCCGAGTTCCGCAGCCCGCCCGCCGTGAAGCTCGCCGCAGAGTGAACGCTGCAGTGAAATCGGCCGGTAATCCGAGAACATCCCCGCCGTCATTGCGAGGAGCCGAAGGCGACGAAGCAATCCAGAGCCACGACGCGGCTCCTGGTGTGCCGCGCGTCGCGCGCAATGACGGAGGGCGTCGCCGCATCCTTTTGCTGGCCGGCACGAGCGAGGCGCGCGCGCTCGCCGAGCGTATTGCGGCCGAGGCGCGCTTTGAGGCCATCGCGTCGCTCGCCGGCCGCACCAGCGCGCCCATCGCGCTCGCCGTGCCGACGCGCGTCGGCGGCTTTGGCGGCGTCGAGGGGCTGAAGCGTTATCTCGCGGGAGAGGGGATTACGTATGTCGTCGACGCCACACACCCTTTCGCCGCGCAAATCTCCGCGAATGCACAGGCCGCCTGCGCGGCGCTCGGCTTGCCGCTGGTCGTCTACGCGCGAGAGCCCTGGCGACCGGCAGATGGCGATCGCTGGATCGAAGTCGACAGCAACGCCGAGGCGGCGCAAGCGCTCGGCGCCCAGCCCCGCCGCGTCTTTCTCACTATCGGCCGGCAGGGCGTCGCGGATTTTCGCGCCGCGCCCCAGCATGCGTATCTGCTGCGTGTGATCGAGCCGCCCGAAACAAGCGACCTTCCGCCTAAATGCGCGGTGATGTCCGCGCGCGGCCCGTTCACGCGCGCCGATGAAATCGCGCTCATGCGCGAAAAGCGCATCGATGTCGTCGTCAGTAAAAACAGCGGCGGCGCGCTCACCTACGCCAAGATCGAAGCGGCGCGCGCGCTGGGGCTGCCCGTCGTTATGATCCAGCCGCCGCCGCGCGCGGGCGTCGCCGTCGCGCATAGTATCGACGCTGTCATGGCGCTGCTCGCGTCATGAGCCGGGTGTTGATGATTCAGGGGACGGGGTCCGACGTCGGCAAGTCGCTCATCGTCGCAGGGCTCGCGCGCGCCTTCGTCAATCGCGGCCTCAGGGTCGCGCCCTTCAAGCCGCAGAACATGTCGAATAATGCGGCGGTGACGGCCGATGGCGGCGAGATCGGCCGCGCCCAGGCGTTGCAGGCGCGCGCGGCAAGGCTGGCGCCCACGGTCGACATGAATCCCGTGTTGTTGAAGCCCCAGGGCGTGAACGGCTCGCAGGTCGTGGTGCGCGGCGTGATTGCAGGTCAGGCGAAGGCGCGCGAGTATCAGGACTGGAAGCCGCGCCTGAAGCCCGCGGTGATGGAAAGCTTCGCGCGGCTCAAGGCGCAAAGCGATCTCGTCATTGTCGAAGGCGCCGGCAGCGCGGCGGAGGTCAATCTGCGCAAGAACGACATCGCCAATATGGGCTTTGCGCGCGAGGCCGATGCGCCCGTCATTCTTGTCGGCGACATCGACCGGGGCGGCGTCATTGCGCAGCTCGTCGGCTGCAAGGCCGTGCTCGACCCGCAAGACGCGGCGATGGTCCAGGGTTTCATCGTGAATAAGATGCGCGGCGACGCCTCCTTGTTCGATGACGGCATCAGCTTCATCGCCGCGCGCACCGGCTGGCGGGCTCTGGGCCTCGTTCCCTATTTCGAGGCCGCCACAAGGCTGCCGGCCGAAGACGCCTTCGGCTTGCGCGCCGCGCGCAGCAACAAAAGCAATGGCGTCACCATCGCCGTTCCACTTCTACCGCATATCGCCAATTTCGACGATCTCGATCCGTTGAAGGCGGAGCCCGGAGTTGATCTGCGTCTCATTCAGCCCGGCGCGCCTTTGCCCGCGGAGGCGGCGCTCGTCATTCTTCCGGGCTCCAAGGCGACGATCGCCGATCTTGCCGCGCTACGCGCCAATGGCTGGGACATTGATCTTCTCGCGCATGCGCGTCGCGGCGGGCGCGTCTTCGGCATATGCGGGGGCTATCAAATGCTCGGCCGCGCGATTTGCGATCCGCAGCGCATGGAAGGCGATGTGGCGCAAGCGCCAGGGCTCGGCCTGCTCGGTATAGAGACAACGCTCACAGAGAAGAAGACGCTCACGAGCGTCACGGGTCGGGCGATCGCGTTCGACGCGCCCTTTCGCGGCTATGAGATGCATGTGGGCGAGACCTCAGGAGAAGATTGCGCGCGGCCGATTTTGCGCTTCGATAACGGCCGCCACGAAGGCGCCATGTCACGCAACGGCCTTGTCATGGGCGCCTATGTGCACGGGCTCTTTTCCGACGACGCCTTTCGCGCGGCGTTCTTGCAGTGGATCGGCGCTGAGGCGTCGCCCCTGCGCTTCGAGGACATGATCGAGGAAACGCTCGACGCGCTAGCGGCGCATTGCGAAACGCACATCGACATCGACGCCTTATTGGAGATTGCGCGATGAGCGCGCATGCGCCGCTTTCGTCCCCGATCGCGCATGGCGGCCGCCTCGACGCTGCGCGCCGCGCTTATCCGCATGCGCCCGAGCCGTGGATCGACCTCTCGACGGGGATCAATCCGAACCCCTATCCCTTGCCGGCAATCGCGCCCGAAGCCTGGACGCGCCTTCCCGACGAGGCGGCTTTTGCAAATCTCGAGGCGGCGGCGCGCGCGGCTTACGGCGCGCCGCGAGATTGCGCGATCGTCGCGGGCGCCGGCGCACAGGCTTTCATTCAGTTGTTGCCGCGCGTTTTCCCGGCGCGTCGCGTCGGCGTGCTGGGCTTCACTTATGCGGAGCACGGCGCCTGCTGGGCCGCGAATGGCGCAAAGGTCGAGACGGTTGCGACGATCGAAGAACTCGCGGGCTTCGACGTCGCGGTCATCGTCAACCCGAATAACCCTGACGGGCGCATTGCTTTCCCGCGCGACCTTGGCCCGCTGGCGCAAGAGATGACGCGCAAGGGCGGACTGCTCACTATCGACGAATCCTTCATGGATTTCACGCCCGAGCACAGCGCGACGTCGCTCGCGTTGCTGGAAGGCGTGGTCGTGTTGCGTTCGTTCGGAAAGGCCTATGGGCTTGCCGGCGTGCGGCTCGGCTTCGCGCTATGCGCGCCCGCCCGCGCGGCGATTCTGCGCGCGGCGCTCGGTCCCTGGGCGGTCTCCGGCCCTGCGCTCGCGATTGGCGCTGAAGCGCTCGCCGATGTGCGATGGCGCGCCGCCGCCGCCGCCGACTGCGCAGCCGAGGCCGAGCGCCTCGATGCGGCGCTGGCGGGCGCCGGGTTTGAGCTCCTCGGCGGCGCGTCGCTGTTCCGACTCGTCCGTCACGACACGGCGCCCGACTGGTTCGCGCGCCTGTGCGAAAAGGGCGTCCTTGTGCGGGCCTTTCCCGAGCGGCCGGACTGGCTGCGGTTCGGACTCCCCGGGAGTGAGGCGGCCTGGGCGCGGTTGCACGCCGCATTGGAGATCGGCTGATGGCGGAAGATCCGCACGAAAAGCCGCCTTTCGACGCGGCCGAGGCCGAGCGCGACATCGGCGCCGCTGCGCCATTTGACGAGACCGAACGCGCGGCGGTCTATCGCGCGATCTATACCCGCCGCGACGTGCGCAACGAATTCCTGGCCGATGACGTCCCGCAGGACCTGCTGATTCGTATTCTCGACGCGGCGCATCACGCGCCCTCCGTCGGCTTCATGCAGCCATGGAATTTCATCGTGATTCGCGACAGCTCGGTGCGCGGCGCGGTGCATGAGGCCTTTCTGCGCGGCGCGCAGGCCGAGATCGACTTGCTCGCTCCCGAGCGGCGCGCGCATTACCGCAATCTCAAGCTCGAAGGCATTTTGAAGGCTCCGGTCAATGTCTGCGTCACCTGCGACCGCAACCGCCACGGCCCGACGGGGCTGGGGCGCACGCAACAGCCCAACACCGATCTCTTGAGCACCGCTTGCGCGGTGCAAAACCTCTGGCTTGCGGCGCGCGTCGAAGGCGTCGGCGTCGGCTGGGTCAGCATCATGCGCGAGGAGGAGCTGCGCTCAATTCTGGGAATCCCGGAAGAGATTGCCGTCGTCGCCTATCTCTGCGTGGGATTTATCGAGCGCGCCTATCGGCGCCCGGAACTCGAAGTGAAACGCTGGGCGTCGCGACTGCCGCTCGAAAGCCTCGTCTTCGAAGATCGCTGGGGAGCGCCTTGTCCGTTCACAAAGGCGCCTTAAATTTCCGTAATAAATCCTTCAGCGAAGGGTCATTCGGCTGTCAACCGCACCTTTAAGCGACGGAAACGACGCTGATTGGAGCGCGGCAATAACCGAAAGATAATCGCGACGCTCCATGTGATGAGCAGCGGAGACCACAAAGATGGCGACGGCGCGATTCGAGCAGCTTTTCGACAAAACATTCCCCATTGCGAATAATTTGATCCTCACCGTGACAGAAGTGCCCGAATGTGAGGAAGAGCTGATAAAGCTGCTCGAACGCGCCATGCGACGGGGCTTCGACAATCACGCGCGCCTCACGCAGATCCAACTGCCGATGGAGCGCTTCCCTTTCATGGATTCAAAGTTCTGGCACGTGCCGGTCGAGGATTGCGGCGAGGCGCAGGTGCTGCGCTTTTTCTTCGAACAGCCTGAGACCGAGGCGCATTGAGCGCGCGCTCTCGCATCGCTTCCGTTTGAACAGCACGCATTGGGCCATGTCATTCCCCGCGGGCTGAAAGCCCGACATGATTTTGCCCAGAGCCCGTCATTGCGAGCGAAGCGAAGCAATCCAGGGCGGCGATGCGGCTCTGGTGCGTCGTCGGCTCCGCCTCCTCGCAATGACGGCGGTGATTCCCTGTGTCTCCAAACGGCGCGAGCATCGGGAATGACGTAAATCAATTGACCGCTTTATTCTGCGGGCGCCGCCCGCTCGCGCGCAAATGATTCTTCGCGCGGTTTGCGACGCAGCTTGCTCATCAAGAGATAAATGACCGGCGTCGAATAGAGCGTCAGCACTTGGCTCAGCAGCAGCCCGCCGATGATCGTAATGCCGAGCGGGCGGCGCAGCTCGGCGCCGATTCCCCCAGCAAAAGCGAGCGGTAGCGCGCCGAACATGGCGGCGAGCGTCGTCATCAGGATCGGGCGGAAGCGTTCCTTCGCCGCCTCCAGCGCCGCGTCGTGGATGGACAATCCGCGCTCGCGTTCGGCATGGAGCGCGAAGTCGACGAGCATGATGCCGTTCTTTTTCACGATGCCGATCAGCAGCAGAATGCCGATAAAGGCGATCACGGTGAATTCGACGCCGAAGGCCTCGAGCGACAGAAGCGCGCCGAGCCCCGCCGAAGGCAGGGTCGAGATGATCGTGACGGGATGCACGAGGCTTTCATAGAGAATGCCGAGAATGATGTAGACCGCAAGCAGCGCGGCAAGGATGAGCGTCGCCATGCCGCGCGCCACTTTGCGGAAGTCAGCGGCGTCGCCGGCAAAACCGGTACGCAAGCCGCTCGGCGGGTTCATCTCCTCGACGGCTTTTTCGACGGCTGCGGTCGCGGCGTCGAGTGTGGCGCCCGGCGCGACATTGTAGGAGATGGTGACGGCCGGCAGCACGCCCTGATGGTTCACGACGAGGGGCATCGAGCTGCGTTCCACGCGTGCGAGAGCCGTCAGCGGAATTTGCGCGCCAGAGGCGCTCGACACATAGATCCCGGCGAGGTCGCGGATGTCCCGCTGGCGCGACGGCGGCGTCTCGAAGATCACGCGGTACTGGTTGCGTTGCGTATAGATGATCGTGTCCTGCCGCTGTCCGAAGGCGCTGTTGAGCGCATTGTCGATGGCGGCGATCGGCACGTTCAGGCGCGAGGCGGCGTTGCGGTCGATGATGAGCTGGGCGCGCAGCCCGCCGACCTCTTTGTCGGAGGTGACGTCGGCGAGCTGGGGCAGTTGCTTGAGCCGCGCAAGAACCTTCACGCGCCATTCCTCGAGCTCGTCGAGCGAGGCGTCGGACAACGTGAACTGATATTGCGATTTGCTGACGCGGCCGCCCGAGCGCAAGTCCTGGGACGGCACCATATAGACGCTGACGCCCGCAATCTTTGCGAAGGATACGCGCAGCCTGTCGACGACTTCGCGGCTCGACGACTTGCGTTCGTTGATCGGCTTCAGGGCGACGAAAAGGCGCCCCTGATTCCCCGACGCGGTGAGAGAGTTGGCGCCGATGAAGGAGCCCACATTGGCGACGTCCGGATCATTCATCAAGACATCGTTCACCTGCCTTTGCAGCCGCACCATCTCCTCGAAGGAGACGTCGGGCGCGGCTTCCGACGTGCCATTGATGAGGCCGATGTCGTCCTGGGGAAGATTGCCCTTGGGGATCGTCCGGTAGAGCTGCACGGTCCAGAGCACGGAGACCAGAATGACGACGAGCGTGATCCAGGGATGGTCCACGACGGGCCGCAAGGTGCGCGCATAGAAGGAGACGATTGCATCGAGCCCGTTCTCGACCAGGCGGTCGAAGCGCGTCTTATGGTCCCGCCTCGGCGCCGGCAGCCAGGCGCAGATCATGGGCGTGACGGTCAGCGAAACCACGGTCGAAATCAGGATGGCGAAGGTGAGCGTCACCGAGAATTCGCGCAACAGCCGCCCAATCACGCCTTCCATGAAGAGCAGCGGAATAAAGACGGCGATGAGCGACAGGCTGATGGAGACGACCGTGAAGCTGATTTGCTTCGAACCTTCGAGCGCCGCCTGTAAGCGGCTGAGGCCGCGCTCCTGATAGCTCTCGATATTTTCGATCATCACGATTGCGTCGTCGACGACGAAGCCGACGGCGATGGTGAGCGCCATCAGCGACAGATTGTCGATCGAGAAACCGGCGAGCCACATGGCGGCGCAAGTGCCGACGAGTGACAGCGGCACTGTGATTCCCGCGGCGATGACGGGCGTCGCGCGACGCAGAAAGAAAAACACCACCATCATGACGAGCGCGACCGAGATCGCGAGCGTCAGTTGAATGTCGTGAATGCTGGCGCGAATGGTCTGAGTGCGGTCGGCGAAGACGTGGATTTTGATGCCGGCGGGAATCCACTGCTGCATTTGCGGCAGGAGCGACTTGATATGGTCGACGGTCTCGATGACGTTCGCCGAGGGCTGCTTGGTGACGATGATGATGACCGCGGGCTTGCCATTGAACCAGCCGGCGGACATGCGATTGCGCACGCCCCGCTCCACTCTGGCGACGTCGCCGAGCTTCACGATCGCGCCATTGCGCGACGCGACGACGATGTTGCGATAGTCTTCCGGCGTCGAGAGCTGATCCGTCGTATCGAAGGTGATCTCCTGCGAGCCCCCGGAGAGGGCGCCGACGGCGGCGTGGGCGTTGGCGGTAAAGAGCGCCTTGCCCACTTCGTTGACGCCGAGATTCATCGCGGCGAGCCGAGCCGAATCCACTTGCACGCGAATGGCCGGCTGCTCGGCGCCGGCGATGCGCGCCTCGGCGACGCCCGGCACTTGCGAGATGCGTTGAGCGATCACCGAATCGGTGGCGTCGAAAATGGCGCTGGTGGGCAGCGTGTCGGAGGTCAGCGCCAGCACCAGGACGGGCATGGTGGATTGGCTGGCTTTGCGAAAGCTCGGCGCGGTGGGCAGATCGGTGGGCAGATCGACGAGAGCGGCGTTGATCGCCGCCTGAACGTCGCGGGCGGCGGCGTCGATATTCTTGTCGATGTCGAATTGCGCAATGATCTGCGTGCTGCCGAGCGAGCTCGTCGAGGTCAGCTCGTTCAAGCCCGATATGCCGGAAAGACGCCTTTCGAGCGGCGCGGCGACGGAGGCGGCCATCGTCTCCGGATCGGCGCCGGGGCGCGACGCGCCGATGCCGATGGCGGGGAAATCCACGGCAGGCAGGCTCGCGACCGGCAGGAAGAAATAAGCGACGGCGCCCAGCAGAAAGAGCGCGGCGCCGAGGAGAGTCGTCCCCACGGGGCGCCGGATGAAGGGCTCCGAAACATTCATTCCGCCGCCTCCCGCCGCTGCAGCGTCTCCTCGGTCGCCGCGCCGAAAGTTTCTTCTTCGTCGTCCTGCCGCAACGGCTTCAAGAAGCGGCGGCGCAGCCGGTCGACCTGCAGATAGATGACCGGCGTCGTGTAAAGCGTCAGCGCCTGGGAGAGGAGCAGGCCGCCGATGATCGAGACGCCGAGCGGAATGCGCAATTCGCTGCCCGGCCCGGTCGCGAGGGCGAGCGGCAGCGCGCCAAAGAGCGCGGCGAGCGTCGTCATCATGATCGGCCGGAAACGCATATGCGCGGCATGGACGATGGAGTCGCGCGGCGACATCCCTTCGTCGCGCTCCGCTTCGAGCGCGAAGTCGATCATCATGATCGCGTTCTTCTTCACGATGCCCATGAGCAGCACGATGCCGATCAGCGCCACGATCGACATATCGATGCGAAGGATCATCAGCGCAAGCAGCGCGCCGACGCCCGCCGACGGCAAAGTGGTGAGCACGGTGAAAGGATGGGCGAAGCTCTCGTACAGAACGCCGAGCACCACATAGATGGCGATGATCGCCGCCAGAATGAGCCAGGGCTCGCTCGCGAGCGATTTGTTGAACTCGGCGGCGTCGGCGCTGAAGACGCCGATGATCGACGAGGGCATGCCGATCGCCGTCTGCGCCTGCGCCACCAGCTTCACCGCGTCGCCGAGCGCGACGCCGTCGGCAAGATCGAAGCTGATGGTGGAGGCGGGGAACTGATCCTGATGCGCCACGGAAAGCGGCGCGGCTTTATTCTCGACGCGCACGAAGGTCGCGACCGGCGTCTGCGGCCCGCCGCCGATCGGCGCCACATACAGCTTCTCCAGCGCCGACATGTCGCGCAAATATTGCGGCGCGGCCTCCAGGATGACGCGATATTGGTTCGACTGCGTGTAGATGGTCGAAATCTGCCGCTGGCCGAAGGCGTCGTTCAGCACATTATCGACGTCCTGCGCCGAAATGCCGAGCCGGCCCATCTTCTCGCGATCGATCTTCATCAGCGCGCGCAGGCCGCCGTCCTGCGTCTCGGCGGCGACGTTCTTCAGCCCAGGCGTCCCGCGCAATTCGTCGACGAGGCGGTTGGACCAGCGCAGAAGCTCGCCCGCGTCGGCGGAGGTCAGCGTATATTGATATTGTGAGCGGCTCGGCCGCGTCGTGATTTGAATGTCCTGAACGGGCTCGACGAAGAGCGAGACGCCGGGGACCTTCTCGCCGGCGGTTTTCAAACGATCGGCGATCGCGTCGGCGCTCGTGTCGCGGATCTCGCGGCTGCGCAGCGTCACGGTGAGGCGGCCCACATTCGTCGTGGCGTTGAGCGGGCCGACGCCGAGCACGGAGGTGACGCCGGTCACTTCAGGGTCTTTGCGGAAGACGTCCGTCACCTGCGTTTGCAGCGCTTTCATGCGCTCGAAGGACGCGTCGGGCGCAGCCTCCATGACGACGCTCAGCACGCCCGTGTCCTGGCGCGGCAGGAAGCCTTTCGGAATGACGATGTAGAGCGCCACCGTCAAAGCGAGCGTGCCGGCGGTCAGCGCGAGCATGAAAGTCTCGCGCTTCAGCGCCCAGTCGAGCGAGCGATAATAGAGGCGGTCGAGCCACAGAGACACGATCTCCCATGTCGAATGCGGGCGCATTGGCGCGCTTTTGAGCAGCACCGCGCAGAGCATGGGCGTCAGCGTGAGCGAAATGACCGCCGAGATGACGACGGCGATGGAGAGCGTCAGCGCGAATTCCCGGAACATGCGCCCGACGATGCCGGTCATGAACAGCAGCGGGATAAACACGGCGATGAGCGAGACCGTCAGCGACACCACCGTGAAGCCGATCTCGCGCGCGCCGTCGAGCGCCGCCTGAAGCGGCTTCTTTCCGTGCTCGATGTTGCGCACGATGTTCTCGATCATCACGATGGCGTCGTCGACGATGAAGCCTGTGCCGATGGTGAGCGCCATCAGCGAGAGATTGTCGAGCGAGAAGCCCATCCCCCACATGACGAAGAAAGTGGCGATGATCGACAGCGGCAGGCTGACGCCGGCGATGAGCGTCGCCCGCCAACTGCCCAGGAACAGCAGCACGACGGCGACGACGAGGCCGCCGGCGATGAAAAGCGTCATCTCCACTTCGTGGATCGAGGCGCGGATCGTGTCGGTTCGGTCGTTGACGATGTCGAGGCTCATGCCGGCCGGCAGCTCGCCGCGCAGCTTCGGCAGCGCCTCTTTGACGAGCTCGACAGTCGCGATGATATTGGCGCCCGGCTGGCGCATCACGTCGAGCACGATGGACTGCTCGCCATTGTACCAGCCGCCGACGCGGGCGTTTTCGAGTCCGTCCGCGACCTTGGCGACGTCGCGCAGCATCACCGGCGAATTATTGCGCCAGGCGACGATGATGGTCTCATACTGCTTGGCTTGAAGAATCTGGTCGTTGGCGTCGAGCGTGTAGGACTGCCGCTTGCCGTCGAGCGACCCCTTGGCGCCGGCGTTGTTGGCGGCCGCGACGGCCTGGCGCAAATCCTCCATGCCGATGCGATTGGCGGCGAGCCGCGCGAGATCCGCCTCGATGCGCACGGCGGGGCGCACGCCGCCCTGCACCGACACGCGGCCGACGCCGGAGACTTGCGAGAGCTGCGGCGCAATCAACGTGTCGGCGAGATCGCTCAAATCGCGCAGCGTCGCGGTTTTGGAGCGCAGCGTGAGGGTCAGCACCGGCGTGTCGGCCGGGTTCACTTTGGCGTAGACCGGCGGGTAGGGCAGATCGCGCGGCAGCGTCGAGGCGGCGGCGTTGATCGCCGCCTGCACGTCCTGCGCGGCGGCGTCGATGTCGCGGTCGAGAGCGAATTGCAGCGTGACCTGCGACAGGCCGAAGGAGCTTTGCGACGACATGCCGGCGAGCGAGGGAATCTGCCCGAACTGACGCTCGAGCGAGGCCGTCACCAGCGAGGCGATCGTGTCGGGATTGGCGCCGGGAAGCTGCGTCGTGACCTGAATGGTCGGAAAATCGACCTGCGGCAGCGGCGAGATGGAAAGACGCGAATATCCCAGCAGGCCGAACAGCAGGACGGCGAAGGCCATGAGCGAGGTCGCCACCGGCCTGTTGATGAAGGGCGCCGAAATATTCATGCCGCTTTCTGTTTACTTTCCGGGAGAGCCCTCTCCCTTTGCGCCGCCTCGGCGGCGATTGATCTGCTCTGGCTTGGTTTCGGGGCCGGCCGCAGCGGCGACGGGCTCCTCGGCTTTGACCACATGGACCTTGGCGCCTTCGGAAAGGCGCGAGAAACCGCTGGTCACGATCGTCGTCCCGGGCTCCAGCCCCGACGTGACGACGACGAGATTCTCATCCTGCCGTCCGGTCGTGACGCTTTTCATTTTCGCACGACCGTCTTCGCTAAGAGTATACACGAAGGCGCCGTTCGGTCCGCGCTGCACGGCGGGGCTCGGCGCGACGATCGCATTGTGGATCGTGTCGAGCATCAGCCGGACGTTTACGAACTGGCCCGGCCAAAGCGCCAGATTATCATTTGCGAAAACGGCCTTCAGCTTCACTGTCCCGGTGAGCTGGTCGATCTGGTTGTCGACCACTTTCAGCTCGCCCGTCTCGATCACGCTCGCATTGTCGGGGCCGAGCGCGCGCACCGTGGCGGCGCCATTGGCCTGCGCCTTCTGCACCGCCGGCAGCGCCTGCTGAGGCAGCGTGAAGACGACGTAGATCGGCTTGAGCTGCGTGATGATGACGATGCCGTTCTGATCGGACGGGTGAAGGATATTGCCGACGTCGACGAGGCGGATGCCGACGCGTCCGTCGATCGGCGAGCGGATGGTGGCGTAATCGAGCGTCGTCCTTGCGTTGTCGATCGCCGCCTGATCGGCGCGCACTTGCGCCTCGAGCTGGCTCACTTGCGCTTTCTGGGTCGCATATTGCTGCTGCGACAGGAACTTGCCGGCGACGAGCTTTTCGTAGCGCGCCATGTCGACGCGGGCGTTGGCGAGATTGGCCTCGTCCTGCGCTTTCTTGGCGACAGCCTGATCATATTGCGCCTTGTAGAGCGCCGGGTCGATTTCGGCGAGGACGTCGCCTTTCTTGACGTCCTGGCCCTCGGTGAAGTCGAGGCGCAGCAGCCGTCCGTCGACCTGGGTTCGGATCGTGACCGAGTTGAGCGCTTGCACCGTGCCGACGGCGTCGATCGTCACCGGCACGTCCTGAACGCGCGTTTGCGCCGTCGTCACGGTGACGACGGCGTCGCCGCGTCCGCGTCTGCCGTCGGGCTGGTCGGCGGGGGGTTTATCCGCGGCGGGAAAACCCGGCAGCACGCCGGCGCGATAGGCCCCGCCCGCGGCAAGGGCGACTGCGAGCGCGCCGAGCGCCATGAGAATACGCCGGTCGGCGCGTATCATGGATGGATCCCTTTGTCCGCCTCATAGGCGGCGTTTGCGGAAGCGATTTCGGCGTCTCGCGTGGTGGGTGACCATCCGCCGCCGAGAGCCTGATATAGGCTCGTCGCCGATTGAAAATAAGACAGCCGGGCCAGAGCAAGTTGATCCTGGGCCAGGAACAGGGTGTTCTGCGTCGTCGAGAGCGTAACGATGTCGATCGTGCCTTCCTGCAGGCGCATCTCGGCGGCTGTCAGCGCGCGCTGGGCGGCCGCGACGGCGAGGCCCTGCAGCCTGACCGTTTGCGCGGTCTGCTTCGAGGCGATGAGCGCATTCTCCGCGTCCGAGAGCGCCGTCAGGATTTGTTTTTTGTAAAGCGCGCCAAGCTCGGCGTAGCGGCCTTTCTGCAGCTCGTAATTTCCCTGCAGATTATAGCCGTCGAAAATCGGCTGGGCGAGATTCGAGGCGATTTGCCAGCCGATCGCCTCGGGGCGCAGAAGATTGTGCAGCAAGGCGGTCTGCACCCCGTATTGGCCGGTGAGCGTGATCGAGGGGAAGAACATCGCCCGCGCTTGCAGCACCGAGAATTCCTGCGAGGCGAGCTGGGCCTCGGCGTTTGCAATATCCGGGCGGCGCAGCAGCACCTCCGACGGCATGCCCGGCGCGATTTTCGGATAGGAGAGCTTGGTGAGCGATCCGCCCTTAACGGAAAGGCTTTCGGGCGTCTGGCCGACCAGCACGGCGAGCTGGTTTCGCGTCTGCCGCAGGGTCTGCTCCAGCGGCGGGATCGACGCCCGCTGCTGGGCGACCACGGTCTCCTGCTGCGCCGTGTCGAGCACGCTGGCGACGCCGACCTCGAAGCGCGCCTGAATGGCGCGGTAGACGCGCTCGGCGATGGCGACGTTGTTATGGGCGATAGCCAGGCGGTCCTGGGCGGTCAGCACCTGGAAATAGGCGTTCAGCACCGCGGCGATCGTCGAGATCTCCACCGTGTCGCGGTTGAAGCGGCTGGCGTTGGCCAGCAGCCGCGCGGCATAGGAGGCGTCTTCGTTCTTGCCCCAGAAGTCGATCTCGTAGCTCGCCGTCAGGCCGAGCTGGAAGAAATTGAATTCGCGCGCGCTGAAGGTGTTCGAGGAAGACGTTGTCGTCGAAGACGATGTCGTCGCCGGGGTGAAGCCGCTGCTCGCCGAGCCGATGTTGGTCGTCGTGCCGGGCGTGCGCGTTCTGCGCGCGATGTCCTGCATGGAGATGCTCGGCCAGAGCGCGGCGCTCGAGACGCGCGCCTGGGCGTCCGCCTGCTGAATGCGCGCCACGGCGGCGGCGATGTCGAGATTGTCGCCGACCGCCTGCTCCACCAGCGTCGTCAGCTCCCTGGAGCCGAATTTGACCGCGAAGTCCGGGCCCCGCGCGATGGGCTTGGCGGAAGCCGGTTTGGCCTCGCGGAAGCTCTCGGGCGGGGGCGTCGCGAGGTCCGGCTTCTCCCAGTCCAGGTTGCAGGACGATAGGCACAACGCAGCCGCCGCGCTGAACGCGGCGCTCCGTTTTTTCCCAGCAAGTGCGAACACGACGTCGGCCGTCAACGGAAGCTTGTCCTTGTTGTTCCGCTGAGGTCTGTCCGCCAAAAACAGGCCGCGGTCAAGATAACTCTATCGAACATGTGGGATTTAGCCAGTCAAGGCTCGAACGACAAAACCACTCCGGCGAAGGTCGCGCCGGTTTGTCCGGTGACGCTCGCCTACGGCGTTGCAAGCGTCAAGTTACCTATCTTTAACCTGCGGCGAAAGCTGCTCACTCCTCGGCGTCGCCCGATTTGGGCGCCGCCGGCTTTGCTGGAGCCGCCGCCTTTGCCGGCGCGGGCTTTGCGGGCGACGATTTGGCGTCGCTCGGCCGCAGCGCAGGTTTCGCGCTCTTGGCGGCGTCCTGAGCCGCCGCTTTCGGCGGGGCTTTGTCTTTGTCTTTATCCGAGGATTTGGTGGAATCAGGCGCCTTGGCGCCCTTGGCTTCCGTCTTGTCGGCGGGGGCGATGGTCTTGGTCGGGCCGGAGATGCGCGTCCATGTCTCGCTCTGGCAAAGGAAGGCGACGAGGCAGCCGCTCAATGTGAGCTGATCCGGCGAATCGAGCGTAATTTTGCCCGTATAGGTTTTGCCGTCCTCGGGGTTGTAGAGGTCGCCCTTCCAGCTATTCGGGCCGGTCTTCGCGGCGGAGCGCAGAATGAGCGGCGGCGGGCTGCCGTCGCGCATGGGGAGTATGCCCTTTGCGCAGAGCTTGCCTGTGCAATCGAAGAATTCCAGCTTGTCCGTCGGATGGCCGTCGCGCGCCCAAACGCCATAAATGTCCGTGCCGGAAGCCGCAGCGGGCGCGCAAAAAGCCGTCACGGCGAGGATGCTCAGCATTAGTCTCTTCATGACGCCCGGCCCCTGATTCGCATTTGCAGAATATATCGGTCCTCACGCAGCGAAAAACCGAACGCCGGCGCCGTCAAGCCGCATCAGCCTCGCCTTCGGCCGGATGCGGCGGCGGTCCGAGGAACGCCGGCACGATGATGAAGGCCGCGAGCAGAGTGAAGAAGAGGGAAATTGTCAAAAATTCGCCCATGCTCGCCGTGCCGGGGTGGCTCGACAGAAAAAGGCTGCCGAAAGCCGTTCCCGTAGTCAGAGAGCTGAAGAATATGGCGCGCGTCAGGCTCGACGCCAGCATATCGACGACGCCCTTTCGCCAGGCGATGACGTAGTAGATGTGGAAGGCGACGCCGACGCCGAACATCAGCGGCAGCGCGATGATATTGGCGAAATTGAGCGGTACGCCCAATATTTCCGCCGCCTGAAGGCTCATCACGCCGGCGAGCACGAGCGGCCCGAGCGTCAGCGCAACGTCCTTGGCGTTGCGCAGGGCGATGGCCAGAATCAGGAAGACGGCCACGAAAGCGTAGATTCCGGCTTGCAGAAAGGCTTGGGTCACGGTTTTCCCGGCTTCCGAAATGATGACCGGCGCGCCGCTCGACTCTGGCGCGACCGAAAGCACGGCGTCCGCGAATTTCGTCATCACCTCGAGATCGTTGCCATCGCCCTTCGGCGTCGTCTCCAGGCGCAGGACGCCGGTGGGCGTCATCCAGTCCGACCGGAGCTGCTCCGGCAAGGAGTCGGGCGTCACGCGCTGCGCTTTCAGCGCGTCGCGCATTTGGCCCATGAGCTTTTCGAAGCCCGTGAAGGCGGCGGCGCGCGCCTTTTCGCGGATTTCGGGGCGCGCCTTGGCGAGGCCGTCGAGCGCCGCGGCGAAGCGGAGCGTCTGAGGGGAGGGCGCTTTGGCGACCGCCGCGCGCAGCGTTCTGGCGGCGTTGGTCAGGGCCTTGATCGTCTCGGCGTCGCTCGGGGCAGGTCTCACCTTGGGATAGAGCGCGTCATGCAGCTCCTTCGACGCGCGCTCGATCAGCGCGAGCTTCTCGTCCTGATCCACCGGGATGAGCGATTCGATCGAGTCGACATGATCGACCTCGGGCAGGGCCAGAATCTTCTGCTTCAGCTCGCGGGCGGCCTCGAAGGAAGACGCCAGAGTCTCGATCTTGTTGGGGGCGGTTTTGGGATCGGCGTTCAAGTCCAGGAAGGTTGCGACCGATTCGACTTTCTGGTCGCGCAGATTCATCGGATTGGAGTCGAAACGCAGCCGCAAGAGATAGGGCGTTCCGGCGAGAACGACGGCGGCGGTGCCAAAAAGGACCAGCTTGCGGTGGTGGGCGATCCAGTGATCGACCGCGGCCAGCGAATGGGTTGCGATCGGCACATGCTCGGCCGGCGGATGCAAAATCTTGATCAGCGCCGGCAGGAAGCTGAGCGTCGCGACATAGGCGATGATCATGCCGACGCCGGCGATGAGCCCCAGCTCGGCGACGCCCAGAAATTTCGTCGGCAGGAAGCAGAAAAAGCCGGCGAGCAGCGAGACGGCGGCGAGGGTGAGCGATCCGCCGATGCCGCGCGTCGCCGCGAGAAGGGCGCGCTCCAGATCGCCGTGGCCGTGGCGCTCCTCACGGTAGCGGGTCGCGAACTGAATCCCGAAATCCACCCCCAGCCCGATGAACAGCGCGGCGAAGGCGACCGAAATCAGATTGAAACGGCCGATCAGCAGCACGCCGACGCCGGAGGTCATGGCGAGGCCGGCAAGCAGCGTGAGCAGCACCGCCAGGATAAGCTTGGGCGAGCGCAGCGCGGCGAGCAGGATGAACGAGACGACGACGAGCGTGCCCGCGGTGTTCAGCGCCATGTTCTCGGAGAGCGTGGCGAATTCCTCATCCGCGAGCGGCGCCTCGCCGGTCAGGCGGAAAAGGAAGCCGTTCTCCTTGGTGACGCCGAGTTCGGCCGCGGTCTTGCGGACAAGTGCGATCGCGTCGGCGGCGGGCTGCAGCGCGGTGAAATCGAGCGTCGGCGTAATGAGCACGATGCGGCGCTTCTCCAGCGGCGGACCCGCCGGGGCGGCGTCGGCCTTGCCGCCCGCGAGCAGCTTCTCCCAGTCGACCTGCGTCTGGCGACCCGCAAGCGTCTCTTCGAAGGCGCGCGAGAATTCGTCGAGCCCCGCGAGATACATGGCCGTCGCGCGCTCGCTGCCGGCGGCGCGTTTCTGATTGGCGACGAGGACGGTGGAGAGGCCGCGCAAGGTCGGGTCCTGGGCCAGCGGCGTCAGCACGTCGCGCTGGCCGAGCATCATGCCGACCGTATGCTCCACCTCGGGCAGGTCGAGGTAGAGCAAGCCGTTTTTCATGAAGAAGGCTGGATCGTCGGGGCGCCAGACGCGCTGCATCAGCGGCTTGCCTGCGAGCGCGGCGGTGAGCCGCGCCGCCGCGTCGTCGGCGGCTTCGCCGGTCTTCGCGTCGATGACGGCGACAATCGAATTCTCGAGCTGGGGGAAGGCGCGATAGAGCGCCGTCTGGTTTTTCCGCCAGGCCATGTTCGGCGAAAAAAGATTTGTGGTGTCCGTATCTATCGCGAAACGCTCGACGGTGAGGTAAACGCCCCCGCCCGTGAGAGCCAGCGTGAGAAGAACCACTGTCCAGGGCCAGCGAAGACAGAAGGCCACCAGTTTTTCCAACATTACCCGACCCCGGACCACATTTGCGACGTTCGCCCAACGGAATAACCGCTAATTATTGTATTCTTCTATACGCGAGCGCGGCCGACCCACCAAGGCGCCGGGACAGGAAAATGCGGGCGATCGTTAAGGATTACAGATAACTCAGCCACCAGAGGTCGCTCCTGCGCCGTTTGATTTCAGCGAACCAACGGCAGAGCGGGTAAAGTCCCACGACCACGAGAATCCAGGCGATATAAGCGCCCGCGAGGCCTGTCCCGAAATCGGCCGGCGGCGCGCCGGACTTGATGACCGCGCTTATGTCTTGGAGCGAATAGCCCCGCCAGGCCGCGAGCGCCAAGGCCCCGGCGGCGCCGGCGTATAAATGCAACACGTAAAAGAACAGGGGCGTGCGGCCGAAAACGACGAGCGCGCGCCCAGCCGCCCCGCGAAGACGCTCCAATGCGGGCAGGGCGAGCGCCGCGCCGCCGAGCGTGACCAGCAAATAGAGAAGCGAGGGCGGATATTTCGTGACGTTGAGGAAGGAAAGCGCCGAGCCGATCTCGTCGGCCCGCAAAGTGAAGGCTCGCGGGTCGCCGTAGAAATTGGTCGCCCGCAGGACGATGAAAAGCGCCAGCGCGCCGAGCCCCGCCTTTTGCAGGACGGCGTCGCGCTCCTGGGCGGGGCGTTTGAACAGCGGCCCGAGTCCATAGCCGAGCGCCAGGACGCCGATCCAGGGAAGGGCCGGATACAGCAGGTGGCCGGGGAGATCGAACGGCAAGGCGCCGGGTTCATGAAGCAGCCGCCACCATGGCGCCAGGGCGCCAAAGTCCGCCGCTTTGATCCCGTCGAGCAGATTGTGGCCGAGGAGGATTGCGGCGCCGATGGCGAAAACGACCGCCGGCCGCGCGAGCGACAGGACCGAGAGCGCCAGCAGCCCGCAACCGATCGCCCAAAGCGTGCCGAGGCTGATGCGTCCTGGCCCACCCCAGGTCGGGCTGATCACGACGATCTCGAGCAGGATGAGCCAGACGCCCCGCGTCGCGAGGAAAAGGGTGAGTTCTTTGTGGCTCCGCCGCGCGCCGTAAAGATATGCGCTAACGCCCGCCAGGACGGCGAATGTCGGCGCGCAGAAGTGGGTGATGAAGCGGGTGAAGAACAGAAAGGGATAGGTGTGGTCGAGATCGGTGGGGCTGAAGCGCAGGGCGTCGGCGTCGAAGAAGTCGCGCATATGGTCCAGCGCCATGATGATCATGACGAGGCCGCGCAGCCGGTCGATTTCCGGCAGGCGCGTATCGTTTAGCTGCTTGCTGGGAACGTCCCTCATCCCAGCGTCGCCAGCCCCGGGAACAATTCGAGGAGCCAGAACGACATTTCCTGCACGCCGCCGGTGAGGAAGGCGACGCCGGTAAAGATCAGCAGCACCCCGACGATCTTCTCCACCTTGCCGAAATGCCGGCGGAAGCGGGCGACGAAGGCGAGGAAGCGCCCGAGCGCGAAGCCAGCGACGATGAAGGGCAGGCCGAGGCCCAGCGAATAAGTGGCGAGCAGCGCGGCGCCGCGCGCGACGGTGTCCTGCGTTCCCGCGACGGCGAGAATGGCCGCCAGAATCGGCCCGATGCAGGGGGTCCAGCCGAAGGCGAAGGCGAGGCCCATCACATAGGAGCCGAAGAGTCCCATGGGCTTGGTGATTTCGGCGCGTTTCTCGCGGTAGAGCAGGCTTACCTTGAGCAGGCCGACGAAGTGGAGGCCCATCAGGATGATGATCGCCCCCGCGACCCAGGAGAGAATTTGGAGATTGGCGCGGATCACCGCGCCGAAGGCGCTCGCCGTCGCGCCGAGCGCGACGAAAACGGTCGAGAAGCCGAGAACAAAAAGAACAGCCGACAGGAGGACGTCGCGCCGTGCGCGCGAGCGCGACTCGATCTCCAGATCCTCCATGCTGACGCCGGCCAGATAGGTCAGATAAGGAGGCACCAGCGGCAGGACGCAAGGGGAGAGGAAGGACAGAAGCCCAGCCGCCGCAGCCGCTGGAAAAGTGACGTCCGCCGCCATGGTGGTCCCCTAAAGCATCATTTTTCGGAAGGTGGAGGCGTTTCTGCCATAGCCCAGGCCGCGGCGCAAAGGCGCTTCGCGCGATAGGAGGCTCGCGAACGGATTAATTTCCGTTAATCTGTTAACCATATGTAAGGATTTTCCGATACGCTGACTTCGGGAAACGCGTCGGCGCGGTGGGCAGCATGGGGCTACAGGCCGGATTTCACATCGACATTGCTCGCACGCCGCTTCACGGCCCGACCGTGCGCGTCGATCTCGACGCCTGTCTCAGATTGCCCGACGGGTCGGAGCATTCCTGCCGCATCGTCGAGGCCTCGACCGGCGAGATGGCGCTCTCGGCGCTGGCCGAGCCCTGTTACGGGGATAAGATTTTCGTTCATAGCGCCGAGCTTGGCCGATTCGAGGGACGTGTCGAGCGGCAGAGCGACGGCGGTTTCGCCATCGGACTCGATCTGATCGTCACACGGCGCCGCAAGCTTGCCGCGCAGCTCATTTGGTTCGCCAATCGGGACGCCATCGGTCTGCCGGACGCGCGCCGGCACAAGCGTATCGTCCCGAGGATGCCATGGACGACGATCTGCTTGCAAGGCGGCAAGGAAAATGCGGCCTGGATCAACGACGTCTCCTGCTCGGGAATCAGCGTCGAGACCTCGGCGCACGCCTCGATTGGCGACCGGGTGTCGCTCGGGGTGAAGACGGCGGTGGTCGGGCGCATCTTCGACGGCGGCTTCGTCGCCGAATTCGACCAGTATTTCGAGGAAGGACAGATCTCCGACAGGCTTCGATTCTGACCGCCCCGTTGCGGCGGCAAATGTGACGAAAAAGCCACTGAACTAGAAATTAGCTCCCGGGTTGATCCGGGCCGGTTGCGCCCCCGCTCCGGTATTGAGATAGCTTTTATAACTAAAGGCAGTCGCTGCCGTTTTTTTGAATTCTGGCATTTCCGGGGGATCTTCATGCGCAGAACTGCGATCACGACAACCGCTCTCTGCGCTTTGACGCTCCCAGCCGTCGCCGAGGACACGATCGGCTCCGCCGCCGCCATCGAGAAGGACGTGCAGGGCCTCTCCAGCGGGCGCAGCATGCGCCTTTCGAAGGGCGACGAGGTCTATTTCGACGAGGTGCTGACCACCGGCGCGGCAAGCCGCGGCAAGTTCGTCTTCTCGGACCGCACCGATCTGCAAATGGGCCCTTCGTCGCGGGTGAAGCTCGACAGTTTCGTCTATGCGGGCGGCGCGGGCGCGACTTTCAACGCCGCCAAGGGCGCCTTTCGCTTCGTCTCCGCCCCCGGCGAGCACAAGCCCTATGACGTGCGAACGCCCACCGCGACGATCGGCGTGCGCGGCACCAATTACGGCGTGCGGGTGAGCTCAGGCCGGACAGACGCCGTCCTCTACGCCGGCGCAATCGAGGTTTGCGACGCGTCGGGCGCTCAGTGCCGCGTGCTGGATAAGCCCTGCACCACCGTCACGGTCACGCCCAACCACGTCTCCGAGCCCAAAAAGGTCGGCAAGAAGGATTGGAGCTTCGACAACACCTGCAAGGGCGCGCCGCCGCCCTCGGACCACGGCTCCAACCCGCCGCCCGGCGAACCCGCGTCGCCGCCCCCGCCGGGCGGGGAGGCGCCCAGCTTCAACTGGGGCGGCCCGACGATCGGCTTCACCGCCGGCTCGGTCGTCGGCGACAGCTCTTTCGCCGATCCGGTGCCGCTCAATGGCGCGGCCTTCGCCGGCGGTCTCAAGATCGGCTATATGCTGCCGATCTGGGCCAATATCGTCGTGGGCTTCGAGACCGACGCGCAATTCCGGTCGTCGATCGGCGGCTCATCCAACGGCGAGGGCTCCGTCTCCGGCTCCCGGCCGGGCTATATCGGCACGGCGCGCCTCAAATTCGGCTATGCCTTCGACCGTATCCTGGTCTACGGCACGGGCGGCCTCGCCTACGGCCATATTATCGCGCCCAAGAGCTACGCCGGCTTCAACGTCGTCGGCGCGGGCTATTCGACTGGCGCGAGCCTCGACCACGCCTTCCTGCCGGGCTGGTCGGTCGGCGGCGGCGTGAGCTACGCCCTGACGCAGAACATCTCGGTGAACGCCGAATATCTCTACATCAAGCTCCAGCACCATTATCCGGCCTACACCACCAGCTCTGCGCCGGGGGCCGTTGCTGTTGGCGACCACAGCGGCATGCACGGCATTCGTTTCGGCGTGAATTTCGGCTTCTCGCCGGGCGATCTGGCGCGCCTTATCCGGTAAGGCGCGATCTCATTCCAGAACGGCTGCCGCCGCCGGCGGGATAGCGCTCGCCGAGACGGCGGCGCCCCGCCGGGCCTGAAGCCGCTTCGAGAGCGCATGGCCGTAGCCGGCAAGCTTCAATTCCAGTGGGAAGAGAAGCAGGCAACATCCGGCCATCGCCGCCGTCAAAGCAAGTTCAGCGATCGCCTCCAAGTCGTTGAAGACCGGGCCATTGCAGAGCTGTTGCCAGAGATAGATCGAATAGCTCGCCCGGCCGACATAGGCGAACGCCCGGTTGGAGAGCATGCTGCGGAACGGGCCTGTCGCGCCCGAAAGCAGGACCATGGCCGGGATGGCGGCGATATAGAGCAGCCGGTAATAGGCAATGAACTGGGCACGCGCGGCTTCGTCTTGCCCGAAGCAGGCGACGACGCCGCGCGGCAGGAAGACGATCACCATCGCCGCGATCAGCGCCGGGACGCGACAGCCTTGCGACGCCGCGATAACGCGCTCGCCGTGCTTCGCCGCGGCGTAGCCCGCGAAGAAGAGCGCATAGGCGATGACGAAGCCCGTCTTGCCGATCCACCAGACGGGGAAGGCGAAAGGAGCGGCCGCAAAGAGCAGGGCGGCGGCGGCGATCGGCCGGGGCGCCTTGCCCAACTCGAGATAGGCGAACGCGACCGGAAAGAGCCAGTAGAACTGCTCCTCGAAGGCGAGGCTCCAGGTGTGGCCGACATACCAGTTGCAGGAAACGCCCGGCGCCGTGGTGTTGCACAGATAAAGCGCGGCGCTCAGGAAGTTTTCTGGAGAGAAGTCGATGAGGCCGGCCGCGCCCAAAGCGAGGCAAAACGCCAGATAGAGCATCAGCGGCGGGACGATGCGGAAGAAGCGGCGCGCATAAAAAGCGGGCGCGGAGAACGCGCCGGAGCTTTCGACCTCGGCGAGGCAGGGGCGGCTGACGACATAGCCGCTGATGAAAAAGAAGATGAAGACGCCGGTCTCGCCATATTGGGAGATGAAGCCGATCGGGCTCGCCTCGTAAAAGGCGCCGATCTCGCGGTTCGCGCCGAGATGATCGAGAAAGACGAGCATGATCGCGAGCACGCGCCAACCGTCGATATAGGCAAGTCTCGTGGCAGGCGCGCGCATGTCTGATCCATAGGCGCCCGGCGGCGCGATTCGGGGTAGGCCCGAAAATTTCAGCGCTAATGTGAAGCCTGCGGTTGGAGCCCGTCATTGCGAGGAGGCGAAGCCGACGAAGCAATCCAGAGCCACATCACGGCCCTGGATTGCTTCGCTTCGCTCGCAATGACGGGGGCTGGGCAAGTGCGCGGCCTAAAACCGATCCGCGCGATAGGGCGACGGGTCCGTAAAAGGCGTCTCGCCGGTCATCATTTCCGCGAGCAACCGCCCGCTGACCGGCCCGAGGGTCAGCCCGTGATGGGCGTGGCCGAAGTCGAACCACAGCCCCTTGTGGCGCGGGGCGGGGCCGAGGACCGGGAGCATATCGGGCAGGCAGGGCCGCGCGCCTTTCCATGGCGCCGGATCGAGCGCTTTCCCGAGTGGGAAAAGGCGCCGCGCGATCGGCTCGCATAGTTCGATCTGCACGGGAGTCGGCGGCGCGTCACGAGGCGCGAATTCAGCGCCGCTCGTGAGCCGGACGCCCTTGGCCATGGGCGCAAGGAGATAACCATTGTCGGCGTCGAGCACGGGATGGTTGAGCCTGGCGCCTTCTCCCGGCGCATAATGCATGTGATAGCCGCGCTTGAAGCCGAAAGGCATGACATAGCCGAGCGGCTTGAAGATCCGGTCAGACCAGGGACCGAGCGCCACGACGGCGTCGCGCGCGAGAATGCGCCCCTCCGGCCCCGCGACGCTCCAGCGCCCATCCGCCTCCTGCGTCAGGCTCGAGGCGTCGCCGTGAATGAAACGCCCGCCGCGCGCGAGGAAAAGATCGGCGTAGGCCTTCGCCAGGGCGCCAGGGTCGCTCACCGAGGCTGTGTCGAGATAATGCACCGCGCCCGCAACAGGCGCGAGATGCGGCTCGCGCGCGGCGACATCCGCCGAATCCAGAATATCAATATGGAGATCATATTTCGCCAATCTCTCGGCGTCCGCGATCCCGGCCCGGAAGGTCGCTTCGCTACGAAAGAGCTTGATCCAGCCCGTATGGCGCAGCAGCGCATCCGCGCCCGCCTGGGCGATGAGCGCTTCATGTTCGCTGAGACTGTGCTCGATCAGCGGCCGGCGCGCGGCGATGCTTTTTGCGACGCGCTCGGGCGCGCTCTCGCGCCAATAGCGCAGGAGCCAGGGGCCGACGCCCGGCAGCGCCGTCAAATGATAATGCGCCTCGGGGAGAAGGTTCAGCGCATATTTGACGAGCCGGGCCGGGTCGCGCGGGAAGACATAAGGAAAGATCGAGGAGCGCTCGATGAGGCCGGCGTTGCCGAAGCTCGTCTCGAGCCCGGCCCCGCGCCGGTCGATCATGACCACCGCGCGCCCGCGCGCCTGTAGGCTCAACGCCGCCGATACGCCGACCATGCCCGCGCCGAGAACGATGACATCCGTGGTCTGCATGCCGCCTCCAGGCTTTTCATATGGTCGCGTGCGCTCTGCAATACAGCCTCGCCGATGCAAGCGCCATGCAACCGGCCGCCCGTCTCTCAGCCGAAAAACGAGGCGAGATAATAGGCGGCGCCCGCTGCAAGCCCGCCAACGAGGAAGGTCTGAAAGCCCGATTTGAACGGATCGACGCCCGTGAGCTTGCCCTTCACTCCGCCGAAGACGAGCAGAGCAAGGCCGGTGAATCCCGCCGAGTAAATGAGCGCCTTTTTGATGTCGCTCTCGATCATGTAAGGCGCGAGCGGGATCAGCCCGCCCACGAAATAGGCCGTGGCGATGGTTGCGGCGCTCACCGGCGCGCGCTTGGGGTCGGGCTTTTCGAGGCCGAGCTCGAAACGCATCATGAAATCGACCCAGCGTTTCTTGTCCGCCGAAAGCGCCGCCACGACAGTATCGACCTCGGGCTTGCCGAGCCCATATTCGCCGAAAATTTCGCGCAGCTCCTTTTTCTCCTGCTCGGGGAGCTTTTCGACCTCGGCATATTCACGCTTCTCTTCGGAGTGGAAATGCTCCTGATCGCTGCGCGCCGCGAGATAGCCGCCCAGTCCCATGGCGGTCGCGCCCGCGACAATCTCGGCGAGGCCCGCCGTCACCACGACGCGGGTAGAGGCGATCGCCGCCGTAATGCCCGCCGCGAGCGCAAAGGGAACCGTCAGGCCGTCCGCCATGCCGATGACCACGTCGCGCACGGTCTCGGAATTGAGGAAATGCCGCTCGACATGCTCGCCCGACGCGGCTTTCGCGCGACGCCCGAAGAGGATCGTGCGCAGCTCCTCTGTGCCCAGCACGCGTTCGAGCTCCACGAAGGCGAAGAAGGGAATGAGCCCGACGCTCGCAATGATCGCCGCCATCAGGATCGCCTGCAGCGAGCCGTCGCCCAGCTTGGGAACGGCATCGGCGACCGTTTTGTCATGGAAGAAGACGCCGATCGCCGTTTCCTCGACGACATGGAAGGCGACGAGGAGAACGCCGAAGAGCAGGGATTTGAGGAGCGCGGGCGCGGCGACGGGCGAGTCTTTTCCCGCTTCGCCGAGATGCAGCTTTTGGCCGATGAGGATGATCTTAGCGAGCGCCAGTGCGTTCACGAGCGCCAGACCCTGCTGGTAGGTCAGGAAATCCTCGTTGAAAATGAAAGCCTTGTGCAAAGTGAACAGGGTCAGCAGCACCCAGAGATAAAGAAAGATGGCGAGGAGTTGCTTTCCCTCCTCCACGACGCCGGACTTGATCCGCGCCAGACGTTCCTGCTCCATCCTGGCCTCCCGAGGAGAGCGCGCCGCTCTGCTTGCGGCTCCCATCATAACCGGGTCCATCGGAGCCGTCATCGCGAGGAGCGAAAGCGAGGAAGCGACCCAGAGCGGCTACGGTTGGCGCTGGATTGCTTCGCTACGCTCGCAATAACGGGAGCGGGAATTAGTGCCGCTTGGCCTCGCGGATGCGATAGACGCCGTCTTCATCGCGCGCAAACGTCTCGTCGACCTGCGGATGGCGGACGGGCTCGCCGGATGTGTCGGGCATGAGATTCTGCTCCGACACATAGGCGACATATTCGGTTTCCGCGTTTTCCGCGAAGAGATGGTAGAAGGGCTGGTCCTTGCTCGGACGCAAATCCTCTGGAATCGACAGCCACCATTCCTCGGTGTTCGCGAACACCGGGTCGACGTCATAGATGACGCCGCGGAATGGATAGCGACGGTGCTTCACGACCTGGCCGATCGCAAATTTGGCAATGCTCTCTCGCGGCATTCTTACGACGCCTTTAACGCAGATTTTACTGCAGCATTTGGTAGCGCAGCGCCCTCGGCGCCGTCAACGGGGCCGAGAGAGAGCAATCATAATGACGTTGAATCAGGCTTTTAGTGCGGCGACGCCGGGGAGGGTCTTGCCTTCGAGCCATTCGAGGAAGGCGCCGCCCGCCGTCGAGACGTAAGAGAACTCCTGGGCAGCGTGGGCCTGATTGAGCGCCGCGACCGTATCGCCGCCGCCGGCGACCGAGAGGAGCTTCCCTTCGACCGTCAGGCGCGCCGCCGTCTGCGCGACGGCGTTGGTACCTTCCTCGAAGGGCGGCAGCTCGAAAGCGCCGAAGGGGCCGTTCCAGACGAGCGTCTTGCATTGGGCGAGAAGGGATTCGACCTGAGCGACCGATTTCGGGCCGACGTCGAGGATCATGTCATCTGCGCCGACATGGTCCACCGCGACGATATGCGACGGCGCATGGGCTTCGAATTTCTGCGCCACTGTGGCGTCGATCGGGAGAACGATCGTGCAATTGGCGGCCTTGGCCTTTTCGAGAATTGCGCGCGCCGTGTCGGCGAGATCGTGCTCGCACAGAGACTTGCCGACCGCCTTGCCCTGCGCGGCGAGGAAGGTGTTCGCCATGCCGCCGCCGATGACGAGGTACTCGACCTTGTCGACGAGATTGCCGAGCAATTCGAGCTTGGTGGAAACCTTGGCGCCGCCGACGACCGCCATCACCGGCCGCGCCGGATTGGCGAGCGCCGATTCGAGCGCTTCGAGTTCCGCCTGCATGGTGCGGCCGGCGATGGCGGGGAGCTTATGGGCGAGGCCTTCCGTGGTGGCGTGGGCGCGATGCGCCGCGGAGAAGGCGTCATTGACGAATAGGTCGCCGAGCATTGCGACTTCCGCGACGAAAGCGGGATCGTTCTTCTCCTCGCCTTTGTGAAAGCGGGTGTTTTCGAGAAGGACGACGTCGCCGTCCGCCATGGCCGAAACGACCGCTTCGGCCGCTTCGCCAATGCAATCCTCGGCGAAGGGTATCTGGCGCTTGAGATAGTGTTCGAGGGTTGGGAGCACCTGACGCAGCGAGTCTTCATCGACGCGCTGGCCCTTCGGGCGTCCGAAATGCGAGAGCAGGATGACCTTGCCGCCCTTACCGGCCATCTCGTTGATCGTCGGCAGAATGCGCTCGATGCGGGTCGCGTCGGTGACGCGCCCCTCCTCCATCGGCACGTTGAGATCGACGCGCAGCAGCACGCGTTTGCCTTTGACGTCGACATCGTCGAGGGTTTTGAAGGTCATTTGCTCACTTCTTGAGGTAGTTCATTGCGAAGATGAGGATGCCTGAGCCCAGCGCCCAGGTCGTGAAGACGATGCTGAGCATCGTCCAAGTGGTAGGGAGTGCTGAAATACGTGCTTCCACGCCAGCAATTTTGCCTTTGATTTCCGCAACCTCGATCTGCACCTTTTGGAGATCGACTTGCTTAGCAGCGCTGCCCTGAAGCTCAGTCAACTGCAGTTGCAGTTTGCTCACTTCGGCTTGCTTCGCACCGGTGAGCAAAGCTTCTGTAATTTTCGGCTCGAGGCGCTGAAGGATCGCTTCTATCCGGTCGGCCTTTTCTTCAAGTTTGGCGACACGTTGCTCGAGCATGGGATCCTCCGGGTCGCCGCCATCGGAGGCGCCGAGCCCTCCATGGTACACCCTAAATTTCTGCTTATCGGTCGCCATCCTGACCCGCGCTCGACTTGATAACAGTGTCTATCAAAACATTTGGAGCATGCGATTCTATCATTCCACAATGAGAGCAGATTATATCGATCCGGCTGCCCGGGTTAAACTTCCAGTCCGGACTGAAATGCTGCGGACCAAAGATAGGGCCAACTTCAAACTGATCATTCCCGCAGCGTAAGCATTTGAAATCGGGGAACAGCAAATCGAGAGCCGCGATGAACACGTCGGGCGAAAGCGCATCTTTGTTTTCTAACAAGGCTTTCCGCAGAGAAGCGGCGGCGTCCGCCGCTTCTAAATCGCGTCTCGCATCCTTTTCGGAGGCTTCGCCCATTGACAGGCCTTCCTACGATTAAATCAGCTTCCCCATCGCCGCCGCCGTATCGGTCATGCGACCCGAGAAGCCCCATTCATTGTCGTACCAGCTCAAGATGGAGACAAGGTTTCCGTCCATCACTTTGGTCTGGTCGAGATGGAAGGTCGACGATGCCGGGCAGTGGTTGAAATCGCAGGAGACGAGTTTCTCCGACGTGTAAGCGAGCACGCCCTTCATCGGACCATCCGCCGCCGCCTTGATGGCCGCGTGGATTTCGTCCTTGGTCGTCGGCCGCTTGGCGATGAATTTCAGATCCACGGCGGAGACATTCGGCGTCGGCACGCGGATCGCATAGCCGTCGAGCTTGCCGTTGAGCTCCGGCAGCACGAGGCCCACGGCCTTGGCGGCGCCCGTCGAGGTCGGGATCATGGAAAGCGCCGCGGCGCGGGCGCGATAGAGGTCCTTATGGAAGGTGTCGAGCGTCGGCTGGTCGCCGGTATAGGAGTGGATCGTCGTCATGATCCCCTTTTCGATGCCAATGGCGTCGTTGAGGACCTTGGCGACCGGCGCGAGGCAGTTGGTCGTGCAGGAGGCGTTGGAGACGACCAGATGATCCTTGGTCAGTCTGTCATGGTTGACGCCATAGACGACCGTGAGGTCGGCGCCGTCGCCGGGCGCGGAGACGAGCACGCGCTTGGCGCCCGCTTCGAGCAGCATCTTCGCCTTGTCGCGCGCGGTGAAGAGGCCGGTGCACTCCATCGCCACGTCGACGCCGAACTCCTTATAGGGGAGCTCCGCCGGGTTCTTGATGGCGGTGACCTTGATCGGGCCGCGGCCGACGTCGATCGTGTCGCCCTCGACCGTCACCTGATGCGGGAAGCGGCCATGCACCGAGTCGTATCGCAGGAGATGGGCGTTGGTTTCGACCGGGCCCAAATCGTTGATGGCCACGACCTCGATATCCGTGCGGCCTGATTCGACGATATAGCGAAGGACGTTGCGGCCGATGCGCCCGAAGCCGTTGATGGCCACTCTCACGGTCATTTGGAAAATCTCCTTCTCGCCGCTTGCTTCAAGAGGAAAGCGGCTTTCACCCGGCTGCGTCTCTTGCGCCGCGCGCCGGGCCTGATGCGAGGCGAGGGTGTGATAGCACCTCGCGCCCCCCTGTCAACGCGGCGCCCCGCCGTGCGGCATGGTTCGTGCTGTCTAATTGGGATTCGCCCGTTTCATGCTACCAACCTGTTACGGCGAATCGGCGCAGGCCGGCCGCAACCTTTTCCCCGCGAGAAATAGGGCGCAGCCCGGCGATGACGCATTCCGAAAAGCCTGCTGAAAAATCCGCCGAAAGGCTCGATC
This sequence comes from Methylocystis sp. JR02, assembly GCF_030063565.1. Taxonomy (NCBI): domain Bacteria; kingdom Pseudomonadati; phylum Pseudomonadota; class Alphaproteobacteria; order Hyphomicrobiales; family Methylocystaceae; genus Methylocystis; species Methylocystis sp. JR02. The sequence continues at coordinate 2,655,541 of NZ_JASIRC010000001.1, read as the reverse complement.
AGGCGCTCGGTCGCCTTGGCGCCGCTCTCGACCGGCTGGAACGAAGCATGGCTGTGAAGCTGGAAGACGATGTTTCCGCTGCGGAGCTGGAGGAGGAGCTCGACATCATGCAGGACGACCGCGGTCGCCTCGCTCTGGAGCTCGACGCTGCGCTCGCGCATGTCAGCGCGCTGGAGAAAGCGCGCGACGAAGTGCTGCGCCGCTTGGATGACGCCGGGGCCGACGTCGCCGCCGCGCTGGGGCAGGCGAGCGGCGCGCCGGTCGGGGAATAGCGCCATGGCCGCCGTCATCGTCAGCATCGCCGGGCGCACCTACCGCCTCTCCTGCGACGACGGCGAAGAGCCGCGCCTCGAAGAGCTCGCGCGCTATGTCGAGGGCAAGATACTCTCGATGAAGGATAATTTCCGCGAGATCGGCGAGCAGCGCGTCGTGGTGATGGCGGCGTTGAGCATCGCCGACGAGGCCGCCGACGCGCGCAACAAAGCGCAGGCTTTGGAGGCGGACGTCGCCGCTTTGCGCGCCGAGCTCGACGCGGTGAAAAAAGCCGCTGTGGCGCTGGAAGAACGCGCGGTGGCGGCGGTGGACGACGCGGCGAAACGGCTGGAGCGGCTCGAGGCCGACTTGCGGAAGCCGGCCGTCAGCGATGATTTTCCGTTCTGAGGAAGGGCGCGGGAAGGGCTTCGCAAGCATTCCCGACGCTCGCGTATCGGGCAATTCATCCCTTCATTGCGAGCGAAGCGAAGCAATCCAGGGCCGCCGTGGCTGCCCTGGATTGCTTCGTCGCTCCGCTCCTCGCAATGACGAGAGGGAGTCGCTTATCGGCGGTCGATCACTTGCCCCAGTTTTCGACGCTCGCGTCGCGCTTCGCATGTTCGAGATCGTCGGCATTTTGCGAATATTGGTGATTGAGCTTTTCCGCCGTCATGGCCACGGCGCCGTCCGACATAATGGCGATTTTCATCTGCTCGGTCGCCATGTGGTTGAGTTCGTTGATCCACTGATTGAGATTGAGAAGAAGCTTGTTTTTGCGGTCTTTCTGAACCGCTTGGGAGGCAGTCGTGTCGGTTGCGACGGCGATCTCGGCCTTGGTGTCGTCGATCAGCTTGTCGAGATCCTTGACCTTTGCTTCCAGCGCCGCGACCTGGTCCTGCGCGCCGTCCTTGGCCTTTTCCAGAGCGGCTTCCGTCTCTTTCTTCGCCTTCTCGAGATTGTCGAGGCCGTTCTTCAGCCAGCTCGCCTGGATGTTCAGCAGCGCGTCTTTGGCGACGCCTGTGAGGTTGAAGCCGTTCGGAATCGGGAAATAGGGGCCGAGCTTGGCGGCTTCTGCGGGCGCAGCGAAGCCGAGGGCGCCGGCGACGAACAAGGCGGCGGCGGCCGCGCGAAGACCAGCCGACATAGAGACGAGGCGCATATGATTTCACTCCCGATCAGGCGCGCCGGTTTGTTCCCTGGCGCGATTTCTTATGAACAGAGCTTGGGCGATCCGCGCCGGTCTTGCAAGCCCGCTTCCTGCCACACAAACGTCACGCGCCGCCGCCGCGGCGCTTGACGCGGGCGGCTGTTTTGCGCGAATCTTCGGACGCCGGGGGAGCCCCGCCCGGCGGCGGAAGGATCGCGCCGCCACGGGGCTGAGAGGCTGCGGAAGCGCGTTCGTAACGAACGTGGGGCGCGGCGACCCTTCGAACCTGATCCAGTTCAGATGCTGGCGGAGGGATGGTGTTCAACTCTCGTTACTTTGCAGGCGCGCCATGCTAGCGCGCGTCATCGGCGCCGGCGTCGCCGGGCTTTGCGCCGCCTATGCCTTGGCGCGCGCCGGGGCGCAGGTGGAGCTTGTCGAGCGCCAGGCGACGCCTGGCCAGGGCTGCTCGCGTTTTGCGGGCGGCATGATCGCGCCCTGGTGCGAGCTGGAGAGCGCCGAGCCGCTCGTCGCCGAGCTTGGCCAGGAGGCGCTCGCCTTCTGGACGGCCGATGTTCCCGTCGCCACTGTCGCAGGGACTCTGGTCGTCGCCGCGCCGCGCGAAGGCGCGGAGCTTTTCGATTTCGCCCGGCGGACGGATCATTTCGAGCGGCTCGGCGGCGCGGGCGTGGCCAGACTAGAACCCGATCTAGCGGATCGTTTCGACGCGGCGCTTTATTTTACGCAGGAGGCGCATCTCGATCCGCGCGCCGCGATGAAGGCGCTTGCCGACAGGCTTGCCGAAATGCCGAATGTCGTGCGGCATTATGGCGCGGAGGCGCAGGCGCTTGCCACCTCTCCCGATTGGACCGTCGATTGCCGCGGGTTCGCCGCGCGCGATGCGCTCGCCCGGCTGCGCGGCGTGAAGGGCGAGATGCTGATTCTGCGCAGCGACGAGATTTCCCTCTCGCGCCCCATCCGCATGCTGCATCCGCGCCGGCCGGTCTATGTCGTGCCGCGCGGGGAGGGCGTGTTCATGGTCGGCGCGACGATGATCGAGAATGAAGAGCGCGCGCGGGTGACGGCGCGCTCGGTTGTGGAACTCGTCAATTCCGCCTTCGCCATTCACCCGGCCTTCGCCGAGGCGGAGCTCGTCGAGACGGGCTCGGATGTGCGCCCTGCCTATCCGGATAATCTTCCCCGCCTGACGCAGCGTGGAAAGACGATCTATATCAACGGGCTCTACAGGCATGGTTTCCTGCTCGCCCCCGCGCTGGCGCGGCGCGCCGCAGAGGTTGTTCTTCGCGGCGCCTATTTTCCGGAGGTGATGGATGCAGATTCGGGTGAACGGGCGTCCGCGTGACGTGGACGCCACCACATTGGAGGCCCTGCTGCGCGAATTGGGCTATGAGCATCAGAAGGTCGGCACGGCGCTGAACCAGGAATTCGTGCGCGACAGGGACCGCGAGAAGACCACGCTGCAGGAGGGCGATGCGGTGGAGATCGTCACGCCGCGGCAGGGCGGATGAATGCAAGAGCTCATGACCGCGGCTGATCCACTCACCTTCTATGGCGCTACGCTAAGGTCGCGGCTGCTGCTCGGGACGGCGCGCTATCCCTCGCCGGCGATCCTTGCCGACGCGATCCGCGCCTCGGGCTGCGAGGTCGTCACCGTGTCGCTGCGGCGGGAGGCGGGCGGCTCGCGCGCAGGCGAGAGTTTTTGGGGCCTTATTCGCGATTTGGGGGCGCGCGTGCTTCCCAATACGGCGGGCTGCCGCACGGCCAAGGAGGCGGTTGCGACGGCGCAAATGGCGCGCGAGGTGTTCGAGACCGACTGGATCAAGCTCGAAGTCATCGGCGAGGAGGATACGTTGCAGCCCGATGTCTTCGGGCTTGTGGAGGCGGCCAAGGCGCTCGTCGACGACGGCTTCAAGGTCTTTCCCTATACGACCGATGATCTCGTTGTCGCCGAAAAGCTGCTCGACGCGGGCTGTAAGGTCTTGATGCCCTGGGCGGCGCCGATCGGGTCGGGGCGTGGCGTCAATAACGCTTTTGCGCTGCGCGCCTTGCGGGCGCATTTTCCGGAGGTCCCGCTCGTCGTCGACGCCGGGCTGGGCGCACCGTCTCACGCCGTGGCGGTGATGGAAATGGGCTATGACGCCGTGCTGCTGAATACGGCTGTCTCGCGCGCCGGCGATCCCGTCGCCATGGCGCGCGCTTTCGGGCTTGCAGCCGAGGCTGGGCGGCTCGCGTTCCGCGCCAAGCCGATGACGCCCCGCGACATGGCGGAGCCCTCGACGCCGGTGATCGGGCGGCCGTTCGAGGATATGCTCTGAGAAACTGTTGCGCGCCTGAAGGCGCGCGGTCCATTAGGGAGCATCGGACCGCGCGCCTTCAGGCGCGCAACTACGTCGCAAACAGCTTCGAAAAGCGGTAGACCGCCGCCTATGCCGACACTCACGCTCGACCCCTTCTACCTCATCGTCGATAACGCCGACTGGCTGACGCGGCTGCTGCCGCTCGGCGTGCGACTCGTGCAATTGCGGGTCAAGGATCGTCCGGAATCCGAGGTGCGCGACGAAATCCTTCGTGCGCGCGATCTCTGCCGCACCGCGGGCGCGCAGCTCGTCGTCAACGACTATTGGAAGCTCGCGATCGACGCCGGCTGCGATTTCGTGCATCTCGGGCAGGAAGATCTCGATGGCGCCGATCTCGACGCCCTGCGCCGCCACGAGGTGCGAATCGGCGTTTCCACCCATGGCGACGCCGAGCTCGACCGCGCATTGTCGATCTCGCCCGATTATGTGGCGCTCGGGCCTGTTTGGCCGACGCTGCTCAAGGAAATGAAATTCTCGCCGCAGGGCCTCGAAAAGCTCGGCGCCTGGAAGAAGCGCATCGGCGACATCCCGCTCGTCGCCATCGGCGGCCTCACGCCGGCCCGCGCATGCCTAGCGCTGGCGGCGGGCGCCGACAGCGCCTGCGTCGTCACCGACGTTCTGCGCGCCCGCGATCCGGAATCGCGGACGGTCGAATGGGTGGCGACGACGGCGCCCTGGCGCGATTCGCCGGAGCTGACGCGCGCGTTTCCCCCGGAGTTCGCCGGCGCGAGAGTATTTCCCTCGCCCAACCACGGCCCCCGTGCGCGCGGGGTCTCAGCGCTGGTGTTGCATTATACCGGCATGCCGACGGCGGAGGGCGCGCTCGAGCTTTTATGCTCGCCGATCGCGGAAGTCTCGGCGCATTATTTCGTCGAGGAAGACGGCCGCATCCTGCAGCTCGTGCCCGAGTCGCGCCGCGCCTGGCATGCGGGCGCCAGCTATTGGGCGGACGAAACCGACATGAATTCGGCTTCCATCGGCGTCGAGATCGTCCATCCGGGCCATATCGATCCGCATGATTTTCCGCCAGCGCAGATCGAGGCCGTCATTGCTCTGTCGCGCGACATTTGCGCGCGTCACAAGATCGCGCCCGAGCGCGTGCTCGCCCATTCCGACATCGCGCCGCGCCGCAAGATGGACCCCGGCGAGTTCTTTCCCTGGGCGCGTCTCGCCGCCGCCGGCGTCGGTCGTTATGTCGAACCCTTGCCGCCCGACGAGGGCGCGGCGCTCGAATGTGACGCCGCGGGCGAAGCGGTCGCGCGGCTGCAACGGCAGCTCGCCGCCTTCGGCTATAAAGTCAGTGAGACCGGCGTCTATGATGAAGATACGGCGTCGGCCGTCGCGGCGTTTCAACGCCATTGGCGGACCGCGCGGGTCGATGGGCGCGCCGACGCCTCGACCATAGACATTCTGACGCGCCTTTTGTCCTGAAGGAGTTTTACGTGGCCATTGAAAAGCGCGCCGTCGTCGTCACCGGCGCTTCGACGGGCATCGGTCTCGCCTGTGTGGAAATTCTTACGAAAAAAGGCTTCTTCGTCTTTGGGTCGGTCCGCAAGCGTGCGGACGCCGAGCGTTTGCAGTCGCGATTCGGCGACGATTTCTCACCGCTTCTCTTCGATGTCACGGACGCGGGCGCCGTCGCGCGCGCCGCGCAAGAGGTCGACGCCCGGCTCGGCGGCGCGACGCTCGCGGGGCTCGTCAATAATGCAGGCGTCGCCGTGCCCGGCCCGCTGCTGCATCTATCTATCGCCGATCTCCGGCATCAGCTCGAGACAAATCTCATCGGCCAGCTACAGGTGACGCAGGCCTTTGCGCCGCTGCTCGGCGCGCACGCGCCGCAGCGGGGCGCGCCGGGGCGGATCGTCAATATGAGCTCGGTCGCCGGCCGTTTCGCTTCGCCGTTTCTGGGCGCCTACAGCGCCTCCAAATTCGCGTTCGAAAGCATATCGGATGCGCTGCGCCGCGAATTGATGGTCTATGGCGTCGATCTCATCGTGATCCAGCCCGGCATGATTGCGACGCCGATCTGGGACAAGGCGGACAGCCGCGACTTCAGTCCTTTCGACGCGACCATCTACGGCCCCGCGGCGCGTCGCATGCGGAAATGGGCCGTCGACGGCGGGCGCGCCGCGCCGGGGCCCGAGCTGGTGGCCAAAGCCGTGCTGCGCGCCCTTACTGCGCCGCGCCCGCCCGCGCGCATCCCCGTCGCCAATGGGATCGGTCACACCTTGCCAAGCCTGCTGCCGGCGCGATTTGTAGATTGGCTCGTGGCGCGTCGTTTGGGCTTTCACGAGACGCGCGACAAGCTTCGCGTCCATCCTTCTGACGGAGACGGCAATGGCGAATGAAATGACCGCCCCGCATGGCGTCGTTTGCTGGAGCGAACTTGCCGTCCGCGATATTGCGCGCGCGCAGAAATTTTACGCCGAGACGCTCGGCTGGCGCTTCGAGGCCATGGCGGCGCCGGACATGACCTATTGGATCATCTTCTCCGGCGAGGCGCGGGTCGGCGGCATGTTCGAGATGAAAGGCGCGCAATTCGACGGCGTGCCGGAGCATTGGCTGACCTACATCGCCGTCGACGACATAGATGCGCGTCTGAAGAAGGCGGTCGAGGCCGGCGCAAAAACTTGCAAGGAGCCCTTCGACATTCCGGGCGTTGGCCGCATGGCGGTGCTGGCGGAGCCGGGCGGCGCGGTCGTCGCCTGGATAAGGCTCGAGCAATAGACGCCGTCGGCGCGCCTCAAAGGCGCGTCGTTTCGTCGATCTCCCCCGGACGGAAAGGCTTGAGAAATTCGCAGGCGACGCCGTCGTCGAGAATACCGACGACTTTCGCCGGCGTATTCCCGACCGCCACCTCGGCGCCGATCGGGATCGCGCGATCGGCTTCCAGCACGACGGCCGAGTTCGACAGGCTCTTGATGCGCACGATTTGTTCTTCGCCGCAGGTCAGCCGTAGAACCGTGAGATCCATGAAAGGAATGACGACACGACCGTGACGCCCCTCGCTATAGGCGGCGGAGCGGTTGGCGTACCACTCCAATTGGCGGGCGAGCCTCTCGCGTTTTTTCGGCATGAGATGAAAACGCATGTCGAAGCCGTTTGGCGTCGGCTGCAGGACAACGCCCGCGAAACGGCCCAGCTCATTGAGGCAAAGCGCGACCTTCTCCCCGGGCAGAATCGCGACCGGCGCCCAAAGCCGCGCGGAATGAGATGAGATTTCAATAGTCCGACAAGGATACTCCTCGTTGGACTTGAGCAGCATGTAGCGGCCTTCGAAAGTGATTTGCAGCCGCTGCTGCGTCTCCGCTTCGAAATAAGAAAATTGCTGATGCTGAATACCCATATTTGCCTCGAAAAGTTAATGGTCGGGCGGAAGCGCGCTTCAGCCGTCAAGTGGCTGCCATCCTAGCGCCGGCTCGTGCCATAAAAGTTAAGCTGGACCGTTGGTCGGCGGCATAGACGAGCGGCTGTGCGCAAACAGTTACCGAATTGTCAACAATTTGAACGGCCCCGGGGCTCGGCCTTGTTCTTCCTGGGGGAGGCGCGCAAGTAACGCGGCGTCGCTATTCGATTTTTGGCGGCCGACGCCACCGTAAAGACCGGTCGGAGCTTTTTATTTCAACGCGTTATTAACCAAGAAGGGTTCGCTAAGCTTAATGGAATGGACGCCCTTACGGTTTAATTTTATAGTTTAGTTCAAGGATATCCGTGAGATTTCATCGTGACGCCGATGCGGCTTTTCGTAAGTGCGCTTATCTGTTGCAGTATCGCGTGTGGCGAAATGTCGTCCGCGCGCGCCTTCGACTTTTTTGGCCTGTTCGGCGCGCCAGAAAAGGCCGAGCCGACCCCCGGCGCTGTCGCCTATGAGGTGACCTTCAAGGGGATCGACGACGATAAGCTCGAGCAGACCCTGAAGGACGCGTCGAATAGCTGGCGGCTGCGCCTGGAGTCGCCCGCGGCGGGGGTCGGCCTGGCGCGTCGGGTGATCGCGGATTATCCGCGCCTGACCGAGGCGCTCTGGGCGAGCGGCTATTTCAACGCAACCGTGCGCGCGAGCGTCGCCGGCGTAACCGTCTCGCCGGAGGGCAATGGAGCCGACGCGGCCGCCGCCGCCGCGGAGCGGCATCGCGGCGCTTCCCTCGCGCCGGTCGTCTTCGAGATCGATCCCGGCCCGCTGTTCAAGCTGCGCCACGTCGTCGTGTATGATGCGCGCGCCAATGCGCCGATTGATCCCACGCTTTTCCCGCGCAAGGCCTTCGATCAGGACCCGGACGATCCCGCCCGCGCCGCCGCGCTACGGGCGCGCGAGGCCGAGTGGATCGATGCGCTGCGCGAGAAATCCTATCCGCTCGCCAAGGTCGTCTCTGCGCGTCCGGTGATCCTGCATGATCTCCATGTGATGGACGTGGCGGTCACGATCGATCTGGGGCCAAAGGCCGAAATCGGCGAGGTGCATCTCTCCGGCGCGCCGGGCGTCGATCCCGATGTTATCCGCTCCTTCATCTATCTGGAGGAGGGCGAGCCTTATAGCCCCAGGAAAATCGCCGACACGCGCAAATCCATCGCCCGCATCGAGGCGCTCGGCGGCGTGAAGATCGAAGACGGCGCCCATCTCGACAAGAACGGCAATCTGCCGCTCTTCATCGAGACGACCGAGCGCAAGCGCCATGCGATCGGCGCTTCGGCGATGTTCTCCAACATAAACGGCCCGACGTTGCGCACCTATTGGGTCGATCGCAATCTCTTCGGCGGCGGCGAGCGTCTGCGTTTCGATCTCGACGGCGGCCTCGCCTATTATAATAATTCGTCCGCCTTCCTCTCCTTTCCGGAGTTGAAGGCGAGCAATCTCGTCGGCTCGGCGCGCGCGAGCTTCTTGAAGCCCGCGCTCTTCGGCACACGAAACGACCTTCTCCTCGACGCCGCGGCGGTGCGCGAGCGCACCGTTTACTACTGGGCGTCCTATGGCAATTTCAACGGCGCGATCCGCCATCGCTTCAGCGACACGGCGTCGATCCAGGCGGGGATCGAAGTCGAAGGCGGCCAGTTCAATGACGTCTTCGGCCTGCATAATTACTCGCTGCTCGGCTTCCCGGTTTCGGGCGCCTATGACAGCACCGACAATGCGCTCGCGCCGACGCGCGGCATACGCGCGACAGCCCGCGTCGCGCCTTATGTGAAGGCTTTTTCCAACGGCGTCGGCATGCTGGAGTCGAAGGGGCAATTGTCGGCCTATCACGCGCTCGACGAAGACGCCTGGTATATTCTCGCGGGGCGTGTCGCCGCCGGCTCCATCGTCGGTCCGTCGATTGCAGACGTCCCGGCCAATCGCCGTTTCTTCGCCGGTGGCGGCGGCTCCGTGCGTGGCTATCGCTATCGCTCGATCAGCCCCGACAATGGCTTCGGCTTTCCGACCGGCGGCCTGAGCCTTTTCGAAGCCTCCGCCGAAGCGCGCCTGAAGGTGACGCAGGAAATCGGCATTGTACCCTTCCTCGACGCCGGCGCGGCCTATTCCTCCTCCGTGCCGAATTTCAGTTCGACGATGCGCTTCGCGGCTGGCGTAGGCCTTCGCTACTATACGGGCATTGGTCCGATTCGTTTCGATGTCGCGACGCCGCTCAACCCGAGGCCGGAGGACAGTCGCCTCGCCATCTTCCTCGGCATCGGAGAAAGCTTCTGATATGCGCAAGCCTTCTCGCGGCCTTCTGATCGCCGGCGGCCTCGCGGCTTTTGTGATTCTCGGCGCAGGCGCCAGCGTCTATTCGATCAATAGCGCCTCGGGCGGACGCTCGCTGGCGCGCATCGTTTCCGAGGCGGCCTCTACGCCCGACTTGAAGATCGAGATCGGCGCAATCGACGGCGTTCTGTCGGCGGCGCCGTCCGTGCGCGACATCGTCATCTCCGACCGCGACGGTCCCTGGCTGAAGATCGACCGCGTCGCCGCCAAATGGTCGCGTCTCGCGTTGCTTGGCATGAAGCTCGATGTCGACCAAATCGACATCGGCGAAGCAGACGTGCTGCGCGCGCCGGTTGCGGCTGCGGAAAAGAAGCCCGAACAAAACAGCGACGGCGGAACCTTCCCTCCGAAGCTGCCCATCGGCGTTCGGCTGGGCGAGCTAGCGCTGGCCAAGCTCGTTCTCGCCGAGCCGGTGTTGAACGCCGCCGCCGCGCTCTCAATTCACGCGGGCGCCGAGCTCACCGGGTCCGCAGCGAGCGTGCGGCTGGAGGCGCAACGGCTCGATGCGCCGGGGTCGATTGGCGTCGACGCGGCTTATGCGGCGCAAGGCGACAGGTTGCGAATCAAACTCGGAGCCTCGGAGCCCGGCGACGGCCTGATCGCGCGTCTTGCGAAAATACCCGGCCTGCCGCCGGTGGAAGCCTCCATCGATGGCGAAGGCCCGCTCGGCGCTTTCGTGGCGAAGATCGCCGCCAAGGCGGGCGAGGCGGGCGCCGAGGGCGCGGCCCGCATCACGCGCGAGGGCGCCGCGCGCCGTTTCGACCTAGATCTCGCGGCGCGGCTTGCCGATCTCCTGCCGCAAGACCTCGCATCGCTTTTCGCCGACGCCACGAAGCTCGAAACAACGGCGCATATCTCCGACGACGGCGCTAAGACGCTCGACCGCCTCGCGCTCGCGGCTTCGGCTTTCAAGCTCGACGGCGCCGGCCGGATGGGCGTCGACGGCAAAGCGGTTGGCAAGGTCAATCTCGCGGCCGCCGATCTCGCTCCTTTCTCGCGCCTCGCCGGCCGCCAATTGCGCGGCGCCCTCGATCTTTCCGCAGATGTCGCCGGGGCGCCGCTCGACGGCGCGATGGAGGCGGCGCTCGACGGCGCTGTGACGTCGCTCGCCTCCGGCGTTTCGGCCGTGGATGGGCTTGCGGGCGAGCGTCTGCGTCTGACGGGCAAGGTCGCAATGCTTCCCGGCGGCGGATTTGCGTTCGACAAGCTTGCCCTTACGGGCGAGCATCTCTCCGCCGTTGTCGATGGCACCGCGATGACAGAAAAAGCCGCTATCGACGCCAAGATCGACTTGCCGGAATTACGCTACGCCGGCCTGCCGCTCACCGGCCGCGCCAATATTGCGGCGTCGGTGACGGGAAGTCTCGAAAAGCCCGACGCGACGCTTCTTGCGACGCTCGAAGACGCCAGCGCCAATGGCCGTCCGATCCCCAAGCTCACCCTGCAGGGCGAGGCGCACGATCTGCTCGGCCGTCTCGCCGCCCTTGCGACGCTCGACGGCGTTGTCGATCGCAAGCCGGCGCGCGGCCACCTTTCTCTCGCCCGGACGGACGCGGGCTGGACGCTCGACGATGTCGATGTCGCCATTGGCGGCGCGACGGCGAAGGGCGCGCTCGCGATAGACGGCGCCGGGCTCACGAACGGGCGCCTGCGCATCGCCGCGCCGAGCCTCGACGATCTCTCGGCGCTCGCGTTGCAAAAGCTCGGCGGACGCCTCGACGCCGATATTGTGCTGGAAGCTTCGAACGGCGGGCAGAATGCGTCGATCGATGCGCAGGGCGTGGGCATAGAGGCGGCAGGCGCCGGGGTCGGCAGGCTCGCGGCAAAATTTTCGGCCCGCGACGTCCTGCGCCGGCCGGCGCTCGATGGGGATGTCTCGATCGATAACGCGCGTTTCGGCAAGGAGACGATCGGCAAGGCGCGCCTGCTCGCGCGGCCCGCCGCAGATGGCGCGGCGGCGCTCGATCTCACCTTGGATGCCCGCGGCTTCAATATCGCCAGCCGGGCGACGCTCACGCCGGGCGAAACCACCCGGCTCGACATTGCGCAATTCTCCGCGCAACGCGCCGGCAAGAAAATCGCGCTGGCGCAGCCGGCCGTCGTCACCCTGCAGCATGGCGCGGTGGCGCTCAAAGGCCTTGCCCTCGCGCTCGGCTCCGGCCGCCTCGACATAGACGGCGTCGCCGGGGAGCGTCTCGACATCGCCGCCAAGGCGCGCGCCGTGCCGCTCTCGATCGCCTCGATCGTTGATCCGTCTCTTGGCCTCGACGGCGTGCTCGACGCCGAGGCGCGCGTCACCGGAACGAAAGCCGCGCCGGAGGGCGACTGGCGCGTGAAACTGGCCAAGGTCAGCGCGCCGCAGCTACGCTCCAACGGCCTGCCGGCTGTCGACGTCTCCGCCAATGGCCGCCTCGCCAATAAGCGCACGACCCTCGACGCCGACGTCGGGCTCGGCGCGTCGAGCAAGCTGAAGATCACGGGCTCGGCGCCGCTCGGCGAGGGCGCGCTCGATCTTGCCGTCAAAGGCGCGCTCGACGCCGCGCTCGCCAATACGATGCTCGCGGCGAACGGCCAGACGGCGGCCGGCAAAGCCAATGTCGATCTGCGCCTCACTGGCCCGGCGGCAAGCCCGATCATCGGCGGCGCGGTCACGATCGCCGACGCAGCCTTCAACGATCCGCTCAACGGCGTGAGCCTCACGAAGATCAGTGGAAAGATCGAAGGCCGCGGCCGGGAGCTCACAATCGACGGCCTCACCGCCCAGACGAAAAACGGCGGGCGGATCGCCGTTGCAGGCAAAGTGACGGTCGCGCCCGACGCCGGCATGCCCGGCTCCATCCGTATCGGCGCCAACAACGCGCAGCTCGCGTCGACGGACATCGTCTCGTCGACCGGCGATCTCGATCTCACGATCAGCGGCGCGCTGGCCCGCAATCCCAAAATCTCCGGCAAGGTCAATCTCGACTCGATGGACGTCAGCGTTCCCGATCGCCTGCCGGCCAATCTGAAGCCGCTGCCGGGCTCGACGCACATCGACGCCAAGGGCTTCGCTGCGCAAATGCTGGCGCTCGAAAAGAAGCAGCGGGAAAAGGCTGCGCACAAATCCGGGTTCGACGCGGCGCTCGATCTCGCGCTTTCGGCTCCCAATAAGATTTTCGTGCGCGGGCGCGGCATCGACGCCGAGTTCGGCGGCGATCTGAAAATCTCGGGCACGATCCAGAATCCCAATGTGCAGGGCGGCTTCGAGCTGCGGCGCGGCAAGATGCAGCTCCTCACGCAGCGCATCGATCTTACGCGCGGCAAGCTCACTTTCGCCGGCGGGCTGACGCCGGCGCTCGATTTCGAGGCGGAGACCACGGCCTCCGACATCACGGCGAAGATCGACATCACCGGGCCGGCGGCGTCGCCCTCCTTCGCTTTCTCGTCGACGCCGGAGATGCCGCAGGACGAAGTGCTCTCGCGCCTGCTTTTCGCCAAGGCATCAGGCGCGCTCACGCCCTTTCAGGCCGTGCAGCTCGCGGCGGCGCTCGCGCAGCTCTCCGGCGCAGGCGCGGGAGTCGACGCTTTCGAGAAAATGCGCAAGGCGCTCGGCGTCGATTCGCTCGATCTCGACGCGGGCGGCGGCAATGGGCCGACGGTGGGCGCGTCGCGCTATATCGCCAATGGCGTGAACGTCGGCGTGAAGACGGGCGCCAACCCGCAGCAAAGCTCGGTCAATGTGGGCGTCGACGTGACGCGCGGCGTGCGCCTGCAAAGCGAGACCAGCATGAGCGGCGCGACCTCGCTCGGCATTGGCATAGAGCACGAGTATTGAGATGACGCGCGGGCCTCACTCCGTCTCGCAAAGTTTTTTGGAGAGGCCGAGGTAGTAAGCCGGGACTTTGGACCAGGTCGATTGCGCCGGATAATCGCTGCGGCGGGCGCCTGTCGCCATATGCCCGTCGAACCAGCTTCCGCCTTCCGAGCGGTAGGCGTGTTTCGCGCAGTCGATCGTCACGCGCTCGATCTCGGACAATCCCTTTTGTGAAAGCTTGAAAGCCGCCGCCTCGGGAGATTGCGCATCGTAATCGGTGAGGGCGCGCGCGAAAACGGCGCCCTCTGGCGTTTTCTGGCGAGACGCGGGGTCGAGATAGATCTTGGACAAGCCGTCCTGCGATACGAGCCGCCATTCCGCCGAAGCGGCCGATGCGTGCAGCAGGGCGGCGAGAAGGATGCAAAAGGCGCTGTTTTTCATGACGGCTAAGATTTCCGTTTTCATTCACAGCGTGCTGAAAGCCCGACGATCACCCTCTGCGCGAGCGTCGGGAATGACAGCGAACCAACCAAGCGGATCGCGTATGATGCCTAAAAAGGGTCACGCCTACTTTTCCGTCAACGAGTCCTTACGAAAGGCGGCAACGCCGCAGGGTGGCAGCTTCGTTTCGCCAAGCAGCAGCCACGCGTCGCCAACGAGCGAAGATATATCCGCCGTCTCGGGACCATAGTTGAAAACATAACGCAAGCCGCCATTGTCCCGAACCCGGATGTCTTGCGGCAATCTCGACGTTTCGACGCCCGCTTCGGCCAGGAGGCGGGAGACGATGGCGTCAGCAAGCGTTTCATCCGGCCAACCGCCGAGATAATAGCGGTGGCCGCATTGCGCGAGGGCGCATTCCCCGTCGCGCGACGCCATGGCGATCGCCGCCTCGTCGCCCAGAACCAGAAACTCCCGCCACCGTTCGAAATGCCCCGGATGTCCGTCGCTCATCGGAATGACGGCGCCCGGCCGCAAGCTTTCGACGCGCCGGACGCGCAAGTCGATCAGGCTCTGAAGGGCGCCGGGCGGCAGGGCGGCCGGGATGTTGAAATGCTCGGTTTTGGAGCCGGCGCGCGGCCCGGCGAGGATCACCGCGGCGTTGTTCGATAGCCCTTCGACCAGAGACTCACCGGCTGTAAATAGCCCCGGCAGCAGGATGAGCTTGCGATCAGCGACGGTTTCGGCCGTTGGCGGACCGATGTCGATCGAAACGCCCGCGCGCCGCAATGCGCGATAGAAGCGCATGACAAGTTCGCTATAAGAGAAATCCTGACCCTGCGGTTGGATCTTCCAGGCCCAGTCGCTCTCGTAGTCGAAAACGACGACGACCTCCGCGCGCCGGCTCCCGACATGTGCGGAGAGCGCGGCAAGCTCTCTCGCCACATCCTGCGCCTCGTGAAAGGCTTCGTTCGGTTCGGAATTTGGCAATAGCAGCGCCTCATGCATCTGCTCCTGCGCGAAAGGCGCCTGCCGCCAGCGGAAGTAGCAAACTGTTTCCGCCCCCGCGGCAAAGGCCTCATGCGCCCAGAGCCGCACCGCCCCTTTCGCGGGGGCGGGATTCCACGGCGCCCAATTCACGGGGCCGGGCTGCTGCTCCATGACCCACCAGCGGCCGCGCCCGCAGCCCCGATAGAGGTCGTGGTGGAATGCCTGAAAATCAGGGTCGCCGACGCGCATGTAGCGCGACTTGAAAGCCTCGCTATTGGGGCTGCGTTCCAGAAAGCCGAGCGGGTAGCTGTCCCAGGCGGCGGCGTCGAGGTCCCGCGACAGCGCGAAATGATCGAAGGCGGTGAAGGCGCCCATGAAATTATGCAGGATCGACCGGCCGGGCGAATATCTGCGGATGATATCCGCTTGCCTTTTGTTGAAGGCGACAATCTGATCGGACGAGAACCGCTGGAAGTCGAGAAGATGGGAAGGGTTGGCTTCCGTCACCGTGAGATTGGGGAGCTCGATCTCCTCGAAGGACGAGAGCTCCATCGACCAGAAGACATTGCCCCAGGCCTCGTTGAGCGCCTCGATCGTCTCATATTTGCCCCGGCACCAATCGCGGAAGGCGGCGAGCGCCGCTACTGAATAGCTCTCGACCGTATTATGGCAGCCGAATTCATTGTCGGTCTGCCAGGCTGCGACGGCGGGATGGGCCCCGAATTCCTGCGCAAGGCGCGTCACGATGCGATCGCATTCGCGCGCATAGCCCTCGTGGCTGAAGCAATAATGCCGGCGCGAGCCGA